>NZ_JAUTBG010000001.1:877500-2131633 GCF_030819035.1 Agrobacterium sp. SORGH_AS 787
GTGGTTCGGAACGATACAAAGCTTGTCCCCCACCTTGAGCCCGATCGGTCCCTCGGTCACAAGACGTCCGTGCTCCTCCGACAACTGATCGATCATGATATCCTCACGACCAAGCACATGGCCATAGCCTGTGAGGCCCAAGAGATCAGAGGTCAGGGCCTTCGAGCCGGCATCGATAATGGCGCGGTTTTCCGCCGGTACCGAAACGACGGTGGCGATAACGTTCAGGGCACATTCGTCCCAGCCACAAACGCCGCGCGCCACAAGCGATCGATCGTTATAGACATAGGTTCCGGGACGATACTCCGTGACAACCGGCGCCTTGGCCGCGTGCATCATAGACGGTGTGCCGCCGGAGGTGATGAGGGGCACCGCAATTCCCTGATCTTCGATTATCCGCTTGGCGTCCGTCATAAAGCTCTGGACTGCGGCCTCGCCTGACGGAGCTGGATAGGTCATCAATCCGCCGAACAGCAAACCTGCCGCCTGATCGATGACAGCGGCCAATTCCGCGGCGGCTTGGGGAGTTTGTACACCGCAGCGGTTCGCACCCGTATTGCACTCGACAAGGACGGTCAGCGGCTCCTGCGCATCGGCAAAGGCGTCGGAGAGACCTTGCACAACCTCGGCACTATCGGCAACGACCGATAGACGAACCTTGCCGGCCAGAGCGCGCAACTGCCGCAATTTCGCTGCGCCGAGAATGTTGTAGGTGATCAAAACGTCCTTGATGGCGTCGCTTCCCGCCACCATGGCCTCGGCTTCCGACACCTTCTGGCAAGTAATGCCCACAGCGCCTGCAGACAGTTGCATCTCCGCGACGGCCGGGAGCTTGTGTGTCTTTATATGCGGTCTGACCTTCAGCCCATGGACGTCAGCATAGTCCTGAAAGCGAGCGATATTCTTTTTCGCGATGTCGAGATCCACGACAACGGCGGGCGTGTTGAGCTCGGCAATCTGCTGATCGGATAGGGGCATGACATCCTCGGAAGCAACTCGGGTTCGGCGGCGGGACGCTATATCCGTTTCTCCTTCATTGCTACAGGAAGATGGAGAAATAGCGCCCACACGGAGCTGGCTTTTGGATTTGCCCCTTAAGCCGCTGCCGCTTCTCGCGCGTCAATCGCGGAGAAGACATCCTTCGCGGCAAACAGGCCGTTCAATGCCGCTGGAAATCCGGCATAGACGGCCATTTGCATGATGATTTCCGTGATCTCATCACGCGATAGCCCGACATTGAGGCCGGCCTCGATATGCACCTTTAGCTGTGGCGCTGCATTGCCCATCGCCGTCAGCGCAGCGATAGTCGCGATCTCCCTTGCTTTGATATCGAGGCCTGGTCGGCTGTAAATATCGCCGAAGGGAAATTCGAACAGGTAGGTCGCGAAGTCCGGTGCGATATCGGCGAGCGCCGCGATTACCTTTGCTCCGGCTTCGCCGTCAATATCGGCAAGCGCGCGTTTGCCGCGTTCCAGCCGGCTTTGGTTCAAGTTTTCCTGTGTCTGCGTCATCATTCGTCATCCTCTGATCTTCGCCGGCATATCCGGCGATCTTCTGGTCGAGGACGAGGAGGCACTGCTGGAGTTCGGCAACCCGATCACGAACCTCGTCGCGATGCGCTTCCAGCATCGCCTGCCGTTCGGGACCTGTCGCATCGCCCTGTTTTCGCAAGGCGGCGTAGCGCAGCATGTCCCGGATCGGCATTCCGGTGGTTTTCAGTCTTCCAAGAAACTCGATCCAGACGAGAATCTCGGGATCGTAATCGCGCCTGCTCGAGCGGTCGCGATCGGCATAGGGCAGCAAGCCGATCCGCTCGTAATAGCGGATCGTATAGGCCGACAGGCCGGAGCGTTTTGCCAGTTCGCCGATCTTCATGAGCACCTCATCGTCATAACGCAGAGGAAGCTACAAGTTAGAGCACGCTCTAGGTCAATAGCCGCTGATAGCTTTCGAGCGAAATAGTTCAGAGGATGCCGGAGACGTTTTGCCACCGGCACCGGACCGATTATTGCGGCATGACGATTTGAAGCTTCACGTCGGTGTCTCTCGCTTCCACCGCGCGATCAAATCCAGCAATGCTGTCTTCAAAGGGGATGGTGGCGGAGATCAACGGCTTCAGGTCAACCTTGCCGGAACCGATAAGCGCAATCGCCCGGTCGTAGACATTGGCA
Source organism: Agrobacterium sp. SORGH_AS 787 (assembly GCF_030819035.1). NCBI lineage: Bacteria > Pseudomonadati > Pseudomonadota > Alphaproteobacteria > Hyphomicrobiales > Rhizobiaceae > Agrobacterium > Agrobacterium sp. SORGH_AS 787. The sequence continues at coordinate 879,672 of NZ_JAUTBG010000001.1, forward strand.
TAACGGAAGACGGTTTCGACACGCAGTTCCTTGGCCTGCAATCCGACGATATCGACCGGCACCGGATCGACCGGCATGCCGACAAGCACGATTGCCCCGCCGGGTCGGGCGAGCTTTGCCATGCCGAGAATGGCAGGAGCCGCGCCTGAGCACTCAAACACGATATCGCAACCCCAGCCATCCGTGGCCTTGGCAACGGCATCTGGCAGCGAGGCTTCGCGGATATTGACCGTCTCGATACCATCATAGGCACCAATGATATCAAGCTTGGGCTGAGCGAGATCGGCAACGATGACCTTGGCGCAACCGCCGGCAAGTGCTGCAAGCGCTACCATCATTCCGATTGGTCCGGCACCCGTGACCACCGCCACATCGCCCGGCTGGATCCGCGCGCGGAGCGCTGCCTGCATGCCGATGGCGAAGGGCTCTACCATCGCGCCCTCGCCGAAGGATACGTTATCGGGCAGCTTATAGGTGAAGGCGGCCGGATGAATGACCTCAGGTGTAAGGCAACCGTGGACTGGTGGCGTTGCCCAGAACGTCACGGCCGGATCAACATTGTAGATGCCGAGCTTGGCTGCACGCGAGGTCGGGTCGGGAATACCCGGCTCCATGCACACGCGGTCTCCGACTTTCAGATGCGTGACCTCGGAGCCGACTTCGGCAACCGTGCCCGCTGCTTCGTGGCCGAGCACCATAGGCGCGTTAACGACGAAGTGGCCGATCTTGCCATGGGTGTAATAGTGCACATCCGAGCCGCAAATACCGACCGTGTGGGTGCGGATTTTCACATCTTTTGGACCGAGCGTGGCGGGAAGATCGAAGTCGCGAAGCGACAGCTTTCCCTTTTCCTCCAGAACCAGAGCCTTCATCGTTTCCTCCTTCAGCCTTGATGCGACCTGCGTCTCCAGCATCGGCCCGAAAATCGGAATCGATTTTCGGAAAGCACGATGCGTAGATTCAAAAAGTTAGAGCGTCCTTTGTGCGTCTTAAAGGACGCACGGCGCTCTATAAGAAGGTGATGAAACGTCGGGCAGCGGAAAGCAACCCCTTCCTTTGTGCCATCGCTCTTTCGTTGAAGGAAGTATGTTGCCGAGCCAAGCAAGTAACGAAAAAGTATCAGCCAGGCTGCAAAAAGCGCAGTATGGCGGCGTTGAAGGCATCCGGAGCCGTGACGTTGACAGCATGGGCTCCGAAGTCGACGAGCTGCAACTGGCTGTTCGGCAAGCCTTCGGCCAGACGAATCGACCGCGTATAGGGAACCAAAAGATCATCGCGCGTGGCAATCACCAGCGTCTCCGTTTCGATTTCCTTCAACTGGTCATCGACATCGAAGGCGCGCAAGGCGGCGATGCGGCGCAGGATATTGGTGCGCCCCTGAAAATGCTCGGTTGCGTGCCGCTCCTCCGCCTCCAGCCGTTCGGCATTTTCCGACATCCAGACGGCCGGGTACAGGAACAGGGGCTGTGCCTTGACGAAAGCGGGAACGCCGGATTTCTCGAGGAGCTCGATGCGCACATCAAAGCACCGTCCGGAATGGGGATCGGCCTTGCTCCAGGCATTGATGAGAACGAGTTTTCCGACCATTTCGGGCTTGCGAAGGGCGAGATCAAGCCCGACCAAGCCGCCCAATGCGTGTCCCATGAAATCGAAACGAGTGAGGCCCAGTTGCTCGGCAATCTCCAGCACATCGTCCGCCATGGCCGCGATGCCGCCATCGGCCGGTACTTCGCCACCGGTGCGTCCGCAACCGCGATGATCATAGGTCACGATCCGATAGTGGTTCGATAGCGCCGCAAGCTGCGGCGCCCAGTAACTTGCAGAACCGCCGAGGCCCGACGACAGGATGATCGTCGGCGCATCGGCATCTTGTCTTCCGTGCAGATCGAAATGCATTGCGCTTAGGGCTTGCCGATATGAGCGACGGCTGCGATTTCCACCAGCGCATCCGGCTTCACCAGACCGCATTGAATGCAGTAGCGAGCCGGCTTGTCGCCGGGGAAATATTCGGCATAGACGGCATTGACCGCCTGATAATTGGCCCAGTCGGTGATGAAAATGTGGTTCATCGTCACGTCTTCCATCGTGCCACCAGCTGTTTCGATCACCGACTTGATGGTCTCCAGCACGTGGCGGGTCTGGGCGCTTGCGTCACCCACATGAACGACGTCGTTGTTCTTGTCGAATGGCAGCGTTCCAGAGACATAGACGATCCCATCTGCCAGCGTGCCGGGCGAAAATGGTGCAATCGGCTTCGATGTGCCTTCGGGAACGATGATCTTCTTCGGCATGAGTTTGTCCTTCTACAATCAGGAATTGGCAGGTGCGGCCTGGCTTATGGCGCCACAGAAATCATTGACAGTCGCCACCCAACCGAAAAACTTTTCGACGTTGTAGACGGTCGCCTGTTGAATGTAATCCGGGCCGAGGTGATGGGTCGCGTCTTCGAGCATGACGCCGAAATATTCCAGATGGAAGGCATCGCGAAGCGAGCTTTCGACGCAGACATTGGTGGCAATGCCGACGAAGACGAGGTTTCGAATGCCGCGGGCGCGCAGGATACTGTCCATCTGCGTGTTGAAGAAGCCGCTATAGCGGGTCTTTGGCACCAGGATATCACCGGGTTTCGGCTGAAGCTCATCGACGATCGCGTAATCCCAGGTGCCCTTGGCAAGCAACTTACCCTGCGCATCGGGATTGGCGCGCATATATTTCAGCGCGTTGGATTTGTGCCAGTTGGGCGAGCCTGGACCGCCAGCCTCGACATAATCCTTGTCCCAGCCATTCTGGAAGTAGACCACCTGAACGCCAGCAGCGCGCGCGGCATCCAGAGTCTTACGAATATTGTCGATCGTGCCCTTGGCGCCTGAAATGTCGAAGCCGGCCAGATCCACATAGCCGCCTTCCGTCGAATAGGCATTCTGCATATCGACGACGACGACGGCGGTTTCTTCGGGCTTCAGTGTGATCGGCTCTGGGCGAGCGGGCAATGTGACGCTTCCGCTGTGAACGGCGGGGGCTTGGTATCCTGTTGTCATGCTACTCACTCCGCCGCCTCGAGAAGGGGCTTTACATGCTTGCGGCACGCCATCAGAGGCTGGATCTTCGTGCCGAAATCTTCAACGCCCTTGACGAAATCATCGAAAGTCAAAAGTACGCCGCCCGTTCCAGGCACGGTCGGAACCTCATCAAGCAATCGCGCCACGGTCTCGTAGGAGCCGACAAGCGTTCCCATGTTGATGTTGACGGCGGAGACCGGGTCGGCCATCTGCCGGACATTGGTGTCCGAACCGGATTTCGTATCAGCAGCCCCCTGGACGCCGAGCCACTTGATCGCCTCCTCGTCGGCACCGGCTTTGTAATGCTCCCATTTCGCCCGTGCGGCCTCGTCCGTTTCGTCGGCGATCACCATGAAGAGAACGAAGGACGATACATCGCGGCCCGTCTTTGCCGTTGCTTCCCTGAGCCTCTCGGCGGCAGGCGCAAACGCGGTGGGTGTATTGACGCCGACACCGAAACAGAAATTGTAGTCCGCATATTTAGCGGAGAATTCCATGCCGGCATTGGAGGAGCCCGCACAGATCACCTTCATATCGGCCTGCGGCTGCGGCGAGAGCCGGCAGTCGTCCATCTGGAAGAACTCACCTTTGAGATCGCTCTGCCCCTTTTCCCACAATTCACGCAGGATCGTTGCGTATTCGGCAAGGTAAGCGTACCGCTTGCCGAAGTATTCGTCGCCCGGCCACATGCCCATCTGGGAATATTCCGGCCGCTGCCAGCCGGTCACGAGGTTGATACCGAAGCGCCCATTGGAAATGCTGTCGATGGTGGAGGCCATTCTTGCAACGATGGCCGGCGGCATGACGAGTGAGGCAGCCGTTGCGAAAAGCTTGATGCGTGTGGTGACGGCGGCGAGGCCTGCCATCAGCGTAAAGGATTCGAGATTATGATCCCAGAACTCGGTCTTGCCCCCAAAGCCGCGAAGCTTGATCATCGACAAGGCAAAATCGAAGCCGTACTTCTCAGCCTTGAGAGTGATTTCTTTGTTTAGCTCGAAGCTCGGCTTGTATTGCGGCGCATTCTCCGACAATAGCCAGCCATTGTTTCCAATGGGGATGAAGACTCCAATTTCCATAAATATGTCCTTCTTCGAACTGTACCGACAATGCTCTGTGACTTGCAGCACCGGGGACGGCATCGATATGACATCGGCCCAAGCCCCAGCGGATCGAAATTTCGACGGTAGATTTTGAAAGTCTTTTTGTTCCCCATACGTCAAAATAGATCAATGAATAACGGGCTGACTGGCCTGTCGCGCAAACAGCAAATCAACCCGAAAGGGGATGCTCACCCGACTGGACGCAAAGATCAACCGAAAATATTGCATGCTTGGCTATCGGAATTGTCGATTGCAAGCCACGCATGTGCGAGGCAGGCAAAGCTGCTGCATCATGTCCTTTGCAAAGCAGGATGATTGTCAGGCGTCAAAACCGCCTGACTTCCTAATCAAGCGGGATGCAAGGTCCACCGGACAGCCCATGGCGATATGCCCGTTGCGCTGACGGTTCCGAGACTGAAAAGCTCGACGCCTGTTGTCGCGTCAGTCTCGATCTCACCATTATTTTCGGAAAGATTGGCAATCAGGCGAAGCGTTGCTCCGTCCTCCATTCCCCAGTCGACGGTGACAACCCCGTCTCTGACATCGTAACGCGTTGTATCGGGGATGATCGTCTTCAGCAGCGGCACGATGTGCTGTTTCCGCAGGTCGAGCAGCGTCCTATAGAAACTCAGCAACTGGCTTGCTTCATCATCTCCCACCTTCGACCAGTCGAGCCTGCTGACGATGAAGGTGTCCTTGGCGGTCGGATCTGGTAAATCCTCGCCATCGAAGCCCGGGAGGCGAGAAAGCTCCTCGCGGCGCCCATCCCTCACCTTCTGGTTCAGGTCCTCGTTGAAATCGCAGAAATAGCGGAAGGGATCGCGCGAACCCCACTCTTCGCCCATGAACAGCATCGGTATTTGCGGCGCGAGGAGATAGATCGCGGTAATCGCCTTCAGTGCCGCTTCCGGTGCGTAGGTCTGCATCCTGTCGCCGAGTGCGCGGTTGCCGATCTGATCGTGATTTTGAATGAAGGAGATAAAAGCCGTGGGCGGCAAGTGCGCGCTCGGCTTGCCGCGCTCCTCATCGCGGTAGGGCATATGCTCGCCCTGGAAGGCGAAGCCTTCCGCAAGGGCGCGACCAATCTGGTTGTCGTCGTCGGAGTAGGCCTTGTAGTAACCGAAGGTCTCGCCAGTCGCAGCGATATGAAGCACGTGGTGGATGTCATCATTCCATTGCGCGGTGAAACGCTCTGGTTTCCCCTCTTCGTCACGGCTCAAGAGATCGCTGTCATTGTCTTCATTCTCGACGATCAGATGAATGTGCCGGTCAGCCGCGGCGGCACGAACGCGGCGCGCGAGTTCCGTCAGCAGATGTTCATCGCTATCGTCGATGATCGCATGAACGGCATCGAGCCTTAGGCCATCGAACCGGAATTGCGTCACCCAATAGATGGCGTTCTGAATGATGAACTCACGCACATACTCGGATTGCTCGTCGTCGTAATTCAAGCCTTGCCCCCAAGGGTTCTCGTGATGGGGGGAAAAGAGCGGCGCGTAGTTGGGCATATAATTGCCGTCTGGGCCAAAGTGGTTGTACACCACATCGAGAAAAACGCAGAGCCCGCGCTCATGGGCGGCATCGACCAGCGCCATCAAGTCTTCCGGACGTCCATAGCTACTGTCCGGCGAATAGGGCATGACGCCGTCATAGCCCCAATTGTAGCCGCCTGGAAAATCCGCAACAGGCATGATCTGGATAGCGGTGACGCCGAGATCACGCAGGTGATCGAGATGGGCAATCGCGCCTTGGAAGGTGCCTTCGTCGCTGAAGGTGCCGATGTGGAGTTCATAGATAATGATCTCCTCCCAAGGTCGACCGTGCCAATCGGAGCTCTTCCATGGAAAGCTCGACAGATCGACAAGCTCACTCGGACCATGGACATCATGCGGCTGAAAGCGCGAGGCGGGATCTGGAACCTTCAAGCCATCGGCCAAGGTAAAGCTGTATCGTAATGCGGCCTCGGGGGTCGGCTTGCGCAGCCGGTGCCAGCCCTCATCGTCCCGCTTCATCGCCTCCGGCGGAGCGCCTTCGATGTTGAGCAGCACCTCATCATGCAGAGGTGCCCAAAGGCGAAACTCAATGTCTTGATCGGAAATAGCTGGACCGAAATCGAATGTCTGAACCACCGGAGCCCCTCGTGCTGTTGTGCACTGCATCAAACAGAAGTCGATGCAAAAGGTTCACGTGCATCTCCCGAATTTCTCGATGCTTGATCGTCATAACGCAAACCGACTCAGCGGGTGGAACTACTCTCCCCCAAGAGCAGTTTGCGCAGCGCTTCACACATCTTCCGGACCAGAACGCTGAAGCCCACCACTGGTCCTTTCGCCAGCTTTCACCGGCCAAAGCAGCGGCCACTTTTGGGATTGTCGCATGAAATTTCCGACCGCCACCTATCGCCTGCAATTCCGTAACGGCATGACGTTTGATCGCGCAAGCGCTCTCGTGCCCTATCTGAAAAAGCTCGGGATCAGCCATCTCTATGCGTCACCAATCTTCACGGCGACATCGGAATCCACGCATGGCTACGATGTCACCGACGCGAATGAGATCGATCCCGCGATCGGCGGCCGGGCTGGTTTCGACCGCATGGTCGAAGCGTTGAAGGATGCCGGGCTCGGTCTCATCCTCGATATCGTTCCCAATCATATGGCCGCATCGCTTGAGACGCCCTGGTGGAAAGATGTAATCGAGCATGGTGCGGAGAGCCGTTATGCTCGCCATTTCGATATCGACTGGTCGCGGCGCTTGACCTTGCCGGTTCTCGGCGATGATTTTGACGCCGTGCTGGAGGCAGGCGATTTGGCCATCAAGTCCGATCCGAAGACTGGCAAGCCGGTTCTTGCCTATTTCGAATCCCTGTTTCCACTCCACCCCGCAACATATGACGGGCGTGAGGCAGAGATTTTGAAGATTTCGGATAAGGCTTCGGTGTCTGAGCTGCATGACCAACAGCCCTACCGGCTGATGTCCTGGCGAGATGCGGCGAGCGACTTGTCCTATCGACGCTTTTTCGAGGTCACGGGCCTTGCGGGCGTGCGGGTAGAAGACAAGGCGGTCTTCGAGGATAGTCATCGGCTGATCCTCGAACTTGTCCACAGCGGTGCCGTCCAAGGCCTGCGTCTTGACCACATCGATGGTCTTGCGGATCCCAAGGGCTATCTTGATTGGTTAAGAGAGGCCGTAGGACCGGACTGCTATATCGTCGTCGAGAAAATCTTAGGAGAAGGCGAACAACTCCCAGCCGATTGGCCGGTTTCTGGTACGACCGGCTACGAGTTCATTGCCGCCCTCAGCCATGCCTTGGTAGATGGCAAGAAACTTGAGGTGTTGCAGTCCGCCTATGAAGCGCTCGGAGAAAACCGACGCGATGCGGAGGAGCAGTTGCGCGCAGCGAAGCTCCTGATGGTCAGCAGGAACTTCGAGGGTGAGGTCTCTGTCCTAGTGACACTGGCAGCCAAGATTGCGGAGCAAGCAGGACGTCCCACTCCTGAAAGCGAACTGAAAGACGCGCTCAGCGAAATGCTGATTGCCTTCACGGTCTACCGCACCTACGGAACGCCTGAGGGCTTGCGCGCGGACGACAAGGCCCTTCTGGACCAAGTTATAGAAGCCATTGGCGACGCTGGCCATGCCGTCTCGATTGAGGCGCTTGCCTTGATCACCGGCATCCTCAAGGGTGACGTGCCGAGCTCTGCGGAGCAGGATGCGGTGACCTTCCGCACCAAGTTCCAGCAGTTGACCGGACCGATCATGGCGAAGTCCATCGAGGATACGCTGTTTTTCCGCCACAACCTGCTGCTTGGCCTGAACGAAGTCGGCGCCGAGCCCATCCAGCCTGACTTCTCGCTCGATCATTTTCATGAGGAGATGCGCATCCGCAAGGAGCGGCAGCCGAAAGGGATTTCAGGCACCTCCACGCATGACACGAAGCGCGGCGAAGATGCCAGAGCCCGCCTCTATGCTGTGTCGGAAGCACCTGACGTCTGGATTGCAGCCGTTGAGGACTGGCGTGAGACCAACGCCAAGGCTGTTCGGCAGCTTCAAGATGGTCCGGCTCCGGAGCCTGAAGTCGAGTGGATGATTTACCAGGCGCTCGCCGGATTTCTCCCTCCTCGCTTCGATGCCGATGACGAGAAGACGGTCGAGCAGTTGAAGGATCGCTTCCTCACCTACCTGGAGAAAGCGCTGCGTGAGGCGAAACTCAGAACCGACTGGGGCGACTCCAACGAGGCGTATGAAGAGGCTGTTCTCGGCTATGCCTCGCATCTCTTCTCGCTAGACAACCGAGACTTTCTCAAGGGCTTCGCCGAGACGATCAAACCCTTCATCGAGGCCGGCCTTGCAAATAGCCTCACGCAGACGATCATCAAGCTCATGGCGCCTGGAATTCCTGACATCTATCAGGGCAGCGAAGGTTTCGATTTCAGCCTCGTCGATCCCGACAATCGCCGCGAACCGGATTACGACGCTCTGTCGAAACGCCTGGCAGAAGGCCGCAAGCCTGATATAGCCGATGTCTCCGCTTGGTACGATGGTTCGCTGAAGCAGTCTGTCATCGCCACCCTGCTGCATCTGCGCCAGGCCGCTGCCGATCTTTTCAATGAAGGGGACTATGTGCCGCTTCGCGCGACGTCGCGCTCCGGCAACCTTATGGCCTTCGCCAGAGTGCATGGTGAGCAAGCCGTGCTGGTTGTTGTCCCGCGCTTCACGCTCGCACGGGGTGCGGATCAGGTTCTTCCGCCGACGCTTGGCGGCGGAGTGACCATCGAGCTTCCCGCCGAACTATCAGACAAGCGGTTCCAGAACGTGTGGACGGAGGATCACATCGAAACAAGCCACGTGCTGGAACTGGACGCAACTGCCGAGGAGCAATCTTTCCTCGTTCTTAGAACGGTCTGATCGGCTAGACCGTTTCCTTGTTAAATGGAAACACGCCAAGCTTATTGCAGCTTCGGTCTTTCCAGGCCGGAGCTGCAATGATGATCAACGCGGCCAAAGCGAAAGACGCTTTGGTGCAGATGTTATTTTGCTAAAATACACGAAATCCGCAAATTTGACCTTGAACATGAAAGGCCGAGCTTTCAGAAGAAGCCGACGCGTGCAAGCGCGTGTTTGGAGATACCCTCATGGCCAGAGTGACCAATCCCGGCTTCACCCCCCGAAGTGACCACCTTTTCCATTATCGCGGCGGCAAGCTTCTGCCACATGCTGAACGACATCATGCAGTCGCTGCTGACGTCGCTTTATCCGCTGCTGAAAGCCAATTATGCGCTCGACTTCGGACAGATCGGGCTTTTGACCTTCGCCTTCCAGGTGACGGCATCACTGTTGCAGCCAGCCGTCGGCGTCGCCACCGACAAATGGCCCATGCCGTTCTCGCTTCCAGCCGCGATGCTCTCCACCTGCACGGGCCTCATCACTCTGGCCTATGCCCATAGTTTCCCTGTGCTGGTGCTCGGCGCCTGCCTGATCGGCATCGGCTCAGCGATCTTCCACCCTGAAGCATCCCGTGTGGCGCGCGTCGCCTCCGGTGGACGCCACGGTCTGGCACAATCCTTCTTCCAGGTGGGCGGCAATACGGGCACCGCAATCGGACCGCTGCTTGCGGCCTTCATCGTCATTCCGAGAGGCCAGGAGGTTCTAAGCTGGTTTTCGATCATTGCGCTGACCGGCTTTGCCATCCTGTCATGGGTCAGTATCTGGTACAGCCGCCATCGGCGCAGTGCGGCAGGAAAACGACCTGTCAGCCGTGAGTTGCCGCTGCCCCGCAACAAGGTGTTGATGACGCTTGCCGTTCTCGTGGTCCTGACCGCGACGAAAAACGCTTATCTTGCCAGCATTTCCAGCTACTTCACCTTCTTCACCATCGAGAAGTTCGGTGTTTCGGTGCAGAATGCGCAAATCCTGCTGTTTCTGTTCCTCGGCGCGTCCGCTGCCGGTGTATTCTTCGGCGGGCCTATCGGCGACCGATTCGGCTCGCGCGTGGTTATCTGGTTCTCGATCCTTGGCGTCATACCGTTTGCCTTGATCCTGCCCTATGCCAACCTCTTCTGGACGGCAGTTCTCGTGGTCGTCATCGGCTTCATCTTCTCGTCTGCGTTTTCCGCAATCGTCGTTTTCGCGCAGGAACTGGTACCCGGTCGCGTCGGGTTGATTGCCGGCATGTTCTTCGGCTTTGCCTTCGGCTTCGGTGGGATTGGTGCTGCGGTCCTTGGCGTCTTTGCCGATCGGCAAGGCATCGAGTTCGTCTATCAGGTCTGCTCGTATCTGCCTCTGCTGGGACTGCTGACGGTTCTTCTCCCGCAACTGCCTGGCCGCCGTATATAATGGAGAAGCGCCGCCCCCTCTATCGAAAGCGGGCGGCGCTTTGATAAACTCAAACATTGGTGGTTTTGCTTCAGCAGGGAGATCTGCCACCTTTTTCTTTTGCGATATCTCGTCCCCTACGGCGTTCACCGAAAATAGTCGCTCCCGAATCGATCAAGCGGTAGATGAAGGTTTGTGATCTTCCCCATTTTTTATCAGCAAACAGGCATGTAGATCGACACGATATCATGGTTAATATTGTGTTGACGACTGCCCTTTTGTTTCCCCGCTTTGCGCCATTCCCTTGTCAGCAAGAAATTTGCCTGTAATGAAGCTTTAAAGGCCGGACTTGCGGGGAAATAAATGACGACGATCACGGAAGCGAATATCAGGCTCGGCATGGTTCTGGCTGAAGCTGAAGCACGACAGTCGTCCATCAGCGCCGAGAAGCTCGAAAGCCGAAACCTCATCCCTGCGACGATCGACACCGCCATGGCCGTCCAGGCGCTGGCCGTTGGCACGCTCGGCAAGGACGTGGCAGGCTGGAAGCTTGGTCTGAACAATGGTCGCCCGGTCGCAGCCCCCCTGCTCGATCTTTATGACGAGGTTCAGGACAGCACGCTCACCGTCCCGAAACCCGGTGCTGTCGGCATCGAAATCGAAGTGTGCTTCGTGCTTGCCGAGGATTTGCCCATGCTGCCGCTCGGCGAAAGCTATACGCGCGAGATGATCCTGAAAGCGGTTGAATCCATCAACCTCGGGGCAGAGTTCGTGAGCTATCGTTTGACGGAAGAAAACCGCGTGCCGTTTCCGCTGTTCCTTGCCGACAGGCTCGCTAACCACTCCTTCGTCCTTGGACCGGCGATCGATTCGGCCATCATGGAGGCACTTGCCCTTCAGGATCCGAGCCTGCCGCCGCTGATGGTCGAGGCGGAGGATGATATTCTGTTCGGTGCCATACCGGTGCATCCGCAAATGGACCCGGTCGCACCTCTTCTCGCTTATGCCAACGCGCAGAACGATCACTTAGGCGGGCTTAAGCGCGGTCAGGTGATCACCACTGGCAGCTTGTGCGGTATGATCCGCCTTGGTGAAGCAACGCGGATCAGCGCTCGCTGGGAGGGGATCGGCGAAATGGACATCCAGATTCCTGGCTAAAACTTCTATAGCATCGGCCAAAAATGACAGACGAGTTCGGGAAAGCACAAGGCCCTCACTCAAAGCAGATAGAGCGCACCCGTTTTGGTTGGGCGCGCTCCTGAGCACTTGACCTCAAGCGTCGTCATTGAATTTCAGGACGATGCCGTGGCCTACCACAGCTTTACGTGGCGGTTGACATCCTTGTAGAGAAGATAGCGGAAACGTCCTGGGCCGCCAGCGTAGCAGGCCTGCGGGCAATAGGCACGCAGCCACATGAAGTCACCTGCTTCGACTTCCACCCAATCATTGTTAAGGCGATAGGCAGCTTTGCCTTCGAGTACAAAGAGGCCGTGCTCCATGACATGGGTTTCCATGAAAGGGATGGTGGCGCCCGGTTCGAAGGTGACGATGTTGAGATGCATGTCGTAACGGTCATCCGCAGGATCGATAAAGCGGGTGGTCGCCCACTTGCCTTCTGTGTCTGGCATGGCGGAGAGTTCATGCTCGTCTTCATGCGTGAAGATGGCCGGCGGCAACCCGAGACCTTCGACCTTGTCGAACACCTTGCGAACCCAGTGAAATTTCGCGGCCGAGCCGCCCTTGGCCCGCAGCGACCACTCGCTTCCCGCCGGGATGTAGGCGAAAGAGCCTGAGCGAAGAGCGTGCTCTTGGCCCTGGAAGGTGATCGTCATCTCGCCATCGACCATGAAAATTGCGGCTTGAGCGCGGGTGTCGGGCTCCGGCTTGTCGCTTCCACCACCCGGCTGCACTTCCATGATATACTGCGCGAAGGTCTCGGAGAATCCCGTCATCGGCCGAGCGATGATCCAGGCGCGCGTATCGGTCCAATGCGGCAACACGCTGGTGACGATGTCAGACATGACCCGCTTGGGAATGACCGCATAGGCGGTGGTAAACACCGCTTTGCTGGAAAGCAGCTCCGTCTGCCCTGGCAACCCGCCAAAATCAGAGTAGTAACGCTTCTTTTCCATCATGCACTCCAAGCTTCCAAAATCGAGCCACAAGCATCGCGTGGCCTGTTCGCAGCTAGGATTACCCCGCAATCATTCCACTCGCCAGAGCGATTTCCTGACTTCTCCGATTTTTTGAAGCGCCGAGATCGATTTGGGTAATGGCTGCAGGAGGCACACGGCACGGCACTCTGAGGCTAGAGCATCGACGCGCAATCTCTGTTCGTCGATGCGACACAGCAGAGAAGACTTAGAGCTTCCTGATGACGCCATAGACGATGTTGTGGTTCTGCCCATGAAAGACCTCGCTTTCAGCAAGGGATGGAGCGATGCTGGCATTGATGATCTTCCACATATCCGCCTTGCTGCGCAAAAGCAGCGTCCAGTTCATGAAGGATTCCATATAGCCATCGACGGCAATATCTTCGGCGAAGTTGGCAAAGAGAAAGGTACCGCCGGGCTTCAACATATCGAGGCATCGCCTCGTCAGCTTGATCGCAACCTTGTCCGTCAGATAATCATAGAGACCTGCGGCATAGACAAAGTCGAATTGTCCAAGATCGTGGGAGCGAGCAAGAAGATCTTTGACCGAACCATCGACAGCTTCGACGCTGGTGCCGGCAAAGTCACGCGCGATGGAACCGATGCTCAGCGGATCCTGATCAAGAGCAACCCAGCGTTTGATGCCATTTGAGGCGAGCGCCTGCGAGCGGTTTGCTTCGCGCAAATGACCGGCTGCGATGGTGAGAATCTCGGTCTCCGGCCCCTTTTCCTGCGCAATGTCATCGACGTAACGCGTCAGAATATCGCGCCGTTCGCGCACTGCGACGGAGGACGAAGCTTCGCGGGTATAATCGTAAAGGGCAGTGCCCAGGGGAGAGGCGGCTTGGATGCGGTCCGCGACGCTGGCGTGACCGTAGATAAAATCCAGTAGTTGCGCATCGCCGGAGTAGCCACGCGGTTTTTCAAAGGACCACTTCGTAAAGGGATCCTCCAGAAAGTAGTCGGCGACAGGATGCTGTTGGATCAGCGGCAGAACCCCTATCCACACGCTATAGTCGTATTTTCTTCGCATTTGGTGGAGCCTACCCGCAACCGAGTGTATAATGGTTGCAGGCGCTGCATTGGCAATAAACTGTTGGTGTGCCAGGTTGAGAATAAGCGCCACTTCTGCTTCCGCAACAGCAAGATCACGCTGCGAGTTGCTGTCATTCTGCGTCAGTAATTCGTTGGAAACTGAATCCGGCGTGACCAAGCTCTGTCCGTCCAGCACGATCCTATTGTTTCGAGCCACCACTAAATCCCCTTTTAAGCCACTGTTAATCCTAGGTTAATCGATGACCTTGCTGCTCAGGGCCAGCGATTGAATAACTAGGGAAGAGGAATTCGTTTCTAGGCCTTAACCATTAAGGTATGACTAATGGCTAAAATTACGGGAGTAAGATTCAAAGAAACTTAATCGGCATGCGAGTATGATCATTGGGCAAACTTCCCCTGTTTCCGCCAAAGGAGAGCTCGGACGCAAAGGGGGTGGAGCAGATCGTGCATTGAAATTTATGAGGCGAGGATGATCGCTCGCCGAAAATTCGTACAACCTTTAGGAATGTGCATGACGCACAGTTTGGCACAGAGTGTGGACCTCGATCTGCAGGCGGATGCATCGCGCACCGGCTCTGAAACGCGCGTGCGACAGCACTTCTTCGAAGAAGCGGACGTCAAGCGCCGAAGGGCAATCCGTCAGGGTCTCTGGGTTGCCGTCCTCATCTATCTGCTGTTTTCAGTGACCGATGTGCTTCTGGTTCCAGACGTTTCCATTCACACGATTTTCGCGCGCTTCGTCGTCGGCATTGCCGCTCTGCTCATTCTGGAATCGCAAGTGAGAGCGGGAACAAGAACCGACCTCATGGATGTGACGTGCGCCGCGGCGCTGGTGTGTGGCTATCTCGGCTGGCTGCTGCCGGCTATGATGACAATCCACACCATCAACATGTCCTACTACATGGTGTTCGGCGCCATCTTCATGATGGGTGCGAACCTGTTTTTCACCTTCAATTTCGGCCTCTCGCTTCTTGCTTCCAGCATCGTCCTCCTCATCTTTTTCGTGGCTCTCAGCTTCCTGCACAAGGACGTCTATTACCAGATCTCCTTCGGCACCTTCTATCTCGCCTGCTTCAGCTTCACCTCCTATGTGAACTGGCGGCTCAATCGGGAGCGCGCTCGTGTCCTTCTGAGCGCTATTGAAGCCAAGGTTCGGCAGCGTGAAGCCGATGAGCGTGGTGAAGCCTTGTTCAGGCTTTCCAATACCGACCCGCTGACGGGCGTCGCCAACCGGCGCGCCGTCGACGCCCATTTGCGCCGCCTGTGGAGCGACTGGATCACGTCGAAGCGGAGTTTCGCGGTCTTCCTGATCGATGTCGATTTCTTCAAGAAATACAACGACTACTACGGTCATCAGGAGGGCGACCGCTGTCTCATCCAGGTTGCCCACGCACTCCAGGCGGCAATGAGCGATTATGATGCCTTGGTGGGTCGCTATGGTGGGGAAGAGTTCATCACGCTCATGCGCTACAAGACACCTAAAGAGATCGATCATGTTGCCGGGCTTCTCCGCCGCACGGTCGAAAATCTCTGTCTCGCTCATGAACGACGGCGGGATGGCACCTCCGTCATCACGGTGAGCGTCGGCGCATCCTATGCACGACCGATGCCGATGCCGAAACTGGAACGCGTGATACACGAGGCCGATCGGGCGCTCTATCTCGCTAAGGAAAGCGGACGCAACCGGATCAAGCTTTTCGACCCCGACGATCCACTGACCAGCGACGATACTGAGAATGTTGCGGCTCTCTTGGATATCGCCATCCAGCAGGATCTCGTTTCGCTGGTCTACCAGCCTATCCGGAACCTCGTGACCAATCGTGTCCAGGCAGCCGAAGCCCTGATGCGCCTCAGACTGCTGGACGGGACGCAGGTTCCACCCAGTATCTTTATCCCCATCGCCGAACGGATCGGCAAGATTACCGATCTCGGCCTTTGGGCCATTCGCACCGCCTGCCAGCAGATGCTGCAGACCGCCAAGGTGCAGGTCGTCAGCGTCAACGTATCGCCCATTCAGTTGAAACGTCCGGGCTTTGCCACCTCGGTCGCGGCGATCCTGGGAGAGCTTGGTATTTCAGGCGGCCAACTCGCCCTGGAAATTACCGAAGGTCTCGAAATGGACATGGATTCCGATGTCCTGCGCTGCATCAGCGATCTGAGGATGCTTGGAATCAAGATCTGGCTGGATGATTTCGGCACCGGCTTTGCTGGCCTCTCCTGGTTGAGACTGATCGAATTCGACACCGTCAAGATCGATAAGTCCTTCCTCCATGACGGCTCGACGCCCCGAGGCAGGATCATGTTGAATGACATCATCAGCCTCATCCGCAATCGCGGGCCGAAAATCCTGGTCGAGGGTGTGGAGACCGTCGAGCAGTTGGACCTGATGCACCAGTTCCGGATCGACCACGTCCAAGGCTATTTCGTCGGTCGCCCCGTGCCTGCCGATGCCTTCGAGGTATCGGGGGTGAATGGCGTGAAGGGCGCGCGGTAGTACTTCTTCCGGACGGACTTGGATGGCCGTCCACAACGGCCGCATCGGTCCTGATCTAGGTTTATAGTGGCGGCAAACGCCGCTTTACAGACGTTCCCTTGATGACGGCGGTACTTGTGACGGCATGTTCCGAAAGCGCTTCGAGAACATCGTCCATCTCCTCAATGGAGTGCACCACAAGACGAGCCAGGAAAGGATCGTCGCCGGTGATTTTGTCGCACTCGACAAACTCAGGCGTCTCCTGAATCAGTCGCTCGACAAGATGCAGCTTGCCTGGCAGTGGCCGGATTCTCACCATAGCCCGCACCTGATAGCCGACTGCCCTCATGTCCAGATCAAGATTGAATCCCCGGATGATGCCGGATGTCTCCAAGCGCCGAACCCGCTCCGCGACGCTCGGTGCCGACATTCCAACGAGGCCGGCAAGCTTACTCATCGATAGGCGAGCGTCGCGATCGAGTGCCGCGACGATCTGCACGTCAATCGCATCGAGCGACGATTTTTTAGTTTGAAGGTTTGAAACCTCTTTTGCCTTCGACATAGCGGTCACATTACGACTCCAAGCTCAGAAACTCCATATCAATCCTTCAAGCTGCATAGGATGATTTCTCAAACAGGAGAAAGTTATGCTGCTCGGGATCGTAACAGGCCTCGTTACTTGCGCCTTATGGGGCCTCACCTTCATTGCCCCTCGGGTGGTGAGCCCTTCACGACGTGGGATTTGGCAATTGCGCGTTATGGAATCTTCGGGCTCGCCTGCCTGTTGCTCATGATCGATCGACGTTTCCGGCCTGAAGGCATGGCCCCCTTTCGCCTTCTGATAGGACTTCTGCTGGGCAGCGCAGGATATGTCGGCTACTTCATCAGCGCAGCCTTCGCCGTGCAGTTTGCTGGCGCGGCGATTCCGCCGGTTATCATCGGCACGATGCCGGTCATCCTAGCCATCATCGCCAATTTTCAGAGCGCTTCCGCCCCGTGGAGAGTTGTCGCAATGCCCCTGGCGTTGATCGCAATCGGTGTGGGGCTTGTAAATGTCGCAGCGCTCGACGTCGCCGGCCTGGATGATGCGACATCAATCCTGCTCGGCGTTACTGCTAGCTCTGCAGCGCTGGCGATCTGGATCGTCTATGGTCTGGTGAACGCGACCGTGATGCGGTCTCCAGACGCGCCGGACGGCCTAAAGTGGACGGGGTTGCAAGGGATCGGAGCGGCGATGGGAAGCTTGCTGCTGCTCCCACTCGCGTCTTTCGATTTAGCTCACACGGCATCGTCGGCGGAAGCCTTGAGGTTTTTCGCATGGGCGCTCGTCATGGGACTGGCTGGATCGTGGCTCGCCACTTGGTGCTGGGTCATTGCATCTCGGCGATTGCCGCTGGCTCTCGCGGCCCAACTCATCGTGGCGGAAACAGTCTTTGGTCTCGCCTATGGCTTCATGTTTGAAGGTCGGTTTCCGACGCCAGCTGAAGCGATCGGAGCAGCGATGCAGATCATCGGCGTCTGCTCTGCAATCGCCATTTTCAGCAAGACGTATGCGTCGCCGCGAGAGCATGCCTAGAAGGTCATCGCTCCGCGGCGAACACGTTAACGGGCTCGTGAGTATCTTCAGTCAACAGCGCCCGGCACCTCGTGGGTATCACGCTCACCGATGATGATGGCGCGCTTGCCGACATGGTTGGCAGGACCGACAATGCCTTCCTGCTCCATGCGCTCTACGAGAGAGGCCGCGCGGTTGTAGCCGATCGACAGACGACGCTGGATGTAGGAGGTCGAGCACTTCTTGTCGCGCAGCACCACCTTCACGGCCTTCTCATAGAGATCGGCGGTATCGTCTTCGGCCATGGCGGTCTTGTCGAAGACGGCGCTGTCCTCATCCTCGCTTTCATCGGCTTCGTCGGCATCTTCCGTCACCGTTCCCAGATATTCAGGGCGGCCTTGCGTCTTCAGATGCGCGACGACCTTTTCGACTTCCTCGTCCGATACAAAGGGGCCATGAACACGGGCGATGCGTCCGCCGCCCATCATGTGCAGCATATCGCCCTGGCCGAGAAGATGTTCGGCGCCCTGTTCGCCAAGGATCGTGCGGCTGTCAATCTTCGAGGTGACCTGGAAGGAGATGCGTGTGGGGAAGTTGGCCTTGATCGTGCCGGTGATGACATCCACCGAGGGACGCTGTGTCGCCATGATCAGATGGATACCGGCGGCACGCGCCATCTGCGCCAGACGCTGGATCGCGCCCTCGATTTCCTTGCCGGCCACCATCATCAGATCGGCCATTTCGTCGACGATGACGACGATGTACGGCATGGCCGTGAGGTCCATTTCCTCCTGCTCGTAGACTGCCTCGCCCGTTGCGCGGTCGAAACCGGTCTGGACGTTACACATCACCGTCTCGCCCTTGGCGCGAGCAGCGGCAGCGCGCGCATTGTAGCCGTCGATGTTGCGAACGCCGAGGCGCGACATCTTGCGATAGCGATCCTCCATCTCGCGCACCGCCCATTTCAGTGCCATGACGGCCTTCTTCGGATCGGTGACGACTGGGGTCAGGAGATGCGGAATACCGTCATAGACGGAAAGCTCGAGCATCTTCGGGTCTACCATGATCAGGCGGCATTCTTCCGGCTTCAACCGGTAGAGCAGCGACAGGATCATGGTGTTGATGGCAACCGACTTACCGGAACCAGTCGTGCCCGCCACCAAAAGGTGGGGCATCTTGGCAAGCTCTGCCACCACCGGCTCACCGCCAATGGTCTTGCCGAGGCAAAGCGCCAGGTTCATTCGCGTATCGGCATAATCGTGGGATTCGATCAGTTCGCGGAAATAGACGGTTTCGCGCACGGGGTTGGGAAGTTCGATACCGATGACATTGCGGCCGGGAATGACCGCGACGCGGGCCGAAAGCGCCGACATGGAGCGGGCAATATCGTCCGACAGGCCGATGACACGCGAAGACTTGACGCCGGGTGCGGGCTCGAATTCATAAAGTGTCACGACCGGGCCGGGGCGCACATCGATGATCTCACCCTTGATGCCGAAATCTTCGAGTACGCTTTCCAGAAGCCCTGCGCTCTGCTCCAGCGCTTCCGGTGTCATTGTCGTGGTCTGCTGCACCTGCGGCGGCTGCAGAAGGTCGATCGGCGGATACTCGTATTCGCCTTCCCCGAAGACCGGTGCATCAAGGAACATTGGCTGATTGTTGCGGGCGACCGTGCGGGTTTCGCGACGCGGAGACGGGGCCTCAATCGCAATCGGTTCGACAACCTCTACAACAGGCGCGTCCTGTTCGACCGGCATCGTCTCGACGATCTCTTCCGGTTCGGATTGAATTGGTTGAGGGCCGCGAACACCGACTTCGCGGTAAAGCGAGACAGCCGATCCATTCAATTCGGCCGATACCGGCATGGCAGGCAGGCTTGGCCGGGGCTGCTGGCGAATGATGACAGGCTCGACCGGGCGAGGCTGGCGCAGAAGCGGGCCGTGGATGGAGGCCGGCTGCTGCGGAACTGCGGTGAGTTTCGCCGTGGACACGCGTTGCGCCTTCAGCCTGGCCAGTTCAGACAGGCGCATGGGCTGACGGTCTGGCGCAATCGTGCCCTCGACGTCAAGATTCATGACTTCCCAGAACATGTCATCGGAAAGATAAGTGGTGAAGGACGGCACATCGAGCGTGGGCTTATGATGTCGCTCCTCCGGGAAGCAGGTAACATCGATCTCTTCTCGAATGACACTTTCTTGCGGTGCTTCATCGGTGGCGGGCTGAGCCGCGGTTTCTACGGGCGTAGGGGCTTCGGCCTGCTGCAAAAGCTCCTGCTGCTGGCGCAACGCCAGTTCGCGGCGCAGGCGGTAGCTGAGGGCCCGGGCACCCGTAGCACCTGGCGGCTGCGGCAATACCGCAGGTTTTGCAATGCGGCGCTCCACCGGTGCCGGCTGCGGCGCGGTCGACGTCGTAGACACCGCAACAGTATCTTGAGCTGCGGAGGGGTCCATCTCGCCCTGCTCGGCAGGTTGATCTACGATGTCCTCACCCGCAGCATTCTTCTTGGCGAAGATGCTCTGTGGCGTACGGGAAAAGCGCACATTCGGCCCCAGCGTGAAGGCGTTCTGCCAGCCAGGCATATCCGGGCGGCCTTCGATCGCATTGGCGGCGATCTGATCGGCGTTACGACCCACGGCGGCGCGCTCAGCTCTCGTTAAGCTTTGCGCCGGGGAGGCTTGGATTTGGGGATGCTGAACCATGTTGTCTGCCGATTCAGCCTCTCCCCCCTCTATCGCATTGCCTGGATTATTAAAATTGGATCGGGGAAAACGCATGACAGCCTGTACACTCATCATAAACGGACAATTGGCACAGCCACTGAGATAAAAAATAAAGGTTAACCACCTATTGCTAAAGTGGCCCAGCGCACGAATTTCAACAGAGTTAAAGCTGGCTGTGGCCCGGGCGCCACGTCGCGGTCACAGCATCTACCCCGCCTGATTCAGCCCGCTTCATGCGGATCTTTCATCCTCTTCGACGTCAGCACATGTGGTGCTTCCAGTGTCCGAAATTAATTTCAAGCCATAACAACAAACTGAACACCGGTGACTTTACAACTGACATGTTAATGTCTTATCACTTCTTCATCAGTTTTGGAGGAGCATGCACGTGACTGGTAAGTTCGGCCTCTCGGCAGCGTTGACGACACCCTTTATGCAGGATGGCACCATTGCCATCGATGCGATGATCAAGCAGGCCGAGTGGGCGCTATCGTCCGGCTGTGACAGCATCACCCTGTTCGGCACCACCGGCGAAGGAAGCTCCATCGGCACCCGCGAGCGCGCCGACATTTTGGCCTCCTGCCTGAGTGCCGGCATCTCGCCGAAAAACATCGTCGTCGGTGTTCTGGTCGATTCGGCACAGGATGCTGCCGACCAAGCCTTTGCCGCCCTCGACGCAGGTGTCCGCAACATTCTTCTGGCCCCACCTTCCTACTTCAAGAATGTCAGCGATGACGGTCTGTTCGACTGGTTCGCGTCGGTGTTCTCGCAGATCGGTTCGACCGCGCGCGACATCCTCGTCTATAATATTCCCTCGGTGACGATGGTGACGCTGTCGGTCGAACTTGTCGGCCGCTTGAAGCAGGCCTTCCCCGGCATCGTCGTTGGCGTGAAGGACTCCTCCGGCAATTGGCCGCATACGGAACGGCTTCTGAAGGAACATGGCGACCTGATCATCCTGATCGGCGACGAGCGTCATCTGGCTCAGGGCGTTCGCATGGGGGGTCAGGGCGCCATCTCCGGCTGCGCCAACTTCCTTCCCGCGGAAATCCGCGCCATGGCGGTCGAGGGCAAGGATGACACCCGCGTTCAGGATCTCGTGGTCGAACTTCTGAAGTTCCCGGTGACGCCTGCGGTAAAGGTGCTTGTGTCTCACGTCACTGGCGAGACGATCTGGCATGCCGTCCGTCCGCCACTGGTTTCCATTTCCGCAGAAGATCGTAAAAAGATCGAGGCGGCATTCGGGTCGCTCTTCAGCAAACAGGCGGCTTGAAAGGGATCATAAATGGACGATGTAGCCGAACAGACGACGTTGAGAGAGAAGGCGTATGAGAGCTTTACGCACCATCTTCTCGCGCGCGACGTTCGGCCCGGCCAGTTCATTTCCCAGCGTCGCCTCGTCGAACTGACCGGCCTGCCTCTCGGAGCGATCCGCGAGGCAATCCCGCGGCTTGAAGCTGAGGGGCTGATCAAGACTGTGCCGCAGCGCGGATTGCAGGTCGCCCATATCGATATCAACCTCATCCGTGAAGCCTTTCAGTTCCGCATTCTGCTGGAAAAGGAAGCGGTGGCGAACTTCACCCGCACCGCATCCGACGATGCGATTGCGGCAATGCTGAAAGACCATCGGGAGATTGCCGAACTTGCCAAGAGCGGCAACGGCTCGCCGGAACTCGATGCACGCGCCCAGGCCGTGGATTGGGGCATGCACGACGCCTTTATCGACGCGCTCGGCAACTCGATCATCTCGAATGCCTATCGCGTCAATTCGATCAAGATGCGCCTGATCAACCAGGAGCGCTTTCGCATCGCCGGCCATGTCAAATCCGTCATGGTCGAGCACCTTGCCATCATTGAGGCCGTCGAACGACGCGATGTCGACACGGCGGTCGAGAGGCTGGTTGCCCATATTCGTAGCGCGAGGGACAGAGCACTCGCGGTTTGAAAGATCACCATAAGCCGGGATGAGGAGATCCCGGCGAATAAGAGGAGGAACTTCATGTCACATTCATTGATGAGCCCAACACGCCGCGCCTTCCTGGCGGGCACGGCTGCGCTTGGCGGTGCCGCCATGTTCGGCGTGCGCTCTGCATCGGCCGCGGTGGATTGGAAGAAGCATGCCGGCACCACGCTTGAGGTCAATCTGGTCAAGAGCCCGCGCAGCGAAACGCTTCTCAAACACATCAAGGAATTCGAAGAGCTCACTGGCATCAAGGTCAATGCCGAGGCCACGCCGGAACAGCAGCAGCGCCAGAAGGTGGTCATCGAGCTTTCCTCAGGCAAGCCAAGCTTCGACGTCGTTCACCTGAGCTACCACGTTCAGAAGCGCCAGTTCGAAAAGGGCAAATGGCTCGCCGATATCAGCGGTTTCATGAAGAACCCTTCACTGACCGATCCGTCGCTGGTCGAAAGCGATTTTGCTGCGGCCGGTATGCAGTTCGCCAAGGATAGCGACGGCGTTCTGCGTTCGCTTCCCTTCTCCGTGGATTACTGGATCCTCTACTGGAACAAGGACCTCTTCGAAGCCAAGGGCCTGAAATATCCTCAGACCTTCGAAGAGCTGGTTGCCGCCGCAGAAGCGATCACCGATCCCTCGACCAACACCTACGGTTTCGTGGCGCGCGGCCTGAAGAACGCCAATACACCGGTCTGGACCACCTTTATGCTCGGTTACGGCGCAGAGCCGATTACCGATGGCAAGATCAACACCGAATCCAAGGAAGCCGTCGAAGCGGCCAAACTCTACCAGCGCCTGATGACCAAGGCAGCACCTCCCGGTGTCTCCGGCTTCAACTGGGCCGAAGCACAGTCTGCCTTCCTTCAGGGCAAGATTGGCATGTGGCTGGATGGCGTCGGCTTCGCGCCGCCGATCGAAAACCCCGAAAAGTCCCGCGTCGTCGGCAAGACCGGCTACGGCGTGATGCCGAAGGGTCCGGCTGCGCAGGCGGCCGGCACATTCGGTGACGGTCTTGGGGTTGTCGAAGCCAGCACCAAGAAGGAAGCGGCCTATCTCTTCTGCCAGTGGGCGATCTCGCACGACATGGGTGCACGTCTTCTGCAGGCCGGTGCCGGCGTTCCGTTCCGCCAGTCCATCCTCGAGGATGCGAAGGTGCGTGAAGGCGTGAAGATGCCGACCGAGTGGCTGGATGCCGTGGTCGGTTCCGGCAAGGTGTCGAAGCTCGCGCTTCCGGTCATCATTCCGGTGACCGAGTTCCGCGATATTTACGGCGTCGGCCTCACCAACATGATCGGCGGCGCGGATCCCGCCGCAGAACTCAAGAAGGCGACCGAACAGTTCGCACCTGTTCTGGCACGCAGCGAGGGATAATGGTGTCTGTCAGCATCGAACATAGCGCAGCGGTGACGAAACCTGCACAGAGGAGCAAGCCGCCGCGGCTTGCTCCCAACTACTGGCCTTTCGTCATTCCCGCTCTCGTCGTCATCGCAGCGGTCATCGTCTTCCCCTGGGTCTTCACCCTGTGGATGAGCGCGCAACGCTGGACGCTTGGGCAAGAGCAGAGTTTCATCGGTTTCGACAACTACATCCGCTTGGCAAGTGATGCGCGGTTCTGGGAATCGCTCTGGCACACGCTGGTCTATACGGTGCTCTCGGTTGTCGCACCGCTCTTCCTCGGCACCTTGGCTGCCCTTGTGTTCGATGCGCAATTCCCGCTGCGCGGTTTCCTGCGCGGCGTTTTTGTCATGCCGATGATGGCGACCCCGGTCGCCATTGCCCTCGTCTGGACGATGATGTTCCATCCGCAGCTCGGCGTGCTGAACTATCTTCTGTCGTTCATCGGCATTGGTCCGCTGGAATGGATCTACAACCAGTCCACGGTTATCCCCTCGCTGGTGCTGGTGGAAACCTGGCAGTGGACGCCGCTCGTCATGCTTATCGTTCTCGGTGGTCTGGCAGCCGTTCCACGCGAGCCCTATGAGAGCGCTGAAATCGACGGCGCCAATGCCTGGCAGAAGTTCCGTTACCTGACCATGCCGATGATCGCGCCGTTCCTGATGATCGCCGTCATCATCCGCTCCATCGATGCGGTGAAGAGCTTCGACATCATCTACGCGATGACGCAAGGCGGTCCCGGCACCGCATCGGAAACGATCAACATCTACCTCTACAACACGGCATTCGCCTATTACGACATCGGCTATGCATCGGCCATGGCCGTCGTCTTCTTCATCGTCATCATCGCGCTCTCCTTCGTTCTTCTGATGGTCCGTGCGCGCACCCAATGGAACGAGATGGAGGATCGCTGATGTCCCGCAGAACCCTGGACCGCATCGGCCTGTTCTTCATTGCGCTGGTGATGATCTCCCCCGTCATCCTGTTCTTCCTCTGGATGATTTCGCTGTCGCTGAAATTCGAAATCGATAACGGCGCCTATCCGCCGATCCTCATACCTGAGCGCTTCGCCTGGTCGAACTACGTGAAGGTGTTCGAGGAAAACAACTTCTTCCTCTATTTCTGGAACTCCGTGCTGGTCACGGGTGCGGCCACCATTCTTGCGCTGGTGATCGGCGTTCCGGCAGGCTACGGCATTGCGCGGCTGAAGGCGGAAAAGGCGGCGATCGTCATCATGATCGCCCGCATGACGCCCGGCCTCTCCTTCCTCATTCCGCTGTTTCTTCTGTTCCAATGGCTGAACCTGCTCGGAACACTGTGGCCGCAGATCATCATCCATCTGGTCGTGACGGTTCCAATCGTCGTCTGGATCATGATCGGCTATTTCGAGACCACGCCGAAAGAGCTGGAAGAGGCCGCAAGCATCGACGGTGCGTCGTCCTGGCAGGTGTTTCGCCTTGTGGCGCTTCCCATTGCCAAGCCCGGCATCGTGGTCTCCTTCATCCTTGCCGTCATCTTCTCGTGGAACAATTTCGTCTTCGGCATCGTGCTGGCCAGCCGCGAAACGCGAACGCTTCCGGTTGCGGTCTATAACATGCTGTCCTTCGAGCAGGTCAGCTGGGGTCCGCTTGCCGCCGCAGCGCTCATCGTCACGCTGCCGGTACTGTTGCTCACCATGTTTGCCCAAAAGCAGATCGTCGCGGGCCTTACCGCAGGCGCCGTCAAGGGCGGCTGACCCGATAGATTGCTGGAAGCTTTTATTACAGGATAATCATCATGGCACCCGTCAATATTCAGAATGTCCAGAAGCGCTTCGGCGCGGTCAATGTCATCCACGGTATCGATATCGATATCCGTGACGGAGAATTCGTCGTCCTCGTCGGCCCATCCGGCTGCGGCAAATCCACCCTGCTTCGCATGATCGCCGGTCTCGAAGAGCTGAGCGATGGCGAAATCCATATCGGCGCGCGCGAGGTCAGCCACCTCCCCGCCCGTGACCGCGATATCGCCATGGTCTTCCAGAACTACGCGCTTTATCCGCACATGACAGTCGCCGAGAATATGGGCTTTGCCCTGAAGCTCAAGAAGGTCGATGCCGCCGTGACGAAGGCGAAGGTGGACAAGGCTGCTGGCATTCTTGGACTGGAGAAGCTGCTGGATCGCTACCCGCGCCAGCTCTCCGGCGGTCAGCGCCAGCGCGTTGCCATGGGCCGCGCTTTGGTGCGCGATCCGCAGGTCTTCCTCTTCGACGAGCCGCTCTCTAACCTCGACGCCAAGCTGCGTGTGCAGATGCGGGGCGAGATCAAGTCCATGCATCAGCGCATCGGCACCACCACGATCTATGTGACGCATGACCAGGTCGAAGCCATGACCATGGCCGACAAGATCGTCGTGCTTCATGACGGTATCATCGAGCAGATCGGTGCGCCGCTCGAACTTTACGACCGTCCGGCCAACCTCTTCGTCGCCGGCTTCATCGGTTCGCCTGCCATGAACTTCATCCGCGGCCGTGTCGAAGAAGGCGTTTTCCGCACCGCCAAGGGCGTGACGCTGCCTCTGCCACCGACTGCCAATCCCGCGTCTCTCGGTGGGCGCGAGCTGGTCTACGGCATCCGCCCTGAACACATCCGCGCTGCCGAAACGGGCATCGAAGGACGGGTGGAGCTGGTGGAAGGCACCGGCTCGGAAATCTATGCGAAGCTGAATTGCAATGGCGAAGAAATTGCCTGCCTCTTCCGCGAGCGCCTGGATATCCGCTTCGGCGATACGGTTCGTGTTGCCATCGATCCCGCTTCGGTGCACCTGTTCGACAAGGAAACCGGCAAGCGAATCTGAGCATCGATGCAAAGCAAGAGAAAAGAAGAGGACCGCGGCCGCCACGTACTCTGCGTCGGCGCGGCCGTGCTGGACACGCTGTTTCGCGTGCATGACATGCCGACGGGGCAAGGCAAAGTCCTACCTTACGAAATGCTGCAGATTGCCGAGGGCATGGCATCGAGCGCTGCCTACACTGTCTATCGCATGGGCGGTCGGGCAAGCCTATGGGGCGCCGTCGGCGATGACGAGACGGGCGCCCGCATTCTGCGCGACCTGTCGGAAAGTGGCATCGATACGTCCGGCATGACGGTCGCCAAGGGTGCGCGCTCAGCGCTCTCCACCATCCTGATCGATGACCGAGGGGAGCGACTGATCGTCCCTTTCTACGATCACAGGCTCCACGAGAATAAACGCTCCTGTACACAGGCCGATCTCGCACCCTTCGATGCCGTTCTGGTGGACGTCCGCTGGCCCGAACTCGCGCTTGATGTGCTGACCGTTGCGCGACAACTTGGCAAACCCGCTATTCTGGACGGAGATGTTGCGCCGGTGCAAACGTTGGAACGGCTTGCACCCGCTGCAAGCCACATCATTTTCTCCGAGCCCGCAGCGGCACGGCTGACGGGGCTCTCTGATGTATCGGCCATGTTGACGGTTTTACATGCGCGCTACCCGGAGACCTTCATTGCGGTGACCGCCGGGTCTTCGGGGTGCTACTGGACGGAAGCCAGAGACCCAACCGTCCATTTTCAGTCGACCATGGCCATCGAAGCGGTCGACACGCTCGCAGCGGGCGACGTGTTTCATGGGACATTCGCTTTGGCTGTGGCGGAAGGGATGGAGAGCCGCACTGCGATACAGTTGTCGTCCGTGGCGGCCGCGCTAAAGTGTCAGGTTTTCGGTGGAAGGACGGGCACGCCGACGCGGGCCGAAGCAGAAGCGGCGATGGCCGCTTGGCTGGCAGAGGCCGCCCCTCACGCTTGAGAAGCGGCCTGCCTTCTTTCAATCAACCTGCCAGGATCGCCAAGAGCAAAAGTGCCACGATATTGGTGATCTTGATGGCCGGATTGACCGCAGGACCTGCTGTATCCTTGTAAGGGTCACCCACCGTATCGCCGGTCACCGAGGCCTTATGAGCGTCCGAGCCTTTGACATGGCGCACGCCATCCTTGTCGACAAAGCCGTCTTCGAAGCTCTTCTTGGCATTATCCCAGGCACCACCGCCCGAGGTCATGGAGATCGCAACGAAGAGGCCGTTGATGATGACGCCGAGCAGCGAGGCGCCGAGGGCTGCGAAGGCGGACGCCTTGGAGCCGGAAATCAGCAGCACGCCGAAATAGACGACGATCGGCGCCAGTACCGGCAGGAGTGACGGGATGACCATTTCGCGGATGGCGGCCTTGGTCAGCAGGTCCACGGCCTTGCCGTAATCCGGCTTCTCCGTACCCTGCATGATGCCGGGCTTTTCGCGGAACTGGCGACGAACCTCTTCCACGATGGAGCCCGCCGCCTTGCCGACAGCCGTCATGGCGATACCGCCGAAGAGATAGGGGATGAGACCGCCGAAGATCAGGCCTGCCACCACGTAAGGGTTGGAAAGGCTGAAGGAGATCTCGCCGACATCCTGAAAGTAAGGATAGGTGGCGCCATTGGCCGCGAAGTAGGAGAGGTCATTGGCATAAGCGGCAAAGAGTACCAGCGCGCCAAGACCGGCGGAGCCGATGGCATAGCCCTTGGTTACGGCCTTTGTGGTGTTGCCGACGGCATCCAGCGCATCGGTAGCTTTTCGCACATCCGAATCGAGACCCGCCATTTCGGCAATGCCGCCGGCATTGTCCGTCACCGGGCCAAAGGCATCGAGCGCGACGATCATGCCGGCAAGACCGAGCATGGCGGTAACCGCAATGCCCGTACCGAAGAGGCCCGCCAACTGGTATGTGGAGATGATGCCCCCAACGATGACGATGGCGGGCAGTGCTGTCGATTCAAGCGAGACCGCAAGCCCCTGGATGACGTTGGTGCCGTGGCCGGTGACCGACGCTTGAGCGATGGAGTTGACCGGGCGCTTGTTGGTGCCGGTGTAGTATTCGGTGATGACGACGATCAGTGCCGTCACTAGAAGGCCGAGAAGGCCGCAGAAGAACAGGTTGGTGCCGGTGATGTCCATTCCGGCAACGGTTCCGATAGAACCCCAGCCGATGGTGAGCGAGGTTGCGACCGCAAGCCCGGCGATTGAGAAGATGCCGGTGGCGATCAGGCCCTTATAGAGCGCGCCCATAATTGAGTTGTTGGTACCGAGTTTGACGAAGAAGGTCCCGGCAATCGATGTCAGGATGCAGACGCCGCAGATGGCGAGCGGATAGAGCATGGCGTTTTCCAGCACCGGCGCGCCGGCAAAGAAGATCGCCGCCAGAACCATCGTCGCCACGACGGAGACCGCATAGGTTTCGAAAAGGTCGGCGGCCATGCCTGCGCAGTCGCCGACATTATCGCCGACATTGTCGGCAATGGTAGCCGGGTTGCGCGGATCGTCTTCCGGAATACCGGCCTCGACCTTGCCGACAAGGTCACCGCCGACATCCGCACCCTTGGTGAAGATGCCGCCGCCAAGACGGGCGAAGATGGAGATCAGCGATGCCCCAAAGCCAAGCGAGACCAGCGCGTCGATCACGTCGCGCGAGCCGGTTGGGTGGCCGAGCACCGAGGTCAGGATGAAATAATAGATGGAGACGCCGAGTAGCGCCAGGCCAGCAACAAGCATGCCGGTGATGGCGCCGGACTTGAAGGCGATATCGAGACCGGCTGCGAGGCTATGGGATGCGGCTTGCGCCGTGCGAAGATTGGCTCGTACCGACACATGCATGCCGACGAAACCGGCAGCACCGGACAGAACGGCGCCAACGACGAAACCGACTGCGGCTTCTGGAGAGAGAAGCATCCACGCAGCGATCGTAACGATGATACCGACGATTGCGATGGTCAGATATTGACGGGCGAGATAGGCCTGAGCTCCCTCGCGAATATAGCCTGCTATTTCACGCATGCGCTCGTTGCCTTGATCGGCATCCAGAACGCTTTTCGTTGCCCAAATCGCATAAGCGATCGAAAGGACACCGCATAAAATTACCAATGCAATGACGGTCATTCGCACTTACCTCCCGTTGTGCCGGTTCGTCACATCTCCCCGGCGGGCGAAACCACATGCGGGGCGTGAGGCGCTGCACGCCTTACACCAGGATGAGCCATTTGTTCCCCTCCCCGGGAAGAATGGCTTGCAGTGGCAAGATTGCGTCGCGATGACGCGTCGCGTCAAGCCCGAAGATCATGCACTGATGCGTATGGTTCTGATTCAGACGGCTTTTTGCGCCCGGCTGAAAATCAATGTCAGCACGAGGATGAGGCAAAGACCGGCGACAGGCCAGATAACGAGGTTCATCACCGACCAGCCCCAGGCGGTAAAAACTTGGCCCGAGGAGAAGGACGACAGCGCGACCGTGCCGAAAAGAACGATATCGTGAAAACCCTGCACCTTGTCAGCCTCATGCGGCCGGTAGCTGGAGGACACGATCGCAGTTGCGCCAATGAATCCGAAGTTCCACCCTGCCCCAAGCAGGATCAGCGCCAGCCAGAAGTTCCAGAGTTCCACACCCATATGCGCGACAATGGCGCAGGCCATGAGAATGACGAGACCGGCCGCGACCACCTTCTCCGCGCTGAAGCGGGTGATCAGGACACCGGTGAAAAAGCTCGGGCCGAACATGGCGAGCACGTGCCACTGGATGCCAAGCGTGGCCAACTCGCTGGGAAAACCGCAGCCGATGACCATGGCAAGCGGCGCACCGGTCATCATGAAGGTCATCAGAGCATAGGAGCCGATGCCGCAGATCATACCAGTGATGAAGCGGCGCGTGGCGATGATTTCGAGGAGAGGCCGCGCCGGGGCGCTCGCAACCGTCTGCTTCAACTCCGGTAGCTTCAGAGAGCAAAGGATCCCAGCGGCTAGAAGGCCGAGTGGAACAAGAGCAATGAATGTGCCTGCAAAGGTGACCGGCGCAAAGACATCCTTCCCGAAAATGGCAAGCTGGGGACCGACGACGGCAGAGACAACGCCGCCCGCCAAGATCCAAGAAATAGCCTTGGGCTTGTAGAAAGATGGCGAGGCATCGGCTGCCGCGAAACGGATCTTCTGGGTAAAGCCGCCGGAAAGACCGATCAGCATCAAGCCGAGCGCGAAGAGCCAGAAGTCCGTGCGAAAGAGTGCCACGGCCGCCAGAGCGCCGCCGGTGGAACACAGGAGCGCTCCGAGAATGAAGCCGGCTTTGCGCCCGAGAAAACGCGCGGCGAATGCAACCGCCACCGCGCCAAGGGCAACACCGATGTTGAAGCCGGTAAGCGGCGCTGTCGCCAGGGATTTGTCGGCTCCAAGGAGTTGGTAACCCGCAAGCGCACCCACCGAGAAACTCAACGGTCCGGCAGAACCGAGAATGGCCTGTGCAAGGGTGAGGAGGAAAACGTTGCGCTTGGCCTCAGACAATTGGCCTTCCAGGCCCGCAACCGATACCGCGCTCATCTTATCCCCACCTTCCCAATCGGAGTATGTCCCGCAAAGACTATAACGCGGCTTGCTGGCCAGCCTTGCGGGAAATCAAAAAGTGAGGGCGTGAAACTTACCGCTTGGTCTCGCCGCGAACCTGCTTTGCGATACGATCGAGAACCGCATTGACGAGCTTCGGCTCGTCATTTTCGAAGAACGCGCGGGCGATCTCGACATATTCGGTGACGATCACGGCAACCGGGACGTCCTTGCGCTCGAGGATTTCGAAGGCGCCGGCACGTAATATGGCGCGAACCGTCGTATCGAGACGCGAAAGCGGCCAATCTTCCTGAAGTGCCGACCGCACCAGCGGGTCGATCTTCGTCTGGTCGCGTACAACGCCTGAAACGATCGAGCGGAACCAGGACGGGTCGGCCTTCAGATAGGTCTCGCCATCCACTTCCTTGCCGAGGCGGTGCGCCTCATATTCGGCAACCACTTCCATGACGCCGGTACCGCCGACATCCATCTGGTAGAGGGCCTGCACGGCAGCAAGGCGCGCAGCGCCACGCTGGTTTACGGGCTTGATGGAGGGTTGACGCGGTTCTGCGCCGTTTTCGACACTCGTCATCCGATCAACCACCCAGCTTCTTTTTCAATTCGATCATGGTCAGCGCGGCACGAGCGGCAAAACCGCCCTTATCCTTGTCGGAGCGACGAACGCGTGCCCAGGCCTGTTCGTCGTTTTCGACGGTCAGAATGCCGTTGCCGATCGCCAGCGACTCGCTGACCGTCAGATCCATGATGGCGCGCGACGATTCGCTCGCAACGATATCGAAGTGATAGGTCTCACCACGAATGACCATGCCGAGCGCAACGAAGCCATCATATTCCGTGCCGCCATTGTCTGCGCCATCAAGCGCCATCGCGATGGCTGCGGGAATCTCCAGCGCGCCTGGAACGGTAATTATGTCATAGGTGGCGCCAGCCTCTTCGAGCGCGAACTTTGCGCCATCGAGCAAGGCATCGGCCATATCGTCATAAAAGCGTGCTTCCACGATGAGAAGATGAGGCTGGGACATGGGAGTTTCCTGAAAATCTGCGCCGGATGATACCGGCTTTTGGCGCGGTCAAACCATGGCTGGCTGCACTTGGCAAGCATTTTTAATGCAATGCTGCCGCGTGCGCCCCGCCGCGACCCCGAATTCTCTGCGCCGATCAGCTTCTCTGCCAAGCAAGATGAAGGCCGAGCCCCATCAAAATCGCGCCGGCTCCGCGCCGGGCAACCGTTTGCGCGAAAGCAGACCGCTTCAACCGCCCGGCCGCAAGCCCCGCAACCAGAACGACGACGAAATCCGCCGAAGTAAAGATGATGTTGACGGCAACGCCGAGGATCAGAAACTGAAGCCAGATCGGAAATGCCGCGGCCGGATCGACGAATTGCGGCAGGAAGGCGAGGAAGAAGAGCGCCGTCTTCGGGTTCAGAACTTCAACGACAATGCTATCGATGAAAGCACGCTTTGCGGATTTCCGGGCAATCGTGAAGCTGCCGCTTGTTTCGCCGTTGATCCTGGCTCTGAGCATGGAGAACCCAAGCCAGATAAGATAGCAAGCGCCACCAAACTTCACCGCAAGATAAAGCCACGGCACAGCCTGAAACAGAACGGACAATCCCGCAACCGCGGCAACGATATGAACATAGCAGCCGATGTGAATGCCGAGCACTGCGAGTAGGCCCGCATAACGTCCACGCGCCATGGTCTGTGCGATGGTGTAGAGCATCGCAGGCCCCGGTACATAGGCAAAGAGCGCTGTCGTGATCAGGAATGCCGCAAGCAGTTCATAAGATGCCATTGTGAGCTCCGCAGAGTTTGGCGCTCAAGCGACGCCTTCTCCATTTTTAGGAAGCATCCTACTTTGACGGAAATTCCGCAAGCCGTGCCGCATAGCGGGCCATGGTATCGACTTCGAAATTGACAAAATCACCAGGCTTGCGATCGCCCCAGGTGGTGACGGCCAGTGTGTGGCGGATCAACAGCACATCGAAGTCTGGACCGTCGACGGCGTTCACCGTCAGCGAGGTGCCATCCAGCGCAACCGAACCTTTGGGCGCGACGAATTTCGCCAGATGCTCCGGCGCGCGCAGGCGGATGCGCACCGCTTCCCCCTCCGGCTCGACGGACAGAATTTCCGCCTTGCCATCGACGTGACCGGAAACGATATGGCCGCCGAGTTCATCGCCGATCTTGAGAGCCCTCTCAAGATTGACGCGCGTTCCCTTCTCCCAAGCGGAGATGGTGGTGAGGCGAAGTGCCTCTTCCCAGGCTTCCACCTCATACCAGCGCTCGTTGCTGCCCTCTTCCGGCAGCCTCGTCACCGTCAGGCAGACGCCGCCATGGGAAATGGACGCGCCCATATCGATGGTCTTCGGATCGTAGTTGGTCGCCACGCGCAGCCGCACGCCCTCGGCCAGCGGATGAAGCTCGGAAACAGTTCCAACATCGGTGACGATACCGGTAAACATCAAAGCGACCTTTCATAATCGAAACAGCGGTCAGCACCATAGACGGTCTCACCGACCAGGGAATAGGTGTCAGGCATATCGGCGCGTTTGATCGGTGTTTCAATACCGTTGGCGCCGATTAGGACCGGGCTTTCAAACAGCAGGATGCGATCCACCAAGCCCGCGTCGAGAAAAGCCTTCGCAGCAACCGCCCCGCCTTCGACGAGAAGCTCCGACAGTCCTCGCGCGCCGAGTATGAGCAGCAGATCTTCGAGATTTTTGGCGCTTAGCACTTCAGCACCTGCCGATGCCAGCCGAGCGCGTCTTTCCGCAAGGTCGCGCTCCTCTGCGCCACTGGGCATCTCCACGACGACAAGCGGGACATCGCGCGCGGTCTTCACCAGCTTCGAGTTGGTCGGCAACTCCAACCGTCGGTCGAGCACGAAACGAATGGGCGAATGCTGCTCCATTCCCGATATGCGGACATTGAGTTCTGGATCATCCGCAATCGCTGTGCCGATACCCACGAGAATGCCGTCGCAGCGGGCGCGCAATTCATGCACGGCACGGCGCGCTTCGGCTCCCGTAATCGCAACCTGACCGGCACCCTTACGACCGATCATGCCGTCGGCAGAGACCGCAAGTTTCAGGATCACGTGGGGCCGCCTCTTTATCTTGCGCGTGAGATAGGCGGCCAGCGCGCGTTCGCCTTCCCGGCGCAACACACCCGTCTGGACCTCGATCCCCGCATCGCGCAAGACCTGATAGCCCCGGCCCGAGACACGCTCATCGGGATCGTCCACCGCAACGACAACACGGGCGACACCATGATGCGCGAGTGCGTTGGCGCAAGGAGGGGTTTTTCCCCAATGGGCGCAGGGCTCGAGCGTCACATAGGCGGTCGCACCACGCGCCGCTTCACCTGCAAGGTCGAGCGCATTGCGTTCCGCGTGCGGCCTGCCGCCAATCGAGGTGACGGCTTCGGCGACGATCACGCCATCCTTGACGAGAACGCATCCGACGGATGGGTTAGTATCGGTGAAGCCAGTATTCCGACGCGAAACTTCGATGGCGCGCGCCATGAATCTTTCGTCTTCGGCCCGCGGAGCCACTGTATCAGGTCCCGGAATCTGTATCGCGGGCGATCTTGGCGTTGATTTCCGCGATGACGTTTTCGAAATCTTCCGCATGGGAGAAATCACGATAGACCGAGGCGTAGCGCACAAAAGCCACATCATCGAGGCTCTTCAATGCTTCCAACACCTGCAGGCCGATTTCTTCCGAGGCAATTTCCGTTTCGCCTGAGCTTTCGAGCCGGCGCACGATACCGGACACCGCGCGCTCGATGCGATCGCGATCGACCGGGCGCTTGCGAAGCGCGATCTCGAAAGATCGCACCAGCTTCTCGCGATCGAATGCCAACTTGCGGCCGCTCTTCTTGATCACCATCAACTCGCGCAACTGCACGCGTTCATAGGTGGTGAAGCGACCGCCGCAATCCGGGCAGATGCGCCGCCGGCGGATGGAGGTGTTATCCTC
The DNA here is from genome assembly GCF_030819035.1 of Agrobacterium sp. SORGH_AS 787. Classification (NCBI taxonomy): domain Bacteria; kingdom Pseudomonadati; phylum Pseudomonadota; class Alphaproteobacteria; order Hyphomicrobiales; family Rhizobiaceae; genus Agrobacterium; species Agrobacterium sp. SORGH_AS 787. The sequence continues at coordinate 914,845 of NZ_JAUTBG010000001.1, forward strand.
CGCCGGACGTGAGTCCTTGACCTGAGTGTCTTCAGAACCGCAGAAAGGGCAGCGCATCCTGTTGCCTTCTTACATGTAAGGATACATCGGGAAGCGATCGGTCAGAGCGACGACCTTCTCGCGTACCGTTGCTTCCACAGAGGCATTGCCTTCATCGGAATTGGCAACCTTCAGACCGTCCAGAACTTCGACGATCAGCTTGCCGATCTCACGGAATTCGGCTTCCTTGAAGCCGCGCGTCGTGCCGGCTGGTGTGCCGAGGCGAATACCGGAGGTGACGAAAGGCTTTTCCGGATCGAAAGGAATACCGTTCTTGTTGCAGGTGATATAGGCACGACCGAGTGCTGCTTCCGCGCGCTTGCCGGTGGCGTTCTTCTTGCGAAGGTCGACCAGCATCAGGTGGTTATCCGTGCCGCCGGAAACGACATCGACGCCGCCGTCTATGAGCGTTTCGGAGAGAGCCTTGGCGTTCTTGACGATCTGGGCTGCGTAGTCCTTGAATTCCGGCTTCAGCGCTTCACCGAAGGCAACAGCCTTGGCGGCGATGACGTGCATCAGAGGACCGCCCTGAAGACCAGGGAAGACGGCGGAGTTGAACTTCTTCGCAAGATCTTCGTCATTGGTCAGGATCATGCCGCCACGTGGACCACGCAGAGACTTGTGCGTGGTGGTGGTTGCCACATGCGCATGCGGGAACGGCGAGGGATGCTGGCCACCGGCAACCAGGCCTGCAATGTGCGCCATATCGACCATGAGGTAGGCACCGACTTCGTCGGCGATCTCGCGGAAGCGCTTCCAGTCCCAGACGCGGGAATAGGCTGTACCGCCAGCGAGAATGAGCTTCGGCTTGGTTTCCTTGGCCTTGCGCTCCACTTCGTCCATGTCGAGCAGGTTATCGCCTTCACGAACGCCGTAGGAGACAACGTTGAACCACTTGCCGGACATGTTGACCGGCGAGCCGTGGGTCAAGTGACCTCCCGAGTTCAGGTCGAGGCCCATGAAAGTGTCGCCCGGCTGCAAGAGTGCCAGGAACACGGCCTGGTTCATCTGCGAACCGGAATTTGGCTGAACGTTGGCAAAGTTGACGCCGAACAACTTCTTGGCGCGCTCGATGGCAAGCTCTTCAGCAATATCGACGAACTGGCAGCCGCCATAATAGCGCTTGCCCGGATAGCCTTCGGCATATTTGTTGGTCATGATCGAGCCCTGGGCTTCGAGCACGGCGCGGGACACGATGTTTTCCGAGGCAATCAGCTCGATCTCGTGACGCTGGCGACCCAGCTCCTTCTCGATCGCGCCAAAGATATCCGGATCGATTTCGGCAAGCGGCTTGGAGAAGAAGGCATCTGTGTTCGACATGATGAAGGCTCCTGAAACAGTAATGCGATGGCGTCTTAGCGCCCCACCCGTATAAGAGCAATAAGCGCAGCGAGATTTGACCGTCAAACTGCGACGTCCGGCGTAAAAAATGCAAAATGCGCGACATGAACAAAGAAAAAGCCGCGTCCGGTGGGCGCGGCTTTTCTAGTCTGTCTGAACGGCAATCAGTTGCGCGGCAACAGATCCTCGCCGATGGAGCCGGAAGGCTGCTCCTGCGTGTTCGTCGTGTTCAGCGCCAATTCGGCATTGCCGTCATTGCCGTAGATGTCGTCGCGGAACTGCACGACGCCATCCTTTGCCGACCATGCGGTGACGTAGACGAAGTAGACCGGGATTTCGGTTGCGAGCTTGATCGGCGTGTTGACGCGACTTGCAATGACGCGCTCGATTTCCTGACGCGACCAGCCGGGCGTGTCGCGCAGCATCCAGGTCGTCAGGTCGCGTACATTCTGCACGCGCACGCAGCCGGAGGATTCAAAGCGCATCAGCTTGTTGAACAGGCCCTGCTGAGGCGTGTCATGCATGTATTCGTTGTTCGGGTTGTGGAAGTTGATCTTGGTCGAGGACATGGCGTTGTTTTTGCCAGGGTCCTGACGGAACATCAGGTTTGGCGCCTTGGGGGCAAACCAGTCCACGGTCTGTGGCGACACTTCCTGGCCACGGCCATCCAGCAGGCGGATGTTGTTGCGCTCCAGATAGGTCGGGTCCTTCTGCATCAGCGGAACGATGTCCTTCTCGACGATCGAGCGCGGCGCGGTCCAGTACGGGTTGAGGATGATCTCGTAGATCTTCGAGTTGATGATGTGCGTCGGGCGGCTGGCGCGACCGACAACAGCCGTATTGCGCAGAACCACGCGGTTGTTTTCCACCGCCTCAATCGAGGCTGCCGGAATGTTCACCATCACATGGCGCTGGCCGAGATCGCCCGCCATCGTCTGGATGCGGATGAGGTTGGTCTGCAACTGCGCCATGCGCAGCTGCGCCGACACGTTCAGCGCCTTCAGCGTATATTCGCCGATCACGCCATCTGCCGGAAGGCCGTGACGCGCCTGGAAGCGCTTGAGCGCACCATCGACGTAGGAATCGAAAGCGCTGGAAATGCCGGCTTCACGCGGAAGATCGCCCGAAATCATCAGACGCTGACGAAGCGCCTGGACGGAAGGATCGTTGACGCCGATCTGCAGACGCTGCTGGCTAGGTGGCACTTCCGGCCAGCCACCATTGGAGACGATCTGCTGATACTGCGTGATCGCCTGCTGCATATAGGCCGGAGCTTCAGGACCGAGAACGGGATTGTTGGAAACCACGCCAACAGCCGAGCGCGAGGAGTTCGCATCGAACTGATCGTCCCAATTGCCGCGGCGCGACGATCCGATCAGATCGTTGAACGCATCCTGCGCCAGCGCGGGTGCGGCAAGCGCGACAGCGCCGAGCGAAACGGCCGAGCGCAACATGGCGCGGCGAGAGAGCAATTCGGGCACGGATTTCTTAGTCATTCTACCTACCAGCCATTTCGTCAGGCAACCTTATGGATGCCTAGAACAACATGATTAACAAACGTTTTCGGACGCCTGCCGGCAGGAAATACTTCATGCGAAATCAAAACTGACGCATCATGCGATGATAGAAGAGACCGCCGGCTCCCTCGCTTTGGCGGTCCCATACCAATATGGCCAATTCGTGTCACCTTGACACTGCTCACGAAGCTGTGTCACCCGCTCTTTTCGGCCTGACCCGCACAAAAATGCAACAAGCCGGACGCGTTTCCGCATCCGGCTTTGCAAAATTCGGTGGCGCTCTCCTTAGAGGCGATATGCGATGCTGTCGTTCCAGAAACGGTCGAGGCGTTGCAGCAGCTTGTTCATTTCGGCGAATTCGCCGGTGCCGATGCCGCCAACCTTTTCGATCGAGCCGATGTGGCGCTCATAGAGGCGGGCGACGGTTTCGGCAATGTCCTGGCCCTTGTCGGTCAGAGAAATGCGAACCGAGCGGCGGTCGATGCGCGAGCGCTGGTGGTTGATGAAGCCGAGGTCGACCAGCTTCTTGACGTTGTAGGACACGTTGGAGCCGAGATAGTAGCCACGCGAGCGAAGCTCGCCGGCGGTCAGTTCGGAGGTGCCGATGTTGAAGAGCAGGAGCGCCTGGACGGCGTTGACGTCATCGCGACCCTGACGGTCGAACTCGTCCTTGATAACATCGAGAAGGCGGCGGTGCAGGCGTTCGACGAGATGGAGAGACTCCATGTAGAGCGAACGGATGGCTTCTTCCTGTACGTCGGTTACAACTGCCTGTGGCTTTGCTTTGCTATTGATCATGACTGCCTCACTGTTTTGTTTGGCGGTGTTGATTTTGTTTCCCGCCTTGTGAGCAAACCTAAGCAATGCGCATAAAATTCTACTTAAAATGCATCATTAACGAGTGGTTACCGGATGTCGTCGCCTGTGGACCCAGACGTGATGTGCAGCGGCGCGAAATTGCAGGAATCAAATAAATCAAATACTTAGTCAAAAAATTTTGAGAAAATCGGGCCGCAAGAGCTTTATTATTATGGTGAATCAATTCTTGCGCGCTCGTCATTTTGGCGCGCATCCAGCCAGAAAGCGACCTGGAATAGTATATAAACAGTTGCCACGATGCAGTGCATGACGGGCACAAGCGTGTTGCTCCCGAAGATATTGGGCCATACCTTGTACATGGCGATCTGTGCGCCAGCGCCGATGACCCAGATCACCGCGCCCCATGAAGCGCCCAACCACAATCCCAGGGCTGCGACCGGAAAGACGACCGCCAAGCCGGTGCCGGCAACGCGCCAGGGAAGATTGAGCATATCGAAGCGGGCATGGCCGCTCAGCGTGTAGCCCGTCAGCATGGCCCAGTACTGCAGCCCGAACCAGAAACACGACGCTGCCACCAGTCTGAGAAAGACATAGTACAGGATTTCCGTCAGGGGCAGCTTCGGTTGCGGTGGAGAATCAGGTTCCATGGGGCGAAGATACGTTTCTGGCGTGGCTCCTGCCAATGGATAATTGCGAGAGGTCACAGCCCTCATGAGCGACAGCTACCGCGGGGCTCCTTTTACGGCGCTCAAACGCCAGGGCACCGCGCGCTGTACGCGTCGAAGGCGCAAAGGATTTTCGAACTGGCTGTGGGTCAGAGCGTCGCATTCGCATCATGCTTGCCTTATGTTATGCCATCATCACACTCTGGCGCCCTATCGAAGCCGCGTTTACCCGTAGCTTCCAACATTCAGACGGAAACACCATAAGAGAGCATGGGTGATGGACCAGTGCCATCGGACAGGCTCTGAAGGAAAACACATGACCGACAAGACTCATCTGGTAGATCACATTACCGGCCACCGACGCATGCGGCGCATCCGCAAAGCCGACTGGACGCGCAGGCTCGTGCGCGAAAACCAGTTGACGGTTGATGATCTGATATGGCCGGTCTTCGTCGTCCCCGGTACGAATATCGTCGATCCCATCCCATCGATGCCCGGCGTCAATCGCATGAGCGTCGACAAGCTGGTCGAAGCAGCCAGGGAAGCTGCCGATCTCGGCATTCCCGCCATTGCGACATTCCCCAATATTGAGATGGAACTGCGAGATGAGACGGGATCCCAGGTACTGGAAGCCAACAACCTGATCAACCAGGCGACGGCGGCGATCAAGAAGGCGGTCCCCAATATTGGTGTGATCACCGATGTGGCGCTCGACCCCTTTACCAGCCACGGGCATGACGGGATCCTGCGTGGCGACGATATCGTCAATGATGAAACGGTCGATCAGGTGGTGAGGGCTGCCGTAATGCAGGCGGATGCGGGCGCGGACATCATCGCCCCTTCCGAAATGATGGACGGCCGGATCGGCGCGATCCGCCGCGGGCTAGATGCGGCGGGCCACCAAGGCGTCGGCATCATGGCCTATGCGACAAAATTCTCCTCTGGTTTCTACGGACCCTACCGCGAGGCAATTTCCACCAGCGGGCTACTGAAGGGCGACAAGAACAGCTATTACATCAGTCCCGCCAATGGCACCGAGGCAATGCGGGATGCCGCTCTCGACGTTGAAGAAGGCGCCGACATGCTGATGGTGAAACCAGGCCTTCCCTATCTCGACATCTGTTGGCGGCTGAAGGATGCTTTCGGTCTTCCGACCTTCGCCTATCAGGTCTCCGGCGAGTATGCGCAGATCAAGGCGGCTGCTATGAATGGCTGGATCGATGGCGACAGGGTGATGATGGAGACCTTGCTCTGCTTCAAGCGGGCGGGGTGCGATGGCATCCTGACTTATTTCGCCGTCGAGGTGGCGAAAAAGCTCGCAAAGGGCTGAGCGAGGCGGTCATTGTATTTGCGGTGGTCCACACCATATCTTTTCTCGAAAAGGAGAAACCGCCAATGAGCTTCAACCCGAACCCGACCTACGTTCCGACCGAAGACTGGCGCGCCTATGAAGGCGTGCTGAGCCGTCGTGTCGTGGCGTTCATCATCGACTATGTGATGGTGCTTCTGCTGTGCATTCCGGCAGCCGTGATCGTGTTCTTTCTCGGCATCCTGACGCTCGGCTTTGGCTTCATGCTCTTCCCTGCGCTGTTCTTCATCGTCGCCATCCTTTATTTCGGCATGACGCTCGGAAGCGCGGCGCAAGCCACACCCGGCATGCGCGTGGTGGGCATTCAAATGGCGCGCCTCGATGGTGGCCGAATCGACTTCCTGATTTCGACCGCTCATATCGCGCTCTTCTGGATTATCAATTCGATCCTGACGCCGTTCATCCTGCTGGCAGGTCTGTTCACCGAGCGCTCCAGACTGGTCCACGACTTCCTTCTGGGAACAGTGACGATCAGAACCCGGTAAAAATTCAGAGCAAAAAGCGATGAAGCCGCTCCGGCGGCTTCAATTTTATTGACAGGTCTCTTCGAGAGTTGACGTTTCCCACCTTTTTGTCATTCTGACACAGAAGGTTGGCTTGCGAAGGGAGCGATTGGGTTCGATGAACACGCAGACGACGCCTTCGCCGCAATTCTATCTCACCGCGCCGGCCACTTGCCCCTATCTTCCGAACCAGTTGGAACGGAAGGTTTTCACGCATCTGGTGGGTCCTCGCGCGCCCGAGATGAACGATCTGCTGACCCAGGGCGGGTTTCGTCGCTCTCAAAACATCGCCTATCGCCCTGCCTGCGAGAATTGCCGCGCCTGCGTCTCCGTCAGGATCCTGGCCGATGCCTTCACGCCGACGAAGTCGATGCGGCGTGTATTGGCGACCAATAGTGATCTCGTGGCAACGGTCCACCGGGCCGAACCATCCACCGAGCAATTCTCGCTCTTTCGCCGCTACCTCGATCATCGTCATACATCAGGCGGCATGTCGGATATGTCGGCACTCGATTACGCGGTGATGGTGGAAGACACCCATGTCAACACGCGCATCATCGAGTACCGAAAGCGAGAACCGGGTGCGGGTATCGATGACAGCAAGCGCGGAGAACTGATCGCCGTCGCGCTCACAGACCTGATGAGCGATGGCCTCTCCATGGTCTATTCCTTCTTCAATCCCGAACTTGAGAAGCGCTCGCTCGGCACCTTTATGATCCTGGATCATATTACCCGCACTCGCACGCTTGGACTGCCCCACGTCTACCTAGGCTACTGGGTCGATGGCTCAGACAAGATGGGATACAAGACGCGTTATCATCCCCAAGAGCATCTGACGCCGCGCGGATGGGAATTGTACACTCCAGACGCAAGCTGACCTGACATTGCCGCATCTCTTCCGCCATGTTATAACAGCGTTATAACGGAGAGTTTGAGATGAATGTGACGGTCCGCAAGATTGGCAATTCGGAAGGTATCATCATTCCGAAAGAAGTTCTGGAAAGCCTCGGAGTAAAGGCAGGCGACGCTATCAGCCTCGAGAAAAAGGAAGGCGAATGGCACATCCGGCCAGCAGACGAGGCCTTTACGCGGCAGTTGGAGCATGCGCGGGTCTTCATGGATAAATATAAGGTTGCTTTGAAGAAGCTGGCAGAATGACAGATTTCGTTTTTCTGGATAGCAAGCTTGTTGAGCAACTGCATCAAATGCAGATCGAGCATTTCGGCGGGAGCCACGGGCTGCGGGATAACGCTTTGCTCGATTCCGCGCTTAACAGGCCCATCAACAAAGCTGCTTACGGATGCAACGACGTATGCGAACTTGCGGCGGCTTACCTGTTTGGCCTCGCGAGGAACCATGCCTTCGTAGATGGCAATAAGAGGATCGCCATTGTGACGACCGGTGTTTTCCTAATGGAAAACGGCCTTATGCTGGAAACGGATGACGCCAAGCTCTATGCGTTTGTCATGGCTGTGGCGGCCGGCGAAATTGACGAAGAAGGGATAACCCGCTTCCTCAAAGACCACGTTATCCCACTGACAAATATCTGATGACATATGCCGTCGCAAAACCGCACACGGATTTGCGACGCACTTTAGCCTCCGAACTTGCCACTGCGCGGAAAGCCTTTCGGAACGCTGCGGCCGACACCGGCGCGATCACCCATCCATTCAAGCAGTTCGTCTCCGACCTTCGAGAAGGAGCGCCCGGCGCTGTCTTCCCATGAAAGACCGGTCGCGATTGCAAAGCATTTCACGTCGGAGACGCCGCCATCCTTGTAGCGCTGCAGGCGTACGCCCTTGCCGCGCGACATTTCCGGCACTTGCGATAGCGGGAAGGCGAGCATCTTACGGTTCTCGCCCACGACAGCAACATGATCGCCTATGACGGGCACCACGAGCTTGGTTTCATCCGGCATGGAGACGTTCATGATCTGCTTGCCCTTGCGGGTATTGGCGACCATTTCCGTTTCAGGAATGATGAAGCCATTGCCGCCGGTCGAGACGATCAGGAGCTTGCGGGATGAGTCGTGGACAAAGGCGGTGAGGATGTCCTGATCGTTCTCCATATCCACCATGATGCGCACCGGCTCGCCGTGACCGCGACCGCCGGGCAGCTTGTCGGCGCCGAGCGTATAGACTTTGCCGCCCGTGGTGACCAGAAGCAGCTTGTCGGTGGTCTGAGCCGGGAAGGCGAGCTTCGGCCCGTCGCCTTCCTTGAAGGTGAGGCTGGACGTATCCGACATATGGCCCTTCAAGGCCCTGATCCAGCCCTTCTGCGAGATGACGACCGTGATCGGTTCCTTCTCGATCATCGCCTGCTGGATGGCCTCGACATCAGCATTCGGCGCATCGGCAAACTGCGTGCGGCGGCGGCCAAGTTCGGTTGCCTTGGCGTATTTCTTCTTGACCTCGCCGATCTCCCAGGACACCGCCTGCCACTGCTTGTCGTCGGATGCCAGGAGGGACTCGATCTCGCCCTTTTCCTTGCTGAGTTCGTCGAATTCCGTACGGATCTCAAACTCTTCCAGCTTGCGCAACGAGCGAAGGCGCATGTTGAGAATGGCTTCGGCCTGGTTGTCGGTCAGCCCGAACCGCGCCATCATCACCGGCTTTGGCTCGTCTTCTTCGCGGATAATGCGGATGATCTCATCGATGTTGAGATAGGCAATCAGCAGGCCGCCGAGAATTTCCAGGCGACGGTCGATTGCCGCCAAGCGGAACTTGGAGCGGCGAACAAGGACTTCCTTGCGGTGCGCCAGCCACTCGGTCAGCACCTCGTTCAGCGCCATCACCTTCGGCACACGGCCAAGCGACAGCACGTTCATATTCAGAGGAATACGGCTTTCCAGATCCGACAGGCGGAAGAGCGATTCCATCAGCAGCGTCGCATCCACAGTGCGGTTCTTCGGCACCAGAACGATGCGAACGTCTTCGGCGGATTCGTCGCGGACGTCTTCCAGAAGCGGCAGCTTGCGGGCAAGCAGCAGCTCGGCGATCTTTTCGATCAGCCGCGACTTCTGGACCTGGAACGGAATTTCGGTGACGACGATTTGATAACCGCCACGGCCGAGATCTTCCGTTTCCCATTTGGCGCGAACGCGAAAACCGCCGCGGCCGGTCCTGTAGGCCTCGAGAATATTCTCGCGGCTTTCGATGATTATCCCGCCCGTCGGCAGATCTGGACCGGGAATGAATTCCAACAGCTTCTCGACGCTCGCATCCGGATGCTTGATCAGATGAAGAGCCGCATCACAGATTTCATGAGCATTGTGCGGCGGGATGGACGTTGCCATGCCAACCGCGATGCCGGAGGACCCGTTAGCCAGAAGGTTCGGAAACGCGCCGGGCATAACCACCGGCTCTTCGTCTTCCTCGTTATAGGTCGGGCGAAAATCAACGGCGTCCTGCTCGATACCTTCCAGCAGCAGAGCCGCGACATCGGTCATACGCGCTTCGGTATAACGATAGGCGGCAGCGCCATCACCATCGATATTGCCGAAGTTGCCCTGGCCGTCCACGATCGGGTAGCGTTGAGAGAAGTCCTGCGCAAGGCGTACCAGCGCATCGTAGACCGACTGGTCGCCATGCGGATGGAACTTACCGATGACGTCACCGACGATACGGGCGCATTTCTTGAACGCAGAATTGGGACGAATCCCCATCTCGCTCATCGCATGAATGATGCGCCGGTGAACCGGCTTCAATCCGTCACGCACATCCGGAAGCGCGCGATGCATGATGGTCGATAGCGCATAGGCAAGGTAGCGCTCTTCGAGCGCCGCCTTCAGATCGACCGGCAGAATGTGATCGTCATCGCCGCCCGATGGCGGAACAAGATTTTTTCCCATGGCGACTGCCTATCGGAAATAGGCGCCTCGGGCAAGAAATCCGGGCTTTATGCGCTGTGGATGACAGGCGTTAAGCCTATATTTCTATGCAATCTTGTTTTTGTGCCGCAATTCAGCCATTCGTTGCGCAGTACCACTTCGGTCAATCGCGCTCGTGCTGAAGATATGAATGCGTGATGCCTATTCTTGTTGCGGACTTCGCATCTTAAGGGAAGAGACAGAATGAGACTTGAAACCACACGGAATTTCCTGTTTGCCAGCGCAGCCGTCTTGGCATTTGCGTCTCCGGCTTTTGCCCTGGATGGCGCCGATGTGCTGAAGAAAATCAATGCTGCCTATCACGTGCAGGGCGCGGAAATCACCGCCAAGTCCATCGCCACCAACGGCGACAATGTCACGCTGTCGGGTGTCGTCATCGGTAACGCAACCGACCCGGCACAGCAGTTTCCCGTTGGCAACGTTACTCTCGAAGGTGTCGAAGAAGACAATGGCGGTTACACCATTGAGAAGATGAGTTTCGAGAACGTCGACTACGCCAAGGAAAAGGTGGCGATCGCCATCGACGATCTTTACATGACCGGCGTCGTGGTTCCAGCCGATGCAACGGCAAATACAGTCGATGCCATACTGTTTTACGACGAGGCACACACAGGCCCAGCCACGGTCAAGATCGATGGCAAGGAAGCGTTCTCCATCGCCGAGAGCAACTCCACGATGACCAAGAGCGAAGATGGCGGCACCATCAGCTTCGATCTTACGGCAGAGGGCTTCAAAGGCGATCTGAGCGGCGTCAAGGATCCGAAGACGAAAGAGGCCATCGACGCGCTTCAGCTGAAATCTCTGAGCGGCGACCTCAACGTCAACGGCTCGTGGGAAATTGCACCCGGCACGATCAATGTCGACGAATACGCGATCGATATCGAGAATGTCGGTCGCCTGGACATGAGCTTCAGCATCTCCGGCTATACGATGGCCTTCATCAAGTCGATGCAGGACGCCGTCAAGGCGCAGGAAGCCAATCCCAACAAGGAACAGGCTGATCAGGCCTTCGGCCTTGCCATACTTGGTCTCATGCAGCAACTGACCTTCAACAACGCCAAGATAAGTTTCGATGATGCCGGCATTACCAAGCGCGGTATCGATTACGCCGCCAAGGAGCAGGGCACGACGAGCCAGCAGCTCTCCCAGATGATCAAGGGCATGGCGCCTATGATGATCGCACAACTCAACATTCCGGAACTGCAGAACGCCGTATCCGCTGCTGTGAACACCTATGTTGACGATCCGAAGAACTTCACGATCTCCGCAGCGCCGGCGAAGCCGGTTCCTTTCCCCATGATCATGGGCGCAGCAATGGGCGCACCGAACACGATCCCGAGCGTTCTGGGGGTCACCGTCACCGCCAACGAATAGTCTCTTCGACAAGCCCCGGATCAATCGTCCGGGGCTTTTTTCTGCCAAGCGGCTGGCAAGCGAGACCTCGGCACGTCCTGACCTTGCGCCCCTGTGCCGCTCCCTCTAAAACCCTAAAAACTTTTAGGCTTCTGCTTAAGGTGGGAGGCGGTATGCCTCTCCAATCCTTCGAAGATGGAATGACATTCGTGCAAGACAATATCAGCGGCTCCGTCATCGTCATTTCCAGCCATGTCATGCGCGGCTCGGTGGGCAATCGAGCGGCTGTGTTCGGTCTGGAGACACTTGGCTTTCCGGTTTGGGCGGTGCCCACCATCGTCATGCCATGGCATCCAGGCCAAGGACCCTCCACCCGTCTGCGATTTGACGGCGAGGCCTTCGACGCGGCCATGGGCGATCTGGCGGCTTCGAAATGGCGTGGAGAAGTCAAAGCGGTCCTCACCGGATATTTCGGCAGCGCCGATCAGGTGCGTTCCGTCGCCCGTCTGATCCGAACGCTGAGAGAGAACAACCCTGATCTGATCTACGTGTGCGATCCCGTCATGGGTGACAAGGGCGGGCTCTATGTGCCGATCGAGACGGCCGAGGCGATCCGCGATGAACTCGTGCCGCTTGCAACCGTCTCCACACCCAATCGCTACGAGCTCGCCTGGATGAGCGGTGCTGCGCTCGACACCAATTCCGAAATCATGGATGCGGCCCTTGCGCTCGGCCCGCCAAAAATGCTCGTCACCTCCGCCGTTCCGATGATGGCAAATGGTATCGGCAATCTCTTCCTCAGCGGCCGCCACGCGCTGCTTGCCGAACATCGTGCCATCGATAACGTGCCGAACGGACTTGGCGACCTTCTTGCTGCAGTCTTTTTGGCGCGTATGCTTCAGGGCGTGGATGACGAAAAAGCGCTGCAACTGGCAACCGCCAGTGTCTTTGAAATTCTGGCCCGCACCATGAAGCGTGGCGCCAACGAACTGACGCTTGAAACCGATGCGTCGAGCCTTTCCACACCCATGGCGATGGTTCAGATGCGCCATCTCTTGCATCCTGCCCGCAGCAAGGGCAAATAGCGGGCAAGTTTCATGCGCCTTATGAGAAGGCGTTTCCGGTAGCGACCAACGGCACGGCGAGATCGAATGAAAGATTTTCCAGATTATCTTCTGAACGGCTACAAGAACTTCATGAGCGGCCGTTATGCCGATGAGCGCGACCGATACCGCACTCTTGCCGATAGCGGCCAGAAGCCTCAGACATTGTTCATTGCCTGTTGCGACTCCCGCTCGGCACCCGAAACAATCTTCGATTGCGGACCGGGCGAGCTTTTCGTCATGCGGAATGTGGCGAACATGGTGCCGCCTTTCGAACCGGACGGACAATATCACGCAACATCTGCCGCCATCGAATATGCAGTGCAGGTTCTGAAGGTGAAGGACATCGTCGTCATGGGCCACGGCCGCTGCGGCGGCATTCAGGCGGCCCTCGATCCGAATTTCGAGTCGCTTTCGCCTGGCGATTTCATCGGCAAATGGATGAACCTCGTCAAATCCGCCGCCGAGCAAATCCAGAGCAACGACGTGATGACCTCGGGCGAGCGTCAGACAGCGCTCGAACGTGTCTCAATCCGCAACTCCATCCACAATCTGCGAGGCTTCCCCTTCGTCAAGGCGCAGGAGACCGCAGGCAAGGTAAAGCTGCACGGCGCCTGGTTCGACATCTCGACGGGTGAATTGTGGGTGATGGACAGTAAGACCGGCGATTTCCGCAGGCCGGAAGTGTGATCCCCGGCTACAGCATCGGCCCGAAAATCGGTCTCGATTTTCGGAAAGCACGATGCGCAGATTCAAAAAAGGTAAAGCGCCGTGTGTCCAATAGGACGCACGGCGCTTTAAGCCGAGGATCGGGTTACATCTCACCCGTTTTATGAACGGCGAGACATATTATTGGCCGTCAATGGCCTTGCCGATGTAAGCGATCGCCTGCTGATAGACGGTCGCCGCGTTCCAGCCCTGGATTCCCGCGAAGCTCGGCTGACCAGGCTGATAGCCTGCGCCACGCTGCCAGCCATGGCCGGCAAGGAAATTCGCTGTCGAAGCCAGCGCGTCGGCGCGTGAGCCGACGAGATCGATGCGGCCATCGCGGTCGAAGTCCACACCGTAGCGCACAACGTTCAACGGCAGGAACTGGGTCTGGCCGATTTCGCCATGAGCAGCACCCTTGGCGTTGACGTTGAGCGAACCATTGCCCACCAGCTTCAACGCTGCGTAAAGCTGCTCGGTGAAATAGTCGGAACGGCGGCAATCATAAGACAGCGTTGCAACGGCAGAGAGCGTGTGCTGATTGCCCATGAAGTTGCCGAAACCGGTTTCCATGCCCCAGATCGCCAGAAGCGGGCCGGCCGGAACGCCGTAAGCGCGCTCGATATTGGCAAACAGCGCCGCATTGTTCTTCTTCATTGCCTTGCCGCGCGAAATGATGGCCTGACCACCACGCTTTTGCATGAACTGATCGAAGGAGAGCTTGAAGCTGTGCTGGCCGCGGTCAGCGCGGATCGTTGCCTGGTTGTAGGTGACGTTGGAGAAAGCGCGATCAAGCACCGCCTGGCTGACGCCGCGGCCCGCCGCTTCCTGCTTGAAGGATTGCACCCAGTTGCCAAAACCAGCCGAGGTATTACCGCATTGCGCTGCCTGCAGCGGCGTTGCCGCCAGCATTGCAACTACCGTCGCACCAAGGGAAAAAGCCGTTATTGCCCGCATCCGTATCTGCCTTTGATAAAGTGAGGGACAGTCCCTCGCCATGTTCGTCTTTCTAATGGTTCGAATTTGACTTTTGATCCTTGAGATCCCCACACATGGGCATCAAATGTCGAATTCATTCCACTAGAGCGCCGTGCGTCTTTTCGGACGCACTAAGAACGCTCTGTCTCTTTCAACCTACGCATCGTGCTTATCCGAAAATCGGTTCCGATTTTCGGGCCTATGCTGTAGCGAGATTGAATGGGCACAAATTGCCGATCGTCTTCATAACCAGCAAATGAACTGGCTGTGATAGGCACGAAAATCGAAAACCCGTCCATTCTCGAAAGTAACGGACGGGTTATAGTTAATAGTTATTAAAAAACCGTATCAAGCTGCCGCTTTGCGCGGCTTGATAAGACCGCGATTGATGAGCAGTTCGGCAATCTGGACGGCATTCAGTGCCGCACCCTTGCGCAGGTTGTCGGAAACCACCCAGATGTTGAGACCGTTTTCGACCGTTGCGTCCTCACGGATGCGCGAAATATAGGTCGCATCTTCGCCTGCGCATTCGACCGGCGTGATGTAGCCGCCGTTTTCGTGCTTGTCGATGACGAGGCAACCGGGTGCTTCACGCAGGATATCGCGCGCCTGATCGGCGGTGATTTCGTTTTCGAACTCGATATTGACCGACTCCGAGTGGCCGATGAAAACGGGAACGCGCACAGCGGTGCAGGTCACCTTGATCTTCGGATCCAGCATCTTCTTCGTTTCTGCCAGAACCTTCCACTCTTCCTTGGTGTAACCGTCTTCCATGAAGACATCGATATGCGGAATGACGTTGAAGGCGATGCGCTTGGTGAACTTCTTGGTTTCAACCGGGTCAGCCACGAAGACGGCGCGGGTCTGTTGGAACAACTCGTCCATGCCTTCCTTGCCAGCACCCGAAACAGACTGGTAGGTGGAGACGACAACGCGCTTGATCTTGGCGGCATCGTGCAGCGGCTTCAAAGCGACAACGAGCTGCGCCGTAGAGCAATTCGGGTTGGCAATGATGTTCTTCTTGGTGAAGCCTTCGACAGCATCGGCGTTGACTTCCGGCACGATGAGCGGAACGTCCTGATCATAGCGCCATGCAGACGAGTTATCGATGACGACACAACCCTGCGCACCGATCTTCGGAGACCACTTCTTGGAGACATCGCCACCGGCCGACATCAGGCAGATATCGGTATCGGAGAAGTCGTAATTCTCGAGATTGGAAACCTTCAGCGTGCGGTCGCCATAGGACACTTCCGTGCCCTGGCTGCGCGCCGAGGCCAGAGGAACGACCTCATCCGCAGGGAAACCACGTTCCGCCAGGATGTTCAGCATTTCGCGTCCGACATTGCCGGTGGCGCCTGCGATTGCAACTTTGAAACCCATGATCAAGCTCTCTTTCTGCCTCTCCTCTTTTTGGTGAGGGGGAGCCGCGAAACTGCGGCTTCCTTTCCCCGGCCAAACCGGGGAGAGAGCGGCGGGCCAGAGACGTCAGACGGTTTTAATCGTCGTTTTGGCCGTAATTCGGATGGAACCAGAAAGGCGCGCAGGATCGCCGGCTGAACCTGCCGGGCTTTGCATGACAATCATGTGCTGGACATGCCGCATGAACAGTGCGCTCCTTTTCGTGCAGAAGCTATTAGGAGCTTTGTCTTTTCTGTCAAGCGCAAACATGCGCTCTTTCTGGCAGGTGCCATGTCTTTTCGACCAAGTGTCAACCTTGCCGCAACGCGAAACCAGCATGGCTATCCTCGTGCCCACGCCTGTCTCCCTCCGCAGCGCACATCGAGCCCTCAGACCCTTACGCGCCCTCAGCGCTGAATCTCGTCCGCATGTTCTTGTTTTATTCTCCTCCCTATGCCAAGTTGCCCCTGCGATCTGAGAGAGCCGTGCGGACGGCGATTACGGCTGTGGGGGCCTTTGATGGTAGCGCGCATCAATACTATTGCGTTTCAAGGCATCGAGGGTGTGCCGGTCGAGGTTCAGGTGATGGTCGCACCTGGCAAGGTCGGCATGCAGATCGTTGGCCTGCCGGATAAGGCCGTCGCTGAAAGCCGCGAGCGGGTACAGGCCGCGTTGCATGCTTCCGGTCTTGCGATGCCCGCCAAAAAGGTCACGGTCAATCTCGCTCCCGCTGATCTTCCCAAGGAAGGCTCGCACTTCGATCTTCCCATCGCGCTCGGCCTCATGGCTGCACTCGGCGCCATTCCCGCCGAAGCGTTGACCCGCTTCGTCGTTTTGGGCGAACTCAATCTGGATGGCACGATCGGCGCTGTCGCCGGTGCTCTTCCGGCAGCTATTGCGGCAAACGCCCAAGACAAGGGCCTGATCTGCCCAGCCGAAAGCGGCCCTGAAGCCGCCTGGGCAGGGGCCGAAATCGACATCCTCGCGCCGCGCAGCTTGATTGCCATCGCCAACCATTTTCGCGGCACGCAGCTTCTGTCGAGACCCATTCCAGCCATCCGTGCCAATCCAGACAATCTTCCTGATCTCGCGGACATCAAGGGCCAAGAGAGCGCCAAACGCGCACTTGAGGTGGCAGCAGCCGGTGGGCATAACCTTCTGATGGTCGGCCCTCCCGGCTCCGGAAAATCCATGCTTGCCTCTCGCCTGCCATCGATCCTGCCACCGCTGTCTGCCTCTGAACTGCTCGAAGTGTCGATGGTGCATTCGATCGCGGGACAGCTTTCCGGCGGCAAGCTCTCCGACCGGCGTCCATTTAGAACGCCTCACCACTCGGCGACGATGGCAGCCCTTGTCGGCGGCGGCTTGCGGGCCAAGCCGGGGGAAGCCTCGCTCGCTCACCATGGCGTCTTGTTTCTCGACGAGTTTCCGGAATTCTCCCCGCAAGTGCTGGATGCACTCCGTCAACCGCTTGAGACCGGCGAATGCATCATCGCCCGCGCCAATCATCGCGTCAGCTATCCCGCTGAAATCCAACTGGTGGCCGCCATGAACCCCTGCAAATGCGGCATGGCCGGCGAACCCGGCTTCACCTGTGCACGCGGCCCAAGATGCGTTTCAGATTACCAATCCCGCATCTCCGGTCCGTTGATGGACCGCATCGATATCCGCATAGAGGTCCCTGCCGTCTCTGCTGCAGACCTGATCCGCCCGATGGCAGCAGAAGCCAGCGCCGACGTCGCCCGCCGCGTCGCACGTGCCCGCCAGATGCAGGAAGAACGCTTCGCAGCCGCGGGCTTCCAGGGCATCCGCACCAATGCACGTTGCACCACAGCCCTCATCGAAAAATGCGCTGAACCGGACGCTACCGGCCTCCAACTTTTGCGCGACGCCGCCGAAAAGCTGAAATTCTCGGCCAGAGGCTACCACCGCATCCTGAAAGTTGCGCGAACGCTGGCCGATCTGGATGACAAGCCAGTCGTCGGGCGATTACACTTGGCGGAAGCGATCTCGTATCGCATCGCAGGCGAGCGGCTTTCAGCAGCGGCTTAACGCCTCTTAGATGATGCTTTAAAAGTATTAATTGAATTTATTGGCCACGTCATGAGCTTATATCAGAGGATATTCATATTCCAGACGAAGCTATGCGTGAACGCATCTAGTATAAGCGTTCGCTTGAAGCATTTCTTCTTGTTCCCCTAACTTAGGGGATGAAGATAGTTCAAATTCAACATAATTTTTGAAGATTTTTCTCACTCGCCCTTGCTACAATCTCCGCAATCAAGGTGGGGACCGACGATGGTTGTTAAGATGATGATTGCGACCGCTATTGCGATAGCGTCGCGGACAGTGCCGCTCATGCCGATTTCGATGGGACGGAGACGGACCGGGGCGGTGGTTTCGGCTGCATCCGGGCGGATGGAGATGAAGGCGGCCCCCATCAATCCGGAATGGATTATCGCCGGTAATCCACAGGCGCGCATGGCGGACCATTCCCGCAGTGGCGACCGTGCTGCCTACACGGCGGTCTGGGACTGCACGGCGGGCACGTTTCGCTGGTTCTTCATGTGGGACGAAACCGTCCACATCATCGAGGGCGACGTGCATGTGACGGCAGCCGATGGATCCGTGCATCATCTTTATGCCGGCGATGTCGCCTACTTCAAGGCTGGCACCTGGGCGACGTGGCGCGTGGACAATTATGTTCGCAAGGTCGCTTTCCTGCGCAGGCCTTTCCCAACGGCGCTGGCGCTTGCCTATAGGGTCAAGAACCGGATTCTTCCTGCAAAAACGCCGTCGCTCTGAAAGCGCCGCGCCATCGTTCACACGAGCGAGGATGCTTCACTGCACGAAGATGCGGACGCTGGACGCCCGACCATCGGCATCGATGACGGTAAGTGTAGAGAAGCCTTGACCTTCCGGCGTCCATTCATTGCTGCGGCGGCGCGTGAGGTCCGGCAGAGGTTTTCCATTGGCGAGCCAACGGAAGGGCGCTCGCCCGCCCTGTAGCTTGAGAACCAGCGGCGAGAGCGAGCCTGCGCTGTCTGAAAGTTCCACACGTGCGCCTTCCGGCGGATAGACGATCAGTGGCGAGGATTCGCGACGCGACGCTGACAGTAGTCCGCTGGAGGTCGTGGTAAAGCGGCGTTGATTGGCGAGGAGATCGCCGTAGCTTAAGCGCGTCACGCCGCTTGGTGCTGGCGCCAGAGGCGTGATCGCCACACCGGATTTAGCAAAGGCATCGAAGAGAATGGGCGCGGCAGTCGCATAGCCGGCAATGCCGGGAACCGAGCCATTATCGGCCCGCCCAACCCAGATGCCGATCACATAGCGGCCATCGAAACCCACTGACCACGCATCGCGGTAGCCATAGCTGGTGCCGGTCTTATAGGCGATGCCGCGCTGCTTCATGCCGAGCGGTGGCAGAACGCCGGACAGTGTATCGGTGATGTTCCAGATGGCACTGCGGGAAAAGATCGGTTCGACATCGAGTATCTCAGGCTTGTTTCTGACACCGTCGCCAAGCTTCACCGGCTGACCCTGATTGGCAAGGCTGGCATAGAGCTGCACAAGATCGACAAGAGACACACCTGCCCCACCAAGCGCAATGGCAAGCCCCGGCGGCTCAGACTTCGGCAGTGCGAGATTGACCGAGGCGCGTCTGAAACGCACCATTAAGGCGGCAGGACTGACGGCATCCAGCAGCTTCACCGCGGGCACGTTGAGAGACAGCTGCAAGGCTTGCCGGATACTGACATCGCCCTGATACTGCATGTCGAAATTGCGCGGCCGATAACCGGAAAAATCCGCCGGGCGGTCCTCGATGATGGTCTCTTGCGAGACGAGACCATTTTCGAAAGCCAGCCCATAGATAAAGGGTTTCAACGTCGAGCCCGGCGAACGGATCGCGCGGCTCATCTCCACCCAGCCGCGGCGGGAACTATCGAGGAAGTCGGACGAGCCAACATCGGCCAGAATCTCGCCGGTGGCGCTATCGGCCATGACGATGGCGACCGAAACCTTGTCTCCTATTTTGTCTGCGGCGTGCCGCGCCAAGGCTTCGAGTTCGCTCTGGATGCCACGTCGTAGGGTCGAGCCAATGACATGCTGGCCCGGCAGCTTCGTCCTCGCGGCTTGCGCCAGATGGGGTGCGAGAGCTGGGAGCGCCAAACGATCCCGGGGAACGGCGGCAGCAGATGCGCGCTCGGCCTCGCCCTCTCCGACGATGCGCGCGACGGCCAATCTCTGCAACACGCGCTCTCGGGCTTCTTTCGCGGCGTCGGGAAAACGATCTGGTCGGCGCTTTTCGGGGAGTTGCGGCAGGGAGACCAGAAGCGCTGCTTCCGCCGTATTCAACCGTCGAGGCTCCTTGCCGAACCATGCAAGACTTGCCGCGCGCACGCCCTCGATATTACCGCCATAGGGGGCGATGTTAAGGTAGATTTCGAGGATTTCTTCCTTGCTCAGCCGGCGTTCGATCTGCACGGCGCGCAGCATCTGACGAAACTTGGCGCTGAAAGAGCGGTCCGTTCGAGGCTCGATCAGACGTGCGACCTGCATCGACAAGGTCGAGGCGCCGGAAACAATGCGACCATTGGTCAATAACTGCCAGGCAGAACGCCCAAGCGCCTGAATGTCCACGCCATGGTGGTCGTAAAATCGCTGATCCTCATAGGCGATCAGCATCTTGATGAATTGCGGATCGACCTCGGCCGCGGTGGTCTGCAACCGCCAGCGCCCATCTGGTGTGGCAAAGGCGCGCAGAAGATTGCCATCGGTATCCACCAGTTCCTGAGAGACAAGACGCGCATTGTCTAGCGGCGGCGGATAGGCGCGATCCAGACAATCAAGCCCATAGATGGCGGCACCGGTGCCCGACGCCGCCAGGGCAAAGCCGAAGAAGAAGCTGCGCCAACCCCTCATTGCTGCGCTGCGCGAACCTCCATCTTGCTCGTCGCCGTGCGAGCGGAGAACTGCGGACGATACATGTCTTCTACGCTGGCAGCCGGGTTGTCATAGGTGCCTGGTGTCACTGCCCGCACCACATAGGCCAGCGTGATTTCCGAGCTATCGCCCGCGGTTTTGTCAAATGCGGCCACGAAGCGATCGTAACGGAATTCCGTATGCGCCGCTTCCGTTTCCGGCAGCCAGTCGAAGTTGGTGAGCGCCGCACTGTTGACGAGGCTCGGATTGTCGATCTCAAAACCGGCAGGCAGAAGATCGGTCACGAGAATACGCGCCTGCCAGTCATTCTGCGGAATGACCGTCAGCACCACGACGTAGCGCTCGTTCTGCTTGACCTCGCTGACATTCACCTGTTCGCCGTCCATCGTATAATAGGTCTTCTCGATGGTGAAACCCTCTCCGCCCGCGGGAAGCGGCGTGGATGGCGGTGCGACGGTGGTAACGACCGCCGTCACCGGGTTTACCGAAGCGTTGGTGAGATTGAGCGGCTTTTGAAGCAGCTCATCACCACTCATGCGCTGGCTGAAGCCGCCCTGCTGTAGCGTGCCGTTCACATCCAGGCGAATATCCTTGTCCTCGCCTTTCAGCGCACGGGCTGCCAGAACCATCCAGGCCTGTTCCTGCGTGCTGGTATAGCTCTTGGACTCGAAGTCCTTCGATACGACGCCCGCAAGCTGGGACACAACTGTCGGAACCGGACGGCTTTCCGCCGCCAGCGCAAGGGACGCAGCGCCATCGCGCAGCGCTGAACCGTAATCGGCACGCGCCAGCGTGACGTTCGCGCTTGAGGAGGCCATGCTCAAGGATGCTCCGAAAGCGGACTTGGCCCGTGCAGCATCGCCATAAAGCGAGAGGGCTGCCGCGACCTGTGCCTTGGCAAGCGGTGTCGGAAACTGGTTCAAGGCCGTGTCGGAGTAATAGCGCAGATCGTTGATCGCAGCCTTGCGATTGCGCGCCAACACATAGAGCGAATAGGCGATCTCATTGCCACGGTCCTTGACATTGCTGTCATAGGCAAGACCATTCTGGAGATTGGTGAGTGCCTGCACCATGGCGGTGTCCGGCACATCGTAGGACTGCTCACGCGCCCGCGTCAGGAAATCGGTAATGTAGGCGTCGAGCCACAAATCACCTTCACCCGGGGACCAGAGGCCGAAGCCGCCGGCGCTCGACTGGAAGGAGAGTACCCGATAGATCGCGTCCTGCACCCGCTTGCGCAGTTCCAGATCGTCATTGCCACCGCTGTCCTTCATCAGTTCGGATGCGTAAAGAAGCGGTAGAGCCCGGCTCGTCGTCTGTTCGGCGCAGCCATAAGGGTATTTGTCCAGCATCATCATCAGTGCGGGAACATCAAAAGCTGGCGAGCGGGTGACGTTGACCGAGACCGATGAGCCCACCAGCATGCTGTCGGCCAGGAGATTGCCGTCCACCGTCAGGCTGCTGTTGGGTGCTATCTTGATGTTGCGGCGTGTCGTGACCGGAAGCACCGATGGACGTACCGGAATGGTGAGCGCCTGCTCCAGCGAAATGCCGCTGGCATTGCTGACCTTGATCGCGATCTGTCCATCACCCGGAAACTCGCCCGTCAGAGGCACGGTCAGGGACGTCTTACCACCCTTTTCCAGCCTCTTCACTTGCGAAAACTCGCCCTGATCCACGGTGACTGCCATGTTGCTGGTGACATCGATCTTATAGTCACCAGCCTCGCCATCGGTATTGGCGATATCGAGGCGCAACTGCGAGACGTCGCTTGGGCTCAGGAATTTCGGCGCGCTGGCCGTCACCACCACCGGATCGCGAATGACGACATCCGAGACCGCGTGACCGACCCCTGTCTTGGTCCAGGCAACGGCCATAATCCGTGCCGTGCCATTGAACTGCGGGATATCGAAGCTGATCGTCGCCTTGCCTTGCGCATCCAGCTCTACGGGGCCTGCAAAAAACGCGACGAGCTTCTCCTTCGGCGGGCTGCCCTGAAGCGCAACCTGTCCGCCATCGCCGCCGGTTCTCAGACGCCCCGTGGCGCCGAGCGAGCCATCGATAAGGCGGCCATAGAGATCGCGGATCTCCAGACCGAGCCTGCGCTGGCCGAAGTACCACTCGTCCGGCTTCGGCGGCTCGTAGCGGGTCAGGTTCAGGATGCCGACATCAACTGCGGCAATCGTCACAAAGGCCTTATCGCCAGCACCGGCACCGGAGACATGCACGGGGATCTGCAGCGCCTGTCTCGGCAATGTCTGCTTGGGAAGATCAAGCGCGATGCCAAGCTTGCGCTCGCCCGGATCGACGGCCAGCCACTTCACGCCGATGGCGCGCATCGGCATACGGCTTTCCTGCGCGTCGCCGGGGCGGAACAGGGTAGCCGTTACGTAAGAGCCAGCGCCCCACTCTTCCGTCACGGGGATTTCGACTTCGCCACCCTTGTCGCCGATCTCGACATTCTGCACCGAGATCAGCTTTTCGGAACCGGCGACCACCATCAACTGGCCGGCATAACGGGATGTGACCTGAAGCTTGGCTGTCTCGCCCACCTTGTAGCTCTGCTTGTCGAGCGCAATTTCCAGAGCATCCGGCGTTTCGGTCGAGCTTGCAGTCACGAACCAGCCGGCATCGAACTCCACACTGGAGACAGCGCCATCATTCTGCGGTGCTTCCACCTCCAGCCGGTAACGACCCCAGGTGACGGGCACGGAGATGTCTGCTCCATCCGGTGTGACGGAAAGCGTGCCGGTTTCCACCTGCTTGGTATTGACCACCGGCTCGTAGCGCCAGGAATTACCCTGACGATACCATTGATAATTGCGCTCCACCTTGATGAGCTTCCAGGTGAGCTCATTCATCGCCTGCCTGCTGCCGTTCGGCGCAACGCCGATCACATGGAAACGCCCAATGGAGTTCTCAGCCAGATCACCGGAGAATTGCGGCTTGATGCCGATCATGTTGCTGTCGGACTTGACGGGCAATGTCAGCGAGCGCTCCACCGCACGTCCACCCGCCTCGCGCATGCGCACGGTGATGCTGGCGGAAAGAAACTGCGTGGTGGAAGGGAGATCGCCAAGCTCCACCGGGAAGCTTGCCTTGCCGTTTTCGTCCAGAACCGGAAGATTATCGAGCGTGGTGCGGTTCTCTTCTTCGGTCTCCTCATCCGCCAGTCCGAAAAAATATCCTTCAAAGGCCGGATTGGTGCGGGTCGGTTTCAGCGCCACTTCACCCTCGAGTTCAAGACCTGCCGCCGGCGCGCCATAGAGATAGCGACCATCGACATCGATCAGCGTCTCGCCTACCGGATCGATCTCTTTTGCTGCGCTCGTCAGATCGAACTCGGTGCGGTCGGGAACGAAATCATCCACCAGGAAGGATTTCTCGCTGATCGCGCTTGTCTTCGGATCGGTATGAATGCGCATCGTCCAGGTGCCACGCATGGCGTTTTCCTGCAACGGAAGATCGACCGCATGGCCTCCCAGCGCCTTGCCATCGCTGACGAAGCGGCGATCTTCGACGCCATCCGGGCGGAAGAAGATGAAGGTCAGTGGCAGGTTCTCGATCGCGTTGCCTTCGATATCGCGCGAAAGTGCGGCGGCATGCACCGTTTCACCCGCGCGGTAAATGCCGCGTTCGGTCCAGCTGAACACGTCGATGGCGCCGGGTGCCGCACGACCGGTCACGCCGCGATCGGAAAGATCGAAACCGGCACGCGTCATATCGAGGAAAACGTAGTCCTTATCGCCATTGCGGGCCGTGATGATGGCGGGCGCCTGACCGGCGGAGCCGCGCATCAGGCCGGCGGAAAATGTCGCGCGTCCCTCGGCGTCGGTGGTCGCCGAACCGAGAACCTCGTTGTTCTTGGCAAGAAGCTGGAGCGAAAAACCCTTCAGCGGTTCGGCATTGCTCAGAGCGCGGACGAAGACATTCAGCCCGTCGGTCCCGGCATAGGTGGTGATGCCTGTGTCAGAGACAAGGAACCACTGAGTGGCGCGCGCGTCCCAGTTTTCCGGCGCAGTGCCTGGCGGCACGGCGGTGAGTACATAGATGCCAGGCTTACGATCCGGCAAGGCCTCGTCCACCGGGAAGCTGGTGATGACGTCCTTGTTCAGTTCCGTCTGAATATCGATGCCGCCCTGCCAGACGAGTTCGCCCAACTCGTTCTCGATCTTCTCGGCGCTGTAACCATCCATCTGAGTGAGGAACTGCGAATTGGCCAGCAGCGAGGTGATGTTGCGGTCACCCACGCGATAGAGCTTCAAATCGGCATGATCGATATTGACCGACACGAGCGGAATACCGCGGCGCGCTGTGCCGGGAAGCACGAAGTTTTCGCCGGTGAAGCGCACGGAGCCGGAACGGTCGCGCACATAGATATCAAGATCGACCTGCTTTTCCAGCGGCTCTTCCACGGAGGACGGCAGTCCGGCACGAAGCGCAATCTTGTATTTCTGCCCATGCGTCAGACCCTCGACGCAGATCTCGCTGCCCTTGGCTTCGAGCGCTTTCGGCGCCGCACCGTCCAACGTCACGAAAGACGAGTAGTCGGCATTTTTGACCAGCGGCTCGGAAAACTGGATGCAGGCGCGCGGTGTTACGCTGTCAGTATCGACCGTATTGTTGATGACGCGGAAGCCCTGGCGGGTGCGAAGGTCGTTATAGGCCGCGCGGGTCTTGGCAACATCCGAAAGCGCGAGGCTGGCCTTGTAAGCGTTCAGAGCCGCGCGATAGCTCTGGCTCTTTTCGAATGCCTGTGCCAGCCGGTTCAACGCCGTCAAGCGAGCGCTCTGTGTCCGGCTGAACTGGTAGGCGTTGAGCGCTGCCGCCGGTGCCTCGCCAAGGATTTCGTAATTGTTCTCGACCTTCGCCTCGACGGAAGAGAGCTCCGCCCATAATGCGCCGTTCTCGGGGTTGAGCGAGAGCGCCGATTTATAGCTTTCCACCGCCTGAGGGATATCGATGCCTGCCTGCTGGCGTGCTTGCGACAGCAACGCGTTGAGACCCTGAGCATCATCCGCCTCAGGCAAATTGGCTTTCAGCTTGCGGGCCTGTTGGTAGAGGCTGTCCTCGACGAAGGAAAGACGCTGCGGCGCGCCGAGATCAGGCTCGCTTGACGCCTCCACAATCTTTCCGGCGACGGCGCCGGGAAAGGCATTGAGCTGATTATAATCCGACTTGAGGAAGCACCACTTCACCTTGGGATTATAGGTGAAGGCTTTGCATCCCTTGTCATCGATGCAGATCGTCTTGCACTCGTCCAACGAGACATTCTGCTCCGTGCGCAGGTCGAAACCGAAATAGTCGCCATTTGCGGTTGTTACCACCTTGCGCGACGCATCCTGCGCCAGAAGTGGTGCGGCGGAAAATGTTGCAAGAACAAGGGCAAAAGCGTGCGAAACGACGCGAAAGGACATCGGTCTCTCCCCGAAAACACAATGATCGGCGCGACTTTGGTCCTATTCAGGCTTCTTTGTCAACGAGCCCTAAGCCCACGCCTCCCACTCCCGGCGCAAAATTGCATACTGCATCGTGTTCTCGTAAAGCGGGTGCCCCGCCTCATCCTTGGTGAAGGAGGCAAATTCCAGAAAAAGCCCTTCCCGGCGCATACGAAGCTTTTCACACAGGCGCTGGGAGGCGATATTGTCATCTTCGACATAGGCGTAGAGGCGGCGTATCTGCCTTTCTTCAAACAGCCAGCAAAACAGCGCGCGTGCCGCTTCGTAAGCATAGCCTCGGCCCGCAAAGTCGCCATTTAAATTCCAGCCGACCGACAGCGTATCCCCCTCGTCATCGGCGATGGCGAAAAGATCACCGATCACCTTTTTATGCTCAAGAGAATAGACGGCGATGTCGTCATCGGAGGCGCCACGCTTCGCCGCCTCTGCCGCCGCTTCCTCAAGATTTTGAAGGCGCAAAGAAAGGAAACAGTTGGCGCTTGGGTCATGCAGGTAAGCGAGCAGGTCCTGAGCATCCCCGACCTTGAAGTTCCTCAGAACCAGGCGCTCCGTTCTGATCTCGTCCATCTCCGTCTCCCGGACGTATTGCCGTTAATCCCAATTGACGTGCTGCCAAAGAGCGACCGGCAAGCGCCATCCACTTAAAAAACAACCACATTATGTCGAAAGCCAGGGTCAACAGGGTTCCGTAACGTCAGCCTCTCCATTCGTTGCCATGTTGCAACGGGATGGTGATTTCAGCTTGCGATCAAGTGCTAAATGAAAGCTGCGGCGTGGACATTGGAAGAGGTCGCAAGCAGTGTCTGGACAACGGCGGGGGCCGATTCAGAAAGGTTTTCTAATGAGAAACGTCTTCAAGCTTGCTGCAGTCATGACAGCGCTTGCTTCCACCACCGCCTACGCGGCTGACCTTGCCGTTCAGACCGAACCTGCCGTTGTTGCCGATCCGGGCGGCTTCTACATCGGTAGCCTGAACAGCCTGACATTCCTGGACGATACCAATTTCTCGACCGCTACGGCTGGCGTGAACACCGATTACGATGTCGGCTACTATAGCGCATTTCGCGCCGGTTATAGCTTCGGGTCCTACGACTTCGTTTCGCCGCGCGTCGAACTCGAAGTCGGTTATGGCCGCTCGGATGTCGACACGCACACTGTGAACGGCGTGGACGCTGCCGGCTCTTTCGGCTCGGCCCGTAACTTCCAGGGCTACGTCAACGGCTACATCGACGTTCCGACAGGCACCGCCTTCACGCCTTACTTCGGCGGTGGCGTGGGTGCGATGAACCTCAAGCTTCGTCGCCAGGGTGCCGATGGCGTTGGCGTCATCATGAATGATAGCGACACCGCTTTCGCATACCATCTGGATGCAGGCGTCGGCATCGAGCTGAACACCATTTCCTTCCTGCGTGACAGCGCTCTGTTCGCCAACACCACTTTCGATATCGGCTATCGTTACACGGGCGCAGACAACTTCGATTTCACCGCAGCAGACGGCACCGTGTCCAGCACGGATTTCAAGAGCCACGCCATCACCGCTGGCTTCCGTCGTCAGTTCTGATCGACGAGCAGTATGCTAAAAAGGGGATCGCGCCACGCGCGGTCCCCTTTTTTGATGAGCGGAAGAGAAGCAGCCGACTCCAGAAAGGACGTCCGCTCTACCGCGCCTTGCCTGAAATCTTTCCAAACGCCTTGAGAAGACCGTTCTCGGAAATCAGCAGATAGTCTTCCATCTTCTCGCTTGCCTCTGCAAACCTGTCCTCTTCGCACAAGGAGACAATCTCGTCATTCATATCGACGAAGGGTGAATGGAGCAGACGCGGGTCCTCGATGAGCGCAAAGCCAAGCCGAAGCTCGGCCGACACCCTTTCATAAAGCTCGCTCAAACGTTCGCTGTCGGCAAGCGCCACGACAGCGGCATGAAACGCCATATTGGCACTTCCCACATCAACCCATAGCTCCTGCTCCCGCTTCAGCTTAGCTTCCTCGACGGCCTGGCGCATGGCCTTGACCGATTCATGCAGGCGCCATGCTTTGCGCAGCGCTCCGCATTCGAGCATGCGCCGCACGCGGTAGATATCCATGATCGATGCCATGGTCGGCGTCTGGACAAAAACGCCACGATTGGTTTCATGCTTGAGCAGGCCTTCCTTCGTCATGATGCGAAAGGCCTCGCGCAGAGAGTTGCGGGACACTTCCAGATGCTCGCTGAAGGCTGCTTCGGATATACGTTGGCCTGGCTTGAGTTCGCCCGAAATCAGCATGAGGCGGATGCGCTTGGCAATCCAGTCGGACAGCGGCATGCTTTCACGTGTGTCTGTCACAGGCTTCCTCGCTTCTTCTTGCGGGGTCTTCAGATAACAAAAGACTGGCGGAATCAAGCAATAGTTTCAACGGCTTTCACCCTGCCTCTGCTCGACTGGAAAAGTAGGCGCCGAACCGCCATTCCGGCCCCGAGAATGCATGCCTGAATGAACAAAACAAAAAAATTGTTGAACAATATTGACATCACAAACAAACCATACATGATGACCTCATAAGCATCCGC
Source organism: Agrobacterium sp. SORGH_AS 787 (assembly GCF_030819035.1). Lineage (NCBI taxonomy): Bacteria > Pseudomonadati > Pseudomonadota > Alphaproteobacteria > Hyphomicrobiales > Rhizobiaceae > Agrobacterium > Agrobacterium sp. SORGH_AS 787. The sequence goes on from NZ_JAUTBG010000001.1 coordinate 943,481, forward strand.
GAGGGGCGGGTGACGATAAGAACAGGAAAACTCTCATGCAGCAGACCGAGCAGACGCCCGGCCGCACAAACGCGGCTGCGTTTAACCCGAAGAGCCAGCGCTACGCGCTCCTATCGGCGATGTTCCTAATGTCCATGGCCGCCGTCGGCCCTGGCTTCATCACCCAAACCGCCAATTTCACGGTGAAGCTGGGCGCAGCCTTTGCCTTTGCCATCATCGTTTCCATCATCATCGACTTCGTTGTCCAGGCCAATGTCTGGCGTATCGTCACCGTCACGCAGATGCGTGCTCCGGCGATTGCGAACGCAGCCATTCCAGGCTCGGGATATATTCTGGCAGTCCTCGTCATCATCGGTGGTCTGTTCTTCAATATCGGCAATATTGGCGGTGCCGGTCTTGGCTTCAACGCCATGATCGACCTTGACCCCAAGATCGGCGGTGCCATAGGAGCACTCGTCGCCATCGGCATCTTCCTGTCGCGACGCGCGGGTGTTGCCATGGACCGCGTCGTTTACGTCGCAGCCTTCGTCAAGCTGGCGCTGATCCTCTACGCGGCGATCGTATCCGGCCCTCCAGTGGCTGAAGCCTTCCATCAGACCTTCCTCCCCGACACGATCGATTTCGCCACCATCACCACCATTGTTGGCGGCACGGTCGGCGGCTACATCACCTATGCTGGCGCACACCGCCTTCTCGACAAGGGCACGGTGGGCGTTGAAAATATCGGTGCCGTCAATCGTGCGGCACTGAGCGGCATCGCGATTACCGGCGTTCTTCGCTACATCCTCTTCCTCGCCATTCTCGGTGTCGTCGCAAGCGGCGTCGTCATCGACCTATCCGGCAAGGCGGCTAACCCTGCAGGCCAGGCTTTCCACGCGGCAGCCGGCGATATCGGCTTCCGTCTCTTCGGTGCGGTGTTCCTCGCCTCGGCACTCACCAGCATCATCGGTGCGGCCTATACCTCGGTCTCGTTCCTCACCGCCTTTAAGCCGAACATGACCGAGCGCCAGCGCAACCTTTCGACCGTCGCCTTCATCTGCATTTCGCTGGTGTCCTACATCCTGATCACCACCCCGCCGGCCGCCATGCTCGTCTTCGTCGGCGGATTGAACGGTCTGGTCCTGCCGATCGGCCTTTCCATGCTGCTCTTTGCCGCCTGGAAGCGCCCGGAGCTGATGCGCGGCTACAACTATCCGCGTTGGCTGCTTATCCTCGGCGCGCTGACCTGCTGCCTGACATGGTACATGGCCTACAAGTCGGTCGGCCCGATCTTCGCTCTGCTTGGACTGTAAGAAGCACAGGCAAGCATTTACCGTGGCCACCTGAACGTGGCCACGGAGATCAACCGCTGTAGGAGAAAGACGACATGGCGCATATCGACCTCAATAGCGATCTTGGCGAAAGCTATGGTGCATGGAGCATGGGTGACGACGAAGCGATGCTTTCCATCGTCTCCAGCGCCAATATCGCTTGCGGTTTTCACGCCGGAGATCCGACCGGCATTTACAAGACGGTCAAGGCGGCCGCGGCCAATGGCGTGACCATTGGCGCTCACGTTTCCTATCCTGACCGCGTCGGCTTCGGGCGCCGGGACATGGATGTGACGCCGGAGGATCTGATTGCCGATGTCATCTACCAGATCGGCGCACTGAAGGGCATTGCGGCAGCCGCCGGTACCACGGTGCGCTACGTCAAGCCGCATGGCGCGCTCTACAACCGGATCGCCCATGACGCCAAACAAGGCCAGGCCGTCATCGACGGCATCAAGGCCATCGATCCTTCATTGGTGCTGATGGGACTGGCCAATGCGCCAATCCTTGAACTGGCGCGCAAGTCCGGGCTTTCCGTCGTCGCCGAGGCCTTTGCCGACCGGGCCTATACGCCGGATGGGCAACTGGTGTCCCGCCGCGAGAAGGGAGCCGTGCTACATGATGCGGGTAAAATCGCCGAACGCATGGTGCAACTCGCCCGTCAGGGAACGTTGGAAGCCATTGACGGCAGCGTGATCACTATCGAGGCGCAGTCCATATGCGTTCATGGCGATAGTCCAGGCGCGGTCGATATTGCGCGCGAAATTCGCCGCCGGTTTGAAACGGACGGTATTGCCGTTCGCTCTTTCACCTCTTGAACGATAGGAGCGGTAAATGACCATCCCCGCATCGCACACCGCCAAGAATATAGAGCTTGCCCAGAAAGCACGCGCCAGCTACCGCGCCGGTCTGGTTCAGCCTACCTCCGGTATCGCGCCCGGTTTCACCCAGGCCAATATGATCGTGCTGCCGCGCGACTGGGCCTTCGACTTCCTGCTTTATGCGCAGCGCAATCCAAAGCCCTGCCCTGTGCTGGACGTGTCCGATCCCGGCTCGCCCACCACGCTTCTTGCGCCGGGTGCCGATCTACGAACCGATCTGCCGCTTTACCGCATCTGGCGCGATGGCAAGCTTGCCGAGGAGACGCATGATGCGACCTCGGCCTGGGCCGAGCGCGACGATATGGTCGCCTTCCTGATCGGCTGCAGCTTCACCTTTGAGACGCCGATGGTGGAGGCGGGCATCGAGATCCGTCACATGACGGACAAAAGCAATGTCCCCATGTATCTGACGAACCGCGCCTGCCGTCCGGCTGGACGCCTGAAGGGTAATATGGTGGTGTCCATGCGCCCGATCACCGCATCGCGTGTTGCGGATGCGGCGACGATTTCCGGTCGGTTTCCGGCCGTTCATGGCGCGCCGGTGCATATCGGCATGCCCGAGGAACTCGGCATCGCTGATCTCGCAAAGCCGGATTTCGGCGATCCCGTACGTATCGAGCCCGGCGAAGTTCCGGTTTTCTGGGCGTGCGGCGTAACCCCACAGGCGGCAGTCATGGCATCCGGTGTACCATTTGCCATCACCCACGCACCGGGCCATATGTTCATCACCGACATTCCCGATTCTGCCTATCACGCGTGAGGACAAATGCGCTTTCTCCCCGTCAGTCTCACGACGATTCTTGTCGAACTTGCCGATCTGGACCAAACGCTCGCGCTCTTCGCCTCCCTCGAAAACGACCCAATCGAGGGTATCGAGGAAACTGTCCCGGCCGCACGCACGCTGATGATCCGGTTTCGCCCTGAAAAGATCGACGCACAGGCGCTGGCTGCCGAGCTTTCCCGTCGTGACCTGACGGCAAAGATTCCGCCATCGGACAAGCTGGTTGAAATACCGGTTCATTATGATGGCGAAGACCTAGGCGATGTGGCGACACTGACCGGGCTTAGCGTCGACGAGGTTATCCGTCGCCATACCGAGAGCGAATTTACCGTTGCATTTTGCGGCTTTGCGCCGGGCTTCGGCTATCTGGTCGGTGGCGATCCCGCACTCCATGTTTCCCGGCGACAAAGCCCGCGCACCCGCATCCCCGCTGGCTCCGTGGCGCTGGCTGGCGCTTTCAGCGGTGTCTATCCGCAAAACAGCCCAGGGGGCTGGCAGATCATCGGCACGACGCCCGTCAAGATGTGGGACATCGATCGCGAGCCCGGCGCGCTCTTCCAGCCGGGCTACCGCGTTCGCTTCTTCGACATGGACAAGGCTTCAGGAAAGATCAGCCTGCCAGCCTCCGACGTAAAGCCGCGCGAGGAGCCGTCGCGCGAAGGTCCGCATTTCGAAGTGCTAGCGGCGCCCATGCCGGCCCTCTTTCAGGATCTTGGCCGTTTTGGACAGACCGGACAGGGCGTTTCTGCATCCGGTGCGCTTGATCGCGGCGCTTTCAATGCGGCAAACCGCATCGTCGGCAATCCCCACAACACCCCATGCCTGGAATTGACGCTCGGTGGCTTTTCCTTCCGTGCTGCGAACCGCACCGTTATCGGACTTGCTGGTGCCCCCTGCCCTGTCGCGATCGAAACGGCAGACGGACGTTTCACCAAAGCGGCTTACGCGCCGATCTCGCTTGAGGCCGGCGATATCGTCACGCTTGGACAGCCACCAAAAGGCATGCGCTGTTATCTCGCGGTGCGCGGTGGCTTCGATGTCGAGCCCGTGCTTGGCAGCTTCGCCACCGATACGCTCGCCGTGGTCGGTCCTGAACCGGTCACGGCAGGTCGGATCCTGCCGCTCAAGACCGAAACGAACGGGCCTTCGAGCGTCGCCATCGATGAAGTTCCCGCCTTCGAACCACCGGCCATGGATGAGGTCGTCATACTTGACGTCGTTCTCGGTCCACGCACCGATTGGTTCACGCAAAAGGGTATCGAAACGCTGACCAACCAGCTCTGGCAGGTCACGCCGCAATCCAACCGCGTGGGCATCCGCCTTGCGGGTGAAGTGCCGGTGGAACGGCGCGACAGCGCCGAACTGCCGAGCGAGGGCACCGCAACGGGTGCAATTCAGATTCCCCATAGCGGCCAGCCCGTGCTTTTCCTTGCCGACCATCCGCTGACGGGCGGTTATCCCGTGATCGGGGCGGTTGCGGAATATCATCTCGATCTCGCGGGGCAAATCCCCGTCAATGCCAAAATCCAGTTTCGCCCGATCGGGCCATTCGCCGACATCGCGGCCAAGAGCAAATAATCCGAGGAGAATAGCGATGAAGAAAGTTCTGATTGCCAATCGCGGCGAAATCGCTGTCCGGATTATCCGCGCCTGCCGGGATTATGGACTGCAATCGGTGGCCGTCTATGCCGACCCGGATCAGGATGCAGTATTCGCCCGCATGGCGGATGAAGCCTATGCGCTGGACGGCGTGCGTCCCTCCGAAACCTATCTCGATATCCCCAAGCTCATTGCCATCGCAAAGCGTTCGGATGCAGATGCCATCCACCCCGGCTACGGCTTCCTGTCCGAACGCGCCGAGTTCGCCCAAGCCGTGCTCGATGCCGGACTGACCTGGATCGGTCCCGATCCGCAGGTCATCGAAGCACTGGGAGACAAAGTCGAGGCACGCCGTATCGCGACCAGCGTCGGCGCGCCGCTCGTTGCTGGTAGCGACGGCCCGGTAGAAACCGCGGCGGAAGTCATCGCCTTTGCGGAAGAGCATGGCCTGCCGGTTGCCATCAAGGCTGCCCATGGCGGTGGCGGACGCGGCTTGAAGGTTGCCTGGAAGATGGAAGAGATCGCCGATCTCTACGAGTCCGCCGTCAGAGAAGCGACCGCCGCTTTTGGCCGTGGTGAATGTTTCCTGGAGCGCTTCCTCGACCGACCGCGCCATATCGAAGCGCAGGTTCTGGCCGACAAGCACGGCAACGTGCTGGTGCTGGGTACCCGCGACTGCTCGCTGCAACGCCGTAACCAGAAACTGATCGAAGAGGCCCCTGCCCCTTTCCTCTCGGACGAGCAACGGCAGAAAATCCACGCTGCCGCCAAGGCAATCTGTGCAGCCGCCGGCTATAGCGGTGCGGGCACGGTTGAATTTCTGCTGGGCGTGGATGGGACGATTTCGTTTCTTGAGGTCAATACCCGCCTTCAGGTCGAGCACCCCGTCACCGAGGAAACCACTGGCATCGATCTGGTGATCGAACAGTTCCGCATTGCCGAAGGCAAGACGCTTCGCGTTACGGAGACGCCGGAGCCTCGCGGTCATTCGATGGAGTTCCGTATCAATGCCGAAGATCCCGGCCGCGGCTTCCTGCCAACGCCGGGAACGATCACGCTTTTCGATCCGCCATCCGGCCCCGGCATTCGTCTCGATAGCGGCGTCGTCAGTGGCTCGAGCATTCCTGGCGTATTCGATTCCCTGATGGCGAAGCTGATCGTCACCGGTGAAAGCCGCCAGCAGGTGCTGCAACGCGCCCGCCGTGCGTTGAAGGAATTCCAGATCGAAGGCGTGGCAACGGTCCTGCCTTTCCATCGCGCGGCTCTGGAGACGGGAGACTTTAGCGGGGAGGACGACTTCAAGGTTCACACCCGCTGGATCGAGACCGATTTCGCCGCTATGCCGGATGCGATGGAGCGCCCCGCCCAGGCAGACGACCCATCCATTCACCGCACCTATCTGGAGATCGACGGCAAACGCGTTTCGGTCGGCCTGCCTAGCCTTCTGCTCTCTGCTCTGGGTAGCGTCGGCGGCGGAGCTCCGGCAGCGGAGGCTGGCGCAGCCGCCAAGAAGGAAGGCGAGATCGCCGCGCCTGTCTCTGGCACGCTGCAATCCTTCAAGGTCGAAGATGGCCAGACCGTATCTGAGGGCGATCTGATTGCTGTCATGGAAGCCATGAAAATGGAAACCCAGATCCTTGCCACCAAAGGCGGTACGATCCGTCTTCTGGTCAAGGAAGGCGATTATCTGCAGGCCGGTACCGCATTGATGACGATTGATTGATCGGTCTTTGAGAGCAGACGAGAGCCGCGCATTTCGCCGGTGATGGCGCCCCTGGTTGGGCGTCACCACAGGCTTCAGGGTTTCTACTAACGGAACACACCTGCTGCTTTGAGGTTAGCTCATGAACCAATGGAGGTTCCCATGAGCTCTGAAAAAGACATCAACAAGATCCACGCGGATGCAAAGCCGCAATTTGCACCGGGCAAAAAGACCTCGGACAATAATGGCGTCGCAAGCGCCAAACCCACCTTCATCACCGGTTCCGACGACGCAACGGCCAACAAGCTGCCGCCGGGCAAGAAAAAACCCGACAAGGATTGGGACGTGAATTACGACGAGCGCGACATGAATGAGGGCAATTTTCGAGGGTAACATTTGAGGCTCTGAGCGCCTAACCTCGAGCCTAAAATTTCGTGCCAATAATTGCAGGTCTCCGTCAGATGATCGTGTTCCGCTGCCAACCAATGAAGCCTCTCTTAGAGAGTCGTTTAAGTTTTTCGCATAAACTCTTGCGCTCAACAGGCGCCAGCCGGCGACAAGGGCTGATCGATGCGGAAAAGAGAGCCGGACGACCTCTATAAGGCACTTGTTGCCCAACTGGCCTATACTGTGACCCCGACGACCGTCATGGGTTTCACCCTTGTCGTCATCGGATACTTCGCCGCGACAAGCTTGCACGACACCGGGATTTTTGCCGCCATGGTGTGCGGTGGCCTGGCGTCCTTCGCCAAGGTATGCGTCATGCTGTGTCACCGGCATTGGACCAATACCGGGCGTCCGCCTTCTCTGGCACCGAAAGACTGGGAGCTGGCGCACGCAATTCTGACCTTCCTCGTCGCCGCGTCGGTGGGCGCGATTTCCGCGCTGATATTCCGGTCCTCCGATTTCTCCCTGCACGTTTTGGCGACGGCCCTGCTCTTCGGTTATTCCGCCGGCGTCGCGAGCCGCATGTCCGTTCGCCCCCTCATATCGGCAATCGCAATTAGCATAGCTGCCGTTCCGACAACAATTTCTGCCGCTTTCGCTGGGGACACGGCGCACTGGTTGCTGGCGACGATGTTTGCGGTCTTCCTGCTCGCGGCGATGCAGAGCGTGTGGCATGTCTATCGAACGGCGTCACAGCAGATCCTGTTGCGGCTTGAGATGGAGCGCCTTGCGCGCGTCGACCCTTTGACCGGTCTTGCCAATCGCATCGCACTTCGCGAAGGCTTCGCCCGCAGCCCCCACACGGTGGGTCCCATGATTGCAGTTCACTGTCTAGATCTGGATGGCTTCAAGGCGATCAACGATCGTCTCGGGCATTCCGCTGGAGATGACTTGCTGATCGCCATAGGCGTCCGGCTTCGAGGTCTGATCGTGCCACATGACATTGCCGCTCGCGTTGGCGGCGATGAGTTCGTCGTCGTTCAGACGCAGATTCAAAACACGCAGGATGTCGAGCAAACTGCGCATGACGTATTCCAGTCATTGACGACGCCTTTTGATATTTTCGACGAAGCTGTCCGCGTGGGTGTCAGCCTGGGATACACGGTCCGACCGGCAAAAGATGCGGAGTTCAGCACGATGATACGCCTGGCGGATGCTGCTTCCTATCGGGCAAAGCGCAATGGCGGAGGCGTTGAGAGAGAATTTCCCTCCTTCCATCAAACATCTCCGGTCGCGGCTGACTAAGGCTGAAGCCTGGAATCGTTTGAGCCTCAAACCATCCGACGCGGCCAGAATACCCTCGTCCCGCTCATGGTGGAACTTTCGCGCCAGTCTCGAATTTAAGAAACATGGCACATACTGCGAAAACCACGGATCCACAGCATCAACAGCCCGACATTCGCGACAGGCTGATCGTGGCGCTTTATGCGCAGTTGAAGGCCGAGCGAGAGACGCGTGAGGCGATGGAGTGGGTGGCGCGGCGCGGTGGGCTTTCGCCGGATGTGATGGAAGCCATGGCGTCCGACCCCGTTCCGGTGTTTTCGCAGGAAGATGTCGTCGCCGTCGAGCGGATTATCGATCGTGAGCGTTCCAGTAAAAGTTAGAGCGTAAAAGGAGGCTGGCGATGGCGCCGAGAGCGGTGTGGAGAGGCAGTATCAAATTCGCTGATTTTCAGTGTGATGTCGGACTCTACACAGCCATCTCATCCTCGGAAAAAATCTCCTTCAACATCATCAATCGAAAGACCGGCAACCGCGTCGAGCGACAATATCTGGATAGCGAGACCGGCGACAAGGTCGAACGCGAGCAGCAGGTCAAGGGCTATGAGCTGGAGAATGGCGACCACATCGTCATTGAAGGCGACGAGCTGGCGGAGTTGATGCCGGACGGCAACAAGGTCATTCGGGTTAAAAACTTCCTCGAATGCGACGAGATCGACAAGCTTTATTTCGACAAGCCCTATTATCTTTCACCCTCGACAGACGAAGACCGAGAAGCGCTTTCACTCTTGGCGCGGACACTGAAAGAGCGCCAAGTGGCAGCACTCGCAGAAGCAATTCTCTTTCGTCGCAACAGAATGCTGTTGATCCGGCCCGACGGTGACGCCGTGATCGCCACGACATTGAACTATGATTACGAGGTGCGTTCGCAAGCTGCCGCCTTCAAATCCGTCCCCGACATCGAGTTCGACGACGAGATGCTGGAACTGGCAGGACACATCATCAAGAAGCGAGCCGGCAAGTTTGATCCGTCGCGCTACAGCGACCGCTACAATGATGCGCTGACGGAACTGGTGCAGGCGAAGATCGAAGGCAAGACGATCAAGAAGCGCGAGCCTGAAAAGCGTGACAACGTCATCGACCTGAAGGAGGCCTTGCGCCAGAGCGCTGGTGTCTCCGACAAAAAGGCGGCCAAACCTAAGTCGTCTGGCACCGCCAAACGCAAGAAGGCAAGTTGATCCATGGGCCTTCAAACCTATAACCAGAAGCGCAAGTTCGATAAGACACCGGAGCCGAAGGGCGAAGCGGCGGCGACATCCGGCAACAGTTTCGTGGTGCAGAAACATGATGCGCGGCGGCTGCATTATGATTTCCGCCTGGAAATGGATGGCGTACTGAAAAGCTGGGCCGTGACCAAAGGCCCGAGCCTCGATCCGAATGAGAAACGACTAGCCGTCCATGTCGAGGACCATCCGCTAAGCTATGCCGACTTCGAAGGTATCATTCCCCAAGGCCAATATGGCGGCGGCACTGTCATCGTTTGGGATCGTGGCACGTGGTCTCCCATCGGCGACCCGAAAAAGGCCTATCGCAAGGGTCACATGGAATTCGAACTCGACGGCGAAAAGCTGAAAGGCCGCTGGCATCTGGTCCGGATGAAAGGCAGGCCCGAGGAAAAGCGGGAAAACTGGCTGCTGATCAAGGCACATGACGAGGAAGCCAACGAAACCGTCGATGTGATCGAGGACGCTGCCAACTCCGTCAAGACGGGGCGAAGCATCGAGCAGGTGGCAAAGAACCCTGAAGATACCTGGAACTCAAAAGACGTCTCGTCCAAGCCCAAAAGCGCGAAGACAACCGGCAAGCAGGTGCATGATTTTCCCAAGGAAAGTCGTAAAGCGGCGATGCCCACTTTCATCAAACCGGCCTTGGCGACATTGAAGAACAACGCACCGGAAGGATCGCGTTGGCTGCATGAGGTCAAGTTCGATGGCTATCGACTGCAAGCAAGGATCGAGAAGGGCAAAGTCGTTCTTCTCACCCGCAGCGGCCTGGACTGGACCGAAAAATTTGGAGAGGCCATCAACCAATCGCTTGCCGCACTGCCGGTGGAAGCCGCCATCTTAGACGGCGAACTGGTCGTTGAAAAGGAAAGCGGTGTTTCCGACTTCTCGGCACTTCAGGCCGATCTCAGCGAGGGTCGGCAGGATCGTTTCCGCTATTACGTCTTCGACCTGCTCTATCTCGATGGCCGGGACCTGCAGCAGGCTATACTCGTTGAACGCAAGGCGTTGCTGGAAAAACTGCTGCCCTCCGACGACCCTGTGCTGCGCTACAGCGCCCATTTTCAGGAGGACGGCGAAAAAGTTCTTCAGCATGCCTGCACGCTTGGACTGGAAGGCGTCATATCCAAGGTTGCCAATTCTCCTTACGTCTCCGGTCGCAAGGGGCAGTGGATCAAGTCCAAATGCAGCAGCGGCCAGGAGTTTGTCATCGGTGGCTACACGCTCTCATCGTCATCGGACCAGGCCATCGGCTCTCTGGCACTCGGCGTCTACGAGAATGGCAAGCTTCGGCATGTCGGCCGAGTTGGGACAGGTTTTACCGGCGAGACCGCAGAGATGATCTTCAACAGGCTGAAACCCCTGACACAGACGGAAAGTCCGTTCTCACAGAAGCTGACGGCGCTTGCCCGCCGTGATCTTCACTACGTGAAGCCTGAGCTTGTCGCGGAGGTCGAGTTTCGAGGCTGGTCCGGTGATGGCAATCTCCGCCATGCCTCATTCAAAGGCCTGCGGGAAGACAAGGCGCCCAAGGAGATCAGCCGGGAGGTGGGAGAGGTGGCGAAGCCCGACACAAATGATGCAGCAGAAATGCCGCAAACGAAGATCAAGTTCACCCATCCCGAGCGGGTCTATTGGCCGGATCAGAAGATCACCAAGGCGGATCTTGCGGACTATTATGCACAGGTTTGGGAGCACATCGCACCCTATGTGACAAGCCGCGCGCTTTCCCTGCTGCGTTGCCCGGAAGGGATCGGCGGACAGAAATTCTTCCAGAAGCATCCATGGCGCGGGATGAACAAGGCGATCGGTGCCATCAAGGACCCGAAGGACAGATCCGGCGAGCCCCTGATCGTGATCAACGATTTCGACGGCATGATGGCGCTCGTTCAATCCGCCGTGCTGGAAATACATCCCTGGGGTTCGACCACCAAGGCCTGGGAGAAACCGGACCTGATCACGATGGACCTCGATCCCGGTGAGGACGTCGAGTGGAGCGCTGTCGTCGAAGCCGCGCTCGACCTCAAATCCCGGCTGGAAGCGGCTGGACTTGCCGCCTTCGTCAAGACCTCTGGAGGCAAGGGCCTGCATGTCGTCACGCCACTGGAGCCAAAAGCCGGCTGGGTGAAGGTAAAGAGTTTTGCGAAGAAACTCGCGACAGACATGGGCAAAGATGAGCCGGATAAATATCTGGCTGTCGCAACCAAGGCCAAGCGCAATGGTCGCATCTTTGTCGATTATTTGCGCAATGGGCGCGGAAGCACGGCTGTCGCGCCCTACTCCACCCGCGCCAGAGACGGCGCGACTGTTTCCATGCCGCTCGAATGGTCGGAATTGTCCAAGATAAAAGGTCCGGCGGAGTTCACGGTGAAGAACACACCAGCGCATGTGAAGGCGAGGAAGTCCGACCCATGGGCGGACTTCTGGACATCCGCCAAGCCGCTTCCCGGCTGAGGGGCGTGGCGCGCCGAGGCCCGTTCCAACGCGTCGCACGACACCCTCTTTCGGATTGTCTATCTTAGATACCAGCGCTCGCGGGGCCATTTCGTCGGCTTTAGAAGCTCATGCGTGCCGCTTATTCTTCGGCTTCGCCCGCACGCATTTGCTTCTTGTTTGCCTCAGGTACCGATCAATAATTCTGCAAGGCAAGCGTTACGCGTGGAGCGCGCGTTGAACGACAACTGTGTCGGTGTGTTGCACGAACTTCACAAACTTGTGGTCCCGCACTGTCCAAACATGCACAAACGGGGCGCGGAAGCTTTTGTTCGTTGCTTTGTATGTCCCGCTGTAATGACCGAGCGCTACGACCGTGTCTCCTTCAGCGACGAATTGCTCTGGAATGGCCTGGTAACCCTCCCATTCCGTCGCGAGCTTGACGAAAACGGCCTCGACGACAGCGTCGGGACCGATGAAGGTCCCAGCATAGGGATAGCCCTCGGCCTCCGTCCACTCAATGTCCGCCGCCATTGTAGAAAGCACTGCCGGCAGGTCGCCGGTGGCAAAGCCTGAATAGAGACGCTCGGCAAGGGCACGATTTTGTTCGATATCGCTCATGTTCGTTCCTGAAAAACTGGGCTGTGGAAATAGTTGTTGTTGAAAAATGCTTCGGGTGTGCATCGTAACGCTTTAGGTCAAAGGTCGCTTCCGATCACGACGCCCCTCTGCTCAGTGCCAAGCGACATCTGTTCATTCAACCGCTTCATCGCGGCGCGGGCGAATTGTACGCTTATTTCTGCAATGATGAGATGTTTTGCCCGGTAAAGGGTGCTACCGTCTTTGCATGAAGCCGCTTCAAGCACCCATCAGCAGACTTGAGCTCGACCTGCACGGAATGTCTCCGGCAGAGCGTGTCGCTCTTTGGAAGGACACGATGCGAGCCGGCGGTGATGTCGAGATCATGGATGAAGGGAGCTTTACGGGAGCATTTGAGACTCGAGCTCTTGGGGACTTGCGTTGGACGCGGACCAGTTCGAGAACGTTTCGCTTCTCGCGAGGGAAGGATCGGACACAGAAAGTTCCGGTCGAGCATGTCATGGTCAATGTCGTGGCGCGCGGTCGCGTTCATGGTCGCATCGGCAGGAGAACCATATCGCTCGCCGCTGGCGATGTCGTCTTTTCTCGGCTCTCCAACCCGATGGATCTGATCGTCGAGGAGGCGACATGGCTGGCGCTCATCATCCCTATGAGCCTTCTTTCCATTGGGCTAAACTGGTCACCGCGCTTCGATGGATGCGTCTTCGGTACCGGTACGGCTCAGGCCACGATGCTCGGCGCTCTGCTGAATTCGCTGGACCAGATCGGCGAGACGCTGGAGGCGGCGGAGATCACCTGTCTGACCCAGGCCTCGATTGCAATCATCACCTCATGCCTTGGCCAGGCTCTGCCCTTCACCCGCACGTCAAAAAAAGACGTGACAGACCTACAGCCCTCCATCCGCCGATACATTGCCGACCACTTATCCGAATTTGACCTCGGACAAGAACGGCTCTGCCATGCATTCGGCCTCTCGCGAGCGCAGCTCTATCGTTCCATGAGGGGAACCAGCGATATCGCCAAGACGATCCGGCGGTTGCGATTATTTGCCATTCGCCGCGATATCCTCTCCGAGGAGTGTCAGGGCGAAACAATCCCCGCAATCGCAAAACGATGGGGATTGAGTGACGAACGAAACTTCCGGCGTGCCTTCGTCAACGAGTTCGGCTATCCGCCCTCTCGCTTGCGCAACTGGGGCAACAGTCTTGTTGACAGGGTCGGAGAAGGCACTCGCCTCGGCTTCGACTTGGAACAGTGGATGCTGGGAGGCCAGCCAGAGATGGATATCAAGGCATCTTAGCGTGAATTTCAGGAACGCGACCCGTTGCCGGATTGTAAGCGATCGATAGCATGGGCCCAGAAATCGAAACCGATTTTCGCAAAACACGATGCCAGACGTCAGTAAGATAGAGCGTTCTTTGTCCGTCCAACAGGAGGCACCGCGCTTCAGTGCCGCGATCGTGCTTAGGATTGCAGGCTCTTTTTCAGCGCATCCATGATGTTGATGACATTGCCGCCCTGCTTTACCGCAGCGGGCTGCTTCTTGCTCTTGGACTTCGGCGCTTCCTTTGCTTTTGTCTTCAGTAGCTTCTGAACTTTTTTCTGCACCGTATCTTGGACCAGCGACGGCTTCCAATTCGTCAACTGCTTGTCGATCTGCTTGTCCAGCGCCTCTTGCAGTTCCTGATCGACCTTCGTCTTTTGATCGATCGTATCGACAGCATCGCGTACCTCGTCGCCATAATGCAGCGTCCAGAGGATGATGCCTTTGCCGGAGGGCTCCAGCAGCACGGCGTGTTCGCGGCGATAGAGCACCAGCCGCGCAATGCCGACGACCTTGCTGGCCTTCATCGCTTCGCGAATGACGCTGAAGGCTTCAGCGCCGATCTTGTCCTCAGGTTTTAGAAAATGCGGCCGATCGTACCAGATCCAGTCGATGGAACCTGCGGGAACGAAGGTCTGGATATCGATGGTTCTGGTGCTTTCCAGAGCGACGGCGTCGATCTCGTCTTCCTCCAGAAGTACAAAGTCGCCGTCTTCCTTCGGAAAGCCCTTCACCTGATTTCTATCCGCAACCGGACGATGGGTGACGCTGTCCACGTAGCGGCTTTCGACGCGATTGCCGGTCTCCCGATTGATGACGTGAAAGCGGATCTTACCGCTCTGGGAAATGGCAGGCGTGAGCGACACCTTTGCCGTGACCAGCGAGAGCCTCAGATGACCCTTCCAGAATGTCTGTCTCGGCATGGAAACTCCTTGAGGTGTGAGGCTCGGTTGCAGCAACCTCATCTAATCCTCTGAGGCGAGCTGAAGTTCCCAAGCTCAGATCCAGCCATCTCCATTTTTGCGCAGCAAGGGTGTGGAGAAGGCCGCACGCACACGCGTCGGCCATCTGGGGTCCAGCTCTTCCAACGCGTCGCGCCAGCGTTCCGATTGCAGCATCGCCGCACCGATGACCACTGGCTCTATGCCGGAGGCTTGGAGCAGGGAGAGCCCGGCAACGATCGAAGTACCGCTGGAAATAACATCATCGATGAGCGCCACGCGCTGCCCTTGCAGAAGCGGCAACATGCGCGGATCGATATAAAGCCGCTTTTCCTGCTTCGTGGTGATGGACGACATCGGCACTGACAGCTCATCCAGATACCAGAATTTTCGGGACGTCCCGAGCGGCACATAGCGCGAGTAACCGAGGCGGCGGGCCACTTCACTCGCGAGCGTCAGTCCAAGTGTTGGCAGTCCGACCACCACATCCGGCTCAAAGGAAATCAGCTTGGCCGCCAGATCGTCTGCCAGAGCACCCAGCACCTCGAATGAGGCTTGGTTGATAATCAACGACGCCAACGCGTGCTCGCCATCTGCAAGCGGACGGATCGGCAGACGAAGCTGACGCCCATCATCCAGCGTGACCGGGTAAAAGCCGACCTTGGTCCCTTGCTCGGGAAAGCTGCCGGGCCCATGCAGATTTTGCCAGAACTCGTGAGGCTTCATCGCGCGTCCTTCCTCATCACTGTTTTTCGAACCATCGTCGAATTCCTGTTCAATGCCCTATTAAATCCAAAGCGCTTTTGCACTAGAAATGACGTCAATAGATGAGCCGTGCCCACGGCTTCCATGCAGATATCCCAAGGACTACCTTTATGACCGCCTCGACCATGACCGCCGACGAGTTTTCCTTTCTGACGGCGCTGCGTCGCGATCTGCATGCGCATCCGGAGCTCGGGTTCGAGGAAGAACGCACCAGCCAGATCGTCGCTTCTCTTCTGGAGGAGGCGGGCATCACCGTCCATCGTGGCCTCGGGGTCACAGGAATCGTTGGAACGCTTCAAGTGGGAAACGGCACACGCAGCATCGGGCTGCGAGCGGATATGGATGCGCTCGCCATGCCGGAACTGGCGGAGAGGCCTTATAAGTCGATCATACCGGGAAAGATGCATGCCTGTGGCCATGACGGCCACACCGTCATGCTGCTGGGTGCTGCCCGGGCACTTGCCAATGCCAGAAACTTTTCCGGCACCGTGCACTTCATTTTTCAGCCCGCGGAAGAGGGCCGTGGCGGGGCAAAGAAGATGGTCGAAGACGGGCTCTTCGAGCGTTTCCCCTGCGATGCGGTTTACGGTCTCCATAATATGCCGGGTCTCGATACGGACGAAATGGCTGTGGTGGAAGGACCGCAGCTTGCCTCTTCCGATAGCTGGCGGGTTATTTTCAAGGGCGTCGGTACCCATGGGGCAAAGCCGCATCTTGGTCGCGATCCGATCACCGCTTCGGCAAGCTTTCTCTCCTCGCTGCAAAGCATCGTCGGACGCGTCATCGATCCGCTGCAACCCGCCGTCGTCAGTGCCTGTTCGCTTCAGGCGGGAGACCCGAACGCCCTGAATGTCATTCCGGATCTCGTGCATATTGGAGGGACAGCGCGGGCCTACGCCCCGCATGTGCGGGATCAGTTGGAGGAAGAAATCGGCCGTCTGGCAAAGGGTACGGCGTCGATGTTCGGGATCGAGTCGCGTTACGAATTCATCCGCCGTATCCCGCCAGTCGTCAACAATGCCGATGCGACAGAGCGGGCGCTGAAGGCGGCGCGCGGTGTCTTTGGCACGAAAGTCCGGACGGCCTTTCCGCCTTCCACCGCTGGCGACGACTTCGCCTTCTTTGCCGGCGAAGCACCCGGCTGCTATGTCTGGCTGGGCAACGGCCCTGCGGTGGACGGGGCGCTGCACCACAACACCTCCTATGACTTCAACGATGACGCGATTGCCTCCGGCGTTGCCTTCTGGAAGACGCTGGTGGAGCACGAACTGTCGGCGGAATAGCCCCGCTTAGGCGAGAACCTCAAGCACCGGCGTTTCCAGCACCTTGTCCGTCAGCACATCGGCGATGCCCATGTCGGTCTGGTGTGGGCCGATGTTGCAGGCAAGCGTGGCGCCGAAGCAGGCCTTGAAGACGAGGTAGGGCGGCTGCCATGCCACGACCTTGCTCACCGCCTCGCGCACCGCTTCGAAGCCTGTCGCCACCTCTGTCAGTGACGCATCGGATACGAGGCCGGACAGCGGGAGGGGCAACAGGGCTGTGACTTTTCCGCCTGAGGCTACGGCCATTCCGCCGCCAGCCTTGATCACCGCGTTGGCGGCGAGCGCCATATCCGCCTCGTTGCCGCCGAAGACGGTCAGGTTGTGACTATCGTGAGAGACGGTTGTGGCGAAGGCGCCCTTCCACGATCCCCAACTGGTCAGAAATCCGGTTCGGGTAATGGCATCCGCCTTGCCGTGCCGATGCGTCACCGAGATCATCGTCGTTCCGTCAGGAGGCACGACAAAACCGTCGACCACGTCGGCCTCGATTTCTCCCCACTGTGTGAAGCGGGGCCTGTCGATGGTGGCGAGCCGCACGCGTTTGCCGCTGCTTTTCACCCGGAAATCCTCGGACGAGCGGAGCGGCAGCTTCATGGAGTCTCTCAAAGGCGCTGCGTCGATTTCAGGAAGCTCCACGATCATTCGGCCTTGTTCGGCAACGGGCGTTCCACTGACCAAAACATGGCGGGCGGAGAACTGCGCAAGATCGTCGAAAACCACGATATCCGCCCTTCGACCGGCAGCAATCAGGCCGAGATCATTGCGCTGAAGGCGTGCTGCTGCGTTTAAGGTCGCGGCCTGCAATGCCCATTGCGGACGAAGGCCATAGCGCACCAGCCGGCGCACCACATCGTCCAACCCGCCACCCTTCAGCAGATCGTCGGGGAAGACGTCATCGGTGCAAAGCGTTAGTGTCGGCGGCAGATGGCCGAGCCTGTTCAACGCATTGACGAATTCCGGCAGCAGATGATCGTGGGAGCCCCGTAGCTCAATGGTCAACCCGGCGCGCAGTTTCGCCATCAGGTCTTCCGCCGAGGTCAGTTCGTGGTCGGAGGTGACACCGGCTGCCATAAACGCGTTGAGATCGCTACCTTCCAGCCCACGCGCATGTCCGCAGATAAGCTTATCCGCATGCAGTCCTTCCTGGAGAATGGCGCTCATGCGCGGGTCGCGTTCGATCACGCCGCGCATATTCATGACTTCGGCAACACCGCCAACTTCCGGCCAGAAGAGGATTTCGGCAAGCACCGTCGCATCGAAATCAGCACCCGCCCGTTCAAGCCCCGGCGCCGACGGTACGCAGGAAGGCGCAAGCAAGATCGTCCGAAGTGGTAGATTGCGACTTGCCCGCGATGCCCAGGACATACCCTCAAGGCCATGGACATTGGCAAACTCATGCGGATCCCAGACGACGGTGGTCACACCCTTCGCGACGACTGCGGCGGCATAGGAAGCAGGCGTGACCATGGAGCTTTCGATATGCATATGCGTATCGATCAATCCCGGCGCGACATAGCCGCCTGTGGCGTCCAGCACCTGCGCGGCATCCTGTCTTGAGCCGGTGGGGTGGACGCTTGCGATCAGTGGGCCGACGAGTCCGATATCGGCAGGACGCAGTTCGCCCGTCACCACATCCACCAAGGTGCCGCCGGAAATCAGGACGTCGAACGGGGCATCGCTTCTCGCAGCAGCGACGGCGCGCGTGCGAAGCGCGGCATCGTTCATCCCGTCACGATCGGCAATGATCGGCTTTTCGCTCATCGGCTTGCCTCTTCTGCGAGCGCGCCAAGGATGATCTTGCGCGCGTGTTCAGCATCGACGCTCTCGGCATAATGGGCATTGAAGTGCTCGGCATGGGCAAGCCGCGCTTCCACGACCGTTCGCCCGCGCGTGAGACCGCCCCGCAGTTCGACATCGATGCGCGCCGGTTTCCATGTGACGCTCTCAGGATCAACGACGGCAACCGCCGCGCAAGGATCGTAAAGCGCCATCGCGTCGCGTCCTCGGCTGACGGCAATGTTGATGAAGCCTTCCAGCATATCGGCCACCAGCGCCGCGTTCTTGCCGCCCGCCTGACGAATGGGCGCCACATCCGCGAGAGAGGCGGTGACTTTGCGGCAGAAGTCGAGATCGACCATGCGCAGCGGAAGCCCATGAGCAAGGACGATGGCCGCGGCTTCAGGATCGGCGAAGGCGTTGAATTCAGCAGAGGCCGTGTGATTGCCAAGCGTGACGCCGCCGCCCATCCAGGTCAGCTCGGTGATGCGACCGGCAAGATCGGGTCGGGCGAGGCAGAGAGCCGCAATATTGGTGAGAGGACCAAGTGCGAGAATTTTCTTTTCCCCTACCCCATCCGCCAACCACCGGCAGAGGGCCTCGAAGGCATCCGACGGGGGCAGATCGCTCGATGCCGGAAGCATTGCTCCCACCGTTGGTATACCCGTTTCACCCAGGATGCGTTGCGCAGTCTCGATCTCCCCGAGCACCGGGCTTGCCCGCCCGGCATGGATCGGAAAGCGCCATGAGAAGGCCAAGGCCGCACCCGCAGCATTGTTTTTCACCTGATCGAGCGGCGCATTGCCGAAGACCAGAGAGACGCCATCGATGACCTGACCGGACGCTACCACCACCAGAATGGCAGCGATATCGTCGAAACCCATATCGGTATCGATCCATAGCCCCATCTTAGCTGAACACCTTAAGAGATGCTGCCTTTTCGACGGGCAGATCGAAGGGCAGCGTGGCGCCGATCTCGTAGGACGGCAGGCTCGCATCCACCTCGGCCTTGATGGCGCCAAGCGCGCTGTCGAGCAGATATTCCCGCGTGTTGCCCGCAAAAGACGTGCCGCGCACGGTCCCCTCGAAAGGACCTGAACCGAGGGTTACCATGCGCGGCCTCCATGCCAGTCCCGCCGTACTCGGAACCTGGCCAGAAAGCGTTATGCGTCCTGCCTCCGTCTTCAGCTCTGCACCGTCCAGACGGAAGATGTTTTCAAAGCCGACAAAGTCGGCGACGAAGGCGGAGACAGGCGCATTATAAATCTCTTCCGGCGTACCGATCTGCTCAATCGCACCGTTTTTCATCACAACGATGCGATCAGCCAGCGCCAAGGCTTCGACCTGATCATGGGTGACAAAGATCATCGTCACACCGGTCGCCTTCTGCACCCGCTGCAACTCGGTGCGCATCTCCAGCCGGAGCCGGGCGTCGAGGTTGGAGAGAGGCTCATCGAGCAGAAGAACCTTGGGGTCCATGACCATGGAGCGCGCAAGCGCCACGCGCTGCTGCTGACCACCGGAAAGTTCTGCGGGCTTGCGCGAGGCGAAGGTGGAGAGACCGACGGATTTAAGACCGGATGCCACTTTTGCATCGAGCTCTGCGCCGGTTATGCCCTTGAGCCGCAGACCGAAGGCAACGTTTTCATAGACTGTCAAATGCGGAAAGAGCGCATAGGACTGGAAGACGAGACCAACGGCACGCTTGTTGGCGGAGACACGAGTGATATCGGCACCATCCAGATCGATACGGCCGCCTGCAATCGGCATCAGCCCGGCAATGGCACGCATCGTCGTGGTCTTGCCGCAGCCGGACGGTCCGAGCAGCGCGAGAAGCTCGCCTTTACGGATATCGAGGTTGAGCTTGTCGACGGCCATGGTGGCACCATAGGCGAGCGAAAGATTTTGAAGAGACAGATACTGAGCGTCAGACATAGCGGGAGAACCCCAGGAAACGTTCGGCCATGAAAACAATGCCGATGGAAAGGAAAGCAAGAAGCGAGGACAGTGCGGCGACGGACGGATCGAAGACGATTTCCATATAGCCCAACATATCGATCGGCAGCGTGCGAACGCCAGGGCCTGACAGGAAGAGCGAGACGGGCACCTGATTGAAGCTGGTGACGAAGCCGAGAATGAAGGCCGACAGGATGCCGCCGCGAATATTCGGCAATACGACCCGGAAGAAGGCACCAAGCCGTGACGAGCCGAGCAGCACCGCCGCCTCCTCGATATCCGAGCGCAGATTGGTGAGGCTCGCCGAGACCACACGCACCGCATAGGGCAGGATCAGCGCTGTGTGCGCGAGGAAGAGTGCCAGCGTGATGCCGATGCCGAAGGGAACGACGAAGTAGCGAAGCAGCGCCAGACCGACAATGATGCCGGGCACGATGATCGGTGCTGAAACAATGGTGCGGATCGTTTCGGAAAACGGCAGCTTGTAGCGCGACATCGCGTAAGCAGCGGGTATGCCCAGCAGCAGGGCTGCGAAGGTGCCGCCGATGGCAAGGAACATCGACATGGCGAAGCTGTCACGGAAGCTTTCGACCGTGAAGACCTTGGCGATCCATTTCAGCGAAAAGCCCTGTGGGGGGAAAGCGAGCGTGTCGCCCGCCGAAAACGAGGCGGCGACGATGATCAAAAACGGTCCGATCAGAAAGCCGATAACCAGCATCAGCGTCAGGGGAATGAAGAGATTGCGGGTCATTTCCTGTTCCTTGCCGTTGCGATGCGCTTGAGCAGGATATTGGCCGCAAAGCTCATGACGATCAGAATGAAGGCGATGACGCTTGCAGCAACGAAATTGTTGGACACCGTCACCTGCTGATAGAGCAGCGTTTCCAGCATCAGCACCTTGGAGCCGCCGAGAATGGCGGGCGTGATATAAGCGGTGAGCGAGCCGGTGAAGACCAGCGTGCCACCGACGACGAGGCCTTCCTTCGTTAGGGGAATGATGACCTTCCAGAAGACCTGGAACCAGTTTGCACCCAGAACGCGCGAGGCAGCCACCACATCGCGCGGCATGTTTTCCAGCGCGCTGATCAGCGAAATGATCATCAAGGGCAGAAAGAGCTGCAACAGGCCGATAAAAACGGCTGTTTCGCTGAAGAGAATTCGGATCGGGCTATCCGTCAGCCCAAGAAACGTCAGCGCTTCATTGACGATACCGGTACGGCCCAGAATGACGATCCACGCATAGGTGCGCGCCACAGGCGAAATCATCAGCGGCAGGATGACCAGATTGATCATGTGCCCCTTGGAGCCCGGCGGTAGACTGACGATGGCGAAGGCTGCGGCGTAACCGATGACGGCGGAAACGACCGTAACCAGCGCACCGAGCTTCAGGGTGCGCAAAAACACCGCCTGGTTCAGCGGGTCGGAAAAGAAGGTCGTGTAAGCCTGCAGCGTCCACCCGTCGGCGGTGCGAAAGCCTTCCGAGAGGAGGATGAAGACCGGCACGAGAAAGACCGCCGCCGCGAAGATTGCGGCGGGCAAGGCGAGCGCCAGAGCCTCGGTCCGATTTTGAAACATGGCGGTCTATCCTTCGAAAGGCTGGTCCATCACAGATGCGACGTCATCCTCGACGGTTGGGTTCGAGGATGACGCTGGACGCAAGGTTACTGCCCAACCTTGGCGTTCCATTCCGACAGCCACTTGTCGCGGTTGTCGAGCGCGACAGCGGACGGGATGAGCTGCAGGCTCTTCACGGTTTCTTCGCCATAGGTGATGTTGTTCGCCACCTGTTCGGAAACCTTCACCTCCTTGTTGGTGGGGCTATCCACCAGCTTATCGGCAAGCGCCTTCTGAACATCGGTCGAGAGCCAGAAATCCATGAATTGAAGTGCGAGATCCTCGTTTTTCGTCCCCTTCGGGACGACAAGCACGTTCATGCCGCCGGTCT
Source organism: Agrobacterium sp. SORGH_AS 787 (assembly GCF_030819035.1). Lineage (NCBI taxonomy): Bacteria > Pseudomonadati > Pseudomonadota > Alphaproteobacteria > Hyphomicrobiales > Rhizobiaceae > Agrobacterium > Agrobacterium sp. SORGH_AS 787. The sequence continues at coordinate 965,766 of NZ_JAUTBG010000001.1, forward strand.
GGCCTTCCTTGGGTGTCGCCCATGCGAGCGGCAGATCGAGCTTGGTGAAAGGCGCCCAGGAGAAGCGACCGATGGGTGCGGCCCAGATTTCTTCCTGCTGCATCAGCTGCACCAGCTGCGAGGACTTCACATAGAAGGTGACGATATCGTCCTTCTTTGCACCGACAGCCGCGATTGGAGCTGCGAGATCGGGCGTATCCTTGCCCATCGCCTTGCCGAGCATATAGAGCGCCGGAGGACCCTGGTTCGTAGTGACGTTCGGGAAAGCGATGTGATCGACGATACCGTCCTTGAGGAGATCGCCCCAGCTGTCGATCTTCATCTTGTCGGTTCGATAGACAATCGACGTCGCATAGAGGTTGACGCCAACGCTCATACCGTCGCCATTCGGATCCTTGGCAATGTCGTATAGCTTCTCGATATTCGGCACCTTGGCCGTATCGATCTTCTGGATCAGGTCCTTGCGGGCGGCGGAAAGCGCATCCGCCATGGAGACAATCGCGAGATCGACAACCGGGTTGGCCTTGTTGGCCTCCATCTTCGCCAGGCGCTCAACGCTGTTGCCGGTTTCGACAACCAGCTTGCAGCCGCATTTCTGCTCGAATGGGGTGTAGACGAGTTCCTTGAACTCGTCCTGCGCGAAGGCGTAGACAGAGATCGTTAGGGTCTTGTCCTGGGCCTGTGCGGCCCCGAACGACAGCATCAGCGCCGTGCTAGATGCCAGAATGATCTTTTTCATGGTGTGTGTTCTCCAGCTGTGAGGGTTTTTTCTTCAGTCTGCTTCTTATTGTTGGCGGCAGAGGAGCGACGAGTAACGAGCTCCATAGCCACTTTGGAAACATCCGCGACCACGCCGCCCGCTGCGGGCCGGTTGGCAGGGTCTTCGTCATCGATTGTGCGAACGAGAGCAGTCACCGCGACTTCCGCGATGCGTGCCATATCCATGCGAATAGTGGTGAGCGAGGGCGTGACCACGGACGCCCAGATGAGGTCGTCAAAGCCGGTGACACTGGCCTCATCCGGCACGGCAATCCCCTCGTCCTGAAGTTCGGTCAGAACCCGTAAGGCATGCAGATCGGATGCAGCGGCAAAGGCGGTGAACCCCTGGCGCACCTTGTCCGCCACACCCAGCCGGCAGCCCTCGCCATGTTGCTGTTCAAGCGACGCGATCCAGAGCGTCTCCGTCCGGGCGGATGCGGTCAATCCGGCACGAATGCCACCGACGCGATCGTTCTGGACATTGGAATCCTGGTTTCTGGCAATGATGACGACATTGCTGTGTCCGAGCCCGGCGAGATGCCGACCGATCTGCATTCCACCATCCCAGTGGTCGGCGGCCACTGTATTGCCAGGTGTCGAGGGGGAATCGATAACCGCGACCGGGCAATCCACATCGGCAATCCGGGTTCCGCGGCGAGGGACGACGACCATGCCCTCGACGCCGCGTTCGACGAGCCGGGTGATCGCCTCGGTCTGCTTGGCAACCTCGCCATGAGAGTCGGCGATCAGAACGCCATAGCCGGCATCAGCCGCGGCCTTCTCGATGGCTTGGGCAATCTGGGGAAAGAGCGGATTGCCGATATCTGGAAGCACGAGCCCGAGCACACCACTGCGCCCCGTGCGAAGAGCGCGGGCAGCAGGACTGGGCACGTAACCAAGCTCCGCCGCCATCTTGCGAATGCGGTCGCTAAGCTCCGCCGAAACACGTCCCTTGCCGGAAAGCGCGTTCGATACCGTCGCACTCGATACACCGAGTGCGGCAGCAATTCCATGCAGATTTGCGGCAGGCTTTTGCAAAGCCATGATTCAACGCCCTTGCTTAAACGTTTAACCAAGCTAGTCGAAACTTTCCTCGGTGTCGAGTCGTGCCTGTCGTTTTTCATGTTTTGGACTGTGTGAGAGATCCTCGACGATCTTGGACAGTTCGACCCGTTGGTCCTCTGCCGGGCATGCCGGCCCTGTTTGACCACTGGAAACGCCAGGAACATTCTACAAAATTGATCAACAATAAAATCTTTTGGCTGTGGCTGGGACAAACGCATTGCTACGTTTGACCTATCCGGGGAACAAGCGCTGAAAGGTGGAAACGATGACAGCGACAGTGACTTACATTCACGAGGAGCGGGAGAAGATCGCCCTTGAAGCCGCGGAGTTGAAAACGGCCATGCGCCAGGTGGCAGGCGGCGTCAGCATTATCACGGCTGGCCACGGTGCCCATCGCACGGGTGCGACCGTCACGTCAGCCACGGCGCTATCGATGGAGCCGCCGACGATGATCGTCAATATCAACCGATCGTCTTCGACATGGCCGGTCATCGCGCGCTTCAACCACTTCTGCGTCAACATCCTGTCCGGTGAACAGCAAGAGGTGGCGTCCCGCTTTGCCGGCATTGGCGGACTGAAGGGGGCAGAGCGCTATGAAGGGGCCGACTGGTTCGAACTGGAAAGCGGCGCTTCTGGCTTACACGGCGCGCTCGCGGTCATCGACTGTGCGGTCGAGGATGTCGTGGAGCGTCACACACACGCCATCGTCATCGGCCGGGTGCTCTCCGTCACCCATGGCCAAGGACGACCGCTTCTCTATCACGCCGGACAATATCTTCAGGTCTAGTGTGACCGAGTTTGGCAGAGCAGGCGCATCAAGCGGTCTTGTTCACCTGCTCCTCGCCGGTATTGGCCGCAAACTGCTCAAGCGTCATCGTGTCGAGGACGGCTGCCATGGCATCCCGGACATCCGTCATCGACCGGCGCACCTGACAGGCTGCCGGATCGGAACAGTCCTCACAGGCTTCGAAGGCGGTACGGCTGGCGCAACGAATAGGGGCGAGCGGTCCGTCGAGTGCGCGGATGACCTGACCGATGTAAATATCGGATGCCGGTTTCGACAGCGCATACCCGCCGCCCGGCCCTTTCTTGGAACGCAGCATGCCTTCATTGCGAAGCTCCAGCAAAATCGCGTCGAGAAACTTCTTCGGGATATTGTTGCGTGCGGCTATGTCGCTGACGAAGGCAGTCTGTCCCGTGTCGAGGCTCGCAAGATCGATCAAGGCTTTGAGACCGTATTTCCCTTTTTTCGTCAGCATCGGCGTCTTTCACATCCAGTAGGTCGCGTTTCGTCACCCGACATACGTTGCGGCACATGAACTTTCAATGAATTCCATGAAAATTATCGAATAGAACCTCTCCAATGATGGAGAGGTTCTATTGGAGATAGATTGCTTAGCCGCCCTGCGGGCCGCGGCTCGGCCGGGCATTTTGTACAGCTGCAAGGCCCCGGATCGCATCCGCATTGCCCGTTGCAGCAGAGGCCTCGAAGACCTGTACCGCTTCGCCGTAACGCTTCATATTGAGATAGGCGTAGCCGCGGATCACCATGAGATCAATGCGCTCCGTGGCATATCTCGCGCGCTGGTCCAGGAGGATGAGCGCTTCTTCATAATGCTTGCTTTCATAGGCTGCCAACGCACGGTCCGTCAGGATCGCCACTTGAAGCTCGGTCGCCTTCTGCCGGTCCATGGACGACTTCGTCGCAGAAACGGCGGCATTGTCCGTCAACCCCATACGAAGATAGGCGAGGCTCTGACCGTAAGCCGCATCGCTACGAACCGACGGCTCGCCAACCTTGAGAGCAGCGGAGAAAGCCTTCACCGCTTCGGCTGGCCGGTTGGCCTCCATCAGGCACCAGCCCTGCTGAAGTGCATCCTGCGCAGAAAGCGATTCCGGATTGAGGTTCGCAGAGCAACGTTGGGACTGGCGTGCACCCCGAACGGCCCGCGCTTGGCGCGGCGGCGGAGGCTCGTAAGCGACCGCAGTCGCTTGCGGCGAGACCATGCGCGGCGCAGTCGCCATTGCACGAGATTGGGGCTGCACGGGCGCAGGTGCCGTCACCGCGGGTGCGGCGGCGACAGCGCTTGATTGAGCCACAGGCCGGCCGACTTCCATGATGCGCTGCGATTGGGAACCCCATTGGCGCTGGAGACGACGAACCTCCGCCAGATTATTAAGGTCCTGATAGGTCAGCGCCAGACCATACGCCGATGGCTCATCCTCCGGCTTCCACTGCAAGGCGGTGGAAAACCATTGCTGCGCCATCTGCGGCTGTTGGAAGGCGCGCGAATACCAGCCAAATTCCTGCGCCGTTGCTGCGTCCTTTTGTGCAACGGTTTCCGTTGCAATGCGCTGGAGAACGTCGGGATCCAGTGCGACAGGCGGATCGAGCGCCAGAAGGTTGGCTGCAGCGGCAAGATAGGTTGCGTGCGCGCCATCCGAAGAGCCACGCCACTTGAACATGATCTCTTCGGCCTCTCGGGGTTCTCCGCGCGCCACGAGCGCCAGCGCCAAGCCCTCAGATGCGGAAGCGGAATCCTCCACCTCCCTTGCGCGGCGGAACCACTTTTCCGCATCGTCCATCTTCTCACGCTCGACATTATACCAGCCGAGCAGGAGCGCGTCGTTTGCGAGCTTGTTGGTTTCCGCTAGCCGTTCCATTCGGGAGAGATAGGCGGGCGGCACATTGACCTTGGGGTCTTCTCCCGCCTTCGCCACGAATTGCCGCGCAAGATCGTCCTTGACGGGCTCGAACTCGAGCTGGCCATCCGGCCCAGGTTTTTCGCGCGACAGAAGGTCTTCCATCATGTCGAGCGGCAGAAGCGCGGAGGCCTTTTGCACGGTTGCGAGACGTTCAGCCGGATTTTGGCAGTTGCTCAGCACATAGCCATAGGCATCGCGCGCGCGCTCCGGTTTTTCCGTGCGAGCGAAGGCCTCAGCCACTCGCCACAGAACATCGACTTCGCTGCAGGTCAGCAGGCTTGGATTTTCAGCCGCCAAGCCGATCACGGCATTATATTGTTTCAGATCGGAGGCGTTCACCAGACGCTGGCGCGCCTCAGCGAGACCCAGCATTTCGGTAAGATTATCGGGTGGCTGCCATCCGGCTTCCGCAGCCTGGCGGTCGGCGATTGCCTTGCGCGCCTCCGAATAGCGACCAGCGGCATAAAGTTGCCAGATCCCCTCCAATTGCGGATCGCCGGTGGGCGCGGCAGCAGCAGGGTCGGCAGGCGGTGTCCAATTCGGGTAGAGCGCTTTCAGGCGCGCGATTTCTGCCTGGAGACGCGCGGTATCGCCGCGTGCGGCGAAATAGCGAAGCGCACTTTCGTCGACCGCTGGTGGTACATCGCGGGCACCTGGCTGTGTAGGAGCTGGGTTTTGAGGCGCCTGCTGCGGAGGTCGCGGTGCCTGCGCAAGATCAGCCGAGGGAGCAGCGGAAGATTGCGGCCGTCTGTTCCCGAGAGAAAGCGGGCTAGCGCCCTTCTGCACTTCGGCATTATTCATGCCGGCGGCAAAGACTTGTGTTCCAGCCGCTTGCATCGAGGCGGAATGAACGGCACTGATGTGACCGAGAAGCGCATCGCGCGACTGGAAGATGCCAGCGGCGAACAATGCCAGGACGGCAGCGGACAGCAACAGTGGCTTCTTGTTCATAGGCACTCCTGATTCGCTTGCGCTACGAAAGACAAAGCCAAGAGATGCAACGTAGATGGATAATAAAGTGTTGACGCGTAGGTTTTCAGGTCCTGCGGAATAGGCTTTTTGCTGGCTTTACAGGCCAGAAGTGCGGGCATGATGCGGTAGCCCGCATCCGAGAGCACATCCTTCGCCGCACCCGACTTCAGATCGAATGTTGCGACATTGCCGCCATCGAGCGACATGCCAGCCGCCATCCTGTTGTAAAGATCGGGCGAGCCAGCGCCGCCTCTGACGAGATAGAGCGGAATACGAATGGAATTGTAGCCGAACTCCTGCGCGAAACCATCGGCGGGGCGCGGCTTCGTCCGCACCGAGACCCAGTCGGCAGGAAGTTTCCGCGGGCCAAAGGCAAAGCCGTTCATGGCAGCAAGACCGTCCGCAGCAAGCTTGCCCCAAAGGGGTGACGGCGAAAGCTCGTTTAAAAGCGGAAAGGCTTCGAAGATGTAGTAGGACGGATTGACAACTGGTCCATCCGGCCGGTCTCTATCGGCAAAGCCGGAGACGGCCGGAAGAAGCAGGGTTCGTCCGCCGCGCTCCACCACCGCCTTGTCGAGCACCGCCTTGGCAATGGCACGGCTGGCATCTGCGAGATCTTGGCGTCCCCACTGCCTCGCTGCCAGTGCCAGCGCCTGCGCGATCAGGATGTCGCCATCCGTTGCGTTGTTGATGTCCGAGACGTGCGGTGTGGATTGCGGATCCCACTTCCAGGCAGCAAGGCCGTCGTCCCGCACCAGAAGTTCGGTCTTGGTGAAGGACCATATCAGCTCGAAATTCGCCTGATCGTCGGCAAGAACGGCGAGCCACATGCCATAACCCTGGCCTTCACTGTGGCTGATCCCGTTATTGCCTGTATCGACGATGCGCCCGGACGCATCGAGAAAGGCGGATCGATAGCTCTGCCAGTCCGCCGCATTGATGGAGGCTGCCTTGACGCTCAGCGGAACCATGAGCATCCCCAGCAGCAGAACCATTTTTGTCAGCGATCTGGCAAATGTCATCATGGCTTGCGTCCGAGCCCCCGCAGAAGAAAGAAGGTAACCCATCCGAGGAGCGACAGGAAGCCGATGAACACCAGCGCATAGGACAGCGTATTGCTCGATAGCCAGTTGGCAGCGATCAGTCGCCAGTTGGAAAATGTCGCCGGGCCGGTGATGAAGAAGGTCTGCTGCTCGGCAACAATCGTCTCGACCTTGTCGGTAGCGGGGTCATAAGTGGCGATGCGTCCAGAAAGGGCTGTCCATCGCTTCAGTTCCGTCATGGATTTGACGCCGGATCTCAAGGTGTCGATGGCCGGTGCCGTTGCAAGCGTCCACACACCCTCACCCCCGGGGCTCAGCCCCTGCGCCAACATGAAGCTGACATTTCCAGGCGGTGTGTAGACTTGTTCCGCACCAGGAAGAAACCGGAAAGTTTCCTCGCTGATATCGAAGTTACGCCTGACCCATTCCTCGAAGGAGGAGATCTGGCCCTGCCAGACACCACCGTCTACGCGCTGACGCCAGTTTTCAAACAACTGGTCGGTCTGCTCCACGGGCGGGGTCGGACGTCCGCTCTCACCCCAGCTCGTCTGGCTGGCGGGAGCAATGTTGAATTGGGCTGCAAGCGCTGGCGGAATCTGGGCCAGCGTGCCGATGAAGACTGCATCTCTGTCTCCCACGGCAGAAATGGAACTGACGAGATCAATCGCGATCGGCTGACCGGCGGCGAGCGCCATGCGACCCAGAAGTGTTGCCGCAGACGACATCACGTCCGGATCGATCCGCTCCATGTAAACCGCAACGGGCTGCTGAGAGTTGTGATAGGGTTGTATCACACCACGATTGGCAGCCAGATCCGGTGCGCGACCAATTCTTGCGAAATTGGGCATATGGAGTTCAGACGTATCGAACAGTGCAAAACGCGGTGTCTCGCTTGCCGTTGTACCGGGCAAACAGTCCGAATCCGCCTGCGTCTGCATGACGGCTTCAATCGCAACCGTGTTGGCGCCCGGCACGAAATGCCGCAATGTGAGCTTGATCGGCAGGTGTCTAAAGATGCCGCCGCCCCGGTTTGAAATCGGCACAGTGGAGGCAATGTTGCCGTTCACATAGACATCGATATGGCTGCCGGGAAGCACGTCACTGGCATAGGCCGCATCCAAAAGCAGCGTCGCCTCGCCATAGGCTGCCGCGTAGAAATCAGCGGGAATACCTATGGTGAAATCGGTTCTGAAACGACGCCCTGAAAATTCCGCACTTTTTACACCAAGGGATGAGAGTGCAAGACGACGGTCGCCGATAACCAATGGCGCGTCCGGCGTGTGCCAGTTGCGTGTGGACAGGAAGGATCGGAGTGAGCCAGTGGGGCGTTCCGCTGATGCAGCGAGGCTATCAATTGCCGTTTGCAGCGCTTGTGGTGTCGGGCCTCCGACGACCAAAGCCGAAAGGTTGCTGACGATATTGCTTTCGAAACCGGCATAGGGACCGGCTAAGACCTCCGGCGGAACGGAGCTTGCAATGGTGGCGATCTCGCGCGATGTGCCCGCCAGCACGACCAGCGAACCTGCCTTACGCTCCTTTGGGACCGTTGTGTGGAAGGCGATCTCCTGATTGGGCATCTGCGTGCGCAGTGCCAGCGCCTGAGAGAGTTTCAACAACGATTCCGCCAGGACCGGGTTCGTCAGACCGGGTGCCACGATATCGATGGAGGTGAGGCCTTCGCTGCCGGCACCGATCGCCTGAATGTCTTCGATCGTCTCAAAACGGTTGGCGACATCCGCATTCAGCGTGATAAATGTGCCGGCGGGATTGATATCGGTCCAAAGATCATAGGTGGACTCGATGGTGCAATCCGTGCGGTGCCGTTGCTTGACCCCGAGCGTCACGACATTGGCACCTGCCTGAAGCGTGCCTGGTGGAATGGGGATCGAGAGGCTGCCTTCCGCATCGGGAGAGGCCACGCTCTTTTTCTCCAGCGGCACATTGTTGATCGCGATTTCAAGGCTTGAGCTTTCCGGCGCAACCACGACGGCGTTCTGATAGGCGATCGTCACCGCCTGGGCGGCCTGCGCCTGCTCCTGCGTCAGATAGATCGTCCATTGCCGCTGATCGATCTCTCCGGACAGGCTGAGATCGGTGAATGGCAGTATGTAACGACGGCGCGGATCGACCGATGTCTGGGCTGGCGCCGGTGTCGCCTGCGCAGACTGGTTCTGTGGCTTATTCTGGGGCTGCGATGGCGCTGGTTGAGAAGAAGACGGAGGGACTGGCATAGGGGAGACTGGCACAGGAGCGACCGGAACGGGCGTCGGCTGCGGCGATGTCGGCTGCTGGGCGGGAGGTACGATTGCGGGTGGCGCAGCCGGGATTTGCGGCACAGACGGTGCTGGCTGCATTGGCTGTGGCGCCGGCTGCGCCGGCACCTGTCTCGCCGCAGGCGGGCTGGCGGGACGCTCAGGCGACATGTCGAAGGGGGCAGTCTGCGCCAGCGCGCTCGCCGATATCATGGCGTAAAAGCCTAGGAGAAGGAGCGACCTTTTCATTACTTGGCCACTCCTGCGGCAGGCTTCTGGCGCGCCTTCGATCGGAAGGAGCGCATGAAGTAATAGAGGCCACGTTGTGTCTGGAAAATCGCAATGCCCATGAAGGTGATCGTGCCGCGGATGAGGCCGGGATTACCCCTGCGTGCCCGCTGGAAATCGGTCCATTGATCGGAATTGGCGAAAATCAGATCCGCAATCAAGCGGTGCTCAATGGTTTCCTTCGGCGCAAAGGTGCAACCCACCGAGATGAAGCCCTGCTGCTTGACGCTTCTGACGATGTTGATCGTCATCGACGACGGCGCCCCTGGGCTGTAGGGGTCCACTCGGATAATCGCAGAGCGACCGTTCTCGACAGAATCCAGATCCTTTTCGAAAATGTGGATCAGCATCCCGTGGACGGACACGTTTTGAACCGTTGCGGGAAGCCAGGGACCGTCCTCCTGCAACTGCAATTCGCAGCGCCGCTTGACGGTGATACGCCGCGATGCCGATTTCTCTCCGCGTTCGGAAACGACGCCGAGAGCGCAGCCGGCGAAGATGATGTTGAGCAGGTTCCAGCCGCCGACCACAAGCGTGACATCCGCCTTATAGGGCTCGGCATAGATGCGATAGATCGCGAAAACCATGGCGATGATGAGAATGAAGAAGATGACGAAGAAGGGCCGGCTGATTTCCGACAGGCGCGCTTCGCTGATCGACTCGTCCTTGGCCGTCACCTTGAAGGTCGGCTTGCTGGGATTGAAAAGGACCGACACGACGGCAGGCAAGAGATGCACCGTCTGAACATATTCGTAGAGCTCGGAAATCCACGGCCAGCGGAAACTTCCATAGAGGAAGTTCTGAATCATCAGGTTCACCAGCATGTAGGCCGCGGTATAAGCCAGGAACTCGCCGCCGGACGCAACGAAGATCTGCAGGTCAAAGAAAAGATAGAAGAGCGGTGCGAAGAGGAAGATCGTGCGCGGAAACGGGAAGAGCCAGAACAACGTCGATGACATGTAGCAGAGCCGTTGCGTGAAGGAGAGCCCGCGTCGGAAAAGCGGCTGGCGGAAGATCAGGATCTGCATCATGCCCTGCGCCCACCGGCTTCGCTGGCCGATGAAGCTGGTGAAGGTCGCCGGCTGCAGACCGGCAATCAGAGGCTTGTCGACATAAAGGCTGTTCCAGCCGCGCGAATGAAGCGCAAGGGCCGTTTCGCAATCCTCGGTGATGCTGACGCCACTGAAACCATCGGTTTCCTTCAGCGCCGTTCGCCGCAGAACCGCTGCCGATCCGCAGAAGAAGGCGCCGTTCCATTTGTCCAAGCCGCGCTGGATGATGCCGTAGAACATTTCGTTCTCGCTCGGCATGGTTTCAAATGTGCGCAGATTGCGCTCGATCGGATCGGGATTGACGAAGAAGTGCGGCGTCTGGACAAGGAAGAGCCTTGGATCTTCCTCGAAATAGCCAACCGTTTCGAGAAGAAAATCGCGCGCGGGCGCATGGTCGGCGTCGAAAACGGTGACGAGTTCGCCCGTGGAATGATCCAGACCATTGTTGAGATTGCCAGCCTTGGCGTGGACGTTGCGCTCACGCGTCAGATAGTTGACGCCGAGATCGGCGCAGAGCTTTTGCAATTCCGCATGCCGTCGGATGGCCGCCTGCGCTTCCAGTCCATTTGGCACGTTGCGTTTCTGCACCGTGCCGCCATCATCGAGCAGCCAGACAGTGAACTTGTCGGCCGGGTAGTCCATGTTCTTCGCTGCGGCCAGCGTATTGGCGAGGAGTTCGGCATCCTCGTTGTAGGTTGGCACGAACACATCGACAGTCGGCACATAGCCGGGCGAACCAGGACGTGTCTTTCTCGACGGCAGCGGCATGGAAACGATGACGAGACTGAGCGCCAGCATCACCACGCTGTACATCTCGGCGAGATAGAGCAGGAAGCCGGGAATGAAGTTTTCGAGCTGATTGACGGGCGGCAAGGTGCTGGTCGTGCGCCAATACACATAGCGCAGTACGATTGCCGTGCCGAAACCAAGACCGATCAGCCGCCACGCGCCCCTGCCGTTTAGAAATTTGATGGTTGCGAGCAAAGCCAGCGAAATTGCCGTGGCGATGAGGTGCGTCTGCAAACTGACGGGTAACGTAATGATCAGCAAGACACAGGCTGAAACGAACAGCCAGAGGGTGAAAGTGATGACCTTGCTCATCAGCGAACCTTTACATCAAGTCGATAAGAAGCGGACCGCTCCCTGGCCTCATGCCGCTGGCCCCCTCACTGCGACGAAGAGACCAAGTGGATCAGTTACACCCGAAACAGTTAATTGCAGGTTTGCCCGCTCGTCTGACCGGCAACGCAGGCAGGCGACGGAATGGCAACCCGTTTCGTTTCGATACGCCGTGCCGGCGGAGGCACATCTGCTGGCCTGCTGCCAGAAGCCCTCGGCGCTGTCGGAGACGGAATGAGCACGGCCGGTCTGGTGGAGGCGGCGGGCTGTGGCTGCACCACAACCGGCACGGTGGCCGCTGTCACCACGGTCCGTGGCCGTGCAAGCACAGGAGCCGCGACAGGGGTCTGTGTTCCAGGCTGCATGGGAGCAGCACCTGAGACGGGATAGATAGGATTGCCCGGACGTCCAAGTCCCTTGTCTGGATCCTGCGCGATTCCGTAAGGGTTCCAGTCGCTGGAGAGATAGTTGCCGGTGATCGTGTAGTTGTACATCACCGAGAGAAGATAACGCACGGTGACGCCCGACTGACACAGCCTCAATGTCACATTGATGCGACCGAGATTCTTGAAACCTTGACGCGCGTCTTCCGGCGACCTGATCTGCTGCCATCCGTAAATGCAGGCATCGTTTCCATAACCTCTACCTGACGCATAAGAAAAGGCACCGTAATTATTTTGCAGATATTCGGCAGACGTCGCCATCGCCACACCGGGAAACGCGCTCCTGATCTCCCTTGAGATCGACGAAACACGCAGGCTGCTTTCCGATAGTCCGCCCCTTCCGGTATCCTCCGCCTTTTGCGGTCCGAAAAGCTGCACCTTGAGATAGTTCTGACCAGGGGTCGCCGCATCCGAGCGCAGGATCACGTCCTGCTGAACGGCATTGGCATAATTGCGGTTGATAACGGTCAGGACTTCCGGACCTCCGGGCGGCGGAAAGATCAGTGCTTCTTCCGGTGCCAACATCTTCGGCCCGCCGGATTGCTGCACGCCGGCTGGCGTATTGCAACCTGAGAGGGTAAGCGCCACGCCACATGCCAATGCTATCGCAGTGGCGGTGTTACTCATCCCGCCACGCCCCTTTGAAAGGGTACAAACATCACGAATCACATGTGACACAATCATGGTTACGAAATACGTGAGTGAAATGAATTAGCAATCCGAAATGTCGATGACACAGAGTGATGCCAGTCCCTTGCCGCTGTACCGCTGGACAAAGTCACGGGAACTTTATCGCCTGACCAAGATTGGGCGGATGGTTCCTTTGGTGGACGACAGCCGCTACGACGACTTGACGGGCGGTACGACGGAATGAAAATACGGAAAGACCAACAGTATGGAAGAGCAAGCCTTGAGCGCGACAGTACAACTAACGGACGAGATCACCGCATTGCGTCGATGGCTGGAGGAGGCTGCTCTGCCGCTGTGGTGGGAAGCCGGAGCAGCAAAGCCCGATGGCGGCTTTCACGAGAGGATGGACCAGGATGGCAAACCGGTTCTTGGCGACAATCGTCGTGCCCGAGTGCAGCCCCGTCAGGCCTATTGCTATGCGGCAGCTGGCGAAAACGGTTGGAAGGGCGATTGGCAGCGCGCCATCAATCATGGCCTCGACTGGTTCGATAAGGTCTATCTTCTGGAGAGCGGGCTCTACGGCAATCTTGCCGATGCATCCGGAAAGTTGATCGATCCATCCTTCGATCTTTACAATCAAGCCTTCGCCCTCTTTGCTGCAGCACAGACGGCCATGGCTTTGCCGGAGAGAAAACATGAGATGCGTGAGCGGGCGCTCGGCATCCTCTCGCTCCTCAAAGAGCATTATGCCCATTTCGATCGGGGTTTCGAGGAAGACAATCCGTCGCGCTATCCGCTGTGTTCCAACCCGCATATGCATCTTTTCGAGGCGATGCTGGCCTGGGAAACGGTGGATCCGACCGGCCCCTGGACAGCTGTCGCCGATGAGATTGCAGATCTGGCGATGACGCGTTTCATCGATCAGGAGAATGGCGGTTTGCGCGAATTCTTCGACAAGGATTGGACCCCGGCACCGGGCGAAAAAGGCCACATCATGGAGCCGGGCCACCAGTTCGAATGGGCCTGGCTTCTGGTCAGGTGGGGCCTCTTGCGCAACAGCTTCGATGCCATTCAAAAGGCAAAGCGGATGTTCGAGATCGGCGAAAGCCATGGCATCTGCCCGCGCCGCAAAGTCGCGGTGATGAGCCTTCTCGACGATTTCAGCGTGCATGATCCTTTGGCCCGCTTCTGGCCCCAAACCGAATGGCTGAAGGCCGCCGTTCGCCTTGCAAGTGCTACCGAAGGTGAGGAACGGCACCGCTATCTAACCTCCGCCTCCCGGGCGGTGATGGCGATCCAGCCATTCCTCGACACACCGGTTAAAGGCCTCTGGTTCGACAAGTGGCCCGCTGACGCCCCGATGATCGACGAACCGGCACCGGCCAGCACATTCTACCATATCGTCTGCGCCATTTACGAAGCCGACAGCGTGTTGAAAGCGTTGACAGCCAAGACAGCCGGACCGCGATAAGACGTCGACTCTTAAATCTCGCGATTAGCCCCACACGTCTCTGCTTGCCGCGAACAATTTTCGCGGCTTTCCCAACGGCCATGAAAAGAATTGTCCTAGGCGTCAGAGGCGGCGTGAAAACATTGCTGTCAATGCAATGACTTCCCATGGACACTGGGGCCGTCATGGTCCTAAATGGAGCCATGACGCCGCCCGCCACCCGAACCCGGAGTCCTTCATGCCATCTCCCATTTCGCGCCGTTCTCTTCTAAAGACAGCAGCTCTGCTTGCCGCTTCCACCACGCTGACGCGGACCGATCTGGCCTGGGCGGCGGGTAGCAACGAGAGACTGGTTGTTGCCGCGGACTCCGAACCGAAGAACCTCAATCCGGCAATCGTTGCCTCCAATGGCGTCTTCTACATCTCCAGCAAGATTGTTGAGCCACTGGCCGAAGCTTCCTTCAGCGGCAAGAACGGTCTGGAGCCGCGGCTTGCGACGTCCTGGGAAGGATCGCAGGACGGTCTGAGCGCGACCTTCAGGTTACGCGAGGGCGTGACCTGGCATGATGGCAAGCCATTCACCTCAGCGGATGTGGCCTTCTCCGCGCTCTCCGTTTGGAAGCCGCTTCAGAATCTCGGGCGCCTTGTGTTCGCCAATCTCGAGCGGGTGGATACACCGGATGAGCACACGGCCATCTTCCACTTCTCCAAACCGACGCCGTTCCAGTTGATCCGCAACGCCCTCCCGGTGGTGACAAGCGTTCTCCCGAAGCATCTTTATGACGGCACCGATATTGCTACCAACCCGCTGAATAACAAACCGGTGGGTACTGGTCCTTTTATCTTTGCCGAGTACAAGCCCGGCGAATATTATCGCCTGACGCGCAACGGCACCTACTGGGGCAAGGGTCAGCCAAAGCTCAACGAGATCATCTATCGTGTGCTTCCCGATCGCGCAGGGGCGGCCACCGCGCTGGAGGCGGACGAAATCCAACTGGCCGCCTTCTCCGCCGTGCCACTTTCGGATCTCGCGCGTATTTCGAAGGAGCCGGGTCTCAAGGTCATCGCCGATGGCTATGAGGCGCTGACCTATCAGCTCGTCGTTGAAATCAACCATCGCCGCAAGGAACTCTCCGATCTCAAGGTGCGACAGGCCATTGCGCATGCGATCGACAAGAAGCTCGTCGTCGACACGGTTTTCCTGGGATATGCCACAGTTTCAACCGGCCCGGTACCGAAGAACGCGCCGCAGTTCTATACGGCTGATGTAAAACTCTACGACTTCGATGTCGACAAAGCCAATGCTCTTCTCGATGAGGCAGGCTATCCGCGAGGACCCGATGGCAATCGTTTCTCACTGAAACTGCTGCCCGCGCCCTATTTCAACGAGACCAAGCAGTTCGGCGCCTATCTGCGCCAGGCACTGTCTGCCATCGGCATCGATGCACAGCTGGTAAACAACGATGCGGCAGCGCATCAGAAGGCGGTCTACACAGACCACGCCTTCGATCTTGCCGTGGCCCCCACCGTCTTCCGCGGTGACCCTGCCATCTCCACCACTATTCTGGTGAAATCGGGAACACCCGCTGGCGTGCCCTTCTCCAATCAGGGCGGTTACGAGAACAAGGAGATTGACGCCATCATCGACAAGGCGGCGGAAACGGTGGACGAAAAGCAGCGTACCGAACTCTACAAGACCTTCCAACAGAAGGTGAAAGAGGACCTGCCGATCATCAATGTGGCCGAGTGGGGCTTCATTACGGTCGCCCGCGATACGGTGAAGAACGTCGCCAGCAATCCAAGATGGGCGGTTTCGAACTGGGCGGATACCGCCATCGAGGATTAAGGTGCAAGCCGCAGGCCGCATTCTCCGTCGCAGGCTGATCAGCGCCATTCCGGTGCTGATCATCGTGCTGCTCTTTACATTCCTGTTGTTGGAAAATGCGTCTGGCGATGCGGTGGACGCCTACCTCGTCTCGATCGGCGGCGGAGATGCCAGCCTTCGCGACAGCCTGCGCGCACAATATGGTCTGGATCATTCCGCCCTCTTGCGGCTCTGGCTCTACGCATCCTCTGTGATGAAACTCGACCTCGGCTGGTCGGTCGCCTTCGACCGGCCCGTCCTTTCGCTGATCATGGAGCGTTTGCCCAACACGCTTCTTTTGATGGGAAGCGCGACGCTCTTGTCCTTCATTCTCGGCACTGCTCTGGGGATTGTCGCTGGAGCAAAGCCTGGAACCCTGCTGGACCGGACGCTATCGTCCTTTTCACTGGCACTCTATGCCGTTCCGGGGTTCTGGCTCGGTCTCGTCCTCGTCCTCGTCTTCGCGGTCAAGCTTCGCTGGCTCCCGACGTCCGGTCTGGAAACCATCGCTTCCGGTAAGCAAGGTGTCGCGCGCGCCCTCGACATTGCCCGACATCTCGCTCTTCCTGTTGCGAGCCTCGGCCTCATCTATCTTGCGCTTTTCCTGCGCGTGATGCGCAGCGCCATGGGTGAGATTTGGCGGATGGATTTCGTCACTTTTGCCCAATCGAAAGGACTATCCCGCAGCCGGGTGGTGCTGCGCCACGTTGCGCGCAATGCTGCCCTTCCCCTCCTCACGGTGCTTGGCCTCCAATCGGCCACCATGCTGGGTGGCTCCGTGGTGATAGAGAGCGTCTTTGCCATTCCGGGCTTCGGGAGGCTGGCACAAGAGGCGGTTGCTGGACGGGATACCCCCTTGTTGATGGGTATCATCCTCGTCAGCGCCGTCTTCGTCATCCTCATTAACCTGATGGTCGATGTGCTCTACGCGTTTCTTGATCCACGCATCGGCGCTGGGGAGAAAGCGGCGTGACGGTTCTTGGACGGATCTATCGTAGTCGTGAGGGCCTGGTCGGCCTGACAATCCTTCTCGTCGTGGCGGTCGCTGGTCTTTCGGCACCATTTGTGTTCCCGCACGATCCGCTTTCCATCGTCGCAGCGCCCCTGATTGCGCCTTTCACCGACCGCGCCGTGCCGCTCGGTACCGATACCCTCGGCCGCGATGTTCTTGCCTGCCTGTTCCACGCGGCGCGCAGTTCGCTTCTCGTCGGTCTCGCCGCTGCTGCCGCCGCCCTTCTGATTGGCACCATCATGGGAACGTTTGCGGGCTTCGCTGGCGGCATTGTCGATGAAGCGCTGATGCGGGTCGCCGATGCCTTTCAGATCGTGCCCAGTTTCCTGCTGGCCCTTGCCTTTGTCAGCACCATCGGCCCATCGCTGCCCATCGTGGTCATGGCAATCGCGCTTGGCACCTGGGCCGATCCGGCGCGATTGACGCGCGCGCAAGTGCTTTCGATCCGTGAGTGCGACTATGTGGCATCCGCCCGCACCATCGGCATGCACCCTTTGGAAATCGCCTTCCGGCAAATTCTGCCCAACGCCTTGCCTCCGGTCATGGCGCTTGCCGCCATCATCGTCGCCGCTGCGATCCTCACTGAAGCCGCCCTCTCCTTCCTCGGGCTTGGCGACCCGAATATCGTCACCTGGGGCGGGATGATCGCGGAGGGGAGAAACGTGCTTCGCTCCGCAGCCTATCTGTCCATCATCCCGGGCACGGCTCTGCTCCTGACGGTTCTCGGGGTCTATCTGTTGGGAGAGGGCATCAACAAGGCGTTCGCCGTTCAAGGGGATGCGCCATGAGTCTGGCTCCGCTCCTGAAGGTTGAAGGGCTCAGCGTCACCTATCACGGGGCCACGCGACCTTCCTTGCGCGACGTATCGCTTCAGCTTCAGGAAAAGCAGCGTCTGGCGATTATTGGTGAGAGTGGGTCGGGCAAAAGCACGCTCGCGCGCACTATAGCGGGTATATTGCCAAGGGGCGCGAGGACGGAAGGTCAGATTGTCTGGAATGGAGATCGAGAGAAGAGCAGCAACCCGCAATTTCCGACACGAGGACGCGATATCGCCTATGTGTTCCAAGACCCGAGTGCCAGCCTGAACCCGGTCCTGACGATCGGCGAGCAGGTGGCGGAGGCGGCTATTCGTCATCTTCGCCTCACCCGAAAACAGGCGTACACCCACGCCCGGGATTTGCTGGCAGAGGTGCAATTGCCGAACCCCGATGCGTTGCTGTCGGCCTATCCGCATCAGATCTCCGGCGGACAACGGCAACGCGTGGCGATTGCCGCCGCAATCTCCGCTGCCCCGAAAATCCTGATTGCCGACGAAGCAACCAGTGCCCTTGATACGATCACGCAAGCGGCGATCGCTCGACTTCTCGACCACCTGGTGAATGCCAACGGCATGACACTGATCTTCATCACCCACGATATCGCGCTGGCCTCGAGCCTTGCGGACGAGATCGCGGTTTTCCAATCGGGCCAACTGGTGGAATCGGGCAAGGCGCGGGACGTGCTCTCGCATCCCACGAGCGACGACACAAAGCGTCTGCTGTCCTCGCACCTCGATCTGACGACACCGCCACTGATCCGGAGGGCGAGTTGATGGAGACATTCTTTTCCGTCAGTCGCCTGTCAAAGCGGTATCAATCGCGGGAACGAACTGTGCAGGCGCTCGAGGATGTTTCCTTTACGCTGGCCCGTGGTGAAACCCTGGGGCTTGCGGGGCCGTCCGGCTGCGGGAAATCGACGCTGGCCCGCGTTATCATGCGTCTTTCACCGGCAGATGGCGGCGAGGTGCGTTTTCAAGGTCGGAACTGGCTGGCCTTTTCAGGACAGGAATTGAGAGCCGCCCGGCGCCATATGCAGATGGTGTTTCAAGATACACATGGAGCATTCAATCCGCGCGCCACGGTTTCAGAAGCGATTGGTGAACCCTTACGGATCCACAGAGTTGTCGAGCCGCGGGGTCGGCAAGCGGAAATCGCCCGGCTGTTGGAGCGGGTGGGGCTTGGCGCGGAATACGCCGCACGTCCGGTTCTCCACCTGTCCGGCGGACAGCGGCAGAGGGTGGCGATTGCCCGCGCAATTGCCAGTCGCCCGTCTCTGCTGGTGATGGATGAAGCCGTTTCTGCGCTGGATGTTTCCGTCCGTGCCCAGATCCTGGAATTGCTGGTGTCCTTACAAAGCGAGACCGGCCTCTCGTGCCTGTTCGTCTCCCACGATCTGGCGGTCATTCGTGCCGTCTGCCATCGCGTCGCCATCATGGAGATGGGTCGCATCGTCGAACATGGAGAGACGGACAGTGTGATCTCGAACCCGCAGTCGGACACGGCAAGACGGCTGATTGCCGCCGTTCCCACACTTCGCAAGGACCAAAGCCATGCCTGATCGCAACTGGAGCCATCTGCTCGACGTGCCTGCTTTTCCGCCGGAGCGTTACGCAAAGCTTGCAGACAGACTGGCAGCCCTGATGAAGACACGAAACGATGTGCTTCTTATCCAGGCCGAGGCCGTATTGGCGCTGGAGGCCGTTGCGACCAGTCTCGCACGGCCTGGCCTGAAAGCGCTGAACATCGTGACGAGCCCCTACGGCGCATGGTTCGGCGACTGGCTGAAGCGCGGCGGCAGCGATGTCATCAATCTCGTGGCCGATCTCGGACGGCCGATCGCGATAGAGGCTGTGCGTCAGCAACTGGATGAAAATCCTGATATCGCTGTGCTTTCGCTGGTCCATGCGGAATCCGCAACCGGCATTCTCAACCCGCTGGAAGACATCGTCCGGCTTGCAAGAGAAAGAGGCGTGCTCACGGTGGTAGATGCGGTCGCGTCGATTGGCGGCCATGCACTGAATGTGGATGAAAACGGCATCGATGTCGTCGTGATCGGCCCGCAAAAATCGCTCGCAGGACCGGCGGGCGTCTCGGCAATCTCCGTCAGCGAACGCGCCTGGACGATGCTGCGGCATGAAAGCGCTCCCCGCAACTCGATGCTGTCTCTACTCGATCAGAAAGAGCAATGGCTTGAGACCGGCAGAGGCGTTTTGCCGGGCACGCCCGCACCGCTTGAGTTCTTCGCGCTCGACGCCGCACTCGATCGTCTGGAAGCCGAAGGCATTGACGCAGTTCAAGCGCGGCATCATCTTGCGGCAAAGGCGACACGCGAAGCTCTGGTTGCTCTCGGTGCCGAGCTTTGGGTCGACGACACTCTCGCTTCAGCACTGGTGACAGCCGTCAGACTTCCGGCTGACATCGACCGCAACGATCTTCTTCTGGCAGCAAGGCTCGATGGAGCGGATATCGGCGCAGCGGTCGGACCCGGCTCAGATCGTTTGGTCCGCCTCAACCATACCGGCCGCCGCGCCAGCAAGGAAGCGGTGCTCGCCAACATCAAAGCCTTCGCCCAGGCGCTGCAATTGCAGGGGCGCTCAAGACTGGGCGACAAAGCCGTTGAGGTGGTGGACGCAGTTTATTCGTCCTCAGGTGCGAAGTAGGTCGCATACGGGCGTTTGGAAAAATGCTCTCGCTGAAACGCCGCTACTGGAAGGATCTTTCCCTCTCGCCCGCAACGCTAACACAGGAATCCCTGCTGCAATCTTGACGAAATCGTGGCAACGCGCGAAACTTTACACATTGTTAAGTTCGGTGACAGGAGGAATGAAAATGGTTGCTGGTTTCAACATGCTTTCCTTCGATCTCTTCGGCCTTGGCCGTCGGGCACAGGAAGAAAAGCTCAAGCGTGACAACGGATCGAAAAAGGATCAGGTCTCGCGCGACGAGTCCGAGCAGCGCGATCGAGATCAGGAACATGACCTGTTCTTTTGGTCGCTCTACCCGGTGATCTGAAAAACACCTTTAAAGCGATACTCTTCCACATCTGTTAAAGACGATCCAGTTCCTCGCGATGCCGATACATTGCGAGGAATTTTTTGTAGTCCCGTTCATACAGGGATGCCCGGGCTCCCTCCGGCTGGCATTCCTCATAGCCGGGATACATGGCAGCGCCAGCCGCCGCCAAGCTCGTATAGACGCCACCCGCCGCCGCCGCGGTCATAGCGGTTCCGAGAAGCACGGCATCATTTGTTTGTGGCACGACGACCCGCTTGCCTGTCGCGTTTGCGTAAAGCTCCATCAACAGTGGATTGTGAACGTGCCCACCTGCGACGTGAAGGGTGGTGGTTCGATATCCGAAACTCTCCATAGCATCCAAAACGTGGCGCGTGCTGAGCGCGATCGAAACGGCTGTGCGCCAATAAAGCGCACAAAGGCTGTCGAATGATGTATCGAGCGTCAGACCGCTGATCACGCCCCGGGCATGCGGGTCGGCAAGCGGCGACCTGTTGCCATGAAAATCCGGCAGGACATGCAGACGGCTGGCAAACGCCTCGCCTTCCTCTGCCCGCAACGCCATGACGCGGTCGACGATGCGCCGGTGAAGTGCGGCGTCTGGCTCACCACCTGCCGCATGCATGCGGACAATATGATCGAGCAGCGCGCCCGTAGCCGATTGTCCGCCCTCCACCAGCCAGTGATCCGGCAGAACAGCCTGCCAATAGGGTCCCCACAGGCTGCGACCATGCATGCGATTGGGCGTCAGCGCCACGAGACAACTGGATGTACCGGCTATCAGCGCGACGTTGTTCTCGACATGCCTGTCGAGGCTACCGCCGAGCGCACCAAGCGCGCCCGCATAGGCATCGATCATGCCGGTCGCGACCCGGCATCCGGTATCCAGCCCCAAGTCATCGGCACCCTTGGGCGACAGCACACCAACAGCTTGACCTGGCGCGACGGTGCTCGAAGGGAGCGAAGCGCGTTCTTTCAGATCGCCAAGCCCGGCAAGCTCGAGATAATCGTTGCGCCAGCCTTGCGGCTCATGCGCCAGAAAATTCCATTTTGCCGTCAATGTGCAGTTGGAGCGCGCAGCACTGCCGCTCGCCTTCCATGTGAGGAAGTCGGCAAGATCGAAGAAGTAAAAAGCTCTCGACCAGCTTTGAGGCAGATGTTTCTTCAGCCACATCAGCTTCGGCATCTGCATTTCGGGAGAGATCGATCCGCCGACGAAGTCCAGAACCGGATGACGGGACGCCGTCAGAAAGTCCGCCTCGTTGATGGACCGGTGATCGAGCCAAACCACCGTGTCGAAGCGGTCTTCGCCTGTCGTTGAGACCGACACCTGTTCGCCAGATTTGCCCCGCGCAACCAGCGAGCAGGTGGCATCGAAACCGATGGCAGCCACACCCGCCGCATCAATCGCCGCTTCGGTGATGGCAGAGCGTACCGAAAGGCAGACCGCGTTCCATATGTCTTCGGAATCGTGCTCGGCGTGGTTTTCCCTCGGTCTTTGCATGATGATGGGATGCGTTGCGCGCGACAGCATTGCACCATGACGATCGAACACCCCGGCGCGTGCGCTGCCTGTTCCGACATCGACCGCAACGAGATATTGGCGCATGAAGCTAGTTTCCCATCCCTGTCTTGCCGAAAGCGGGGAGAGAACCGTTCCGTGTCGTCACCTGCACGTCAACCAGCCTCTGCTCTTGAGCCTTTGCGGCCCTTTCGGTCGCGCACAAGGTGGACCAAATCCGGCATGGCGTCAAACACGAGATCAGGCTCGAGCGCTGCGATCTGTTGGCGAAATGCCGGGAAGCGTGCGTGAGAGCCGCCTGTAAAAGCAAAAACGCACATGCCCGCTGCCTTAGCCGCGGCAATGCCGGCCGGGCTGTCTTCGATGACGATGCACTCGGCCGGCTCCACGCCCATCTCGTGGGCGGCATGCAGAAAGAGATCGGGCGCCGGCTTGCCGTTCTTCACCATGGTCGCGCTGAAAATATGCGGCTCGAATTTTTCGATCAGCCCCGTCAGGCCCAAAGAGTAGCGGATGCGTTCCGGTTGACTGGAAGAGGCCACGCAGCGCGGTACGTCGAGCCTGTCCAGCGTCTCGGCAATGCCTTCAATGGCTTTTAATTCGAGGCGAAAACGTTCGAAAAGCGCGCTCCGCATATGTTCGAGAAAGTCGATATCGGTCTCGATACCGTATTCCTCCCAAAGCGTTGCCGTCATATTGGCGAGGCTGCGGCCAAGAAACCGGTGATAGGCCTCCTCCTCGGTCATCTGGACACCCAGATGGGCCAGCATGTCGATCAACACTGAGACGGAAACCGGCTCACTATCGACGAGAACACCATCGCAGTCGAAGATCACCAAGGGGCCGGTTTCGGTGGGCATGATGTCAGCTTTCGATGAGTTTATCGTCCAGATAGAGCTGCAGCGTCTTTGCCGTTCCCTGCTGCCACAATGTCTTTAGAGCATGGGCAAAGCGCTTGCGGAAGAGGTCGGACTCCGCAACGTCGCCGAAAATATCGCTGAGTGCGAGGAACGCCATCGGATCGTCTTTCGCCTTGATCGCCGCCGCCTGCAGGCGCTCGGCACTCGCATCGTTGAAGACGATCGCCTTGCCGCTGTCCGACGTGCCGTAGAAGTAGCGGCACCAAAGTGCAGAGACCAGCGACAGACCAACAATGTCGAGGCCCTGTGCCAGACGGTCAGCCGTCGAGGGCAGGATGAATTTCGGTTGGCGGTTGGAGCCGTCCTGCGCCAGACGTGGAATCGTGTCGCCAATCTTCGGGTTGAGGAAACGGCGCTCGATCAGGTCGAAATATTCGTTGAGATTGGTGTCCGGGACCGGAGGAATGATCGGAATGATCTCTTCTTTTTCCAACTTGGCAAGGAATGCGCGGATCAACGGATGCTCCATCGCCTCATGGACGAAATGAATGTCGAGCAGCGCCGCTGGATAGGCAATGACTGCATGTCCGCCGTTCAGAATGCGGATCTTCATGTGTTCATAGGGCGCGACATCACTCACGAACTGGACGCCGACTTTTTCCAGAGCTGGGCGACCAGCGGGGAAATTGTCTTCCATCACCCATTGCTTGAACTCTTCGCAGAAGACCGGCCAGTTATCCTCGATACCGAAGTCATCGCGGGCAATGGAGCGTTCGCGGTCGCCGGTGGCCGGCGTGATGCGGTCCACCATGGAATTGGGAAATGAAACGTTCTCACCGATCCAGTTGGCGAAGGCGGGATCGGACAAGGCCGCAAGGCCGACGACTGCATTCTTGGTGACCTTGCCGTTGTGAGGGATGTTGTCACAGGACATGACCGTGAAGGCCGGAGTGCCTTTGTCGCGGCGTGCTCGAAGTCCTGCAACGATCAGGCCGAAAACCGTCTTCGGCGCAGCCGGGTTCTTGCCGTCCTCGGCAATGGCTGGATGCTGCGGATTGAACGCGCCGGACGCATCGATGAAGTAGCCGCCCTCCGTGATCGTCATGGAGACGATGCGAATTTTTGGGTCGGCAAGGGCCTCGATGATGGCCTTGGCTTGGCCGACTGGCAGGATGTCGATCATCGGTCCGGTGACGCGGGCACCTGTACGGTTGTTGTCCTGCTCCACCACCGTCGTCAGGAAATCCTGGTCGGCGAGTTTCTCGCGCATCACCGCGTCCGATGGCAGAACGCCAGCACCGATGATCGCAAAATCATGATCGGCACCGGTGTTGAAGAGATCGTCAAGATAGATCGCCTGATGCGCACGGTGAAAGTTACCGACGCCAAAATGAACGATCCCAGCCGAAAGGTCGCTCCGCGAATAGGACGGAACCTGAGCGGTGGCCTTTGCCTGATCAAGCGTTGCGAGCGAGAGTTTGCATGTCATGAGACAATCCTCGAATAATTCCCAATCGAACCGACGCGCAGGAGACGCGCTCAACGTTCATCTCGTGATGGCTTTCGCCAGTTGCTGGCATCCAAGCGCTATGCCCGAATTGCCAGACCGTTCTTGTCGAACCTATGGACCTTGGTCTCGTCCGGCGTGATGAAGACGATGTCGCCGTGCTGGCAGGCGAACTCGCCGCCGGCGCGTGCGGTGATCATGCCGATCCCCTCGACATCGATATGCAGGAAGGTATCCGAGCCGAGATGCTCGGCCACATTGACCTTGCCTTTCCACAGACCACTTTCCTTCGACAGCAGCAGATGTTCAGGGCGGACACCGACCGTTTCGGCCGACTTGCCAAAGGCATAGGCACCCTTGACCAGGTTCATGCGCGGAGAGCCGATGAAGCCGGCGACGAAGAGATTGGCCGGGCTGCGGTAGAGATCGAGCGGCGAGCCGACCTGCTCGATATTACCGCGATTGAGAACCACGATCTTGTCGGCCATGGTCATGGCTTCCACCTGGTCGTGGGTCACATAGACCATCGTCGTCTTCAGCGTATTGTGCAGCTCGGAGATCTCCAGCCGCATCGTGCCACGCAGTGCCGCATCGAGGTTCGACAGCGGCTCGTCGAAGAGGAACGCAGAGGGTTCGCGCACGATGGCACGTCCGATGGCGACGCGCTGGCGCTGGCCGCCGGATAGCTGCGAGGGGCGACGATCAAGATAATCCGTCAGATTGAGGATGGCAGCGGCGTCATTCACCTTCTTGTCGATGGCGGACTTTTCCATCTTCGCCATTTTCAGCGGAAAGCCGATATTGTTGCGCACGCTCATATGCGGATAGAGCGCATAGGATTGGAACACCATGGCAAGACCGCGCTCGGCGGGCGCCCTTTCGGTCACGTCCTTGCCGTCGATGATGATCTGGCCGCCGCTGACGTCTTCAAGCCCGGCAATCAGACGCAGCAGCGTGGACTTGCCGCAGCCAGACGGGCCGACGAAGACGACGAACTCGCCATTTTGAATGTCGAGATTGATGGACGGGATGACCTTGGCTTCGCCAAAGACCTTCGAAACATTTTTAAGCGAAATGCTGCCCATTGTTATGATCCTTATTTCACAGCGCCGAAGGTCAGGCCGCGCACGAGTTGTTTCTGGCTGAACCAGCCGAGCACCAGGATTGGTGCGATCGCCATCATCGAAGCCGCGGAAAGCTTTGCCCAGAACAGGCCCTGCGGCGACGAGAAGGAGGCGATGAATGCCGTCAGCGGTGCTGCATTGGTGGTCGTTAGGCGAATGGTCCAGAAGGATTCGTTCCAGGCCAGAATGATGTTGAGGAGCAGCGTCGAGGCAATGCCGGGGACCGCCATCGGGGTCAGCACGTAGACGATCTCGTTCCAGAGCGACGCACCATCCATCCGCGCCGCTTCCAGAATTTCACCCGGAATTTCACGGAAGTAGGTGTAGAGCATCCACACCACGATCGGCAGATTGATCATGGTCAGCATCAATGTCAGGCCAATGCGGGTGTCGAGAAGGCCGGCATTGCGGAACATCAGATAGAACGGCACCAAAACGGCAACGGCTGGCATCATCTTGGTGGAGAGCATCCACATCAGGATGTCCTTGGTGCGCTTCGTTGGCGAAAAGGCCATGGCCCATGCCGCCGGAATGGCGATGAGCAGTGCCAGGATCGTGGAGCCGACCGACAGGACGACCGAGTTCATGAAGGGCTTGAAGTAGTCGCGCTGCGTGTTCACCGTCACGTAGTTTTCCAGCGTCCCCGACGGCCACAGGCTGAAGCCCGCAATGGCTTCCGGCTCCGTCTTGATGGAGGTGAGGAAGGCATAAAGGATCGGGAAGAACAGGATGAGCGCAACCACCCAGGCGGCGATGGAAAAGCCGATCTTCGAGCGGGTAGAGACTTTACGAGCCATGGGACGTCTCCTTAACGATCGAGGTTCTTGCCGACGGCGCGCATCAGGAAGATGGCGACGACATTGGCGAGCACGATGGCGATGATACCGCCGGCAGACGCCCCGCCCACATCATAGCCAAGCAGCGCGGTCCGGTAGATCAGGAACGGCAGGTTGGTGGAGGCATAGCCGGGTCCGCCATTGGTGGTGACGAGAATTTCCGCATAGACGCCCAGAAGGAAGATCGTCTGGATGAGGATGACAACCGTCATGGCACGCGCCAGATGTGGCAGCGTCAGATAGATGAAGCGGTTGAAGAAGTTCGCGCCGTCCATTTCAGCCGCTTCCTTCTGTTCGCCATCCAGCGATTGCAGGGCAGTCAGCAGGATAAGCGTCGCAAAGGGCAACCATTGCCAGGCCACGATGATGACGATGGACAAAAGCGGAAAGCGCGAGAACCAGTCGATGGGTTGAAAGCCGAAGAACCTGTTCAGGTCCGCAAGCACGCCGTAACCGGGGTGCATGATCATGTTCTTCCAGATCAGCGCCGCAACGGGCGGCATGACGAAGAATGGCGAAATCACGAGAATGCGCACGATGCCCTGACCGAAAATCGGCTGATCGAGCAAAAGAGCGATGGCGACGCCGCCGATAATGGTGATCAGCAGCACGCCACCGACGATGATCAGCGTGTTCCAGATCGACTGGAAGAAGGCCGGATCGGTGTAGAAGAATTTGTAGTTGAACAGACCGGCGAAGCTGACATTTGCCGGATTCAGCAGATTGTAGTTCTGGAAGGAAAACCACAGCGTCATCGCCAGTGGCACGATCATCCAGATGAGAAGCAGGAAAACGGAAGGCGCCATCATCACGCGCGCCAGGTTCCTGGTGTTCTGCGTTGCCATTCGCTGCCCTCCCAGTATCGCGCGCGGCATCAAGGCCGCAGGCGGTTCATTCTTTTGATTATGAAGACGATCGAGAATGTCCGCCGCCCGGCTTTTGCCGGACGACGGGCTTCGGGAGGATTACTTGATGTAACCGGCGCGGGTCATCTCGCGTGCTGCAGTCGACTGGGCGCCTGCAAGCGCATCGTCCACCGAGGACTGACCTGCAACAACTGCGGAGAAGAGCTGGCCAACCGTTGTACCGAGCGACTGGAACTCCGGGATCGCCACGAACTGACCGCCGGTGTAGGGCACGGGCTTGACCGTCGGCTTGGTAATGTCAGCCGCGTTCATCGCCGCAAGTGTCGTCTTGGCGAATGGTGCAGCCTTCTCGTATTCCGCATTGTTGTAGAGCGAGGTGCGCGTGCCCGGAGGAACGTTTGCCCAGCCTTCCTTGGAAGCGACGAGATCGGAATAGTCCTTGCTGGTTGCCCACGCGATGAACTTCTCGGCGGATTCAGCCTTCTGCGAGCTCTTCGGGATCGCAAGGTTCCAGGACCACAGCCAGTTGCCATGGTTCTTCAATTCGCCATGCGTCGGGAAGAGCGCGTAGCCAACCTTATCCGCAACCTTCGAGTCCTTCGGGTTCGACACGAAAGACGCAGCAACGGTCGCATCGATCCACATGCCGCACTTGCCTTGCTGGAAGAGCGTCAGATTTTCGTTGAAGCCGTTGGAAGCAGCGCCCGATGGGCCAGCGTCCTTCATCAGATCGACGTAGAACTGCAGGGAGTTCTTCCACTCCGGCTGATCGAATTGCGGCTTCCAGTTTTCATCGAACCAGCGGCCACCGAAAGAGTTGGTGAGCGCGGTGATGAAGGCCATGTTTTCGCCCCAACCCGCCTTGCCGCGCAGGCAGATGCCGTTGATGTCGGCGTTGCGATCGGTGATCTTGCGTGCCGCATCGCCAATGAATTCCCAGGTCGGGTTTTCAGGCATCTTCAGACCGGCTTTTTCAAACAGGTCCTTGCGGTACATGATCATGGCGGATTCGCCATAGAAAGGCGCCGCATAGAGCTTGCCCTCAACCGTCAGGCCGCCGCGGATGGAGGGCAGCATGTCGTTGACATCATACTTGTCGCCAAGCTTTTCCAGCGGCAGTAGCCAGCCTTGCTTGGCCCAGATCGGAACTTCGTAGTTGCCGATGGTCATGATGTCGTACTGGCCGCCATTGGTGGCGATATCCGTCGTGACGCGTTCGCGCAGGACGTTTTCTTCCAGCGTGACCCACTCGATCTGAATATCGGGGTTCTTGTCGGTGAATTCCTTCGTCAGTCCCTGCATGCGGATCATGTCACCGTTGTTGACGGTGGCAATGGTCAATGTTTCTGCAGACGCGAGGCCGGAAAAGGCGAGAGCCGAGCATGCGCCCAGCAGAAGTGTCTTCAATGTCATGATCTTCCTCCCAGAAGAAAAATGAGCATTCGCTTTGCTCGAGGGCAATTACTCACTTTTCGATGTGCAAAGTCAAGCATCCTCCTGCGCTGCAACGCAAAAGAAAAAGCTAATATACTGATTCAAATAGGATATTTTTGCTCAGTGCGTGAGCATATATTCAGCCGAGTGCTCGTCGGTGATGACGCCATTAAGCAGTCCTCCGCGCAAAGCGGCCAAAATGGCGGGCGATTTCCTTCGTCCCTGAGCGATACCGACCACGGTACAAGTCTCCCTCGGCGGCACGGGAACGGAGGCGACGCGATCATTGATGGGATTGTTCATGATCTGCCCATCCCCATCGAAGAACCAGCCGCAGATTTCACCTGCGGCACCCTCGGCGATCAGCCGCTTCATCTCGTCCACGGCCAGGAACCCGTCTAGACAGAGCGGCGCGTTTTCTCCCAATTCGCCAACGCCGACAAAGGTCACGTTCGCGGCAGCCCCCAAAGCCAGCGTGGAGCGGACCATGGGCTGATCATGCAGCAAGACGCGCTCTTCAGACGACGAGCAAAGAACCGGAAGCGGCATCGGAAAGTGCCTGGCCTTGATGGCGTCTGCCATGGAGAAGATGACGTTGTAATAGGCCGCCGAGCCATCCGGGCCGATATTTCCGGTGAGTGAGACGATGCGATGCTGCGGACAATCCATCGGCGGGAGTTGATCCACGGCGGCTTTCAGCGTTCGCCCCGTTCCCACAGCCAGCACGATCGGCTCGGGCTGCCGCAGCCATCGCTCGATTTCCGCAGCACCCGCCTCGGCAATTCCCACAGTGGAGGAGGTTCCTGCCGGATCGCTCGGAACGACCTCGACATGCTTGAGCGAAAAGCGTTCGCGCAGCGCCTCTGCCTTTTCCAGACAGGCAGCAATCGGATGGTCGAGCCGGACCTTGATCAGACGCTCTGCAACGGCCAGCGAGACAAGACGCTGCGCCGACTGGCGCGAAATACCCATGGCAGCAGCGATCTCGTCCTGCGTGCGGCCAGCCACATAATAGAGCCAGCCGGCGCGTGCCGCGTCGTCTAACCGTCCACCGCTATCGGATCGCCTCGCCATCTCTCTGCCCTAACTTGTCTGCTCCCCAAGTGCTGGCATTTTTTACGGCAAAATGTCAAATTACGAGACACGGCAGATGGCTCTTGATCGGTGGTCGTGCCGCCCGTCAGGCTGTTTCCTGCACGAGATGCCCGGCGGAAACTTCCCTATAATGGCGCGGCGGCGGCACGTAACCTGCCGGACGGATTGGGCTTTTGATCTCGTCTGTCGCCATGTTGCGCCGAACGTGTCGTCGCGAAGGGTCCGGCACTGGAACGGCAGACATGAGCTTTTTTGTATAGGGATGTTGCGGATTGTCGAACACGGCAGCGCGCGGCCCGATCTCGACGATTTCTCCGAGATACATCACCGCGACGCGATGACTGACCCGCTCCACCACCGCCATATCATGCGATATGAAGAGGAAGGCCAGATTGAGGCTCTGTTGCAGGTCGAGCAGCAGATTGCACACCTGCGCCTTGATCGAGACATCGAGCGCCGATACCGCTTCGTCGGCGACGATCACCTTGGGATCGAGCATCAAGGAACGGGCAA
The DNA here is from genome assembly GCF_030819035.1 of Agrobacterium sp. SORGH_AS 787. Classification (NCBI taxonomy): domain Bacteria; kingdom Pseudomonadati; phylum Pseudomonadota; class Alphaproteobacteria; order Hyphomicrobiales; family Rhizobiaceae; genus Agrobacterium; species Agrobacterium sp. SORGH_AS 787. Next base: position 996,008 of record NZ_JAUTBG010000001.1, read on the forward strand.
TCGCAACACGCTGACGCTGACCGCCGGAAAATTCATGTGGGAAACGCCGCATCATATCTGCGGTGAGGCCCACTTTCTCCAGCAGGTCCGCAGCTTTTTCACGCGCCTGCTGCTTGTTGCCGAGACGATGCTCGAGGAAGGGTTCCATGATCGCGGCCCCCACGCTCATGCGTGGGTCGAGACTGGCGAAAGGATCCTGGAAAATCATCTGTACGCTGCGCCGCATGGCGCGCAACGTCACCTTATCGAGTTTCATCACCTCGTAGCCGTCGAGCATCACATTGCCGGATGTCGGCTCGATCAGCCGCGTGATCGAGCGACCGGTGGTGGATTTACCGCACCCTGATTCGCCGACGAGCGAGAGCGTCTCCCCTTCGGCGAGATCGAAGGACACCTTCTCAACCGCATGCACCGCACCGGATTTACGAGCAAAGAGACCCGAGCGAATATCGAAACGCGTTGTCAGGTCCTTGACCGAAAGGATGGGCGTCTTACCGCCGGACACCGTGTTGTGAACCTCCGAGGCAGGCTGGCTTTCCCCTGTCTTGATGTCGACGATCGGGAAGCGGGCGGGAAGCACACGATCCTTCATCGAACCGAGTTTGGGGACGGCCGAAAGGAGCGCGCGCGTATAGGGGTGCTGGCCACGATGAAAGATATCGTCCGTGGCCCCGGTCTCCACCACATCGCCGCGAAACATCACGATGGTGCGGTCCGACACTTCGGCCACGACACCCATATCATGGGTAATGAAGAGGACCGACATGCCCTCCTCTTCCTGCAATTGCTTGATAAGGTCGAGGATCTGGCCCTGGATCGTCACATCGAGCGCCGTCGTCGGCTCGTCGGCGATCAAGAGTTTCGGCCTGGAGGCAAGCGCCATGGCGATCATCACACGCTGGCGCATGCCGCCGGAAAACTGGTGCGGATAATCGTCGAAGCGGCTCGTCGCATTCGGAATGCGCACCTTTTCCAGAAGGCGGATGACCTCTGCTTTGGCGGACGATGAGGAGATATTCTGATGCACGGTCAGCGCTTCGGCGATTTGCTTGCCGATCGGAAAGATTGGATTGAGGCTCGTCATCGGCTCCTGGAAAATCATCGAGATTTCCTTGCCGCGAACCTTTCGCATCTCCTCTTCCGGCAAGCTCAAAAGATTGCGCCCGCCGAGCATGACCTCGCCTTCGATACGGCTCATCTTCCTATCGAGAAGCCGCATGATGGAAAGCGACGTAACACTCTTGCCAGAGCCACTTTCGCCAACGATTGCCACCGTCTCGCGTGGCGCGATCTCGAAACTCATATTTCGCACCACGGATTTCCATCCGCCATCGACGCGGAAGGATGTGGTGAGATTTTGAACCGATAGGACCGGGCTTACGGACCCGCCGGTCTCTTCCATGGACGTTCCGGCCAAAAGCATGCTGATCTCCAAAAAAGCGGAAAGCGGCCGGAGAGGCCGCCACGTCGTCACGCAGCCAGCGCGGTTTCGGCCATCGAAACCCAATAGCTGATGCCATAGGGCAATGCGTCGTCATTGAAATCATAGGCGGCGTTATGCAGGCTCGCAGTATCGCCATTGCCGATGAAGATGAACGCACCGGGACGCGCTTCCAGCATGTAGGAAAAGTCCTCGGCACCCATATGCGGGTTCGGATTGGTGTTGACCGCCGTCGCACCGGCAACGGCCTTGGCGACCGCGGTTGCGAACTCCGTCTCGGCATCGTGGTTGAACGTCACCGGATATCCGCGATGATAATTCACCTCCACCGTCGCCCCATGTGCCAGAGCAGTTGCAGCCGCCACTTCCTTGAGGCGCTTCTCAGCGAAGTCGCGAGTTTCAGGCAGCAAAGTGCGCACGGTTCCGGTCAATGTAACCGCGTCTGGAATAACGTTGTAGGCCGTGCCGCCGTGGGTCGTGGTCACAGTCAGTACAAGCGATTTCAACGGATCGGTCTCGCGCGAGACGATGGATTGCAGCGCGATAATGACATGTGCTGATGCCAGTACCGGATCGACGGACAGATGGGGCGCGGCAGCATGGCTGCCCTTGCCGGTGATGACGATCTCGAAGCTGTCGGCTGCCGCCATGGTGGATCCTTTGCGGATGGCAAATTGCCCGACGGGAATGCCGGGTTCGTTATGCATGCCATAGACCTGGGAGATGCCGAACTTCTCGATCATGCCGTCGTCCAGCATGGCCAGCGCACCGGCTCCACCTTCCTCGGCGGGCTGGAAAATGACCGCGACCGAACCCTTGAAATTGCGGGTCTCCGCCAGATACTGCGCAGCACCCAGAAGCATGGCCGTGTGTCCATCGTGACCACAGGAGTGGGCCTTGCCGGGCGTCTTCGAGGCCCATGACTTGCCGCTGGTCTCAAGAATCGGAAGAGCGTCCATATCGGATCGAAAGCCGATGGTAGGACCATCGCCATGCCGTCCCTTGATGATGCCAACGACGCCCGTCTTGCCGATGCCGGTTTCAACGATATCGCAGCCGAATGACCTCAATTTCTCGGCTACGAAGTCGGATGTTTCGAAGACGTCGTAGAGCAATTCCGGGTGTTCGTGCAGATATCGCCGCCAGCCCGCGACTTCATCCTGCATTTCAACAGCACGGTTTAATATGGGCATTCTTCTATTCCCTGTTTTTGTTCCCCGCCGGGTTATTGGACGCCATATTGCGGATGGAATTCCCGCTTTTGCAAGCACGAATTTCATAATCTGAACGAAAAATAGGCCCGTTATAAATTAGCTCAATTTTTGGTCATCAAACACAGAAAGTATCTTGCTTTTCAGAACGACAGACCATAGCATCACTATTGAAACCGAGTTTTCTCCATATAAATCATATATTTAAGCAATATATCGCGCAAATTTCGCGTGACGAAACGGTGGAAAACGAAAACGGAATCAATCCGAAAAAAGGGGAAATAACGATGATAAAGCGCAGTGTTCTTTACGCAGGCACCATGGCGGCGGCAATCTTGGCAGGTTCCGCCGCCCATGCTGAACGCGGCAGTGACGGCGAACTGAAAATCCTGTTCTGGCAGGCAGTATCGACGCTCAATCCCTATCTCTCAGGCGGCACAAAGGAGGAATACAGTTCCTCCATGATCATCGAGCCCTTGGCGCGTTACAATGAAAAAGGCGAGTTGGTCCCGACGCTGGTGACCGAGATCCCTACCCTTGAAAATGGCGGTGTCGCCAAAGACCTGCTGAGCATGACCTGGAAGCTGAAGAGCGATGTGAAGTGGTCGGATGGTACGCCGTTTACAGCCGACGACGTGGTTTTCACCTGGAAATATTGCACCGCTCCCGATGGCGGCTGCGCGCAGAAAGCCCAGTATGAAGGCGTGAAAAATGTCGAGGCCATCGACCCGCACACGGTCAAGATAACCTTTACCGAGCCGAAGCCCTACCCCTATTCTGCCTTCGTCGGCGCAAAGTCTCCAATCATCCAGAAAAAGCAGTTTGAAAACTGCGTCGGCGCCGCCGCTCCCGGCTGCACATCCGCCAACTTTGGGCCGGTCGGAACGGGCCCCTTTGTGGTCAAAGACTTTAAGCCGAACGACGTGATCACCTACGTCGCCAATCCCAATTATCGCGATCCGGCCAAACCAGCCTTCGCGACGGTCACGCTGAAGGGTGGCGGCGATGCCGCATCCGCTGCACGCGCAGTGCTTGAAACCGGCGAGTTCGACTATGCCTGGAACATGCAGGTCGAACCGGAAGTTCTGGCGACTATGGTTGCCGCCGGGAAGGGTAAGCTGGTTACGGCATTCGGCACCAACGTGGAGCGTATCGTTCTCAACTGGTACAATCCCGACCCGGCCCTTGGCGACAAACGCTCCACCAAGGAAGCAGGTCCGCACCCGGCGCTGTCCGATCCTGCCGTGCGCCGCGCACTCGCGCTTGCCATTGATCGCGACATCATCGATGAGGCAGGTTACGGTGAAGCAGGTAAACCGACCTGCAACATCGTGCCAGCACCCGAAGCCTTCAACTCCACCAAGAATGACAGCTGGTGCCTGAAGCAGGATATCGAAGGTGCCAACAAGCTCCTGGACGATGCGGGCTGGGTTAAAGGCCCCGACGGCATTCGTGCCAAGAACGGCGTAAAGCTGTCCTTCCTGTACCAGACGTCCACCAACTCTGTTCGTCAGGCCGTCCAGGAACTTGTGAAAGACATGTGGTCGCAGATCGGTGTTGGCGCTGAACTGCGCAATATCAGCGCCTCGGTCTTCTTCGGCGGCGATCCCGCAAGCCCCGATACGTTCCAGAAATTTTATGCCGATGTCGAAATGTATACGAATAATTTCAGCGGCACCGACCCGGAAAAATATCTGGCGGAGTGGCTATGCGACAAGGTCCCTTCACCGGCAAATGGTTGGCAAGGGCAAAATATTCCCCGCTACTGCAACCCGAAATACGATGAGTTGGTGGCTGTCCTTTCCAAGACGGCCGACCCTGCCAAGCGCGAGGAAATCTCCAAACAGCTGAACGACATGCTCACCGAGGAGGGCGCGCATATCCCGCTCATCCACCGAGGCAACGTCTCCTCCCACTCTCTGACGCTCGAAGGCGTCAAGATCAACGGCTGGGATTCGGAACTCTGGAATATCGCGGACTGGTCCCGCAAGAAATAACACGCAGATGGCCGGCCTCATCCAGGCCGGCCTTTTGCATGCCCCTGGACCATGATCTGAAGACACATTGCCGCGTCAGGCGTAAAGACTCCAAACTTTCGCAATGCCGCGCTCTGCGTCTGGAGAGTTTCAGATGTTTACCTTTACACTCCGACGGCTTGCCTTCGCCGTACCGACCCTCCTCGTCATCAGCTTCGTTATCTTCGCGCTTCTCGATCTCGCGCCCAATGATCCTACCGGTGATCTGCCTCTGACGATTCCACCGGAAGTGCGAGCACAGATCCGTGCCTCGCTTGGTCTGGATGAACCCTTCTTCGTCCGCTATCTCATGTGGCTGCAGCAATTCTTCATCAACGAGCCGCTGAACCTCATTGAGACCCTGACCGGCTGGCAGATCGGCGATGGCAACCGCGTTCGGATTCTGTCCTGGGCGACGCGCAGCCCGGTGGTCGATCTCGTCGTCCAGCGCATGCCGCAGACGCTATGGGTTGTGGGCCTTGCCTATCTCTTCGGAGCGTTGCTTGCGATCCCGATCGGGGTGATCTCCGCGTACAAGCAATATTCGCTCTTCGACCAGATCGGCACGTTCATATCCATGGTCGGCTATTCGGTCCCGACCTTCTTCACCGGCGTTCTGCTGGTCGTCATCTTCAGCTCCAACCTGCAATGGTTTCCTTCCGTCTACGACACCAATCTCCGCGTCACCGACTGGGCGAGCTTCGTGGCTCAGGTGAAGCAGATGTTCCTGCCCGTTATGGTGTTGACGCTCTATAACGTGTCGCAGATCAGCCGCTTCGTACGAGCCTCCATGCTGGACAATCTGCATCAGGACTATGTGCGGACCGCCCGCGCCAAAGGCGTCAAAGAAAAAACCGTGGTGCTGAGCCATGTGCTGCGCAACAGCCTGATCCCGGTTGTCACCGTCATCGCCCTTGGCGTGCCGACGATCTTTTCCGGCGCCATCATCACCGAGCAGATATTCCGCGTGAACGGGCTGGGCCAACTGCTGATTACCGCTGTCCAAGGGGCAGATATTCCGCTGGTCCAGACGCTGACCTTCATCTTCGCGGTGCTCATCGTGCTTTTCAACCTGATCGCCGACGTATTGTACGGCATTCTCGACCCGAGGATCCGCTATGACTGACGCTACCATGACCGAGCCTACGGCTGCTAAAAGCCCGACGCTATCCGCGCTCGCCGATATCTGGAAACAGTTCCGGCGTCACAAGGGCGGCGTCGCGGGACTTGTCGTCTTCATCTTCATCCTGCTTGCCGTCTATGTTGGCCCCTACATCCACACGGTTGCTCCTAACGCTCTCAATGTGAAGGCCCGCAATCAGTGGCCTTCGCTTGCCCATCCGTTCGGTACGGACAATCTCGGCAAAGACATGCTGGCGCAGGTTTTGGCGGGAGGGCGCATTTCGCTCGCCGTCGGCATCACGGCCATGCTGCTGGCCCTGTTTCTCGGCACGCTGATTGGCGTGCTGTCAGGTTATTTCCGCCGGCTGGACGGGCCGTTGATGCGGCTGACGGACCTGTTCCTGGCTCTGCCGCTTCTGCCGCTATTGCTCGTCATATTGCTGCTGTTTCGCGATACGCTACGCGCCGCATTCGGCCCGGAGACCGGCATCTTCATCCTCATCGTCTTCGTGATCGGGATAACGAGCTGGATGCACACAGCGCGCATCGTGCGCGGCGATGTTCTGGCGATGAAAAACCAGGAATTCATCGAGGCGGCGAAGTCGAGCGGCATGCGCGAACACCGCATCATCATCAAACATATTCTACCGAACGTCTTGAGCTCGATCATGGTCTCGGCAACGCTTGGCATCGCCTCGGCCATTATCACGGAGTCGGCCCTCTCCTTCCTGGGACTCGGCTTCCCATCGGATTTTCCGACATGGGGACGATTGCTGTTCGATGGTGCGAACTTCCTGCAGTTGACGCCCTCACGCGTTCTATGGCCGGGGCTCGCCATCTCGCTGACTGTGCTGAGCGTCAATTATATTGGCGATGCGGTACGTGACGCGCTCGACCCGAGAGCGCTGAAGAACTGAGGCAGGACATCTCACAGACTGTTTTAGGTATCCAGTCGGCTCATGATGAGCCGGCTGGGTTCGTCACAAGATGACGGAAGACTGGCAACAGCAGCGGAGTTGCGGACAGTGAAGATAGCCTGAAGGATGTGATCAGCCTCGCGCCGGTGGCTGCGGCCACTGCTTCACACCGCCACTCCAATCCTCAAAAGCCTTGGACAGCTTCAAGACGAAGAGATCCTCATAGCGGTGGCCGACGATCTGCAGGCCAATCGGCATGCCGGACTTCGAGAAGCCGCAATTGATCGAGGATGCCGGCTGTTCCGACATGTTCCATGGCACCGTGAAGGCGATGTGCTCGAAGGGCAGTTGCGGGTCATTGGTGGGAGAGGCCCAGTCCGCCGGATAGGATACGATCGGATTGGTGGGCGAAATGACGGCATCCACCGTCTGCATCAGCCGCCCGCAGCTCTTGCGCATCTCCATGGTCTGGTTGAAGCCGAAGACCGCACGCGACCCTGACACCTCAGCACCCTTTCTGGCCCATTCGAGAATGTAGGGCAGGATCGTCGCTCGGCGCTCGTCGCTCAAGGCCACCATGTCGCCCCAGAATTTCGCCCGCCAGAAATCGTCCAACCCATCCAGCATGTCGCGTGTCAGCACCGGCTCAACCGGAATAATGATGGCGCCCGCCGCTTCGAAGAGCTTGGCAGCAGACAGGACCGCATCGCGCACCTCCTCATCCACTGGCAGGCCGCAGCCCGCATCCAGCATCAGGCCGATCTTCAGGCCCTTCACGTCGATCTTGAGGTCAAGCCAGTCGATTTCGTTGGGAGGCAGCGACGTGCCATCGCGCCAGTCCGGTCGCGATAGCGTCGCCATGGCGTAAGCGGCATCGGTCACGGTGCGGGTCATCGGTCCGGCGCAACGTCCGGTGTAGAAGGGATCAACCGGGATACGGCCCTGGCTCGGCTTGAAACCAAAAAGGCCGGTCCATCCAGCGGGAAGACGCACGGAGCCGCCGATATCCGTGCCGATATGCAGCGTGCCATAACCGGCCGCCCCCGCGGATGCCGCACCGGCGCTGGAGCCTCCGGGGTTTTGCGTCGGGTCCCATGGATTGCGGCTGAGCTTGTGAAAGCTGGAAAGGCCCGACGAAAGCATACCGTAATCCGGGCAGGTCGTCTTGGCATAAAGGATTGCCCCGTCTTCACGGCAGCGCGCCGCCACAGGCGCATCCTCAAGTGCTGGAACCAGTTCGACCGCTTTCGTGCCGAGCGGCACGGGCTGGCCCTTCGTCGCGATGAGCTCCTTCAGCGATACCGGGAGGCCATCGAGGGGCCCGAGTGTTTCTCCCTTCACCCAGCGCTGCGTCGAAGCTTCCGCTTGGCTACGGGCATCTTCCGGATCATAGGCGTAAAGGGCGTTCACAATTGGCTCGAATGCCTCGATGCGTGACTCTACTGCCTGCCAATATTCCAGTGGGGACAGTGTCTTGTCTCGGTAAAGCGCCAGAATTTCGAGCGTGTTGAGGTCTATGAGATCGGTCATGGAATCGTCTCGTCAAAAATAACAGGATGTGAGGGTTGATATCGGCTTCGGGCGATCAGCTCGTATCGCGCGGATCAAGGAGATCGCGAAGACCGTCGCCCAGAAGATTGAGGCCGAAGACGGCAAAGGCGATGGCAAGGCCCGGCATGATGGCGAGCCAGGGGGCGACGCCGAGATAGGTCTGGGCATCGGCCAGCATCCGACCCCAGGTTGCGGCAGGCGGTGGCATTCCGAGACCCAGGAAGGACAAACCAGCCTCGGTGAGAATGGCAAGCCCGAGCTGGATCGTCACCTGCACGATGATCTGGTTGGAGATATTCGGAACGATGTGCACAAGGGTGATCTTCGCACGGCCCTGACCGATACTCGCCGCAGCGGTGATGTATTCCCTTGCCCATATCTGCAGGGCGGCACCGAGCGTCAGGCGAGCGAAAACCGGGACCATGAAGGTGGCGATGGCAATGATGGCGGTGAAACGCCCCGTACCGAGAAAGGCGCCCAGCATCATCGCGGACAAGATGGGCGGCACAGCGAAGATGATATCGCAGATGCGCATCATCACGGTTTCGGTCAATCCTCGGACGGCTGCGACGGTGACGCCGATCAGGGTGCCGATGAAGGCGCCGATGGCGACAGCGGCAATTGCCGTGGAGAGCGAGTTCCATGCACCTGCCATCAGCATGGAGAGCACGTCACGACCGAAGTGGTCGGTGCCGAGGCCGCCATAGACGAAGGGAGATTTCAGCTTCTGGACGATCTGCATTTTGGTGGGCGAGACTGGAGTCCAGACGAGGGAAAGCAATGCGACTGCGATCAGGAAGGTCGTGACAACAATCCCTGTCACGAAGGCTGGGCGGCGACGGACGAAGCGCATCATTTCGCACCTGACCGCAGTCTCGGATCGATGAAGAGATAGGCGATATCGACGAGAAAATTCATGATGATGACGAGCGCTGAGAAGAACAGCACGACGGACTGCATGACGACGATATCCCGCTGCGTCAGCGCCTGATAAGCGAGCCGTCCAAGCCCGGGCAGGTTGAAGACATTCTCTACCAGGACCGCGCCAGCAATGAGGAAGGTGAACTGCAAACCGATCATGGTGACGACGGGAATCATCGCATTGGGCACCGCGTGCCGCCACAGCGCGACGCGGTCGCTCAGGCCCTTGGCGCGTGCCGTCCGAACGAAATCCTCGTTCATCACCTCAAGTACGGCGGAGCGACAGACGCGGGTCAGAACGCCTGCCTGCGAGAGCGCCAGCGCCACCGCTGGCAGAACCAGAGCCGTCAATCCCGCAGTAAAGCTTGGCGTCCATCCCGGGAAGCCACCAGCCGGCATCCAGCCGAGCGTCGTCGAAAAGAGGATGATCAACAGCAGGCCGACCCAGAAGCCGGGCACGGCAATTCCTACGTGAGAAAACAGCCCTGCCGCGAAGTCTATTGCGCCATTGCGGTTCCTCGCCGCTGCAACACCAAGGGGAATGGCGATGGCAACCGAGAGGCAGACGGCGAGAAGCGCAAGTGGAAGGGTGACAACCAGACGCTCTGCAATGAGCCCCGCGACCGGGACGCCATATGTGTAGGATTGCCCCAGATCTCCACGCAGGACGCCCATGAGCCAGTGAATATAGCGAATTGGGAGCGGGAGATCGAGACCCATCTGTTTCTGCAAGGCGGCGAGCGTATCGGGGCTGGCAGAGGTGCCCAGCATGATGGCTGCCGGGTCACCTGGAAGCAGGCCCATGACGAAGAAGATCAGGCACGAGACGGCCAGGAGCGTGACGAACAGGCCAAGGATGCGTTTGAGGATCAGGATGGTCATGATCTGCGATCGCTGGAGACGTGCTGCAAGTAGCGCACTCCCCTCTGTCCTGCCCGGCCTCTCCCCCTCAAGGGGAGAGATTGGAAAAAGGCAAGCCCATGCGCTATCTCAACCATCCGGGAAAAGCGAGGAGGTGACCACCAATCGATCCCCCCCCTTGAGGGGGAGATGTCCGGCAGGACAGAGGGGAGTATGGGTAGACCTCGCTCCATAAGATTCATTCTTCCCAATGAACGTCCGTCAGCACGTTCGATGGAATAGGTTCATCCTGCCAGAGACCCTTGACCTTCTTGTCCCAGACGCCAAGCTTCGGCATGACGAAGAGAAAGAGCGCCGGAACATCTTCAGCAAGAATCTTTTGCGCCTCACCATAGAGCTTTTCCTGCTCACCGGCGTCGGCCGTCTTTTCGACATTGGCAATGACCTCATTGAAGGCCGGGTTCTTGTAGTTGAAGTAGTATGGGTCGCGGGAATAGATATCGATATCCATCGGCTCCGCATGTGCGACGATCGTCATGTCGTAATTGCCGCCCTTGAAGACATCCGCAACCCATTTGGCCGGAAATTCGGTGGTCTCGATGGTCATCGTGACGCCGATTTCGGCGAGCATGGCCTGGAGAACCTGTGACGTGCGCTGCGCATAGGCCATCTGAGGGGCCTTGATGGTGAAGCTGAAGCCATTCGGATAACCCGCTTCCGCCAGCAATGCCTTGGCCTTTTCGACATCATAAGGGTGAACACCCGTCGTATCGATATAGCCGCGGTCGTTGGGGGTATAGTGGCTACCGATGGCGGTGCCGAGACCGGACCAAGCGCCTTCGATGACGGTCGGACGATCGACTGCCATCATCAGCGCCTGGCGCACGCGCTTGTCGTCGAAGGGCTTCCGGGCATTGTTCATACCCGCAACGACCTTCAACTCGGTATTGCCGACGAAGGTGCCGAGACGGGCGTCGCCATCGAAGGAGGACATGAGCTCCGGCGCACCGAATTCCGGGAATGCGTCGATATCACCGGCTTTCAAAGCGGCCGCCTGTGCCTGCGCATCGGAAACGAAGCGGAAGGTGGCTTTCTCCAACTTCACCGCGACATTCTTGTCCCAGTAAGACGGGTTCTTTTCGAGCTCGACCTTGTCACCTTTTGCCCAGCTGACAAATTTGAACGGGCCGGTGCCGATCGGCGTGGTGCGATTGTTCTCTGCGGTCTTCGGCGAGACCATGACGGAAGCGGGCCAGCCAAGCCAGTAGATGAGGCTACCGGCGGGCTGCTTCAGTTTCAGAACCAAGGTGTCCGCATCCGGCGTCTCGATGGTGTCGATGGACGCAAAGAAGCGCTTCTGCGGATTGACGGAGCCTTCGCCTCGGGCTCGATCCAGCGAAAATTTCGCAACCGAGGAATCAAAGGCTTCACCATCGTGGAAGGTCACGCCCTTGCGCAGCTTGAACGTATAGGTCTTGCCGTCCGGAGAGATCTGCCAGCTCTCGGCGAGCTGCGGCTTGACTTGCCCCTTGCTGTCAATGGTAACAAGTCCTTCGAAGATGTTCTGCCACGTCACCTGACCGATAGCGACGGGCGCTGCGATCGTCGGGTCGAGGCCGGTCGGCTCGATCGCCATTCCAAGTGTCAGCGCCGTCTTGGGTGCGGCCTCAGCCTCCACAGCCGAAAACGGCAGCCAGAGTGCAGTGCCCAAGGCAAGGGTCAGGGCGGTGCGGCGTGAAAGCGTCGCCGCCTGTGAAAAATAATTGCGTGGCATCATTATCCCCTGTCGGACGGGCCGGGCTTTTTGCCCTTTGAAAGACCGTCTGTTGCAAAAAGAGTGGCATGGTGACGGCGCACACACAATCTGCATTTTTGTGTGCTCCGCGTAGCCGAAAACGCTACACGGTATTTGGGATCAAAATCAACCTGTGAGACGACGAGAGGTGATAGAGAGAGCAAACCGAAATGTTCTACTCCGGTCTTCCTTCGCGCTCCCTGGGCATCCTGGTCTCACGCTGCTTTACCCTTCATGGCAGAAACAAAATCGCAGTTTTTTATACCGCTGCCTCACGCATGAAACGTTCGATGAAATCGGCGAGTTTGGACGCCGCAAAGGACAATTGCCGATCCGGTGCGACGCAGAGATCGATCTGCGTATGGATGCCTTTCTTCCCGGCTAGAGGCACTGCAACCATCTGGCCGCTGCGCAGCTCGCGCGCCACCGACAGGGCCGGCAACAACGTGGCAGCCGCATTTCCCAGGACCAATTCTTTGAGCATTTCCAGCGAGCTGGTGATGAAGACCGGATCGAGTTCGATACCGGCCTCCGCGAAGAGGGCGTCGAAGGCTTGACGGGCGGCAAAGGTTTTATCCGGCAGGGCAAGCGGAAGCGCGGCAAGTTCCTTCAAAGTCACTTCCGGCTGGCCTGCAAGTGCATGCCCCGCCGGAAAGATGGCGTCGTAGCTGATGCGGGTGCGCGAGCGCACCTTCACACCCGAGAGCTTCGGTGCAAACAGGCTGACGACGAGGTCGGCTTCTGCGGTTCCCAATGCCTCCATGGCCTGACGCGCACTGGTAATATTGACCTCAAAACGAAGCTTTGGATATTTGAGACTGAACTGCGCCAGGACGGGCGCCAGCAGATTGGCCACCGTGGCACCGTTGGCATAGATCGTGACCCGGCCGCGTTGCAGGCCCTTCAGATCGTCGATGAGTTGGTTGACATGGTCCAACTCACGCAGCGTCTTTCCCGCACGCGCAGCAAGAAGCTCGCCCGCCGCCGTCAGCTTCACGCCACGGCTGGAGCGCTCGACCAGCGGCGTGCCGAAATAATATTCGAGATTTTCGATCTGACGACTGACCGCGGTAGGTGCAACATTCAGGTTCTCGGCCGCCGCGCGCATGGAATTGGTACGGACGAGTTCGTCGAAATACATCAATGCGCGCAATTGCATGGAGCGATCATCCCCAATGTGATCAATGGCCGGTCGATAGGCCCAAGAAACGCTACACTCCGTCCGCGGCGCAACATCCCACGAACGTCGGCGATGCACGCAGTCAGACAAAAGCCTTCGACCCGCTGCGGTCATACACGAGGTGTAAGCCAGCCTCAATCGCGCCGGAAGCCTTCGCTCGCCACCATCAGCTGCCGCGTGTAATCGGCGGAGAACTCTCTCGTTTCCAGTTGATGCACGTCCATCGACTCGACAATCTTGCCGCTTTTCATCACCGCCAGCCGGTCGCACATATGGCTGATAACGCCCAGATCGTGACTGACCATGACGAAAGTCAGGTTTCTGTCCTTGCGCGCCTGCTCAAGCAAGTTGAGAATTTCCGCCTGGATCGAGGCGTCCAGCGCCGATGTCGGTTCGTCGAGGAGCAGGATCTTCGGCTCCAGGATCAGCGCGCGGGCAATGGCGATACGCTGGCGCTGTCCCCCTGAAAGCTGGTGCGAGTAGCGGAAGCGGAAACCGGTGCCGAGACCGACCTCGTCAAGAGCGCGGTTGATGCGCGCTTCCTTGTTGTCCACCCCGTGAATTACCAGCGGCTCCAACAAGATGGAATCCACCGTTTGGCGCGGATGCAGCGAACCGTAAGGATCCTGAAACACCATCTGGACATCGCGATAAAAGCTCTTGTCGCGTGACTTGCGGCTATAGGTCCGCCCGTCCACCATGAGGGAGCCTTCGTCGAAATGGTTGAGACCGGCAATCGCACGCAAAAGCGTCGACTTGCCGGAGCCGGATTCACCAACGAGCCCGAAGGATTCGCCCTTCGCCACCTCGATGCTGACCCGATCCAGTGCCAGATAGCCGTCGAAGTCCACGACGATATCCTTGGCAGATAGTACGACCGTCATAGACGCCACTCCGCTTGGCGTTGAAGGACCGGCAGCGGATGCCGGTGCTCGCCGATTTTCGGCAGACAGTTCAGAAGTCCCTGCGTGTAGGGATGTTTGGCGTTTTGCAGATTGGCAGATGGAAGCTCTTCCACCACGCGCCCCGCATACATCACCAGAACCCGGTCGCAGAAGGACGAGACGAGCCGCAGATCATGCGAGACGAAAATCAGGCCCATGCCGCGCTCGCGCACCAGCTTGTCGAGAATATCCAGCACTTCCAGCTGCACCGTGACGTCGAGTGCAGATGTCGGCTCATCGGCAATCAGGAGTTCCGGACCGCAGACGAGCATCATGGCGATCATGACGCGCTGCCCCATGCCGCCGGATACCTCGTGCGGATAGAGATTGAAGACGCGTTCCGGATCGCGGATCTGCACCGCCTCGAGCATGTCGAGCGCGCGTTTCTTTGCGTCAGAAAAGCCAATCCGCTCATGCGTCTTCAGCGTTTCGACAATCTGGCGGCCGATGGTCATAACCGGGTTCAGCGAATATTTCGGATCCTGCAGGATCATTGCGATCCGCTTGCCGCGAATAGCGCGACGCTGCTTTGCCGGAGCGGTCAGAAGATCGATATCGCCAAAGCGAAGTGCGTCAGCCTCGATCTTTGCGTGGCCAGGCGTCAGGCCCATGATGGCGCGACCGGTCTGCGATTTGCCGGAGCCGGACTCGCCGACGATACCGAGACGTTCCTTGCCGAGCGCAAAGGACACGCCCCGCACGGCTTCGACAAGGCCGGTTCTCGTTGGAAAGCTGACGCGCAGATTGTCGACCGTCAGAAGAGGTGTGGTCAAAGATGGGGTCATTGGCCAGCCTCCTTCGGATCGAGCGCATCGCGAAGCCCGTCACCCAAGAGGTTGAAGCCAAGGCTGACGATGAGGATGGCGGCACCCGGCATGGCAGCAACCCACCACTGGTCGAGGATGAAGCGGCGGCCAGAGGCAATCATCGCACCCCATTCGGGAAGCGGGGGCTGCGCGCCGAGACCCAGAAAGCCGAGACCGGCGGCGGTGAGAATGATGCCAGCCATATCCAGCGTCACACGCACGATGAGCGAGGAGAAACAGAGGGGAATCACGTGTTTGAGCACGATACGCCAGGGAGATGCCCCCATCAGCTTCACCGCGGCGATGAAGTCGGAATTTCGAAACGTCATGGTTTCGGCGCGTGCAATACGCGCATAAGGCGGCCAGGAAGTGACCGCGATAGCCAGTACCGCGTTCTCGATACCGGGACCCAAGGCTGCAACGAGCGCAAGCGCCAGAACAAGCTTGGGGAACGCAAGAAAGATATCGGTGATACGCATCAGCACAGCATCGATCCATCCCCCGGCATAGCCTGCAACGGTGCCGACGATGAGGCCGATTGGGGCGGCAATGATCGCCACCAGCACGACGACGAAGAGCGTGAGGCGCGAACCGTAGATCAGGCGCGATAGAATATCCCGTCCCTGATCGTCGGTGCCGAGCCAATATCCATCTGTCCCCGGAGGCAACAAGCGGGCATTGCGGAGATCGCCCTGAACAGGGGAATGCGGCGCCAGGACATTGGCGAAGATCGCGACGAACACGAGCGCCAGGATGATGCCGAGCCCGGCAAGCGCCAGACGGTTTTCCGAAAACCGCCGCCAGATGACATAGGCGCGGCCAAGCCGTGCCTGCTTGCGCGAGGTCGGGCGGTCGGAGAGCAGCCACTCGCGGCTATAGGGTTTCAATAGAGCATCCGTCATCGGCTGCGCGTCCTTGGATCGAGCGTCCGGTAAAGCAGATCGGACAGGAGATTGATGCCGATGAAGACGGCGCCGATCACGATGGTGCCGCCGAGAACGGCATTCATATCCGCATTCTGGAGGGAATTGGTGATGTAGAGGCCAAGGCCCGGCCACGAGAAGATCGTTTCCGTCAGAACCGAGCCTTCCAACAGACCGGCATAGGAGAGAACGATGACCGTTAGCAGAGGGACTGCGGCGTTACGCAAAGCATGGAACCAGATGATGCGCGTTTCCGACAGGCCCTTGGCGCGTGCGGCGACGATATATTCCTGCGCCAGTTCGTTCAGCATGAAGGAGCGCGTCATGCGGCTGATATAGGCGAGTGAGAAGTAGCCGAGCAATCCTGCGGGCAGAATGATGTGACGGAAGAGATCCCAAAACACATCCCACTGGCCCTGCCACAACGCATCGAACAGATAAAATCCGGTCGTCGGCGTGAAGGTGAATTCGTAGACGATATCGATACGGCCGGGATAGGCCACCCAGTGCAGCTTGGCGTAAAACACCAGAAGCGCCAAAAGGCCGAGCCAGAAAATCGGCACCGAATAGCCAACAAGCCCAATGACGCGCACGATCTGGTCGATGATGCTGCCCCGCTTGACCGCTGCCAATACGCCGAGCGGGACGCCGAAGATGGCACCAATCAATGTGCCGAGCGTCGCAAGCTCTATGGTTGCCGGGAAAACGCGCTTGATGTCGTCCATTACGGGATTGGTCGTCAGCACCGACGTCCCGAAATTGCCGGTGAGCGCCTGCTTCAGATAGATGAAAAACTGCTGCCAGAGCGGCAGGTTCAAGCCGAGCTCTTCCCGAACCCGCTCCACCACATGGGCGGGTGCGCGGTCGCCGACGATCGCCAGCGCCGGATCGATAGGAATGACGCGGCCAATGAAAAAGGTTACCGCCAGCAAGCCTAAAAAGGTGGTGACAACGGTAATGATGAAGCCGAGAACGGCCATAAGGCGCCGGTTGGCACGGCGTTTGCCGTGCCTCGCCCTTGCGGAAGTTTCAACGATACTCAATGAACCGATCCTGCCGGATCATTCCTTGGAGATGTTGTAGACATAGTTGGTGTCGAAGCTCGGACCGAGCTTTAGACCC
The DNA here is from genome assembly GCF_030819035.1 of Agrobacterium sp. SORGH_AS 787. Taxonomy (NCBI): domain Bacteria; kingdom Pseudomonadati; phylum Pseudomonadota; class Alphaproteobacteria; order Hyphomicrobiales; family Rhizobiaceae; genus Agrobacterium; species Agrobacterium sp. SORGH_AS 787. The sequence continues at coordinate 1,012,817 of NZ_JAUTBG010000001.1, forward strand.
TTGAGCTTCGTCGTGTAACCGGCCACTTCGGTCTGCTGGAAGATGATGACGAAGGGTCCGGTTTCGAGAACCTTTTTCTGTAGATCCTCATAGATCTTCGCACGCTTGGCGCTGTCTCTTTCCAGAAGTGCGGACTGCGTTTCCTTTGTCAGCTCCGGAACGTCCCAGGCATTGCGCCAGGCGAGCGTCTTATTCTTCGCGTCGTCGGCATTGTCGTAATTAATGGTGAAGGTTTCAGCATTCGAGTTCGGGTCGAAATAGTCCGATCCCCATTGGCCGATATATATTTCATGCGTACGGGCACGGTATTTGGTAAGCGTCTGCTTGCCATCGCCCGGAATGATTTCAAGCTTGATACCGGCCTGCGCCATGGTCTGCTGAACGCTTTCGGCAATGCCCGTCACGGGCTGGGTGTTACGCACATCCATGGTGACGGTGAAGCCATCCTTCAGGCCGGCCTTGGCAAGCAGTTCCTTCGCCTTTGCAACGTCGAGCTTGTAGGGGTTTTCATCAAGCGCACCCAACTGGCCCTTCGGCAGGAAGGTCTGGTGGATTTCGCCGATGCCCTTGATCAAGGTCGCGCCGATCGCGTCGTAATCGACGAGATACTTTATCGCCTCGACGACTTCCGGCTTCTTCAGATACTCGTTCTTCTGGTTAAGGCTGAAATAGTAGACGGTGCCCTTTGGCGCGGAAGTGACAGCAAGTCCCTGCTTCTTGGCAACGGCCTCCATATCTCCAGGCTCAAGATTGCGGGCCACATCGATATCGCCGTTTTCAAGTGCCAGACGCTGACCGGAGCTTTCCTTCATGTGGCGATAGACGACGCGCTTCAGCTTCGGCTTTTCGCCATAATAATTGGGATTGGCTTCAAGGATGACGGCCTCATTGGCCTTCCAGCCAAGAATTTTGTAGGGACCGGAACCGGCATAGCCGGTCTTCAGGAATTCATTGCCGAAGTCGGTCTCGTATTTGTAGTCGGCTGTCGGCGTGACGGCTTTTGCCTTTTCCATGACGAGCTTCTTATCGACGACCGAGGCGACGGTCGCGGTCAGAACGTTCAGGACAAAGCTCGGCGCATAGGGCTTGTCCACCGTCAGCGTGAAGGTATCGGGCGCAGTCGCCTTGGCCTTTTCGTTGACATTGTCGCCCTTCAGGCCGAACTGCGTGAGAAGGAAGGCGGGCGACTTGTCGAGCTTGACGGCGCGCTCGAAGGAAAACGCCACGTCTTCAGCCGTTACCGGATTACCGGACGCGAATTTGAGGCCGGGCTTCAGCTTGAAGGTGTAGGTCAGACCGTCTTCCGATGTCGTCCAGCTTTCGGCCAGATCGCCGACAACCTTGGACGTGTCATTGAGGTCGATCGAGACCAGCTTGGAGTAGGTGTTGCCGGTGACTTCCGCGGTCGACAGTTCGAATGCCTCACCCGGATCGAGCGTGATGATGTCATCGATGGCGAAACCTTCCACCAGCGTATCGGCGGGCGTGGCGGCGAAAGCCTGCGGCGCGGACAGCGCAATCAGCGACAGCGCGGCGCTGGTTGCCAGAATGCGGGCCATTTTGTTGAGCGACTTCGTCATTGTTCTCCCCTTTATAGGTTGGTATTACTCTTGATCAGGTCGGCTCATGCCAGGCTTGAGCCAGAACACGCAGCCAGTTTTCCCGGCAAATTTTAGCAAGCTCTACTTCAGAGTAGCCAGCAGCCTTGAGAGCGGCAACCAGATTCTGATTGCCTGCAGCATCGGCGATTTCCGCCGGTACGGTGGCACCGTCGAAATCGGAACCGAGTGCCACGCAATCGATGCCCATGCGCTCGACCATATAATCGATGTGACGAACCATGTCGGAGAGTGATGTGTTCGCATCGTCGCGTGCATCTGGGCGCAGCATGGTCACGGCGTAATTCAGACCGACCAGCCCGTTTCTTTCCTTGATCGCATCCATCTGGGCATCGGTGAGATTGCGGGCGACACCGGTCAGAGCATGCGCGTTGGAATGGCTGGCGATCAGCGGCTGATCGCTTGTCTTCGCCACGTCCCAGAAACCTTTTTCGGTGATGTGAGCCAAATCGATCAGAATGCCGAGTTGGTTGCAGCGCTTGACGAGTTCGAAACCAGCATCGGTCAGGCCGGGCGCGGTATCCGGAGACATGGGAAAGGCGAAGGGCACACCATGGCCGAAGGCGTTATGACGGCTCCACACAGGTCCAAGCGAACGAAGACCGGCGGCATAGAACACTTCCAGAGCATCCAGATCTTCATCGATCGCCTCGCACCCTTCCATATGAAGGACTGCTGCGAAAATATTCTCGTGCATTGCCCTGCGGATATCTGCTGTCGAACGGCAAATCTTCCAGCCGCCTGCGCGCTCCACGCGATAGGCGATCGCCATCTTTTCCATGGCGATATCGAGAGAGGGCTGCCGCTGAAGAGGCGCGGCGAGCGGCGTGACGTAGTGACCGTTTTCGTCCGGCTCCTGCAAGATCAGATCGCCAGAAGGAATGTAAACGGCGCATAGGCCGCCAGCCAGCCCGCCCGCCTTGGCACGCGGCGCATCGATATGGCCTTGCGACGTCCCGTCGACGAATTCTGCGACTGGATCCCCGCCTTTTTTGCCGTTGTGCCACAGACGCAGCAACACATCGTTATGACCGTCGAAAACCAATTGCATTTGAAGTTATTCCAGGATTGACGCAAAACTTTATCGTTTTAAACCAGAGGCTTATCGACGGATGGGATGGAGCGAGAAAAGGATGTCGGGCGTCGTGCCGCAATTCAACCATTCCTCGTCGCACGCGATCTAGGACCATATTCCAGGTCTTCGCAAGCTTAAAATTGATGCAGGATGAAATTCTCGCCACACGCATCGGCTTCACGGGGAAACTCTACAAACAGAGCGAGAATTAGCCAGAGGTCTGCGCGCGAAACGTTTCACTTTCGCTGAGCAGCCAACGCCTGAAGAGAACGACGGGGACATGGTTGATGCGCGACAACGGTGCGACGGCATAGTAGGAGCTGGGGCTCTTGACCGGATGATCGAACGCCTGGACGAGTTGCCCCGACTTCAGCTCGCTTTCGATCAAAAACAGCGGCATCAGGGCGACACCGAGACCTGCGATGCAGGCTTGGGCGACACTGGAAAACTGCTCGAAGCGCATGGCCGGCGCCTGATGCGCAACGATGCCGACGCTTTTGAACCAGTGATCCCACGCGCCTGGCCTGGAGGCCATGTGCAGCAACGGAAGACCGGCGATGTCCTCAGCTGTGGCGATCGGATGGCTGAGAAGAAAAGCCGGGCTGCAGACAGGCGCGACCATCTCGTCCATCAGAAAGACGCTTTCTGCCGCGGGCCAATCCTGCTGACCGATATGAATTGCCATATCGAGCCCTTCCTTTTCGAAATCGAACTGACCGATCCGCGTGGCGAAGTTGAGCGTGATTTCCGGATGGGCCGCAACGAATTTGGGAATGCGCGGTAGAAGCCACCGCGTGCCAAAGGTGGGCAGCATGGCAAGATTGAGCGTATTGGCATGCGTTTTCGTCATGACCTGAAGCGATGCGGACCGGATATCGCCAAGCGCTATACCGATCGCTTTCGCATAGGTTTCGCCCTCTCGCGTCAGCGAGACGCCGCGCGCCCCGCGTTCGAAAAGCCTGACCCCAAGTTGCTCTTCCAGCGACATGACCTGCCGGCTGATCGCCCCTTGCGTCAGCGAAAGCTCGTCGGCTGCCAGCGAAAAACTGCCGAGCCGCGCCACGGAATCGAAGGCAGCGAGCGCGCTGGTGGAGGGTAGGAGTTTGCGGCTGAGTGAAGTCATGGCGCATTCCTATCGGTAATAGCTGGATGAGTAAACATGGCTTGCCCGGCGATGGCCGATTGCCAATAATCGCGGCAACAAGAGTGGAGACTTCATCGTGAGCGAACGTGCATCATTCAACTGGCAGGACCCGTTTCTGCTTGAGGATCAACTGAACGACGACGAGCGGATGATCCGCGACTCCGCCGCCGCTTTCGCCAAGGCCGAACTTCTCCCGCGCGTTCAGGAAGCCTATCTGTCCGAAACGTCTGAACCGGACCTCTTCCGCCTGATGGGCCAGGCCGGTCTGCTCGGCGTGACGCTGCCAGAGAAATACGGCGCGGCCGATGCCAGCTACGTCTCCTACGGTCTGGTAGCGCGGGAAGTGGAGCGCATCGATAGCGGCTACCGTTCTATGATGAGCGTCCAATCATCGCTCGTCATCTACCCGATCTTTGCCTATGGCTCGGAAGAGCAGAAGGACAAGTATCTCCCGGGTCTGGTGTCGGGCGAACTCATCGGCTGCTTCGGCCTGACCGAGCCAGATGCTGGTTCCGATCCGGGCGGCATGAAGACGCGCGCCGAGAAGATTGAGGGCGGGTACCGCCTGCGCGGTTCGAAGATGTGGATTTCCAACGCGCCGATCGCCGATGTCTTTGTCGTTTGGGCGAAGTCCGAAGCGCATAACAACGAGATCCGCGGCTTCGTGCTGGAGAAGGGCATGAAGGGTCTCTCCGCGCCGAAGATCGGCGGTAAGCTGTCGTTGCGCGCCTCCATAACCGGCGAAATCGTCATGGATGGCGTGGAAGTGGGCGAAGACGCGCTGCTGCCAAACGTCTCCGGGCTCAAGGGTCCGTTCGGCTGCCTCAACCGCGCCCGCTACGGTATTTCTTGGGGCGTGATGGGTGCCGCGGAAGATTGCTGGTTCCGCGCGCTGCAATACGGGCTGGATCGCAAGCAGTTCGGCAAGCCGCTGGCCGGCATGCAGCTCTACCAAAAGAAGCTCGCCGACATGCAGACGGAAATCGCGCTTGGCCTTCAAGCGTCGCTTCGCGTCGGCCGCGTGTTCGACGAACATCGCATGGCGCCGGAAATGATCTCGATCATCAAGCGCAACAATTGCGGCAAGGCTCTCGATATCGCGCGGCAGGCCCGCGACATGCATGGCGGCAATGGCATCCAGATCGAGTATCACGTCATGCGCCACGCGCAGAATCTGGAGACCGTCAACACCTATGAGGGGACGCATGACGTTCACGCGCTGATCCTCGGGCGAGCCCAGACGGGTCTTCAGGCATTCTTTTAAGCGACAAGACTATCGTAAGGACCCGGCTTTCAAACCGGGTCTTTCGCACTGCGAAATAAATCATACTTTTAAAAGTTACCGGTTGAAACTGGGAGCATGCGAAATAATATAAGAAGCGCACCGCCGTCTTCGGTTTTGCCGAGGACATCCCATTCCGCCCCACGCGGCAATCGATTTGCTGATTGAACAAAATGCACCGGCGCCCTGCCGGTCGGTAAAATCGCGAAGGTCTTTACATGCACAGCTATCCCGACGTTAAACTCTTCATCAATGGCGAGTGGCGCGACGCGCTCTCGGGCAAAACAATCGCCGTTTCCGACCCCGCGACCGATGAGATCATTGGCTCCATCGCCCATGCGGAAAAGGAAGATCTGGATCTCGCACTTTCCGCCGCCGACAAGGGCTTCAAGGTCTGGCGCGACACATCCGCCTTCGAGCGCTCCAAAATCATGCGCAAGGCTGCCGATCTTCTGCGTGAGCGTATCGATTACATCGCCTGGCTGATGACCCGCGAACAGGGCAAGCCGATCGCGCAGTCCAAGGCTGAGATCAACAACGGCGCCGACACAATCGACTGGTTTGCCGAAGAAGCTCGCCGCACCTACGGCCAAGTCATCCCGGCTCGCTTTGGCGGTGTCTCCAACCTGGCCATCAAGTTCCCCGTCGGCCCCGTCGCGGCCTTCACACCCTGGAACTTCCCGATCAACCAAGTGGTGCGCAAGCTTTCGGCTGCAGTCGCAACCGGCTGTTCGATCATCGTAAAGGCACCGGAAGAAACACCGGCCTCGCCCGCAGAGCTTATTCGTGCCTTCGCCGATGCAGGTGTGCCGGCTGGCGTCGTCAATCTCGTCTATGGCGTTCCCGCCGAGATTTCGGAATATCTCATTCCGCATCCGGTCATCCGCAAGATCTCCTTCACTGGCTCTACCCCTGTCGGCAAGCATCTTGCAGCGCTCGCGGGTAAGCACATGAAGCGCGCCACGATGGAACTCGGCGGCCACGCGCCTGTGCTGGTGTTCGAGGATGCCGATCTCGCCAAGGCGATCGAAGTCTCGGCTGCGGCAAAATTCCGCAACGCCGGGCAGGTCTGTGTCGCACCGACACGCTTCCTCATTCAGGACAGCGTCGCCGACAGATTCGTCGATGGTATCGTGAAATATGCCGAAGGTCTGAAGATCGGCAACGGTCTGGATGCCGACACCGGCATGGGACCTCTGGCCAACGAACGCCGCATTCCGGCGATGGAAGCCCTGATCCAGGACGCGGTGTCTCACGGTGCAACGCTGAAAACCGGCGGCAAGCGTATTGGCAACAAGGGCAACTTCTTCGAGCCGACGGTTCTGACAGACGTGCCGACGAGCGCCAAGATCATGAACGAAGAGCCCTTCGGACCGGTGGCGATCGTCAATCGCTTCTCCACCATGGAAGATGCCATCGAAGAGGCAAACCGTCTGCCGTTTGGTCTCGCATCCTATGCCTTTACCGGCTCGGTGAAGACAGCCCATGCGCTCGGCCAGCGGGTCGAAGCCGGCATGCTGACGATCAACCACAATGGCCTTGCCATTCCGGAAGTACCTTTCGGCGGCGTCAAGGATTCCGGTTACGGCACGGAAGGCGGTTCGGAAGCAGTCGAAGCGTATCTCGAAACCCGCTTCGTCAGCCAGATGAACTGATCTTATCGCTTAACGACCAGCAGGCCCGGATCAAACCGGGCCTGTTTCATTTTCCGCCCTGCCACTCAGCCAACTCGCGTTCGGCTCTCTCCAACGCGCTGTAATTCAGAAGCTTACGCAGATAGGCGATGGTGATGGCGCGGGTGCGCAGATTATATCGCCCTTCCGCATCGTCCTCGCCCGTAGACTGATGCACGTTCAGCTTCTCATAAAGGCTCTGCAAGCGGTTCTGCACACTGCGCAGCGAGAGGTTCCGGCGCCGCGCAATGGCCTTGTCCGTCAACCCCAGCGCCATATCGATCAGAATTTCATATTCCGTGTCGGAGAACCCATGCGCCTTTCCGAGGCTCTTTTCCTGCAGGCCGCGGACTTCTCGGTCGATCACGCATTGCGCCTCGATAAATGATGCTGCGCAAGGCCAGCCTCAGGCGGTCGTCTGAAGCGGATTTCAGCACGTAACCATAAGCGGCGCCTTCTGGCACGATGCGGGAGACGCCACGCACATAGGCCTCATCCGAATAATTGGACCAGAAGAGAATGCGGGTATCAGGCCTTTCCTTCCAGATGGTGCGGGCCGCTTCGATGCCGTTTCGCTCATTCATCTGCAGGTCCATGACGATGTGAGCGGTGCGATTTTCCCGTGCCAGCTTTTCACCCGCACGACCATTCTCCGCCTCCAGCACCGTGCCGCATTCCGGCAGAGCCGCTCTCACCGCTTCGTTGAGATAGGCGCGATGTAGAACGTCGTCTTCGATGATCAAAACATCCATGTCATGCCTCCTCCGGCTTGTCGCTGAGCCCGGTCGGTAGGGTCAGCGTGACGCAGGTGCCAGCACCTTGCGGATTGGGACCGAGATGAAATCGGGCGGAGATCAGCCTTGCGCGCGTCTTCATATTGCCGATGCCGAGGCCCCCGCCGGATGTCTCCTCGCCGCAACCGCAACCATCATCAGACACCATGACCAGAAGTTCGCCGTGAGCCTCCGATAGCACGACCTCGATCATCGTTGGCTGCGCGTGGCGGATGGCATTGTTGACGGCTTCCTGCACGATACGAAGCAGCGAGACCGCCACCGACTTATCAAGCGCATCGACAAGGCCGGTCGTCATATCGGAGACGGACCAGTCGATGGCGAGTCCACTGTCGCGGACCGAGCGGTCGAGATAGGTTTCGATGGCCTGCACCAGACCGAAAAGCTGAAGGATGGAGGGCTTTGCCTCTTCGATGATGCCGCGGAGGTCCTGCATGCATTGCTGGAGGCTGCGCATGACCGGCTCGAGCATTTCTCCGGACACTTCCGTTGAACGGCTCATGCGCTCGATGCGACGAACAAGCCGCGTCAAATCCGCCAACGTCTGATCGTGCAAATCCATGCCGATCCGCTGACGCTCGGCCTCCAGCGCTTCGGTCAATTGCAGCGCCCCCAAGCGCAAACCCTCTTCACGGGCGTTGGCCTGGGCTTCCTCGATGGCCGAGCGCTTGGCTTGTTCCGCCGCGCGGATCGCATAGAAATAGGGTGCCAGAAGGTCGGCAACGGCGCGCGCATTGGCGACATCCTCCGTCGTATAGGCATTGGACTGGTGGCACGAGCAGCTGAGTGCCCCGATGATATCGCCATGCACCTTCATCGGCACGTGCAGACGGCTGTGCAAATCGAGCTCATGGATCGGGCTGGAGAACGCACCATCGAAATGAAAGCGCGGATCGGCGCAGGCGTCTCCGCTCAAGAGATAATCGACCTCTCCGGACAGGACCGAGCGGATGGGGCTGCCTGTCAAAAGCGCGGGCGGCTGGCGGCTCCAGGCGCTGGCTAGACCGCTTTCGTAAGCAATGTGATATTTATCATCGAGTTGCTTGATGCAGACATCCATATGGTCATGCGGAATGATATGGCTGATTTCGGTTGCCACCGCCTGAATGATGGCGTTGAACTCGAGCTGCCCGGCAAGCAGACGCGAGATGCCCATATAGTGATGAAACAGCGTGCTACTTGGTTTATCCAGCATGTGCCGATGCCCTCCCAAGCATCTTCCCTGACGGGCGGCGACCTGTCGAAAGCGCCTACCCAGTATTCTGCGCCCGGCAACGCTCTTCGTCTTGCGGGAACCCGCAAGCTTTATGCGTAAATCCGCACGAAGATTGCCGTGATGCGCCTATACAAGCCAGCCCTTCTTGTTCATTTTGGTTCTTACTGGGGAAAGGAGCTCCAGTGCAACGGAATTGCGTTTCCGCCGTGGGGAAGGTTTGCGGCGAAACATTTTCCATGCTCCGAAAGAGCAAGCCACAGGGAGGAAAATCAATGGCTTTTAGAAAGATGCTTCTCGCATCGGCAGCGGTGCTATGCGCCGCGATGCCGATCACCGCGCACGCCGATACATCTGCGAAGAAAATCGCGCTCTCCAACAATTATGCCGGTAACTCCTGGCGTCAGGCGATGCTGACAAGCTGGGACAAGATCACAAAGCAGGCGGTTGCCGACAAGCAAGTCGCAGCTGCTGACGCCTTTACCACTGCAGAAAACCAGGCGACGGAACAGGCCGCGCAGATTCAGAACCTCATTCTTCAAGGCTACGATGCGATCGTCATCAACGCCGCCTCTCCGACTGCACTGAACGGTGCGGTGAAGGAAGCCTGTGATGCTGGCATCATCGTCGTGTCTTTCGATGGTATCGTCACGGAACCGTGTGCGTGGCGCATCGCCGTCGACTTCAAGGCAATGGGCGAAAGCCAGATAGACTACCTCGCAAAGGCCATGCCGAAGGGCGGAAACCTGCTTGAAATCCGTGGTCTCGCGGGCGTCTCCGTCGATGACGAAATCCATGCGGGTATTGCCGCGGGCGTTGCCAAGAACCCGCAGTTCAAGATCGTCGGTTCCGTCAATGGCGACTGGGCGCAGGACGTTGCGCAGCGCGCCGTCGCCGGCATTCTGCCGAGCCTGCCGGAAGTTGCGGCTGTGGTAACCCAGGGCGGTGATGGTTACGGTGCTGCCCAGGCTTTTGCAGCTGCCAAGCGCCCGACACCCACCATCATCATGGGCAACCGTGAAGATGAGCTGCAATGGTGGAAGCAGCAGAAGGATGCCAGCGGCTACAAGACCATGTCGGTCTCGATCGCGCCCGGCGTCTCGACGCTCGCCTTCTGGGTTGCCCAGCAGATTCTCGACGGCAAGGACGTGAAGAAGGACCTCACCGTTCCCTTCCTCCGCATCGATCAGGACGATCTCGAGGAGAACCTGAAGAACACCCAGAAGGGTGGCGTTGCCAATGTGGATTACTCCCAGGCTGATGCGCAGAAGGTGATCGCGGCCAAGTAAGGCCAAGTAAGGCCAAGCATTGCCTCCTATCCGCTGCGGCCCAATCGTCGCCGCAGCGGCCATCCCCTTCATTCACCATTTCAGATCATTGGCGTTTTGCTCATGAATACCATCATCGAGACGCAAGAAGTCGTCGCCGCCCGCGGCGTCAAGGTGGTCTTCGGCGCCGTCAAGGCGCTGGATGGCGCCGATCTCATCATCCGCGCAGGCGAATGCCTTGGCCTTGTCGGCCATAATGGCGCCGGCAAATCCACCATCGTCAATGTCATCAACGGCGGACTGACGCCGCATGAGGGCACGATTTCTTACGGCGGAGCACCTGGGAGACAGGGCATTTCGGCAGCACGCACTGGCGGTGTGCGCTGCGTGTTCCAGGAATTGTCTCTCTGCCCGAACCTGACGATCAGCGAGAATGTCCGGATCATGCATCCCGGCATGAGCGGTCGGAACTGGCGCGGCCGCGCACTTTCCGCGATACGCCGCACCATCGACGAGATTTTTCCCGGCCACGGCATCGATTGCGAAGCGACGATTTCCGATCTATCGATCGCCGAACGCCAGATGGTGGAAATCGCGATCAACTTTTGCCGCACGCCGGACGCACCAAGGCTCGTTATCCTCGACGAACCGACCTCTTCGCTCGATGCAGGTCTTGCAGAGCAACTCATGGCCTATGTGCGCCGTTTCGTGCGCGAAGGCGGCTCGGTCCTGTTAATCTCGCATATTCTCGGGGAAATCCTGTCGACCGCAACCCGCATTGTCGTGATGAAGGACGGCCGCGTCGTGGCCAACCGGGTCGCCAGCGAATTCACGACACGCACGCTGGTCGAAGCCATGGGCAGCGTGGTTAAGGATCAGGACAGGCAGAAGATCGCCCGTCTTCGCTCCAGCGAGAAAGTTCTTTCCATGGCGCCGCGTCACGGCTCCGAGATTGCCTTTGAAGCCTATCGTGGCGAAATCATTGGCCTTGCCGGACTCGGTGGCCACGGCCAGACGGAAGCGTTGCTCGATCTTTATCTCGCGAAGAACAGCAGTTGGCTACCAAGCCGCAAGGCAGACCTGGCCTTCGTCGCCGGAGACAGAAGCCTGAATGGCACCTTCTCGCTCTGGAGTATTCTCAAAAATCTGTCGATCGCATCGCTTCGAGATATCTCGTCCGGTGGGCTTGTGAACAAATCGCGCGAGGGCGACCTTGGCGCGGAGTGGAAGAAACGGATCGAGATTCGCACACCCGATATGGGCAACAAGATTCTCTCGCTGTCTGGCGGCAACCAGCAGAAGGTACTCTTTGCCCGCGCGCTGGCGACAACCGCCAGCACCGTGCTGATGGACGACCCGATGCGCGGCGTCGATATCGGCACGAAACAGGAGGTCTACGACATCTTGAGAACGGAAGCCGCGCACGGCCGGACCTTCATCTGGTACTCGACGGAAATGGACGAAATTCGCTTGTGTGACCGCGTCTATGTTTTCCGCGACGGCACCATCCAGGCAGAACTCATCGGCGAAAACATCACCGAGCAGAATGTGCTGGCTGCATCCTTCTCTGGGGAGGCCCACGCGTGAAGATCTCTGCCAACACACTTCGCCTTGTCATTCCCGCCGCCTCGCTCGCCTTCCTGCTGATTGCGGTGTTCTACATGCAGCCGAGAGCCATGAGCTACACGGGCATGAACCTGCTGTTCAATCTGGCAGTGCCGATCGCGCTTGCGACCATCGCCCAGATGCTGATCATGTCCGTCAACGACCTTGACCTGTCGATGGGCACCTTCGTCAGTTTCTGCGCCTGCGTGACCGCAACGTTTCTGCAGAATTCCCCAGTTCTCGGCATCGGTATTTTTGCCGCCGCCATCGCCGTCTATGCGGTACTCGGCGCCGTCATTCACCTGCGTGCCCTGCCCTCCATCGTCGTGACGCTCGGCATGAGCTTCGTCTGGGGTGGTCTCGCCGTGCTGATCCTGCCCTCACCGGGCGGACAGGCGCCTGCCTTCGTGCGTGCCTTGATGACGGCAAAGCCGCCATTCGTCCCGATTGCCATCATCGCCAGTGTCGTGATTGCGGTTGTCGCTCACTACATCGTCATGCGCTCTTCTTTCGGCGTTCTGATGCGCGGCGTCGGCGGCAATCTGCGCTCGGTCGAGCGGTCCGGCTGGTCGGTGGTCGGCATTCGCGCCGCAACCTTTGCACTGGCAGGTTTCTTCGCCGTGCTCTCCGGGATCGCACTCGTGGGACTGACAACGTCAGCCGATGCCAATATCGCCTTGCGCTACACGCTTCTATCGATAGCCGGCGTCATCCTTGGCGGCGGTGAATTCGTCGGCGGGCGTGTTTCCCCGATCGGCGCGGTGATCGGCGCTTTAACGCTGACGCTCGCGGGCTCTTTCCTGTCCTTCATGCGCATTTCGCCGGACTGGCAAATCGGCGCGCAGGGCGCGATCCTCATCATCGTGCTTGCCTTGCGCATTCTGCTCAACCGTCTTGAAAAGCGGGAGAAAAACCAATGAGCCGCATCGCTGCTTTCACTAGAAAACCGTGGATCTGGTCCTTTGCCGCGACGGTTGCGGTCTGGGTCATCACCGTGATGTTCACCGGAGGCGCAAGCTCGTTCGGGCTTTCCCACGCGGCGCTGACATTCGCGGCCTTCTCGGTCATCGTCGGCATCGGCCAGATGTTCGTTATCACGCTTGGGCCAGGCAATATCGATCTCTGCGTCCCTGCCACCATGACGCTGTCCGGCACGCTGGCGCTGAAGTTCATGGACGTCTCGGACCATCTCATCCTGCCGGGCCTTCTCGTCGCCATCCTGATCGGAATTGCGATCGGCATCGGCAATTACACGCTGATCAAGCTGCTGCGCATCCCGCCAATCATCGCGACACTGTCGATGAGCTTCATCGTCCAGTCGATTGCGATCTGGTCCAATCGCGGGCTGCGTATCAGGCCACCTGAAACACTGGCCAACTTCGCCATCTCCAGCACGTTCAACATACCGAATGTCGCGCTCGTTGCACTTTTTCTCTCCGTCATCGCCTGGGTGCTGCTTGACCGGTCCTTCTACGGGCGCTGGATTTCGGCCATAGGCCAGAGCACCTTTGCGGCCCGCATGACCGGCATTCCCGTCGATGGTGCGCGCTTCATAACCTACGTTGTCTGCTCCGTTCTGGCAGCCATCGCCGGATATCTTCTGGCAAGCTTTTCAGGTGGTGCAGCGCTCAACATGGGGTCGGAATATCTCCTGATGTCGATTGCCGTCGTGGTGATCGGCGGCACAGCGGTCGCTGGTGGCGATTCCAACGTGCCTGGCATCTGGGGCGCATCGCTCTTCATGTTCCTTGTGGTTTCGATGCTGAACACCTACGGCTTCGGCGCCGGTGCGCGCCTTATCCTCACTGGTCTCATTATCATTTCCGTGATTTTTCTGGCGAGCGGCCCCAAGGCCACCCGCTGAACCAACGCAACACTTTCAAGCCGATTGATGCTCATGACCAAAGATCAAAGCTCCGTTTATGATATTCGCGACGACCGCTTCCGTCACCTGATCGTCGGCAATGCCGAACTGGAAGAACTCTATTCCGGCTGCCGGTGGAGTGAAGGCCCTGTCTGGTTTGCGGATCTCAACTGCCTGCTTTTCAGCGACATTCCCAACCAGCGCATTCTTCGCTGGGTGCCGGATGGCGGCGTTTCCGTTTTCCGCCAGCCGTCCAACTTCGCCAATGGCAACACGCGCGACCGTCAGGGCCGCTTGATCTCTTGCGAGCATGGCGGTCGTCGCGTGACGCGAACCGAAATCGACGGCTCGATCACGGTGCTGGCGGACAGCTATAATGGCAAGCGGTTGAACTCGCCCAACGATGTCGTCGTCAAATCCGATGGCAGTATCTGGTTCACCGACCCGACCTACGGCATTCTCTCCGACTATGAAGGCTATAAATCCGAGCCGGAACAGAAGACCCGCAACGTCTATAGGATCGATCCTGTCTCAGGCCAGGTCGAGATCGCCGTCGACGACTTTGTTCAGCCAAACGGGCTGGCGTTTTCCCCCGACGAAACGAACCTCTATGTTGCCGACAGCTCCTACAGCCACGATGTCTCACGCCCGCGCCACATCAGGGTCTTTGACGTGGTGGATGGAAAGACGCTGACGAATGGCCGAGAGTTCTGCAACCTGGATAGTGGCCTGCCCGACGGCTTCCGCCTTGACACGGCAGGAAACCTTTGGACCAGCGCGGGCGATGGCGTTCATTGCTTTTCACCGGAAGGCACGCTTCTCGGGAAGATCAAGGTGCCGCAGACGGTGGCCAACCTCACCTTTGGCGGCCCGAAGAAAAACCGCCTGTTCATCACCGCGACCAAATCGCTCTACTCGGTCTATCTTGCTACCACCGGCGCGCAGACGCCGTGACGATGACTGCGAGGCGATCATGCACATGATCGCTCCATAATCGGTGCTAACTTACCAGGGCGGTAAGCGCGAGAGTGTTGAATGTCGTCCACGCGTGAGGTCCTCATCACGAGACTAACATAGATTGCTGGGGCTGGCTGTAATCTGCAGCAAGGTTTCGTTGAAGCTAGGGGAATGTTGCGCAGATGCACTCTCTGTCTAAACATAACAAATGCCAGCGTTGAGGTCGGGCTTTAGAAATTAGAGCAGTTTTCCAACCGAACTAACGCTACGTTAGTCTTTCAGGATCATACGCGACCGATTCCTTTTTAAAATGATTTACCACAATAACCGTTTCGAATGCTTATTCGTAACGGCTCCTTAACTATATAGAGCTAGTTTTTTTATTATACACGCTGCTGCCGCACAACCCCTTGGCTGTGTCTGCTTATCTCGATCGCATGATGCGCGCGAGTTTCACTAAAAATTTTGTTTGATCCTCAAAGCGTCCTACCTCGGAAATGTTTTGTATTAGCAAGCTCCTGAGCCCTCCTAAAGAGAGTAGTACGTTGTCTATGATGATACAACTCTGTCCGCGGTGGTCTAGAGCCAGTGATACGCTCCGATGCCTGAGGGTTACAAATGCCGCCAATTTCATCAAAAGCATTGCGTTCAAAATTGAAGCTCGTTCGATGATGCCTCGATAGCCATATCATCCAGCAGTACCGCTCCCGGTCCAACGTGGTGACGTCTATCAAAACTATCCCTTTGAAAAACGCCTGCTGGGTGCACCGTCCCCCACGGTGCACATCTGCAACATTTCGTCATAAAGCGCTTAAAGGACATTTGACATGCGGTTTACGATTAAACTGAAACTGATCTTGGCATTCGCCTTTATCCTTGCCGTCTTAGCTGGGATTTCGGCCTACGCCGTCACTAGCCTAGGTACCGTCAATCAGGCGATCGGGGACCTCGCAAACGGTCCTGAGAAGCGCCTCCAATATGCATTACAGATCGACCGCAATCTCTCCGAAGTGATCAGGCAGCAGAAAAACGCGCTGTTGGCGTCAAGTGTCGATGAGGCGACGAGCTACATGAAGACGTCGGACGATCTCGCAGCTGAGACTGCAAAGCTCGTTGAAATGGGTCTCGCACAGGCGTCTCCACAGGGTAAGCCATATTGGGTTGGGGTGTCCGAGACATTCTCAACCTTTAGGACGGAATCGGCCAAGCTCCTAGACATGCTCGCGTCGGGCAACGCAAGGGGTGCTGTGGATTACTCCAACGGACACATGCGCAATCTGTCAAAGACAATCGGAGCCAACACCAAAGAACTGGTCAGGGTCCAGCTTGAGCGTGTCGACACGATGCTAACGGAAAGCCAGGTGATGTACGAACAAGTGCGCTTGATCATGATCATTGCCGTTGGCGTCGCTATCCTGTTCAGCGTGATCGTTGCCACCTGGATTGCGATGGGTATCAATGGCGGACTGCGCAAGGTTATCATCGCGGCTGAAGCAGTCGCGAGAGGCGACCTCAACGCAAACGTCGAGGTCAAGACGAATGACGAGATCAAAGATCTTGTCAATCAGATCAACATCATGACGACTAATCTACGTGCGACGGCGAATGTAGCCAGCACGATTGCAGCTGGTGATCTCTCCAAGGACGTTAAGCCTCTGTCGGACGAGGACACGCTGGGCAACGCCATGATGGACATGGTGACCAATCTGCGCGAAACTGCAAGTGTCGCAGACAAGATTTCAAACGGCGATCTGACCGTCACGCCACAACCTCTGTCGGAGCGCGATACGCTCGGCATTGCGCTTCAATCGATGGTGGAGCGTTTGCGTGGGGTGGTGGCCGACGCATTGGCTGCCGCTGACAACGTCTCCTCCGGCAGCCAGGAGCTATCTTCCTCTTCCGAACAGCTGTCGCAGGGTGCCACAGAACAGGCCTCCTCTGCAGAAGAAACATCCGCTTCCATGGAAGAGATGGCTGCCAACATCAAGCAGAATGCAGACAATGCTGCCCAGACCGAGAAGATCGCTCGCCAGTCGTCCAAGGACGCCGAAGCCAGTGGTGAAGCTGTTGGCCGTGCCGTCGTCGCCATGCGCACCATCGCCCAAAAAATCTCTATCGTTCAGGAGATCGCGCGTCAGACCGACCTTCTCGCACTCAATGCCGCCGTCGAAGCCGCACGTGCCGGTGAGCATGGCAAGGGCTTTGCGGTGGTTGCCTCGGAAGTCCGCAAGCTTGCAGAGCGCAGCCAGGCAGCAGCAGCCGAAATCTCCTCGCTCTCCGGCGAGACGGTTCAGGTCGCGACCGAAGCGGGCGATATGTTGAACCGTCTGGTTCCAGACATCCGCAAGACGGCAGAACTCGTATCGGAAATCTCTGCCGCATGCCGCGAGCAGGATATCGGTGCCAGCCAGATCAACGAAGCGATCCAGCAACTCGACAAGGTGACGCAGCAGAACTCCGGTGCTTCCGAAGAAATGTCTGCGACCTCCGAAGAACTCGCCGCACAGGCCGAAGAGCTTCAGGCCAGCATCGCCTTCTTCAAGGTCGAGCGTGCCACCACGAATGGTCGCACGGCACAGGCTCGCCCCGCAGCTCCGTCGGTCTCCCACCGTCCTGCTGCAAAGCCTGCTGCTCCCGTTCGCCGCGCAGCCCCGACCCACTCCGTCCACGCCCAGCAGGCCCGCGCCAATGGCTTCGCACTCGACATGTCGATGGGTGGACCGGACGGTGCAGACGACGAGTTCCGACAAGTCGTCTGATCGGCAAACACTTGAGCCGTCGTTGACTTTCGAGGGGCACTCCAGCCTCAAAGCCGTCGCCTTAAGAAACACCAATACTTGCGCCTGCATCCGGAAGCTCCGGATGTAGGCGCAACGACGTTTTGAGCAGTGCCTGCATTGGTTGTGCCTGCCGTAACCGGTGCGATCAATCGATGGCAAATTGGTGTGATTGCATGATGCCTATCAAGGCTTTAGCACATCAGGCGTGGGACTTGACAGTGTGCCGGACGAGGCAGGCAGGGAGGAGAGTGAGGTGAAGATAATCTTGCTGATCGCGGGGACGCTGCTCGTCTGCCTGACGTTCGTGTGGTTCTTCTTTTTTGTTCCGCTCGGCTGCGGCATGAACCCGACAGGTTGCAAGGAAGAGTTTCCAGTCTTGAGCACGATCGGCCTCATGCACTTCTGGCTGCCTCTTGCGGCCGCATTTCTGCTGATCTTTCTGGGACTGAAGCGCTAAAACGAAACCAGATCCTCAGACCGAATGAGACGGTCTGAGGGAGAAGGCGTTTACAACTGGAGTGTCAATCCTGAGCGTCACGCTTGCGCTCGATCGCATCCCAAAGAAGGCTGGCGACATCGGCGCCGCCGAATTTCTTGACTTCGCGAATGCCGGTGGGAGAGGTGACGTTGATTTCCGTCATATAGGTGCCGATAACGTCGATGCCGACAAAGAGGAAGCCGCGTTCACGCAAGGCTGGACCGATGCGCTCGCAGATTTCTTTTTCGCGCGCCGTCAATTCAGTCGGCTCGGGACGTCCACCAGCATGCATGTTGGAACGTGCATCGTTCTCAGCCGGCACACGGTTAATCGCGCCAACCGGCTCACCATCCACCAGAAGAATGCGTTTATCGCCTTTTCGCACGTCCGGCAGATATTGCTGGGCGATATAGGGCTCGCGGAACATCTGGCCGAACATTTCCAGGAGCGAGGAGAAATTGCGGTCGTCGCGAGTGGAGTGGAACACCCCTGCCCCACCGTTTCCGTAGAGAGGCTTGAGGATGATATCGCCCATTTCCTGACGGAAGCGGGCAATCTCGGCAACGTCCTTGGTGATCAAAGTCGCGGGCATCAGATCCGCAAACTCGGTGACGAAAATCTTTTCAGGTGAGTTTCTCACCCAGGCGGGGTCGTTGACGACAAGCGTCTTGGGGTGAATGCGCTCCAAAAGGTGCGTCGAGGTGATATACGCCATATCGAAGGGAGGATCCTGGCGCAGATGGATCACATCCATCGTCGATAAATCGACCCGCTCTGGCTCGGACAGCGAGTAATGGTCGCCATTGATGTCACGCAGTTCCATCTGCTCGACGGTGGCATAGATCTTCCCATCCCGCATAGACAGGCGGTCCGGCGTGTAGTGGAAAAGGCGATATCCCCTTGCCTGGGCTTCGAGGCTGATGGCGAATGTTGAATCTCCGGCAATGTTGATGCCCGAGACATGATCCATCTGGATCGCAACGTTCTTGATCTTCGCCATGCGCAATTCCTTTTCAAAAGCCCGTCTGATGTAGGATAGAGCACCTTCAAAGGCAACTAGCGCGGCAAGCCGGATCTGTGAGTTTTATTCACACAGACCTGCTCGCATCTTCAGCAGTGCGGAGATAGTCTTATAGAGATAAAGCCGTTCAAGCCATCATCTGACGAGCGTAATTATGAACTGCGACAAAGGCGTCTTGTGCACCGGAAACGACACGGCGCTCCTCATCGTCAGTCAACTCAATCTCATCGAGAGCTGCGGTGAATGTGCGCCAGTGCAAGCCTCTGCCTTCCGGAGCTCCAGCCAGATGGCGTGCGCCGAACGCTTCTCCCAGTCCGAGCTTGGCAGCGTCCTTCAGCAGGAATGCGGCGCCGAGATTGGACCCTTCCACCACATAGAGCCAACCCATTGCTTCCGGCAGATCGAAATTTTCATCGCCCCGCTGGAAACGATCGCTCTGCTTTTCCGGAACATCGAGAGACAGATCCTGCAGGTCCTGTTCAATGAGTTCAATGCGGCGGCGTCCTTTCAGATCCGGCAGAAGGCCGTCTAGGGTCGCATTGAAGAAAAGCGCATCGAGATCTTTGTGGAACAGGTACTGCGTTTTCACGAATTTGCCGAAGTTTTCCCGATTTTCGAATGGCTTGGCGGCCATGATGAAGCTGTCGAGCGCACTGTGAGCGTCACGTGTCCCCGCTTTCAGGCGCTTCGTGCGGCTGGGCTCGATCTGGGTTTCCTCTACGATGGGGCTCACGCTGTTCATATTCTGTGGTCGTCCTGTTTATCGACTTGCGCTTTGGTCAGCGCATTTGCACATAAAAATCTTTCCTTTTAAAGTCAAATTTAAATGCGCCGTTCATCCAGGCCGTGAAACGGAGAGCCGCCGTATCGAAACTCTGTTGACGATTGGTGGGACTATCTCGCGCAGAGTCAAGCCGTGGCTTCAAGAGCAGCATCGCTCGAGAAGCCACGGCTTGGTTTCCACGATCCGCTGTAAATGCGGGCCGGGCAGCCCTACCAGCGCAAAAGGCAGAGGACGACGATGTTAGAATTCCGTCCATTCAGCCTTGACCGCCGCGCTCCCATGCGAGACGAATTTCGGGCCTGAGCGCTGGACTGGCGGTTTGGCCTGAACGGGTTTGGACGGTGCCGACGTGACCGCCGCACGGTCATCGAAGCGGAACTGCTCCAGCAAGGCAAAGAGCGCCTTTGCTTCTGCTGCAAGGCCATGGCTGGCTGCCGTCTGCTCTTCGACCATGGCCGCATTCTGCTGCGTGCCCTGGTCTACGAGATTGATAGCGCGATTGATATCGTTGAGAGCGGTGGACTGCTCGCGCGCTGACTCGATGATTGCGCCGATATCCTTGTTGATGTCCTGAACATTGCCGGCGATCTCCTGCAGCGCTTCGCCAGCTTTGCCAACCAGCGTGACGCCATTGGCGACCTGAGCGCCGGAAGCAGTGATCAGCGCCTTGATCTCCTTTGCCGCGGAGGCTGACCGTTGCGCCAATTCTCTGACCTCCTGGGCGACGACGGCAAAGCCTTTACCGGCCTCTCCGGCACGCGCGGCTTCCACGCCCGCATTCAATGCAAGCAGATTGGTCTGGAAAGCAATCTGGTCGATCACACCAATGATATTGGAGATCTCGTTCGACGACTGGTTGATCCTGTCCATCGCCAGCATGGCCTCGTTCACGATCGCGCCAGAGCGGTCTGCATGAGCTTTCGCGCGTCCCACCAGTTGGCCGGAGTCTTCCGCCCGTTGGCTTGAATCCTTCACCGTCGTGGTAATCTCCTCAAGCGCTGCTGCAGTCTCTTCCACCGATGCTGCCTGTTGCTCCGTCCGCTTTGCGAGATCGTCAGCGGAGATGCGGACTTGATGCGCACCGGCAGAAATCGTCTCAGCATTGCTGCGCACGGTCGACATAGCATCTCGCAGCTTGGCGGATGCGGCATTGAAGTCACGGCGCAGCCGGTCGAGTGCTGCAATAAACGGTGTATCGATCGTTTGCGACAGGTCGCCATGCGCAAGGCTTGTAAGAGAATTGGCCAGTCTCTCGACGTTTTCGACGCGATCTGTCACGTCCGTCGCGAACTTGACGACCTTGAAGACCCGCCCTTTGAAATCGAAGACCGGGTTGTAGGACGCTTGAATATGGACGGGGCGCCCGCCTTTGCCCACCCGCATGAACTCGCCGGCGACAAACTCTCCAGCGTTGAGTTTCCGCCACATCTCCGCGTAGTCCGGGCTCGCCGCAAAAGCGGGATCAACGAACATTCTATGGTGTTTGCCAACGACTTCAGAAGCCGTGTAGCCAAGCGCCTGTAGGAAGTTCTGATTTGCACAGAGGATTGTGCCATCCGTTTTGAACTCGACCACCGCTTGAGCTCTTGAGATCGCCTCGATCTTTGCGCCCGTATCGATGCCATGCATCTTGGTCTGCGTGATGTCGTTGGCGAATTTGATGATTTTGAGCACTTTGCCAGCGCTGTTCTTGATCGGATTGTAGTTGCCGCGAATGAAGATTTCCGTCCCATCCTTGGCAAGCCGGGTAAACTCGCTGCAGACGAAGTCTCCGCTGCGAAGCTTGTTCCAGAAGGTCTTGTAATCGGCTGACCGCGCATAATCGTCGTCCAGGAAAATACTGTGGTGTTTTCCACGGAGCTCCGATGACGAGTATCCCATCAGGTCACAGAAGTTTTTATTGGCTTTAAGGATGTTGCCATCCACGTCAAACTCGATGACAGCAAAGGACAGATCCAGTGCGTTCAAGATTTTTGCGGCATCGGAATTGTAGAGAAGCGCCATGGGCAATGTTCCTGAAGAGCGGTTTGGGCCATCCTCTCATGTCGAAGTTAATAATTTAGTGAAGAAAAAATTTGGTCTCTCTAATTAAGCTTTACTCTAAAGTCTAATATCCCCGCCTCTAGATAACGTTCCCTCAGCATTCACTTCGACGAAGCGTCATGAGCCCATTGCCGCTCCCTCAGATATCGATCAGCGCAATACCGAGTTCCGGCTTCTTGCGTCGACGCAAAGCAACAGCACTTTCTCGGATTATGATCTCCAATGTGGGGTGTACAATACCGCTGATGAAATGCCCGCCCTTCGTCGAGCCATCGGCAAAACCGAGAACAGCATGCAAATGCAGACTGGCTTTTCCGGCGTCATCGACTGCGACATCGCCAATGGCGCTTAGAACTTCAGACTGGGTATCGACCGGAATGTCGATGTAGCTTTTCTGTGCGAAGTCGAAAAAGCCGAGCTTAGCCTGTTTGAAGGCACCGATTGCGGTCAATGAGGCTCCGGTGATGTTTTGCTCTTCACAAAACTTGGTAATGGCGGCAAAAGCTTCCTCTCCATCGTCCAGGACCAGAATGAAGTTTCGCTCGCTCCAGGGATCGCTTCTACCCAGTTCTTTGCTTTGCATGTGCTGTCTCTTTCTGCCGATTATATCCTGCGGACAAACTGGCCGTACGCTTTGGAAGTTCCCTCAGGAGGAACGATGTCACGGCGAAGGTCGTTCAAGGAGCATCGATTACAGGAGGGCCAGATGGCACATATCGAAGATGACAACGCAAAGGTCTGGGATCTGGCTGAAAAGATCCGCTTTTGCATGCTGACGACGCAAACAGGCTCAGATCTTCGCGCACGGCCAATGGCTGCTCACGCCGAGCAGTTGGAAAATTCCTTCTATTTTCTGACCGATGTCGCAAGTCATAAGGACGAGGAGATCGCACGACATCCAAATGTCTGCCTGGCTTTCGCGGATTCCAAGGGCCAAAAATACGTCTCGATCTCCGGCACCGCGGAGGTTCAGAACGACCGCGAGCGGATCCGCGACCTGTTTTCGACGCCAGCGAAGGCGTGGTGGGACAGTGCGGAAGACCCTTCCATTCGTGTCCTGAAGGTCACCCCATCATCCGCAGAATACTGGGACAGCCCCGGCACCGTCATCAGCTATATCAAGATGGCGGCCGCAGCCGTGAGCAACACTCGCCCCGATATGGGCGAAAACGCCAAGGTCGAGATGTAAAACAACGACGGCCAGCGATGATGCGCTGGCCATTCTTCTCTCTGACCTGCACATGGTCCTGCCCTACTTTACGCCGCTACAACCGTCATCTTCAGACTGGTTCTTGGCCTCAGCGTTACCTTCATCAGCGGTTCGGGTGTGTTGCCAGCCGTTCTCAAGCGAAGCTTCTGTAAAATGACGGCCAGAACGGCAACGGCCTCCATCACAGCAAAAGCGTTTCCGATGCATATTCGGGGGCCTGCACCGAAAGGCATGTAGGCATAACGGTGCCGGGCCTTGGTTGCGTCTGGTCGAAATCTGTCAGGATCGAACGTTTCCGGCGCGCTCCAGATTGCAGCGTGGTGATGGACGGCATAGATCGGAACGAACATCACGGTGCCCTCCGGCACGAGGTAATCTCCAAGCTTGAAGTCTTTGAGTGCTGTCCGAGTGATGATCGGGGCTGGTGGGTAAAGCCGCATAGCTTCGGAAAACACCTGCCTCGTATAGTGCAGCTCCGCGATATGCTCCGGTCTTACCTCGCCGCCCTGAGTGACCTCATCAATTTCCGCCGCTACACGCGCCTCGTATTCGGGGTGCCGCGCCAGAAGATCGAAAGTCCAGGCGAGACCAAGGGCTGTCGTCTCATGGCCAGCGGTGATGAACGTCATCAGATTGTCGATGATCTCCTCGTCAGTCATCTTACGCTCCGTTTCCGGGTCGGTTGCCGCAATCAGCATGGAGACGAGATCGTGACGATCCGATGGGCTACGCCGACACTCCTCCAGAACGCTCGACAGGCTAGAGCGCAGAAACTCTACCGCCTTCGTCGCCCGTCGCCTTCCTGGATACGGCGTCCAGTCCGGTGCGCCCACGACCCCAAGCGCGAATGTCCAGCCGCTTGGTCGAAGATAATCCGTGATGCTACGTTCAACACGATTCACATCAATGCCATGACCACCCGACATCATCGTTTCGACAATGATATCGAAGGTCGTCTTCATCATCTCATGGCCGATATCAACTGTTTCACCTTGCTGCTTCAATAATCGGTCGCTCGTCTGTCGCGCAGCGGCGAGCATGGCTGGCTGAAGCTCTGTCAGGGAAGATGGTCGAAATGCGCTGGCAACCGACTGACGTTGCCATTTCCAGTGTGCTCCGTCGGCCGTCAACAACCCAGACCCAAGTGCTGGCCCCAGCGCGCGGCGAACCTGATCGCCCTTCCCCAGTACATCTGCATTCTTGACCAGTGCCTCTTGGATTAGCGCAGGATCAGAGATGTAGATACTGACCCTTCCGGCTGTCTTCGAAAACACCAGTGGTTCGGTAAAGACTGCCGGCGGCAGGGCGTCGAGTGGGTTGCGGATAAGCGCCAATAGTGCTTTCGCCGTTGAAGCTTCCGTTACAGGCCCCATGGGCCTCAGTGATACGCTCTGGTCGTTCAATGGACTGCTCCCTGTCATTTGCTCTCCTTGCTTCTGATATGGGAAGCCTGAAGCAGATTGCGACGGTGGTAAGCTCGTTATGGCGGTCTTGTTAATCTTCATCCTTTCTCATGATCCGGGCTTTGGATGTCTCACAGGGTCCAGGTGTTCAGCAGAGAAGTTGAGAGGGGCGCGCATTGTTCGCCATCTTAGATCGAAGAAGGGCCATCAGCATGGGTTTTACAGTGAAGCTGTCGTTGTGCTTCTTTTTGATGAGGCTTCTCAAATAGCCACCTGCGGAATTGATCTGTTCGGATCTTTCCAAGATACACGCTATGATTGTGCATGTGGCCTGAGGACCTACCTGTCTCTCCGCCTCGTCATAAGCAGATTGACTGATTGAAAGCATGGATTTTACCACATTTGCTGCACTTTTGAGGTCTGTCCAGCTTCTGATAACGCCACCAGGACCGTAAAGCGAGATTTCAGGGCATGCTCGTAGCACTGTCTGAAGATCATATTTCTCTTCGTTGACGGTTGCCTCTGCTAGGCTGGAGGGATTTGTGCTGATTGCTGGTCTAGACGTCGTGGAGATATCGGCTTGGGGGTCGTCTGCGTTTTCCACAAGGTCGGCATCTTCAAAATAGGATTCGGATTCTGAACTCTGTATAAGCCGCTCATTTTGATAGGCATTGGCGCTTGTTTTTTCGATTTCTAGCTGTTTTTCCAAAAGCTTAGCAATATCCTCACGAACTTCGCTCAATTCTTCCAGAATGAGGCTTAGCTGTGGTGCCTTCGTTTTGCGATCCAGCTTTGCAGTGATCACGATTTGACGTGCGCGAAAGACATCCAGTCGCTCATGATCGGTGCAATCGGCGAGAAGCTCGATGAGTTTGACAATGTCACGTCGGCATAGGCTGATTTTTTCACGCAGACGCTGGAGTTGAAGACGTTCCTCGGAGAGCATTTCCGCAATTGCTTCGATCTCGTCAGAACGTGCGATGAGGGGGGACAGCGAAAATCCGAAAGCATCGCTGATACTGCCGGCGCGGTTTTTTCTGGCATATCGTTTGCCGTTTGGACTGTCCTTGCGCAGAATGAGGCCCGCATCGACAAGCGCTGCGAGATGCCGGCGTAGTGTCTGCTCCGACATTCCATGGGCCCGTAGCGACAACTGTTCGTTGGATGGGAAGACCACCAAACCATGTTCGTCGGATAGTTCCGTTTTCGGATAGAAGCTAAGAAGGGCATTGAGAACGGCAAGAGACCGATCAGAAACGCCGAGAACGTTTCTTGCCTCGCAGATGCGGCGGAAGAGTTTCCATTTGTCGATGGACTGTTCCGCACTGATGTTTTGGGACGCAAATTGGTGTGCGAGTTGGGCATAACTAACCCCTCGCCGCCCAAAGGGCGTCGTTACAATATCGCTATTCATGTCTTTCACCTTCAACGAGGCAAAAGAAAATCGCTCACCGAAAAGATTTCGATGCCAAGACTCTTGACTATGATTCGCGGAAATGAGATTCTTCGGGTGCTTAAATCAAAGAAAGGCTTCCGCGCGGCAACGTTCGGGGGCTTTTTTCTTTTGGGCCAGATGCTCCTGTTTCTGTTTCAGTTATGGGTTTCGTTAAAGCACGTCGAAATCCTGGGAAATCTGTCTTGCGCTTCAATGTCGTGTTTCGAATTCCTTGTAGCTCAAAGCCTCAACTGACCTTGAGCGACAGACGGGTCCTACTGTTTCGAGCGATACTCCTCGAATAAAGTTTGCAGATGCTCCAGAACGAAAGAAGCAAACTCAGGTGCTTCCTTGCGATCAATGGAGATATCAACCTTGCGCTCCGTCTCGACGATCTTCGCGAGCTTCTGACCGCTCTTCAACGCCAGAACGCCGCTGCGCTTGGGCTCGACCTTAGGCTTGAGATATTCCAGCAGAGCCTTGAAACGCTCTTCCGACGCAAGTCTTTCGATGCGATCATCGTCAAGAAAAGACCGTGCAACATCATTCACCTTGGATGACGTCAACTGGTCTGCGAGATCCATCCAGTTTCGACGGCCGACGCCAGGGGCAGGACCAATCTTATCAACGATGTCATCGGGAATACGCCCGACGACCGAAAGCATGTTCGAAAGATCGCTCTTATAGAGAGACATCGCGGCCATGATGGTATCGCGCGAAAATCTGAGCTGTAGCTTCTGTGCGAAGCGCGCTTTCTCAATATAGCTGAGATCGCGGCGTTCGTTGTTTTCCTGGCCTTGTGCGACGACAAGCTGCTCATCTGTCAGATCACGGACGACAGCGCGGACAGGAATACCAATCTCGGCAACAGCACGTAGACGACGATGTCCGAAAGCGACCTGATAGCGACCGGGTCTGTCGGGATGTGGGCGAACGAGGATCGGGACCTGCTGGCCTTGTTCACGAATGGCTTCGACCAACCCTACATCCGCTTCGCGCGACGCTGGCATGCGGTCAGGAATAAAGGACGGATCGATATCGGCCGGATCAAGAGCGACGATCGCCAAGCCTTCAGCCAGCTTCTTCTCGATTTCTTCGGCACGCTTGCTGCGTTCAGAAACCTCGTTGAGAGACTGACCGATCATTCCAACGGGCGAGTTGACCGTGTCGGTCACCAGATCCGGCGAGCCGAGAATAGGACGAATACGTGGACGCGGACGTTCCGCAGCGGCTTCGTTGTTATCGGCATTGTTGCCGCCGAGATTGGCGAAGATTTGCTTTCTGCTCATGCGGTTCTACCCCACGCTTTTTTTATCAGGCCTTCAATTTCGGCATTCACATTGGTCATTGCTTCCAATGCACGGTCGTATGTCGATCGGGTAAACAGGGTCCGCTCGACTTCGAAGAGGGTTTGATTGGTCAAACCAGCATCAGAGATGGCTGTGCTCTTGAGCATTGGGTGATTCAGAACGTTTTCGCCGAAGATGGAACGAAGAAATGCGACCATCTGGTTCTGCGGTCCGTCGCTGGGTTCGAAACGGGTCACGAGATATCGCATCCAATGATAATCGGAGCGCGCACCGGCACGGCCGATTTCAGAGAGAAGATCGCCCGTCATCGCCAAGAACTGGTTCATGGACATGACGTCCAGCATTTGAGGGTGAACCGTGACGAGAACCGAGGTCGCAGCAGTCAGCGCTGAGAGTGTCAGATAGCCGAGCTGAGGAGGGCAATCGATGACCACGACATCGTAGAAGTTCTGCACCTGCGCGATCGCCTGTCCGATGCGCGCGAAGAACAACGTATCGCCAGGCGCGCGACGCATCAACGCACGCGGTGTATCGTGCTCGAACTCCATCAATTCCAGATTGCCGGGAATGATGTGAAGGTCAGGGATGTAGGTGCCTCTGACGATTTCAGCAACAGGACGCTGTTCGTCGTCGTATCGGATAGCACCGTATAGTGTTTCGTTGGGACCGACATCCAGTTCGGGCTGGTGGCCGAAGAGGGCGGAGAGACTGGCCTGGGGGTCAAGGTCGATGGCGAGAACACGATAGCCGCGCAAGGCCAAATATTGGGCGAGATGCGCTGAGGTTGTCGTTTTGCCCGAACCGCCCTTGAAATTCATCACAGCGACGACCTGAAGCGCTTCACCGTCACGGCGATGTGGCAGATAGCGCCGGGTGCCTCGGGCGCCCTGATCGAGATGCTTGCGGATGGCATGGATGTCATCGACTGAGTAGCTGCGGCGGCCGCCACTTTGGGACGCGCTGAGGTCCGGCATCTCGGCAGCGATCTGGCGCAGATAGGCCTCGCCGATACCGATCAGCTTAGCCGTCTCGGACGGAGAGAAGGTGCGCATGATCTTTTCGGACAACGGCGCAAATGTGTGAGCATTGTGCGCCTGAAGCTGTGCAGACAAAGCTGCCGAATGCTGTAAGATGAGGCTCGTGAGATCGGGCGCTCTTTCAGCATTGTTTGGGTCGGCACCAGGTGTCATTTCTCTCTTTTCCGCTCGTTAGATCAATTGCGGTTTTTTCCGTCGAAATCGGATTTTTCCGCAACTGGGATATAAGCGCCGATTCTCTTTTCGACGCAATAGGCATTTCTCGGCCCAAACATGAATCTTTTCAGCGTCATACGAGCGCATTTTGAATCAGAAACAGAGTTTCCGGGCGCGCGACAAAGACGTCACGAAGATCCCGCTCTCGCATGTACTCTGTGTTAGCCGCGGCTAACACGTCTGTTCTGACTTCCCTGCTGCTGCGCGCCTGCTTTGTGTCGATGCTTTCATTTGCTTTTTGAGGCGGCGTGAGCTTTGTTGTTGAGGCAATACCAAGGAGGCCAATATGATCTATGACGTCGCGGTGGTGGGATCCGGATTTTCAGCGATCAGTCTGGTGACCAACCTTTTACAATTGCTTCCGGCGGGTACATCGATTGCTATCGTCGGTGACGATGCCGGTTTCGGAAGAGGAACCGCATATAGGACGGAATTGCATCTTCATCGATTAAACGTTCCAGCGGCGCGTATGAGCGCCTTTGCTGATCGTCCCGATGACTTTCTTAACTGGCTGAAAAGCCGAGAGCGAGATGTGGATGGCTCCGGTTTCGCGAGCCGCAATGATTACGGACTTTATTTGCGCGATACGCTGGCAGCCCTTCTCAGAGATCAAAGGCAGAGAATTCGGGTTGATTTCGTCAAGGCCAAAGCGATGTCCTGTGCTGCCTCTGAAAATGGTTGCGTCGCCTTCCGTCTCAACGACGGAACGTCGCTGAAGTCTGCAAGGGCCATCCTGTGTCTCGGCGTTGGGACGGCGAGTTTACCGCGGCTAACTCGGGAAGCAGACATTGCTCTTTTGCGCCGCGTCGTCAGAAACCCTTGGCGTCTCAACTGGCTCTCCAAGGTTCAGTCCGATGACACCATCTGTATCCTAGGCTCCGGCCTGACGATGATCGATCAAGTCCTGTCGCTACGGAATATGGGGCATCACGGCAAGATCCACGTTGTTTCCCGCCGCGGTCTTGTCCCTCATGGCCACAGTACATCGCCCGTTACACCTGTAGACCCGACGCTTGACCTGGATCGAAGCGAAATCAGTCAACTCCTTGCTGCTCTCAGGCGTCGTGTGAAGGCGGGAGCAGAGTGGCGCGCCGTTATGGATGGTCTACGTCCCCATACTCAAAAACTCTGGCAGTCGCTCGACCAACCGAAGCGCGCGCGGTTCCTGCGACATGCTTTGGCCTGGTGGAACATTCATCGGCACCGTGTCGCGCCGCAGGTCCATGACGTTTTCGAGGGTTTACTGAATGAGGGCGTGGTCGAAGTCCACGCTGGTTTTGTTCTGAGTATCGCGAGAGAGAAGCAGGGGCCTTTGCTGACCTACCGTAGGCGGGGCGGAACGGACGAGGTCGTTCTACCTTTCGACTGGCTGGTGAACTGCACCGGAATGGAGCGGGCCGGCATCGCGCATTCACCGCTTCTGCAGCAGATGGTCACGGATAAGATGATCGATACGGATCCGCTCGGGTTGGGTATCAAGGTCGACGCGCAGTCACAAGTCCTGACGGTTGATGGGCATGCTCACCCGCACCTCTTTGCGGTAGGTGCCTTGACAGCGGGGCAGTTTTGGGAAATTACTGCTGTACCTGATATCCGCGTGCAGACTCGCAAGGTCGCCGAAAAGATCCAGCATCTTATTCGAGACGAGTCATCGCCAAGTGATCAAAATCCATCAGAAATGTGCATACGAAGTGCAGAAAGCAAAGTCTGACTTTGCTTTGATATGAGGATTTTTCTCATTATATTACAATGAGATAAAAGTTCTTAAATTTTAACTCAATTCCATCAAATGTGCGTCCGGGAAGGGTCTTCACCCCGGACGTTTTTCCTCGTTTTGGCTATCAAGCGGCCCGCTGCAAAGCGTCACCGATCATGGAGACGATCGTATCGATCTGATCTTCTTCAATGATCAACGGCGGCGACAGCGCAATGATGTCTCCCGTAACGCGGACGAGAAGCCCTGTCTTAAAGCAATCGACAAAGACGTCGTAAGCCCGTGCTCCCGGTGCACCGTCGCGCGGGGCGAGCTCGATGGCGCCGACGAGGCCGAGATTGCGGATGTCCACAACATGAGGTGCACCCTTCAATCCATGCAGAGCATCTTCCCATTTCTGTGCAAGAGATGCCGCACGTGTCAGAAGACTTTCTTCCTCATAAATCTCCAGCGTGGCGATGCCGGCAGCGCAGGCGACGGGATGACCGGAATAGGTATAGCCGTGGAAAAGTTCGATCTGGTTCTCCGGGCCGTGCATCAGCGCGTCGTAAATGTACCTCTTCGCGAATACGGCACCCATCGGGATCGATCCGTTGGTGATACCCTTGGCGGTCGTAACCAGATCCGGAACAACGCCGAAATAATCGGTCGCGAATGGCTGACCGAGGCGACCGAATCCGGTGATAACCTCGTCGAAGATCACGAGGATGCCGTGCTTGTCGGCGATGGCGCGCAGCCTTTCCAGATATCCTTTTGGCGGCAGAACCACACCGGCTGAGCCGGACATGGGTTCAACGATCACCGCAGCAATCGTTTCCGCGCCGTGAAGGGCAACAAGACGTTCCAGATCTTCTGCTAGCTCCAGCCCATGTTGTGGGAGGCCTTTGCTAAAGGCGTTGCGCTCAACATCGAGTGTGTGGCGCATATGGTCGGCGGGGATTTGCGGGAAGACACGGCGGTTGTTGACGAGGCCGCCAACCGAGATGCCGCCGAAGCCAACGCCGTGATAACCCTTTTCGCGACCGATGATACGGGTGCGTGTACCCTGACCGATGGCGCGCTGATAGGCGATGGCGATCTTGAGCGCGGTGTCGACAGACTCAGAGCCGGAACCGGTGAAGAAGACGCGATCAAGCTCGGCAGCGGCACCGCCCGGTGCGTGCGCGGCTAGCTTCTCGGCAAATTCGAAAGCGATGGGATGGCCCATCTGGAATGTCGGCGCGAAATCCATGGTGGAGAGCTGACGCTCGACAGCGGTCGAGATCCGTTTGCGGCCGTGGCCCGCATTTACGCACCACAAGCCTGCCGTGCCGTCGAGGATCCGGTTGCCGTCGATATCGGTGTAGTACATGCCCTCGGCGCTGGCCAGCAGACGAGGTGATGCCTTGAACTGGCGGTTTGCCGTGAATGGCATCCAGAAATTGGCGAGGTTTGGCATGTTGGGTTTGCTTTGATGGTCCATGAGGGTCCCCTTGACTTGGATGATGCATCCATCCGCGACTTTATCGCTCTAAACAAGTCCTTTTCTCTTCAGTACTAACTTATTGTTTTAACTGAGTAGAAGGGTGTATGTTTGCGCTATACCGAACATGTGAAACGCGGAGATTTCAATGAGCGTCGATATTGGCAACAGATTGCGTCATCTTCGGTCGATGCACAAGTTGTCGCAACGCGAGTTGGCCCGCAGGGCAGGGGTGACAAACTCGACGATTTCGCTGATCGAATCCAATTCGGCCAATCCGTCTGTTGGTGCATTGAAACGGATTCTGGACGGCATTCCGATCGGCCTTGCGGAATTCTTCGCCTTCGAGCCCGAGAAACCGCGCAAAGCTTTTTATGCAGCGGAGGAGCTGGTGGAGATCGGCAAGGGGCCGATTTCCTACCGGCAAATCGGAGACAATCTGTTCGGCAGGAGTTTGCAGATTCTCAAAGAGTGCTATCAACCCGGTGCCAGCACCGGTCGAGTGCCACTGGTGCATGATGGGGAAGAGGGCGGCATCGTACTCTCCGGGCGTCTGGAGGTGACTGTCGATGATGAGCGCCGCATTCTCGGGCCGGGTGACGCGTACTATTTCGAAAGCAGGCGTCCCCATATTTTTCGCTGCGTTGGCCCGGTGCCCTGCGAAGTCATCAGTGCCTGCACGCCACCAAGCTTTTAAATGACCCGCCATTGCAATTTTATTAGCCGACTAATTAATGGTTTCGACTGATATCGCAAGTGCCGTTCGATCTCTTCAACGAAGATGTGGAAACCCGTTATCATGCTTGGTCTGGATAAGGATTGCCTCTCGTCAGCTTTGCCAAGTGCGCGGTGTTGCGAGCCAGCATGTCGACGGCCTTCGTCACTGTTTCGGGAATGCGCTCCAGATCGGAAAAGTTTGTGCTGCCCATCGCTTCGCCCACCCAATACGCCACCGCGTTCGGGGCGATCGTAAAGCCGACATCGTTCAGGGCCTGATAGAGTTCGGCGGACACGTGATGGGCACCGTCTTCATTGCCGACAACGGCTACGGCAGCCACCCGCCCGTAAGATACCATTCTGCCAGCATCATCGGTTTCTTCAAGAAATGCGTCCATTCGTTCCAGCGCCCGCTTCGAAGCGCTGCTGGGCTGTCCAAGCCATATCGGTGTGCCGAGGATGAGGATATCTGAGTCGAGAATCTTTTGACGGATCGCGGGCCATTCGTCTCCTTCTCCCTCATCAGAGGTGACGCCCGGCTTTATATTGAAGTCGGCAAGGCGGATGGTTTCGGTCTCTACGCCATCTTTCGACAGGGCTGACGCGATGAGTGCCAGCATGCGGTCGGTCGATGATGGCTCGCCGCCAGATGCCTTCAGGGTTGCGTTGAGCGCGATCGCTTTCAAAGCCACTGTCTTCTCCTCCAAAATGAACATCATCTCGTAACCGCGACACGAGAGGCTTGTTCCCGTGTCGCGGACTGCTTGTGATGCATGGAGGCGCGTGGACTGATTTACTTCGACTGGGGAATGATGCTGATCATCTCGTCTTCTGATGGCTGGTCGGCGGGATCCAAGTGAAGCGCCTGGTCGGCTTCGACCCTGCGAGATCGTGAAGCAGCGGGTAACGTCACGGCCTCCCCGGTCTCAAGCGACCGCTCAACCGCGGCGAGGACGCGCATGTCCATCAGACCCTCTTCGCCATCGGCTTCAGGATCACGGTCGTTTAGAATGCAGTCGGAGAAATACTGCGTTTCGTTGCCGAATTGGTCGACCGGCTCGAAGACGTGCTCCTTCTCCCTGTCATCGGTAATTTCGCGGTAAGCGATCCCGACAGAAGGTCCGAACATGTAGCAGGGCGATGCTTCGATGGTTGATTTCGTTCCGACCAGCGTAAAGTTTTCGGCCGATGCTGTCGCGTAACTCACGGTAAACTGAGCCGTCCGCTCTTCTGGAAATAGCAAAGTGACTGCGACCGTGTCGTGAAAGTTGAAGCCGCGATCCCTGGTCTTGGTTCCTACCGCGTGGACCGCGATGGGTTCGCTGCCAAAGAGATTGCGCACAGCATTGAGCGGATAGGCACCCATGTCGGGTACCGGCCCACCCCAATAGCCGTTATGACCACGAGAGTTTTCTTCTGCGACATTCTGGGCAAACGTTGAGGAGAAGCTGCGGAGATCACCAAAGTCGCCATTACGGGCGCGCGTAAAAAGCTCGACATTGCCGGGCTCATGATGAAGACGGTATGCGATCATCAGCTTGGCGCCGCTTTTCTTCTGTGCTGCCAGGATCTGTTCAGCCTCATCGACACTTGACGCCATCGGCTTTTCCAGAAGCACGTGAATGCCAGCTTCGAGAGCGGCAACGGCAAATGGGGCGTGACGGAAGTTTGGAGTGGCAACATAAACGGCGTCGATTTCGCCGGATTTCAGCAGCTCATCATATTGCTCGTATGACCAAGCCTTTATCTCGTAAAGTTTTGCAAGCTTGTCTGCTTTCACCGGATCACCGGTCACAAGTGCGGTCAGTTCGGAGTTGTTGGTTTGCTTGATGCCGGGCATGAAGGCCTGCTGTGAGATCTGGCCTCCGGCGACGACGGCGTAACGGATTTTCTTTTCTGGAGATGGCATTGTGCTCTCGAAACTCGCTGGATTGGGGGAGCAACACAGCCGGATGCGGCATTGCAAATGAGAAATGCAGGACCGTCAGCAATGTTCCGGATCAGGTATGTCGTGGTCCATCCCGGGCTTGTCGTAACCAGCCGTCAGTCTCACAGTCTGCGCAAAAAACGGGAAGGACGGAGGCGTCGACGGCGGTCGAGCTCAACCGATATTCACGTTGTTGGTTGTGCCCGTTTTGCTCGCCTGTAGGCTTTGACCTTACATCGCAGCATGGCGTGTTGTCCGGAAACGTCCTTGGCTTTCTAGAGAAAAAACCTTCTTAGAACCATTCTAAATATCTTGCGAAGCGTGCTTTGGTGAGTTAATTAGAATCATTCTAAAAAGGTGGTCCTATGTTCCGCAGTCTCTTCTCCTCATCCAAACGTCCCTTTTCCTCGCTCAAGGAGCAGGAAATCCTTGCCCTGGCCATATCGTCGGAAGAGGACGATTCACGGATCTACCGGTCCTATGCAGATCATTTGCGCGCGCAATACCCGCAATCCGCTAAGATTTTCGATGACATGGCAGAAGTAGAGCACGCCCATCGCAATGTCCTGATCGACATGCACAAGCGTCGCTTTGGCGATGTCATTCCACTCATTCGGCGCGAGCATGTGCGTGGCTTTTACGAGCGCAAGCCGGATTGGCTGATCCATACCCTATCGTTGGAGCATATACGCGAGCAGGCAGAGGAGATGGAGCAGCAGGCGATCCGCTTCTATGACGAGGCAATTCGCCACGTGACCGATGCGGAAACGCGGAAGCTCCTCGGGGATCTGGCCGAAGCGGAACGGGGGCATGAAGACATTGCCGGCATGCTCAGCGACAAGCACCTTCCCGAAGATGCACGCTCGGAAGAGGATGAGACCTCCAAGCGACAGTTCCTGCTGACCTATGTGCAGCCGGGTCTTGCAGGCCTGATGGACGGCTCGGTTTCCACGCTTGCACCGATCTTCGCCGCAGCCTTCGCCACCCAGGATACGTGGCAGACCTTTCTGATCGGTCTTTCCGCCTCTGTCGGCGCGGGCATTTCCATGGGCTTTACCGAAGCCGCTCACGATGACGGCAAGCTTTCAGGACGTGGATCGCCGCTGAAGCGCGGCCTGGCGTCGGGTATCATGACCGCTGTCGGCGGTCTTGGTCACGCGCTTCCCTACCTCATTCCGCACTTCTGGACGGCGACCGTGATTGCAGCCGTCGTGGTGTTCATCGAGTTGTGGGCGATTGCCTTCATCCAGAACAGGTTCATGGAAACGCCGTTCTTGCGCGCCGTGTTTCAGGTGGTTCTTGGCGGCTCGCTGGTTCTGGCGGCCGGTATCATCATCGGTCACGGATGAGTATCAGGACAGAGGAAGCAGCCGGCGTTTGATCGGCTGCAACTTCACGATGGACGTGTTGGTCTCCGCCTTGTCGGCGATCTTGTCGAGGATTGTGTCCAGCTCCTCGATCGAGCGGACATGCAGACGGGCGATGAAGCAATCGTCTCCCGTGACCTTATCGCATTCTGAAATCTCAGGGATTGCCTCGATAAGCTGTTGAACGACATGCAGCTTGCCGGGCAATGGACGAACACGAATGATGGCCTGGAGAGTGAATCCGATACTCGCCGGGTCGATTTCCACGGTAAATCCGCGGATGACACCTCGCTCTTCCAGCCGCTTGATCCGCTCGGACGTGCTCGGCGCCGACAGACCCACCTGCTGTGCAAGGTCCTTCACAGACATTCTGCCGTCATTGGACAGAAGCTGTAGGATGCGTTTATCGATATCATCGAGCATGGGCGCCTCCTGTTAAGTATACGCCGTTTTCAGCCTTCATTACGTAAGCAAAACTACCTTACAGCCTTTGAATGATCAAGTTAATCGGCACCGTGATCCGTTAAGATTTCCTCACGATGAAGGGGAGCCTAACGATGACTGAAAAGATGCGCGGCGTAATCGAAATGGCAAGCGCGATGGTGATTTCCGGCACCATCGGTATGTTTGTTGTCTTGTCCGGTCAGCCCGTGACGAGTGTTGTGTTCTGGCGCTGCGTTTTCGGTGCGGCGATCCTGCTGCCGATTTGTGCCGCGATGGGATTTTTCCGGCTTGGTATTATTTCGCGCAAACAGTTCGGTTTCGCAGTTCTCGGCGGCATGGCGATCGTCACGAACTGGCTGCTCTTATTCGCCGCCTATCCACGCGCTTCGATTTCGATCGCAACTGCGGTCTACAATACCCAACCCTTTATGTTGGTCGCCATGGGCGCGCTTTTTTTGTCGGAGCGGCTGACGCTCAATAAGATCCTGTGGCTCGCCATTTCATTTCTCGGCACGCTGGCCATTATCTATGCGAAGCCCGGTGCCGGATATTCCGGTGAAAACTATCTGGCGGGAATTGCGCTCGCTCTCGCCGCGGCCTTCTTCTATGCGGTAGCCGCCATCATCGCCAAAAAACTGAAAGGCGTTCCACCGCAACTGATCGCGCTCATTCAGGTGGTAACCGGCGTTTTTCTGCTCCTGCCGTTTTCGGCAGACGGTCCTCGCATCGAGGCGCAAGCATGGATGATTCTGGTGACGCTCGGCGTCGTTCACACCGGGCTGATGTATATTCTGCTCTACGGAGCAATCCAGAAATTACCGACGAACCTCACCGGCTCCCTGTCCTTCATCTATCCGGTAGCTGCGATCATCATCGACCGTATTGCCTTCGGCCATCACCTGCAGCCATTGCAGATCATCGGCGTCATCGCCATTCTCATGGCCGCAGCAGGCTCGACATTGGGTTGGTCTGTCGTTCCACGGCTGAAATTAAAGCGCGACGCGTCACAAAAGACGCCGCGGTCCGCGCTTTGATAACTGGACACTGAAGTGGCTCACGCCGGATGCGACATGCTTAGCGCAACGCGCCAACCAGAACATCGCGGCCATCTTCGATGGAGACCCAGCGACCTGTGTTGAAGGACGCCTGACGCTTCAGATAGGTGTAGTTGGTGTCGGTCCACAGCTTCACCTCGTTCGACAAATTGTCGAGGATGAAGTCGCCGTCATTGGTCCGCACGGTCAACACCGCATGGCCTTCGCCATCGGGCTTGCGCACGACAGTGATAAGAAGATCCGAGACGGCAAAACCCTTCTCGATCAGCTTCTTGCGCTTCAAAAGCACGAAGTCTTCGCAATCGCCTGCGGTCTTGGGATATTCCCAATACTCGTCCTTGCCATATACTTCCTGATCCGTCATGGCGACGATGGTCGTGTTCACTTCGGTGTTGATGTCGCGGATGACAGTCCAGCCGTAATCCGTCACGCGAGGAGCGGGTGTCAGCTTGCTGCGAATATCGCACTCGGATGCGTATCGCTGGCAAAATTCGTAATGGCCGATCGGCTGCGATGTAATGCCGCCCGTCACCATGGCCGGGCTGCCCTTGTTCTCGGCCTGCACGGAGGCAGCAGAAAATAGTGCGGCCGCCACTGCCATGAGCAGCGCCCGTGCCTGCGATGCATTCATCATCAAACCCGTCCCTTGAAGTCTTAATAAAGTGTTAAGAGAGATAAGGGGTAAGTGTCAATCCGAACCGGGGTTTCTATGAACGCAAGATGAATATTATGGTTAAGACCGTTGCCGAAATGCTCACAGCATCGGCCCGAAAATCGAAATCGATTTTCGAAAAGAACGATGCTTGGATTCAAAGGAAGAGAGCGTCCCTTGCGGGTCCAAGGGACGCGGCGCCCTAGGCTACAAGGCTTTTGACCGCGGCGAGCATTCGCTCGATATCCTGGGGACGCGAAAGCCGATGGTCGCCATCACGGATAAGGCTCAAGACCACGTCGTCGGCAGGCAGGTGTTCCATAAGCCGCAGCGCATGTTGATAAGGGACGTCCTCATCGCGCATGCCCTGCAGAATGTGAACGGGGCAGCCGGTATCGATCACGCCTTTCAATACCAGATTGTCGCGGCCGTCCTCCATCAGATCGCGGGTGAAGATGTTGGGCTCAAGGCTATATTCCGATGGCTCCTCGAAATAGCCGCGCTCCGTGAGCGATGCTTTTTCGGCTTCGGTCAGATTAGGCTCGATTAGTTCTGCGGTGAAGTCCGGCGCCGGGGCGATGAGAACGAGACCGGCAACTTTCGAGCCCTTGCCACGCTTGCGCAGTTCCTCGATCAGTCTGAGCGCAATCCATCCACCCATGGATGACCCGATGAGGATGGCGCTTTCGGGTGCCTTGTCGTCGAGGACAGCAAGAGATTCCTCCAGCCATCGTGAAATGGTGCCTTTCGTGAACTCGCCCTTGGAAGCGCCATGGCCAGAATAATCGAAGCGGATGCAGGAAAGCCCCTCCTGTTGCGCAAAGCGGTCGAGCTCGACGGCCTTTGTGCCCGTCATGTCGGAGCGATATCCGCCAAGCCAGACGAGGGCAGGGCGATGATCCAAGTTTTGCGCTGCGCGAGAAAGGATAGCGATCTCACGTGCGGCCTCACCGCTGCCAACGACAATATACTCTAGGGCTTCGTGTGCCTGCGTCATCTCATTCTCCTTACGTTTCTTTCCCCTGTAGAGCAGATTCGTAAAAACCACGACAGGAGGTGATTTTTTTGCAAAGGCGTGCTATTGACTTCCCAGCGGCGTTCACGACATTTCAGCCATTTGCACCGACAAGCTGTTTTTGCCGACGCGATACCGAAACAGATCAGGAGAATACGACCATTCGCAGACCGTTCAAAGCCGATGCCCCCGTCAAGGAGGGCCCGCGCTCCAACAGGGAAATTCGCATTCCCAAAATTCAGCTGATTGATGAAGAAGGCCAGAACCTCGGTGTTATGCCGACGGATCAGGCGTTGAAGATGGCAGAAGAGGCCGGTCTTGATCTTGTCGAGATTTCGCCGAACGCAGAACCGCCTGTTTGCAAGATTCTCGATCTCGGTAAGCTGAAGTATTCGACGCAGAAGAAGGCGGCCGAAGCGCGCAAGAAGCAGAAGATCGTCGAAGTCAAAGAAATCAAGATGCGTCCCAATATCGACACCCATGACTATGAGGTGAAGATGAAGGCGATGAACCGTTTCTTTGAAGAAGGTGACAAGGTAAAGGTAACGCTGAAGTTCCGTGGCCGCGAAATGGCTCACCAGGAGCTCGGCATGAAACTGCTTCAGCAGGTGAAGGAAGATACCCTGACAATCGCCAAGGTGGAGGCCGAGCCGAAGCTCGAAGGCCGCCAGATGATGATGGTGCTTGCACCGAAGTAATGCGTGGCGCGCTGGCGTTAGGCCCAGCGTTTTCCACTCTCGCAGGGGAAGTTTGCCTTCCCCGTTGCGCTTTTTCATAACTGCGGTTATAAGCGCGCGTCCGAACGGTCCGGCAGGGCATGCCGTGGCCGTTCCTGAATAGCTTGAAGCGGGCTTCGTCTGCCTGTTTCGATACAAAATAACGGAGTAGCAAAATGCCCAAGATGAAGACGAAATCCGCTGCAAAAAAGCGGTTCAAGATCACTGGCACCGGCAAGGTTCTCGCAGCCGCCGCCGGTAAGCGCCACGGCATGATCAAGCGTTCCAACAAGTTCATTCGCGACGCGCGCGGAACCATGGTTCTGGCCGAAGCTGACGGCAAAAAGGTCGTCAAGAACTACCTGCCGAACGGTCTCTAAGACTTTTCCGCATTTTTGGACACTTTAAGGAGATCATGACATGGCACGCGTAAAACGTGGCGTAACTTCCCGCGCCAAGCACACCAAGACACTCAAGGCAGCCAAGGGCTTCTACGGTCGTCGCAAGAACACCATCCGCGCAGCAAAGGCAGCGGTTGACCGTTCCAAGCAGTACGCTTACCGCGACCGCAAGGTCAACAAGCGCAACTTCCGCGCTCTGTGGATCCAGCGTATCAATGCTGCTGTTCGCGAATTCGGCCTGACCTATGGCCGCTTCATCGACGGCCTGAACAAGGCTGGCATCGAAGTCGACCGTAAGGTTCTGTCCGACATGGCTATCCATGAGCCGGCAGCTTTCGGCGCACTCGTCGACGCTGCGAAGAAGGCTCTTGAGTATCTCAAGGACGCAGGTACGGCCAACGAGTTTGAATCCGCTGTAAAGTAATTACGGCGCGGACAAATTGTTGTTCATTTGAAACCCGCGCCGGGCAACCGGGGCGGGTTTTACGTTTGAAATGCTTCCTTCTCAGAAGGAAGCGCTCTGGGGCGCTTTGGCGCCGACGGGACGATCATGCTTCAGGTTGCCAATGCGAGCGAGAGGGAAAAGGGCTTCCATGTTCATCTGGAAGATGCCGATATTGCTGCGCTTATGCAGACCCTGTTGATGAGCGAAAAGCGCATTCAGCGCTTGGAACTGAGTTCCGGTGCCGTGTGGATCAAGCGCCAGGGTACCGAAGAACCACGGCTGTGGAGCAAGTTGCAGGGCTTTGCCGCCCGCCTTCTTCCCTACGCTTTCCTCAGACCGTCTCCCGTTCTCTCACCCGTCGAGATGATGGCGCGCGAAAAGCGCCGGATGATCGAATTCGGCAGCGCAGGCTTTACCGTTCCGGCGATCATCTATTCCTCCGACACCGCAATCGTGCTGGAGGACGTGGGACCCACCATCCAAGGTATCGTGGCGGCCAAGGGGAGCGAAGGTCATCCGGATCAGTTGCTGGTTCAGTCGGCGATCGAGCTTGGCGAACTTCACGCTGCCGGTCTTTGCCATGGACGGCCACATATTCGCGACTTTTTCCTCAAAAGCGGCCGGATCGGCTTCATGGATTTCGAGGAAGAGCCGCAGGCGGTCATGCCGCTTGCCAGCGCTCAGGCGCGCGACCTCTGGCTGCTGTTCCTGCCATTGAGTGCCTTTGCCGAAAACACCGAGGCAACGCTTGATGCCGCCTATCGCGGATGGGCCGCCCGTGCGCCGCGGGCGACCATTGATGAATTGCGTCGCTTGGTGCGTGTGCTTGGCCGATTTTTGCCGCTCGCCCGGTTGATTGGCCGCGTGCAGATGGGTAGTGATCTGCGACGCTTTATCGTGGCGACCGACTTTCTAAAGAATGCTGTTGAAACCGATGTCGGAGCCAAGACCTCTGGCAGGGCAGGAAAAGATGACTGAACTGGACACTTTGAAATCGCAACTGATGTCGGAAATCGCTGCGGCGGCAGACGAGGCGGCCATCGAGGCCGTGCGCCTGTCGGCACTGGGCAAGAAAGGCTCGGTCTCCGAGCTTCTGAAAACGCTTGGCACGATGACGCCGGAAGAGCGCCAGACACGCGGTGCTGCCATCAACCAGCTGAAGAATGAAGTGACGGACTTCTTGACCGCTCGCAAGAGCGAGTTGAAGGATGCAGCCATCGAAGCGCGGCTGAAGGCCGAGACGCTCGATGTCAGTCTGCCGGTTCGTCAGTCTCCGGCCGAACGCGGTCGTATCCACCCGATCAGCCAGATCGTCGATGAGATCACGGCAATCTTCGCCGACATGGGCTTCTCCATTGCCGAAGGCCCGGATATCGAAACCGACTATTATAACTTCACGGCATTGAACTTCCCGGAAGGGCATCCTGCCCGCGAAATGCACGACACGTTCTTCTTCCAGCCGGATGAAAAGGGTGAACGCAAGGTTCTGCGCACGCATACCTCGCCTGTTCAGGTGCGCACGATGGAAGCGCAGAAGCCGCCGATCCGCATCGTCATTCCCGGCAAGACCTACCGCCAGGATTCCGATGCGACCCATTCGCCGATGTTCCACCAGGTCGAAGGCCTTGTGATCGACAAGAAAGCGCATGTCGGAAACCTTCGCTGGATTCTCGAAGAGTTCTGCAAGACCTTCTTCGAGGTCGATAGCGTCGTCATGCGCTTTCGCCCGTCCTTCTTCCCCTTCACCGAGCCAAGCTTCGAGGTGGATATTCAGTGCGACCGCTCCGGCCCGATCGTCAAGTTCGGCGAGGGCAAGGACTGGATGGAAATCCTCGGCTGCGGCATGGTTCACCCCAATGTGCTGCGTGCCGGTGGGCTCGATCCGGACGAATATCAGGGCTTTGCCTGGGGCATGGGTCTCGACCGCATCGCCATGCTGAAATACGGCATGCCGGACCTGCGCGATTTCTTCAACGCCGATGTTCGCTGGATGAACCATTACGGCTTCCGCCCGCTCGACATGCCGACGCTGTTCGGCGGTCTGAGCGTCTGATCGGTCAAGTCGAGGAGCAATAGATCATGAAATTCACACTCTCCTGGCTGAAAGAGCATCTCGATACGGATGCGTCTCTGGAGCAGATTTGCGAACGCCTGACGGCAATCGGTCTCGAAGTCGAGGATGTCGATGACAAAGCGGCTTACAAGCCTTTCGTCATCGCCAAGGTCCTGTCGGCGGAAAAGCATCCGGAAGCCGACCGGCTGAAGGTGCTTTCGGTGGATGCCGGTGATGGCAAGCCGGTGCAGATCGTCTGCGGCGCGCCGAATGCGCGTGCTGGCCTGGTCGGCGCGCTGGCACGTCCGGGGACCTATGTTCCGGGCATCGACGTGACGCTCTCTGTCGGCAAGATCCGTGGAGTCGAAAGTCACGGCATGATGTGTTCCGAAAAGGAGCTCAACATGTCCGACAATCACGACGGCATCATCGATCTGCCCGAAGATGCGCCGGTCGGTACGTCTTTCGCGTCCTACGCCGGGCTCGACGATCCGGTCATCGAAATCAATCTCACACCGAACCGTCCAGACTGCACGTCGATCTACGGCATCGCACGCGATCTGGCGGCCTCCGGTCTCGGCACGTTGAAGACGTGGCCTGCACCAAGCTTCAAGGTCGAAGGCGCGACGCCGGTGGACGTGAAGCTCGAGCTGGATGACCCTGCACTCTGCCCCGGATTTTCGCTTCGCATCGTGCGTGGCGTGAAGAATGGCCCGAGCCCGAAGTGGATGCAGCAGCGCCTTCTCGCAATTGGCCTGCGCCCCATCAACGCACTGGTCGAT
Organism: Agrobacterium sp. SORGH_AS 787; assembly: GCF_030819035.1. Taxonomy (NCBI): domain Bacteria; kingdom Pseudomonadati; phylum Pseudomonadota; class Alphaproteobacteria; order Hyphomicrobiales; family Rhizobiaceae; genus Agrobacterium; species Agrobacterium sp. SORGH_AS 787. Next base: position 1,055,778 of record NZ_JAUTBG010000001.1, read on the forward strand.
ATCACCAACTACATGACCTTCGATCAGGGCCGTCCGATGCACGTCTTCGATGCGGCAAAGGTCAAGGGCGATCTCATCGTGCGGCGCGCGAAAGAAGGCGAGACGATTCTTGCTCTCGATCAGCGCGAATATAAGCTCGGTCCGAACAATGTGGTGATTGCCGACGACAATGGGCTCGAGTCCATTGGTGGCGTAATGGGCGGCGAGCATTCCGGTTGCGATGAGACCACGGTGGACGTGCTGATCGAGTCGGCGCTCTGGGATCCGATCAATATCGCCAAGACCGGTCGTTCACTTGGTATCATCACCGATGCGCGCTATCGTTTCGAACGCGGCGTCGATCCGGAATATATGGTGCCGGGCCTCGAGCGTACGACGGAACTGGTGCTCGAGCTTTGCGGTGGCGTTGCCGGGGAAGCCAAGGTCGTCGGCTACAAGGGTTATGAGCCGAAGTGGATCGATTTCCCGCTCTCCGAGGTGAAACGCCTGACGGGTCTTGAGGTTTCAGCAGACGAAAGCCTTTCGATCCTCAAGGGTCTCGGCTTCGGCATCGAAGGCTCCGGTGAGCGTGTTTCCGTTTCGGTGCCCTCATGGCGTCCGGACATCGATGGCAAGGCGGATCTGGTGGAAGAGGTCATGCGTATCCACGGCGTGGACAACATCAAGCCGGAACCGCTTGATAGCCTCGGTGCCGTCAACGGACGCATTTTGACGACGCTACAAATCCGCACGCGTACGGCGCGCCGCGCGCTTGCCAGCCGTGGCATGCTGGAAGCGGTCACATGGTCCTTCATTCCAGAAGCGCAGGCGAAGCTCTTCGGCGGCGGTTCCTCCGCACTGAAACTCGCCAATCCCATCGCTGCCGACATGTCCGACATGCGGCCGTCCTTGTTGCCTGGACTTTTGACCGCAGCGCAGCGCAATGCCGACAAGGGCTATGGCGATGTCGCTATCTTCGAAGTGTCGGGTACCTATGAAGGCGATACGCCGGAGGGCCAGCGGCGCGTCGCCGGCGGTGTTCGCCGCGGCACCGCATCGCTTGCCGGTGCAGGCCGCATGTGGTCGAACACAGCAAAGGGCGGCGGAAAGCCCGTCGATGTCTACGATGCCAAGGCCGATGCTCTGGCCGTCATCGAAGCCTGCGGTCTACCGATGGCGAATGTGCAGATCGAGGCCGGTGCTCCGTCCTGGTACCATCCTGGCCGTTCTGGCACGATCAAGATGGGTCCGAAGGTTATTCTCGGTCATTTCGGCGAGTTCCATCCGAAGACGCTGGCCGCGCTCGACGTATCTGGCGTTTATTGCGGCTTCGAGATCTATCTCGACGCCATGCCTGAACCGAAGAAGAAGGCAACGCGCACGAAGCCGGCGTTGGAGCTTTCACCGTTCCAGGCGGTAAAACGCGACTTCGCTTTCGTGGTCGACAAGTCGGTCGAAGCGGGCGCTATCATCAAGGCGGCAACCAGCGCCGATCGTAAACTCGTCACAGCTGTCAACGTCTTCGACGTTTTCGAAGGGGCTTCCTTGGGTGAGAACAAGAAGTCGATTGCCATCGAGGTTCAGATCCAGCCGACGGACAAGACCCTGACGGATGAGGACTTCGAAGCCTTGACGGCAAAGATCGTCGGCAATGTGGAAAAGACCACGGGCGGCGTGCTCCGCGCGTAATGGGGCCATCGTCATTCGCAATATCGAAACCCGCCTTCACGGCGGGTTTTTATTTTCCCATGACCACGTCCTAATCCGGTGAAAACCCGCGATACGTGTATTTCATCGTCAATTGACTGGTTGTCATACCCAGATATCATGTAGAGGTTGCTACGGATATTGCTTTCAGTACTATGCCTCCGGGGCCGTCGGGCCGTGAGGAGGAGATTTTATGGAAATTGTATCTTTGAAACGCCGCGCAGCTTTGATGCTTGCCGCATCTGCGGCAGCTTTATTGTCTTTCAGCGCAGGTGCTTACGCGCAGGCCTATCCTGAGCGCACCATCACACTCGTGGTGCCTTTCGCGGCAGGCGGCTCGACCGACGTCGTCGCGCGCGTCATTGCGCAGAAGATGGGTGACGCTCTCGGCCAGCAGATCGTCGTGGAGAATGTCGCCGGTGCCGGCGGTAATCTTGGTGCCGACCGCGTTGCGCGCGCGGAGCCGGATGGATACACGATCCTGATGGGCACAGTGGCAACGCATGCTCTCAACCCGCTCATTCTCAAGACGAAGCCATATGATCCTGAAAAGGATTTCGCACCGATTTCACTGCTGGTTGTCGTTCCGAACGTCCTCGTCATTAATCCGCAACTGCCGGTCAACACTGTTGCCGAGTTGATCGCGCTTCTGAAGAAAGAGCCGGACAAACACGCCTACGCTTCGTCCGGCAATGGTACGCCGCTCCACCTTTCCGGTGAGCTGTTCAAGACGATGGCTGGCGTTGACATGCAGCACGTGCCCTACAAGGGTTCTGGCCCGGCCCTGAACGATCTCCTGGGCAACCAGATCTCGATCATGTTCGACAACCTGCCATCCTCATCCGCGCATATCAAATCCGGTACCTTGAAGGCGCTGGGTGTGACCACCGCCGAACGAGCTTCCTCCTTCCCGGATGTGCCGACCATTGCCGAGACCGTGCCGGGCTATGAAACCTATACCTGGAATGCACTTTTCGCACCGGCTGGAACGCCACCTGAGGCGATCGCCAAGCTGAACGAAGCTGCCAAGACAGCGTTGGCGGATCCAGATGTTGCAAAGCGGATGGCGGATTTCAGCGCCAAGATTGTCGGATCATCACCGGAAGAACTGAAGACCCATGTGTCCGAAGAAATCGCCAAATGGGGTCCGGTGGTGAAAGAAGCCAACGTCCAGATGGATTGATTCACTGTGGCTAGATTAATCGTCGCGCCTGCTTGCAGGCGCGGCGTTTTACATTCGTCCGCCGGGGCGATCCCGTGTGAGACAGAGGCGAAGAAATGGGGAGCGAGCAGGGCGCAAATCGCGATGTGTCCAAAGACCAACCTCTCGCTCGAACTGCTGCATTGCACTGGAGGCATGTCTGTCATGCGCTAAATCCGGGGCCTCGCGGCAGTCATTCCGAAACCTGCTATTGCTGCGAAAGTCTCTCTCTGTATGCTTGGGTGAATAACTTGTTAGGAAAGCAAGGCTTAGATGCAAAGCCATGTCTTTTAAGAGGGAAGCCGCAATGGGAATCAAGACTGCGGAAGAACGCAGCCTGGACTACAGAAACGCAATGGCGCAGCTTGCCGGCGCCGTCAACATCGTCACGACGGATGGCCCAGCGGGCAGGGCGGGGTTTTCCGCCACCGCAGTCTGTAGCGTATCGGACAATCCCCCGACGCTGCTCGTCTGTATCAATCGCAACTCTTCCGCATACCGGATGCTATTTGAGAATGCCGTGATTTGCGTCAACACACTCTCGGCAGACCAGCAGCCGTTGAGCCAGCTTTTCGGCGGCAAGACCCCGATGGAAGAGCGTTTCGCAGGCGGGGAGTGGTCGTCGCTCGAGACCGGCGCACCGGTTCTGAAAGGCGCTCTCGCTTCCTTCGATTGCCGTGTTCGCGCGATCCATGATGGCAGCACCCACGACATCATTATTTGCGATGTGGTCGATACTGCCATCGGTGAGGGCGAAGAGGCGCTGATCTATTTCAAGCGCGCTTATCGCACGCTCTAGTCACGCCACCATTGCCTCAGCCTATGCTTTTGCCAAAACGGGAGAAGCTTTCTTCCAGTACGGTCGTACCCGCACCTGGGCGTTCCGGCCGCTTGTAGATGCCGCCTTGCACATCCGCTGGTTCCTCGAAGTGGTCCTTGATCCAAGGGATATATTCGAGGATCGTCGAGGCCGGGTGCCAGTAGCTTAGGTGTACATGGACCTGGCTCATCTCCCCTGCATGGGGCACGACGGGCAGGCGATGCGCCAGTGCCAGATCCGCCACCTGAATATATTCGGTTATGCCGCCAAGGCGGGTCACATCCGGCTGGACGTAGGCGACCGCGCCGGCGGAGATGAAGGAGCGGAACGCATCGACCGTGTAAAGCTGTTCCCCAAGCGCGATCGGGATCGAGGTATTGCGGGCAAGCGTTGCGTGGCCGCCGATATCATCATACCAGAGCGGCTCTTCGAACCAGTAGATATCGAGATCACGCGCGAGCGAACAGAAACGCTGGCAGGTCGGCAGATCCCACTTGCCGTTTCCATCGATAGCGATGCGCACCGACCCGCCGAGACGTTCGCGAACCGCCGTCAGCCGATCGATATCCACGTTGGGATCGTCGTGTCCAACCTTGATCTTTAGCCGGGTAAATCCATCCTGTTCGACGGCTCTTGCGGACCCCTCAATCAGAGTGTCCTTCGTGAAAGAAAGCCAGCCGATATCGGTATTATAAGCCTCGAGCTTGTCGGTCCGGGCTCCGCCGAGATAGCTCCACAGCGGTAGCCCCGCCTTTTTCGCCTTCAGGTCCCAGAGCGCGACATCGACGGCAGCAAGCGCCAGATGTGTGATGCCCGCGCGGCCAACCCATTGCAGCGATGGATAACGGGCAAGCTTGGTCCAGAGGCGCGAATGGTCATTGGCATCCTCGCCAATCAGAAGCGGCTCATAGCAATCGCGGATGCAGGAGGTGATCAGTCGGTCTGAAGCGAGATGCGCATGGGTGCCGGTGAAGCCGTAGCCCTCCAGCCCATCCGTGGTGACAATCTTCGTGCCGACCACGCCCCAGTGGGTGATGGAATGCGTCGAGTCGGAAATGGAATCGGATGTCAGTGGCAAATGAAGAATGAAGGGATGGACTGATGCGATTTTCATGATGGATAACCCTCCTCCGGTTATCGGGTGATATGTCTTGCGGGCTTTGCTGTTAGCCGCCTTCCATCTTCTCGAGATAGGGCAGTTCGTCAGGCGAAATGACTTCCGCGACAGCCGTGATGCGCTTCATTGCGCGGCTTCTGGAGATTTGCAGGTGACGGACGAGCGCGGACTTCGCGCCCTCGATATCACCCGCCAGAAGGCTGTCGAAAATCGCCAGGTGTTCCGGCAGGAAGGGCTCGGTGTCGAAGAGCTCCATGGTCCAGTGATAGAGAAAATGGTGGGCGACAAGCAGCGCCTGCGGCAGGCTGATGGCCTGCATCAGCGAGGCGTTTTGGCAGTAGCCGAGAAGCTCGACATGCAACTGTTGTTCGAGCGCATCGAGCATCTCGCCGTCGATCTTATCGACCGACTGGATGGCGTCTGCGACATTCTTGCCCAAGGAAATCAGCAGGCCATCCGGTAGATTGGGGACTGCCTTTTCCAGCGCGATCGGCTCGAGGATCCAGCGAAGCTCGTAAAGTTCATCGATATGCTTGGCCGTCAGCGCCGGCGCATACCATCGCCCGCTCTCGTCCTTGTGGACGATACCGCGCTGCTGCAAACGAGCGACGACATCGCGTGCCACGGTTCTGCTGACGCCGTAATGTTTCGCAAGCATCGCTTCGTTGATCCGCCAAGCCGCGAGTGAGGTGCGCGAGACGATCTCGATCTCGATATTGTCGTAGATGAGTTCCCAGCTGGATCGCGGCTGCATGCGCATTGTGTCGGCGGCGGGGACCGAATTCTCATCGGCCGTCCCCGTTTGCTGCACCGATCTGTTTTTTGCCACGACATCATAGCCGCGGCTCTCGGTCTTTCGCACGAGATGAAGACGCTCCAGTTCCGCCAGCGCCTGGCGTGCCGGTGCGCGGCTGATGCCGAAGCGGTTGGCGACCATGGTTTCGGTCAGCCTCGTACCCTGAACGATGACGCCATTGGCGATGTCCGCAGCCAAAAGGTCGCAGGCTCTGCGGTATAGGCGGGGCGCGATGCCAGTCGTGGCGCTCTTCATCGTTCTCCTCTCTCACCTTCGGTCTCGTTGCCGACCAGTGATCGCTTTTAGCCTGACAGGGATTGCACGGCCCAAAAACAATGTCTAGTGTATGCATAAGACATTTTGAGAAGGAGGAGTCGGGATGCTGCAAGATGAGGTGCGCGCCCATGTCCCGTTGACATTGCTGGATCGGTTCTGCCGTGCAGTTTTCGCAGCCTGTGGTGCGGATGCGCCGACGGCGGATGCTGCGACGCGCGCGATGATGCATGGAACACGCTATGGCGTGGACAGTCATGGTGTCCGTTTGCTCGACCACTACGTGACCGCCATGCAGGGTGGACGGATCAACCGCACACCGCGCCTTTGCAAGGTGGCGGGATTTGGCGCGGTCGAGACACTGGATGCGGATGATGCGCATGGCGCGCTTGCTGCCTATACGGCGATGGCCCATGCAACCGAATTGGCAACGCAGTTCGGCATCGGCGCGGTTGCCATTCGCAATACCTCTCACTTCGGCCCGGCGGGTGCCTATTCACTTGAAGCCGCGAAGCAGGGATTTATCGGCATCACCTTCTGCAACTCCGATAGTTTTGTGCGTTTGCATGATGGCGCGCAGCGCTTTCACGGCACAAACCCGATTGCGGTCGGTGTTCCGTCCGGTGCGGACAACCCTTGGCTCCTGGATATGGCGACGAGTTCTATTCCGTATAACCGTGTGCTTCTTTATCGCAGCCTTGGTCAGCCATTGCCCGATGCGACCGCTTCGGATGAAGGCGGCCATGACACCAAGGATCCGTATGCCGCGGCGATGCTTGCGCCGCTTGGCGGTGAGTTTGGATTCAAGGGCGCAGCACTTGGCGGTGTGGCGGAGATATTCAGCGCGGTGCTGACCGGCATGAAACTCAGCTTCGATATCGCCTCCATGGGTGGGCCGGATTTTTCGACACCGCGAGGCATGGGTGCTTTCGTTCTGGCGCTGAAGCCTGAGGCATTTCTGGAGAAGAGCGTCTTCGAAGGAGCGATGACGCGTTACCTCGAAACGTTGCGAAACTCGCCGGCGCGTAAAGGTGCGCGGGTGATGGCGCCTGGAGACCGCGAATGGGAGGTTGCGGCCGAAAGGGAGCGCCAGGGAGTCGTCCTGGATCCGGCGACCCGGCAGTCATTTGCAGATTTGGCCAATCGGTTTGGGATCACGCAACCATTTAGCTGATGTGACGGGCTTGAAACGGCGGAGGCAAGTTTGACAGTTGACTTCGTCATTCAATCAGCCTTAATGAACGCGATTGGTAAGACCACTTGACCAATGCGGTTACGGGGAGGGGACATCATGTTTGTGGCGCTTGAGCCGCGTCGCCTCCACAGGCAGGTGGCGGATCAAATCAGGTCGCTGATCGAGGCAGGTGAAATCGCCGACGGGGCCAAGCTTCCGGCGGAGCGCGATCTTGCCGAACGTTTCGCTGTTTCAAGGCCAACTGTTCGCGAAGCGCTGATCGTGCTGGAAGTCGAAGGCTATATCCAGATCCGCATGGGCTCGGGCGTCTATGTGAGCCAACGTCCGAAGGCGCTGTTGATCCTGCCGGCGGACGATAGCGACGGACCTTTCGAAATTCTCCAGGCGCGCAGCATCATCGAAGGTGGCATTGCCGAAGAGGCGGCAAAGCGGGCCAAAGCATCGCATGTCGCTCTTCTCGACGAGAATTTGAATCGGATGGAAGACGCCATTGGCGATGCAGTGGAGATGCTGGTTCATGACCGCGCCTTTCATCTGGCGATTGCCGACATCATCGGCAATGTCACACTTCATCGTTTCACCGGGCACATCTTCGACCGCCGCATGACGCCCTATTTCGAGCGCCTTGCCAGCCATTTCGAGGGGCCGCGCACGTGGCGTCTGGCGCTTGAGGAGCATGTGTTGATCCGTGACGCGATTGCCGCGAACGATCCGGAGGCGGCGAAAGCTGCCATGCAGCGACATCTTAGCCAGTCGCAGAAGAGATTTTCTCAAAGCTTCGGAGAGGAGGCTTGAGGGGAGGGACGATGCCGCTCTTTTCGTGAGGGCGGTAGAGAATGAACATCTGACACTATTTCGGGAGGAGAGAAGAAATGACGTTCAGATTGAGAAGCCTGCTGGGTGCCACGGCCATCATCATGGCCTCTGCGCTGTCTGCGCAAGCACAGACCGTGCTGAAATGGGCCCATGTTTATGAGACAACAGAACCGTTCCACACCGAATCCGTCTGGGCGGCGAAGGAGATCGAGAAGCGCACGGAGGGTCGCTACAAGATCGATGTGTTCCCGGCATCCCAGCTTGGTAAGGAAGCCGATATCAACCAGGGCCTGAAACTCGGCACGGTCGATATCATCATTTCCGGATCGAGCTTTGCAGCCCGCGATTCCAAGCCGATTGGCGTCACCTACTTCCCTTACATTTTCCGCAATCCTGAGCACCTCATCGCCTATACAAAAAGCGATGTCTTCAAGCGGTTGGCCAAGGGCTATCAGGACAAGACCGGTAACGTCATTGCGGCGGTGAGCTATTACGGTACGCGTCACACGACATCGAACAAGCCCATCGAGAAATGCAGCGACCTGAACGGCGTGAAGATGCGCGTTCCGGATGTGCCGGCCTACCTTGCCATGCCGCGCGCCTGCGGTGCTAACACCACGCCGATTGCTTTTGCCGAAGTCTACCTCGCGCTGCAAAACGGCACCGTCGATGCGCAGGAAAATCCGCTGACGACCATTGAGGCAAAAAAGTTCTTCGAAGTGCAGAAGAACATCGTTCTGACCGGCCATATCGTCGACCATCTCAATACCGTGATCTCCAAGTCTCGCTGGGCGAGCCTGTCAGACGAAGACAAGAAAATCTTCGTCGACGTGATGCAGGAGGCCGCGACCAAGACGACCAAGATCATTGAGGAGCGTGAAGTGGCACTTGTGGACGACTTCAAGAAGCGTGGCCTGACGGTAACGGAAGTCGACAAGGCCGACTTCGAAAAGAATGTGCTCGACAAGGTGAAGTTCGAAGACTTCGGATACAGCAAGGCCGATTGGGAAGCGATCCGCGCCGTTCAGTAAATTGCGCCTGGCGCGGGGCTCGTCTCCGCGCCGTCCTTGTCGTTTTCAGCACCGGCAGACGAGCGCATTGGGAATCTGCTGCTCGCGCCGATGCTCCAACCGGAACATTTCAATGACGCAGGAAATCCATACTCAGGTTACGCCCGAGGAGCTTGCCCACACCTTTGACGAGGCGCCTCCCGATACCGACCTTTCCGTTTATGCCTTCGAGGACTGGCTGACGCTCGCTCTTTTCTGGATGATGACGGGATGCGTCTTTCTCCAGTTCTTCACCCGTTACGTCCTCAATGACAGCTATGCCTGGACCGAAGAAATCGCCGTCAACTGCCTGATCGGGGTCGTCTTCCTTGGCTCGGTCATGTGCGTGCGCATGTCGCGCCACATCCAGGTCGATGTGCTCTATCACTACCTGCCGCCGCATGTGACGCGCATCATGGCGATCGCGGTCGATATCATCCGCATCGGTTTCTTCGCTTACGGCTCGTGGCTGATGTGGCGTTATCTGGAGATCGTCGCCGATGAAGAAATGGTCACGGTTGCTCTGCCGCGCAACATCGTTTTCTACACCGTCTTCGGTGCCTTCGTCCTGATGTTCCTGCGCTCGATCCAGGTCTTCGTGGCCAATCAGCGTCGCGGCTACTCCGTTCTCGAGCGGCCGGAAGAATTCCAGACGAGCGAGGAGATTTGAGATGCTGCTGCTGATCGGTTCTTTCCTCCTTCTGATGGTCGTAGGCCTGCCTGTGGCCATCTCCATGGCAGTGTCGTCGCTGCTCTACATCGTCTTCTATAATGTCGCGCCGGATATCATTGCGGCCCAACGCATGATCGCAGGCGTCGAAAGCTTTCCGCTTCTTGCGGTGCCCTTTTTCATCCTGGCCGGAAACCTGATGAACTCGGCAGGCGTGACGGGCCGCATCTATTCCTTCGCCGTAGCGCTCGTCGGCTGGATGAAGGGTGGTCTGGCACAGGTCAATATCATCGGCTCGGTGATCTTTTCCGGCATGTCCGGTACAGCCTTGGCAGATGCCGCGGGTATCGGCACGATCGAAATCAAGGCGATGAAGGATCACGGCTATCCGGTGGAAGCAGCTGTCGGCGTCACCGCCGCTTCTGCAACGCTTGGGCCCATCTTTCCGCCGTCTCTGCCCTTTGTCATTTACGGCATGATGGCGAACGTTTCCATCGGCGCGCTGTTTATGGCTGGCATCGTTCCGGGTGTCGTCATGACGCTTTTGATGATGATCACGGTTGCGGTCTTTGCCTATATCAAGCAATGGGGTTCGGACACGCCGTTCAGTCTGCGCACCATCTTCGGGGCCTCGCTTGAAGTCCTCGTCGTCATGCTCGTTCCCGTCAGCATCTATGTGCTGACCCTGCTCGGCCTGTCGTTGAACCTCTCCATACTGATCGTGCTTGCCATACTGATCTTCTGCGACTGGTACTTCGACTTCTCAGCCGTGATGGCACTGATGACGCCGGTCATTCTGATCGGTGGTATGACGATGGGCTGGTTCACGCCGACGGAAGCAGCGGTTGCGGCGGTGCTCTGGTCGCTCTTCCTCGGTCTCGTCCGTTATCGGACGATGACGTTCAAAACGCTTGCGAAGGCAACCTTCGACACGATCGAAACAACGGCATCGGTGCTGTTCATCGTGGCAGCGGCATCGGTCTTCGCATGGCTTTTGACTGTCAGCCAGGCAGCACAGTTGCTGTCCTCAGCAATACTGACGCTGACCGACAGCAAGTGGATCTTTCTGGTACTGGTCAACCTTTTGATGTTGTTTGTCGGCTGCTTCCTCGACACGATTGCAGCCATCACCATCCTCGTGCCGATCCTGTTGCCGCTGGTCTTGCAGTTCCACATCGATCCGGTGCATTTCGGTCTGATCATGACGTTGAACCTGATGATCGGTCTGTTGCATCCACCGCTTGGCATGGTGCTCTTCGTTCTATCACGTGTCGCCAAGCTTTCGGTGGAGCGTACGACGATTGCGATTTTGCCATGGCTCGTTCCGCTCTTCGTGGCGTTGATCCTGATCACCTTCATTCCCGCAATCACGCTGTGGCTGCCAACGGAAATGGGTCTGATCCGATAGGTTATAAGAACGGTCCGCGCGGGTTTAGGCCCGCGCGGCCATCCTCTTTCACGACAAGGAAAGTCGACTGGAAATGCTGACACGCGTGGCGCGTCTTTACGGCAAAAGAGACCTCAAGGTCGAAACGCAGCAATATTCCGAGCCGAGGGAGGGCGAGGTCCTTCTTCGCATGGCATCCGGCGGCATCTGCGGATCGGATCTGCATTATTATCAGCATGGCGGATTCGGGCCTGTACAGGTGCGCGAGCCGATCATTTCCGGTCACGAAGCCTCAGGCTATGTCGAGAAACTCGGCTCCGGTGTCAGCGGCCTTACGGTCGGGGCGCTGGTTGCGGTTAACCCATCGCAGCCCTGCGGCCAGTGCGAATACTGCCTCAAGGGGCAACCCATCCACTGCCTCGACATGCGCTTTATGGGAAGCGCCATGCGGCTGCCGCATGAGCAGGGCATGTTCCGCGACCATCTGGTCGTACCTGCAAAGCAATGTTTCGTATTTGCCAAAGATGTCACAGCCCATGAGGCTGCCTGCGCCGAACCGCTTGCCGTTTGCCTGCATGCCGTTTCACAAGCCGGCGATCTTTCGGGCAAAAGCGTGCTCGTCACCGGGGCGGGGCCGATCGGGCTTCTGACCGTTGCCGCTGCGAAACACGCCGGTGCAGCCAAAATCATCGTGACCGACCTGACAGATGCGGCGATTGCCCGCGCACCGGCGATGGGGGCGACAGGAACAATCAACGTCGCCACCAATCCAGAGGCGCTAGCCCCTTATCAGGAGAACAAAGGCAGCTTCGACGTGGTGTTCGATTGTTCGGCCGCCGCCCCTGCGCTACGATCCGCCTTCAGCGCCATCAAGCCGCGTGGCACGCTCGTACAGGTGGGAGTCACGGGTGACATCACCATTCCGCTCAACCTTCTGGTGAGCAAGGAAATCATCTGGCGTGGCTCGCAACGCTTCGACGCCGAGTTTGGTGAGGCTGTCTCGCTGATCTCGTCTCGCGCCATCGATGTGCGCCCGATCATTTCGCATCATTTTCCGCTTGAACAGGCCGTTGCGGCCTTCGAACAGGCCGGTGACCGCCAGGTGGCCTGCAAGGTGCAGATCACCTTCAGCGACCGACACTAAATTTCAGAGGATACGATCATGAGACACACATGGCGCTGGTTCGGTCCAGTGGACAGAGTAACGGTTCAGGATGCCGCACAGGCTGGTGCCGTTGGCATCGTCAGCGCGTTGCATCACATTCCGACGGGTGATGTCTGGCCCGTCGATGAAATTCACAAGCGTCATGAGGAAATCAAGGCGGGCGGACTTTATTGGGATGTGGTGGAAAGTGTCTGGATGTCAGAGGACATCAAGACACAGACGGGCGACTGGAAGCAACACGTCACCAACTGGCAGGAAACGCTTCGCCACCTATCAGCCAGCGGTATTCGCACCGTCTGCTACAACTTCATGCCGGTACTGGACTGGACGCGAACGGATTTCAGATGGGAGACCCGCCATGGCGCAAAGGCAATGCGCTTCGATCTGACGGATTTCGCTGCCTTTGATATTCATATCCTCAAGCGCCCGGACGCTGCTTCCGATTATCCCGATTGGTTGGTAGAGGAGGCGGCGCGGCGCTTTGCCGATATGCCGGACGCGAAAATTGCCGCGCTCGGCAGAAACATCGGCGCTGGTTTGCCGGGCTCTGCCGACGGCTACACGCTTGACCAGCTTCTGGAGAAGTTGCGCAGCTATCACGGTATCGATCGGGCAAGGTTGCAGCAAAACCTCGTGGATTTCCTCTCCGAGGTCGTACCGGTGGCCGAAGAAGTGGGTATCAATCTCTGCGCCCATGGCGATGATCCGCCGTGGCCGCTGCTTGGTCTGCCGCGCATTCTTTCCACGGAAGACGATTACGCGCATATGCTGAATGCCGTCGACAGCCATGCGAATGGCGTAACGCTCTGCACCGGCTCGCTTGGCGCGCGACAGGATAACAACCTGCCTTTCATCGCCAAGCGCTTTGCCGACCGCATCCACTTCGTTCACCTGCGCAACGTCACCCGCGACACCGATACCGTGCCGTGCTCCTTCTTCGAGGACGAGCATCTGGAAGGGGGAACGGATATGGTTGCCGTGATTGCCGCCCTTCTCGCAGAAGAGAAGCGCCGCCTGGATGCCGGTCTCTCCGATCATCAAATACCCATGCGACCGGACCACGGACAGGAAATCCTGGACGATGTGACCCGCGGCGCCCAGCCCGGTTATCCGGCTATCGGCCGCCTTAAGGGGCTGGCGGAGCTTCGCGGTATCGAGCGCACTCTTTCTCATCCCAACTACGGAATCATTTGATTATGAGCAGATTGTCTTCTTCCACTCTATTGCCCGACGTTGTTTCAACCCCTTCCTATGACCGCGCGAATTTGCAGCCCGGCATCATGCACATGGGTCTTGGCGCCTTCCACCGCGCCCATCAGGCCGTTTATACGCAGCGCGCTTTGTCGGAACAGTTCGGCCCTTGGGGCATCGTTGCCGTCAACCTGCGCTCGCCCGATCCGGTGGAAGCGCTTGCCGAACAGGATGGTCTCTACTCGATCATCGTCCGCAACGCCGAGGGCGATAGTGCGGAGGTCATTGGCGCCACGGTCGACTGGCTTTGCGCCGCGGAACGCGGCACGGAGGTGCTTGATTATCTCGGCAACGAGACCATCAAGATCGTGACCTTGACCGTCAGCGAGAAGGCCTATGGTCTTGACCCCGTCACCGGCGGGCTGGATCTGAAGCATCCCTCCGTCGCGGCCGATCTTGCCAACCCTCATGCACCGATCGGCGCTATTGGTTTCCTCGTCGAAGGTCTTGCCAAGCGTCGCGAAAAGGGGATCGTTCCTTACACGGTGCTATGTTGCGATAACCTCCCCTCCAATGGTCATGTGGTTCGTCGCCTCGTCCTCGACATGGCCGAGCGTCGCGATCCCGAACTGGCACGCTGGATTGCCGAGAAGGGTGCATTCCCCTGCAGCATGGTCGACCGTATCGTGCCGGCAGCAACAGCCGAAAGCCGCGCACGTGCTGAGGCTCTTCTCGGTGTTGAAGACAAGCTGTCGATAGAAACCGAGCCCTTCATGCAGTGGGTCATCGAAGAGAATTTCGTCTCTGGTCGGCCCGCTTGGGAAGCCGGTGGTGCCGTCTTTGCAAAGGCCGTCGAACCCTATGAGAAGATGAAGCTGCGTCTTCTCAACGGCCCGCATACGATGATTGCCCATCTCGGTATTCTCAACGATCTGGAATTCGTGCGCGATGTGATGGCGGTTCCGGAATTCGTCGAGAAGGTCAGGCGGCATATGCAGGCCGCGGTCAAGACGCTTGATCCGGTTCCGGGTATCGACCTGCCCGCCTATATGGACGAGCTTATCGAGCGCTTCGCCAATCCGACCATTGCGCACAAGAATATCCAGATCGCCATGGACACCAGCCAGAAGCTGCCGCAGCGCGTTCTGGCAGCGACCGTGGAACCGCTGGAAGCTGGCCGGGATGCAGCAGAATTTGCCTATGTGATCGCGCTCTGGATTGCTTCGATCCACAAGCGCGGAAATCTTGACGATCCGCGTCGTGAGGAAATCCTTGCTGCCGCGGGTAACGTCGATCCGAGCGATCCCTCGGCCTCCTTCTTTGCTATCGACGGACTGTTTCCAGCGGCACTCGTCCAGAACCGTGCGTGGCGCGACCGCGTCAATGCCGAATTGCAGAGCCTGAAGGCCTGAGCTTTCAAGTCCTGAACGACAGAAAACCCGGCGATCGTCTCGCCGGGTTTTCTTTTTAAATCTAAGGGATACTCAATCCATCTTGTGGATGTCGCGGTCCTTTGTCTCCGGCAGGAAGAGCAGACCGATGACGAGCGTGAGGCCCGCAAAGATGATCGGGTACCAGAGACCGTAGTAGATATCGCCCTTGGCAGCGCTCATCGCGAAGGCCGTTGCAGGGAGAAGACCGCCGAACCAGCCGTTACCGATGTGATAGGGCAGGGACATACCGGAGTAGCGGATGCGGGTCGGGAAGAGTTCCACCAGAAGCGCTGCGATCGGGCCGTAGACCATCGTCACATAGATGACGAGAACCGTCAGAACCGCGATGATGACTACCCAGTTCACGGCCGCCGGATCGGCAACCATGGTGAAGGCGCCGCCGCCTGGAACCGTATAGACGGCCATTTCGGTAGCGCCATTGGCTTCCGCCGGTGTCAGCAGCTTGTCGGCGACGAGCTTGTCCACTGGCACGGTTTTGGCGGGCGTCGCCCGGATGGCATCGGCGTTGAGCGCCAATTCAGGGTTTGCGGCAACAAAAGCGTCGAGCTTTGCGGCTGGAACCTGAGCGGCACCACGAGCCAGCGGATAGCCGCCGTCATGCAGGGCAATGTTGATCTGCTTCTGGAAAGCGCGATCCTTGGCCGCTGCATCTGCACCAGCTGCCACAGCGTCGTAGCTGGTGACGGTCGCTTCGCCGATCTTGACCGTGGCAGGCTGTCCGGCGGGCCCCTCGACCACATCGTAAGGCACGGAGTTGCGGGTCAGGAACGACGTTGCGATATCGCAGGATGTCGTGAACTTCGCTGTGCCCGTTGGGTTGAACTGGAACTTGCAGTCGCCGGGACCGGCTGTCACCGTTGCGCGGACGGTTGCCTGGGCCTCTGCAAGGGCCGGATTGCCCGTCCATGTGAGAGCCTTGAACAGCGGGAAGTAGGTCAGCATCGCCAGAACGAGGCCAGCCATGATGATCGGCTTACGGCCGACCTTATCGGACAGCCAACCGAAGAGAACGAAGAAACCAGTGCCGAGCAGGAGAGCGCAGGCAACCATGATGTTTGCCGATTGGCCATCCACCTTCAGAATGCTCTGGAGGAAGAAGAGGGCGTAAAACTGGCCCGTGTACCAGACGACGGCCTGACCGACGACCGCACCGAGAAGTGCGATGATGGCGATCTTGGCGTTTTTCCATTGACCAAAGGCTTCGCTGAGCGGGGCCTTGGAGGTCTTGCCCTCTTCCTTCATCTTCTTGAAGGCGGGGGATTCATTCATTTTCAGGCGAATCCAGACCGATACGCCGAGCAGAATGACGGAAAGCAGGAAGGGAATACGCCAGCCCCAGGCTGCAAAGGCTTCCTTGCCGACGCTGAACTGAACGCCGAGAATGACGACCAGCGACAGGAAGAGACCGAGCGTTGCCGTGGTTTGAATCCATGAGGTGTAATAGCCGCGACGTCCATTCGGCGCGTGCTCGGCCACATAGGTCGCAGCACCGCCATATTCGCCGCCGAGCGCCAAGCCCTGGAGCATGCGCAGAAGAATGAGGATGATGGGCGCGGCGATGCCGATCTGCGCCGCACCGGGCAGAATGCCGACCACAAAGGTCGAGAAGCCCATGATGAGAATGGTGATGAGGAAGGTGTATTTGCGTCCGACGATATCGCCAAGACGGCCGAATACCAGAGCGCCGAAGGGGCGGACAAGGAAGCCTGCGGCAAAGGCCAGCAGCGCGAAGATGTTGCGCGTCGTTTCCGGATATTGGCTGAAGAAGTTCGCGCCGATATAGATGGCGAGCGAACCATAGAGATAGAAGTCGTACCACTCGAAGACCGTACCGAGAGAAGAGGCGAAAATGACCTTCTTCTCCTCCCCCGTCATGGGGCGGGCTTTTTCCACGCCCGTCGCTGCTATATTTGCCATCGTCTGTCCTCCACAGAAATCAAGAAGACGCATCGAACAGCTCGACTCCCCTCGAACTGGCCTTTTCGGGCACGATGCACCTGATTGCAAAGTGACAGAATTTTAACGAAAGGAAGAGCGATGCTTTTGGCTTATGACTTTAGTCTAATAGGCCCGAGCCCTTCAAAGGCGATCGCTAAGGCATGATCGATGATCTGCCAACATCACCGTCGGCAACTTCTCGGACCGCGACGGCGGACAGGGCCTCTCATCGCTAAGAGGCCCGTGCCGAGATCAGGCCCATTCGCCCTTGCGCATGACCGGCACCGCGGAGCCATCAGGCTTGATACCATCGATGTCGACCTTGTCGGAGCCGATCATCCAGTCGATATGGATCAGGCTGGAATTGCCGCCCTGCGCCTTGATCTGATCCTGGCTGAGCGCCGCTCCGTCGATAAAGCACTTGGAGTAGCACTGGCCAAGCGCGATATGGCAGGAGGCGTTTTCGTCAAACAGCGTATTGTAGAAGAGGATACCGCTTGCCGAAATCGGCGACGAATGCGGCACCAGTGCCACTTCGCCTAGGCGTCGTGCACCCTCGTCTGTATCGAGTACCTTGTTCAGCACGGACTCGCCCTTGGAAGCCTTGGCTTCAACAATGCGGCCACCCTCGAATTTCACCTGGATATCATCGATCAGCGTACCCTGATGGGAAAGCGGCTTGGTGCTGGAAACATACCCATCCACGCGCAGCGCATGCGGCGTGGTGAAGACTTCCTCGGTCGGGATGTTCGGATTGCAGGTCACGCCGTTCTTCGCCATCGAAGCGCCGCCATGCCATTCATGACCGTCCGCAAGGCCGATGGTGACGTCGGTGCCCGGACCGGTAAAGTGCAGCGAGGCGAACCGCTCGCCATTCAGCCACTTGGACCGCTTGGCGAGATTGGCGTTGTGCTCGGCCCAGGCAGCGACTGGATCGGCAACATCCACACGCGATGCCGCGAAGATCGCATCCGCCAGCTTTCGAACCGCTTCATCTTCGCTGACGCCAGGGAAGACTTGCTTCGCCCAGGATGGGTTAGGGTAGGAGATGATGTTCCAATTGATGTCGAAGTTGGAAATCTTCTCGAGCGCGGGCTTATAGGCCGTGGAGTTGGCCTTGTTGGCACGCGCCACCTTAGCCGGGTCCTGCTCAGACAGAAGCAAGGGGTTGTCACCAGAAATCGCCAGTCTGGCTGCGCCGTTCGCATAGGCCTTCGCCATGCCCTCATAAAGCCAGCTGGATGCCTTGTCGAAATTGGCATCACTTGCATGGCGGTAGCGAGCAAGGGTGGTTTCCTCGTCGGAATAGAAGGTCGTGACCAGACCACTGCCTGCCATATAGGCGTGCTTGGTCAACTGGCGCACCAGCGGCAATGCCGCAAGCGGCGCCGTGATCACCAGATCCTGATCCTTCTGGAGTTGAAGTCCAACCTTGACGGCGACTTCGGCCAGCTTTTCGAGTTTGACGGGATCGATAGGGGAAACGCTCATGATCTGCCTTCACATGTCTGCTTGAACGGGTCTGGACAATAGACCATCCATCGGGAAAGCCAACCACCTTCCAGAGGGCGTGGCTCAATCGGCGACGAGGGGTGCGGCCTTCGCCTTCAAAGCAGTGAGCGCATCTTTGGGTGAGAGGCGGATTTGCAGACCGCGCTGACCGCCATTCATATAGACGTGAGGGTGGTCCATCGACTGAACCTCGATCGCCGTCGGAACGACCTTCTTCTGCCCGAAGGGGCTGATGCCGCCCACGTGGTAACCGGTCGCCCGCTCCGCATCGGCCGGCTTCATCATATGGGCGGATTTGCCGCCGAAGGCTGCTGCGAGCTTTTTCATGCTGACTTCCCGGTCGGAAGGGACGACGACGCAGACGGCCTTGCCGTCCACTTCGGCCATCAGCGTCTTCAACACCAGATGCGGCGGCTCGCCAATGGATTCGGCTGCCTGGAGACCGATACGTTCGGCATTCGGATCGTATTCATAGGTTACGGTGGTAAAAGCCACGCCGGCCTTGGTCAGCATCTGTGTCGCGCGGGTCGTTTTGGACATGGACTATCTGCCGAAAATCGAAGCGTAAATGTCAGGCTTGAAGCCGATCGTGATCTTGCCTTCGCTTTCCAGAACCGGGCGCTTGATCATTGAGGGCTGCTCCAGCATGAGGCCGATCGCTTTTTCCTGTGTCAGATCTGACTTCTGTGCGTCATCCAGCTTCTTGAATGTCGTGCCGGCACGGTTCAGAACGGTTTCCCATCCAGCCGCTTTGCACCAAGCTTCCAGATGGTCGCGATCGATGCCTTGGGTCTTGTAGTCGTGAAACTCCGCTTCGATGCCATTCGCTTCCAGCCAACTGCGCGCTTTCTTCATCGTATCGCAGTTCTTGATGCCGTAAATGACCACCGTCATGCTTTCAGTCTCCGTTGCTAGTTATGGATTAACAAAATCTCTGTTTCAGTCAAAGACTCTCGACCCATGCAAATTTGTCGGGACTGTCATCTAAAGGAGTTCGAGCTCTGCCGCATGGCTCCTTCTCTATATCATGAGTTGTAGATTATGGGTTTTTTCCCATATTCAGGACAACCCAAAAGGAGAAAGAAATGCGTTCGGTTGCAAAGACATCGCATAAGTTTTTGAGTGAAACCCTTGCCGTTTTCGGCGCTGCCGTTTCGGTCTCCGCCGTTGTGCGCGCGCACCGCAAGCCTGCCGGTTCTGATCTCAATGCGCTTGGCATCGATCCCAAGGCTTTCGATAAGGTTCAGCTGTAAGATACGATCGCGCGCCTGACGGGCTGCGCGTCTCTTAGTCCAGCTTCAAAAGCCGGGCGCGCTTGATGCAGCGCCCGGCTTTTCTGTTTTAGACCAGCGACGAAGATGCGCGCCACCGTCGCAAATGAGAATGGCGTCTCAGCCGTAATAGTCCGGGGCCTTCTTGAAGGTCGACCAGGCATCGGGATCATGTCCCGTCACCACGATCGCATCCGCCTTTTCTGCGACGGTTCTGAGCTTTTGTACGGAGCGTACAGTATCCACCGTCGAGGCGAGGAACCCTGGCAGCGCCTTTTCTTCCCAGTGATCGAGCGTATAGGCGGCATCGATGGTCAGTAGCAGCGGCTTGCTGTCCGGTACACGCACTAGGAAGGACTGGTGGCCGGGGGCATGGCCTGGCGTGAAGATGGTCGTCAGCGTGCCATCGCCATAGATGTCATAGAAATCATCATCGGTGCTGTTCAGGAACTGCCATTTGAGGCCCGGCTTGTCGAAGTCCTTGCGGATATAACCGCCTGCCGCAAACCAGTCCGGCGTGAAGGCGTATTCGTACTCCCGGCGCTGGACGATGTGTGTCGCATTCGGGAAGCGGCCGATCGCGCCGGTATGATCAAGATGCAGGTGGGATTGGACGACGTATTTGACATCCGCAGGGTCGAATCCGAGCGCCTTGATCTGGTCGACGCAACCCTGGTCCTTGTCCAGAACCGGCCAGTACACATCGCAAACGCCACCCCAATGACCGCGTGGGTCGGTGGCGACTTCGATCGCGTTTCCGCCGTCGATGACGGTATGCCCATCCGGGTGGGTGATCAGGAAGAAAGGAACGGGGATTTCGTAATCCGCGCCGTCTCCCTGGTTCATCTTGATGTTGTGGACCTTGCATTTCAAGGTCCCGGATTGAAGCATATAGAGCCTGATATCAGTCATAAACGTTTCCTCCCTACGAACACATTTCCTGAATGGATAGGTGATCAGAATGCTTCCCGATAAAGCGCCAGCGCATCCTCTTCGCGGACCTCGACCGGGTTGTTGACGAGCAGACGCGTCTGCTTCATGGCGTCCGATGCCAGCATGGCCAGGCTGTTGTCGGTGACGCCGACATCTCTTAAACGGCGTGGTGCACCGCTCTCATCCATTAGCCTTTCCATATGCTGAACGAAGGCGTTCGAACGGGCTGTGGCATCACCTTCGCCTGGCACCTTCAGTACATCGGCAAGCTCGGCATAAAGTGGTGCAGCAGCGGCGGCATTGAAACGAAGAACGGGGCCAAGCATCAGCGCGTTGGAGAGGCCGTGCGGAACGTGATAGTGGCCCCCTAGCGGGTAGGCGAGAGCATGGACAGCCGCAACCGGCGAGTTGGCAAAGGCTTGGCCGGCAAGGGTGGCGCCGAGCAACATGGCCTCGCGCGCCTCACGGTTCGCACCGTCCTTGCAGGCGGCGACCAGATTGTCTCCAAGAAGACGAAGCGCTTCGCGCGCCAGGCAATCGGAGAGCGGGTTCTTCTTGTGCTTACTGGTATAGGCTTCGATTGCGTGAACCATCGCATCAATGCCGGTGGCAGCGGTGTGGACCTGCGGCAGGCCCACCGTCAACTCGGCGTCTAGCAGCACGAAATCGGCAAAAAGCTGGGGCGAAACGACACCCATCTTGGTGGTCTCGCCGGTGGTGATGATCGAGATATTGGTGACCTCGGAGCCCGTTCCCGCTGTTGTCGGTACCAGCACCAGCGGTGCGCGTGATCCCTTGACGTTGCCGATGCCGTACATGTCGGCGAGCGACTGATCGGAAACCAGAAGCACGGCCACCAGCTTGGCGATATCGAGCGACGACCCGCCGCCGAGGCCGATGACGATATCCGCCCCGAAGGCTTTGGCGGAGGAGGCGCATTCCGCAACCACATGTTCGGGCGGATCGGCCACCACCTTGTCGAAGGTCTCGACGGAAAAGCCACTGGCAGACAGGGCTTCGGTGATCGGTTGAATAAGCCCTGCCTTTACGAGACCACTGTCAGTAATGAGAAGCGCTTTCCGCTGCGAAAACCGGCCAGCCAGGATGTCTCCAAGCTTTGCGGCCCCGCCCCACACGACCTGCATTGAAGGAACGGTTCGAAACTCGAACGGGTTCATCGTCATTTTATCCTCCCAATCACGTCTCAGCTGAGAGCCGAGCAGAGATATTTGATTTCAAGATACTCATCGATCCCGAAGTGGGATCCCTCGCGGCCAAGGCCCGATTGCTTGACGCCGCCAAAAGGAGCGACCTCGTTGGAGATCAATCCGGTATTGTGGCCAACCATGCCGTAATCCAGTGCTTCCGCGACGCGCCATGTGCGGCTGAAGCTCTCGGTGTAGAAATAGGCTGCGAGGCCAAACTCCGTGTCATTCGCCATGGCAATCACCTCGTCTTCCGTCTCGAAACGAAAAAGTGGCGCAACGGGCCCAAAGGTTTCTTCGCGGGCGACCTTCATTGCCTGCGTCGCGCCGGCAATCACGGTCGGCTCGAAGAACGTGCCTCCAAGAGCATGTCGTCCTCCGCCGGTGATGACGGTAGCACCCTTCGCCTGGGCGTCAGCGACGTGATCCTCGACTTTTTTGACGGCGCCCTCATCGATTAGCGGCCCGATCGTCACGCCGTCCTCGGTTCCGGATCCGACTTTCATGGTCTTCACTTTTGCCGCCAGTTTCTCTGCAAAACTGTCGAAGATTGCGTCCTGAACATAGATGCGGTTGCTGCACACACATGTCTGTCCGGCGTTGCGATACTTCGATGCGATCGCACCTTCGACCGCGGCGTCGATATTGGCATCGTCGAAGACGATAAAGGGCGCATTGCCGCCGAGCTCGAGCGACAGCTTCTTGATCGTCGGTGCCGACTGCGCCATCAGCACGCGTCCAACTTCCGTCGATCCGGTGAAGGATATTTTTCGCACCGTGTCGCTCTCGGTGAAAATCTTGCCGATCTCCCTCGCCTCGCCCGTCACGACCTGAAAGACCCCTGCCGGAATGCCTGCTTCTTCGGCAAGAACGCCTAGAGCGAGCGCGGTAAGCGGGGTTTGTTCGGCAGGCTTGACGATCATCGTGCAGCCCGCGGCAAGCGCCGGCGCGGCTTTGCGGGTGATCATGGCCGCTGGAAAATTCCAAGGCGTGATCGCCGCGCAGACGCCGATAGGTTGCTTCAGGATCGTGATCCGCTTGTCTGTTGTGGGGGCAGGGATGGTCTCGCCGTAGACCCGTTTTGCTTCCTCGGCAAACCACTCGACGAAAGACGCCGCATAGAGCGCTTCACCTTTGGCCTCGGCAAGCGGTTTGCCCTGTTCTGCTGTCATCAGTGTTGCAAGGTCGTCGGCATTTGCCACCATCAAGTCAAACCAGCACCTCAGCACAGTTGCGCGCTCCTTGGCGGAGCGGTTCCTCCAGCTGACAAAGGCATTTTCAGCCGCCTCAACCGCGCGCTCCACTTGGCTCGGCGTCAGAGAGGGGACTTCAGCAATCACCTCGCCGTTTGCCGGATTTTCAACCTTGATGGTTTCGGACCTATCCGATTGAATCCAGTTCCCGTTGATCAGGCATGCATCGGTGAGAAGGCGAGGATTTTTCAACTTGAGCACTGCGTGATCTCCAGTTAAGTTCAACTAATTGAACTGTGATCCGTGTATTGAACTATGATGGCTGGCGCCGATCCTGTCAAGGAGATGAAATGCAAACAGACGCGTTCGACATATCGTCTGCCCAAACAGTACCGGCCTTGCGCCGGGCGGTTGGCATTCTCGATATTCTCGCTACAGGCAAAAATCTGACGGCGGCCGAAATCGCCCGAGCACTTGGTCTTCCCAAGAGCACGGCGCACGGACTGCTGGCGGTGATGAGCGAGCTCGATCTGGTGGCGAAAACACCGGATGGAACGTTGAGGATCGGACCTCATCCGCTGAGATGGGCAAATGCCTTTTTGTCCCAGCTCGATATCGTCACGACCTTCCAGGAAGTGCTTGCGCGGGACCGCAAGCTTGATCCTTACACGGTGACGCTGACGGTTCGCGAGGGTGCAGAAGTCGTCTATGTCGGCTGTCGTAATTCAGATCAGCCGCTGGGGCAGACCTTCCGCATTGGCATGAGACTGCCAGCGCCTTTTACAGCCACTGGAAAGATGCTGCTGTCGGATCTCAAACCGGCTGAGCTCGGCCATCTGCTCGCTGATTTTCCCAAGCCCCTGACAAGGCGGAGCGTCCGCACAGTCGAGGAGCTTGAGAAAGAGCTTGAGCTCACGCGAGAGCGGGGCTTTTCCATCGATGACGGGCAAATCCGCGACGGCATGATCTGTATAGGGGCTGCAGTTCGAGACCACTCCGGGGCCGCAGTCGCCGGGATTGCGATCAGCATTTTGCGCAGCGAAGCAAGCGATGACAGGACGGCGGAACTCGGAGCGCAGTTGCAGGCAATCGCAAAGGGCATGTCCGAAGGAATTGGCGGCGCCTGACGATCTCGATCCAATCGGCCGGATAAGGAGGTGGGGCGTAGAGCTGAGTGTCGATGGGAAACATAGGATTCACCACCGACACTCCAGCCGTTCCCTTATGCGCCGTAGCGACCTAGAGATCGATCGTGCCGTTTTCTTCCCCGTCCCAATATTGCACACGCACGCCGCGCACCTTGATCAGAACCAGGCCTGGGGTATCGACACCTTCGGTGAACCAGCGATCGAGATCGGAAACCCAGTGGCGCTCGAAAGCGGCCTTGTCGTCGATGAGTTCTGCCGCGCCCTCGATCGAGATGAACATGCCGGGCTTGCCGAGCAGGCTGGGCGGTTCGGTGAAGGAAAGCGTCACTTGAGCATTGCGGTTGATGTGGGAAACCTTGTTGGTGTCCTTCAGGGAAAAGAACCAGGAATCGCCGTCGTAAGCCACATCGCCATTATTGCTCATCGGGCGATTGGTGATCGCGCCGGATGAACCGTGGGTCGCCATCATGCAGAAGTCGATCTTCTTCATCGTTGAAGCGATGTCTTCGATTGTTTTGCTCGCCATGGAAGGCTTCCTTTTCTTAAACGTGGACGATCGGAAGGTCTTGAGCGTATTTCGTCAGCGGCCGGGCAAGGCGGAGCGTACGGATCGCTTCACTGCACTCAAGGAAGGGCTGGGGATCGTGCGATAGCGGGCTTCAATCAGATTGTAGACACCGAAAGCGGCGAGCCCTGCGGCGACGCAAATGTAGAGAGCGCTGCCAAATGGCATCTGCCTCAGCCACTGCATCGCATCGCCCATACTGCCGGCCTCTTGAGGATCGACCTTCATTCCAGCCGTGATGAACAGAATGCCGATGATCGCAAACACCAGACCGCGTGCAACAAGCCCATAGATGCAAATCCAGGTGGCGATAGCGTTTTGGTCCGGGATGTGAAGATAGCGCTCGAATTTCCGCGTCAGCCCCTTCGCAGCAGTGACGCCACCGCCGATAACGAAGCCCGCGCCGACCGCGATCAGAACGTAGGATCCGAAGGGCTGCGACATGATCCATTGGGCAAGATCTTTTTCACCCGATCCTTCATTGCCACCACCGGCAAGAAAGCTATGGCCGAGCGCAAAGCCGGCAAGTCCGAGATAGGTGACAGCACTTCCGATCAGCGCCGTACGAACGACAAGGCCTTTTGCGCTGGTGCCGTGATCATCCGTATCGGCGATGGCTTGTGTCAAGCGCCAACAGACGAAGCCGAGAAGCCCGATACCGATTGCACCGACCCAGATGCGCCCGAAAGGCTGGCTCAAAAGCGTCGAGAGCGCCGACTTCGTTTCGGTTTTCTCGCCTGCGACACCGGATAGCAGCGCCAGTCCACCAACGAGCATAAAGACGATGCCGCGTGCGGCGTAACCACTCTTGGCGAGCAGATCGAATCGGAAAGTTGAAGGCATGGCGGGTCCGCGGTGCTGGGAACAATGGGTCCCTAACGCGCTGTGCGGATGAAAGGTTGATCGATGGGGAAGAAAAAATCGCGAAGCGTTGAGCACTTTTTCGCGCAGGTGAGGTCATCGAGACCGTTTTTTAGCTAGGGCTGACGCAGGAAAGATATCTCCAAAATGAAAAGCCGCCGGTCTCTGAACACAGACACCGGCGGCTCGAAATCATTATGTCATCGCATTGGGAGGACTCTTGATCATTCCCACTCGATGGTGCCGGGTGGCTTCGACGTCACGTCGTAGACCACGCGGTTGATGCCCTTGACCTCGTTGATGATGCGGGTGGCCGCACGACCGAGGAAGTTCATGTCATAGGGGTAGAAATCCGCCGTCATGCCGTCGACCGAAGTGACGGCGCGCAATGCGCAGACGAAGTCATAGGTACGGTAGTCGCCCATGACGCCAACAGTCTGGACTGGCAGCAGAACGGCAAAGGCCTGCCAAATGGTGTCATAGAGGCCAGCCTTGCGAATTTCGTCGAGATAGATCGCATCCGCCTTGCGCAGAATATCGAGCTTCTCGCGGGTCACGACGCCAGGGCAACGGATTGCGAGGCCGGGGCCGGGGAAGGGATGGCGGCCGATGAAGCTTTCCGGCAGGCCGAGTTCGCGGCCAAGAGCGCGAACCTCGTCCTTGAACAGTTCACGGAGCGGTTCGACCAGCTTCATGTTCATGCGCTCGGGAAGACCACCGACATTGTGGTGGCTCTTGATCGTGACGGAAGGACCGCCCGAGAAGGAAACGCTTTCGATGACGTCGGGATAGAGCGTGCCCTGTGCGAGAAATGCCGGAGCGCCCTTGCCATCCGCGGCGATCTTCGCAGCTTCGGCCTCGAAGGTCTCGATGAAGAGGCGACCGATGGTCTTGCGCTTGACTTCCGGATCGAAAACGCCGGCCAGTTCCGTCAGGAATAGGTCGGAGGCATCCACGTGCACGAGCGGGATGTTGTAGTGATCGCGGAACATGCCGACGACCTGCTCGCTTTCGGCCAAACGCATCAAACCGTGATCGACATAGACGCAGGTCAGCTGCTCGCCGATCGCCTCATGGATAAGGATCGCCGCAACCGAGGAATCGACGCCCCCGGACAGCGCGCAGAGCACGCGGCCATCGCCGACCTGCTCGCGGATCTTGCGGATCATCTCGGCGCGATAGGCCGCCATGGTCCAATCGGATTTGAGACCGACGATCTTGTGGACGAAGTTGGAGAGCAGCTTCGCGCCATCTGGTGTATGAACCACTTCAGGATGGAACATCGTGGTGTAGTAACGGCGCTTCTCATCGACTGCGATGGCGAAGGGCGCGTTCTCCGAGGTCGCAGCCACTTCGAAACCGGCCGGCAATTGCGTGACGCGATCGCCGTGGCTCATCCAGACCGGATAACGGCCGCCAAGTTCCCAGAAGCCTTCGAAGAGCGGGCTTGCCTTCTTGATTTCGATATCGGCTCTGCCGAACTCCGCAGCGTGACCGCCTTCGACCGTACCGCCAAGCTGGGTGCAGAGTGTCTGCTGGCCGTAGCAAATGCCAAGGATCGGGATGCCTGCATCGAACACCGCCTGCGGTGCGCGCGGGCTTCCCTCTGCCGTGACCGATGCCGGACCGCCAGAGAAGATGACGCCCTTCGGCTGCATTTTCTCGAAGGCCTCTGCGGCATTCTGGAACGGGTGAATTTCGCAATAGACCCCGGCTTCGCGGATGCGGCGCGCAATCAGCTGCGTCACCTGGCTGCCGAAATCGATGATGAGGATGCTGTCGGGATGGGCTATCTGGGTCATGGCGAGCCTTTAAAGAATTGCCGGGCGTAAGGCAACCCGGCAGATGCCTTGAAAAGCCAGAAAATGGGCTGCAGTGCAAGCGCTACGGCATCGACCCGAGTATCAGAACCGATTTTCGGAAAGCACGATGCGTAGGCTCAAAAAACACAGAGCTTCCTTTACGCGCCCAAATGGATGCACGGCGCGCTAGAGTGGAATGTCTCCGGCCATTATCGCGTCCTGCAGCCTGTCGACGGCTTGGGCCAGTTTCTCATCGATGACATGCAAATACTCGGTCCAGTCATCGATATGGTGGACGTCCGCCTTGCCATCGGAAATGCCGCGCAAACCGATCAGCGGTACGTCAAAGCGCTGGCACGCGCGTAAGATTGCAAAGGTTTCCATCTCCACCAGATCCGCATCGATGGCATCATAGACAGTACCGGACACGACATTGGCGCCGGTCGAAACTCGGGCGGTCGGGATATCGGGTATTTCGAAGGGTAACGGCACCTCTGCCGGGAGATCGAGAAAGGGTGTTCGCCCTCTTTCAAAGCCGAAGGCCGAGGCATCCATATCCCGATAGGAGACGCTGACCGCCTGGTAGACCTCCGCCTGTTCCAGCTTGCGCGACCCGGCGGAGCCAAGCGAAACGACGAGATGCGGCAGGCGCGCCTGACCGTTGAGATCGCTGAGTGTCGCCGTCAGGGAAACGGCAGCCTCCACCGGACCGACGCCGGTCATCAGTGGCCGGAAGCGGGCTTTCAGATGTGGACCATACTCGGCATCGGCGGCCATGACGAAGAGAAGGCGCTTGCCGTCGATCTCGACCAGTTCATAGCTCATTTTCGTTGAACCCTTCGCGGCCCTTCAAAACCATCATTGTGCCTGTCATGGACGCGATCAGCTTGGCCGGTCCGTCGGAGATCGCGTAGGCGCGCCCGTCGGCAACGATGATGTTGCTGCCGGGCTTGGTGATTTCACCGCGGAAGAGAAAACGCTCGCCGCGCCCCGGGGACATCAGATTGACCTTGAACTCGATCGTCAGCAGGGACGCTTCGGGCTCGACGATAGTGTAGGCGGCATAGGTGCAGGCGGTATCGAGTGCGGCGGCGATGACGCCCGCATGCAATATCCCGTGTTGCTGAGTGAGCTTGGGGTGAAAAGGCAGTTCGATTTCGACCAGCCTGTGCTCGATACGCGAAAGCTCGGCCCTGATTGCCTGAACGACGCCTTGGCGTGCAAAGCTCTTTTCAATGCGCTGGCGAAAATCGCCAGGATCGGTGAATGCCATTCCCCTGCCTCTCATTTTTACGCAAAAATGACATGGCGTCCGTTCACGCGCAAGACAAGGGTGGCTGATCCGCCGGTTCTTGCCAACCGACGGATCGAGGCCGATTTGACATCACGCAAGGTGATGGGGCTGCTCCAGACCATAGACCGGGGTTTCAAGCCCGACCTGGCGCGCCTTCAGTTGAAGCGACAGATATTGCGAGTAGTGGCGCGACTGATGCAGGTTGCCACCATGGAACCACAGCGCCTGTTGTTGGGTCGGCTTCCACATGTTGCGCTGCTCCCCTTCCCAGGGGCCGGGGTCCTTCGTCGTGTTGGAGCCGAGGCCCCAGCATTTGCCCACCTTGTCTGCCACCTCGCGGGAGATGAGATCTGCCGCCCAGCCATTCATCGAGCCATAACCGGTCGCGTAGACCACCAGATCGGCCGGCAGCTCCGTGCCGTCCTTCAACACCACGGCATTTTCCGTGAGGTGAGAGACATCCACGCCGGACTTCAATTTGATCGACCCGTCGATCACCAGATCGCAAGCGCCGACGTCGATGTAATAGCCGGATCCGCGGCGAAGATACTTCATGAAGAGACCGGATTCGTCATCCCCAAAGTCCAGCATGAAACCTGCTTTCTCCAGTGCGGCATAAAAGTCTGCGTCCTTTTCCCGTATCCGGTTGTAAATCGGGATCTGAAACTCATGCATGATCCTGTAGGGGAGCGAGGCGAAGATGAGATCGGCCTTGCGCGTCGTCATGCCGCTTGCCACTGCGCGTTCGGAGTAAAGATCACCGAGACCGATTTCCATCAGCGAGTCCGATTTGACGATATGGGTGGATGACCGCTGTAGCATGGTGACATCGGCACCTGCCTCCCAAAGGGCCGCGCAAATATCATGGGCCGAGTTGTTGGAGCCGATGACGACCACCTTCTTTCCGGCATAGGCATCCGGGCCGGGATGCTGCGACGAGTGCTGCTGTTCTCCCTTGAAGATCTCCTGCCCCGGAAATTTCGGAATGTTGGGTTTTCCGGACATACCGGTGGCCAGCACGAGCTGTTTCGGCCGCAGCACGACGTCCTCACCGGCGCGGTCGACAATGACTGTCCATTCGCCCTTAGCCTCGTCATATTGCGCCGATTTGCAGGTGGTCGAGCCCCAGTAGTTCAGCTCCATGACCTTGGTGTACATCTCCAGCCAATCACCGACCTTGTCCTTGGGAGTGAAGACCGGCCAGTTTTCCGGGAATGGAATATAGGGGAGATGATCGTACCAGACGGGATCGTGCAGGCAGAGTGACTTGTATCGCTTGCGCCAGCTGTCGCCCGGCCGCTCGTTCTTTTCGATGATGATCGCGGGAACGCCGAGTTGACGAAGACGCGCTCCAAGCGCAATGCCGCCCTGGCCTCCGCCGATGATGACGACATAGGGTTGCTCAGAATAACCGAGTTCTGTGGCCTCGGCTTCGCGCTTCTCCTTCCAGGTCCTGCGATTGCGGTCATGACCATGTTCGGCGCCCATCGGACGGCGAACGCCTTTCGGCTCTTCGTGACCCTTCAACTCGCTCATTGTTGTCAGCAAGGTCCAGATCAGCCCATCCTTCAGACGGATGTGGCCGTACCCACGCGCCTTGGCCGTCTCGAATTCGAACCAGCCCTCGGTGACGCCACCGCCTTCCGACGCCGGCTCCTTGCCATCCTGGACAAAGCCGGAAGGCTTGATGGCCGCAAGCTGCTTCTCCAGCATGCCGCGGATCTCTTCGCGGCCTTCCAGCGTCTTCAGGTTCCAGGTGAACGTCACCAGATCGCGCCAGTAGCAATCGGCTTGAAACATGTGGACGGCGGCATCGATGTCACCGGCTTCCAGCGCTTTGCCGAGCTTGGAAAGGGCGGTGTCGATTTTGGTGACGGGACTGACATCAAGCATATTCATCTCCTCCATGGTTTTGCTTGGGTCTTGTGGCAAGCGGCGGTCTTCCCGCCTGCAAGCCAATGGCCTGCCGCCTGCCGGGCTCCTCTTCCCGGCCTGCGACAGAGAATGCTACTTCGAAAGATCGATGAGGATCTTCAGATGCGTACCGGCTGGATCCAGCAAGGCATCGAAGCCCTCCGAAACAGCGGTATCCAGCGTGATGCGCTTGGTGACGATCTTCGTGGCGGGTAACAGGCCAGAGGCAATCAAGCGGATCACGCGTGGCCAGTAATGGGTCGGGTAAGCCCACGAGCCCTTGATCTCGAGATCCCGGAAGGTCACCTGGAACCAGTCGAGCGGGTTTTCATGCGGGTGGAGACCCGTCTGCACAACGACGCCCTGCTTGCGCACCGCATCGACACAGGCTTTCAAAGCATGTTCGTTGCCGACGCATTCGATCGCGACATCGCAGCCGACCAGTCCTTCGGTCGCCGAGCGCACAACATCACCCACATGATCGCGCTTCGGGTTGATCGTGATGACGTCGGGAATAACGCTGCGAGCCAGCTCGAGGCGTGCATCGTTGAGATCGGAGACGAAAAGCTGTGCCGCACCGGCGGCGCGGGCGGCGAGAAGCGTCAACATGCCGATCGGTCCCGCACCGGTCACCAGGACGCTGTTGCCGGCGGTCACGCCGCCACGATCGCAGGCATAGACGGCAACTGCCGTCGGCTCGACGAGCGCGGCCTCCTCATCGGTCATGCCGTCTGGAATTTTCTGGACGTTGTATTCGTTGACCAGCGCGGCCTCGGCCATGCCGCCGCCATCCCAGCTCAACCCGACGAGGGCCAGTTGAGGGCTGAGGTGGAAGAGGCCGCGATCGGCGAAGTAATCGCCGGATCGCGGCATGACGAGCGGCTGGATCGATACGCGATCACCGGCGCGAACGGAGGTCACGCCTTCACCAACCGCCTCGACCACGCCACCAAATTCATGGCCCAGGATTTGTGGGCCATGCGCGCCCGTGAAAGGGTGCGGCTCTGTAGGAATAAAGATCGGACCGTAGCTATATTCGTGGAGATCGGTGCCGCATATGCCGACGAAGCGGTTGCGGACCAGAACCTGTCCCGGTCCGGGATGTTTGGGATCGGGAACGTCTTCGATCCGCAGATCCTTGGCCGCATGAAATCTAAGGGCGCGCATTTTGTCCTCCATGGCGTCTAATGCCAAGGAAGGTGCAACGACCGTGCCAGAAGCAGTCATTGGCTGAGATGCCGGGATTGTAGGGGTTTCGCTAGAGGATGGTTTTGCATTCCGCCACAGCTGTGGTGCAACAGTTGTGGCAAACGCCTCACTTAGTGAGGCTTACTGATGCCGAGCTTCCGCATCCTTCGATGCAGCGTCGTGCGATCCACACCGATCCGTCTGGCCGCCTCGGATATGTTGCCGTTGCAAGCGGCCAGCAGCGCGCGAAGATCGGAATCCCCGTCGTCAATCGCGGGGGTCACGGATGTGAAAATCAGGTGCTCAGGGAGATCGTCCACCGTAATCAAACCGTCGTCGCAGAGCGCTGCAGCAAAAGCGATGGTATTGTCCAACTCGCGAATATTCCCGGGCCAGCGATGATGGACGAGCGCCACACGCGCGGCGTTGGAGAGGGCAAGCGGGCGATCTGGTGCGCCGTGCTTCTCCAATGTCCTGTCGAGAAGCCATGGAAAGTCCTCGCGCTCTCTCAGCGGCGGTAAGGTCATAACGGCGGCATTCAGTCGGTAGTAAAGATCTTCGCGGAAATCTCGAGCGCGCACCATCTCACTCAAGGGGCGGTGTGACGCGGAGATCACCCGGAAATCGACCTTTTGCGGCGTCGATCCGCCGACGGGGAGAACCTCTCCTTCCGCCAGAACACGCAGCAGCCTGCTCTGGGCAGTCAGCGGCATATCGCCAATTTCATCCAGGAAAAGCGTTCCGCCATCCGCTTCTTCCACAAGCCCCTTGCGCCCCTTTGGCAAGGCGCCGGTGAAAGCGCCTGGAAGATAGCCGAACAACTCGCTCTCAATCAGCTGTTCGGGAATAGCAGCACAATTGACGGTGACAAACCGGCCGGAGAGCCCACTTGCATCATGAATGATGCGCGCCAGATGCTCCTTGCCGGTGCCGGTCTCGCCCTGCAGAAGGATCGGAAGTCTTGAAGGAGCAAGTTTCGCCACCTTCCGCTGAAGGTTTTGGACTGCCAGTCCGCTTTCGCCGATCCTTGAAATCGTCGTCCGAGGTTTCGACCGTGTCAGTGCTATGCCCGATCTGCTCTGCTGCGGTTCGATTGCGTGGGCGTACAATACGGCTCCGCCCTTCACCATGATCTGCCTGTCCTGTGGAAGGCTGGAACGGGTATGCGAGGCAAGCTCATCGAGGTCGGCTTCGAAAAACTCTTCGACGCGTTGTCCGAGAATGTCTTCCGACCTCCGCCAATCGAGACCTCTCGATGCGGCAAGGAAGCGGGCAGCGCCATGGGTCATGCCGGTGATCCGGCCGGCGCCATCGACGGAGAGTGCCGCTTCCGGATCGATATCCAAAAACTCCGGCGCGCCCGCAAAACGCAGGACGAGATCATGCCGGCTGCTGGCCATCAGGTTTGCCAGTTCTATTCTCCGCACCGTCGAAGACACGAGGTGCCGAGCCATGTTCTGACTTGTCTTGAGGATGGGAGAACTCAAAAGCGAGATATCCAACACCGCCGCAAGAACACATTGCGTATCGTAGACGGGCGCGGCCGTGCAGGAGAGCGGCGTATGCGTGACATCGAAATGGTCGGTCTGGTGAATGGTCAGCGCTTCGCCGGTCGCAATACAGGCTCCCACAGCGCAAGTGCCAGCGCGGGGCTCGGACCATTCCGATCCGAGGTAAAGTCCTGCCTTGCGCAAATTGTTGTTGAAGGAGGGATCGCCGAGGAATTCGACCGTCACTCCCTGCCGATCGGACAGAAGAAGCACGTAATTCTGCTCCGCCACCTGCCGGTAAAGCCCCTCCAGGGCGGAGCGGGCAATATGCACAAGATCTTCAGAGCGCTGACGATGTTCGCGCAGGCGCGTCTCCGACACGATCACGGCCTCACGCGCTTTTGCCGGATCCAACTGGTAGGTATCGAGGCAGCGTCGCCAGGATTCCAACACGACTGCATCGCGGCCAGTGTTCCGGCCATCCGCGGCATGCTCGATTTCTTTTATGTGATCCGAAACATTCATAGATTTTCGGCTTTCGATCGCCGCCTCCCATGGCTCTCGAAGCGATCTTAGCCAGTTTCGGCTAAGGTTTCCACTCCGACGCTTTCAATGGTTGTCGCGGAGTGGAACAGTCTTGCGATTAGTTCAAGTAGAGGATGCTTGCATTCAGCAGCGTGGCGAAAGAGACCCAAGCGGCATAGGGGAGGAAGAGCCACATGGACAGGCGGTCGCGGCTGGACGCCATGATGATGAAGGCGATGATGCAGACGAGCATCGGAACGATGATGATCAGGCCTGCGGCCGGGCTCTGCATGCCGAAGAACATCGGCGACCAAAGGAAATTCAGCAGCATCTGGCTGCCCCAAAGCTGCATGCGTCCGCCCATGCGGCTCTGAAGCCACGTGCGCGCGCCGGCGATCGCAATCATCACATACAGCGTTGTCCAGACGGGACCAAAAATCCAGTTGGGAGGATTGAATGGCGGCTTGTTCAGCGACTGGTACCAGTCGCCCGGCACGTTGTTGATGCCAATCAACGCGCCACATGTAACAACGACAACGATAAAGACGAGATAGACGACGAGCGCGTGCTTCATGCCGGAAGAATGGTGGCAACAGGCTTTGGTTCCCGCGCTATTTCAACAAATTAGCGTGAGATTCGCGCAATATGCTGATCCCATGAAACCCCGCTCACCCTGCCCGCAAATTCCCCATCATAGGAGGACGCAATGACGCCGTGATCCGATGCGGCGACGCCTGCCGCTTCCCGGAGTGTCGTCTGCGTCAGTACCGCGCCGTTCTTCTCGTTCAGTGTCACGAAGGCGTTGCCGTTGGGAGACGTTAGCCCGACTATGCCTGCCTCTCGGTTGACGGCGATGGCGCCGACATAGTTGGCAAGTCGGGCGGTCGTTTCATCGGGAAGAGAAACGAAGCGTAGATCTTCGCCCTTGGAGAAATGGCCGGCGAGTGGCGGCACGTCATTGCGCGGGCCTTCATACTGGCAGGCAAAC
Organism: Agrobacterium sp. SORGH_AS 787; assembly: GCF_030819035.1. Lineage (NCBI taxonomy): Bacteria > Pseudomonadati > Pseudomonadota > Alphaproteobacteria > Hyphomicrobiales > Rhizobiaceae > Agrobacterium > Agrobacterium sp. SORGH_AS 787. The sequence goes on from NZ_JAUTBG010000001.1 coordinate 1,090,425, forward strand.
CAGATTCGACCGTCATTGCCGAGATCGACGTGGCGGGTGGAAAGCTGCTTCAACCGCTCCGGAAGTGCGTGTTTCTGTATAAGGCTGCCCGTCGCAGCGTCCAGAAGCACGAGGGAGGGCTCCATGCGGTCGATGTTGAGCTTGGTGCGGCCGAAATCCGGGTGGGTCTCGATGCCGCCATTGGCAATCACGATCATGGTGCCATCGGCACTCACCGTCATGTCGTGAGTACCAATCCCATATGCGTCATATTCGCCAATGCGGCGAAAGCCGTCTCGCGCATCATAAAGGCCGATCACACCGCGATTGCCGTCGAAGTCGTTCTCGCTGGCATAGAGGATCGTGCCATCCGGTGAAAACTGGCCATGTCCGTAAAAGTGACGGCCTTCCGGGGTGTTGACGACGACCGGCGTGCTGCGACCGCCAGGATCGAAGGCGACGAAGAACGTGCCTGGCCTGCGAGCGAAAGCGACCGTCATACCCGTCTCGGGGCTGAAAGCCATGCCGTGCGCTCGTGCCGGCAAGGCGACCCTGTCGATGATCTCGCCAGCCTCGCTCAACGTCGCGACACCATAGGCGCCGTCACGAGCCCGGAAGGCGGAGGCGAAGACGGCATCCGTGCGCTCCAGCGCGAAGAGCGAACGCGGCGCGAGCGATGCCAGAAAGGGAATACCTGCTGCCTTGATAAAGCTGCGCCTGTCGATCAGGAGACGCCGATCCTTGTCCACGTCAGTCTCCGTCCGAAAAGGAAAAGCCCGAGCTTAGACCAATGGCGCCGCCATATTGGTCGTTGATGCGGTAGATCAGGTCCTTGCCGTTCAACAGCAGGTAATCGACCTTGGCGCGCTCCTTGTCGTCAGCCAAGGCTTTCTCGACATCGGGATTGATGGTGCCGGAGACGCGGACCATGGACTTGGCGATGAAGTCGATGGAACCGATGATCGAGCGTTGATCCGGCGGCAGGAGATCGCCCATCTGCGCGGTGTGGAGCAGATCCTGAACGGCAGCGATATTGTCGCCGATGCTTTTCCAGGTGAGGCCGGAGCGCCAGTAAATGGCGGTGCGTGGAAATTTCACATTGTCCGGCCCCTTATAGAAGGTCTCGATGCGCTGGTCGCGGATCGCTTCCGAGGCGTGGACGAGAATGCCCAGCATGGCCACCAGCGCCTCGCGCTCGTCGCGAAAAACGGGATTGTCCGGTCCCGGCTCCTTCCAGTTTTTCGCGGTGCCGTCCGGAGCCGTCCAGCTCGCCACCAGTTCGTTTCCGATATTGGCGAGATTACCGGCGATTGCCGCGCCATAGCGGCAGCGGAAATCGTTCTTCTGCAATGCCAGCGCATCAGCACCGGTGCCGTAGAGGACGAACTCCAGAGCGCCAAGCCCTTGTGCCGCGACACTCTTTGTCTTCAATCCTTCTGCCGTCGTGACGCTCTCGTCCTTGTCAGTGAGATAGCGCTGCACCTGCTTCAAGCCCAGCCCCTTCTTGTCCGGATAATAGAGAATGCGCTCGAAACGGTTCTGCTCGATCACCGGACCGACACGAACGACTTCGATATGCGACCATGCATCGACCGTATCGGCAAAGCCCTGCTTGGCATCCTTCATCCTGTCGGCCGATGGGTCAGCGCACAGCGCCTTCATCGTGCCTTCCAGCAGGCTCGCCTTGTCGCGGAAGGTCTCATAGCCGGGGCGGATGAAGCCATCGACCGCCTTTTCCATCGTCGCACGCACCTTGACTGGGTCGAGCGGTGGCGGCGGCATCAGTTCGACATCCTGGGCCTTAGCCGTACCGACGAAGAGAAGCATCGTCAGAGGTAGGGCTGCGATAAGTTTGCGCATCGAAATGTCCATCAAAGAGACTCCAGAAATGTCAGCAATGCCTGCCGGTCAGATTTTTGCAAGGCGGCAAAGGCGTCGCGCGCTTTTTGCCCCTCACCGCCATGCCAGAGAATGGCTTCAGTCAGGCTGCGCGCCCGCCCGTCATGCAGATAGAAATCGTTACCGTTGACGGCGCCCGTCAAGCCGATCCCCCAGAGCGGCGGCGTGCGCCATTCATTGCCCGTTGCATCGCCGACTGGCTGTCCATCCGCCAAACCATCGCCCATGTCATGCAGAAGGAAATCCGAGTAGGGCCAGATCAGCTGGAAGGAGTGAAGCGGATCTTCGGCGTTGCGTCTGGTCACAAATTTAGGTGTGTGACAGGACGCGCAGCCGCTGTCGTAGAACATCTGCTTACCGCGCAGGACATTGGGGGCATCCACATTGCGTCGGGCCGGAACACTCAGGTTTTCGGTGTAGAAGGTCACGAGATCGAGAACCGGGGATGGCGCTTCGGTATCTCCCAGTCGTTTTTGTACGCCGGTCGGCATGGCGAGACAGTCCGTCTGCCGCTCGGTGCAATCCCCATAGGCATTCGGCGCGTCAGGTGTCGATATGCCGAGATCGTGTGAGAAGGCCATGGCGGCCTGATCCCGCACCGTGGCATTCTGCGCCTTCCAGCCGAAACGACCGAGCGCCAGCGCGCCTGAGCGATGATCGCGAACCCAGGCGGGCTTGCCGGATATCCCATCGCGGTTTTTGTCCTCAGGATCGGCGTTGGCGAGAATGTCTTCCTGCGCGATCGCTTCGATCAGGCCGAGGCCAAGGGTGGGCTGCGCGATCCGGGGGGAGATGGAGGTTGCTGCTTCGAGGGGGCCATCAGCCAAGCCATCGACGCGATAAGTCGGTTTGCGCAGTGACACCACGTCACCGTCGCCAAGCGTCATCTCCCGCTCCTCATAGGCAACGGTCAATTTTCCTTCCGCCTGCAAGCCAGGCACCGCAAGGTTTTGCAGTTGCGCGCCATAGGTAACATCCGGGAAGTTCAGCACGCGATGGTCCTGGAACAGCGTCTCTTCGGCGGGCGTGCGTGCAGGGCGAGCAAAGCGGGCGATCATCGACACTGCGTCCTCTCCGTCTCGGGGCGGGCGGCCACGCCCGTCATTGATATGACAGGTCTGACAGGAGCGGGCGTTATAGAGCGGCCCCAACCCATCGGAGGCCTGTGTCGAAGAGGGGGCCGACACCCACAGCTTCTGGAACAGCGCGTGACCGAGCTTGAAGTTCTGGCCCTGCTCCAGGTCGATGGTGGCGGATGGTTGGGAGAAGGACGTATTGCCCGGAGCGACCTTGGTTGTCGCGGCACCGGCAGACATGGCCTCGAATGGTTCGGCCTTGGAGAAGTCGGTGGTGGGCGCTGTGACCGCGCGAACGCGATTAAGATCGCTTTGGGAAATGTCACGGCGAGCTGTATCGGCAGCCAGTGACGGAAGGCCGCACACGAGAAGGGCGAGGATGGGCGTAAAGAGCCGATACAGATCAGTGCGCTTCATGTCCTCGGCTCACGATGATCCGGCTGCGACAAAGAAAAAGAGTTGATGAGGCCGCCTTGAAAGAAGGCCTCATCCGATTTTGGAATACGCAATCTTACTTGAAGACAGCGTTCGGATTGTCGAGGCTCTGAGAGCCTTCAAGCTCGATCTTGCCGAGATCGAGAGCGGCAATGACGCGTTCGATCGTCTTGGTCTGGTCGAGAAGGCCGTCGATGGCGGTCTGAACCACGGCGTTGCCCTCCTTGTTGCCTTCGCCAATCATCTGGTCGTAGGCCTCAACGGTCTGGGCGCGCTTTTCCATGGCGTGCATGGCATCGAGAGTCTTGTTGAGCTTCGCTTTCATCTCGTCGTCCAGCTTCTTGTCGCTGGCGGAAACGAGATCGGAAAGCGAAGGCCCGCTCATCTTGGTACCGTCGGCGCGTGTGTATTCGCCGGTATAGGCCGAGGCGATGCCGATCGCGTCATTGAGGTGCGAGTTATAGGTGTTGTCGGAGAAGCAATCATGCTCTTCTTCAGGATCGTGCAACAGCAGGCCGAGCTTCATGCGCTCGCCCGCAAGCTCGCCATAGGACAGCGAGCCCATGCCGGTGAGAATGGCGGTCAGGCCCTTTTTGGGATCGGCCTCGACATTCTTCGTCGCCTCGCCGTCCGGCGCCCAGTTCGCGGCCATTTCCTTCAGGTCTGAGACGAGCAGGGTGGACGCGGCTTTCAGATAATCGGCGCGGCGGTCGCAATTACCGCCTGTGCAGTTCTTCGTATCGTAGTCGGTGTAGGGGCGGTTGCCTGCACCCGGGCCGGTGCCGTTCAAATCCTGACCCCACAGCAGAAACTCGATGGCGTGATAACCCGTGGTAACGTTGGCTTCCACCTCACCGGCTTCCGCAAGGCTTCTGATCAGTTCTGGCGTGATCTTCGATGCGTCGACGACTTCGCCACCAACGGTCAGCTGTTTGTTGGCGATAATGTTGGCTGTGTAAAGCTCGTTCTCATCGCTTTCCGTGCCATAAGAACTATCGACATAATCGATGAGGCCTTCGTCCAACGGCCATGCATTGACCTTGCCTTCCCACTCATCAACGATCGGGTTGCCGAAACGGTAGACTTCCGACTGCTGATAGGGAACGCGTGCCTTGATCCAGGCGTCGCGTGCAGCCTTGAGCGTTGCCTCGCTTGGCGTGGCGATCAACGCATCGATCGCCTTGTCCAGTGCCTCTGCTGTGGTCAACGAATCCTGATATTTCGCCTGTGCCAGTTCGGCATAGTGCTTGACCACGGCAGCGGGATCGGTTGCTGCTCTGGCTGGAGCCGCGGTGAATGCTGACGATGCAGCGAGAAGCGCCATGCTGGCGCTCAGAACGGTTTTGCGAAACATGCTCTCTCCTGTCCAGCACTGCGGTAACGAGGCTGTGAAGGCGAGTTCTGAACCAATCGTAAACTGGTGTCAAATATTCTAGTTTAGAAGATTTCCAACAAACGGACTGCCGGCGACCGCATCGCCGTGCAGCAGCGTTTATATGAGAAAATGCTTTCTATGCCTTGCGGGTCATGGCGCAGAAAAAGAAGCCATCCGTGTCTGTCGTCGCTGGCGTCAGAGTTACCGTTTCACCATCTGCGGAGTAAGGCTTGGCCGCCGCCGGTCCGAAGGTCTTTGTCCACCGGTCGAGTGCTGAGACGATGGAGAATTCCGGGTTTTCGGCGCAGAAGCGACGAACCTGACGCTCGTTTTCTTCCGGTAGCACAGAGCATGTGACGTAGAGCAGTTCACCGCCCGGGCGCACAAAGGCCTTTGCCTGATCTAGTGCTTCGGCCTGCTGACCGACGCGCTCTTCAATATTTCGCTGCGTGAGACGCCATTTTGTATCCGGGCGTCTGCGCCACGTGCCTGTGCCTGTGCAAGGAGCGTCCACCAGTACGCGATCAAACTTCTCCCGGAAGGCGTCCAGCCCGGCTGGTCTATCATGCACCTGAACGTTTCGCGTACCGGCCCGCTTCAGACGCTCGATGATCGGTGCCAGACGCTTTCTGTCCGCGTCGAAAGCGTGAACTTGGCCTTTGTTGTTCATGGACGCGGCCATAGCCAGCGTCTTGCCGCCGCCGCCGGCGCAATAATCGAGGATCTGTTCGCCTTCAGTGGCTCCGGCGAGATCGGCGACGATCTGAGAACCCTCGTCCTGCACCTCGAACCAGCCCTTCTGGAAGGAAAGCTCGGCTGTGACATTGGGCAAGCGCGACGGACCTTCGCCAGCTGGGATACGCACACCCTGGCGAGCGATGCGGGTCGCGACCGCGCCGCTGTCCTCCAGCGCCTTGAGCACCTTGTCACGGTTTGCCTTCAGCGTGTTGGCGCGAAGATCGAGTGTCGGGCGTTCATTCAGCGCCTGTGCCTGGCGAAGCCAGTCGTCGGAAAAAGCCGCTTCGAGCGATGGCTGAACCCATTCCGGAATATCGCCTTGGATATGGAGAGGCGCGTCGGCGAGCGGGCGGGTGGTCAGCGCAGTCAGTGAGTTGTCGGACAGAGGTGGAGGGGCAAACTTGTCGCCTTCGAATTCCTGTGCCAATTGCTCCGGCGTTTTACCCCATTGGCGTAGCATCACGGCATAGCCAAGGGCGGTCGCGCTATCGTCATCCATCAACCATGCGTGGGACAGTTTCATGCGAAGGGCATCGTAGACGATGTTGCCGATGGCGGCCCTGTCGCCGGAACCAGCGAAACGATGCGCCAGTCCCCAGTCTTTCAGTGCGTCGGCGACGGGGCGTCTGCGCGCCTCGATATCTGCCAACACTTCGATTGCTCCGGCCAAACGCCCGCCCAAACGCATTGTCTACCTCATTTCAGTGAATGCCCGGTTGGTAGACGCGAATGGCGGCGAGGGCAAGGCTTAGGCTGGAATTCCCGAAAAAGCGCTTCGGAAATCAAAGCATGGTTCGCGTTAAATGTCTAAAACGATTTCGCGAGAACGACATGCGGCAAAACAAGTCTTACTTGGCGGCGACGATCTCGTAGCAAACCTTGGCGGTGCCGGAGCTGACCATGCCGAGGTTCTTGGCTGCAGCCCTGGACAGGTCCAGAACACGACCCTTGATGAACGGGCCACGGTCATTGATGCGAACGACAACGGCTTTGCCATTGCGGGCATTGGTCACCTTGACCTTGGTGCCGAACCGCAAGGAGCGATGCGCCGCAGTCAGATTGGAAGGGTTCATCCTCTCGCCGGAAGCAGTCTTGGAGGTGAGAGCATACCAAGATGCGCCGCCGCAACCATTTGCAGCATTGGCTTGAAGAGGAGCGATAAAACAGCAGGCGGCGATAGTTGCTGCCGCAATAGTCATGCGTCGGATAGTCGTCAAACTGTGCTTCCCTGATACTCGGCCCCGCGCCGAATGAATTGCGGAGAGTTTAGGGCCGCGGAAAAATGGCAAAAACTTGCCTTGATCCAATCACGAACTGTTACAGACTGTAACATTCGTGATCGATAATGGGAGACTCGATTTTAGATAGCCGTCTATGGTTTTGGAAAAATTTGTTTAGAATCAAACTGCAAGCATAGAGGGGTTGCCGCAGGCGTATTACACTCTCGAGTTCACAAAAGCCGGGTGAAATAATTTTCTAAAAGCTGAAAAATTCTCCTAAATTTGCACATTAATAAAACGTTAAAGACAAATTTGACGATGATAAACATCCTCAAAAGGCCGTTTGCATGGATTTTTCACCCTTCTTAGATGAACGTCCATTCATCTTTCCACGCCCCGCTCTCCCATAATTGGCGCAGCGATGCGCGGTAATCTGGAAAGCGAAACGAAAAGCCCATGTCGCGGAGCTTGCCGTTCGAGACCCGTTTGTTCTCGCCATAGAAGGACCGGGCCATGGGGCTCAATTCCGCAGTCTCGAAAGATTGTTCTGGGGGAGGTTCGATCCCCATCAGCTCTGCGGCGAATGTCACCACATCCTGTGGCGGCGCCGGTTCGTCGTCGGTCACGTTGAAGATGCCGCTGGCGTTGCGTGAAACGAGAAAGGCGCTTGCCGCCCCTATGTCCTCGACACGGATGCGATTGAACACCTGATCCTGCTTGATAAGGCGCCGGGCGGTTCCCTTCTCCAGGTTCATGAAGCCATTGCGCCCCGGTCCATATATGCCCGAGAGACGCAGAATACAAAGAGGCACGAAAGCGTCATCCGCCGCTTTTGTCCACGCCTGTTCGGCCTCTACTCGCTCCAGCGAGCGCGCGGAGACAGGCTTGCAAGGCGTTTCCTCATCCACCCAGGCACCGTCGTGATTGCCGTAAACGCCGACCGTGGAAAGATAGGCGACCCACTCCAGCTGGGGCATAAGCGACTTCAGATCCCCGCCGCACAGGCGCATCGGGGGATCACCCGTCCTGCCGGGAGCAATCGATTGGACCAGATGCGTGACTGTTGAGAGTTCGCTCCGTATAGCGCCGTCAAGCGTCTCGCCGTCGAAGATAAAGGGGGTGATGCCGAGGCTGCGTAGCTTATCGGCCTGTTCGGCGCTTCGCGTGGTACCGCACACCCGCACCATGCTGTCCTGAAGACTTTTGGCGATCGCTCTGCCGGAATATCCAGCACCGAAAATCATCAGCTGCGACATCTATACCCCTGCGATACGCCATTCTTCCTGCACGTCCGAATCGTCTTCAGCCGTGTGCGCCGCAGCGTAAGCATGGAAGCTTTGCCTGTCCATCAACTGCGACAGCGCCCACACAGCCATGCCGCGCACGTCCGGCGACGCATCCGCTGTGAGTTGTTTGCACTGTTCGATAAAGCGACAATCCTTCGAATTGCCGGCTGCGATCAGAACGTTGCGGACGAAGCGGTTACGGCCAATCCGCTTGACCGGCGACCCGCTGAAGAAGGCCCGAAAGGTCGCATCATCGAGCCCAAGAAGAAAATCGATCCGAGGCTCCTTGAGATCCTCGCGGGCCTGCAACTTCATCTCTGAAGCGCTTGCCGCAAACTTGTTCCAGGGACAGGCCGCAAGGCAATCATCGCAGCCGTAGATGCGGTTGCCGATCATCGGCCTGAATTCGTGCGGTATCGGCCCTTTATGCTCAATCGTCAGATACGAGATGCAGCGCCGCGCATCGAGCTTGTAAGGCGCCGGAAAGGCATTGGTCGGGCAGGCATCGAGACAGGCGCGACAGGAGCCGCAGTGATCACGCTCAGGCTCGTCAAGACAGAGTTCGGCGGTGGTGAACATGCTGCCGAGAAAGAGCCATGAGCCGAAGGAGCGGCTGACGAGATTGGTGTGCTTGCCTTGCCAGCCAAGACCGGCAGCCGCCGCCAGCGGCTTTTCCATGACAGGCGCGGTATCGACGAAGACCTTGACGTCCTCGCCCGCACGGGCCGCGAAGCGCGTTGCGATCTCCTTCAGCCGTCCTTTGATCACATCATGATAGTCGCGGTTGCGGGCGTAGACAGAGATCGCGGCCTTGTCCGGCTTTTCGAGGATTGTGCGCGGGTCTTCCTCCGGTCCATAATTCAAGCCGAACATGACGATGGAGCGGACATCGCCCCACAGGGTCTTGGGAGAAGCTCGCCGCTCCGCCGTTTCCGCCATCCACCCCATGGTGCCGTGGTAGCCGTTTTCCAAAAACTGCTGCAAGCGTTCAGGAGCCAGCGGAATGGCCTCCGGCGAGGTGATGCGACAGAGGTCGAAGCCAAGCGCCGTTGCTTCCGCGCGAACGAAATCCGTCAGCTTGCGGGCACGCAGCTCCTGCTTCTGCAAGACCGTGTCGATTGCTTCTCTCCTGGAACGCCTGCCGGCACTGCGCCGACTGAGACGTTATCTATAATGCCTCGCGACAGGATTAGAAATCGAGATCGGCATAATGGGAGGAGGGCGCTAGACGTGGTACCCGTTCTGCCAAAAGCGGCCGGAAGGATGGGCGCGATTTGACCCGCTGGTACCATTCCTTGGCAATCGGCGCTTCGAGCCAGTTGATCTCTCCGAGATAGTCGAGAATGGAAACCGATGCAGCCGCGGCGAGATCGGCATAGCTCAAACGATCGCCAGCAATCCAGGTACGCGACCCGGCAAGCCATTCGAGATACTTCATATGCTGGCGAATGTTCGAGCGCGCGGTGCGCAGGAGTTTCGAGTCCGGTGGACCTCCGCCTTGGGCTGCCGTCATCTGCAATTTGTAGACACGCTCGCGCACCAAGGGCTTGGTGACGTCGTTTTCCATCTTCTGCAAAAACCACTCGGTCAAACGGCGTATCTCAGCGCGCTGAAACGGCTCTTCCGCCAAAAGACGACGATCGCGCTTCAGCACGCCATGCGCCTCATCCAGAAACTCTGCAAGCACATAAGGCCCGCAGAGTGAGCGCATATTGTCATCCAGATAGACGGGCAAGGTGCCAGCCGGATTGAGCGCTAAAAATTCCCGCCTTTTTTCCCAAGGCTGCTCCTCGACGAGATCGATCTGGAAGCCATATTCGGCAAGGATCAGCCGGACGAACCGCGACGCTGTCGACATAGAGGAATGATAAAGAGTTGGCATTTGCGCTCAGGGTTTGTGTTTCTTGCGGTTGCTTATCTGTGGTGGAAACAAGCTCAAAGTGCGGCTTTGGCAGGAAATAATAGACAAAGCTTTTTTAACGTAACTTTAATGCTGCGTTGCACCACAGTCTGTGGGTGGGTGGTGAGCGGCTGCAATAAAAAAGCGCCCTGGATTTTTTCTCCGGGCGCTTAGCCTTTTCATGCAACGGCCATCAGGCCACCAGCCTCACTGTGCAGAGATGGAGCTCGTTGCACATGGGTCAACCCCATAGGCGGGAGAGCAACCGGTCTTGCCTGCGGCAACCGTGCCCGGAGCCATGAACGAACCTGCCAGAACAACCAACGCCGCACACGCAAAAAAGAGTGCGATAGACCTGCCCATTTCTCATTGCCTTTCAAAATTAAAATACGAGCGGTCACGCCGCTGGTTGGTTGTTCGATGGAGGATGTGTCGTGATTGTGGCGTTTACCAATAACTGACGTTGCTGAACACCGGGTTAATGTGAAGACTTTTCCACCGTTGCCCTTGCGCCACGCTTGCGGCATTCCCCACGCGTTTCCGCGACATTCCCACCCCTTGAACGTGGCAACGAATTCAACGTTGCCCAGTTCGTTGGGATCATAACGGTCGACGTAATTTTTGGTTGCAATGCGCTTGAAAAAAGCCCCGTGCATAGGCCCTAAAGCGTGTCGCGATCTTTCAGATTCGCTCATACGCTCTAGGTCTTTGTTATTGCATGTCGTGATCGCAAAACCGCTGCGCACTTTTGCGCGACATGCCCTAAATCGGAATCGACGCCGGGCACGCACGAGGCGTTGGCGCGAACAGCGAGAGCACCGTTCCTGCTTCCAAAGGACGGGTGACGCCTTAAGCAGCCTTTCCGGCGTTGCTGAACTGGCCGTGCGGGCGGTAGCTGACCAGATAAGACGAGAGAACCGAGGTGATGCGAACGGGCGTGATCCCCATTCCTTCCAACGTCAGGCCAGCCTTTGCCGCTTCTGCCGACACCACATTGTCCTTCTTCAACAGGGCAATCTGGTCGGAGGTGAAGGGAGGCTTGATCAGAGGAATGAGAGAGGCGACCGAACCCATCAATGACGCAATGCCAAAGGGCAGGTTGACCATCGGGCGTTCGCGGTATGTTGCTTCCAGCACCGCCTCAAGACATTGGCGGAAGGTCAAGACGTCCTGGCCGCCAAGCTCGTAGGTGGCGCCGGGCTTCAACTGACCATCGACGCTGCGGGCGACGGCTTCCGCGACATCCTCGACATAGACGGGCTGGAACTTCGTCTTGCCGCCACCGATCAAAGGGAGGAAGGGAAGCGTGCGCGCCATGCCGGCAAACTTGTTGAAGAAGTTGTCTTCAGGGCCGAAGACGATGGACGGGCGCAGAACAATGGCGTCGGGCAAAATGGAGCGGATCGCGGCTTCGGCACGGCCCTTGGTGCGGGCATATCCGATCGAAGAATTCGCATCGGCGCCGATTGCCGAAATATGGGTCAGCGTCGCACCTGCCGCCTTGGCAGCTTCTGCAACGGCGCGCGCGCCGAATTCCTGCACGGCATCAAAGGTGTTGCGGCCATTTTCGAACAGCAGGCCGACGCAGTTGACGACATGATCGGCATCTTCGACAGCCCGAACGATCGAGTCCTTGTAACGCAGATTGGCCTGGGCGAAGGAAATCTGGCCGACATTGCCGAGCGGCTGCAGGAAACCGGCAAGATCCGGGCGGCGAACTGCAACGCGGATGCGATAGCCGCGTTTTGCCAGCGTGCGCACCACATGCCGCCCGACGAAGCCCGAGCCGCCAAAAACGGTGACGAGAGGAGGAAGGTTGGCCAAGGGCATGAGACGGCTCCTGCGAAGCGTTAATGGATATATTCTGGTGTCTTAGCTGAAAGCCGGGCGCACGGGAAGAGAGAACAGCGCTGAGCAGGATGGCCGTTGAAAAAGCAGCCTTTGGCGTCGTTAGATTCCCTCGACGACCACCATTTCCGCATCGGCCACTTCCTGGCGGATTTTCGCTGCGGCCTGATACTCTTGCGAGTTATAGCAATCGACGGCGTGCTGCATCGAAGGGAACTCGATGATGACATTGCGGGCGCGTGCCTGGCCTTCCAGCTCCGTGAATGCACCGCCGCGAGCGATAAACTTTGCACCGTAGCGTTCGAAGGCTGGCTTGGCTGTCGCGACATAATCCTTGTAGCGCTCGGCATCGCGAACATCCACGCGTGCGATCCAGTAGGCTTTGGTCATGGTTTTCGTCCTTATCGATTGGCTGGGAAGCTGGCGCGCAGCATTTCGTCCAGAATGGCGCGTGCGGCTGCCTTCGGATCGGTCGCCTTGACGATAGGGCGTCCGACGACCAGATGGCTAGATCCGCCCTGAATGGCGTCGAAAGGTGTGACCACACGCTTCTGGTCTCCAGCGTCTGCACCGGTTGGGCGAATGCCAGGGGTCACAACCGCCATGTCGGGTCCGAGGATGTCGCGGACGGCGGCGGATTCTTCGGCAGAGCAGACGATGCCGCCCATGCCCGCTTCTCTCGCTTGTTCGGCGCGCTTGAGAACCAGCGAGCGGGCATCACCCTGGTAGCCTGCCTCCACTAAGTCGGCATTGTCCATGGAGGTCAGAACCGTGACGCCGAGAAGGGTGAGGTCCGAGCCCTTGGCTGCGGCAACGGCGGCGCGCATGGCCTTTGGATAGGCGTGCAGGGTCAGCATCGACATGCCCATCTTGGCGATGTTTTCCACGCCGGAAGCGACGGTGTTGTCGATATCCAGCAGCTTCATGTCGAGGAAGATTTTTTTGCCGCTTTGGGCAAGCTCGCGAGCAAATTCCAGTCCACCGGCAAAGACCAGCTGATAACCGATCTTGTAGAAAATGACATCGTCGCCAATGGCGGTAACGATCGCCTCGGCCTCCTTGACGGTTGCAACATCCAGGCCAACGATCAGGCGCTCGTTCGTGGTCATCATCTTCACCCCTGCCAGTTTTCGATGGGCGTCCAGTCGCATGTCACTTTCCGGTCCGCAAGGTCGAATCTGAAAAGATTGCCACCGCCGGGCGGCTGGTCGGTGCTGCGTCGGATCACATCGTGGCTGAGGTGGCTCTTGAGAAGTGTTCCGACTGCGCCATGACCGATAAAGGCAATGGGCTGGCTGGGATCGTGGGCGGCGAGGATGGTTTCCACTGACTTTACAATGCGAGCCTGTGCGTCGGCTGCGGTTTCCCAGCCTTTGTAGCTTGCGTGCGGGTGGGCGAAGAACCAGTCGGCAGCTTTTTCAAACAGGTCAGGCGGAAGAAAACCGGTCGCGCTCCGGTCGTTCTCGTGCATATCATCAACGCGCTCAACCTCAAGACCACTCGCACGGCCAAGATATTGCGCCGTTTCGATCGCTTTCGTCTCGGTGCTGCTGACGATACGGCGCAAGTTGCGAACCCAAGGCTGCGAGAAGGCCCTTTTCGCCCTCTCTGCTCCTATGTCCGATAGTCCCCATTCAGGAACGGGAACCTTCGGATCGATGCGAACCTGCGGATGGGTTATGTAGAGAGCGTACATCCCCAAAGAGTAGACTAGCTGCGGGTATAGGTCCACAGCTGCGCAGGCGGAATGTTGCGCACCACGAAGTCGAAATGGCGAATATGATAAAGATGAGGCTGCGCCACGATCGGTGAGACCGGGCCGTAGGAAATCTGAACAACAGGGCGGCCATGCGGAATGCGGTTCAGCAGCTCGTCCAGCAGCTTGATTCTGGCGGCCATCGGAAAGTTCAGCATGGGAACGGCGGAAATCACACAGTCGAACATCTGGTCCTTCTGGTCGCCCAGCGTCTTATCCAGATCGAAAGCATCGCCATTGATGAAGTTGACGCCGGGATAGCTGCGTAGAAGCTGCTGATAGAAATCCGTCGAATATTCGATGGCCGTCACCTGGTCGGGCCTGAGGCCCCTGCCGAGGATGGCTTTGGTGATGACACCGGTTCCGGGTCCGAGTTCAAGAACGGGCAGGCCTGAGTGAGGGTTGATGACGCTCGCCATCCGCCGCGCGGTGATGCCGGAGGTTGGAACGATCGCGCCGACTTTTTTCGGCTGATTGACCATTCCTTTGAAGAAGCGGATCTCTTCTTCGAATTTCCGGCCGAAGCGTTCTTTCAGGCTCAGTCCCATGTCTTGTCCCCTTATTTGTCGTCAAATACCATTTGTTGAAACTATGGCGACATCTTGTCTCGAACGGCGCAAATCAAAATCAAAATGTCGCATTTGGAAAAACTTATCTCACCTCTGGAGCGAAAAAAAGCCGGAGGAAAATTCCGCCGGCTTTTTTCAGGAATGTTGTCTTAGACCCGCATCGGCATCAGGACGTAGAGCGCATCATCCCCCGCTGTATCACGCACCAGCGTGGGCGAGCCTGCATCGGCCAGCAGGAAGATCGCATCTTCGCCCGACAATTGCGCGGTGATATCCAGGAGATATTTGGCATTGAAGCCGATTTCCATTGGGTCGTTCTCGTAACCGACCGCTACTTCTTCCGTCGCACTTCCTGAATCCGGGTTGTTGACGGTCAGCGTCAATTGCCCGTCGGTCAAGGCCAGCTTGACCGCGCGTCCCCGTTCCGAAGAAATGGTGGATACGCGGTCCACGGCCTTGGCGAAGCTGCCGCAATCGACGCGCATTTCCTTGTCGTTACCGGTCGGGATCACCCGCTGATAGTCGGGGAAGGTGCCGTCGATGAGTTTTGACGTCATGACGATATCGCCGATGGTCAGACGAATCTTGGCGTCGGACACTTCGACGGCCACTTCGAGTTCGGGATTATCGACGAGCTTCTGCAGCTCACCCACGGTCTTGCGCGGAATGATGATGCCCGGCATGCCCTCGGAGCCGGACGGCGCATCGACATCGGCGCGCGCGAGACGGTGGCCGTCCGTCGCAACGGCGCGCAGCTTCAGTTCGCCACCGCTTTCGATCGTGTGGAAGAAGATGCCGTTCAAATAGTAGCGGGTTTCTTCGGTGGAAATGGCGAACTGCGTGCGATCGATCAGCATCTTGAGATCGGTGGCCTTCAGCTTGAAGCTGTGGCTGAAGGTGCCCGCGGTCAGGTCGGGGAAATCCGTTTCCGGCAGGCACTGGAGCGAGAACTTGGAGCGTCCGGACGCCACCGTCATCGACGAGCCGTCGGGATTGGTCGCGAGCAGCACTTCCGAACCGTCCGGCAGCTTGCGGACGATTTCATAAAGCAGATGGGCCGGTACGGTCGTCGCACCTGCCTGTTCCACCATGGCCGGTGTCGCTTCTGTGACTTCCAGATCGAGGTCGGTCGCCTTCATGTCCAGATTGGCGCCGGAGGCGCGCAGTAGAATGTTCGACAGGATCGGAATGGTGTTGCGCCGTTCGACCACGCGATGCACGTGGTTCAGCGACTTCAAAAGGTTGGACCGCTCGAGAGTAATACGCATGGACGCTACCGCTTTCAACCGTTGCGACCCGGCGGTGCCGGATCGGCAAGATAGTCTTTCCCGGCCTGATGCCGGATAATGGGACAGGCAAAATGGCAGAGTTATCGTGCAAAATGCAAGAGGCCTACATTCGCTAGTCCTCCCTATTCCACGCTATCGCGCATGATCCACAGATAAGAGTGACATCTTGCGCTTGTTCCGCCGCTTCCAATTGCCCATAAGTGCTTCCGTGGAATGGCAAAATAGATTGGACTGACCCGTGACAGACGAAATCAACCATGACCAGACGGAGACGTCTTCGGGCAAGAGCTTTCGTATCGCAGGCGTTTCGGTCCCAGCGCGGCCTTTGGAGAACGCGCTCTATCTCGTGGCCACCCCCATCGGCAATCTGGGCGATATCACCTTGCGGGCACTCGAAACTTTGAGCTCCGCCGATGTTCTCGCCTGTGAGGACACACGCGTCACCCGCATTCTTTTAGAGCGCTACGGCATCCGCAACCGCCCTTACGCTTATCATGAGCATAATGCCCAGGAGGTTGGGCCGAGGTTGATTGCGGCTCTGGAGGCGGGCAAGTCGGTCGCTCTCGTTTCCGATGCCGGAACGCCGCTTGTGTCCGACCCCGGTTACCGGCTCGGACAGTTGGCGCTCGAAGCGGGCTTTCGCGTCGTGCCCATTCCCGGCGCGTCCGCACCGCTTGCCGCCCTCGTCGGATCGGGCATGCCGAGCGACGCTTTCCTGTTTGCCGGGTTCCTCCCCGTGAAGGATCGTGGCAAGCGCGATCGCTTTGCCGAGCTTTCCAAAATTCCGGCAACGCTGATCTTTTTCGAATCCCCGCATCGCATCGGCGCGTCCGTCCGCGTCGCTGCCGAGGTGCTAGGGCGCGAGCGCCGTGCTGTGGTTTGTCGCGAACTGACAAAGACCTTTGAGGAATTCCGCCGCGGAACTTTGGGCGAGCTTGCCGACTATTACGACGAAGATCGCACGGTGAAGGGTGAGATCGTCCTTCTCGTCGAGCCGCCATCCTATGACGATATCCCCGATATTGAAGATGTCGAAAAGCTGTTGAAGGATCTGGTGTCCACCATGCCGGCGGCCAAGGCGGCCGCGGAGGCGGCGAAACTTACGGGCCTGCCGCGCAAGGAACTCTATCAGCGACTGCTCGACATGAAGGATAGCAATGGCGGCTGACGCACGGCATGTGAAAAGACGCCGCGCGGAAAAGCGGGGCCACGCTGCCGAATACTGGGCGGCACTTTATCTCATGCTTAAAGGCTACCGGATTCTAGCGCTGCGCTATCGCACCCCACTTGGTGAAATCGATCTCATTGCCCGGCGCAAGGATGTCGTCGCCTTTATCGAAGTGAAGGCCCGTCGCTCGGAAAAGGACGCTGTGGATGCGGTAAGTTTTCAATCGCAACAGCGCATTCGTGGATCTGCCGATTTGTGGCTGGCGCGGCGTCACGATGCGCATAATCTATCCTCGCGTTTCGACATCGTCGCTGTTCTGCCGCTGCGTCTGCCAGTCCATTTCATCGATGCTTTTTGAGGACGATTTCCATGTTGAGCGAACGCGAAAAAATGGCTTCCGGGGAATGGTATTCATGCCTTGATGGCGAGTTGGACGCACTTCGGATCAAGGCGCGTTTCGCTGTTCATCAGCACAATACGCTTCCACCGGATGAGCGCGGGTCGATAGGCGCGTTGCTTCGCCGTCTTTTGAAGTCGGTCGCTGACACTGCTTTCATCGAAGCGCCGTTCCATTGCAGCTACGGCGTCAATATCAGCCTGGGGGAAAGGGTCTATCTTAACGCAGGCTGCACGATCCTCGACTCGGGCCGCGTTGAAATTGGCGCAGGCTCCATGCTGGGTCCCGGCGTCCATATTTATTGCGCCGATCATCATCGGGATATCGCTCTGCGCGGGCAGGGGATCGAGAGAGCAAGGCCGGTCGCGATTGGCAAAGATGTCTGGATAGGCGGCGGCGCCATCATTCTGCCGGGTGTGACGATTGGTGATGGAGCCATTATCGGTGCAGGTTCGGTGGTGACGAAGAGCGTCGCGCCAGGCGACGTTGTCGTCGGCAATCCGGCGCGTTCGACGCGACGTAAATGATCTACCTGCGATTGCCCGGCGTGATTGGCCTGCAATTTCGGAGCTTCTCACGTAATAAATCTGACATGAAACTGTAAAATCCCCGTCACGGAACGTCCCTATTCGCATCCTCACCCAACAAGGGCGGTAGAGGATCGAAAGATGATCAAGAAAATTTCCATGGCCGTGA
The DNA here is from genome assembly GCF_030819035.1 of Agrobacterium sp. SORGH_AS 787. Taxonomy (NCBI): domain Bacteria; kingdom Pseudomonadati; phylum Pseudomonadota; class Alphaproteobacteria; order Hyphomicrobiales; family Rhizobiaceae; genus Agrobacterium; species Agrobacterium sp. SORGH_AS 787. Next base: position 1,108,056 of record NZ_JAUTBG010000001.1, read on the forward strand.
TGGCCTTCAGCGTTTCCGCAACGTCTTCCATGGCGGCAACCAACATCACCTGGTGGCATGGCATGGGCGGCCGCAATGGCGAAGTCATCAATGAGGTCGCGCAGAAGTTCAACGCCGCGCAGACCGCATGCGCATTGACGCCGGTTTCCAAGGGTTCTTACGAAGAAGCGCTGGCAAGCGGCATCGCTGCCTTCCGCTCCGGCGAGCAGCCGAACATTCTCCAGGTTTTCGATGCAGGTGCAGCCACCATCATCAACGCCAAGGGCGCTGTGATCCCAGCGGAAGACATCATCACCAAGGCCGGTTACAAATTCGATCGCGAAGCCTTCATTCCTGGCGTTCGCTACTTCTACGCCGCAGCGGACGGCAAGTTCGTCGGCATGCCGTTCAACTCGTCGGCTCCGATCATGTACATCAACACCGAAGCCCTGAAGAAGGTCCGGTGTCGAAGCGCCGAAGACATGGGAAGAGTTCGAAGCCATCGCGCCTAAGCTGAAGGAAGCCGGTTTCATCCCGCTCGTACAGTCGCAGCTGACCTGGGAGTTCACCGAGAACTTCTTCTCGCGCAACAACATCCAGTTCGCCACCAACAACAATGGTTATGACAGCGTCGTCGATACCAAGCTGAAGGTGACCGATCCGAACCTCATCATGATGTTCGAAAAGCTGAAGTCCTGGAAGGACCGAGGCTACTTCGCCTATTACGGTGCCGGCTGGAACGACAACCAGAAGCCGTTCGAAGAGAACAAGGTCGCCCTCTGGATCGGTTCCTCGGGCTCGTTCGGCGGTCTGCAGAAGACGGCACAGATGCCATTCTCGGCAACTTTCCTGCCGTATTGGGGCGCGATCAAGGGCGCTGGCACCAACTCCTTCATCGGTGGCGCGGCCCTGTTTGCCATGTCCGGCAAGCCTGAGGCTGAAAACAAGTGCGTGGCAGACTTCTTCCAGTTCCTGACCTCGCCTGAAATTCAGAAGTTCTACCATGAAGCAACCGGCTACGTCGCCATCACCAAGGCCGCTTACGAGCTGGCGAAGAAGGAAGGCTACTACGAGAAGCAGCCTGTTGCCGAAGTCGGTATCAAGCAGCTGTCGCTTCCAGGCGGCGAATGGTCCAAGGGCTATCGCCTCGGCTTCTACCCACAGATCCGCGCCATCATGGAGCGTGAATATGGCCGCATCTTCTCCGGCGAAGTTTCCGTAAAGGATGCCTTCAACATCATTGAGAAGGAAGGCAACGACCTTCTGGCGCGCTTCGCCAAGACCGCCGGCTGATAACACGGTCGCCCAATCGATGGACCTCTCCTCGGATCGGGGAGAGGTCCGTTCCACTATGTGCAAGCCGCTTCCAAGTCGCAGCCATCCTTGCCCCATGGGCAGTGATGATGCGCGGCACACAAGCAGGGCTCTCTGAAAAAATCACGGACGGACGTCTTCGCTGAAGCCCGGTCCATAACCAAGGAAGGTTTGCGGACGTGACCTACGTTCCCTCCCAACCGAGCGCCACCCAGGTTCTTCCCGGCCTTGCTGCGAAAGCGAAGAAGCCTGCCGCGGCGACAGAGACGGCCAAGCGCGTCCAGTTTTCCCCTTCGCTGCTGCCCTATCTCTTCCTTGCGCCGCAGCTTCTGGTCATTTTCGTCTTCTTTTATTGGCCGTCGGTGCAGGCGGTTCAGTCCTCTTTCTATATCGAGGACCCCTTTGGCTTCGGCTCGACCTTCGTCGGTTTTTCGAATTACACGGATGCCCTGTTCAGTGCGGAATATCTGAGCATCGCGAAGTTCACCGGTATCTTCACCATTCTCGTGACGGTATTTTCGCTGGCCATTGGTCTGTTGCTGGCCGTCAAGGCCGATTCCGTCGTCCGCGGTGCTTCGGCTTACAAGACGCTATTGATCTCCGTCTATGCCATCGCGCCGCCGGTGGCGGGCTTGATCGGCATGATGTTCTTCGACCAGCATATCGGCCCTTTCGTCAAGATCGCCGCCTTCTTCGGCTGGCACATGCAGGTGGGCGTCAATTACTTCGACACGGCTTTTGCCATGGTCTTCGTCTCGGTCTGGAAGCAGATACCCTATAATTTCATCTTCTTCCTGTCGGGCTTGCAAAGCGTTCCGGTCTCGGTCCGCGAGGCGGCCTATCTCGATTGCCGCTCTGGCTTTCGCCGGTTCTGGACCGTCATCATGCCGCTTCTGGCGCCGACTGCCTTCTTCCTGCTGATCATCAACGTCACCTATGCCCTGTTCGACACGTTCGGCGTCATCGACGTGATGGTGAAGGACAAGGCGGCCAACAACCCGATCACGCTGGTCTACAAGGTGTTTCTCGACGGTTTCCGCGGCAACGATATCGGCGGCTCCTCGGCGCAGTCCGTTATCCTGATGGTCGTCGTCTTCGTGCTGACCGTCATGCAATTCCGCTTCCTCGAAAAACGCATCCATTACGGTTGAGGTGTTGACCTATGTATAAGACCAAGCCTCTCGACCATCTGGTGCTGATCATCGGCTCGCTGTTTCTGGTTCTGCCGGTCATCGTCGCCTTCATGACCTCGACGCACACGGCAGCCGAAATCCACATGAACGGACTGGCTCTCACGCCCGGCAACAATTTCATCGCGACCTATGAGAAGGTGCTGACGCAGAAGGGCGGTTTCACCGGTCAGGTGACCGGCTTCAATATGGTGATGAACTCGCTGATCCTCGGCATCGGCTTTGCTGTCGGCAAGATCGTGCTATCGATGATGGCGGCTTATGCCATCGTCTATTTCCGTTTTCGTTTCGCGACGCTTGCCTTCTGGATCATCTTCACCACGCTGCTGCTGCCGCTCGAAGTGCGCATCATGCCGTCCTATGAGGTGATGAGCAAACTCGGGCTTCTGAACTCCTATACCGGCCTCATCGTACCGCTTCTGGCCTCTGCCACCGGCACCTTCTATTTCCGTCAGTTCTTCAAATCGGTGCCGGACGAGTTGCTGGAAGCGGCGCGGATCGATGGCGCGGGCCCGATCAAATTCTTCATCGACGTGTTGATCCCGCTATCGCGCACCATGGTGGCAGCGATCTTCATCATCATGTTCGTCTATGGCTGGAACCAGTATCTCTGGCCCATGCTGATGACCAATGATGAGAGCTTCTTCACGCTGATGCGCGGCATCAAGTCGATCCTGCAAGTCTGGGTCGGTTCGCAACTCCCCGATTATAACGAGGCTTTCGCGCTGGCCGTTCTCGCCATGCTGCCCCCGGTGATGATCGTCGTCATCTTCCAAAGCTGGTTCATCAAGGGCCTCACCGAAAGCGATAAGTAAAGGATACCGACAATGGCCGAGATCGAAATCAGTCAGGTCTGCAAGGATTACGCCAACGGCATGCGCGCCGTCCACGATGTGGATATCTCCATCAAGGACGGAGAGTTCATCGTGCTCGTCGGCCCGTCCGGCTGTGGCAAGTCCACGCTTCTGCGCATGGTGGCGGGTCTGGAGGAAATCTCCGAGGGCACCGTCAGCATCGGCAACCGTATCGTCAATGATGTGGAGCCGGCGGACCGTGACATTGCAATGGTGTTCCAGAACTATGCACTCTACCCGCATATGTCGGTGCGCGAAAATCTGGAATACGGTCTGAAGAACCGCAAGACGCCGAAGGCCGAGATCGATTCTCGCGTGGCGGAAGCAGCACGCATGCTGCAACTCGAACCTTATCTGGAGCGCAAACCGCGGGCGCTTTCCGGCGGTCAGCGACAACGCGTCGCCATGGGCCGTGCCATCGTGCGCAAGCCTGCGGCTTTCCTCTTCGATGAGCCGCTCTCCAATCTCGATGCCAAGCTGCGTGTCTCCATGCGCGGCGAAATCAAGCGGCTGCAACGTCGCCTTGGAACCACATCCATCTATGTCACGCACGACCAGTTGGAAGCGATGACTTTGGCAGATCGCCTTGTGGTGCTGAATGCGGGACGCATCGAACAGATCGGCGCGCCGCTGGATGTCTACCACACGCCCGCCTCTACCTTTGTCGCAAGCTTCATCGGCTCGCCTGCGATGAACCTTCTGTCCGGTGAACTGCATGGCGATCGGCTGGCGATCGGCCCTGCGATCCTGTCGTTGAATAGTGTGGCGCCGACTTCCGGCCCGGTGACGGTCGGCATGCGGGCGGAAGATTTGCGCATTGCACATGGGGATGAGCCTGCCTTGCCGTTCCGCCTCGATTATGTCGAGGAACTCGGCTCGCAGCGATTGGTGCATGGTCTCGTTGGAGATCAGTCACTGACGGTGGCGCTTTCCGCCGAGCTGGGGCTGCCCGAGAGCTTTGCGCTGACCATCAATCCTGCCAGGCTCCACTTCTTCGACAACGAGACTGGGAAGCGGATCGATGTCAGGCTGGATCGCCACAGTGCTCAGCGCGAACTCGAGCAGGCCCGCGTCTATTAATAGAGTGAAAAGCCGGACCGCGCCCAGCTGTCCGGCTTTAAATTTGTCCATTGACTCCATTATAAGATCGAATATTCTCTTATCATGGAAACTCAATTCGACCCCCTTGAACCCGCCATCGCCATGCGTCTGAAGCTTCTGCGTGAGCAAAGTGGGCTGACGCTGGACGGACTTGCGACAATGTCCGGCGTGAGCCGTGCCATGATATCGCGCATTGAGCGGGGCGAGGCGAGCCCTACCGCATCGCTGCTTGCCCGCATTTGTGCGGCTCTCGGCCTCTCGCTATCGCAGTTCTTCGCCGAGAATGAGACACGGTCCTCACCGTTGGTAAGACACGGTGATCAGCCGACCTGGAAAGACCCCGAGACCGGTTATGTCCGTCGCGCGATTTCCCCGCCGCGTATGGGCTCCGATGTCGATATCGTCGAGGTCTCGCTGCCCGCGTCGGCCCGCGTCAGCTTCCCACCCCATCCCGCCAGCAAGGGCATGACGCAATATGTCTGGCTGTTCGAAGGCGAACTTACCATGGAGCTTGGCGAGCAGACTTACCAGCTGGCGCCGGGTGATTGCCTGTTCATGCCCGTGGGCGAGGGTCACATTTTTCACAATCCATCCGACATCCCGGCACGCTACGCCGTAGTGCTGGATCAGAGAAAGCGCATATGATGGAAGAACCTATTGTAACGGTCCGACTTCTCGATCGTCAGCAGACGCTCGATGCCTTGCCAGAGCTTTGCGAAGTCCTGTCAGACTGCGTCAATGGCGGAGCCTCGGTCGGCTTCATGCTGCCTTTTGGGCCAGACGACGCGCGCGGCTTCTGGCAGGATGTTGCGGAAGCAGTGGGTCGTGGCACGACACTCCATGCGGTGGCGGAACGAGATGGAGAGGTGGTCGGCACCGTCCAGGTGGGTCTTGCCACCAAGCCCAACCAGCCTCACCGCGGCGATGTGATGAAACTGTTGATCCATCGAAAGGCGCGGGGGCTCGGTCTCTCACGCAGGCTGATGGCGAAAGTGGAGGAAGAAGCGACACGTCTCGGACGGAGGCTCCTCGTGCTGGATACAGCAACAGGCAGCGAGGCGGAAGCGATCTATCCACGCTTCGGCTGGCAGCGCGTCGGAGTCATTCCCTATTTCACGCTCTTTCCAGACGGTCGGTACTGCGGAACGACGTTCTTCTACAAACGCATAGGTCCGGCCGAATGACCGGACCTATGTTGGAGGCGCGGCTCTTCGAGATCAGGCTGCGTAACGGGTGGCAGCGCTGTCCTTCGTCAAGCGGAACTGCTGCAGCAATTGCAGCAACTGATCTGTTTCGGTGTTGAGTTGCTGTGTCGCTGCACTCGTTTCTTCCACCATGGCGGCGTTTTGCTGGGTAAGAACGTCGACCTCTCCAACTGAGCCGTTGATCTGTTGGAGTACGACCGCCTGATCCTGTGTCGCCTGGGTGATCTGGTGCACCTGATCGCTGACCTTGGAGATCTGAACGCCGATTTCCGCCAGGGCTTCGCCTGTCTGGTTCACGAGGTCCGAACCTGCCGAAACCTCTTGTGTCGAGACGGCAACCAGTTGGCGGATTTCCTTGGCGGCAGAAGCAGAACGCTGCGCCAGTTCGCGCACTTCATGGGCGACGACCGCAAATCCCTTGCCAGCTTCGCCCGCACGGGCCGCTTCCACACCGGCATTCAATGCCAGCAGATTGGTCTGGAAGGAGATGGAGTCGATCACCTCGATGATGTTGCCGATCGTCTGTGAGGCTGCCTCGATGCGCTCCATGGCCGCAACCGCGTTTCTGACGATCATCAGGGATTCATCGGTATGGCGGCGCGTGTTGTCGACGATGCTATTGGCCTGACGAGCACGCTCCACCGCATTGCGCATATTGGAGTTGACCTCATCGACGGCTGCCGCGGTTTCTTCCAGCGAAGCGGCCTGGCGCTCGGTGCGTCGGGACAGATCGAGCGTGGACGCTGACATCTGCTGCACATTGATGCGGATGGTTCCAACATTATCCTGGATGCCGCCGATCGTCTGGCGCAGCCGCTGCATGGACTGGTTGAAGTCGACGCGCAACTGTTCCAAATGGCCGGTAAAAGGCGTATCGATCGTGGTGGAAATGTCTCCAGAGGACAGTCGCTCCAGGCCATCGCCCAACGCTGAGACCGCGAACTGAATCTGACGGTCGAGCTCTCTGCGCTCCGCTTCGTTCATCTGCCGTTCCGCGTCGGCTGCGGCACGCTGTTCTTCCGTCTGCGCTTCGAGACGCAGACGCTGCGCGGCGTTCTCCTTGAAGACTTCCAATGCACGCGCCATGTCGCCAATCTCGTCATGACGGGTGTTGCCGCTCAGCGGCACGTTGACGTCGCCGGTGGCGAGACGCTTCATGGCGCTGACGATCGTCAGGATCGGGCCCTTGAAGGTCATGACCAGACCGATGCCGGCGAAAATCGCGATCAGGATGCCGGTGAGCATGGCGGAAATCGAGATGCCATTGGCTTTGCTGCGCTCGCTATCTGCCGCAAGACGCTGGGACTCTGCAAAGCCTGTAAGCTGCTCCCAGATATGGCCGATCTCTTCCGTTGCCTTGGCGAAGGCCGCCTTGCGCTGGTTGAACATGGCCAGGAGATCGACGGCGTTCTTGTCGAGTTTTGTAGAAAGTGCATCGATCAGGGTGCCGCTTTTGATCGCGCTTTCGGACATCGTCTTGTCGGACATGACCGCACCCGCCGAGACGCTCAGACGGAAAGCCATATCGCGGAACCGTTCCAGCCCGTCCTTTGTCGGGGCTGCGGCAAAACCCGCCATCTCAAGCTGCAGGTTTTTGGCGTCGTCAGCGATCTGGCGCGCCATCGTCAGGAAGTTCTCGGCGGGCTCGATCTTGCCGTCCAGTTGCCCGAACACCTCGGCGGCCTGGCGGGATTTAACCGTGGCAAAGCCCTGGAGGCGGATCGTTGCCGGGCGCATCATGTTGATCGCCTGATCGATGGTTCCGACCGTCATGTCGTTGACGACGCCGACATCGACCTGCTGGCGGATATGTTTCACATTTTCGGAAATCTGATCGATGACGAGCTTCTGGTCAGCAACCGCTATGGCCGAGAGCGACTTCGCCGTGGCCTCCAGCCCGCCGATCGCATCGCGAATGACCGCAATCTTTTCTTCTGGAACTGTCCGCTTGTTGAATTCGGTGACGACGGTGGCGATCAGCGTCGCGCCGCGAACCAGCCTGTCGGCTTCCCGCAACATGACCTTAGCCTTTGTCTCGTCGGTTTCAAGCGTGCTGCGGATGTTGGTGGCGTTTGCCAAAAGCCCGTTGAGTTCTTTCGTCGCGGCCGCCATATCGCCATTCATCTGCGAACGGAGCGCTTGCTCCTTCTGGTAGAAGGACCACAACTCATCCACCTGGACGCCGATCAGAGAGGTGCTTTTAATGGCGTCCTGAATGGCAGGATCGCTTCCGTCTCCCGTCATCTTGAGAAAGCTGATCTGATCATCGATCTGATGATGAAGAGTAGTGCGTGTCTCTTCCGTGGTGTTGTGAAGAAACGAGGTCATGCTTTCAAAGACCTGCTTGAAGCCGGTCAAGGACTGCAGGGTCGTGTTGGAAATATCCATGCGACCTTGAAGCAGCTTAGAGGTGTAAAGGCCCGATATTCCAACCGCAAGAATACTGAGAATGAATGGTGCGATAAAGACAATAACCTTTGTCTGGATCTTAAAACGTGCCAGAACTCTATCGATAAACATGCTGCCCCAAAGCCTCTATGATTTCTATGCCGTTGATTGTTATTGGTTTTCGGCAGAGGAGACTTTTTGCAATCAAGCTTTGAGAAAACGTTAAAAAGACCCCGTATTTCTTGCTGGTAACGGGGAGCGTGCGGGCCTGCCCATTAAATACGCTGATGCATTAATTGGCGATGCAGCGACTGGATGGTAACGGAGTCGATCGCGTTTATCATGCGCCGCACCACACAAAATGATGAGGCCTGCTCGCCACTCAGCCGGAGCCTGGGTTGATATCGTTATCGTCCTCATCCGGCAGCGAGCCTGCACCCGGCGTCTTGCTGTCGTCGGTCAGATGTTTTTTCGCGTGGGGACCTGCCGCTGGAATGTCTTCATTGCGCGTGGTCTTCTCGTCGGTCTCTTCGATGGTCTGACGTGCGTTCTTGTCTTCCATGGTTCAGGTCCCTCATCGCAATCTCATGTTTGTCGTCAAGGATCGAAACGCACGGGGAAAATACCAGTTCCCTCTCCAGATGGAGCACGGCGCTGCATCTCGATGATGCTTGCCCCGTTTGGGGAGACGACTGAGGGTGTCAGTCTTGAATCTTGCGCGCTTCTGAAATCAGCATGATTGGCACGCCGTCCCGGATCGGGTAGGCGAGCTTGGCGCGTTCGGAGATCAATTCGTGATGCTCGCGGTCATAGGTTAGCCTGCCCTTGGTCAAAGGGCAGACCAGCAGATCGAGGAGCTTCGGGTCAACCTTGCTCAGCTTTTCATCCATGGAGGTGGCTCATTGTAGGATCACACTACCTTCCGCGCCACCTTGAGCGAGCACGATCTCCATAATGGCGATCAGTGCGTCGGCGCGGGATTTCAGATCCGGGGCTTCCAGCAGTGCTTGCTTTTCCGCTGGCCCAAACGGGGACATCATCGACAGTGAGTTGACCAGCACGCGGTTGCCAGCACGCTCCACGCTATCCCAGTCTGCTTCCAACTGGTTCGACTCAAGAAAGTCGCGGAAAACGCGCAAGAGATTGGCGCGATCGATGTCTTCCTCTCCATCCTCACCCGATAGATCGGCAATGAATGGGGCCTGCTTGAACACGCGGTAAGGCGTCTTTTCCTCAAGCTCTTCCAGCAGCCTGAAACGACAAACACCCGTCAGCGACACAATGTAGCGGCCGTCACCTGTCTCGGAAAATGAGGTGATGCGACCGATGCAGCCGATGGGACTGAGCGCACCGCCCTCGGTTCCGGTTTCCGAAGCCTGCAGGGCGGGCTGGACCATGCCAATCAGTCGATGGCTTGCAATGGACGCATCGAACATCGCCAGATAGCGCGGCTCGAAGATGTTAAGCGGCAAGTGCCCTTCCGGTAGCAGCAAGGCACCTGACAAGGGGAAAACAGGAATGGTCTCGGGTAGATCGCTTTCTTTCAGATATCTCGCATTTCCGACGTGCATCGGAGGGATTCCTTATGTCTCATCGTTCCCGCTCCAGTCTAGATGAGGAGCGGGGCGGTAAAGCGCAAGACGGTTTTAGGAAAAGAGTATGGACGACAGCTTCCTGCGACCGGAAATGCTAGCGGGATCTTTAAAGCCCCAGGTCTCAAAAAATTCTACCAACTGCTTGCGCGCCGCGTCGTCTTCAAAGGTCCGATCCTTGCGCATGATGGTCAGCAACTCTTCGACAGCCTCGTCCCGTTTGCCTTGCGCATTCAGGATTTTGGCGAGCTTCAGCCTTGATGCGTGGTCATCCGGGTTGAGTTGCAGCGCCTGCAGCAAGGCAGAAGGATCGCCGAGCTTGCGGGCTTCTTCAAATTGCGCCAGCTTTTTCGATGCCGCCTGCACCGCTGCGTCCTTGGTGAGTTCCTCCGGCAAGGAAGACAGAAGCTCGCTGGCGCGCTCATATTGACCCACTGCGATCATGCACTCGGCAATGCCCGCAACAGCTGCGGCATTTTCGGGATCGGCCTGCATGACGGCGCCGAAGAGTTGGGCGGCATTCTGGAAATCGCCGACCTCCAGCAGCTGTTTTGCCTCTGCGAGTGCTGCCTCGATTTCGGCCTTCTGATCATCGCCTCCCGGTCCTGCTAGCTTCTCGATGAATTGCAGGATCTGGCTTTCAGGAACGGCCCCCATGAAGCCATCGACCGGTCTGCCATCGACGAATGCAACGATCGCGGGAATAGACTGAATGCCGAGCTGGCCGGGAATGGCTGGGTGATCGTCAATGTTCAGCTTCACCAGCTTGACGCGTCCGCCCGCTTCATTGACCACTTTTTCCAGCACCGGCGTCAACTGTTTGCACGGGCCGCACCATGGCGCCCAGAAATCCACCAGCACAGGCTGGCGGCGCGATTCCTCCATTACGTCCTTGGAGAAATTCGCAGTCGTCGTATCCTTGACATAGGAGCCTTGAGAGCCGGATTGTCCGCCGCCGAAGCTTGCCGAACCCGTCATCTGACCTCCGAGCGAAGCTCCGTAAGGGTTATCCATTCCGCTCATATCTCGACTCCCATATCATCTCGTGCCGGTGCGATCATACCGCACAGATCGTAGTTTATTCCGTGACTTTCAAGATCAGCGGCGTGTGCCCCGTCGCCTCGAGGAAGCGCACGAGATCGTCACGGCCGATCGTCGTCGTCGCATCATTGGTCAGCGGGTGGCCGTTGATCAGGTCGTACGTCATCAAGTCGCTATCAAGCACGAAGGTCACTTGGTTGTCAGTATCATTGATGGCGCCGAACACGGTGACAGAGCCTGGAACGACGCCCAGATATTCCAGCATCTTTTCCGGCTTGCCGAAGGAGACCCTGCTGGCGGCATTGATGATCTTGTGCACCGCCTTCAGGTCCACCGTGGCGTTTTCTTCCACGGTCAGAACGAAATACTGATCTTTCTTGTCCTTGACGAAGAGGTTCTTCGTATGGCCGCCGGGGATCAGATCGCGTAGCGATTCCGATTCTGCTACAGTGAAGACCGGCTGATGCTGCGTGGTCGTGTGCTTGATGCCGAGGCCGTCGAGAAAGCTGAAAAGATCCTGCGCCGTTTTAGGGGAATGCTCTGCAACCATCACTGCGTGCCTCTGCCGAATTTCGTATGTATCTGACAATGTGAATAGGCCTGACACATCGCTTTTGCAATCCATTCCGCTTCCAAGCTCTCAAAAGATCAGCCTTTTCCGATGCTTGCGACGATTGACAAATTTTTCTCCCGGTTTTCGTCATTTCCCTGTTGCATTTGAAAATCGGTTGAGCGATATAGCGCCCGTCGCCGCAAGACGGCGCCCACGGTTCAGCGATCTACCCCGAACCGTTGGATTTTTGAGCGGGTGTAGCTCAGGGGTAGAGCACAACCTTGCCAAGGTTGGGGTCGAGGGTTCAAATCCCTTCGCCCGCTCCAAATCTCTCTCTATCAGAGTTTATCCTGCCATTTAACCATACACGATGGCGCATTGCGCGCTTGCGCCGTAAGCCATTGGTCGCGTGCTGGGAAAAGATATATCGCACTCTCCCTGCATTTATCTCTTGCATTTGAAAGTCGGTTGAGCGATATAGCGCCCGTTGCCGCAACACGGCGGCCCGCGGTTCAGCGATCTACCCCGAACCGTCGGACTTTGAGCGGGTGTAGCTCAGGGGTAGAGCACAACCTTGCCAAGGTTGGGGTCGAGGGTTCAAATCCCTTCGCCCGCTCCAAATTTTCCAAGCCCAGTCAGTGATGTGTTCTTCTTGCATAGCAGCCTACGTGATTGTCATGCGCGCTCATGTGGCATCCGCATCGTTTACCTGCTAAGGGAGCCGCTTTTCCACAACACTGGATTAGCATTGAGATGAAAAGACTGATTGGCTCCGTTTGCTTGGCATCATTGATGATGGTGCCAATGTCCGTGAAGGCCACGCCCGTCCTCGTTCTGGATGCCGATACCCATCAGGTACTTGTTCAGGAAGATGCCGGGGTTCCCTGGTATCCCGCATCGACAACCAAGTTGATGACGGCGTTTCTCACCTTCGAGGCGCTGCGTGCTGGTGAGATTTCGCTGTCGACGCCTGTCACCATGACGAAGAAATCCGTCAGTGAAGCGTTTCTGGAGTCCGGTCTCTCTCAAGGCCAGGCCATGACATTGGAGGACGCTCTTTATGCCATGATCGTTGCTTCCGCCAACGATGTTGCGATGGCCGTTGCGGAGAGGGTCGGCCATGGTGAGGCACCCTTCGTCGAGAAGATGAACGATGCGGCCAAGCGTCTCGGCATGACGGGGACGCATTTTTCCAATCCGAACGGACTGTTCGATAAGAACAATTATACCACCGCACGCGATCTCGCGATCCTGGGGCTTGCCATCGAGCAGCAGTTTCCGCAGTTCCAGAACTTTTTCCAGGTCTCTGCCGTATCGATCAACGGCAAGGAAATCCCGTCCAACAATCTGCTCCTGACCCGCTACCGCGGCACGACCGGTCTCAAGACCGGTTTTCTGTGCGCGTCTGGACGCAACTTCGTCGGCGTGGCAAAGCGCGACAACCGCAGCCTCATGGTCGTGGTGCTGGGCGCGACCACCGAGCGCGAGCGCAACGAACGATCTGCAAAATATCTGGACGAGGGCTTCGACGGACGACTTTCCCCGAGCTTCGGCACTGTGGAGTCGATCGCGAACAGGCCTGAGGTGAAGCCGGAAGATATGAGGGTGCGGCTTTGCACCAATCAAAGCGTCAAGTATGAAGCATCGCGTGAGGCCATGTATCCAATGGGCCTCCCAGGCCAGCCGAGCTATCTCAATGACGAGATACCTGGCATCGTTCATCGCATTACGACCTGGCAGAATGAAGCGGCTGCCGCTGATGTTCCGTTGCCATCTCCCCGACCGGCCGAGAACAACGCACCGCGGAACTAACGCTCCATGAGCTAAACCATGCTGCGGCTCCGTCAGGCGACGGCCGCAGCCTCCGTGCGGATCTGCTGGTCCAGGAAGGGCTGAACATCGATGGCTTTCAGCGGGCGCGAGTAGATGTAGCCCTGGATCAGGTTGCAGCCCATATCGGTCAGCATATTGAGCTGATCTTCCGTCTCCACGCCTTCGACGACACAATCGAGAGACAAATCGCGCGACAGTGAGCTGACCGACCGGACGATCTTCTGACTGGCCTCACTGTCGATCAGGTCGCGAACGAAGCTGGCATCGACCTTGATCTTGTCAAGCGGCAGGCGCTGGATTTGGCTGAGACTCGAATAGCCGGTTCCGAAGTCATCAAGGGAAATGCGGGCGCCTGTGGCTTTGAGTGCATTGAGGCTGGCGATGGCCTGGTCCAGATTCATCATCAAGGCGGTTTCCGTCACCTCGAACTCGACCCTGCGCGCAGATACGCCGCTCTCCTCCAAGATCGAGATGAGACCAAGGATTTTATCCGGAGCGGTGATGTCGTGACCAGAAAGATTGAAGGAAATCCCGACCGTGTCCGGCCAGTTCCGCACCGCGTCCAAGGCCTTGCGCAGTAAGATTGGGGTCAAGGTAGAGATCAGACCAGACTGCTCCGCGACCGGAATGAACCGCGCGGGTGAGACGAGACCGAGGGCCGGATTTTGCCAGCGGGCAAGGCATTCAAGCAGGATGGTCTCATTGCGACCGGAATCGACGATCGGCTGGAAGGTCAGGAACAATTCCTGTTCGAGGTCTGCCGCGCGCAGGCTGCGCTCGATCAAGGCGGCTTCGCGCACTGTTTCCTCGTGTTCGGAACTGAACAGAACGGTTTGCTGCTTGCCGGTCTTCTTCGCGTGAAAGAGCGCGTAGTCGGCCCTGTCATAGAGTTCCGTGGCTGTCGTTCCAGCCTGCGGAAAGGTGGAAAATCCAACTGAGCAGCCGAGTGACAAGCGCAGGTCTTCGACGAAGATCGGTGCTTTCACAGCCTCGATCAATCCGTCCCCAAGGCTGACCAGCCTTTCACGATCGCTTTCACCGCGCATAAAGAAGGCAAACTCGTCGCCGCCCAGTCGATAAACCTCGGCATGAGACGACAGGATGTCCTGCAAGCGTTGCGCCATGGCTTTCAGCAGCCGGTCGCCGACGAGGTGGCCATTGCTGTCGTTAATGGCCTTGAATCCGTCGAGATCCACGATGGCAAGCGCCAGAGGTTTGTCTGCTTTGCGCGCGTGATCGAGGGCCTGCTCCAGATCACGGAAAAAGCGGCGTCTGTTGCCGATTTCGGTCAGCATGTCGGTATTGGCAATGCGAAAGTTGTCGTCGCTGAGCGCCTCGATTTCCCGTGTCTTGGCCTCTATCGAAAGCCGCGACGAGACAAGACTGGTGAAGTCGCGATAATAGCCCTGAGCGACATAGGCGAGACCCGCAACGCCGCCGACCAGAAGAACGACGATGCCAATCAGCGTAGAGCCTGAATGGGCGCCGATATAGAGCATGCCGAGAACACAAAATGTGGCCGACAGAATGGAGGAGGTGCGCAGGTGCAAGAGACCAAACAGCAGGAAGACCATCTGTCCGCCCATGCAAAGCGCCAAGAGCAGGAGGGACTCACCCGTTCCCCAATGGGAAAGCCACACCTGCCAGGCGACAATCAATGCCATCCAGACGGTGATTTCGATGCCGAGAATTCGGACAGCTCGCGTGCATTCCTCCGATGGCGGAATAACGTCGCGTTTGCGATACCAGAGATAAGCCCAGATCAGCGACTTCGGCACCAGCACCACCGGTAGAGTGCCCCACGCCCACCAGGGCGCTTCAGCGGAATAAACGAGGGCCACGGCAACAATGTCAGCGCACAGTGCGATGTACAGAGCCGGCCAAGTTCTGGCCAGGGCATGGTATCGCGCCTGTTCTACAGTCCGTGCATTTGCAAAGCTGTCGCTCATCTCACTATCCGCATGTTGATCGTTGATGGTGAGACTGTTAACGCAGAAGAGTAAAGCCCAGTCTTACGATCGAAGTTAATGCTTCATAACTGTTTTCTGTCGAAAATATGCTTGAATTGAACTGGATGTTCCACATCCAACAGCAGGCGCCTGTTGAGGTTCAGGCGAGTCACTTGGACGGCTCCCAAGTTAAGATCTTCTCCTTGTTTTAATGCGAAGCTCTAATTTTGTGGCGCGCTTGGATACATGCCACTGGTGCGAAATTCGCTCGGATTGGTGCCGTAAAGCCTGCGGAACACCTTTGAGAAGTAGTTCGGGTCGTCAAAGCCGCAGAGAACTGAAACTTCCTTGATCGGTATGTTTGCCGCCGTGGTCAGAAGCTTTGCCGCACGGCGAAGTCGCCGCTGCAATACGAATTCTGCCGGCGGAACGCCTTCATTGGCGGTGAAGATTCGTGAGAAATGCGCGCGGCTAAGCCCAGCCACAGCAGCCAGATCGTTGACCGACAAGCGCTCATTCAAATGTCCGTCGATGTAGCTCAGCACCTGCTGCATGGTACGGTACTCGCCGCCGAAGGAGGCATGAGAGCCGAAGACATCGTCGTAAAGTGTCATGGCGGCTTCATAGGCGGCTGCGGAGGCGGCGCCTGGCGTTTCGGCGCCGTTGACGAGGCGGGAACAGCACTCCGCCAAGTGATCGATGGTCTGCGGCTGAAGTTTGAGGATCGGTCCCGTCACTGCGAGGATGTTGCGGTGGATGCGCAAGGCTTCTTCGCCGTTCATGGAAATCCAGAAAAACTCCCACTCCTGGTCATGGTCCAGCCAATAACGATGATTGTGAGGAACGAGGACCAGAAGAGTTTCGCCGGGCTTGACGACGTAATGACGATTTTCATAGCGCAGATTGCCGGCACCGCTGATACAATGTTGCAGGACCGTGAATGGCGTCTGCCCGCGCTTTCTTCCATCCCAATCGTAGTTGCCGCCATGACGGATTTCATAGCCGCTACTCGTGGGCATTGTGTGAAGCGTCTGGCGCCCTCGCGGCAGGGATACAGCACGCATGCAAGGGCCTTGGTCGATTAAATCCTGTAGCACAAAATTACCCATTAAAGCATAATCCTTCTCTGGCATTGGCCAACTTTATACGCATAATCGCCCGCAGAGGAGACAGCCAGCAGGATTTTTTATAAAGATAACGTCAATAATTCTGATTTTCCAATGAGATGGAAGGTCATCTGAGTTTTTGTGACGCGAGAATCCTTTGGCCCGTTTCACCCTTTCTATTCGAAAAAGAGGTGGCGTTATGAGTTTCAAAATCGCTATAATCGGGGCGGGGAGCGTGGGCTTCACAAAAAAGCTCTTCACCGATGTTTTGTGCGTACCGGAATTTCACGATATCGAGGTGGCGCTGACGGATATCAGCCAGCACAATCTCGATATGATCAAGGCCATTCTCGACAAGATTGTTGAAGCCAACCGCCTCAAGGTCAAGGTCACCGCGCACACCGATCGTAAACGTGCGCTGGAAGGCGCCAAGTACATCATCAGCTGCGTGCGCGTCGGTGGTCTGGAAGCCTATGCCGAGGATATTCGCATTCCGCTCAAATACGGTATCGACCAGTGTGTCGGCGATACGATCTGCGCAGGCGGCATTCTCTATGGCCAGCGCAATATTCCCGTCATTCTCGATTTCTGCCGCGACATCCGCGAAGTGGCCGCTCCGAATGCGAAGTTCCTGAACTACGCCAACCCGATGGCAATGAATACATGGGCGGCCATCGAATATGGCAAGGTCGATACTGTGGGTCTTTGCCACGGGGTCCAGCATGGCGCCGAACAGATTGCCGAAGTTCTGGGCGCAAAATCGCTTTCCGAACTCGACTACATCTGCTCCGGTATCAATCACCAGACATGGTTTGTCGACCTGCGACTCAATGGTCGCAAGATCGGCAAGGAGGAGCTGATTTCTGCCTTTGAAGCCCATCCGGTTTTCTCGCAGCAGGAAAAGCTTCGCATCGACGTCTTGAAGCGGTTCGGCGTCTATTCCACCGAAAGCAACGGGCATCTGTCCGAATATCTGCCCTGGTATCGCAAGCGGCCGGAAGAAATCTCCCGCTGGATCGACATGTCGGATTGGATCCATGGCGAGACCGGCGGTTACCTCCGTTATTCGACGGAAACGCGAAACTGGTTCGAAACCGAATTCCCACAGTTCCTGGCAGCAGCCGATAAGCCGATCGATCCGGCCGAGCGTTCGAATGAACATGCCAGCCATATTCTGGAGGCGCTGGAAACCGGACGTGTCTATCGCGGCCACTTCAACGTCAAGAACAATGGAGTCATCAGCAATCTGCCTTCGGATGCGATCATCGAATCGCCCGGCTTCGTCGATCGTTTTGGCATCAACATGGTCTCGGGGATCACCCTGCCGGAAGCCTGTGCAGCGACCTGTATGGCATCGATCAATGTTCAGCGCATGTCGGTGCATGCGGCGGTGACCGGCGATATCGACCTCTTGAAGCTTGCGGTGCTGCACGACCCGCTGGTGGGCGCGGTGTCCACGCCGGAAGAGGTTTGGCAGATGGTCGACGAAATGGTGGTGGCGCAGGCTCAGTGGCTGCCCCAGTATGCCGATGCCGTTCCGGCAGCCCGCGAGCGTCTGAAGAACGCGACCGTCAAGACCCGCGAATGGGAAGGGTCAGCGCGTCGCGCCGTTCGCTCCATCGAGGAGCTGCGGGCCATCAAGCAGGCGAGCTGATCGAAGCAGAGAGATCAAGGCGGCCCTGAGGAGGGCTGTCGATAAGACCGGGCGGGAGGCCCGGTTGAACGAGCGATGACGGGTATACTCCGTTGTTCAAAAAAAGGGGAGTGAGGATGACAAACCGATATCTTGTGAAAACGGCCGCCCTTCTAGTTGGCGTGTCCGCCTTGGCATACGGCGCCATGGCGTCGGAACTGACCGTCGTGCCGCAGCCGCCGGATTTCCCGGCGCAGACCAAAGTGCAATATGTGGATGGCTCGGCCATCCTCGAGTACAAAGCACTACCGGAATATCATGAGCCAGAATGGGTGACGAAGCAGTTCGTCGACCAGAAGAAGCTGCCTCCGGTCAAGGATCGCCTGCCGAAGGAGCCAATGGTCTACAAGACCGGAAACATGCCGGATGGCGTGGGCGTTTACGGCGACACGCTGCGCCACGTCATCGGCGGTCGTCCGGAAGGCTGGAATTACTGGGCCGGTCAGAACCAGGGCTGGGGCGGCATCGATATCGGTCTCTTCGAGTGCCTGACGCGCACCGGCCCGCTCTTCCAGGTGAAGGCCGAAGACCTCCAGCCGCTTCCGAACCTTGCCAAAAGCTGGGAGTGGTCCAAGGACGGCCATAAGCTGACCATGAAGCTTATCGAGGGTGCGAAGTGGTCCGACGGTCAGGACTTCACTTCCGACGATGTGATGTTCTACTGGGACGACAACGTCCTCGACCCGAACGTCTCGCCGCTGAATGGTGCGACCCAGGAAACCTTCGGCGCAGGCACGACGCTGAAAGCCATCGGCAAATACACGATCGAATGGACCTTTAAGGACGCGTTTCCCAAGCAGTTCATCTACAACATGGCCTATGGCACCTTCTGCCCCGGTCCCGCCCATGTGCTGAAGCCGCAGCATCCGAAGTATTCGAAGAACACCTACGACCAGTACAAGAACGCGTTCCCGCCGAGCTACATGAACTTCCCGGTCATGGGCGCGTGGGTTCCGGTCGAGTACCGCCCGGATGACATCATCGTCATGCGTCGCAATCCCTACTACTGGAAGGTCGACGAAAAGGGCAACCAGCTGCCTTATCTGGACGAAACACACTACAAGCTTTCGACCTGGGCCGACCGTGACGTTCAGGCGGTTGCGGGTTCCGGCGACATTTCCAACTTGGAGCAGCCGGAAAACTTCGTGGAGTCGCTGAAGCGCTCCGCTCAGAAGGACGCTCCTGCGAGATTGGCCTTCGGACCGCGTCTGATCGGCTACAATATCGAGATGAACTTCTCCGCCAACGGCTGGGGCGATCCGGATGCCCGCCAGCAAGCCATTCGCGAGCTGAACCGTAACGAGCATTTCCGTCGCGCCATCACCATGGCGACCAACCGCAAGGAACTGGGCGATTCCCTCGTCAAGGGTCCGTTCGTCGCGACCTATGCCGGTGGTATTCTCTCCGGCTCGAACTTCTACGATCGTCAGTCGACCTTCTACTATCCCTTCGATCTCGAAGGCGCCAAGAAGGAGCTTGCTGCGGCCGGTCTGAAGGACACCGATGGCAACGGCATCGTCAACTTCCCGGCAGGCACTGTCGGCGGCAGGGATGTCGAAATCTCGATGCTCGTCAGCAACGACTACACGACCGACAAAAGCCTTGCCGAAGGCGTCATCGCGCAGATGCAGAAGCTTGGCATCCGTGTGGTGCTGAACGCTCAGGCCAGCAAGGATCGCGATGCGGCAAACTTCGGTGGTAAGTTCGATTGGTCGCTTCACCGCACCCAGGCGGAACTTGCTTCCGTCGTGCAGAACACGCCGCAGCTCGCTCCCACCGGCCCGCGCACCAGCTGGTTCCACCGCGCCAACAACAAGAATGAGCTCGACCTGATGCCATTCGAGAAGGAGCTTGCTGATACGATCAACAAGTTCGTCATTTCGAGCGACCCGAAGGAGCAGGCTGAGCTGATCAAGCAGTATCAGAAAATCTACACCACCAACGTCAACACGGTCGGTCTTGTGGAATATCCCGGTGCTCTGATCATTAACAAGCGCTTCAAGAACGTGCCGAACGGGACGCCGATCTACATGTTCAACTGGGCCGAAGACTCGATCATCCGCGAACGTCTCTATGTTCCGGCAGCCGATCAGGGTGACTACCAGCTCTTCAAGGACACGTTGCCCGGCAAGCCCGGTGGCGAAGGTCCGCAGAAGTAAGCGTATCTCCCGGCTCTGCGTCCCGCGGCATGAGGCGGGGCGTGGAACCCAAGAGGTGGCGGTTTGAGGCCGAGAGGTCGGGAACCGCCACCGTCCCTCTGAGGAGAAGTTCTTATGTTGAGGTTTCTGGTTACCCGCCTTCTGTCCGCAATTCCGTTGCTTCTGATCCTGAGCATCGTGACATTCGCGATCATCCAGGCGCCGCCCGGCAACTATGCAGATTATATCCGGTCGCAGCTCATGAATCTCGGAGGCGCTTCCTTCGAGCAGGCGGATGCTCAGGCAAAGGCCTATGCCGTCGCTCATGGTCTCGATAAGCCTCTGGTCATTCAGTATTTCAACTGGATCTGGAACATGGTGGCGAAGGGCGACTTCGGTTACAGCATGTTTTATAACCGGCCCGTGGGTGAGATCGTTGCCGAACGTTTGCCGCGAACGCTGATCCTCGCGCTGGTCTGCCATATCTTTGCGTCCATCCTCGGTATTACCTTCGGCATCCTCGCCGCCACGCGCCAATATAGCTGGGTCGATACGATCCTCTCCGGCATCGCCTTCCTCGGCATGACCATTCCACGTTTTCTGATGGCGCTGATCATGGTCTATCTCCTGGTCTTCCATTTCAACATCAGCGAAATCGGCAACTTCTTCTCGCCCCGTTATGGCGGCGCGCCCTGGTCCTGGGACAAGTTCGTCGATCTGGTGAAGCATGTCTGGCCGGTGGTCGCCATCGCCACCTTTGGCGGGCTCGCCTACAATATGCGCGTCATGCGCGGCAATCTGCTCGATACTCTCAACGCGCAATATATCGAGACGGCACGAGCCAAGGGCCTGCGTGAGAGCGCGGTCGTCATGCGCCACGCCGTGCCCAATGCGCTGCATCCGCTCATCATGTATCAGGGTGTGGTTCTGCCCTACATGCTGACCGGCGAAATCGAGGTGGCGATCATCTTCGCGCTGCCGACCGTCGGACCTGCCATTGTTGGCTCCATGCATGTGGGCGACGTCTACGTGACGGCAACCTTCATGCTCGTGCTGGCCGCCACGCTGATCATCGGCAACATCATCGCCGATATGCTGCTGGCAGCCCTTGATCCACGCGTCAGACTGGGAGGAGCGTGACCATGTTGGTTCCAGCCGAAACCACAATCGAGCCGACCGTAACGACTGCACCAGCAGGCAACGAAAGCTACCAGGCTCTGGTGTGGCGCCGCTTCCGGCGCTCCTTTACCGGCATGCTCGGCCTCGTGCTCGTCTGCGCTCTTCTCATCATGGCGGTCTTCGCGGGCTTCCTCGCCCCTGTCGATCCGATGCTGTCGGAAGATTCCTTCATGCCGCCGGAATCGATTTCGATCCATGACCAGGAAGGCAATCTGGTCATGCCCCGCGTCTATCCGATGGTCGATTCCGAAAAGCTCGATCCCATTACGTTCCAGCCTATCAGCGGGCCGGACTATGAGAACCCGCGGATACTCGGCTTCTTTGTGACCGGCTTCGAGTACAAGCTGTTCGGCATCATTCCGTCCACGATCCACTTCTTCGGCTCGACGGATGGCAAGCCGGTTCACTTCCTCGGCACGGACAAGCTCGGCCGAGACATTCTCTCCCGCGCGATCTACGGCTCGCGGATTTCGCTCATGATCGCGCTCACTGTCGTCACCATCGTCACCGCGATCGGCACGACCGTTGGGATGGTATCGGGTTATCTCGGTGGTGCCTTCGACACATGGACGCAGCGCTTCGTCGAGCTCGTGCTCGCCTTCCCGCAACTGCCGCTTTATCTGGCGCTGACATCGCTGATCCCGGTCACTGCCCCGACCAATGTCTTCCTTGGCTTCGTCATCGTCGTCATGTCGGCGCTCGGCTGGGCGCAGATGTCGCGAGAAGTGCGTGGCAAGACGCTGGCGCTTGCCCGTATCGAATATGTGAAGGCGGCGATTGCGATCGGGGCCACCGACCGGCGCATCATCTTCCAGCACATTTTCCCGAATGTGATGAGCCATGTGATCGTGGCGGTGACGCTGAACATCCCGACGATCGTGCTTCTGGAATCCTTCCTTGGCTTCCTCGGCTTTGCGGTGAAGCCGCCGCTGATCTCCTGGGGTTTGATGCTTCAGGATACGGCGAATTATTCGGTCATCGGTTCCTACCCTTGGATCCTCGCGCCCGTCGGCTTCGTGCTGGTCACGGTCTTTGCCTTCAACGCGCTGGGCGATGGTCTGCGCGATGCAATCGATCCCTATTGAGCCGAGAAAGAGATCACGATGACACAAAATCTCATCCCTGAACTACGGCTCGACGTAGCGCTCCATACCGACGAACCGCTTCTCGATGTTCGCCACGCCGGCGTCAACTTCAAGACCGAGCATGGCGAAGTCGCGGCCGTGCAAGACATCTCCTTTCAGCTTTATCGCGGTGAGACGATTGCTATCGTCGGCGAATCCGGCTCGGGGAAATCGGTCACGGCGCGTCTGGTCATGGGCCTCTTGTCCAAGCGCGCCACCGTCAATCCAAATACGCGGGTAAAATTTCGCGGCGAAGACATTCTGAAATATTCGCGCGAGAAACGGCGTCAGCTGCGCGGCAGCCGGATTTCGATGATCTTCCAGGAGCCGATGAGTTCGCTCAATCCGCTTTACTCTGTTGGCACGCAGATTGCTGAAGCCATCCGGGCGCACCGCCGGGTCAGCAAGTCGGAAGCACGCAAACAGGCCATCGCACTTCTGGCCGAAGTGCGCATCCCTGATCCGGAACTCAGGATCGATCAGTATCCGCACCAGCTGTCCGGCGGCCAGCGTCAGCGTGTGATGATTGCCATGGCGCTTGCCAACAATCCGGACCTGCTGATTGCCGATGAGCCGACGACCGCGCTCGATGTGACCGTGCAGGCGCAGATCCTTAATCTGCTGCGCGATTTGCAGCAAAAGCACGGCATGGCCGTCGTCCTCATCACGCATGATCTGACGGTGGTGCGGCGGTTCTCCGACTATGTCTATGTGATGCAGAAGGGTCTGCTGCAGGAACACAATACCACCCCCGCACTTTTCGAGGCGCCACAGCATCCTTACACACGCCATCTTCTCGGCTCAGAGCCGCGGGGTCGCGCCAAGCCACTGTCGGACAACCAACCCATTCTGCTCGAAGGCAAGAATGTTCGCGTGTCGTTCGGCCTGCGCAGCGGCGGCTTTTTCCGACCGGTGTTCCACGACCTCGTTGCGGTGGACGGACTTTCCCTCGAGCTCAGGCGGCATGAAACGCTGGGGCTCGTCGGCGAGTCCGGCTCCGGCAAGACCACCTTCGGGCAGGCGCTGACGCGACTGATCGGCAATGAGGGCGGAGAAATTGTCTTCGACAAGCAGCCTATCCACGACAAGGATCGCGATGCCATGCGTCCCTTACGTTCACGCATGCAGGTAGTGTTTCAGGATCCGTTTTCCTCGCTCAATCCGCGCATGACGGTGGGCCAGATCATCGGTGAGGGCTTAGTCGTCAACAATATCGGCGCCAACAGTGCCGAGCGGCTGGATCGCGTGCGCGCGGCTCTCAGAGATGCGGGGCTTCCCGACAATGTCACCAATCGCTTTCCGCATGAGTTCTCCGGCGGGCAACGCCAACGTATCGCGATCGCACGCGCGATCGCGCTGGAGCCCGAGTTCCTGCTGCTGGACGAGCCGACATCGGCGCTCGACCTCTCTGTGCAAGCGCAGATCATCGATCTCTTGCGCAAGCTGCAGGATGAGAAGGGCTTGAGCTACCTCTTCATCTCGCACGACCTGAAGGTCGTCCGGGCTCTTTGCCACCGTGTCATCGTCATGCAGCGCGGGCAGATCGTGGAGCAGGGGTCCGTCGAAGAGGTGCTGTCCAATCCCAAGACCGAATACACGCAGCGGCTGGTCCGGGCTGCGTTCGAAATCGCATAATTTCCGAGAGTGGAGAGAGAAATGACAAGAAATCCCAAGATCGCTTTCATCGGGGCAGGGTCCACGGTGTTCATGAAAAACATCATCGGTGACGTGTTGCAGCGGCCAGCCCTGTCCGGCGCCCGCATCGCGCTGATGGACATCAACCAGCAACGGCTGGATGAAAGCGCCATCGTCGTCAACAAGCTGATCTCGACGCTCGGCGTCAGCGCCAAGGCGGAAACCTTTACCGATCAGCGAAAGGCGCTGACGGACGCGGATTTCGTCGTGGTCGCTTTCCAGATCGGTGGCTATGAGCCCTGCACCGTTACCGACTTCGAAGTGCCGCGCAAATACGGCCTGCGCCAGACGATTGCCGATACGCTCGGCGTCGGCGGCATCATGCGCGGTCTTCGCACCGTGCCGCACCTGTGGAAAATCTGCGAGGACATGCTGGCGGTCTGCCCCAATGCCATCATGCTGCAATATGTGAACCCGATGGCGATCAACACCTGGGCGATTGCGGAAAAGTATCCGACGATCCGCCAGGTCGGTCTCTGCCATTCGGTGCAGGGTACGGCGATGGAACTGGCCCACGATCTCGATATTCCCTACGAGGAAATCCGCTATCGTTCCGCCGGCATCAACCACATGGCGTTCTTCCTTGAATTCGAACACCGCCAGCCGGATGGCAGTTACAAGAACCTCTATCCCGATCTCGTGCGTGGCTACCGCGAAGGCCGTGCGCCAAAACCCGGCTGGAATCCGCGCTGCCCCAACAAGGTCCGCTACGAAATGCTGACGCGGCTCGGTTACTTCGTCACCGAAAGCTCAGAGCACTTCGCCGAATATACGCCCTATTTCATTAAGGAAGGCCGCGAAGACCTGATCGAGAAGTTCGGCATTCCGCTCGATGAATATCCAAAGCGCTGCATCGAGCAGATCGAACGCTGGAAGGGCGAGGCGGATGCTTATCGCTCGGCGGACAAGATCGAAGTTAAGCAATCGAAGGAATATGCCTCCTCCATCATCAACTCAGTGTGGACCGGCGAGCCCTCGGTGATCTATGGCAACCAGCGCAACAATGGCTGCATCACCTCGCTGCCCTATAATTGCGCGGCGGAAGTACCTTGCCTCGTCGATCATAACGGCGTGCAGCCCACCTTCATCGGCGAACTGCCACCGCAACTGACGGCGCTGATGCGCACCAACATCAACGTCCAGGAACTGACGGTCCGGGCGATGATGAGCGAGAACCGCGAGCATATCTATCACGCAGCGATGATGGATCCGCATACGGCAGCCGAGCTCGATCTCGACCAGATATGGTCTTTGGTGGACGATCTTCTCGTCGCCCACCGCGACTGGTTGCCGGAATGGACGCAGGCCCGTTGATCGCGCATAAGTACTGCGGGGCTGAATGGCCCCGCAGACACTTCACGTTTGCCTCATTCAGAACTCTCTCCAACGATCGTGAGCCGAGCGTTGGGAGACCAGAAGACGCAGACTACAACACAACGGATGCGGGTGGTTCTAAAAATCCCAGTCCTCATCCTCTGTGGCGACAGCGTTGCCGATGACATAGGATGAGCCGGAGCCGGAGAAGAAGTCATGGTTCTCATCGGCATTTGGGGATAGCGCCGAAAGGATGGCGGGATTGACTTTGCAGGCCTCGGGGGGAAACAGTGCCTCATAGCCGAGGTTCATCAGTGCCTTGTTGGCATTGTAATGAAGGAACTTCTTGACGTCTTCGGTCAGGCCGACGCCATCGTAAAGCGCCTCGGTGTATCGCGCTTCGTTGTCATAAAGCTCCAGGAGCAGATCAAAGGCGAAGTCCTTGATCTCCTGGCGCGCCGCCTCTGGCAAACGTTCGAGCGCGCGCTGGAATTTGTAGCCGATATAGTAGCCGTGTACCGCCTCGTCGCGAATGATGAGGCGGATCATGTCTGCCGTATTGGTGAGCTTGGCGCGGCTCGACCAGTACATCGGCAGATAAAAGCCCGAATAGAACAGGAAGCTTTCGAGGAAGACCGACGCCACCTTTTTCTTCATCGGGTCTTTCGAAGCATATTGCTCCAGGATCAGTGCCGACTTGCGTTGGAGAAACTCGTTTTCTTCCGACCATCGATAGGCATCGTCCACATCCGGCGTGGAGCATAGAGTCGAGAAGATGGATGAGTAAGAGCGGGCATGCACGGCTTCCATGAAGGAGATATTGGACAGCACGGCCTCTTCATGCGGTGTCGCCACATCTTCCATCAGCCGGACGGAGCCGACGCCGTTCTGGATGGTATCGAGCAGTGTCAGTCCGGTGAAGACGCGGATCGTCAATTGCTGCTCTTCGGGCTTCAGCGTTGCCCAGGACGGGATGTCGTTGGAGAGTGGCACCTTTTCCGGCAGCCAGAAATTGCCGGTCAGTCGGTTCCACACTTCGAGGTCCTTGTCGTCTTCAAGGCGGTTCCAGTTGATCGCGCGAATGGCGGTGGCAGCCTTTGGCGCCGTGGTCTTCAGTTGGATGTTCATGGTTGTTACCGAATGATCAGAGGGCGCAGGAGACGCAACCTTGCACTTCCGTGCCGGTCAGCGCCATTTGGCGAAGGCGGATGTAGTAGATCGTCTTGATGCCCTTCTTCCAGGCATAGATCTGGGCGCGGTTGATATCTCGTGTCGTGGCGGTGTCGCGGAAGAACAGAGTCAGCGATAATCCCTGATCCACGTGCTGGGTGGCTGCGGCATAGGTATCGATGATCTTCTCAGGCCCGATCTCGTAGGCATCCTGATAGTATTCGAGATTGTCGTTGGTCATGAAGGCAGCCGGATAATAGACCCGGCCGATCTTGCCTTCCTTGCGGATTTCGATCTTCGAGACGATCGGGTGGATGGAGGAGGTCGAGTGGTTGATGTAGGAAATCGAGCCGGTCGGCGGCACCGCCTGAAGGTTCTGGTTGTAAAGCCCACCCTCCATCACAGCTTGCTTGAGTTCCAGCCAGTCTTCGTGCGTCGGAATATGGATGCCGGCCTTTTCGAACAGATCGGCAACCCGCGCTGTAGACGGCTTCCATTCCTGTTGCGTGTACTTGTCGAAGTAGTCGCCGCTCGCATATTTGGACTGTTCAAAGCCTTTGAAGCGCTGGCCACGCTCTACCGCCAGGCGATTGGAAGCCCTCAGCGCGTGATAGGTCACCGTGTAGAAATAGATGTTGGTGAAATCCACGCCTTCTTCGGAGCCATAGAAAATCCGCTCGCGCGCGAGATAGCCATGCAGGTTCATCTGGCCGAGGCCGATCGCGTGGCTCTCTGCGTTGCCCTTGGCGATGGATGGCACGGAGGCGATATGGCTCATGTCCGATACGGCTGTCAAAGCGCGGATCGCGGTCTCGACCGTCCTGCCAAAATCATTCGAATCCATCGCCGCTGCGATATTGAGTGAGCCAAGGTTGCAGGAAATGTCCTTGCCGGTCGTTTCATAGGACAGGTCGGCCTCATAGGTGCTGGGTTCACTGACCTGAAGAATTTCCGAGCAGAGATTGCTCATGGTGATGCGCCCGGCAATCGGGTTCTCGCGGTTCACCGTGTCCTCGAACATGATGTAGGGATAGCCGCTTTCGAACTGGATCTCGGCCAGCACCTGAAAGAACTCGCGCGCCTTGATCTTCTTTTTGCGGATACGGCTATCGGCGACCATCTCGCGGTACTTTTCCGTCACCGAAATTTCGCTGAAGGCGACGCCATAGATGCGTTCCACATCATAGGGTGAGAAGAGGTACATATCCTCATTGTTCTTGGCGAGTTCGAAGGTGATATCCGGAACGACGACGCCGAGCGACAGCGTCTTGATGCGGATTTTTTCGTCGGCATTTTCGCGCTTGGTGTCGAGGAAGCGCATGATGTCCGGGTGATGGGCATTGAGATAGACGGCGCCCGCACCCTGGCGCGCGCCAAGCTGGTTTGCGTAGGAAAAGGAATCCTCCAACAGTTTCATCACCGGAATGACGCCGGAAGACTGGTTTTCGATCTGTTTGATCGGCGCACCGGCTTCACGAAGATTGGTCAGCGAAAGGGCTACCCCGCCGCCGCGCTTCGAGAGTTGCAGTGCGGAGTTGATGCCACGGGCGATCGACTCCATATTGTCTTCCATGCGCAGCAGAAAGCAGGAAACCAGTTCGCCGCGCTGCTTCTTGCCCGCATTGAGAAAGGTCGGAGTCGCCGGCTGAAAGCGGCCGGAGATCATCTCATCCACAAGGTCGCGGGCCAGCTTTTCGTCGCCCCGTGCCAGCGTCAGCGCCACCATGCAGACGCGGTCTTCATACCGCTCCAAGTATCGTTTTCCGTCAAAGGTTTTCAGCGTATAGGACGTGTAGTATTTGAACGCCCCGAGGAATGTCGGGAAGCGGAATTTCTTCGCATAGGCATGATCGAAAAGATCGCGGACGAAGTTGAAGGCATACTGGTCCAGCACCGTCTGCTCGTAATAGCCTTCACTCAAAAGATAATCGAGCTTTTCGCGCAGATTGTGAAAGAACACCGTGTTCTGGTTTACGTGCTGAAGAAAGTACTGGCGTGCAGCCAGCCTGTCCTTGTCCAACTGAATCCGGCCATCCTCATCATAGAGGTTCAGCATCGCGTTCAGCGCGTGGTAATCCAGCACGGTCGCGTCCGATTGCTTCAGGGGCCTCTCGAGTGTCAACGTGTCCAAAATCGTTCCAATCCCTGTCTGACATTGACGACGTCCTCTCCCGTTCCCATCAGTTCGAAGCGATAGAGATACGGCACACCGCATTTGGCGGAGATGATGTCGCCGGCGATCCCGAAGGTTGCGCCGAAATTGCTGTTGCCCGCAGCAATCACGCCGCGAAGATTTGCTCGATTATTCGCATCGTTGAGGAAGCGAATGACCTGTTTGGGAACCGCGCCCTTGCCGTTCTCGCCGCTATAGGTCGGAACGATGAGGACGAACGGCTTGTGAACATGGAGAGGTTCAGCAGCGCTGATCGGAATGCGGCGGGCCGGGGTCTCGAGCTTGCTCACAAAGCGATGTGTGTTTTCCGAGCGGGTCGAGAAGTAGACGACCTCCCCCGCCATGCTCTGCGTCACGATGCAAGCGTGCTGATCATGTCTGGCCGAAAGCCCGCCCAGTGCATCTCGCCGGCAATCACAACTGGTACCTGGCGATAGCCGAGACCGAGCACGTGCTCATAAGCTTGCTCGTCAGTGGAGACATCGACGATTGTGTAGTCGAGACCCTGACGATCCAGAGCGCGGGTTGTCGCAGTGCATTGAACGCAAGCTGGCTTGCTGTAGACGGTGATGGTCATCTTGATCCTCGTTGGAAAAAACGCATGGGAAATCGCTCTCGCGCCGTGAAGCGCGTGATGGTCGAAAGCAGGATGGAATGCGGGGCCGAGGTATACTTGGCCGTGCTGTCGCATGGCTCGATCGCAAAAGCGCTGAACGCTTCTGTTTCGCCATGCCTCAAACGTCTGTTACTCCAACGGATAAAAGACTGAACTCGTAATCATAGGACTTCACCCCGAAGTGGCTCTACGCGGAGGCTCCAGGGAAGCGAGACGCACAGAGTCATCCCGTGCGTATTCGCGACCTTCCGGGCACCCCGCCGGTGGACGTTCTCGCTCAAGGCAGGTCTCCTGGCTCGCGGGTCGACACATTCATCTCGCCTTCCCGAAACGTCATGTTTCAGTGGCTGTTGAGAGAATGCTCGCCGCTTACAGTTGCGGGGGCAGCTGCGGCATTGCTTTACCCTGATCGGGTTTTGCGCACCGTATTCCCATCTTCGCTTCCGACAGAATCGGAAGAACCTTGAACACCAGATATAGTATGCATTTCGTCGATGGCGTCAATAGGCTGTTGTGGCGCGCCCGTGCGCAATGATGCTGCTTTCAACAGGACGTGAGGCGGCACCAAAATATGAAGCAAACGGTCTTGTTTTGTGCAAGGAGAGGTGATTATAGGCGCAAGCATTTTGCGGCGAGAGCCGCGTTCAAAGGGATTTTGGATTATGATGAAGCGTCTTTTTGCGGCTGTTGGATTTTGCGCGTTGGCTGGGTTTGCGACGACCCCCGCGACGGCTGCGACGAGCTATCCTCTGACGATCGAAAACTGCGGCGCGACGGTCACCTTCAACAAGGCGCCAGAGCGTGCCGTGGCACTTGGCCAGAATAGCGCCGAGATCATGCTGCTGCTCGGTCTTCAGGACAAGATGGTCGGCACTGCCTTCTGGCCGAACAAGGTTCTGCCGCAGGTCGCAGAAGCAAATGCCAAAGTCAAGGTTCTGACTGTCGAGTTTCCGACCTTCGAATCCATCCTGGCACAGAACCCGGACTTCGTGACCGCCGCTTTGCCGACGCTCGTCGGCCCTACCAGCAAGGTGGCGAAGCGCGAAGATTTCGACAAGCTTGGCATCTCCACCTATCTGTCGCCCAGCATGTGCGCGCTGGACGACATGTCCAAGGACAAGTCCGGTTACGGCAACCGCTCCAAGCTCTGGAACATGGAGACGCTGTATAAGGAGATCGACGATCTCTCGCAGATCTTCGATGTGGCCGACAAGGGTCAGGCCGTCATCGCCGACCTGAAGAAGCGCGAAGCTGCATTGCGTGCTGATGCGCCGAAGGATGGCAAGAAGCTTTCCTATGTCTTCTGGTTCTCCAGCCCCTCGCCTTCGGCTGACGCCTATCTCGGCGGCAAGAACAGCCCATCCGGCTATATCGCCGATCTTTTGGGCGGCACCAACGCCATTACGACCGAAACGGAATCGCCCGCGATTGGTTGGGAAACGATCATCGCCGCCAATCCCGATGTCATCGTCGTGACGCAGGTCGACCGCAATCGCTGGGAACTCGACAAGGCAGATGCCAAGATCAAGTTCCTGAATAGTGACCCTGCCACCAGCCAGATGAATGCCGTCAAGAACAAGGCGCTCGTCATCATGTCGGCGCAGGCGATGAACCCGAGCGTTCAGACGATCTATGGCGCCGAGCAGATTGCTCAGCAGTTGAAGACCCTCGGCCTCAAGTGAGTTCGGTGGCGGCTAAGGATCGATCAGGAAGCGGGATGAGCCGGCTGCTTGCCTCCGCGGCGCTCTATCTCGCCTGCTTCATGACGATTGCCCTCGTGGTCGGCATCAGTGTCGGGATTGGCGATTTGCCGATCCCGCTTTCGACCACCTATGCCGCCATCACCAACAAGCTCGGCTGGACGTCGGTCGAGATCAGCCGCATCCATGAGGCGGTGATCTGGGAGTACAGGCTGAGCCGCGCGCTCGTGGCCGTCTTCTGCGGTGCGGGCCTCGCGATGTGCGGTGCCATCATGCAGGCCATGCTGCGCAATCCACTGGCCGAGCCCTATGTTCTCGGCATTTCCGCCGGTGCTTCGACCGGTGCGGTTGCCGTCGTCATTCTCGGAATTGGCGCTGGAGCGGTGTCGCTTTCTCTCGGCGCCTTCGTCGGCGCCTTCGCCGCATTCTTCCTGGTCGCCATCTTATCCAATGGCGCTCGCGGCGGAGCCGACAGAACGATCCTCGCCGGTGTCGCAGCCGCTCAGCTATTCAATGCTGCCACATCCTATGTGGTCACCACATCCGGCAACGCGCAGCAGGCGCGCGATGTGATGTTCTGGCTTCTCGGCAGCTTCGGCGGTGTACGCTGGCCGGATGTCGGTCTCGTTTCCATCGTCGTCGGTCTCGGTTTGATCTGCTGCCTGTTCCATACCCGCGTTCTCGATGCCTTTGCTTTCGGCGATGAAGCGGCCGCTTCTCTAGGTGTCAATGTCGGGCGGACACGCATCATCCTCTTTGCGCTGACGGCAGTTATTACCGCCACCATCGTCAGCATGGTGGGAACGATCGGCTTCGTTGGCCTCGTCGTTCCCCATGCGGCACGGTTCGTCGTCGGGCCGCTGCATGCACGGCTCTTGCCGGCCTGCGCCATCACCGGTGCCATCTTCATGGTGCTGGCGGACATCGCCTCCCGCACGCTCGTCCCGCAGCAGGTTCTGCCCATCGGTGTGGTGACGGCGCTTGTCGGCGTGCCCTTCTTCTCCGTCATCCTTTACAGGCTGCAACGCGCGTCATGAGTATCACAGCGGACAATCTGGTGTGGAAGGTCGGTGCCAAGACGATTGTGGATGGCATTTCCTTCACGGTCGAGCCAGGCAAGATGCTCGGACTTCTCGGCCCAAACGGCTCCGGAAAAACATCGCTGCTACGGCTGCTCAGCGGGTTGAAGAAACCCCATTCCGGAAGGGTGCTGCTGGACGGCACGGACATCAAAACGATCCGCCGCAAATCTCTGGCGCAGCGCATCGCCTTCATCGAGCAGCACGCCACGACGAACGTCAATCTCAAGGTCATCGACGTCGTCAAGCTTGGGCGCTTTCCCCACAAATCGATGTTCTCCGGTTGGACGCGGGAAGACGACGCAGCGGTGAATGAGGCGCTTGAGCGCACGGAAATGGCAGCCAAACGCAATGATGCCTGGCAGAGCCTCTCGGGCGGTGAGAAGCAGCGTGCTCATCTTGCTCGCGCCCTGGCGCAGTCGCCGAAGGAGCTCATCCTCGATGAGCCCACCAATCATCTGGATGTCCACCACCAGATCAGTCTTCTTCGTCTGGTGTCTCAGCTTCCGGTCACCAGCATCATAGCACTCCATGACCTCAATCACGCGGCCATGTACTGCGATCACCTGATCGTGCTGCAGACCGGCAAGATCGTGGCATCTGGAACGCCAGAAGAGGTGATGACGCAGGATCTCTTGCGGGATGTCTTTTCGGTGGAAGCCGTCGTCGAGGCGTCGCGCTTTCACGCCAAGCCGCACATCCAGTTTCTTCGATAGAACATCGCGTCTGAATGTGCGGTCGCAACCACGCATCTACGGTTCAGGGACTCTTGTGAAAACCATCAACGAAAACCAGACGCTTGGCATCGGCCTTCGGGTCCTTTCGGGGTTTCTTTTTGCGGGCATGTCAATCTGCATCAAGGCGACTTCGGGACAAGTGCCCGTCGGGCAGATCGTCTTCTTTCGCTCGGCCTTTGCGCTGATCCCACTGGTGATTTTTCTCTGGTGGCGTAACGAGTTCCCGCGTGGGCTGGCGACGCGGCGCCCCTTTGGCCATTTGCTGCGCTCGAGTCTTGGGGCTGCGGCGATGTTTGCATCCTTTGCGTCCATTGCGCGGCTGCCCTTGGCGGAGGCGACGCTGCTCACCTATCTTTCGCCGACCTTTACCAGCATTGCCGGTGTCGTGCTCCTTTCCGAGCGGCTGACCAAATGGCGCGTCGGTGGCGTGCTCTTCGGCCTTGCGGGGGTCGTGACGCTGGTGTGGCCGGAGATCGGTCACGGCGTTATGGATGAAACGCGAATGTGGGGCTACATTCTCGGTCTGCTGATGGGGGTGCTGACTTCCTTCGCTCTCATCATGGTGCGCAGTCTCAGCAGAACGGAAAATCCAGGCGCGATCGCTTTCTACTTCGTCATCGCCTCAATGATCGGCGGCCTGTTCACCTTGCCCTTTGGCTGGGTGATGCCGGATCATATGGGTTTCGCGCTTCTCGTTCTCGCAGGTCTGTTCGGTGGCTTCGCCCATATCGCCATGACGGTGGCTTTTCGACATGCGGAAGCATCTTTGCTCGCTCCCTTCGAATATATCGCGATCCTGTGGCCGATCCTCGCAGACTTGCTGATCTTCAAGTCACCGCTTTCCAGCACTTTCATAACCGCTCTGCCGCTGATCCTCACCGGGGCGGCACTTGCTGCGATGGAGGGAAGGCGGAAGCGTAATCAATCATAGGTTGCGCCGCACAGCTCTACATCATTGGCTTTGGTCGACGGCATGTGGAAAGGCCTGTCCCTTAAAGCGCTCATTGTTTGGGTTGAATATTGAGAAATGCGGGATGACAAGGACGATCAATCCCAGCAAGAGAAGGGCTCTTCTCCATATTGGTGGCTTCCTCCTCAAACGATCCCTCGCGCCGTTAGATTCCTGTTCCGTTCATTAAGTTTTCTCTAATTCAACCTGCGTACGTACGCTGGCGTACAGCAACGATGAGCTTCCCCCTGCATTATGACCTACATCAACGGAGGGGAATATGGACACGCAAAATGTCAGCACCGCATCCGAAGTGGTTGTCACAGAAGAACAGCTTGCCGAATTGAGAATGGGCATTGCCGATCTCAGCCCTGCTCTTTCCGCGTTTGCCCGTCGCTTTGTTCGCACGGAGGAAGAGGTGGACGATCTCGTTCAGGAAACGATTTTGAGAGCGCTCCGCGCCGTTCATCGGTTCACGCCGGGAACGGCTTTGAAGTCGTGGCTTTTCACCATTATGCGAAACACCTTCTGCACGCGCTACAAGGTCGCTCAGCGAGAGCGCATCGGTCTGCCGGCCGGCGTCGAGAAGATGATCTCCACGCCACCTAGCCAGGAATGGCGCCTGGAACATCAACAGGTCATGCGCGCGATCGGTGATCTGGATTCAGATCAGAAGAAGGCCTTGCTCCTGATTGCGGATGGTACCAGCTATGCCGACGCTGCCGATATGTGTGGCTGCCGCATCGGCACCATTAAGAGCCGTGTCAGTCGCGCCCGTGAGGCGCTGCGCCGCGACCTTTACTGACAATCCCCCAACGTCTTCACGTTGTTCATCGCCCACCCCGCACCTCAGGGATGGGCCAGAATTTCGTTCAGGCTTTCAATCATTTCCCCGGTCTTTACAAGCGTCAGCTGAGCCGCAAAACGACCTCGCAGCAGTGCCAGTGAGGCATCATGCGTTTCGTCTCGCCCGCTGCAGACGGCGTCTTCGATGAGAAAGACGCGGTAGCCGAGATCGATGGCGCCGAGAACCGCTGCAAGCACGCAGACATCGGTCTCCCCACCGGAGATCACGACCGTGTCGACGCCCCGCTTGTGAAGATCGTGATGCAGTCTTCCATCCGTCCATGGAGAATAAGTATATTTGCTAAAGTCCACCGCGGGCGGCATGAAGGCGGCGAGCTCCGGAATAACCTCGGTGAGTTCACGGCGCATATGATCGCCGGTCATCATCCACCATTTGCGGTAATAGGACTGCCATTGACCCGGGGCGGCCTTCGCATTGGCAGGCGGAACGAAACGGGTGAAGATGGTCTGCTCTGGCCATTCCTGAACCAGCCGGCCCACATTGCCGAGGATCTTCGGCATCCAGTCCACCTGCCATGGCGTCTCCTCCGAGAACATCCGCTGCATGTCTATGCACAGGTGCCGCCAATTGCCGGAATTCGTGTCGGTAGAAGCCATTGTCGAACTGCCCCAGAGAGGTCTGCGTTGCGGCTGCTAACCGTAGGGGACGGGCAATGTTCCTGACTTTGAAGCCGCAGGTCGCGTCAACCGTAACGGAGAATGTGAAGCCGGCGGCGAAAATGCAGAGATGTCAAACGCGTCAATTTATCCGCGTCTACGATGCCGCGATCATACATCCGCAAGACATAGCGAGCGACGTCAGCGGTATCGGGGCCGAGCGATTCCCACTGCTCGGAAATCACGCCACTGTAGGCAGACTGCACAATGCGCATGTCGTCGTTTAAAAAAATGCCTTGGCTCTGATGTTCATATTGAAAAGACATCGTATCTTCCGAGCAGTACCAACCCGGCCCATGCTTGAGGAAAGAAGAATGCTCAAAGTATAGGGTGGCGGCAGAAGGCCGTAAACGTCCGGAAACGTACCAAAAGGCACGATTTATTTTGGAAAGTCGGCGCGACTAGTAGTTGTCGTCGATGCAAAGTACTAGGGACGCAATCGATATTTGTGCTCAGTCCACGACTGTAAGCGCGGATCGGAAGGAAACGACTTGGAGTAGAGCTCCATTTTCATCGCAAATCTCGATCTTGCGAGACGAGATATCCTTTCCTTCCAAAATCGCCTCGCTCATCAAAGCACGAGCATCTTCAATCGCAGAAACATGTGCGGCGTCCATGCCTTCCAGCTCGGTCCCTTCGGGATCGATGACACGTCCTTCAGACGTCAGCACATGGAAGTAGTATTTCGCCATTCTCCCCGTCCGGCAGCAAATTGATGTCTTGAGTGCTATCTTAGCTTTCATCTGGTTACGCAGCTGCCATCCGGTCGGATCACCCCTGATTTCGACCGTAATCCCTTTTCTCACGCTATTGATCGTCTCATGTCTTCAGCGCGTCGCTGGTACTTTGCTTTTCAGGGTCCTTTAAATTCTCGTCGGCAGCGTCCCTATCGTTTTCCGGGTCATCAGCCGCTGGCATATAGCCACGCGGCTTTTGAGTCGTCGGCTCTTACCAGCATGGCCACTCGTCGGTCGTACCGGCGGGGCCGGTGAAAGATGTGTCCTTGGTCCTATCATTCTCCTTTCGCCCTGCCCCAAGCGGTGTGCGCGAGGACGGTTCCGCCGGTTTGCTTTTTCCGATCGGGGAAATGCCTTGGCACAGCACATGACCGTTGCCCGCTACACTTGTCGGCTCCACATCCAGAATTTCGATCGCGCCTCTGGATGCTTGTTTCGCTCGCGTCCCATTCAGGATATTCAACCCATTGGCCACGCAGGCGCGACGGTTCCGAGACAAGTCGCGATGGGTCGGTGCGGGAGGAAAGCTGGGCCCGCTGGAAGATGCGGCTCAGAGAACCAAGCTCGACTCATCCATGGGATTGAGAAGTCGGTTGCGGATGAGGTATCTGGCGGTTGCCATTGTCATCGGCCCGAACACACACTTCGTCACATGACCGAAGCCCTCAATCGCACCATTATAGACTAATTAGATATTTATCATATGAATAGCGTTTTTGGCGGGTATCAATTTCTGTACGGTATATGACAGTGCATTGCTCAAAGTTTTCAAGTGTTTAGTGTCCCTCAAACGTCCAATGGACGATCGAAGGGAATGACGACTTCAATGGATACTGAACAGAACTCTGTGCGCAACAAACTATTGAAAGCTTTGCGTCCGGACGATTTCGAGCTGCTGCGGCCGAATATGCGGATCGTCAAGCTCAATGCCCATGAAGTGATAGAGCAGCCCCATGTCGCCATCGAACGGGTCATCTTTTTTGAGACTGGCCTCGCCTCCGTTATCGGTCATTTGTCCAGTGGGAAAAGCATCGAGGTGGGACTGATAGGCCGCGAGGGCTTAACGGGATCGGCCATCATACTTGGCAGCACGCAAACAGCACACCGCACCTTTGTCCAGGTGGGCGGCTACGGGATCGCCGTCCCTTCTGCCGCAGTTGTCGATGCCATGAGAGCCAGCGACACGTTACGCGATGTGTTCCTGACCTACATCCATACATTGTTGGCTCAGACCGCGTCGACCGTCATCGCCAACGGTCTATCAAAACTCGATAAACGTCTCGCGCGCTGGTTGTTGATGATTCATGACCGGATTGATGGTGCGACGGTCGCGATGACGCACGAATTCCTCGCAATTGTTCTTGGAGTGAGACGTCCTGGCGTTACTGTCGCGCTTCATATTCTTGAGGGAAAAGGCCTGATCCGGGCCTCACGCGGCCAGATTACCATCATCAACCGGCAGGGACTGGAGCTTGAAGCCGGGGGCTCCTATGGCAGGGCAGAGAGCGAATACAATCGCCTCATGAGGGATATACTAGAGAGATAAGTATCTTGGTACCACATTGCTTTCGCGGTGCGTCATATTACTTGTGCCAAAATGAGACGGATTATCGATTTCACAGGATTGTGAAGTCAGTTTCGCGCCTATATTAGCCATGGCGCACATATATCTATTTTAAATTATAATCCTCTAATATACTCTCTTAGAGTGCATCTTTGATGCTGATGTGGAGTGAGTATCGTGTTTGAGGAGAGAAAATCATGACAAGACTGAGTACTGTTTTGTTGGTGAGCGCCTGTCTGGTGCTTCCGATCAATGCGCATGCCTTGGACGTCAGTGTGGGGGGAGTTAGCGCCAGCGTCGGTGGCAATGGTAGTGGCGGCCTGGGCGTCGGTGCTTCTGTTGGCGGAAGCGGCGGTATCAATGCCGGAGCAAGCGTGGGAGGCCGCTCGGGAGGTGGCCTTGGTGCGGACGTGAATGCCTCTGTGGGTGGAAGCAGAGGTGTGAATGCCAATACCAGTGCGACCGTGGGTGGCCGGAGCATTGCCAATGCGGACGTAAACGCCTCTGTTGGCGGAAGTCGCGGATTGAACGCCAAGGCAGGGGCCACGGTCGGCGGTGCGAGAGCGCTGGACGTCGATCTTGATGTCGGCATCGGCACCGGTCCTGGAAGACCGAATCCGGGAACGGTCAACCCTGGCACTAACCCGTCGTTGCCAGCCAATGGTATGATCCGCGCCTATAATGACATGTCACGCACCGAACAGCTTCGTCTGGCAAAGCGATGCGTCGATATCATGAAGGGCGGCTATGAGGCGGATCTCGTAAAGCTCTGCCGGATCATCCGTACCGCGTCGCGGTAAAACGTGGCGAGGGCCGTCCCCAACGGAGGCGGCCCCCGTAACCCTGTCAACTTGCTGAGCGAGTATCCACTGCGGCGGGGCGCAGAAGAGCTGAGGCGCGAAAGCGGGCAAAGACCCGATCGTGCTCTTCTTCGGACAGGCCATAAATATCGCCTGCATATTCCTCAAGAGCGTCGCGATTGCGAATGGTGATCTTCGCCCGTTCAGAGCGAATGAAGCCTCTACCTTCGAGAAAATGCAGGGCATCGGTGACGCTCGGTCGCCGGACAGCCAGCATGAGCGACAGAAACTCGTGCGTCAGATGAAGCTGATTGCCGTCCACGCGGTTGTGGCAGATCAGAATCCACCGCGCCAGACGCTGGCTTACAGTCTGCGTGGTGTTGGACAACAGAGTACACTCGATCTGGGTCCGGAGCGCATGGGATGCGCAGGTCAGCAGCTGCTCAAGG
Organism: Agrobacterium sp. SORGH_AS 787; assembly: GCF_030819035.1. NCBI lineage: Bacteria > Pseudomonadati > Pseudomonadota > Alphaproteobacteria > Hyphomicrobiales > Rhizobiaceae > Agrobacterium > Agrobacterium sp. SORGH_AS 787. Next base: position 1,146,802 of record NZ_JAUTBG010000001.1, read on the forward strand.
ATTCGATGACGATTGCGCAGGGCCTGGAAAGCGGTAATGTCCAGCACCATCGCCTGTCCCGGCACTTGCATGATGACTTCGGTGAAGCTCGTTTCTGCGTCGACGAGGGCACCGGATGGCACGTAACCTTCACGTCCGACGATGCCGGATTCCGTCACCTTGCCGGAGCGGGATTTGACGAGAACGGAGGCGATCCCGTTGCAGATGAAAAACACCTTCTCAATCTTCGCTCCTGCCTTGATGATGGTTTCACCGGCATGAAGGTCCGTCGCTACCGCACGTTTGAGAAGCTCCAGGCGAATGTCGTCCGGCAGAAACGAGATTAACTGGTTCTGAAGTCCAAGCTTTTCATCGTCCTCTGACATTCTGCATCCTCTCGCGGCACAGCTGTTGGCAGTGGCGCAGATTTCGCAGCCACTGATGTGGGAACGCTTGAGCGGCAAAAAAGTTCTACCGTCGAAATGCTCCCTCTTCGCCTGTGGAAGCAGCGCCTCAGCAAAGCTCAAGCCATAAGACGCCTGAGAATACATATGCGGTGCTGAAGAGCGCAGCACCAGCCGTGTAGCGCGTCACGGTGAGCATTGATCTGCTCATCGACGAGGAGGTTTTCTCGGCGCTCAGCGCAACGAAAATGGCTGTCGCTACGATGATGGTTGTCACAGCGAACAATAAAATCAGAACCGCTCTCAGCACGGAAACAGGGCCAATAGCTATATGCTGCCACCCGAGCGAACACCCTGTCGCTTGAACGCCGTAGAGAAGTAGGAAGCCAAGGCTCCAGCCCGTGAAAGGCAGCAGAAGGGCGATGGCGAGCATATATCGCATCAGCTGCCTCCATTTTGCAGAAGGGATAGAAGATAAGGATAGGCCGCCACGATCGAAGTCGTCGCAACCACATATCGGTTCCAGAGCCCGGCGATCTCCAGATCGGCGAGCCTGTTTCGGATGACATAGCCGGTTCGGATTCTCCAGATGCAAAAGGCGGACAATAGCGTGCCGATACCGATATGGATAAGACCGTAGACGTTGACGGCATAGATCACCGCATCGGAAGCGTGAAATTCCATTCCGTATGCCCTGACGAGATCCACCAAGAGCAATGCGATCGCAATGCCGTACAACGCGGTGGATACGAAGCGTGAGAACGGCGCGTGCAGCAAAGTTTTGGCGGGCAGCGAGCCGAGAACGGCGGCCGTGATCGCAATAGTGCAGGCGACGAGCGTCCATAGCGATGAAACGGAAGAGGGGCGAAGATTCTCCCAGCCGGGCGCTGACACCCAGAGGAAGAGGCCACCGAAGAGAAGCGAGGTAAAGAGTGTGGCCGTCACCAGCAGGGTCAATCGCATTGCCATCAGCGAGGGTGGGTCGCCGCTTTCGAAATGCGGGGGCAGAACCAACCCCTTGCCCGCGTGAAGCTCGCTAGCGGTCTTCTGCGCTGCTTCATTCGGCGTCCATCTCAGGAAGAGAACGATGACGGCCAGAAGCGCCACGGGGGCCACGATGTAGAGCTTCGTCAGAAGGGCGATGAAGAACAGACCAGTGGCCAGGGCCGTCATCAGGGGAAGATAGGTCTGACGCGGCAGGATAATGATCTGGCTGGGCAGGGCTCGAACAGCACTTACGCCCAAAGTCTCCATCCAGCCGTTTCGGGTGAAGCCGAGATACCCATCGCCCGCTGCGAGTCTAGCGCCTATACGGTCGATGTCGAACCTGTCTGCTGGTTTGTCGACGGATGGCAGGGCGGCAAAATTGTAGGATGGCGGCGGAGTTGGCATCGCCCATTCAAGTGTGCCAGCATTCCAGGGGTTACGCCGGAATGGCCGGCCGAAGAAGAACACCAGAAAGAGATCGATCGCAGCCAGCACGAAGCCCATCGCCATGATGAAGCTGCCGATGGACGACATCAGGTTCAGCCACTCCCAAGGCGACTCCGCCGGGTATGTATCCACCCTGCGCGGCATGCCGAGGAGACCCGTCAGGTGCATCATGAAGAAGGTGAGGTTGAAGCCGATAAAGATCATCCAGAAGGCCGCATGCGACATGTGCTGAATGGGCTGGCGGCCGGAAATATGTGGTACCCAGTAATAGGCTCCCGCCAGCATGGGGAACAGAAAGCCGCCGACAAGCACGTAATGGAGATGGGCCACGACGAAATGCGTATCATGTGCCTGTTGATCGAAGGGCACCATCGCCAGCATCACGCCAGTCAGGCCGCCGATGACGAAGACGAAGAAGAACCCGAAGATATGCAGCATAGGGATGGTGAAGGATGGCCGCCCTTGGGCGAGCGTCGCAATCCAGGCGAAGATCTGGATTGCAGTCGGCACGGCGACAAGGGCGCTGGCGGCCGAGAAGAACGACAGGGCCACGTGCGGGATGCCGGTCGTATACATGTGATGCACCCAAAGTCCGAAGGACAGGAAGGCCATCGACAGGATACCGGCGATGATGATCTTGTATCCCGTCAACGTCGTGCGGGCGAGCACCGGCAGGATCGTTGAGATGACGCCGGCTGCCGGCAGAAAGATGATGTAGACTTCCGGGTGGCCGAAGAGCCAGAAAAGATGCTGCCACAGAAGGGGATCGCCGCCTCGGGCCGGATCGAAGAAGGGGAGGCCGAAGGCGCGCTCTGCCTCGAGCAGGATGGAGCCCAGGATCAGCGGCGGAAAGCCGATGACCATCATGCCCGCAACCACCAGCATGTACCAGGCAAAGATCGGCATCCGGTCGAGCGACATGCCGGCCGCACGCATCTTGAGGATCGTCACGACGATTTCGATCGCCGCCGTCATGGCGGATATCTCGACAAAGGTGATGCCGAGCAGCCAGACATCGGCATTGATGCCGGGGCTGTAGGTGGAAGAACTGAGCGGCGTATACATGAACCAGCCGCCATTCGGTGCCACGCCGGCCAGGAGGGCAACGATCAGCATGGTGCCGCCAAAGAGGTAGCACCAGTAACCGTAAGCCGAAAGACGCGGAAAGGCGAGGTCGCGGCTGCCGAGCAGCTTGGGCAGGAGATAGATCGCCAGTCCCTCGAAAAAGGGGATGGCGAACAGGAACATCATGATCGTCCCATGCATGGTGAAGACCTGGGCATACTCCGCCGCGTCGAGAAAGCGGCTCCCGGACGTCGCGAGCTGGGTACGGATCAGCATGCCGAGAAAGCCACCAATCCCGAAGAAGACCAGGGCCGTCAGCATGAAGCGTGCGCCGATGATGTTGTGATTGACGGCTGCCAGTCGGCGCCAGCCTCTGCCGGTGCCCCAGATGGCTTCCAGCTCCCGATGCAGGCGAATGGGTGAAATCTTTTGCGTCACGTCGATCCCTGTGCATCTGGAAGTGTCTGGATCACCTGCCGATAGTCGTCCGGTTCATGGGCGATCACGCTGAAGGTCATGGCACTATGGCCGGTGCCGCAATATTCGGCGCAAATACCGCCAAAGATGCCAGCCCTGTCGGCCTTCAGACGTATGCGGGTCTCATGGCCCGGGATCGCGTCGATCTTTCCGGCAAGACGCGGTACCCAGAAGCTGTGGATCACGTCTGTGCTGGTAACGACAATCTCGACCGTCTGACCCGCCGGAATGTGGAGAACATTGCGACTAGCTGGCGCGGCATCGTCCGGACCGTAGCGGATATCCCAGTTCCACATGCTGGCCTGAACGCGAATGACATCGGATGGCGCACCGGCTCTTGCACCGAACAGAGCTTCACCTTGAAGGAAGGCAGCACCCAGAAGGACCGTGAGCACGGGAATGGGCATCACGATCCCGCCGCCGATAATCCAGCGTGAGGCTGGAACATGTGAGAGCTTGCGGGAGAAGAGGCTCAGGAAGAACAGACCAAGGACCAGGGCAAAAAGCAGGACCGATCCGGTCAGCATGATCCACCAGAGCTGCGCCACAGCATGTGAGGCTGGCCCTGCCGGATCGAGCGCTGAAAGATCGCCGGAACAGCCAGCCAGCGTCAGCGGTAGCATGAGGCCTGCCGCGAGCGCGCGGAACCTCTGCCCTGTCCGGCTGGTTGTCGGAGAAAGAGGAGACTTGTTTTGGATACATCGCCGAAGAAAAACCCGGTCATCTCCAAGCTGGAGGAAAAGGACGCCAGTTCTACCGTAGCGGTTGCTGGTCATCCACTGCATGCGATGACAGTGCATTTCCCCATCGCACTTGTGTTCGGGACGCTCGGCGCTGACATCATGTACTGGTGGGGCGCCGATCCGTTCTGGCTGCGGGTCGGACTGTGGACGACGGGTATCGCATTCTTCAGCGCCATCGTTGCGGGTTTGATCGGCTCGGCTGAACTCTTTCTCGTCCCCGGCATTCGGGCGCGCGTTGCCAGTTGGGCCCATGCCGTGGCCGGCATGTCGCTGATTGCGGTGTGCGGCGCCAATTGGGGAGGTCGCTATTTTTCCGGCATCGAGGTTCTGCCCCACGGCCTCATCCTGTCGCTGATTGCCGCCGGTCTGACGGGGTTGGCTGGCTGGCATGGCGGCAAGTTGATTTTCGATCATGGCGTCGGGCTCATGGTATCGTCCAAGGACTGATCGAGCGCGCGATCTCCTTCAGCCCCCCAGCCTCGATAGGGATCGTGTCGAGGCTCCAATCCGGTTTTGTGAGAACGACGAAAAAGATGCCGAGCACGGTCGCGGCAGTCAGGACGGTGGCGCCGATGAAGCGCCAGACCGGATAGACCTCTCCGTCGTTGAAGAGGCGGATGATGACGAGCCCGGTGACGATATGCAGTGTCACCATCGCGCCGATCAGCGCGAGCTTGATGGTGAACCAGAGCGTGAAGGTCTGCTGAAAGAAAATAAGGCCTGTGCCGGTCAGGATCGAGACGAAGGCGGCAGGCGATGCGACGACGACGTAGCAGAAGCGCACGAGACGTTGGAGCGCATATAGAGCAGGGCGGTTACCCACATGGGCGCGCTGCACGTAAAGGGCAGGCAGGCTGATGAGCGTCGCCGCCCAGATTGAGATTGCTGCGATGTGGATGAATTTGAGCAGCATCACCATTGCCAGCTGCCCTTGCGATCCGGGCTAGCGACAGTTCGATAAAGGCGTATCAACGCAATGCCGAGATAGGGAAGGAGGCCGACAGTCCACATAATGACGCCAGCGAGCTGCTGATCCTGCAGCGGCTCAAGGCCAAAGGGTTGGGTCGTATCCAAGTGAGCGGCGAAAAGCGGTGCACGCGAGAGGGCCAGGATGGCTGCAAGCATGCCCATCTGCCCGACAGTGGCAAGAGACAGTGCAACGGCAGTGAAAACACTGGTTCTCGGAGACAGCAGGATCGCCCATAGCCAGATGGCGCTGGCAAGAAGCGCTGCCTGCATAATCCAATAGGGGATCATGCCGTTCAGGACGAAGGCATAGCCCGGCGGAATATGCCAGAACCAGAAGATCAGAGTGTGAAAGATAAACGCCATCTCCGGTGGCAGGCGGCTGGAGGCAGGACCTCTCGTACAAAAGGCCGTCGTGAGAAGGGGAGCAAGTATCGTCATCAAGATGAAGTGATGGGTCACCCGGACCGAAAACAGCGCGGTGGTAAGAGAGCAGAGCGGTGAAATCAGAAGAAGGATGGATATCGCAAAAACAGCCGTCGCAATGACTATTCGGTGTCTATGGAGCGAAAGCGCCGGCAGCATCGTCAGGGCGGCAACGACCGCCAGAGCGAATGGGTCGAGGTTCCAAGCCCCCCACACTTCCGATGGTAGCGGTGCAGGACCGCAATAAGGCACTGGTTGGTTCACCCCAAAAATCCGTCCGCCCTCCGTTGAAGCGATGCAGAGGCATCAGGGGTCGAACGCCGGGGAGGGGCTGAGGTTCCGACGTTGCTTTTTTAAATGAGAGAATGCTGACAGCTTGGGCCGAGGCTCCTCGCTGCATTACGCGTGATCGCGCTGTTGTGCTGAGCCATCGCGTCGCCGCGCGGCATGTTCACCGTTGACCGGATGCGTTTTTGGGTTTGTGAGCGGTCGGCGGCTCATCTCGTCCTTGAGCTTTTGCATAGCCAAATGGCGGCTTGGATAGACTTTCGTCAGCATGCCATTGCGCAGAACAGCCCAGCCGCGCTCATGGGGCATCAATACCGTGTCATTGCTCATCAATTTCTCCTCCTGATAGGCTCACAATCGATTTTGTGATGCGTCCGAACCGTGTTTGCGCAGTTCGGTTCCGCGAGGCGCTGAAGACGGATGAAAGTGATGATCCCGCAGATGCTGGGAGGTGCAGGTGACTATAAGTCGATGCAAAGGACTGCTAAATGACCCTACTTTCCACGGAGCAGAACATGGCGACGGACCACCGCTTGACGATAGCCGTATTCGGCGAAAGCGATACGCTCACGCCTGCAATACGAAGCGCATGGTCAGAGGCATCGATGATTCTGCAAGGTCCTTACTCTTCGACAGCGGTCGATGAGCACGACTGGCATTTCGGCTGCGCCGTCATTGATGTACGATATGGACCTGAACGCATGCTGCCCTTGATGGAAACTCTGGATAGCAAAGCCATCCCTTATATTTTCTTCATTCCTCTTTGCGCCGTCGGTCACCATCAGGGGCCGTTCGTGCTCTCTGGCGCAAAAGATGAAATCAGGCACATCGTTTCGGCGCTCGCGGCGCAGGGTCGTGGTGCGACACATTGAGGTATTAGAGAGTGTCACGATCCGTTTGTTCGGCTCGTGATGCTTTAACGCATTGCTTTATCACTTGGAGCTGACACCGCATTGCATTGAAGAGCGACGAGCCTTCGACCGTCGTCACGCCTAGAAGGCGAAATCCCTAGTGCTCTGCGGATCTTACGGCTGATCGCGATCGCCTCATCATTTTCTGCACACGTCAGGAAGGCTTAAAGCTGGTCACTACGCAGGCTTTGGAATGGCCAGGCGTGATGGCGGCAGTTCCCGCCCCTCACCCACAGCCATCCGCTTTCAGAACTCAACCGCGTTGAATGAAACCCGCGACAGGCCAGACATCTTGATGAAAGCGCTTACTCGCTGTTGATAGAAGTGAGTCATGCCCCCGAACCGAGTCTTATCCACTAAATAGAATAAATATTTCACTCACGCTTTTAATGGAATTTCCACTTGATTTCGCCTTGGCTTGAGCTAGGGTCTCATCGATCGTCATCGACAACACATCGGATGATGACAGGACGCGAACTGCTTCTCGGGGAGTGGCCGTCCGGAGGAGGAAATCAGCGTGGAGCAAATGAAATGATCAGGTTCGGTGTGCTGGGTGCGGGCCGTATTGGCAAGGTCCATGCGGCAACGATTGCCGCCAATTCCAAGGCAAAGCTTGCCTATGTCGCGGATGCGTTTCCGGCGGCGGCAGAGCAATTGGCGCAGCAGACGGGTGCACGTGTCGCGTCCGTTGAAGAGATTATCGCGGCATCGGATGTCGATGCCGTGCTGATCGCAACGCCGACGCCAAGCCATGCCGATCTGATCGAGGCGGCCTCCAAGGCTGGCAAGCATATTCTCTGCGAAAAGCCGGTGTCGCTTTCCGTCGATCGCATCAATCAGTGCCTGGATGTGGTGGAACAGAACAAGTCGACTCTGATGATCGGCTTCAACCGCCGCTTCGATACCAACTTCTCGATGGTCGAGCAGCGCCTGCGCAACGGCGATGTCGGAGAGATCGAAATCGTGACCATCATCAGCCGCGATCCAAATCCGCCGCCGGCGAGCTATGTGAAATCCTCTGGCGGTCTCTTCCGCGACATGATGATCCACGACTTCGATATGGCCCGCTTCCTGATGGGTGAAGAATTCGTGGTCGTTAACGCGCTTGGCTCCGCACTGGTGGACAAGGCGATCGGCGAAGAAGGCGATGTCGATACTGCAGCAGTCCAGATGCAGACGGCATCGGGACGCATCGCGGTGATCACCAACTCCCGCCGCGCGACCTATGGCTACGACCAACGGATCGAAGTGCATGGCTCGACGGGTATGCTCTCTGCCCGCAACATCCAGAATTCGAGCGTCGAATTGTGGAATGCCAACGGCATTGCCGGAGATCCGGTGCAGAACTTCTTCATCGAGCGCTACGCTCAGGCCTATGCCAACGAGATAAACACCTTCATCGACGCTGTCGATGCTGGCAACACCTCGCCGCGTCCAAGCGGTTTCGATGGTCTTCAGGCTCAGAAACTGGCCGATGCCGCGACCGAAAGCTGGCAGACCGGCAAGCCTGTTCAAATCGTCTGATCGGTTTTTCGACCAACAAAAAACGCTCGCGCCATTGTCTTGGTGCGAGCGTTTCTTTTTGGCAGAGATTGCGCGTTTATGGATTGTCGCGCTTGAAAATCCAGTCGTGATCCGGATGGTTCTGGAAACGCCACTTGCGCATCGGTCCAGCCATAACGTTGAGATAATACATCTCATAGCCATAGGGAGAGCCGCAAGGGTGATGCCCTTTCGGCACCAGCACCACATCGCCGCTTGAGACCGCCATGGTCTCGTCCAGCGATCCGTCTTCGGTGAAGACGCGCTGGAAGCCGAAGCCCTGTTCTGGGTTTAGGCGGTGGTAATAGGTTTCTTCCAGATAGGTCATCTCGGGGTAGTTGTCCTCATCATGCCGGTGTGGCGGGTAGGACGACCAGTGACCGGATGGGGTGAAGACTTCCGTGACCAGCAGGCTATCGGCCACGTCGCGATCTTCCATGGCAATCGGGAAGATGTAGCGCGTGTTGCCGCCCTTGCCGCGCTCCGCCAGAGTAATTCCCGCCGGTCCAATGACTTGGGCCTCGCGGCCTGGCTTTGCCGGTGCGGTGCACACACCAAGCGTGCAGTCCGTCGTCGCCGTCACACTCCAGGAAGAGCCAGCCGGGATATAGACGCAATGCGGCGGCTTGCGCTCGAAGACATTCATGCGGTCGCCGAGTTCGCCGAAATTCTTGTCTTCCGACGAGATTTCCGCCTTGCCCTCGACGAGAACGAGAATGACCTCTGTCTCGCCGGTTTGTTCGGTCGCGGTTTCGCCAGGCTTCAGGTGGTAGAGCCCGAAGCCCACATAGCCCCAATTGGCGCTTTCCGGCGTGATGTCGTGAACCTTGCCGGATGTGCCGGTGGGTTTGCGCAGCAGATCTGCCATGTCTTGACCTTTCTGTTCAGCCTTTGTCCAGGCCGGCTTCGCGGGCGAAAGCGCGCAACGATTTCAGGCCTAGGCTCTGATATTCGAAAGGATTGCGGACATCCGGATCCTGCTCGGCCTCGATTACCAGCCAGCCGCTATAGCCATGCTCTGCGGCAATCTTGAGAACGGGAAGGAAATCGACGCCGCCCTCGCTATCGCCAGGAACAGTGAAGACGCCACGGCGCACACCTTCGAGGAAGGAGAGGCTTTCGTCGCGAACCTGCTTGGCGATGACAGGACGCACGTTCTTGGCGTGGATATGGCCGACGCGACCCATATGCTTCTTCGCCAGCCGCTCCGGATTGCCGCCACCAAAAAGGCAATGGCCGGTATCGAGCAGCAGCTTGGCGTGCGGGCCAGTGTTCTCCATCAGCCGGTCGATCTCGTCTTCGCTCTCGACGATCGTGCCCATGTGATGGTGATAGACGAGCGCGACACCCTGATCGGCCGCATGTTTCGCCAGCGCTTCCACGCCTTCGCCAAAGCGCTTCCATTCGCTGTCGGCGAGCTTCTGGCGGTCGTTGACCGGCTTTGCATCCTCGCCGTGGATGGCGTTGGAGGTTTCGCAGACGATGATGACCTTCGAGCCCATCGCCTTCAAAAGGTCGAGGGCAGGCTGCATGGCGGCCTTTTCGTCGTCGATGGAGTTGGTCAGCAGGTTGAGCGAATGCCAGCCGGAGACGTAGCGCAGCTTGCGGGGCTCCAGCACCGCCTTCAGGCCTTCCGGTTCCTGCGGGAACTTGTGGCCTTTCTCGATGCCGTCGAAGCCGATCTTGGAGGTTTCGTCCAGGCACTGCTCAAGGCTGATATGGGCGCCGAGCGTGCGGTCGTCGTCATTGCTCCAGGCGATGGGGTTTGTACCGTAAAGGATCATGATCAGCGTCTTTCTTTCAGTGCGGATTCATAGGCTGCACGAGCCTGTTTGACTTCATTGCGTTCAGAGACTTCCGGCACGGCGACATCCCACCAGTAGCCCCCGGCATCCGGTGTCGGATAGGGATCGGTATCGATGACGATCACGGTCGGAACGTCCGCGCTGCGGGCTGCATCGAGTGCTGTTTCGAGTTCGGCGATTGTCGAGACCTTGTGCGCATCCGCACCCATGCTGGCTGCATGCGAGGTGAAATCGATGGCGATGGGGTTTTTCTGGTTGGTGTGAGCGTAGAGATTGTTGAACTCTGCCCCGCCGGTGCCCATCTGCAGCCGGTTGATGCAGCCATAGCCGCGATTGTCGGTAATCACGACGGTGATCTTCAGGCCCATGGCAACGGCAGTGGCGAGTTCCGAATTCATCATCATGTAGGAGCCATCGCCCACCATGACGATCACGTCGCGCTCGGGCTCTGCCATCTTGATGCCGAGGCCACCGGCAATCTCGTAGCCCATGCAGGAGAAGCCATATTCCATGTGGTAGGAGAGTGGCAGCTTCGCCTTCCACAACTGGTGCAGTTCTCCAGGCATGGTGCCTGCCGCACACATGACGACAGTATTGTCGCGCGAGGCGCGCTGTACCGCGCCGATCACCTGCATATCCGTCGGAAGGCTATTGGCCTCCTTCGGTGCCGCGGTCACGGCATCGGCCTTGGCGAACCAGTCCTGTTTCAGGCTTGCATCGGGTGCGGAAAAGCGGTGGCTGCCCAAGGCTTCGGTCAGTTTCTCAAGCCCAACTTTGGCGTCGGCCGTGAGGCTGATGGCATCGTGCTTGGCGCTGTCATAAGGCTGCACGTTGAGCGCTAACAGCTTGCTCGTCGGGTTCTTGAAAAGCGCCCAGGAGCCAGTGGTGAAGTCCTGAAAACGGGTGCCGACGCCGAAGACGAGATCGGCCTTTTCGGCCAAGGCGTTGGCGCTCGACGCGCCCGTCACACCGGCAGGGCCGAAATTCATTTCATGGTCCCATGCCAGCGCAGATTTGCCCGCCTGGGTTTCGATGACGGGGATGGAGTGGCGCTCGGCAAAGCTTTTCAGCGTCTCGGTCGCGCCGGAAAAATGCACACCGCCGCCTGCGACGATGATCGGGCTCTTTGCCGCTTTGAGAGCAGCGATGGCTTCTTCGAGTTCCGCTCTGTCGGGCTCGGGGCGGCGTTGACGCCAGACCTTTTTGTCGAAGAAGCTTTCCGGATAATCATAGGCTTCCGCCTGCACATCCTGGCAGAAGGAAAGTGTCACGGGACCGCAATCGGCGGGGTCCGTCATGGTGCGGAAGGCGCGTGGCAATGCGGTCAGAAGCTGTTCGGGGCGCATGATCCGGTCGAAATAGCGGCTGACTGGCTTGAAGCAGTCATTGGCCGAAACCGTTCCGTCGTTGAAGTCTTCGATCTGCTGTAACACCGGATCCGGCCCACGATTGGCGAAGACATCGCCGGGGATCAGTAACACGGGAAGACGGTTCACATGCGCAAGCGCCGCAGCCGTCACCATGTTCAATGCCCCGGGACCGATCGACGATGTGACTGCCATGGTCCGGCGGCGGCCGAGTTGTTTGGTGTAGGCGATCGCCGCATGCGCCATGGATTGTTCGTTCTGGCCGCGATAGGTCGGCAGTTCCTCGCGAATGCCGTAGAGCGCCTCTCCCATACCAGCCACATTGCCATGGCCGAAGATCGCCCAGACGCCGGCGATGTAAGGCTCATCATCCTCGTTCATTTGGGTTGCCAGATAACGCACAAGCGCCTGTGCCGCCGTCAATCGTACCGTCTTCACGCTGCCTCTCCCTTTACATGCGCGGCGCGCGCCTTGTCCCAAATCTGGCAAAGCGCCTCATAACGGGCTGCCATATCGGCAACCGCCTCCTCATCACTGACCTTGCCTGCAAGCCAGTTGCGCGCGGCCTCGGCAAAAATCGTGCGACCGACGGCAAAGCCTTTCACCAGATCAAAGCCCGCCGCCAGCCTGAAACTCTCCTCCAACTCGCTCTGCGGCGCCTCCAGGCCGAGAACCACGATGCCTCGAATATAAGGATCATGACGTTTTACCGCATCGGTCGCCTGACGCCAGGCTTCCACGCTTTTCAGCGGCTCAAGCTTCCACCAGTCGGGATAGACGCCGATCTCGTAGAAGCGGTTTATGATGCCGGCTGTCGTTTCATCATCGATTGGCGCCACCTTGGAAGGGATGACCTCTAGAAGAAATTCCAGACGGTTGCGGCGCGCGGCGGCGAAGAGACGCGAGACTGTCTCTTCCTGCCCGGCGCGCATCGCCTCGTCATCGTCCGGATGGTAGAAGCACAGCACCTTGACCACATGTTCGGCCGGCCATTCGTTGAGGCCGCCGTAATCTGGGCCGAGATCCGGCTCCAGCGTCAGCGGGCGCGAGCCCGGCCATTCGGAAGGACGGCCGATCCACAGGCCTGAGCCTGCTGCCTGATAAAGAGCGTCGCGGCCAAGACGACCATCGCAGAGAATGCCATACCCAGCATTGCCACCGGCGACCTGATGGGCGGCCTTCAGGCAAAGCTCCTTGAAGGCGCCGATTTTCTTGTCGTCTGCGCCAACGTCCTTTGCGATGGCTTCCAGTTGCATACGGTGATCGAAGGCGAAGACGCGCATGGTGCTCCAGTCGCCTTTGCGATTGGTTGCCCAATGCACCTGCTCCAGCGCGTCGTCCTTGCGCAGCGCCTTGTTGCGAATGCCCGTGCGGAAGAAATATTGCAGCTCTTCCCAGCTTGGATAGGCCGGCGTGCAGCCATGGCGCGAGACGGCGAAAGCCCCGCAGGCATTGGCGTATTTCAATGTGGTCGGCCAGTCTTCGCCGCGCAGCCATCCGCGGAAGAGCCCGGCCATGAAGCCGTCGCCGGCACCCAGCACGTTGAAGACTTCGATGGGGAAGCCTTCGCCGCTTTCGCCATCGTCGAGACTGCCTGGAATGTCGCCTGGAAAGACCACTGCGCCCATCGGTCCGCGCTTGCAGACGAGCGTGGCGTTGGAAACAGCCCGCACGGCGCGCAGCGCTTCCAGAGTATCGGTGGAGCCACCGGCGATGTGAAACTCTTCCTCGGTGCCGACGATCAGGTCGAAAAGGTTGAGGGTGGATTGCAGCTTCTGCGTGACCTTCGCCGATTCCACAAAACGGCTGTCACCGTCACCATGGCCAGCCACACCCCAGAGGTTCGGGCGGTAGTCGATGTCGAGCGCCGTCTTGGCACCGTTTTCGCGGGCAAGGCGCAGGGCCTTCAACACGGCCGCTTCCGTACGCGGATGGGAGAGATGCGTACCGGTGGCACAGACACAGTTGGCTTCGGCGATGAAGGCCGGATCGATATCGTCTTCGCTCAGCGCCATATCGGCGCAGTTCTCGCGATAGAAGATCAAGGGGAACTGCTGCTGGTCGCGAATGCCGAGAATGACGAGTGCGGTCAGGCGCTCCTTGTCGGTCTGCACGCCGCGAATATCGACGCCTTCGCGCACCAGCTGTTCGCGGATGAAGCGCCCCATGTGCTCGTCGCCCACGCGGGTAATGACAGCACTCTTCAGACCAAGTCGTGCGGCACCTGCTGCAATGTTGGTCGGAGAGCCACCGATGTATTTGTTGAAGGAGGACATGTCCTCCAGACGTCCGCCGATCTGCGCGCCGTAAAGATCGACCGACGAGCGGCCGATCGTGATGAGATCGAGTGTCTTCACGATCTGTCTCCTCCGCGCTGTTACGCGCCACAAAGGACGGAACTGTATGTCCGTCACTTTTCTCCCTCGTTTATATTTGGACTATAAATTCTATTTTTTACGTTTTCAATACGAATATTCAGTTCTGTCGATGCGTCCCCACCCCCACGGCCAGCGCAATGGCGATGCAGAGGGTCGCCGACAAGGAACGGAATGCGCCAAAATCGACCTCTGACACCGCCAGCACTGTGGCATCGAATTGGCGCAGCGGATTGACAGCCGTATCGGTGATGGCCACGACCGGGATCTTGCGGGCACGGCTTGAGGAAACGATCTCCATCGTTTCTGCCGAATAGGGCGCAAAGGTGATGGCAAGAACGACGTCGCCCTGACGGATCGCATTGGCGCTCTGCAACTGGCCCACGGATGCATGCAGCATGGAGGGCACCTGCATCTTCTCGAAAGCGTAGGCGAGATAGCTTGCGACCGGGAAGGAGCGGCGCAAGCCGACGATATGGATCATCTGCGCGTCAGCCAGCACCTGGATTGCGGCCTCGAAAGCAGATTGATCGACGGTTTTCAGCAGGTTTTCCAGCGATGCACGCCCGGCTTCGACAAATTCCGCCAGAAGCCGACCGCCGCTGTCTTCTCCCTTATCGCGCAGGTTCGTGAGCCGCGTGTCGTAATCCGGCCAGCGGCCGGAATAGCTTTCCTTGAACAGCCGCTGCATCTCCGAAAAGCCGGAGAAGCCGAGGATCTGGCAAAAGCGCATAAAGGCGGAAGGCTGGACTCCAGCGGCTTCGGCCATTTCCGCCACAGTGGAAACGGCGATCCGGTCGGTATTGGCTGCGACATAATCCGCGCACTGCCGCAATCTCTTCGGCAGCTTCGGCGCAACCTCGACCAGTCTCTCCTCGAATTCCTTCACCGTTGCCGGTGCGGCACTATCCTGCATCTCGTTTCACTCCCCCACAAATGAAATCGTCTTTTCTGGATTGGAATATCTATTCCAGAAAAGACGCGGCAGGGAAGCGGAATCTCCACACGTTAGGGATCGTCACTCGAATTCCAGAATGACCTCATCCACAGCCAGACTGTCCCCAGCCTTCACAGCCACCTTCGTAACACGGCCCTTGCGCTCGGCCCGAAGGATGTTTTCCATCTTCATCGCCTCTACGGTTGCGAGCGCCTGCCCGGCTTCGACCTCATCACCTTCCGCGACCGAGATCGAGGTGACGACGCCCGGCATGGGGCAAAGCAGCATCTTCGATGTGTCTGGCGGCAGCTTTTCAGGCATGAGACGCGCAAGCGCGGCGACGCGAGGGGAACGAACTTTGGCGAAGATGTCTGCACCATGCCAACGTAATCGGATGGCGGATGGCGAAAGATCGATCTTCACCGCCAGAATCGCACCGCCCAGCCGGAAAGTGCCAAGCCTGCGGCCCGGCAGCCAATCCGTTTCGACAGCCATCCTCTCGCCGCCTTCGATCTGAGCCATCATGTTGTCGCCATCGAGATCAAGGGAAACGCGCCGCTCGGTCTTGCCGAGTTGAACCACCCAATCCTTGCCGACAATGCGGCGATGGTTGCCGATGGTGCCGGAGATCTTTGCTGCGCGGCTCTGCACCTGATGGTGAATGGCCGCAGCGATCGCCGCCAGTCGGTCAGCGGCTTGCGTCTCAGGCTCCACTCCGGAAAAACCCTCTGGAAACTCCTCGGCGATGAAGCCCGTGGTGAGATTGCCCGAACGGAAACGAGGATGCTGCATGACCGCAGAGAGGAAAGACAGGTTGTGCCCGATGCCCTCGACCTCGAACCGATCAAGCGCCTCGCCCATGGCATCGATAGCGGACAGCCGTGTCTCGCCCCAACTGCAGAGCTTGGCGATCATTGGATCGTAATACATCGAGATTTCGCCGCCTTCGAAGACGCCGGTGTCATTGCGAAGGATCGTGCCATTCTCTTGTCGGCCCTCTTCCGGGGGACGGTAGCGGGTCAATCGACCGATGGAGGGCAGGAAGTTGCGGTAAGGGTCTTCCGCATAAAGACGGCTCTCGATGGCCCAGCCGGTCAGTTCGATGTCTGCTTGGGACAGAGACAGCTTTTCACCCGCTGCCACCCGGATCATCTGCTCCACGAGATCGATGCCGGTCACAAGTTCGGTGACGGGGTGCTCCACCTGCAGGCGGGTGTTCATTTCCAGGAAGTAGAAGTTGCGGTCGCCATCGACGATAAATTCGACCGTGCCGGCAGAGAAATAGCCGACCGCCTTGGCAAGCGCGACAGCCTGCTCGCCCATCGCCTTGCGCGTTGCCTCATCCAGGAACGGAGACGGTGCTTCCTCGATTACCTTTTGATTGCGGCGCTGGATGGAGCATTCCCGTTCGCCGAGATAGAGCACCGTGCCGTGCTGATCACCGAGAACCTGAATTTCGATGTGACGCGGCTGAGTGACGAATTTTTCGATGAAAATCCGATCGTCACCAAAAGATGCTTTTGCTTCGTTGCGTGATGACTGGAAACCCTCGCGTGCCTCGCTATCGTTCCAGGCAATGCGCATGCCCTTGCCGCCGCCGCCGGCCGATGCCTTGATCATCACCGGGTAGCCGATCTCGGATGCGATGCGGACAGCCTCATCCGCAGTCTCGATCAATCCCATATGGCCGGGAACGGTGGAGACACCTGCCTCGGCTGCAAGCTTCTTGGAGGTGATCTTGTCGCCCATTGCTTCGATGGCTTTGACCGGCGGGCCGACGAAGGCAACGCCTTCCTTTTCCAGAGCCGCCGCGAAAGCCGGATTTTCAGACAGGAAGCCATAGCCCGGATGCACCGCGTCCGCACCCGTCTTGCGGATGGCCTCGAGGATATTGTCTATGACGATATAGGACTGGTTGGAGGGTGCCGGGCCGATATGCACCGCTTCGTCGGCTTCGCGCACATGCAGCGCGTTAGCGTCTGCATCGGAATAAACCGCGACCGTTGCGATGCCCATTTTTCTCGCGGTGCGAATGACGCGGCAGGCGATTTCGCCGCGATTGGCAATGAGGATTTTCTTGAACATAGGCTTCATCCTCACAACGGAATCGTGTCGTGCTTCTTCCAATGCGTCGTCACCTGCTTGTTGCGCAGGGACGCAAAGGCGCGGGCGATGCGGCGGCGCGAGGAATGTGGCATGATGACTTCATCGATGAAGCCGCGTTCGGCAGCAACGAAGGGATTGGCGAAGCGCTCTTCATATTCGCGCGTCCGTTCCGCGATCTTATCGGGGTTTGACAGTTCGGAGCGGTAGAGAATTTCCGCCGCACCCTTGGCGCCCATCACGGCAATTTCCGCCGTCGGCCAGGCATAGTTGATGTCGGCACCGATATGTTTCGACGCCATAACATCGTAGGCGCCGCCATAGGCCTTGCGGGTAATCAGCGTTACCATCGGCACCGTCGCCTCGGAATAGGCGAAGAGCAGCTTGGCGCCGTGCTTGATGACGCCGCCATACTCCTGCGCCACGCCGGGCAGGAAGCCCGGCACATCCACCAGGGTCAGGATCGGAATGTTGAAGGCGTCGCAGAAGCGCACGAACTTCGCCGCTTTGCGCGAGCTATCGATATCCAGGCATCCGGCCAGCACCATGGGCTGGTTGGCGACGACGCCGACGGTCTCGCCTTCAAGGCGGATGAAGCCGGTGATGATGTTTCTGGCAAAGGCCTCCTGCAATTCGAAGAAATCGCCTTCGTCCGCAATCGCGTGGATCAGCTCCTTCATGTCATAGGGCTTGTTGGAACTGTCCGGGATCAAGGTATCGAGCTTCGCCTCAAGGCGAGCCGGATCGTCATGGAAAGGCCGGGTCGGTGGCTTCTGCCGGTTATTGGCGGGTAGAAAATCGAAGAGCGTGCGAACCGCTTCCAGCGCCTCGATGTCGTTCTCATAGGCGCCGTCGGCAACGGAGGATTTCTTCGTGTGGGTGGTGGCCCCGCCCAGTTCCTCGGCGGTGACGATCTCATTGGTCACGGTCTTCACCACGTCCGGCCCCGTCACGAACATGTAGGAGGTATCGCGCACCATAAAGATGAAGTCGGTCATGGCGGGCGAATAGACGGCACCGCCCGCGCAAGGGCCCATGATAATGGAGATCTGCGGCACGACACCCGACACTTCCGCATTACGACGAAACACCTCCGCATAGCCCGCAAGCGACGACACGCCTTCCTGGATGCGTGCCCCACCGGAATCGTTGAGGCCAATCACCGGTGCGCCGACGCGCACCGCCATATCCATGATCTTGCAAATCTTCTGCGCGTGGGTCTCCGACAGGGAGCCGCCAAGCACGGTAAAATCCTGGCTGAACACATAGACCTGCCGTCTGTTGATCGTGCCCCAGCCGGTCACGACGCCATCGCCGGCCACCTTCTGATCCGCCATGCCGAAATCCACCGCCCGGTGGGTCACGTACATGTCGTATTCTTCGAAGGAGCCCTCATCGAGAAGCACGTCGAGGCGTTCTCGCGCGGTCAGCTTGCCTTTGGCGTGCTGCGTATCGATACGCTTCTGCCCGCCGCCCAAGCGAGCCTCGGCGCGGCGGCTTTCCAGTTCTTGAAGGACTGAACGCATAAGACCTCCCTGTCGCATTCGCCGACAAGTCTTAAAGCCTTATTCGCAAAATGGAAATGTCGGCCTTCGTCGCAGACGGAAACACCTGACACACTAGCCGCGATAGGCGACGAGAACCGCCCCGAAAGCAATCAGAACCACGCCGAGCCAGTTGGGAAGAGAGAGCCGTTCGCCCAGAAAGAGAACCGCAAAGACCGCGACGAAGACGACGCTGAGCTTGTCGATCGGCGCAACGCGCGCGGCATCGCCGATCTTCAAAGCGCGAAAATAGCAGATCCAGGATGCACCGGTCGCAAGCCCGGAGAGAATGAGGAACAGCCAGGTGCGCGGTGTGATGGTCGCCGGGCTTTGCCAGTTCCCTGTGATGTAGACCATCAAGCCTGCAGCCAAAAGAATGACGATGGTTCGGATGAAGGTGGCGAAATCGGAATTGACGTTTTCGATGCCGATCTTGGCGAAGATCGCGGTCAGTGCGGCGAAAGTGGCCGACAGAAGAGCCCAGACTTGCCAGGAGAGAAACAGGTTTTTCATCGTCGAGCACCGGTGAGGACGGGAGAGGGGTCCATCTTATCAAGTCGGGGCCGGAAAAGGAAAGCCCGCCTCGAATGATCGAGGCGGGCTTGCTATGGATCGCTTTAACAGCGCGGTTTACTCTGCAGGAATTCCAAGTGCCGTCGCATCGTCGACGACCTTTGGCTCGTCGCCCCTCAGCGCGGCTGCGAGCTGCTCCTGGTCGAGCTCGCCTTCCCAACGGGCAACGACGATGGTTGCAACGGCGTTGCCAATGAAGTTGGTCAGCGCGCGGCATTCCGACATGAAGCGGTCGATACCAAGGATCAGCGCCATGCCCGCGACGGGGACAGATGGGACGACCGAGAGCGTGGCCGCAAGCGTGATGAAGCCAGCGCCGGTAATGCCCGCGGCACCCTTGGAGCTCAGCATAGCGACAAGCAGCAGGAGGATCTGTTCACCCAAGGACAGGTGAATGCCCGTTGCCTGCGCGATGAAGAGGGCGGCGAGCGTCATGTAGATGTTCGTACCGTCGAGGTTGAACGAGTAACCGGTCGGGATGACGAGACCGACGACGGAGCGCTTGCAGCCTGCTCTTTCCATCTTGCTCATCAAGCCCGGAAGTGCGGCTTCCGACGAAGATGTGCCGAGAACGAGCAACAATTCTTCCTTGATGTAGCGGATCAGCGCCAGGATGGAGAAGCCATTGTAGCGGCAGACGGCACCGAGAATGACGAGCACGAAGATCAGCGACGTCAGGTAGAAGGTGCCGATCAGCATGGCGAGATTGGTGACCGACGAAATGCCGTACTTGCCGATGGTGAAGGCCATGGCGCCGAAGGCACCGATCGGAGCAGCCTTCATCAGGATCGCGACCAGTTTGAAGATCGGATACATCAAGGCATGCATGAAATCGACGACAGGCTTGCCGCGTTCCCCGACGACGCCGAGCGAAATGCCGAACAGCACGGAGAAGAACAGCACCTGAAGAATATCGCCGTCCGCGAAGGCGCCGACGATCGTCGTCGGGATGATATTCATCAGGAAGCCGGTGATCGACTGCTCATGCGCCTTGGCGGCGTAGGTTGCAACGGCCTTGCCGTCCAGTGTGGACGGATCGATGTTCATGCCCGCACCCGGCTGAACGACATTGGCAACGATCATGCCGACGATCAGCGCCAGGGTGGAGAAGGTTATGAAGTAGATCATCGCCTTGCCGGCTACGCGGCCGACCTTCTTCATGTCGTTCATGCCGGCAATGCCGGTTGCGACTGTGAGGAAGATCACGGGTGCGATGATCATCTTGACCAGACGGATGAAGCCATCGCCGAGCGGCTTCAGCTGTTCGCCAAGAGCGGGATAAAAGTGGCCGAGCGCAATACCTGCGGCGATAGCGACGATGACCTGGAAATAAAGATGCCGGTAAAAAGGCAGTCTGGCGTGGCTTTCGGCCACGGCTGTGCTGTCAATCATGTTAGTTCCTCCTCGGCTTAACCCTGCCCTGACGGCCTCCCGGGTTTGCCTCAAGTTTTGCCCGGCCCTCTGCCGTTCGGAACTACCTACGCAAATAGTATGCCAGTTTGGTTTTTGAGATTAAGCCATTGATAAAAATTGGTGTTATTTTAAGCCATCCAATGACCACTCTTCACGAGTGTGTTTTTCCGCTCATCATCTCTTGTCTTTTGTGTGGATTTCCGCACAGTGAAACCATGACATTTCGAGCCGCCCAATGTCCGTTTTCGTGAATAGCAGCCGCTTCCGCTGGGTGGCCTTCGCCTTGATGTGGGTTATCATTGCCTTCGGCGCTTTCGTGGCTGCAGACAAGATAGGTCGTGTCCAAGCGACGAAGCGGTTGATTGCCGATGCCACGACGGATGCCGAGCTGAAAACCGCTTTGCTGAATGTGGCGCTGGAACGCCCGCGCGTCCTGCCACTCGTCCTCTCCCGCGACCGAGATATCGCCGACGCGTTGGAAAATGGCGGCGCTGCCGTCCAGCGTCTGGATGAAAAGCTGGAGGGGCTGATCGAAGGAACGCAGGCCTCGGTCATCTATGTGACGGATGCCAAGGGCGTCACCATCGCGTCCAGCAATTGGCGGATGCCCGAGAGTTTCGTCGGTTCCAATTATGCCTTCCGTGACTATTTTCGCAGAGCCATGGAAACGGGCATGGCAGAGCATTACGCGCTCGGTAATGTCAGCCGCCGGCCGGGGCTCTATATCTCCCGGCGGGTCGATGGTGCAGATGGAAAGCCGCTCGGCGTGGTCATTGCCAAGGTGGAGTTCAACCGCCTCGAGACCGACTGGAATATCGGCGGGCGTCCCGTCTACATCGTCGATTCCAACGGCGTGGTGCTGATGACAAGCATACCCGAATGGCGGTTCAAGACGGTGGCGCCGATCAATGAAGACAAGCGACGGATGATTTCCGCCAGTCTTCAATTCGGAGAGGAAGCGCTCTCTCCCATGCCCGTGCGATTGCGCTCGAAACTCGGTCCGGATGTGGCGCTTGTGGAAGTGAGCTCCCCCTCGACACTGAGAGGAGATTATCTTCGTCTCGAACTCCCCGTTCCGACGACCAAGTGGTCCCTGCATTATCTTCAACCAGTGACGCCGGCGACGAATGCCGCCATACGCGAAAGCCGGATCATCGCTCTTGCCGCCCTTATGCCGCTCTTCGCCCTGTCGGCGATCTGGCTTCGACGCCGGCTGAAGGCAGAGCAGGCGCGTGCCGCCGCCGAAAGAGATCGCGCGGAACTCGAGCGCCGGGTTCAGGAGCGGACGGTGGATCTGACCATGGCCCGAGACAAGCTTCAGGCGGAAATCCTGCGCCACGAACAGACGGGTAAGGAGTTGCAGAGCGTCCAGCACGATCTGGTCCAGGCCAACCGGCTTTCGATCCTCGGACAGGTGGCGGCTGGCGTGGCGCATGAAATCAATCAACCCGTCGCCACCATTCGCGCCTTTGCCGACAATGCTCGCGTGCTTCTCAAGCGCAAGCGCCTGGAGGAAGCGGACGAGAATCTGGAGAGCATTGCCCGTTTGACCGAGCGCATCGGCGTCATCACCAGCGATCTGAAAATTCTGGCGCGCAAGGGCAGAACTGCCGCAGAACCTGTCAGCATTCGTCTGGTCATCGAAGGTGCCGTGCTGTTGCTGCGCAGCCGGTTTTCCGGACGCATGGACATGCTCGATCTCGATCTTCCGGATAAAAACCTCAAGGTCATGGGAAGCCGCATCCGGCTGGAGCAGATCGTCATCAACCTCTTGCAGAACGCGCTCGAAGCCGTCGAAGAGAAGAGTGACGGACGCGTCGACGTGATGGTGGAGCAAATGGCAGAAGAGGTGGTGCTGCGCGTTCACGACAACGGGCCGGGCATCGCGGCGCCTATTCTCGAGCAGCTCTTTTCGCCCTTCAACACGTCGAAGGAAGGTGGGCTCGGCCTTGGCCTCGTCATCTCCAGCGATATCGCCTCGGATTATGGCGGGCGGATCGAGGTCGATACAGGCGACAGCGGCACGTGTTTTTCAGTCTATTTGAAGCGGGCATGACATGACGGGAATGGGAACGGTCTATCTGGTGGATGACGACTCGCAGCTGCGCAAGGCGATGCGGCAGACGCTGGAACTGGAAGGCATGACAGTGATGCCTTTCCCCAAGGCAGAGCTGGCGCTCGACGCTCTGGAAGAGGATTTCGATGGCGTGATCGTCACCGATGTGCGCATGCCCGGCATGGATGGCTTGCAGTTTTTCGAGCACGTCCGGAAGATCGATGCGGACCTGCCTGTTATCCTGATCACCGGCCATGGCGATGTGCCGATGGCCGTCAGCGCGCTTCAGAACGGCGCCTATGATTTTATCGCCAAACCCTTTCCTGCCGAGCGCATGGTGGAAAGCGTTCGCCGCGCATTGGAAAAGCGTCGGTTGGTGATGGAGAACCGCGCACTGAAGCAGGCGGCGGAGCAGTCGATCGATGACATGCCTTTGCTTGGTCAGACGCCTGCAATGGAGCGCCTGCGCAATACGCTGCGCCATATTGCCGACACGGATGTGGATGTGCTGGTGGCGGGAGAGACAGGCAGTGGCAAGGAAGTGGTGGCGACAGCTCTCCACCGCTGGAGCAAGAAGCGCAGCCACGGAAATTTCGTGGCGTTGAATTGCGGCGCCTTGCCGGAGACCGTGATTGAAAGCGAACTCTTCGGCCATGAGGCTGGCGCTTTTACCGGGGCGCAGAAGAAGCGCATCGGCCGCATCGAATATTCCAGCGGCGGCACGCTGTTTCTGGACGAGATCGAAAGCATGCCGCCTGCTCTACAGGTGAAGATGCTACGTGTGCTGGAAATGCGTGAGGTTTCCCCGGTCGGCTCCAACGAGGAGCGGTCCGTCGATATTCGTGTGGTGGCAGCGGCCAAGGTGGATCTCGGGGATCCCGAGCAGCGCAAGGATTTTCGCGAGGATCTCTATTACCGCTTGAATGTGGTGACGCTATCCATCCCGCCGCTGCGGGAGCGCCGGGCAGATATCCCGCTGCTCTTCTTCCACTTCGTCAGCAAGGCCTCAAGCCGCTTTGGCATGCCGGTCCCGCAGATCGGAGCATCTATTTCGCGCTATTTGAACGAGCATGACTGGCCAGGCAATGTGCGTGAACTCGGGCATTTCGCCGAGCGTGTGGTGCTGGGGCTGGAAAGTGGACAGCCGCAAATACCCAGCCTAGCCGCGACGGCGAGTGGATCCGGCACGCTTTCGGAGCGCATGGATCGGCAAGAGGCGGACATCATTCGCGAGACCCTGGAAAAGCACCAGGGCGATGTTGCCGAAACCATCGCCGCGCTCGGGATCGCGCGCAAGACATTTTACGATAAGTTGCAGCGTCATAACATTAACCGCTCGGATTACGTCCCCAAGTGAGTGAGGGTATTCCGAGCAGTTCAAATCTTTGAAATCGAGGCGGTCGCAATCAGCCTGCTACGCAGAAATGGCTGTTGCCGTCATTGCCGATATAGGTACCGCTGTTCGGATTGAAGCTGCGGTAACGCTGCGAGCAATAGTTATACCAGGTCTGGGACCAGGGCTCGATCGTGCGGTAAACCTGACGCTGCTGGTAAACGGGGCGGGCCTCGTAAACCGGCTGGGCGCGGTAGACCGGGCGTGGTGCGGGACGATACTCGCGATAGTCCGGATCGTCATAGGTGTAGCTTGGCTGATAGGTCTGGTAGCGGCGCACCGGAGGCGGCTCGGCATAGACCGGCTCTTCCTCATAACGCGGCTGCGACAGGGCAGAACCGACAGCAACACCGGCAGCGAGACCAAGAACACCACCAATGATGGCTGCGTCGCGGTTTCTGTGTCGCCAGTCGCCGGCCGATGCCGTGTTCAAGGGTGCCAGGACGGTTGCAGAGACCGCAAGAGCCAGAAGAGATTTAGCTGCAATCGAAGCCATGTTCATTTTCCATCTAAACGGCAGTTGCCCGCCAGGTGTTATCCGATGGTTAAGAAAATAGATTCCGCAGGCTGAACGGGCGCTGAATGAATTGTGGCAGGACCGGGACGCTCAGCCTGCCACTATGTGCGCAGGCGAAAACGCTTCCATCAATCCAAGATAGGGCTTCTGAACGGGGGTCGCATAGGCGCCGCGCTTTGCCGTGGTAAGCCCGAGCGAGATCAGTGTCTCGGCATGTTTGACCGCCGCCGACACGCCATCGATGACCGGAACGCCAAAGTCGTGTGAAAGCTCTGCTGCAAGATCCGCCATGCCTGCGCAGCCAAGAACGATGGCCTCCGCTTTGTCTTCGTCAAGGGCCGCGGCGATCTGGGCACGTAGCCGGGGCAAGGCGTCCGAAGCCGGATCCTCCAGCGAGAGAACCGGAATGTCAGCCGCCCGCACCTTTGCTCGCGCAGCCATGCCGTAGCGATGCACGAGATGTTCGAGCGGCAGCCGTGAGCGTTCCATGGTGGTGACGACCGTGAAGCGCTGCGCGATGAAAGCCGCGGTCGCAACAGCCGCCTCGCAGATGCCGATGACCGGGATGGTTGCAAGTGCGCGTGCTGCATCGAGCCCCGTATCGTCGAAGCAGGCAATCACCGCTGCTTGCGCGCCATTCTTCTCCGCCTTGGCGATCTCCAACAGAAGCCCAGGTATGGCGAAGACCTCGTCGTAATAGCCCTCGATCGAGACCGGTCCCATAGACGACGTGACGGCGACAACCTCCGTCGAGGCGGAAGCGACTGCCTTGGCCGCAGCCTCGATAGTGCGGGTCATCGACTGGGTGGTGTTGGGATTGACGACGAGAATGCGCATGATCTGCAGTTCAGCCTTTCGAGCGGCGGCGGTTCATGGCGACAATGATGCCGAGCGTCGCGCCGATGACGATGAGAGAGAAGAAGGTGGTGACAGCACCAAGGGCGTAGAGCACCGGCGTGGTCACGTTCGTCGTCATGCCGTAGATCTCAAGCGGCAGCGTATTGTAGGTGCCGGACGTCATCAGGGTTCTGGCGAATTCGTCGTAGGAAAGCGTGAAGCCGAACAAGCCGACGCCAATCAGGCTTGGCGCGATCATCGGCAGGACGACATTGCTGAAGGTTTGCCAGGAGCTCGCGCCCAGATCCCGCGCCGCCTCCTCATAGGAGGGCGAGAAGCGGTTGAAGACCGCAAACATGATGAGAACGCCGAAGGGAAGGGTCCAGGTCAGATGTGCGCCGAAGGCGGAGGTGTTCCACGCGGGTTCGAGGCCGAGCTGCTGAAAGAGCACGCCGATGCCGAGCGAAATGATGATGGATGGCACAACAAGGCTTGCGACCGAGAGATAGAAAAGCGGCGTGGCGCCGATGAATTTGCGGGCGGAACGCAAGACCCGCCAGAAGCGAGACGAGAACCGTCACGATCATCACCATCAGGCCCAGCATGAAGGAGCGGCGGAAGGAACCGCCAAAATCGCCGACGGCCTGCTGTTCGAAAAGGTTGGCGAACCAGTGGAGCGAGACGCCGTTCAACGGAAAGGTCAGGCCGCCATTCGGTCCCTGGAAGGCGAGGATCAGGATGGCCGAGAGCGGGCCGTAGAGAAACAGCACGAAGAGCGCACAGAAGATGGCGAGGATGTAGAATTCGCGACCGCGTTTTTCCGAGTGCATGATCAGAGCTCCTTACGGATATCGACGACCCGCAGAATGCCTGCGACCATCAGGAGAACGAGGGCGAGAAGAACGACGGCATTTGCCGCAGCGGCCGGATATTGCAGGAGCGACATCTGGTTCTTCATCATCAGGGCAACCGAAGCGCTCTGTCCGCCCGACATGACCTGCACGGTGGAAAAGTCGGCCATGACCAGCGTCACCACGAAGATGGTACCGATCGCCATGCCGGGCTTCGCCAGCGGAATGATGACGTTCCACAGAACCTGCCAGCTGGACGCGCCGGCATCGCGCGCCGCCTCCACCAGAGACTTGTCGATGCGCATCAGCGTGTTGAAGATCGGCGTCACCATGAAGAGCGTATAGAGATGCACCATCGCGAGCACCACGGCGAAGTCGGAATAGAGCAGCCATTCGATCGGTGCGGGAATGATGCCCATATTGACCAGCGCGCTATTCACCAGCCCGTTGCGGCCAAGCACCGGAATCCAGGAAATCATGCGGATGATGTTCGAGGTCAGGAAGGGCACTGTGCAGATCAGGAAGAGCACCATCTGCATCGTGGTGGTGCGAATATGGAATGCCAGGAAATAGGCCACCCAGAAGCCGAGAAACAGGGTAATCGCCCAGACGATGAAGGCGTATTTCAACGTGTTGAGATAGGTCTGCCATGTCACCCAGGACCCGAGCGTTTCGGTGTAGTTGAAGGTAACGAAGTCCGGATACATCTGGGCGAAGTCGTAATCCCAGAAGCTGACCACGACGATCATCAGGATGGGCAGAAGAAGGAAGAAGCCGAGGATCAGCGCCAAAGGTGCTGCCTGGAGATAGGCGACAACGGTTTGCGGCAGGGTAAAGGGCTTACCCGCTTTTTCTTTCTTCTCGCCAACGCCTATAAATCTGACCGTCGCCATTCATGGTGCCCTTTATTGTTGTCGTGACCGGCAGCGTTAAGTTGCCGGTTTTCGTGCGATGACGAAGGATAAAGTCTCTCCGTCGGTGTGGTCCGCCCCTGATCAAACCCGAGGGTAATCCGATCATGCGTAAGCCGTTGATCCTCGGGTCAGGCCCGAGGATGACGAAAAGCAAGTGCCGAGGGTGTCAGCAGGCGAAGACCGGCGACAAGTAACCGCCGGTCTCCTCTCATCATCAAGCGGCGATGAACTCGTTCCAGCGGCGGACCATGTAGCGGTCTTCGTCCATAACGGAGTTCCAGCAGGCGACCTTGCCCATGCGCTCTTCGAAGGAGCCGCCATCGCGCACAGCGCCGGCCTTTTCCATGACCTTGCCGTCTGGAGCGATGATGTCGCCCTGGGCAGGCTTGCCTTCCACCCAGTAACCCCACTCGTCGGCGGTCATGTAGTTCTTCGCCGTTTCCATAGCGGCGGAGTAGTAGCCCTGACGGTTGAGGTACGCGCCGACCCAGCCGGATGTGTACCAGTTGATGTATTCATAGGCCGCGTCGAGCTTGGCGCCGCTCAGGTGCTTGGCAAGGCCAAGACCGCCACCCCATGAACGATAGCCTTCCTTCAGCGGCTGGTATTTGCAGGCAATACCCTTGGAGCGAACGGCGGCAACCGCCGGTGACCACATGGACTGGATGACGACTTCGCCCGACGCCATGAGGTTGACGCTCTCGTCGAAGCTCTTCCAGAAGGCGCGGAACTGGCCGTCCTTCTTGGCCTTGATGAGGAAGTCGATGGTCTTGTCGATTTCCGCCTTGGTCATGTTGCCCTTGTCGGCGTACTTGATGTTGCCCATGGCTTCCATGATCATTGCCGCATCCATGATGCCGATGGACGGAATGTTCAGGATGGAGGTTTTGCCCTTGAACTTCGGGTCCATGATATCGGCCCAGGTGGTGATCTCACGACCGACAAGATCAGGACGGATGCCGAGCGTGTCGGCATTGTAGATGGTCGGAACCATGGTGAAATAGTCCGTTTCACCCTTGGCGAACGTCTTGTCGCCAGGCTTTTCCACATAGCCGACCGTATGAGGCGCCGTACCCTGCGCGATCACGCTGTCCGGCTTCAGCTTGCCGGTTTTGAACAGCGGCACGATCTTGTCATAATATTTCAGCTTCTTGATTTCCATCGGCTGGATCACGCCGGCCGGATACACCTTTTTCAGGATCCAGTATTCGATGTCCGCGATGTCGTAGGAGTTCGGCTGGGTTACGGCGCGCTGTGCAGCCGCGTCGGAATCCGTTGCCGTCATTTCAAGCGTGATGCCGAGGTCTGCCTTGCACTTTTCGGCAATCGCATTGATGTTGGAAACGCCCGTGCCGAACTGGCGAAGCGTGATCGGGTTTTGCGCCCAAATGGTGGGGAAGCCGGTGATCAGGCCGGAGCCGACGGCAGCACCCGTGGCGGCAGCGCCCGCCTTCAGGAGACCGCGTCGGGTCAGACCCTTTTTCGTCTTGGTCGTGTCGGTCATTTTAAAGTTCTCCTCTGGCTATTTTTGTTGAGGTCATTGCTCTACCCGTCCGAGCACGATGGCATCGGCCGCATTCCAGGAAAGAGGTATGGCATCGCCAACCTTGATCGGATTTTCGAAGAAGACCGCATCGGTCAAAATCACGTTGAATTCGTCGATGCCGGCACCCGTGACAACGAGCTTCACGCTGGCGCCGCGATATTCGACGTTGGAAACGATGCCAGTAAAACCAAGGCCTTCTTCCCCTTCGCCGATCCGCACGCGGTCCGTGCGCACGGCAATATCGACGTTCTCGTCGGGCGGGACCTTGCCACTGGCCTTGAAGGTGCCGCCACCTGCCACTTCCAGCGTCACGACATCGCCATCGACGGATTTCAGCCGTCCGGAAATAACATTGTGATCGCCCATGAAGCGGGCGACGAAGGCTGTCGCAGGGCGCTCGAACACCTCACGCGGAGCCGCTGCCTGCTCGATGCGACCGTCATTCATGACAACAATGATATCGGCCAGCGCCATAGCCTCTTCCTGGCTGTGGGTCACGTGGACGAAGGTGATGCCGAGCGACGTCTGGAGCTTCTTCAGTTCGGCGCGCATGCGGATCTTGAGGAATGGGTCGAGCGCCGAGAGCGGCTCGTCCAAAAGCAGCGCTTCTGGGTCGGTGATGAGCGCACGGGCAAGGGCAACGCGCTGCTGCTGGCCGCCCGAAAGCTGGGCAGGACGGCGGGTCGCATAGGGCTCAAGCTGCATCAGCTTCAGCATCTCCAACGCTTTGGCACGGCGCGCTTCCTTCTCCACACCTTTCATCTTCAGGCTGAAGGCGACGTTGTCGATCAGATCGAGATGGGGGAAGAGCGCGTAGGACTGAAACATCATCGCCGTCCCGCGACGGGCCGGCGGCAGGTCGGTGACGACCGTGTTGCCCAACCGCACGTCGCCACTGGAGATGGTTTCGTGTCCCGCAATCATGCGCAGCGTCGAGGTCTTGCCGCAGCCGGAAGGACCCAGCAGGCAGCAGTAGCTGCCAGCCGGGATTTTCAGACTGATGGCGTGAACGGCGGTGGTGCTTCCATAGACTTTGGTAACGGAGGCGATGTCTATCTCGGCAGCTTTGCTCATGCATTTTCCCCTGCTTGTTGCAGACGAACTTGCATATGCCGTGCCAGTTTCGGGGAGCTTCGCTTAAGCGATTGAAAGGAAAACGTTTTTATTTTGGGTGGCGCAGCTTTGTTCAGCGCCGTCGCTTTGCATGCACAAAAAAGCAGCTATTGTTTTCAATAGGGCGCGACATTGTATGCAATTTTATCGAAGACGAAGCGCGGTTAGATGTTTGCAGTCCGCAGCTTTCGCGATAGTAAGAAAGAAAATCTGGAAAAAGCAATGGCACTGTCGCAACTCGAACCCGATATGGACAACGCGCCAGAGGATCGCGCGCAGGCGATCCGCGATACCTTGCGGGATGCGATTGCCGATAGACGCCTGACGCCCGGCACAAAACTTTCCGAAGCGGAGGTTGGCGCCCTTTTCGATGTCAGCCGCACCGTTGTGCGGGCCGCCTTGCAGATGCTGGCCTTCGAAGGGCTGGTCAAGGCGGAACGAAACAGGGGGGCCTTTGTCTCCAATCCATCGCCAGATGAAGCACGCCAGGTCTTTGCCTCTCGTCGCCTGATAGAACAGGGCATCGTTGCCGCCGCGGTTGAACGGATCACGCCGGAAGGCATTGCCAGCTTGCGCGCGCATCTCAAAGAGGAGACGCGACACCAGCATGAGCGTGGGCCTTCTGCTCGCAGAGCGGAGATCAAGGCCTCCGGCGATTTTCATCTGCTGCTGGCATCGCTTGCGGGCAACGCTATTCTGGAAAAATTCATGGGCGAGCTCGTCGCCCGCTCTTCCCTCGTTATCGCGCTTTATGGCCGATCCGGCATTTCAAGCTGCGGCCACGGCGATCATTCCGCCATTCTCGATGCGCTGGAGGCCCGCGATGTCGAAAAGGCCAATCACCTGATGATGCATCACATCGATCACATCGAGGCTGATCTCGACCTTCGCGTGAAGGAAGGTCTGGCGCTGAAGGAAGCGCTGGCGCTGTAACAATAGCCGTGCGCGCAAGCGCCGCACGGCTATTGTTACATTATGCCGCGTAGCGGCTGATTGCGAGGTCGGCGGTTTCGATCTCCGGCTTGTTGCCAGAAACCAGATCCGCCAGGACACGCGCCGAGCCGCAGGCCATGGTCCAGCCAAGCGTTCCGTGTCCGGTGTTCAGGTAAAGGTTCGCATAGCGCGTCGCGCCAATCACCGGCGTGCCATCTGGCGTCATCGGGCGCAGTCCGCACCAGAATTTCGCCTGGGATTGATCACCCGCACCACCGAACAGGTCTTCCACCGAATGCCTCAAGGTCGCCTGACGCTTGGCGGGTAGATACTTGTTGAAGCCGGCAATTTCCGCCATGCCGCCCACGCGGATGCGGTCGCCAAGGCGAGTAATCGCCACCTTGTGCGCCTCATCCATGACCGTGGAGATCGGCGCCTTGGCGGCATCGACGATCGGCACAGTGATCGAATAGCCCTTTACCGGATAGACGGGCAGGTCGAGACCGAGATGCTTGAGGAAATGCGGCGTGTAACTGCCGAGTGCGCCGATAAAGACATCCGCTTCGACCAGGCCCTTGCTCGTCTCGACGGCCTTGACGCGGCTGCCTTCAACGATAGGGCGCATGATACCGGTGTCGTAGATGAATTTAACCCCTGCCTGCTCGGCCAGTTTCGCAAGCTCCGAGGTGAACATGAAGCAATCGCCCGTCTCATCGCCCGGTAGGCGAAGGCCACCGACGATTTTCTCGCGAGAGGAGGAAAGACCCGGCTCTGCTACAACGCAGGCGTCACGATCGAGGATTTCGTAAGGCACGCCGCCGGCTTTGAGAACCTCCACGTCCTTGCCGATGCCGTCGAACTGCTTCTGAGTGCGGAAGACTTCCAGCGTACCCTGCATGCGCTGATCATACTGAATGCCGGTCTCGTCACGAAGCGCCATCAGGCAGTCGCGGCTATATTCGGCCACGCGCACCATGCGGCTCTTATTGACGTTGTAGCGCGCGGCCGTGCAGTTGCTCAGCATCTGGATCATCCAGCGCCAGGCGGCAGGATCAGCGGTGGGGCGAATGATCAGAGGCGCGTGCTCCATGAAGAGCCACTTCAGCGCCTTCATCGGAATGCCGGGTGCGGCCCAGGGAGAAGAATAGCCGGGCGAGACTTCGCCGGCATTGGCAAAACTTGTTTCCAGCGCCGCTGCGGGCTGGCGGTCGATGACGGTGACGGAATGTCCGGCCTTGGCCAGATACCAGGCTGAGGTGACGCCAATGACGCCGGCTCCAAGAATGGTGATGTTCATGCTGGCCTCACAGGTTTCGAGCGATGGTGGAAGAGGCGGCGGCCTGCTTTTCCGGATAGAGGTAGGCGCGACGATAGCGCTGGCCGAGCCGCGTCAGGATTTCATAGGCGATCGTGCCCGCATCCTCGGCAATCGCCTCGAGGGTCTGGTGCGGGCCGATGATTTCGACGAGGCTGCCATGGGTCAGCGTGTCTTCGGGCAGGGCGGAAATATCGAGCGTGATGCTGTCCATCGACACGCGCCCGGCAATGGGAAGCCGAACGCCGTTGAAATAAGCGGCACCTCGGCTGCTCAGAGAGCGCGGCAGGCCATCCGCGTATCCCGCGGCAATCGTTGCCAGACGGGTTTCTGCGGTGGTGCGCAGCGAGGCGCCATAGCCGACGAAGCTTTCAGCAGGCACTGTACGGGTCTGAACCACGGCAACGCTTAAGCCGACGACCGGCTTCATCGGATTGGGAACGGTCGAGGCGGGCGCTCCGCCATAAAGCGCGATGCCCGGTCGCATCAGGGCATTGTGATAATCCGTGCCAAGAAAGATGCCGCCGGAATTGGCAAAGCAGACCGGCACGCCCGGAAATTGCTCGGTGGTCTTGCGCATGACGGCAAGCTGTAGCGCATTGGCCTGGTGATCAGGCTCGTCGGCACAGGCGAGATGGCTCATGATGCAGGCAAGATCGATGCCTTTGAGCATGGCCGGTGCCGCCAGCAGCGCTTCCACCTCGTAGGGCGCCAAGCCGAGCCGCGACATGCCGGTGTCGATTTGCAGTGCGGCAGGCAGAGTCTTGCCGAGAACGGATGCTTGCGCCGACCATTGGGCAATCTGCTCCAGCGAGTTGAGAACCGGAACGATATTCAGCGCAGAGCAGGAGGTTTCGTTGCCGGGCTGGAGACCATTGAGAACGAAGATTTTCGCATTGGGAGCGATGTGCAGGCGAAGAGACAACGCCTCATCGATATGAGCGACGAAGAAGTGCCGGCATCCCGCATCGTAAAGCACGGGAGCGACAATATCGGCACCGAGACCATAGGCATCTGCCTTCACCACGGCGCTCGTCACCGCCTGCGGCGCCTTGGCGGCGAGCTTGAGATAGTTGTCGCGAAGGGCTGCAAGATCGATGCTCAAATAGCCGCTTGCGCCACCTTGAGCTTTCTGCTGCTGGATGGTCATGTCCATTGTCGTTCCCTTTGTTTTTATCACAACAAGGTATTGCAATGATCCTTGAATTTAAGCAGTCTCAGTCGAATATTATTCGATAATATCTTCACTATCGCAATTTTATGCGATCATTCGGAATGAACTCATGTCTTCGCTCGACGCGACCGATCGCCATATCATCCGGCTGCTGCGGCTGAATGCCCGCATCAGCAATGCCAAGCTTGCTGCTGAAGTCGGGCTTTCGCCTTCCGCCTGTCTGCGCCGCGTGGATATTCTGGAGCGGGAAGGCGTTATTCGCGGCTACACGGCGATCACCGGAAGCGCCGCAGGCGGCGAGATGATCTCCGTCATCGTCCAGATCACGCTCGACCGGCAGACGGAGGATTTTCTCAATCGCTTCGAAAATGCCGTGCGGCGTTATCCGGAGGTACGAGAATGCTATCTCATGACCGGAGGCTCGGATTATTTTCTCCGCGTCGAGGTGGAAACGGCGGGCGACTTCGAGCGGGTGCACAAAGACATTCTCTCCAAGCTGCCGGGCGTGTCGCGCATCCATTCGAGCTTCGCCATCCGCAACGCGCTCGCCGCCCCCAAGCCTCGGGCGACGGAGCGCAAATCTTGATCGGGCAGGTCCGTCAGGGCGCCCACCAGCGGTAAAAATGGTGCACCGGCCCGTGCCCGTGCCCGACCTTCAGGTCGCGGCCCGCGGCCAGTGCACCCTGGAGATAATCTTTGGAAAGACCGACGGCATCCGTCAGCGGCAGGCCAAGCGCCAGATGGGCGGCGATTGCCGCCGCAAGCGTACAGCCGGTGCCATGGTCGTTCTTCGTCTCGATGCGCGGCATGGAAAATTCTTGAATCGTCTGACCGTCCACAAGAAGATCGACGCTCTCTGATCCGGTGCCGTGGCCGCCCTTGATCAGCACAGCCCTCGCACCGAGCGCCAAAATCATCTCCGCCTGTTTCAGCATCGCGGCACGCTCCGTGGCGATGCCGGTTCCCGTCAGCAACGCCGCCTCGGGTAGGTTCGGCGTGGCGAGCATTG
This sequence comes from Agrobacterium sp. SORGH_AS 787, assembly GCF_030819035.1. Lineage (NCBI taxonomy): Bacteria > Pseudomonadati > Pseudomonadota > Alphaproteobacteria > Hyphomicrobiales > Rhizobiaceae > Agrobacterium > Agrobacterium sp. SORGH_AS 787. The sequence continues at coordinate 1,180,812 of NZ_JAUTBG010000001.1, forward strand.
CCTGCGGCAGCAATTCGCTTCGAAGAGTTTCGATTGCCTCTTCTTGAAGCAGCCTGTCGCCTGAGGTCGCCACCATCACCGGGTCAAGGACGACCGGTTGGGGCCGGCCGCGCAGTCTCTCGGCGATCGTTCGTATCGTGTCGGTGCGCGAGACCATGCCGATCTTGATCGCCTTGATATCGAGGTCGGAAAACACCGCATCCATCTGCGCAGCAATGATTGCCGCCGAGATATCTTCAACTGCGGTCACGCCCTTTGTGTTCTGTGCGGTGATGGCGGTAATGACGCTCGCACCATAGACGCCAAGCGCGGAGAATGTCTTGAGATCGGCCTGGATACCGGCCCCGCCGCCGCTATCGGAGCCAGCAATGGTCAAAGCAATCGCGGTCATGGGCGTACTCCCATCGCGTCATCCACAGCACTGCGAAACGCCTTAGCCGTCGCTGCGATATCGCCCGCACGAAACAAAGCGGAAATCACCGCTACCCCATCGGCACCGACCGTGATCACGTCTGGAACGCGCTCCAGCGTGATACCGGCAATAGCGCCAACGGGCAGGTCCGGGCGCTCGTTACGCAGATATGCCCTGAGTTGCTTCAGCCCCGCAAGCCCGACAGGCGTATCCGGATTGACCTTGGACGTGGTCTCGAACACGCCGCCAATGCAGGCATAATCGGCGGGTGCTTGCGCCACGCGCCGTGCGTCATCCATTGATTTCACCGTCAACCCGATGATCGCATCCGGGCCGAGAAGCCGTCTTGCCGTGTCGGCATCCATATCGTCTGCCCCGAGATGTACGCCATCTGCGCCGGTCGCCATGGCGACATCCAGCCGGTCGTTGATCACCAGCGGCACGCCCGTGTCTTTTAGCGCAGCGACCATGGCTTTTGCCTGGTCGATCATCTTGCGCGTGGAGGCGGTCTTGTCGCGATACTGGATGATCGTCGCACCATTCTTTGCGGCCAGAGCTGCAAGCTCGGGAAGTGTCGCGACATCTGTCAGAGAGGCGTCGACAATGGCATTCAGCCGGTAATCAATCTTCGTCATGTTCGATCCTCGCATGGGAGAGAATGTCTCCACTCTTCAGATTGAAGAGCGCGTCCAGAAAGGCGACCTCGAAGGATCCCGGTCCGCTGGCATGTCTGGCGGCGATCTCTGCCGAAACGCCGGTGACGGCCAGCGCCGATGCTGCTGCCAGCATCACATCCGGCTCGACAGCCATGAAGGCCGCGATGACGCCGCCGGAAAGGCAGCCGGTTCCTGTCACTTTCGCCATCAGGGCGTCACCGTTGACGATCCGAACCTTGCGATCGGCATCCCTCAAGCGATCGACGGCTCCCGTCTGAATGCGCAATGCGCCACCGACGTCCCCGATCACCGCCATTTCTGCTGCGTTCCCGCGCACGATCGAGGGGCGCAGGCGGCTCAATTCATGGGCGAAATCCAGCCGCGAAGGGGAGTAGTCGCAATGCACCGGATCGACGATCCAGGGCTTGCCCTGGTGATTGGCGATCGTGACGGCAATGCGGATGACCTTGCGGCGCGCTTCGTCCAGCGTTCCAAGATTGATGGTCACCGCATCGGTCTTTGTCACGAAGCTTTCGATTTCCTCTTCGGACGATGTCATGGAAGGGATGCCGCCGATTGCGGTAATGCCGTCGGCAGTGAATTTCTGCACCACCGTATTCATCAGGCAGTGGACACGCGGTCGCCGCTCGCGCACGAGGCCCAAAAGTTCTGCTGCTTTATTTGCGGTGGGAAAGCTTACCATGGGCCATTGATCTCCAGACACGCCATTTGCGAATCCGGGTAAGCATGGCGCATGGAAGAGAAAGCTCTGCCTGACGGCAACCGTTCCGTTCCTACGCCGGTATTAACCGGATCAGGTTCAAGGGTCCGGCTCACCGCCATCTCAGCATCGTTCGATGCTCCCCTCGGAATGCATGAAGCTAAAAGAGAAAAGCTCTGCCGTGTCAAGGTTCTTGAAATTCCGCTCGTCCTAACGGGCTTGCGTCAAATTCATAAGACGCCGTCTTGAACTTCGCAATTGTTGTCGCGTTGAACCAACTGGCATAATACTCTGCCATTCGTCGACAGCGTGGCATCAGCGGGATGTGAGACCTTGAATTGTGATTGCTTGGGCGGCCGTGAACATGTCTAACTGGTCTTGGACGTCGTTGCGTCAGAAATATCTGACTTTCCCGACTTTGTTGCGGTCGATCCCCGTTGGCGTCGTCGTCGCGGCCGGCATTCTTGCCACAAGCTGGACCCACGATCTGTTGAGCGACCACTACGACATGGTGGTGCATACCTATGAGGCAATCGACACGACCAAGGATGTTTTGATCGCGCTTGACGATGCCGAGACCGGGCAGAGAGGCTACCTCGTCAGTGGCGACAAGCGCTATCTCGCCCCTTATGAAAAGGCGATGGAGCGCCTTCATTTGCTTCAGAACGAGTTGATGACCCGGATTTCGGACAATTCCGGCCAGGTCGTGCGGGTCAAAACGCTGGACCAACTGATCGAGAAGAAGCTCGAAGAGCTGAAGCAATCGATATCGCTCTACGACGATGTCGGTGCGGATGCCGCCCGACAGAATGAGATCGGCTATATGGCTGTCGGCACGATGGATCGGATCCGAGAGATCATCGGCGAGATCACGGTTACAGAACACACCCTGCTGGACACACGCCACGCGGAAGTCGAGGCCGACGAGTTTCGCATTCGGGTGGTTGCGATCATTGTTGGCCTGGCATCTTTTCTAACACGCGCTGTTGTGGAGATGTATCTGGCGCGACGCTATAGAAGAACCTGATGGTCTATTCGCCCGCAATCCCTGGAATCTGATTGACGGTGATCATCTGGCGGATGGTGCGGTCTGCCACGCGCTCTGCGCGGGCCCGCGATTCCTGCTCGTCCTCTGGAAAAGCATAGGTCATGTAGGACAGCGATGTTTCAAGATCGTTGTTGTTATGGCCGAGGATGGCGGCGAAATAGCTGTTCTTCGTCACGTTGGCAGGCGCGAAGTTGCGATAGGCGATCTCGGCGTAGAGGTGGCGCAGGCCATAGGGCTTTGGCGGCTCTTCCTTCGGCCAGATGTCCTCGAATTTCGCCATCATCGCATCGCGCAGCGGCAGTCTTGCATCCGATGAGAAGTCGTCCACATTCATCCCGAACCATAGTTTGCCGTCGCTGCTGTCTCTCAAACGCCGATAGGCATCAAGCACGATTTTTGCCTGCTCCAGCACCGGAATTTCATAGGTGATGCCGTATTTGGTCCCTTCGCCCTGTTTCGTCTTCGCCTGGCCGTTGAACATCACGCTCCATTTGGAGACGCCATTGCCGTAAGGCGCTGGCGTGAACTCGGCCTGGGTGAAGACTTCGAAGGGGCGTCGCCCGGTGGTTCCGATCAGGCCGATGCCGATCGTCAAAGGGTCCTCGGAGTGAAGGAAGCGCCGGCATCGCCGCATCACCTCGGAATAATGTTCGAAGGTGATGAGTGAGCCGTGCTTGAGCGCAATCTTCGCCATCTTGGCCTTGCGGGCCTCGTCGTAAAGCTGCGGCGTGCCGGCGGCGATGCGCAGCATGGGGTGCTGCTCGCCAAATGCTTCGCGGATGGCGTTGCGATATTTGGTAATATAGGAAATGATCGTTGCCTGCGTTCTGCCGGTCATGGCGTCCATTTCCCGGTCCCACAGCGCCTGCATCTCTTCCTTGGTGCTGACCCCATTGATGGCGGAAATGAAGTCCGAAACGCGCAGCAGGAAGCGCGGCTTTCGTCCGGCCGTGTTGTGCTCCGCCCTTTCGATCTTCTCTACAATCGACATCGCGACCCCGCTTTGCGGGTAATCGCCACGCGCAATGTAGGTGTCGAGACGCTCGCGCAGCTTCTTCATGTTGCAGATGGCAAGCGGTGTGGTTTTTGGCCCGAACGCGTCTTTCAGCGCATAGCGGTACTTGACGATGTAGAGCTCAAGGGTTTTCGCGGTTCTGCCGTTCTCGAAGTGAAAACGGACCTCGTCGTCCCAAAGACGTCCGATCGCTTTCGTATCGAAGGTGCCATCGTCCTTGCGCGTTGTTTTGATCTTTTCGACGAACTCAGCGATGCGGTCGGCCAGGATAGGCGTTTTTGTTTTTCTTTTTTCGGCAACGGACATCGATTTCTCCTCAAGCTCTCTTGGGATAGAAAATATATGAATCTTGCGCAAGGGCTAACATAGGTGGAGGAGAGCCTGGACGTCCGAATTTAACCGAATGGCTGGACGGGCGAGTGGGCTGGCTGGGTGAACCAGTGCGGGCCGTCCGCAGCCATATAGATATGATCCTCAAGACGGATGCCGAACTTGTGCGGATAGACCAGCATGGGTTCGTTGGAGAAACACATGCCGGCGGCAAGCGGCTGCGTGTTCCCGCGCACGATATACGGGCCTTCGTGGATCTCCAGTCCAAGACCATGGCCCGCCCTATGTGGTAGTCCGGGAAGGGCGTAATCCGGCCCAAGTCCATGCCGTGCCATCACGGCGCGGGCTGCCGTATCGAGATCTTCACAAGGTGCGCCAAGCTGCGCGGCATCGAAAACTGCCTGTTGTGCTTCCCGTTCAATGGCCCAGGCGCGGGCGAAATCAGCGCTTGGCTCGTCCATCACGTAGGTGCGGGTCAGGTCGGAATGATAACCGTCGATCCGCGTTCCCGTATCGACCAGAATGACGTCGCCCGGCTGTAAGGTTTGTTCTCCGTCGGCGCCATGAGGCAGCGATGTCGCCTCACCAAAGGAGACGATGCAGAAGGAAGAGCCGCCCTCGCCGCCAAGCGCACGGTGCTGCTCGTCGATGAAGCGGACGACATCGGATGCGACTACGCCTGGCTTCATCATGGCATGAGCGCGCTTGTGCACTTCCAGCGTCAGGTTCATCGCGTAGTGAATAATGGCAATTTCGGCGCTGGACTTGAGAAGCCGGAGGCCGCGGATCACTGGGCCTCCGTCGACGAGACGATCAGGCCCGACCTTGGTGGCAAGGCTGTGATAGATGAAGAGCGGGAGTGCATCATCCAGCGCGATCAGGCCGGATGGACCGGCAAGGCTTGCGACACGTGCCGCAGGGCTTTCTTCTTCCTGCCAGATGTGAACCTCGCCCTCCAGATGCGGCAGTGTGTCGACGCGGCTCTTTTCGAAGCCCGGCACGATGTAATGGAGAGCATCAGGGGTGATAACGGCACCAAGCAGGCGCTCGCTCTGGTGCCATACCAGCCCGGTAAAATAGCGCAGGCTTTCAGTCGAGCCGAGAAGGACGGCGCTGAAGCCATGCTCGCGCATTTTCACCCGTAAGCGCTGAAGCCGCTCCTGTCGTTCGGTATCGGAAATGGCAGCGGGCTTGTTGGGAAATTGCATGTACACACACTTTGGTTGCCGTACCCACGGCGTGTCGCAATATCTCCGATATGCGCCACGTTTCGGGCCATTGTTCTTTAGCAACGTCGCTGACACAGGTCGTTCGACCCGTTTGCACGACACGCTGTCAGAATCAGTACAAAGCCTGCCGGCTGTATTCAAGATGTCGACAGCGACTGGAGCGGCGTTATTTTTGCAGTCGCTGCTTCAGCGAAGCAATGATCTTGCGCGTCAGCGCCTCATAGTCTTCATCGAAATGGTGGCCGCCTTCGATCCCAACGAGCTCCATCCCCTTGTCTTTCAGCGCAGGGCAGGCGCTTTCATCGTCATCCGTACCATAGACGCACTGGACGATTTTGGGGTTGATCTTGGCAAGATCGTTGACGGGATCTTCCGCGCCATCCGAGGAAACACCCAGCCAGCCGCCAACCGAAATCTCATAGGAGATTTCATGCGATAGCGATAGCAGGCTCATCTGCACCACACGAGACTTATCCTTCTCAGGCAGGGCATTGTAAGCTGCTGGCAGAACGTCTGCGCCGAAGGAATAGCCGACCAGCAGGACATTGTTGACCTTCCATTCCTTACGGTAGGTATCGATGATGCGCGCGAGATCGTTGGCCACATCCTGCGGCTTCTTCTCAGACCAGAAATAGCGCAGGGAATCGACGCCGACGGTTGGTATGCCGTCCTGTTGCAGGAAGCCGCCGACATCCTTGTCGAGATCGCGCCAGCCGCCATCACCCGAATAGATGATTGCCATCGTGTCCATGGTCGGCTTGGTTTCGAGAATGGTGAGCGGCAGGCCAAGCGGGCTATCGGAATTTGCGGCGGCATCGATCCGGTCCTGAAGAACCTGGGTCAGCGCCGTCGTCGCGTCGTCGGTGACATCCTTCACGTCGATGTCCGAATGATCTTTCAAAAGTGCATCGACATGGGCGCGGCCCTTCGGGTCGGCCTTGGGCGTGAAGAGAACGGTGACTGGCGCGGGAAGCGCACCATCTGTCAGGCCGTAGATCGTGCGATCGCCGTCCTTGTCTTTCGTTGCAGGCGTGCAGAGCACCTTCTTCAAAGGAATGCTCGCCATCGGATCAACTGCGACGGCCTCGCCAATGGTTGCCGCCGGGCTCTGGGCGATCATCGCCAGGACAAGCGCGCCGCCATCGCCTGTGCCGGCGATGATTGGAAGACTGTAATTCGAGACGCCGGCCTTGCGCTGGATTTCCTGCGCGAGTTGCTCGATGTCGGAAATCATGTAGACGCAGTCATCCGGGTCGGTCTCAAGCGACTTTATATAGGCAGGAAAATCGATGCCGACGACGGCGGCACCCTTTTCGAGCAGAGCGTCTGCTTCCTTCTGCTCGCTTTCATCCCAGCCATTGCCATCCGACACCAGGAAGACCGTGGAGGTGATGTCGCCATCGGGCAGGAGAATGTGATTGGCCGGGATCATGCCGGTCTCGTATTTTTGAGCGTCCTGCGCTGGCGCGTGTGAGGGCAGCAAAACCGCTGCCGTAAGCAATGCGCCTGTGAGGCGTTTCAAAAATCTCATTTACCGATCACTCCTCTCACGCCGCCGCTGATGAGAACCGTTGCGTCCATCAATGCCAGAGCGGCGCTCGTGCCGTTCGAGACGGCAACATACCGTGGCTCCCATTTGGGATGAAATTTAGACTTGAAGGCGCGCAGGCCTTTGAAATTGTAAAAGCGCTCGCCATGCTCAAACAAGGTGCCGCCGATACGGTCCCAGACCGGTGCGGCATCGCGCTTCGACATGCCGGACAGCGGCGCCATGCCGAGGTTGAACTGGGCATAGCCCTGTTCACGCATGTGCTCGATGATGCTGACGAAAAGAAAGTCCATGGAACCGCGCGGCGCATCCGGCGCAAAGCGCATCAGGTCCACCGTGACTTCGTTCTTGGTATCGGTCATCAGCAGATTGGCGAAGGCGGTGATCTTGCCATCCTTATGCAGTACGGCGACAGGTTGAGAGAGGATGTAGTCTCGCTCGAAGGAGCCGAGCGAGAAGGTCTTCTCGCGGGTGTTGTGGTGCTCCAGCCAGGAATCGGAGACGCTCTTCAACTCGTCATAGATGGCCGGCACATCCGGCGTATCGACAACCGAAAAGGTCAGGCCGTCACGCGCTCCACGGCTCAGCGACTGGCGCAGATTGGCGAGCTTGCCGCCCTTCAGTTCGAAGCGCTTGAGGTCGATCATGGCGAGTTCGCCGAGCTTGAAGGCGCGCAAGCCGGCATCTGTGCAATAGGGCAGCGACGCGGATGAGATCTGGTAGAAGACGGCTCGTCCACCATTGGCACGCACGGTTTCGACGAACTGCCAGATCAGATCGGAAAATTCGCTTTCGTCCCCGACAGGATCGGCGAGTGCGATCCAAGAGCGGCCACGAATGCCATACATGATGAAGGCGTTGCCCTTTTCCGAGAACATGATGTGCTTATCGCCCATACGCACGAGATTGGCGTCGGCCACGTCCTGCTTGGCGACGATTTCGGTGGCCTTCTCGATGTCGTCAGGTTTGATCTCTTCCGGCCGATAGGTGACGGGTCGCAAAAGGCTGAAGATGGCGATGGTGGAAGAGGCAAGCACCAGACCGAGGACCGCACGAAGGCCTCGTGGCGCTTCCTCGGAAAATTCGAACTGCCACCACAGCGTCTGGCTGTAATCCGTGTCGCGATAGACGAAGAGTAGAATAGTGGCCGCACCGGCGACGATCACCGCCATGGCGGCGATCCAGGTGGGGCCAAGCGCCTGCCGCAGAAGCGAGGCGTGGCGGGTAAAGGCGCGCATGTTAAAGAACAGCGCCACGATGAAGATGCCGAGGAAGATCGCCTCGAAAATGGCGATGGCCTTGATCAGCGAGAGGAACAGGCCCCCGGATGCTGCTACCAGCGCCACCCACCATGCGCCATCCAGCCGCTGGCTCAAGCCGCGCGATGCGACGACGAGACCGAGGCCCAGGATACTGGAAAGAAAGTGCGCAGCTTCGATGATGGGAAGCGGAACAAAGTTCGAGAGGAAATCCAGGTTGCTGTTCGGCGTTGGCGTCACGGAAGAGAAGATCAGCATCGCGCCGAGGATGAGGGCAAAGGCCGAAAGAAGCGACGGCGCCAGGCGACCGGCCAGATTACCGATATCGGCCATCACCGGCTTTGCGGCGAACTGCTTCATCTCGGTGATCAGCATCAGGATGATGGCGAAGAGAAGCGGCAGGACGTGATAGATGACGCGGTAAAGAACAAGACCGCCGAGAAGCTGATCGAGGCTGATGGCATTGCCGAGACCCGCGACCATCACCGCTTCGAAGACGCCGAGACCTGCCGGTACGTGGCTGAGAACGCCGAGACCCACGGCCGTGGCGTAGATGGCAAAGAAGCTCGGCCAGCCGACATTGGTTTCCGGCAAAAGCACATAGAGCACCGAAGCCGATGCCGCGATATCGAGCGCGGACACCAGGAACTGGCGCGAGGAAGTGCGGCTGTCGGGAAGGCGCAGTTTCAACTGACGGATCTGAACAACGCGCCCATTGCGGCCGACATAGATCAGTGTCGCCAGAATGAGGATGACGATGACCGCAGCGCCGCGAAGCCAGATCGCATCCACGCCCATGATGCTGGCGACGCGTGGCGCAACGATCAAGGTTGCGAGCGCGCTGACGGACAAGAGGCCGAGGCCGAAGGATAGCGTAACGAAGGCGATGACGCGGGCGATGTCGGAGGGCGTCAGTCCCATACGCGTATAGGCGCGGAAACGGATCGCGCCACCGCTCAAAGGTCCGAAACCGGCGGTATTGCCGACGGCATAGGCGATGAAGGCCGTCGCGATGACGGAAGGCTTTTTAAGGCGCTTGCCGATGAATTCGATGGCATTCAGGTCGTAGCAGATCAGCGCGGCGAAACTGAGCGCCGTGAACAGAACGGCCAGAAAGGCCGATTTCCAGCTGGTGTTGAGAAGAGCGACGACGATGTCATCGTAGCGGACCTCTGAGGTGAGGCGATAGATCGTGACCGTCATCATGACGAAGACGGCGATCACCGCGAGCGATGTCAAATGGGGCTTGTAACGTTCGAAAAAACCGCTCAGGCCGCCTTCGGCCTCTTCAATCGGCGTGACGTCGTTCTTCTCTGTCATTTAATGTTCCACGAAAGCGAGGCGCAGTTTGCCAATCACAGGATTATGACAGTAATTCGTTGTGGTTTCACAAATACGAAAATTCATAACCTTTGTGAGATTATCTACAGTATGTCGTTTGTCTAAAATGCATGAGGGAATACTGGCTCACGCACCCCAACTGCGCTCTAAAACCCTTAGCCAGTTGCCATGGCCGATTTTTTCCAGCGATGCCTGATCGTAGCCGGCTTTGCGAAGCTCCTCGATGAGAAGCGGCAAGTCGGACGCATCCCGCATGGCAGCTGGAATTGTCGTACCATCGAAGTCGGAGCCGAGTGCCACGTGGTCGATGCCGATACGCTCGACGATATAATCGACGTGGCGAACCAGCTCACGAATATCCGTATCCGGGTTCTTGATGCCGTCCTGACGCAGGAAGAGAACGCCGAAGTTAATGCCCACCAGGCCGCCCGTGTCGCGAATGGCGTCGAGCTGCCGGTCGGTCAGGTTGCGGCTGTGGTTGCAAAGCGCATGGGCATTGGAGTGTGAGGCGACCAGCGGCGCGTCGGACAACTTGGCAATGTCCCAGAAGCCTTGCTCGTTCATATGCGACAGGTCGATCATGACCTTCAGCTCGTTGCAGGTCTTGACGAGGCGCCGTCCCGCTTCCGTCAGCCCCGGTCCGATATCCGGCGAAGAGGGAAAGCGGAAGGGAACGCCATAGGCAAAGATATTGGGTCTGCTCCAGACCGGACCGAGCGTGCGAAGGCCTGCCTGATGCAGGACGTAGAGCGCTTCCAAGTCAGCGTCGAAGGCTTCGACACCTTCGATGTGGAAAACGGAGGCGAAAGCGCCGCGCGTCATGGCGTCACGGATATCGGCGACATTGCGGCAGACCTTCAGCCCACCCTTGGACTGCGCTTCGATGCGAAACAGCAGACCGGCCATCGCAAGCGTCGTGGCAAGCGCTGTCTGCTGCGTCGGCGCGAGGAAATCGCCATTGGCGTCGGTTCCGCGAGGCGAGGGGATGTAGACGGCGCAAAGCCCACCGGCCAATCCGCCTTTCCTAGCCTTGGGAAGATCGATATGGCCGACGCTGTCGCCGTCGATGAAACGCTCTTCCGGGTTTGAATAGCCGGCGAGTTTCAATCGCAGCAGAACATCATTATGCCCATCGAAGACGGGCAGGACGGTTTGATCGGTCATAGGATTGCTTCCAACTGATGTCATGGCGTTCTTGCTCTATCCCCGAGAGCGGGGCAAATGCAATGCAAGAATGATTTCCGCCGCCTGGTGGAACAATGAGGACGAGACTCATGACGACGACGATGGACTGGAACGCGGCTTCAAAAGCCGCTGGGGAGTTGGTTTCGCGTTGGGGCGAAGATGAGCCGGGTGGTTGCGTGGTCGGCTTCGATCTTTCCGGCACTCGGTTTGTCCATGCGGGTGGCGTTGAAAGTCTCTCGACTCTCGTCCCGTTCTCGTCTCAGACCGTCGCCCGCTATGCATCGCTCACAAAACATGTGTTCTGCGCGATGGTCCTTACCAATGCCGATGCGATCGGCCTCGATGATACGCTTGCCGATCATCTCCCGGAGTTGCAGTCCCCACTCCGCGACGTCACTGTCGGTCAGGCGCTGGATATGAGCGGTGGCTTGCCGGATGTGCGTGAATGCCTCTCGCTGCTTGGGCTATCGGTCTATAGCGAGACCAGAGCGGAGCCATTGTTGGAGTATGTTGCGCGCCAGAGGCGGCTGAATTTTCCAGCTGGAACGGAAATCTCCTATTCCAATACCGGCTACCGGTTGGTCGAGGCCGCACTGGCGCGAAAGGGCCTGCGCTTCGATGACTTCGTGCAGAAGCGGATCGCCAAGCCCTTGGGAATTGGCCTGGCCGCTCCGGATGTCTGGAACGATCCTGTTGCCGGTCTCGCGCCCGGCTATTGGAAGTCCGATAATGGCTGGCAATTGTCCGCAGCCGGTCTTCATCTCTCTGCTTCGGGTAGTCTCGCCGGAAGCGCTGAGGCACTGGTGGCATGGCTGCAGTGCCTGTTGAAGGGAGAGGATGGTTTTTCCGGCCTGCTCGCCCAATTATCGGCTCCGCGACCGCTTGCGGATGGCAGGATGAGCGAATACGCCCTCGGTCTGCGCTGGACGCACCTCGGAGCGAGCCGTTTCGTCGGCCACGGCGGGTCGCATCCCGGCTACAAGAGCTATTTCCTGCTCGATCCCGAGAGCGGCACCGGCTTTGTCGTCCTCTCCAATCGTGAGGACGCCAACGGCTTCAAGATCGCGCTCGAAAGCATGGCGTCACTAACGGGCTTGCCGCTGCCGAAACCTTCGGTATCCTTGCCGGATGGGCTCTACGTCACCGAGACCGGCCCCTGGTGGCTGGAGATCAAGGGCAGCACCTGCAGCTTCCTAGACGCCGAAGACACGCTCTATGAAGATGATGATGGATGGGTCTCGTCCCGTTCAGCGTCGTCACCGATCCGTCTTCGCCTCGATGGTTCGGCACTCGCTGGGGAAGTCGGTCATGCAACCCGGCAATTTCTTCCTGTCGTGCCAACCGTCGACGTTCCGGCAACACTCGATGGACGCTGGCGCTCGGATGAGGGCGCGGAGTTCGACATCGTTTCAGGTTCGGTCGTCATGGGCATCGGCCCGCTTCGGCGCGGTAGACCGCTGACCAGTCTGGGCAGCGGGCGTTTTCTGTTTACTCTCCACGACGGACCCTGGACGAAGCGGGTCTGCCTCCATATGCTCGGCGATGACCATGTGGAGCTTGTGACCAGCCGTGCCAGGATGATCGAGTATCGACGGGACGCTGACCGGTCTGCTAGCTTTTGAGGCGCGCGCGGCTGTTTCCGAAGATTATGAAGCTCGCCAAGGCCAGGATCAACGCCGAGATCGCGCCGTAGAGAGTAACCCTGCAAATTCCGTGCGCCAGTGCTTCCTGAGCCAACGTGACCGACAGGCCTTGGCCTTCGCTGGCGGCGAGGTTTCCGGCCGATATCAGATCCGAGAGAATCCGCAGCGTGGCGTTGGAGAGTGTATCGGGAACCGCGTGCAGGATGTAGCCGGATACGCTGCTCGACAAGATAAGCCCCATCAGCGCAATGTTGATGGAGAGCGAGATCATGCGGGCGCTCATATCCATGCCCGATGCCATACCGCTGCGTTCCGGCGGCAGTGCTGCCGTTGCCGTGTTGGTGACAGGCGTATTGGTCAGGCCCAGTCCGACGCCAGCCAAGACGCAACCCGGCAGCAAAGTCAGCCAGCTTGCATGTTGACTGCCGATCACCAGCATCAAGAGCATGAAGCCCGCACCGATGGTGAGGAGGCCAAGTGGGATCACAAGCCTCGGTCCCCGGTTGAGCAGCAGCCTTTCGGCAAGCGGCGGAACGACAATGGTTGGAAGCGTGTAGGCCAGTACCGTCATCCCTGCTGCGATCGCATCATAGCCAAGCACGGCCTGAAGATAGATCGGCAGATAGATGACGAAGGGCCAAAAGCTGAAATTCATGCCACTCGACCCTATGATTGCACCGGAGAAGCGACGGACGCGGAACGCCCGGAAATCGAACATAGGTCGGGCGACCCGTGTCTCGATGATTATGAACAGCACGAGGCTCGCACCACACAAGGCAAGCAACGTCAACGCCACAGGACTTGCCAGTCCGAGCTGCTGACCCTGCGTGATAAGATAGACGGTGCCGAAGACGGCAAGCGAAAGTGTTGCCATCCCTGCCACATCGAGGCGTGTTGCGTGTGGATCGACCGACTCTTCGACCCCCTTGCGTGCGAAGATGAAGGTTGTGACTGCAATCATCACATGGATCAGAAAAACCCAGTGCCAACTTGTGAGTGTGATAAGCACTCCCCCGACGATCGGGCCAAAACCCAGGCCTATTCCGAAGATGATACCCCACCAACCAAAGGCGTTGCCGCGCTCTGCTCCATCCTGGAACTGATGGGATAGAACCGCGACCTGGCATGCAAGCATTGCCGCAGCACTCGTTCCTTGGAGAAAGCGGGCCGCGATCAACAGGGGCGCGCTGGTCGCCAGTCCGCAAATCAGCGAGGCGACGGCGAAGACTGTGATGCCGATCATGAAGACTCGTTTGCGTCCAAACCGGTCCCCCAGCGTCCCCATCGCCATCAGCACGGAGCACATCGCTATCGTATAGGCGTTCATGATCCACTGAAGTTGCTGGAAGTCGGCTGAAAGGACTTTCTCCAGCGTCGGCAAGATCGATGGAATGCTGGTTATTTCAAGCCCCAGCATCAATGCCGAAAGACATACGGCGACGAGCGCTAAACGATTTCTGGATGGTGGATAGTTTGTCATGGCCTGCCTTGCTTTTCCACAATGCAAGGCACATCGCATCCAGCAGGATGCGAAGACTGGGCACGAGGGCCTTGCAAATTGATTTGTGTCGAAGCCAACCTGCCGGAGTCTTGATCATCCATCAATCGCATGGCAGAGGATTTCAGTGATAACAAAATGGGATGCTTAGTATGCTGGAAGTCGATGCTGTCAGGGCCTTCGTGATGATCGCGGACCATCAGAGCTTCACACGTGCTGCAGAAGCGCTCGGTTCCACGCAGGGTGCGGTCAGCGTCAAGCTCAAACGGCTCGAAGATCGTCTTGGAAAGCGGTTGATCGAACGCACACCAAGGCAAGTTCGGTTATCGGCGCAAGGCGAAACCTTCTTGACACCAGCAAGGGAGTTTCTCGCTGCCCATGAGCGAGCAATGGCTGCATTGACTGCCGAGCGGCGACGCTTCCGGCTTGGGATCGCTGCCCATATCATGGGGCCGGAAATGCCGATCCTCTTGGCCAAGCTGAAGACGCTTGACCCCTGCCTCAAGGTCGAAGTCATGATCGACAATTCACGCGCGCTTCTCGACGCCTACGAGGCGGGTGCACTCGATGCGATTATCGTTCGAAGCGATGATGACCGCAGGGGCGGGGAGGTGCTGGGCCCGGAACATTTCGGATGGTTTGCCTCTGCCGATTTCGAGCATCGGTCTGGAGAGCCGCTGCCGCTCGCCAGCCATCCGACCTGCTGCACCGTGCGCGAAGTGGCGACCCGCCTGCTGGACGGCGCATCAATCGCCTGGACGGAAGTCTTTATCGGAGGCACGTCCGCCGTCACTGCGGCACTTTCTGCTGGCCTTGCCGTCGCCGCATTTCCCTGCCGGTTGGCAACGCCGGACATGATCGAGGTCGGCCATGCGCTCGGCTTGCCGCCGATCCCTTCGCTATCGATCATGCTGCATTCCTCGCTCACCGACGCCAAAACGCGGGAAACACTGCGTGCGATCACCGCAGCCTTTAGTGAGCACCGCAAATCGAGCAACCGGCGGATCAGCCTTGTAAGTGCCTGATCGTGGGATGCAGAATTCAGTTCGCGATCGGAATGCCCGTGGCGATCTGCTCGCGGATATAGATATCCAGCAGACGACGGCTGATGGGGCCGATTTCGCCGTTACCGATCGTGTCGCCATCCAATTTGATCACCGGCGTGACGAAGCTGGTGGCAGACGTCACGAAGGCCTCGGATGCGGATTTGGCCTCTTCTGGCGTGAAGGCGCGCTCTTCAACGGCAAGGTCGGCCTGTCTGGCGAGATGCAGAATGGAGCCGCGGGTGATGCCGTGCAGCAGCGCGTTCGATAGATCGCGTGTAACGAGTGTGCCGTCCTGCGTAACAATATGGAAATTGGCGGAGCTTGCCTCGGTGATGTAGCCGTTTTCGACGAAAAGGACGTCGTCGTAGCCTTCCCGATTGGCCTGCGTCTTGCGCAGCGACGAATAGAGAAGCTGGACGGTCTTGATCTGCCGATCCGACCAGCGGCCCTCAGGCACCGTCTTGACGGAAAGTCCCGTCTTCCACTTCGGATTGTCCAGCACCTTCTTGGTCTGGGTGAACATCACGAAGGTCGGTTGCATCGTCTCTGGAAAGACGAAATCACGATCCTGAACGCCGCGGGACACCTGCAGATAGATAAGACCATCTTCGACGCCGTTGCGCCGCGCGATTTCCTTGTGCAGTTCCAGCAATTCGGCTTCCGCCACCGGCATGGCAATACCGAGCGCATCCAGAGATCGTTTCAGGCGGGCAAGATGACCAGGGTAATCGACGAGCTTGCCTTGAACGATGGCTGTCACCTCATAGATGGCGTCGGCAAACAGAAAGCCCCGATCGAAGACCGATACTTTCGCGTCACCTTCCGCAACCCATGCGCCATTCAAGTAAACCGTTCTGTCCATGATCCTGCCTCTGCCTGTCATATGCCTACCAGCCGTGATCCCTGTCTGGCACTGCGACCATCAGGATGCAAGGCTGGCGGCTACGAGAACCGGCAGCATTGTCGCCAGGTTGGATAGCGGTCTGGACGATAGGATCAGGCTGAGGTAAGGGCTGGACGGACGAGCCCGAGATGGTCGCGCAGGGTCGAGCCAGTGTACTCAGTGCGAAACAGCCCGCGTTCCTGCAGAATAGGCACGACCAGCTGCGTGAAGTCCTCAAGCCCTTCTGGGAAGAAGGGCGGCATGACGTTGAAGCCATCGGCGGCTCGGGTTTCGAACCATTCCTGCATACGGTCCGCAACCTCGACAGGCGTGCCGAGCACGATATGGTGGCCGCGTCCGGCAGCCACGCGTAGCGCCAATTGGCGGATCGTCAGGTTCTCACGTCTGGCAAGTGCGGTCAAAAGCTCCGCCCGGCTGCGCAACTGGTCGGAAATTGGCAGATCCGGCAAAGGCCCATCCGGATCGTAGTCGGCAAGGCTGTAACCGATGCGCTCTTCGAGGAGCGGCATGGCGCTTTTCAGCTCCGTCCACTGGTCGAGTTCTGCGAGTTTCTCCGCCGCTTCTTTCGACGTGCGCCCAATCACCGGCAGGAAGCCCGGCATGACGGCTACGGCATCTGCAGGACGGCCGAATTTCTCCACGCGTGATTTCAGGCTCTTGTAGAATGCTTGGGCCTCCGCAAGGCTTTGCTGCGCGGTGAAGACCACATCTGCGGTGCGGGCGGCAAGATCCTGTCCTGGGCCCGAAGAGCCAGCCTGGATGAGGATCGGGTGGCCCTGGGGCGAGCGGGGAATGTTGAGGGGTCCTTTGACCGAGTAATATTTGCCCTTGTGATCCAGCACATGCACCTTGTTCGGATCGGCATAGATGCCGTTCTGCTTGTCCTTGATGAAAGCGTCATCATCCCAGCTGTCCCACAGGCCGCGAACCACATCGACGAATTCTTCTGCCACCGCATAGCGCTCATCATGCTCGGGATGCGACTTGGAGAAGTTGTTGGCAGTGCGGGCATAGGAAGTCGTGACGATATTCCATGCGGCGCGACCGTGGCTTAGATGGT
Source organism: Agrobacterium sp. SORGH_AS 787 (assembly GCF_030819035.1). Lineage (NCBI taxonomy): Bacteria > Pseudomonadati > Pseudomonadota > Alphaproteobacteria > Hyphomicrobiales > Rhizobiaceae > Agrobacterium > Agrobacterium sp. SORGH_AS 787. The sequence goes on from NZ_JAUTBG010000001.1 coordinate 1,197,708, forward strand.
CGATCGAGGAGAAGGCTCGGGCGGTATGATAGGGTTCGCCGTAGGTGGTGGAGGATGTCGCGGCAAGACCGATCTTGTCGGTGACGAGGGCAAGTGCCGCAAGCAGCGTCAGAGGTTCGAAGCGGGCGATCGTAGATGGGTGGGCGTCGACGCCACTGGTCAATCCGTCCGCCAGGAATACCATGTCGAACTTCGCCTGTTCGGCGGCTTGCGTGACGCGACGAAGCAGGTCGAAATTCTCGCTCCCCGCTTCCGCTTTCGGGTGCCGCCAGCCGGAGACGTGATGGCCCGCGCCCTGGAGAAACAGGCCGAGGTGGATTTGTCGCTTGGCAGTCATGGCAAAAGTCTTTCGTCAGAGAGAGGTCTGGTTGAGCAGTGTTAGAAGGCGGGCGAGATCGGCCTCGCTTTCCATTCTGCGCACGAGATCGGGGATATCGGCAAAAGCCGGGCGCCCTGAAGTCGCATCCTTGAATTTTTGTTCGGGGTTGGTGAGGCTCGGCAAGCCGTCGAAACGACGGTGGATTGTCGTGCCATCCTTCAGCGCGATATCCAGAAGCACGAAGCGCGTGGCCGGATCGCTCGACATGCGTGGAGCGGTATTGTCGTGGCGGCGGCTGGCTTTTAGCGCAAGCGCCATGATGCGATCCTCGACCGGTCTTTCATCGAAGTGATCGAGCCTCAGTGCTCCATCAAGCAGGGCGGCAGCAAACACATATTCAGGACTGAAACGGGCTTCGATACCGTTTTCCGGTTTCGTGACCACGAGAGCTGCATCCGCGCCGGGTGGATAGGTAAAGGTGATCGCCTCTACCTGATCTGCAGCAAGACCCTCACGATGCAGTTCGATGCCAAGGGAGGCGACCGGATGGCTTGCCGTGCAGCAGGGGTAGGCTTTCAGCGTCAGCCCGGGTGAGACGATCTGCCATGGAGCGCCCCAGTTTTCGGTCGCCAGTTCCGGACGAGAGGCACCAAAGCCGTAAGCGGAGTAGAAGCCGGTTGGATTGTCGAGAAAATCGGGCGCGCCGCTGAAGCCGACCGCCGCCAGCCGGGCAGCAAGCAGGCCGGAGCGTGCCGCCATGCCGGCGTGGTAGGGCTTGGCATCGAAGCCGAATTGCAGGCGCAGGCCCGAGCTTTGCGTTGCGGCAAGGCCCAGCGCGATCGCTGTTTCCTCGACGGAAGCGCCGGTCAGGTGGCTGATGGCGGCAGCAACGCCGATTGGGCCAAGTGTGGCGGTTGCGTGAAAGCCGTTTTCGTAATGCCTGGAGCCAAGGGACAGTCCGATCCTCGCCATTGCCTCCAGACCGACAATATAAGACGCGACAAGGGCGTCTGCCCGGATACGATGCTCGGCGGCGAATGCCAGGAGGGCCGGCAGAATGACGGTTGTCGGATGGCCGCGAACGCTGGAATGAACATCGTCATAATCCAGCACATGGCCCGCGTAACCATTGATGATTGCAGCCGTGAGAGGATCGGTCTTTGCGGCTCGGCCGATCAGGATCGCATTGCCCGTAAGATCCACGCCCACCGCCTTGGCGAGAATATCCGTCGTCCGGTCACTGGCGCCGGCGATCGCGCAGGCGAGAAAATCGACAATCGCTATCTGCGCCGCTTCCATGGCCGTGCCATCCTGACGGGGATCGGCTTTACTAATAATCGTCGCAAAAGCTGTGGTGATAATGGCCTTGGACATGGTTAGATGCCCTCGCCATCGCGTACGGAGCGTCCGCCGGAAAGGCCTCCGACAAATTGACGGATGCGCGGATTTTGCGACTCGTGGAAAATGTGCTTTGGCGAACCCTGCTCCACCACCCGGCCGTTTTCCGTGAAGATGACAGTATCGCTGATCTCTTCGGCAAAACGCATCTCATGCGTGACGAGAATGCTGGTCATGCCATCGCGGATCAGGTCGCGGATGACCCATAAAACTTCGCCGACCGTTTCAGGATCGAGCGCCGATGTCACCTCATCGAAGAGCACCAGCTCCGGCTTCATCGCCAGGGCTCTGGCAATCGCCACACGCTGCTGCTGGCCGCCCGACAACTGGCCTGGATAGGCATCGGCCTTTTCCGAAAGCCGCACCTTTTCCAGCAACTCGCGGGCAAGCTTGACGGTCGCTGCGCGGTCCGCGCCTAAAATGCGGGTCGGTGCCAGCACGATGTTGTCGAGCACGGTCAGATGCGGGAAGAGATTGTACTGCTGGAAAACAATGCCGACGCGCTTGCGAAGCGCGATGCGTTCGCTTTCCTTGGTCAGCTCATCCACCCGCGTGCCAGCGACGGTGATGCGGCCCTTCTGCGGCGTGACAAGCGCATTGATGCAGCGGAGCAGGGTGGATTTTCCCGAGCCCGAGGGGCCTATGATCGAGACGGCATCGCCCTTGTTGATGGTGAGATCGATGCCTTTCAGAACCTCGGTCTGTCCGAATGCGAGATGAACGTCTTCCAGTTTCACGATCGCGGTGTCGGTGGATGTGGTCATGATCAAAATCCTTCAACCCGCATTGAAACGCTGCTCGAGGCGGCGTGTCAGTCGGGAGAGCGGGTAGCAAAGCGTGAAAAAGGCGGCCATGACCACGACATAGGCGATGACGGTGAAGTCCAGCCGGCGCACCGCGGTGCTGGCATCGGTTGCGGCGTGCATGAGTTCGTGAACACCGACGAGCGACGCAAGAGAGGTTCCCATGGCAATCGAAGAGGCAACATTCATCCAGGGCGGCAGAGACCGTCTGATGCATTGTGGCAGGATGACGAAGCGGAGCGCCTGTAACCTTGAGAAGCCGAGCCCCTTTGTTGCCTCCCACTGCGTTGTCGGAATGGAAAGCACTGCCCCGCGCGTAATCTCGGCAATGTAGGCGCTAGCCAGGATGCCGAGGCCAATGACGGCCTTGATCCAATCTGGAAAGGGCAGGTAGTGGCCGAAGGCGACGATCTCGAAGGGAAAGATGTAGGTGGTAGCGAAGATCAGCACGAGTGCCGGCGCATTGCGGAAAATCTGCACATAGATCGCCGCTGGCCAGCGGACGAGCCAGAGCGGCGCCAGCTGCATGAGGCCGAGAAGGACACCGGCCACCGTCCCAAGGGTGATGGCGGAGAGGGTGATGACGATGTTCATCCAGAAGCCGGACGCGAGATAGGGGATCCATTTTACCAGTTCGGCGCCAAGCGTCGGGTCGATGAGCGACCAGATGACAACCAGAAGAGGCATGGCAACGAAGCCAACATTGCGCAGGATGGCGCTGCCGGACTTTGCGGATCGCGAGGGGATTGCGTTCATAGCCCATATCCCAGGAACTGCCAGCTTGCGCTCCACCCATGTGCCGAGGCGGGCAATGAGGAAATTGATCAGGCTGAAGAATGCGAGCAGCACGATCATCAATTCGACCACATTGTCGCGCTGCGTCCAGACCATAATGGAGGCGTAGGTGATTTCGCTGACCGCGATCGCGTTGCCGACAGTCGTCGATTTGACGAGGCTGATCAGGCCATTGACGATCGCCGGCAGTGAGGAGCGGAGCGCGAGCGGGATCTGGACATAGCGGAGAATTTCGAACTGGCTGAAACCCATGCCACGCGCAGCTTCGATCATCGATGCAGGAACCGCCTCTATACCGCCGCGGATTGCCTCCGTATGCAGGGCGGCGACATGCAACCCCACCACGGCAACGACCCAGAAAAACGGCGACAGCGGATTGTTTACCGCACCCCCGACCATGTTGGACACGATGATGTTCAGCACAAGGAAGCTGAACATCAATTGCACCAGCGTCGGCGTGTTGCGCGTAAGCTCGACAAAGGCGCGAACAGGCGTGGATAGCCAAGGCCTGCCCGAGGTGAGGCAGGCCGCAAAGATTACACCGAAGAACAGGCTGACTGGAATGGTGATGGCGACGAGATAGAGAGTCGTCAAAAAGCCGTCGCGCCATATCTGCGCTTCATAGCCGGTCAGCAGAAACTCATAATTGAGGCCCAGCCTGCCCGTCAGATCGACGAACAGCCTGGTCAGGTTCATGTCTTGCATGGAGCGCTACCGCTGGCCTCCGCTTACTGCGCGGCAGAAAGCTTTGTCTTTTCTTCCTCTAGATACTTGGTGTTCAGCAGGCGGTTTGCCTTGGCCATCTCCAGCAATTTGCCGGATGCGTGAAGCTTCTTGACGCTGTTGTCGAGTGCCGTCTGCGTGTCGCTTTCACCCTTGCGCAGCCAGATCACGGAGTCGGAGGGGATGAGTTCGGTGGGGAAGGGGATGGCGTAATCTTTCCATTCATCGGCGCGATCCACAAGCAGCAGGCCGACGGTTGCGCCCACATGCACAGCTGCAACGCAATTGCCGCCCTGGAGTGCGAGCAGTGATTCCGGCTGGCTTGGCAGGCCCTTGACGATGGCGCCATATTGTTCCGCCAGTGGCTGCGCATAGTTGGAGCCTTGCGAAATGCAGACCGGCTTGCCCTTCAAATCGGCCCAATCCTTCAGTCCGCTATCCTTGCGAACCACAGCCGCGCCGCCGGCGCGATCGTAAGGCGTTGGCACATAATCGAGGATCTTCGCGCGCTCTTCCGTGTACTGCATATTGGCGATCAGAATATCGACCTTGCCTTGCTGCAGGAACTGTACGCGGTTGGGCGGGGTCACGGTGACGGTTTCAAGTTCGACGCCGAGATCTGCTGCCAAGGCCTTGGCAAGATCGACATTGTAGCCCTTCTGCTCCTGAGAGGCGGGATCGATGTAGCCAAATGGGGCGCCGGACAGAATGACGCCGACCGTTAGTTTACCACGGCCCTTGATGCGGTCGAGCGTGGCATCCGCAGAAGCCTGGGTCGCCGCTAGCGTTGCGAGCGAGATGGAAAGAGCAAAAACAGCTTTAGTAAAGGCTTTGGCGAACATGGGAGGCTCCTATTTCGCCGGCAACATAGGCGAACCGCCAGTATCCCACGAGGAACGGCTTTCCTCAATGCAGCAAGAATGCAGAAAAATCTTCTCTTCGATCGGCTTATTGCGAAACGATGGCCGCAGTTGTGGGGCCAGCGTCAGACACTCAAGAATTCGCGAAGGCTCTCCACGATCATGGCATGATCCTCAATATCCGGAAGTCCACTCACCGCGACAGATCCGACCAGGGTGCCACCTTTCAGGATCAGAGGAAAACCGCCGCCGCTTGCAACATAGTCGGTTACGGGTAAACCGAACTTTGCGTTGAAATCATAGCCTTTGGCTTCAGCCTCGAGCCGCATGCGAAGCGAACTGCGGTGGAAGCGGTGTACGACGGCGCATTTGCGCCTGGCCCAACCGAAATTATCGATGGTCGCGCCGGGCAGAAGCGTTGCAAACACCACATCGTTTCCGTGTCTGACCTCGATCGCCACAGGGTGATTGCCCTCTGCAGCCTTCTGCCGGATCAAGCTTCCGAGTGTCCAGGCAAAGGCATAATGAAATGTTGGAATCTGGAGAGCTGCTTCTTCAGCTTTCACGCTTTCGATCGTCGGTCTGGCATTCTGCATCGTGACATCTCCGGGTCAAAGCTTGAGCTCAAGATCTTTGATCTGAATATGAGGAGACAGGATGTTGGACAAGCGTTTTCAAACAATGGTGCCTTGGAGACGTCATCCTGACAATTGCTGGCATCAAAAGGCAAGACGGAGCACATATATTTTCAGTTGCTCCATGCCATAAAAAGCGCACGGCCTGGGATTATGGCTACAGCAATCAACGTGATTCTCTCAATATCATGAGCTGCCGCAAATACTTATGGGAACCAAATAATTTATGCGGAAGTTATCACATATATAATGACTGGTTGGTGCCGCCGTGAACACACATGCTTCATCCTATTCGACCGTTCCCCTCTCGTCAGATGACCTGGAAGAGGTCAACCGCTTCCTGAACGCCTGGTGCGAGGAAAACGGTGTCGACAAGAGCGATGGCAGAGCGCAGGAAGTCGCCTCCGCACTCATCGATTGGTATGCCACGAGCCCGAGCTATCGGCAGAAATCGAGACTCGAACATGCGCCGCATCTGCCTGAATCCGACAAGATTTCTGCTCTGCTCGATCAGTTGAAGTGAGACGGCGGCGCGGTTTGGAGGCGTTAACGCTCAGTGCGCTTCAGGACTCGTTCAAGGCCAGTCTACGATGTCCTCATCGACACGTTCTGTAATCAGAAACACTGCAACGCCGCTTTTCCCTCCAGCACGCACCTGACCAGGCGACTATACGCAATCAAAAGCCAGAGGCAGTTCCTGCGAACGACCTCTGGCTCTCGAAGATATCAGTCGCGATGCTCGGGCATCTCCTTGAGCTGATCCTTCGTCCAGGAGGTTATTGCGTGTACGTCACCATCCTCATCGCGCATGAAGTCCAGGTCGGAAATCGAAACTGCGACCGGTTTCGCGCCAATGCCGAGAAAGCCGCCAACATCGATGATGACGCTGCTGTTTGTGCCGATACCATGGACGTGATCAACCTTCCCGACCTTGTGATCGTCTGCTCCGTAGACCGTGGCTCCTGCGAGCACCGAAGGTCTCAGTTCATCAACGGTGAGGCGGATGTGATTGCTGTGATCCATGATCTTTCTCCTGTTGTTGGGATCAGGATAACTCATGGATTCCGCTCCTGTTCCGAGCGAAATTCATATGCTCGGAATATCGGGAATGGATGTGTCGCGTTGGGTTTGGGCTTCAGGGGCGCTGTGGCTTTTCTAAATCGCGGCACTTGCTATCGCGATGTGCCAACTCTTATGCGCGTTGCCGACACCTACGGTAAACCATCTAAGGATCGAGACCAGCGCATCGGGCTGTATTGCGGATGTGCGTTTCCATTTCTGCCTTCGCCAGGTTTCCATCGTTGAGACGTAGCGCCTCGATGACACGGCGGTGCTCGGCGATTGAGTTTCTCATTCTCGCTGGATCCGTGATGGGAATGGGTTGACGTTGGGTCTCGGTAATCAGTTCACGGACAGTTTGGTACAGCGCCTGCATCATCACATTCGAGCAGGCGGATACGATGGTCGCGTGAAACTGCAGGTCGGCTTCCACATTGGAGATGACATCCTGTTTCTCCCAAGACCGCTCCATCGTCTCGGTTGCCTGCTCCATTTCATCCAGTTGGCGCTGCGTTAAGCGACCAGCAGCCAGTTTCGCGATTTCGCCCTCAAGAAGTGCGCGTGTCTGGAAGACATCGAAGGCGGAATAGCTTTGGGAGTAGCGCCACGGCGCCATGTTGGCGGCAGGTCCAGCGGCGCGCTCTGCTGGCGCGGTGACGAAGGTGCCGCGTCCTGCCTCTGTCTTGACCATGCCGAGCGTTTCAAGGGTCAGCAAGGCTTCACGAAGGGACGCCCGACTGACGCCGAATTGTTCTGACAGTTCTCGCTGTGACTGAATTTTCTCGCCGGGTTTCAGCACACCGGTCTGGATCATGTTCTGGATTTCGCGCGCCACTGTTTGTGGCAAAAGCGTTTTGTTTAGCATTCTGCGCGCGTCCCTCTCTTCATCACTCAACATCTATTTTCAACATCACAGCTTGCCAAGACGGAAAGTCCGTGCTTGTGTGGTCTAACTGGTCGGACCAGTTAGACCACAATGTGTGATCGTGTATCAAATAACAAGGGGAACACTGATGAAACGCATGACAGCGAGATTTTTAACCGCGTCATTGGCCGCGGGTATCGCTCTTATGAGCATGCAGGCAGCGCGCGCCGCCGATTTGACGGTGGGCGCAAATATCGGCAACGTGCCCTGGGAATTCCAGGATGCTTCTGGCAAAGTGGTTGGATTCGAAGTCGACCTTGTCAACGAGGTTGCGAAGCGACTCGGCAAGTCGGTCGAGTTTGTGAACACCCCATTCAATGGACTGTTTTCAGCGGTTCAATCGGGCCGCATCAATATGGCGATCTCTTCGATCACGATTACCCCGAAGCGCCTTGAATCGGTATCCTTCGCTCAGCCTTATTACGATAGTGACCAGTCCCTCACTGTCACGGCAAAGTCTGGCATCACCGGCTTGAAAGACATGGCCGACAAGGTTGTCGGCGTTGATACCGGCTCGACTGGCGATATGTGGGCAGAGAAGAACAAAGCCGAATACAAATTCTCCGACATCCGGCGGTTCGAGGGATTGTCTCCCGCCATGCTCGATCTCGTCGCGGGCCGCATCGATGGCTACATCAGCGATATTCCCGCCCTCCTGTATTATGTCAAGGACAAGCCGGAACTGAAGGTGGTGGCCCGTATACCGACAGGTGAGAAGTACTCCATCATGTTCAACAAGGGCGATCCGCTCGCAGAGCAGGTGAATGGCGTCATCACCGAAATGAAGAAGGACGGTTCCCTAGCCAAGCTGCACCAGACCTGGTTCGGTGCGCCTGCGGAAGAGAAAACATCGACCGTGACGGTCATGGACATGCCAAAACTTTGATAGCGCCGCAGGCGCCAGCGGGTCTTCGATCCGCTGGCCTAAAGGAGCCTTTTCGGCATGAATCTCATCAATACCTTCTTCAATTACGATGTCCTGGTTCAGAGCCTTCCGCAACTGATGTGGGGACTTGTAGTCACTCTTCAGATTGGCATTGTCAGCATCGTCGCGGGTCTCGTAGGCGGCCTCGTCCTTGCTGTGGCAAGGCTTTACGCGCCACGGTCGATCGTGCTGCTCATCCGTGTCTATGTGGATGTCTTCCGATCCATTCCGTTGCTCGTTCTTCTCATCGTCATCTACTACGCTCTGCCATTCGTGGGGATAAGGCTGTCGCCGTTCTTGTCGGCAGTCACAGCGCTCTCGCTCGTTTCCGCGGCTTACACGGCGGAGATCTTTCGCGCAGGCATCGAGGCCATACCCGTTGGCCAATTCGAGGCCTCGGCGGCTTTGGGACTATCGAACCGGCATACAATGGCGGACATTATTCTCCCTCAAGCGATCCGGATCGTCATCCCGCCGCTGACCAATAATTCGATCAATGTCCTGAAGGATACCGCCTTGGCTTCAGTGGTCGCCATGCCGGATCTATTGAAACAGGCGACACAGGCGCAGGCTCTGAGTGCCAATCCAACGCCTTTGATTGGCGCGGCGGTCATTTACGTCCTGTTGCTCTGGCCCATGGTTGCCGTTGTTTCCCGTCTCGAAGTGCGGTTTGGTGCAGGGAGACGCAGATGACAGACCGATCCAAGAATTTGATCCGCGTTGAAAAGCTGTTCAAGGCTTATGGCACCTATACCGTGCTACACGGCATCGATCTCGACGTCGCCGAAGGTGAGGTCGTTTGTATTATCGGCCCCTCCGGGTCCGGAAAGTCGACCTTGATCCGGTGCATCAATCATCTGGAGCCTTTCTCGCCTGACAGCTTCATCACCGTTGATGGGATCAAAGTTCGTCCCGGCAAGGACCTTGCGAAAGTTCGTGCTGAAGTCGGAATGGTGTTCCAGTCCTTCAATCTGTTCCCGCATATGACTGTGCTCAGAAACGTCATGCTGGCGCCGATGCGTGTGCGCGGGCTCAGCGAAGCGGACGCTGCTGTGAAGGCAAAAGACCTCTTGGCCCGTGTTGGGATTTCCGAACAGGCGGAGAAGTATCCGGGACAGCTATCCGGCGGGCAGCAGCAACGTGTGGCCATCGCGCGTGCTCTCGCCATGGAGCCGAAGGTTCTCCTGTTCGATGAGCCGACATCGGCTCTCGATCCGGAAATGGTGGGGGAGGTCTTGGACGTCATGCGGCGTCTGGCCGGGACCGGTGTCACGATGATCGTCGTGACGCACGAGATGGGCTTTGCCAAGCAGGTGGCCGACCGCGTCATCTTCATGGATGGCGGGAAGCTGGTCGAGATGGGTACCCCCCAGCAGATATTCGACAATCCCCAAGAAGAAAGAACGCGCAGTTTCCTGCGCGCCGTACTCAATCATTGAACTATGTCTGTGGAGGACACACGATGAACGGTAAACCATCGCTCGATATGGAATTCGTGCGCAAGCAATTTCCCGGTTTGGCAAGAGGCTGGACCTTTTTCGACAATGCCGGCGGCTCGCAGATCCTGCAGGGAGCAATCGATCGCATCAACAGCTTCCTGATCGAGCGCAACGTCCAGATCGGTGGTTCCTATGAGGTATCGCAGAAGGCTGCGGAAGCATTGTATGAGGCGCGTACCGCAGCTATGCACCTCGTCAACGCGAAGAGGCCCGAAGAAATCATCTTTGGAAATTCGACGACGGCGCTTTTGCAAAATCTGGCGCGCGCCATGCAAAGCCAGCTTAGTCCCGGCGACGAAATCATCGTAACCGTGAGCGACCATGAATCGAATATCGGGCCTTGGGATCGCTTGAAATCGGCCGGTATCATAATCAAGTTCTGGCCGCTCAACAAGGAGACTTTGACCCTTGATCTGGCAGATCTTCAACCCCTGATGTCGGAGCGCACCAGACTTGTCTGTGTAACGCATGTCTCGAACATTCTTGGGTCGATCAACCCGGTGCGCGAGATCGCCGACTTCGTTCATGCGCGCGGTGCCCGGCTATGTGTGGATGCCGTGGCGTACGCACCCCACCGTCTCGTTGACGTGCAGGAATTTGATGCGGATTACTACGTCTTCAGTCTCTACAAGACGTACGGTCCTCATTACGCGCTCATGTATGGGAAATATGATTATCTCCTCGAGCTCGATACGCTGTACCACTACTTCTACGGCAAGGACAAAGTTCCGGGGAAGCTTGAACCCGGCAACCCCAATTACGAGCTTGCCTTCTCCACCTGTGGCATCGTTGACTATCTCACGAAGCTTGGGGAACAGGCGGGCGACACAGGCAGCGTTCGCAGTCGTATCACGACAGCGTTCAGGGCAATCACTGCGCAGGAAGATGCACTGACCGAGAGGCTGTTGTCCTATCTGCGCTCACGAAATGACTGCCAAATCGTCGGGCAGAGTCATAATGGAGACAGTTCCCGCGTTCCTACGATTGCCTTCCGCTTCGATGGCCGGGACGCAGCCGAGATATGCAGGGCGATGGATGAGCACAAGATCGCGATGCGTTTCGGCGACTTTCACTCGCGTCGGTTGGCCGAGTATCTCGGGCTCACCTACCATGGTGGCATGCTCAGAGTTTCTATGGTGCACTACAATACTTTAGAAGAAGTCGATCGCTTCACGCAGGCTCTTGACCAAATTCTTTCTGGCGAAACAGGTTTTGCAAAAGCGAGTTGAGAAAAGGAAGGCCTTGATGCGCGTCGAACAATCATCTGCAATGGAACAGTGGACACCGCTGGTGATACCTTTGTCTGTGACATCGGTATCCTCGACGGAAAGATCGCTACCCTTTCAAGCGGACTTGATGATGCAGTGGAGATCATCGACGCCACGGACCTTTTCGTGTCGCCGGGAGGGATAGAAAGCCACGTCCACCTCGATCAGCCGTCGGGCGAAGGCGTTGTCATTGGGGGACGACTAAGAAGCGCAGGTTGTAACGAAGCGCTCCGAATGGAGGTGTCTCCTTCGTCGCCGTTCTCCGAGCATCACCGCATAAGCGCCTGCGTCGATGATACGGATCTGATTGCATCGAAGGCGCGAGTGCAATCCTGACGTACGACGTAAGGCATCGTCCTCGGTTGACCCAGAAAATACAAAGATCATGTACTGTGACAACGTGCCATTTCGCTGTCATTCATTTGAACTGGCCTTTGCTGATCTCGACATCGAGCACCGCCTGACTAAACCTCGCCACCCGTGGACGAATGGTCAGGCCGAGTGGATGAACCGCACCATCAGGGATGCGAAGGTAAAACACTTCCACTACGACGACCAGAATCAACTTCGCAGGCACTTGAGCGAGTTTGTCGATGTCTACAATTTCGGCCGCCGGCTGAAGACACTTAGAGGCCTTACATCTTACGAATAAATCTAAAAAGTCTGGACTTCGGAGCCGGAAGGTTCAGCCTCAATCCGCTCCATCAATGCCCGGGACTAAACAGGTAGACGCGCCTGGCGAATAAGATCGCCTCTTCGGCGACCAGACCATCGATCGAGACGACACCTTGATGAACTCCGGATGTGCTTGACGTGGAATGACGGCGGTGATCTTTCGTTTTACCAATGCGTCTCGAAAGCAGTCGGCGTCATAGCCTTTGTCGGCCAGCGGGGTCTTGGCCTTAGAAAAGTCGCCGATCATCTTCGCAGCCCCCTCATAGTCGCTCATCTGCCCTTCGCTTAGAAGCAGGATGAGCGGTCGGCCGTGGCCATCGCAGACAGCATGCAGCTTGGAGTTCAGGCCGCCTTTGGTGCGTCCGATACGTCTGGGAACATCACTTTTTTAGCAGATTGACTGCTGTGCAATGGGCTCTCAAATGGGTAGCGTCGATCATCAAATGGGTCAGGGTTGCCCCGTTTGGCGGTCAACTCGGCCAAAATCCGGGTTGAATACGCCGAGTCTGCTCCAGCGGATGAAACGATTATAGATCGTCTTGTAAGGGCCGTATTCCCTCGGCGTGTCCTGCCATCGCAATCCATTGCACATGACAAAGATGATGCCACTCAGGATTAGCTAGTCGTCAACGCGAGGCACAGCGTGTGACAGCGGAAAGTGTGGCTCGATCCGACGCATTTGCGCCTCAGACAATAACAGCAAATCACTCATCGCGGCGCCTCCCTTCGACCCAAATGAATCAAACGCATGAAACCAAAGACAAGCCATTTAATAGGTCCTGAGCCTAGATCGTACTCCTCCGTTTCGAATATTAATACATTAGTATTATTTCTATACCATAAATGTATAGCGGTCGAATGCATCGCCGCCAGCACATCTAACTTCGCCGAGCCTAGAAAATATTCTAGGTTCGGCTTTCTGTTAAATTTTTGATCACAGTTACAAGGATGGTATTTTGCTGGATCGGCTCTGTTCCTAACCGCGCGCACGATTGACGGAGAAATCATATCGGAATTCGAACAGCTACTGTGACATACCAAATCTTTACTGGTCTTGACATTGACCTGTGAGGGGATGTTCGTGTTGCGTTTCGTCCGTGTAGATGAGAGCTCCACGGGCATACTGTAAAACGCGTGATTCTGCTTTGCTCATCGCAGCTCCTGACGTTCTTTGATCGCTTGGTGGCAGTTTCTCGCTATTGACGGGACAACGCAGTCAGAATTCCTCTCAACTCGTTGCGCTCAGCCGACGAGAGATTGGCCTGTGAGGCCTCATTGTAGATATTGAGAAGCAAGACAGGACTTTTCGGATCAGCATGAAAGGTTACTTGGCCAAGACGAGATCAGTCGGTTTCGGGGCGGCCCGCATAATCAAATATATAAAATTTCAGTATTCCCATCAACGACAAGGTACTGAATCTCTGGGACGAGTTTTACCTTCCGGTGGCGTTTGCGACGGGTATGCAGACCAAGGGGCATCTAACCTTGGTTGTCAAGCCAAATCCAACCATCTGGTTAAGACGAGACCGCCCAATCTCGACATATTTGAACTTGAGTGCCTAAACCTTTACTATGAAGATCCTTAGCATAGAGCCGTGAGATGCGAGTCAGCCTTGAATTCTCGCCAGTGCTTTTCGAATAAAGGTAACAGACACTCTAATATACTCATCATAACACTCCATTTTTGGAGTCTAATTTCAGATATTTGCAACATATATATTTTAGAATTTTTTATTATACTAACAATAGTAAATAAAGAAATTATTTTATCAATTTTTATTTTACACCAAGATAGTAACTTATAATAAATAATTATGCAGGAAAATTTTCTTGTTATTGTGCACGGCGTAATTCTGCCTTGTCGCACTATAACTTTCTTTTGAGGTGGCTTATACATCGTGGGGAATATATGAAGAAACGTATTCGCATCGGTGAATTACGTGTCGGTATGTACGTCGAGGAGCTCGAAACCAGCAGCCTTGATCACAAATACTACGCACCTTTTCTCATAGATACCATCGATCAGATAAAAGCTGTTATCACCTGCAACGCGATCAGCGCCGTCATTGACGTCACGAAGGGCATTAACCCGGACGCCACCGCTCAGTCGGAAAGCGAAATCCGGCGAAACTTTGAACAGTATCTACTTCGGCATTACTCGTCACAGGAAATTGCACATGCGCGAATCTTGATGAGCAAGACAGTTCCCAAGGTCAAAGACCTACTCACTAATGCTCCCAGGGAAGGAGCGATCAACGTGGAGGCAGCACTCTCGTCGGTCGAAGACATTATGGCTTCGACGACCAAAAACGCAGGCGCGCTCGTTAGTCTGAGCAAGCTGAGAAGAAGAGACGAGGAAACGTTTGTCCATTCGATTTCCGTCAGTGCCCTGCTGATAACCTTTGCTCGAAAACTGTCTATGAATGAAGAGCTAATCCGCCATGTTGGACTCGCGGGGTTACTTCACGACGTGGGGAAAATGGCGATTCCAACCGAGATCCTCCGCAAGCAGGAAAAGCTGACGGAACATGAATATCGTATCGTGCGACTCCATCCGGTTCTCGGTTCTGAACTCCTGAAAAACAAGGCAACTCTGCCTGAAACGGTTCTGGATGTGTGCCTATACCATCACGAGCGATATGATGGCTCTGGATATCCCTCGAGACTGTCAGGCGAGCAAATTCCATTCGTGGCGAGGCTCGCAGCCATATGTGACGTCTATGACGCACTGACATCGCGCCGACCGTACAAGGCGACGTGGTCCCAGGCAAGAGCGGTCGAAACGATGCTGAGCACGCAGGGGCATTTTGATCCGTCACTGTTACGTCAGTTTGTTTCGAAAATGATCTTGAGTGGGGATCTGAATTAACGATGAGTGCGCGGTTAAGGACGCATCATCTGCTCTACATGGAGGCTGTATGAAGAACCGTAAACATATTGGTCACCAAGTCGTTGCCATGATGGACAAGGTGGGAGCTGCGCCTCTCTCTCGTAATTATCATCTGTTTTATTGCTGCATTGCCAATTCTGATCCCGTCATTCGTCGCGCGGTACACTCGTTGGGCCAGTTTCCCAGCCAGGACGAACTCGACAACATAATAGACCAATTCTGCCCGGATGCTCCCGACTCAGCGTCTACAATCCGACATGAGAAAGGCCTTCTGAAGACGATGAACGATTTGACGAGCCAACTCCGCGGTGAGCAGTCAGAATTGCTCACATTCAACAAAGCCTTGGATCGGGTAGTGGAGGCTCTTGTTCACTTTTCGGAACAGGAAAAAATCACATCAGAGATTCTTTTGAAAGTCGTCAGCGCAGTAGGACAGGCCGGCAGGCATCGGGTGGCGTCTGGCACCCGATTCATGAATCGGATCGATGAAAATCGCAATGAGATACAGTCCCTACGCGAAGAGCTGGTCAAAGCTAGAAAACTTGCCAATACAGATGCACTCACCGGGGTCGCGAACCGTCGCAGTTTCGATGAATACCTGGCGACTGCGATCGGCAAGCTATCGGACATTACCTTGATTTTGGTCGACATCGATCACTTCAAACGTGTGAACGATAATCATGGACATGCATTTGGAGATCATGCCTTGAAAGCGGTCGCGGCCGGGATCGGGCGAGCGCTGAGTGACGGCGCTTTCCTGGCGCGTACCGGGGGCGAAGAGTTTGCTATTGTTCTCAAGAAAATGTCGATCGCAGATGCAACGAGTTTGGCAGAACGCGTTCGCCAAGCGATCGAGAAACTCAAGATAAGATCCGGGGGCCACGAGATCAATGTCACGGTTTCGTTAGGCATCGCGGCTGCCGAGACGACCTCAACCACGGGCAAGTTGTACGAATCGGCAGATGCAGCATTGTATCGCTCCAAGAGCACTGGAAGAAACAGGGTCACTTGGTATGAACCATATAACGCAGATGAAAGCTTAGGGCGCTACAAGATGTACGCCGGTGACCTGACCTAACATATGAAGGTAAAGCTGGCATCGCTTAACCGATAGTCGACATCGAGGGTACTTATCAGGTGGATGTCACCACACAATCGATAGTGCGGCTTCACGTAATAATCGCGGTTGCGCGGAGTTGGCGTAACGCACCCTCTTCCTCGATGGCTTTCACCGCTTCGTCTCGCGCCTTTGCGCCGGATCGGAAGTTCTCGTCAAGACATGGCGTATGTTGTCGTGGTCGGTCGCCTTAGCGCCTATGCCGTGTCGATTTCCAGTCCGAGGAAGTCGACGAAGAAGGCATAGACATCAACGACGATTTTTAACCGGTGTTCCACCTCCACGTTGTCTGCGAGTTTCTGATCTGTGATGGACATTCCATGGATCATGAACGGGAGTTTCTCCATGGAGACTACAGTGGAGTTTCTCACCACGGGGAAGACCCGACGTGAGGTTCACCGACATTAATCTGATGAGGTCAAGACTAGGATAGTGTCGGAGAGCTTAAGGCTCGGCGCGACGGTCAATGAAGTTGCGCAGTGGTATGGATTGCGAGCCAACAGCCTTTCCACCTGGCGGACGATGGCGCGGCAGGGCAAGCTGATCCTGCCAGCACCGGAGACGCGGTAGAGTTCGCCGCCGTGGTTGTTGAGCAGCTGTCACCTGAGCCGTCAACGGTCAAGGCAGCCGCGCGCGCAGAAATTATCGTCGGTCCGGTAACGATCCGTCTTGAGGAAGGTCCGTCTGCGGCCCGGATCGCGGCCATCGCTCGGGTGCTGATTGCGGAGACATGATCTTTCCGTCGAACCGCGTCAGGATCATGGTGGCGACCAAACCCGTCGACTTCCGCAAGGGTCATGATGGATTGGCGGCGCTGGTGAAGAACGAACTGCACAAGGACCCGTTCACCGGAACGGTCTTCGTGTTCCGGTCACTCAAGGCGGATCGCTTGAAGCTGATCTATTGGGATGGCTCTGGGATCGTCATGGCTTACAAACGGCTGGAGGAGCACACCTTCACCTGGCCAAGCGTCAAAGATGGCTTGATTACACTGACCCATCCCCAGTCGAAGCCCTGTGTGGGGGCCTCGACTGGCGGCGGGTTCACGCCGTCCAGACGAGAACGCCGGAGACCATCGAATAGCTGCGGCACGATGACTCAGCACGACAGATTCCAAAGGCAAATCGGCGCGGGATTTGGTAGCTTCCGGCCATGCTTGATGCCGCCAAACTTCCCGACGATGTTGTCGCCCTGTAGGCGATGCTGATTGCGGCACAAGCACGTGAGATGGCGAAGGACGTCGCGATAGCCAGTAAGGATGAGCGGATCGAACGGCTTGAGAAGCTGGTCGCAGCCTTCAAGCAGTCAGCCTATGGACGCAAATCCGAGAAGACTGATCCTGACCAATTCGACGCGGTGCTGGAAGACCTGGAGACGGCTATGGCCGTGATCCATGCCGAGGATGAGACGGACACTCCTGCAGGGAACAGGGTTGCCAAGCCACGTGGGAACAATCGCGGCTCCCTTCCAAAGCATCTTCTGCGTGTTGAAGAGGTAATCCAGCTGGAAAGCCTGATCTGCACCTGCGGCGGCTGCCTGCATCGCATCGGTGAGGATGTCTCCGAGCGGCTAGACGTGGTCCCGGCGCAGTTCCGGCTCATCGTCACACGTCGCCCCAAATATGCGTGTCGCGCCTGCACTGATGGTGTCGTTCAGGCCCCAGCTCCAGCACGGCTGATCGAGGCAGAGCTGCCGACAGAGGCCACCGTCGCCCATGTGCTGGTCTCCAAATATGCCGATTACCTTCCGCTTTACCGCTAAACCCAGATCATGAGCCGCAGGGCATTGATCTCTACCGCTCCACACTTGCCGACTGGGTCGGCGGAGCAGCTTTCGAATTACGTCCCGTCTTCGATGCGCTGATTGCCGACCTGAAGCGCTCAACCAAGCTGTTCATGGACGAGACCCGTCTCGCTTCTCGATCCCGGCTCGCGCAAAACCAAGACCGGATACTTCTGAGCGCTGGCGAGAGATGATCGCCCTTGGGGCGGCGGCGCTCCTGCGGGTGTCGCCTTCACCTATGCGCCCGGTCGTGAGGGCATTAATGCCAAACGGATACTGCACGGCTTCTCGGGCATCCTTCAAGTCGACGGTTATGCAGGATACAACAGGCTGATCGCGCCAGAGCGCGTTGGGCCGGACATTCGGCTTGCCTATTGCTGGGCACATGCACGGCGCAAGCTGGTGGAGATCACTCGCAATGGATCAGCATCGATTACCGTTAATGCCATTAAACGCATCGGTGAACTGTATCAGATCGAGGCCTACTACGGGGCCTTGATCCGGAGGCTCGCCTCGCCAGGCGACAAGGACGGTCTGCGTCACTCGTCACCGACATGCATACGCGGTTCGTCCATCAATGTGCCGGTGTTGCGACGAACTCCTCCTCTGCGAGGCTCTGGCCTACATTGCCAAATATTGGGATGGTTTGAAGCTCTTCCTGATCGACGGCCGGATAGAGATCGACAACAATAGCGTCGAGCGGACCATCCGGCCGATAGCCCCTAATCGCAAGAACGCACTCTTTGCGGGGCATACCGCAGGAGCCGAGAACGGAGCAATCATCGCCTCGCTCATCGAAACCTGCAAACTCAATGCCGTCGATCCGTTGGCCTACATGACCGCCACGCTCACCACCACAGTCAACGGCCATAGGCAGGGCCGGATCGCTGAATTGATGCCTTGGAATTATTCCACCACGATCCGCTAGACGGAAGTGCCTTCCTAAGGCGATAAAGCAAGGACACCGAATTGAATTGGTAAGCGGCTGGTGATCAAAGAATGCGCATGGAATTAACATTCCTCCTTTTGATGACGTCGGCGACGACAGTCATCGCACAGCAGCAGTTTGTTCCGCCCGAAAGGCAAGATGAGTACACGCCGGTAACATCAGACCTGTTTCTGGCTAACGCTTGCGCCAAACAACTAGGTTGGCAAGACATCTATTCACACGCCACCAATGCCTTCGTGACCTTCGCGAAACAGAACAACTTTCCAGACGCAGAGACTCTTGCGCGAACGACGGCCACCGAGATGGTCGAAAAAGTAGATGGCAGTCTGCAGGATGTATCTGACGAGAGCTGCGCTGCCCTTTCAGAGAGGGTGAAGGCGACCGCCAATCGGTAGCGGCGACCCGTAGACCAAGAAGCTGTGGTGTCCGAACATCGCTCACTACGATTGCAAGCTTGCCAAGCCTCATCACCGTAAAAACGGCATGAAGCTGGTCTAATGCTCGGCCTTCAGCAGGTGACGTGCTCTCAATAAATTAGGCCATTTAAAAGAGTTCAGATCAATCGGCCTACTGGATGATTTTTACGCCGGGCAAGCTTGAGCTATATTGCACCGATTGGGAGGTTGGCTGGTTCTTGTTAAAGTCGAGATGAGACTGAACTGGCAGGCCAAGGATAGCACGCACCAGCTGGCCCCTGAGTTGCAAGGCCCGAATTTCGGCCTCCATACGACTGTAAACCTGCCCTACGACATCGCTTTTCGCTTTGAAATAATCAGCTTGTCCATCGAGCAGTTCGAAAACAGACTTACTGCCGCTCCTGAACTGTTCGAGATTGAGATCGGCAACTTTCTTAGCTGCGGCAACACGAGCTTCGAGTGAACCTGAGCGCGCTCCATCTGTTGTCGTCACCCGCATTGCATTGCGCGAATCTTCCCAAAGCGAACGTCGCTCTTTCTCCAGTTTATAATGGGTAGCCTCAATGCGGCTCCTGATTTGATTCTGTTTTGCATTATTCAAGCCTCCATCAAAAACAGGAAGCCGCACCGTCACTAAGCCGTAGACGGCAAATTGATCATCGCCGTCCTCACTTGAACTCACATTCTGACTGGCTCGTACCGAGCCCTGAAGACCTATTGAAGGCAATTTTTCAGCCTTTGCTGACGCGAGTTGATACTCAAGCGAGGCAAGCTCCTGCTTGAGCGACGTGAGCAACGGATTTGCCTCTATAATATCGCGGTTAATCTTCTCTGGCTGGCCTTTAAGTGATTTCAGGATAGTTGGATCCACCTTATCGGCGTTTATCAATGTTAGATTTTCAAAAGCAGCAGCGGCATCCGCGCGTTGGGTCGTAAGGTCTATCAACACTGCCTTTGCATTTTCCAGCCGTGTCGTTATTCGTTTGACATCCGCAAGCGTTCCGTTGCCATTCTTCTCGCGTAACTCCACCAGATTGAGAATACTGCTGTGAGCTGCAATATTTTCCTGCGTTATTCTGATTTGGTCGTCGGCCTGCAGAACCTTTAGATAGGTCTTTAGCACCTGAAAAGCGACGTCTTCGGTCTTGGCAACGCGAGAGGCGGATGCGCTGGCATAAGCCATCTCAGCTCTGCTTATATCGTTCTTTGTCGCTCCGAAGTCAAAAAGGACCTGCTTCACGCCAATCGAAGCTTCCTTACGAATAGCGTCACCGCCCGGCGAGGGCCAAAAAATGTGCTGCGGGCCAGCAGACATGGATAAGTCGAGGCTCGGAAGTCTCGCCGCCTTGGCGGCCTCTATGGCGGCGCTTTGTTCTTTCTCTCGTGCGCCGGCAATCCCGACATCGGGATTGCTGTCGATCACCCTAAGAAGCACGTCTGCCAGGGTCAGTTTCTGGGACGATGATAGCGGCTTGGGAGATTCTGTTGAAGAACGCGTTATATTAGGTTTATGTGTCTCGTTGCATAGGCTTGCGGGCCTAGGATAGTCATCATCCACGACGCAGCTTTTCGGCACAGTATTGCTGCAAGATCCCAATACGAGCGCTAAAGAAACAATCGTGTAACTTAAAAAATTCATTCTTTGGACCCGCTGAACTTAATTCAGTGTTCGAGGCCGTCCTACGCAAAAAAATGGATGCCTATGTTAAATTTCAAGCTCTTCAAGTGCTGCTGCATGATTAGTCGAGCCTACGCTTTCTGCGGAGTCCGACATAATGCTTCGACACCAATAGAATCACCAAACTAATACCATAAATGGGGTAAAAATGGTAAACGAAATGTAAAGGTGGCCTAGGCTCGGGCTCGTAGATCAGAGCCAGAAGATGACTGCTGCTGCGATACATATGCTTGAGCAGAAGGTGTGGGCGCAGCGGTCGTATCGTGCATGGATACTGCGCCAACCCTTGAGCCGATCTTGTGGCGTTTTTTATAGAGCATCGGATCATGAGGGATGATCACCGTGCGATTTGTCCGTGATGGACTGCAGGCGGTGATTTTTCGTTTGACCAATGCGTCTCAAAATCAGTCGGCGTCGTAGCCTTTATCAGCCAGGGGGGTCTTGGCCTTAGGAAAGACGCCGATCATCTTCGGAGCCCCCTCATAGTCGCTCGTCTGCCCTTCGCTTAGAAGCAGGATGAGCGGGCCAGCCGTGGCCATCGCAGACAGCATGCAGCTTGGAGTTCAGGCCGCCTTTGGTGTGTCCGATACGTCTGGGAACATCCCTTTTTTAGCAGATTGGCTGCTGTTCAATGGGCCTTCAAATGGATGGCGTCGATCGTCAATTGCTCTGGCTCGCCTCGTTTGGCGATGAACTCGGCCAAAATCCGGTTGAATACGCCGGGTTTGCTCCAGCGGATGAAGCGATTGTAGATCGTCTTGTGCGGGCCGTATTCCCTCGGCGCGTCGCGCCATCGCAATCCATTGTGCAGAACGAAGATAATGCCGCTCAAAACGAACCGATCATCAACTCGCGTCAAGCCGTGAGACAAAGAGAAGCATGGCGCGATCCGGGGCATCTGCGCCTCAGACAACGACAGCAAATCACTCGTCGCGGTGCCCCGGTTCGATCCAAATGAATCAAAGCCGTAATACCAAGGAAAGCTATTTAATAGGTCCTGAGCCTAGTCGACCACGCCGTTAAGCGGCAAGCGGAGCCAATAAGGCGCTTTTAGTCTCAGCGTCCTCCAGAAACTTTGCCAAAGGATGTAGGGCTTCGAGACCCAAGTACGGATCCGGCAGGCTGCGGCAATGGCCGCTCAAGGAGCGATCGGACATCCATGCTGGGACTTCGAGACGTCGACCAGAATCAGAACCAGAAAGGCCGCAGTAGAAAGTGTGCGGCCCCCTAGACAGCGCCTCAAGGACATGAACAATCGCCTGGAACGGGGGGCTACTGATATAAAAGCTCGCTAACCTCGTTCCCGTTGGTGTTCTGTCTTAGCGTTGTATAACTATCCTCATTTGGGGAGGACAAGCGACAGACGCCTTTTGGGGCCTCACTCATAGCCTTCAAATCACTCTATGTTTGTCGGACCCAAGCATGGATTGCCCACGATGAATGCAGCGCATAGATGCGAGAAGCTTTACGGCTTGATGATAACGCGAACGGCATCCACCTCTTCGGGTGAAATCGATTCCCGGACCTTTATGATGATATTATCAGCTGCATAGCCGTTCTTTAGAAGTTCGGTTCTGGTTTGCATGGCGCGATAATAGGCGATGCGCCTGGCTTCGCTCACGGATCCGACTGTGGACTGCGCGAACGCTCTGACTTCTATGTTTTTGTTTTTCAAGCCTGCATGATCAGTCAAGTAAGTTTTGATGCTTTGGCTCGTATTTTCATCGATGCGGAACGATCCCTTGCTGAAGCCAAGGGTCAAGGCTGCATCCGCATTTTCCACCTTGATGGGTCCAAAGGACGGTTTGATCTCTTCTGAAGCAACCTCGATCTGTTCCTGATCATTGGTTCTTGCGCTGCGTACTGATAAGTTTGTCTCTCCCGCAACTTCATCGCTTTGCCGAACCCGGGTAGCCTGGGCGGCTTCCCGCTCACCGGCTGAGCCGGATGCTATGTCTTGTTGTGCCGGTTTAGAGACTTCAGGCGCGCTTCCCGGCGTTTGCGGCTGTGTGCTTGTTGTTTCCTCGGTTTTTGCGGCGCTCTTGCTCGTCTCGATGGCAATGGCTTGCTGCTGGCTGTCAGCGACTGGAGGTAAGGCCGCTTGCTCTTCCGCCTTATTCTCTGTCTTCCCATCGGGCTGGCTGGCTTCGGCGACGAGTGGCTCCGGTTGGGTATCGGTCGATTTTGTTTTGCTGTTGCGCTCTTTCTCAATCGCCTGTTCGACAGCGTTCTTCGTGACCTGCTGTGAGATGGCGAAGATCGATATCCCGAGGATAACCACCAGAAAGATCACGACCATCAGAATGTTGGAGAGAACGTCGACGAATCCCGCCCACGGATCTTCCTGCTTGTGCTTGCTTGCCATGACCGACCTTTTTACGCTGCTCTGGAGGCTTGCGCGATAATGTCCGAAGGGGTGCCATCAGCGACAATCGTACCGTTGTTCAGCCAGATAACACGGTTGACCAATGCGAGAAGCGGTGTGCGATGTGTGGCGACGATCAACGTCTTGCCTGCGATGAACGGCTTAAGGCGTGCAACCACGGCCTGCTCCATCTGGCTGTCCATTGCCGATGTCGGTTCATCAAGCGCAAGAATGGGCGCGTTGCGCACCAGTGCGCGTGCTAGGCACACCGCCTGTCGCTCACCTCCCGAAAGCCGGCGTCCTCCTCGCCCTACCTGTAGATCGTAACCTGCCGGGTGGGTTGCCACGATCTCCTGTACCCCAGATACCTTAACCGCTTCGGCAAAGGCGCGCTCATCGACATCCGCTATGCCTTTCAGGATGTTGTCGCGAATGCTTGCGTCAAAAAGGTCGCAGTCCTGCGGCATGTAAGCGATGTTTTTTCTGAGAAAATCGGGTGAAAATTGCCGTATGTCGTGACCTTCAAGGACGATATTGCCGTCGGATGGCAGATGGAGCCGTGGCAGAAGCTTCACCAATGAGCTCTTACCCGAACCGATACGGCCTATGATCGCCACTTTGTCGCCCGGCTGTATCTGCAGGTCGATATTGCGAAGCGATGCCGCGGGAGCCTCTGGATATCGCATTTCGACGGATTTCAGACTGATTGCACCCTTTAACGACGGCATCGAAAAATTCGGATCGCCGGGCTGCTCGGGGGGTAAGTTTGCCAATTGTCTTGCCAGAGCAAGCGATTCGACAAGGCTCGACATGCGCATGAAGCCTGTCACGAATGCAATGATGGGAGAAAGCGCGCGCCCGCTCAGCATCACGGCTGAAACCAGTGCGCCAACTGTCATATAGCCGCTCGCGATCATAAATACGCCGATCACAAGGGCGAAGACCGTATTTAATTGAATGACCGTATTGGCAATCTGGCCAGAGAGGTTTGTCGAACTTCTGCCAGACATCGAGCTTTTGGAAAGGGTTCCCATCATCCGGTACCAGTTCGTAAAAACCGATGATTGGGACGTGGTTATCTTCGTCGTTGCAAAGCCGCTTACGCTCTCCTCGATCAGCATCGTCTGTTGCACGTTGTTCTTCACTGTCGCGGCGTAAGCGCGTCGTGCTGCGGCATGCAGAACCACGCTCGCCGAAACGATGATGCTGGTCGCGAAAATCGGAACGACGACGACCCAATTGGCTGTGAATGCAATGTGAAGAAACAAAAGGACCACAAATGGCATGTCGACCAGAAGTCCGACGAGCAAAGCAGGTGCAAGCTGACATGCCGCTTCGACGGCGGACAATGCACTGGAGATTGTACTGGCGGACTTTGGAGCGTGATCGAGATCGGTTGCAAGAATCCGGGAAAATAGCTCCCGTTGGTTCTTGACGTTCAATTTATAGGCGATTGCCTCATGAACCCTATTTCGTAGGAGCCTGCTGGTCAGATCGATGATCAGGACGATGAGAAGGCCAAGTGTGAGCGCCCACAATGTCTCATATGCACGGTGAGGAATAATTCTGTCATAGATCGCCATGCTGAACAACGGCAATGCGAAGATGAAAAGATTGGATAGGATAGCGACCAAAAATAATTCGATTACCCTTCCCGATTTGATGACATCGCGGAAAATCGTTTTCATGCTGATGTCAAAAGTGTCCGAGACCACCGGCGGTGCTTCCGAGCGCGATGTGTTCTCTGATGGTCGGGAAAGGCTGATGATTGATCCCACATAGGCATGCGCTATCGCTTCTCGACGAAAATGTTCCGGACCATCTTTCCCGATCGTTTCCAATACGCCATCAGCCGTCACGCCCCTCACCGCGAGCCCTCTTCCATTCGATAATAGAAGAACACACGGAGCCATCGCCGGTGTGATGTCATCGAGTGCCAACGAAACGAGCTGCGGGTTTGGCGTCTTGGACCCGACCCTGTCCATGGCCGCCATCGCAGGCTCTCCGACGTCCAGCAGGTGACAACTTGATGTCTGTGGGTTGAGGTTAGTCTGGTCCAACGTCATTTTTAGGCTCTCCGAATAAGAAAAGTCTACTTCATTATTGTTATCGATTACTTAACAAATGGCATGATTAAATTAACCAAGTTTGTTAGGGCCTATAGAATGTTCGCAATCAGATCTTCATCCAAACGCAGCACGGATTCTGTTGACGAAACGGATCACGAGTTTAAAACCCATCGTGCGCTCATCGTTGTGTTGTTTGTTGGAACGGCGGCTCTACTCGTCTGGAGTTCGCTGACGACGCTGACTGGCGTTGCGCGCAGTACTGGGATGGTTGTTCCCTTCACCCAAAATCAAATCATTCAGCATCTCGAAGGCGGCATCGTATCCGAGATCGACGTGAAGGAGGGGGATAAAGTCGAGAAGAATCAGGTCCTGGTTCGTATTGAAGATGCGGTCGCCCGTTCCAATCTGGAGCAATCAATCACCACCTTGAATGCGAAACGTGCGGCGGTCTCGCGGTTGGAGGCCGAGATTTCCGATGCCTCGGAAATTGTTTTTCCGGAAGACCTCAGTTCCTCGCCCCAGATTCAAAATGAACTCGACCTTTTCCAGCAAAAGAAACAGCAGCACGTTGAAGAGCTTCTGTTGCTTGATGATAAGATTCGCCAGCAAGAAATTGCCTTGCAAGGGTATCGTCAGAGACTTGAAAACCAATTGAAGGAACGCGAGATTTCAGCCGAAAGATTGAAAGGCGTTAGCGACTTGCGCGACATGGGTGCAGCATCCAAGAGCGAAATGCTTCAAGCCATGAGCGCTTTTCAGGAAAACCAGACGAAAATTGACGACCTCAACCATGATATTCCGCAGACGGAAGCCGCTCTTAGTGAAGCTAAACGTCAGCGGACAGCGGCGTTGTTGAAGGTGAAATCCGAGGCCGCGCAGGAGAAAAACAAGTTACTAACCGAAATTGCGCAATTGCACGCGTCCATCGCTGGATTACAGGACAGAGCTTCAAGGGCGGAGGTTCGCGCGCCTGTTGCCGGCATTGTCAATAAAATGATGATCAATACAGTCGGCGGAGTTGTTGCGCCGGGCTCGCCGATCATGGAGCTGGTCCCAACGTCCGACGTGATCGCTATTGAGGCACAGCTTTCTCCGCAAGATCGAGCCCAGATATGGCCAGGAACGAAAGCTGTCGTAAAGATCACAGCGTACGACTATTCAGTCTACGGCGCGCTGCCTGCAGAGGTCGTCGAGATATCACCCGATGTCGTCAAAGAAAAGGATAAGGATGCGTATTTCCGCGTACGGCTGAACGCTCCGAATGTTCTTGGGGAAAAGCATCCCGTCATTCCTGGTATGATGGCAAATGTCGATATGATGACCCGTCAATACACTGTCTTAAATTACATACTCTCGCCGATTGTAAACACCATGGATCTGGCGCTTCGCCAATAAGCCAAGACTTGTTATTTCTTTTCAGTCAGGTTACAGATTAACTTTACATTAATAATCGAATCTAATTAATGGAGTAGATGGATAGTCTATTCTATTCAGAAATCTATTCTATTCTGTATAAGAAGCCAGCGGAGTTATTGGCCGGATGCTTGTTTCCGGAATAATGCTGCCAAATTATCAAGTCGTTTTTGCGCGTGATGGTGCAGATACTAGCCTTAATGAGCATGCAAGGCTTTCAAAATTCTGATCGGCACTATCATCAGGACGTTTGGATTAGATCGTGTTGGAGGTTGATGAGTGCGCCGTGTAATCCTCAAAGCCGCACGCGGCTCGAAGGCCCTACGAATACTGGGCGCTAACCTAGTCCGCCATGAGGCGGGATCATTCGCGATTCTTTCGGCGGTTTTGCTAAGTTGTCTCATCATTGCAGCGGGTTGTGCTATAGATATCAGCCGTCTTGTGAGCGCAAGGACGAATGCGCAGGTAATCGTCGACGCCGCCACCTTGGCTGCTGCCGCTTCCGTTAAGGACAGTGTCGTTGATCTTAAAACTATTGCAGCTCAGTATCTTAAGAACGGTCAGTCGTCGGATGCCGCCGCAATTAGGCTGACTGCATTTTCGGTGGACAAGAACAAAAACCTGGTGTCCGTCGAGGCGAACGGCGAAGTTCCAACGACTTTTATGAAGTTCGTAAGCATCAAAACTATGCCTTTTACCATCTTTGCACAGGCAAAACGGACAGGTCCACAAGCCGTGGAAGTGGTGCTGGTCCTAGATAACACTTGGTCGATGAACGGTGAAAAACTTGCCGCGTTGAAACAGGCAGCGCTAAACCTCGTCGCTATTGCTGAGAAAAACAATAAAGGGCGATTGAAGATAGGTCTCGTTCCCTATGCCGACTATGTTAACGTCGGTGTGCAGAACAGATATCAACCTTGGGTATCTGTTCGCCAAGACTACCTAGCTACGAACCCTCAGTCCTGTTGGATGGAGACAACCAAAACCGAATGCACACGAGGTCCTCAGAAATTCTGTACGCGTGTTGTTGATGGCATCCCGGAGAAATATGATTGCACCGAGTGGCAATGCGTAGCGATACCCATCACTCCGTACAGGAAATGTGTGGGCGGAGATACGATTCCCTATAAGTGGTACGGCTGCGTAGGGTCGCGAACCTCAAATGCACTTCATCTGAGTGATGAATCGCCGAGTATCCCCTATCCAGGTCTGCTCAACTGGAGGCAAAACTGCTTAAATCCCATCATTCCTCTTACCAGTGCGATTGACCTCATTCGCACGGAAATCTTGAAAATGGTGGTCCAGGTCGGTGATTACAGGCCAGAGACCTACATTCCAGCAGGGTTGGTGTGGGGTATCAATGTCCTGTCTCCTACGCGGCCTTTTACGGAAGGCGCAGCATTCAGTGAGGACAATGTAAACCCGAAAAAGGTAATGGTCCTGATGACCGACGGTGCCAACACATTGATTCTTGACAAGAGCACGGGCCAGCATGTGCATGCCACAAGCAAAACCCAACTCGCCAAAACCTATTCTGACATGCAGGCTTTATGTCTTTATGCCCGCTCAAAAAAAATAGACGTATTCACAGTGTCCTTCATGGTGTCTGAAGACGAAGGTCGAAAAGCAATGGCTGACTGTGCTTCCAATCCCCAGTATAATTTCGACGCGTCCACTCCTCAGGATCTGATAGCAGCATTTACCAAGATAGCGACGTCTTTTTCGAAAGTTATATTGGTAAAATAGAATAATTCGTCTTGCTGATGATCGTGCAGTTCATCCAGCTTGCAAAAGGCCTCGTTGTAAAGCCTCTATGATAGCACGAGTCCTATTCGTAGCGCCCAGTTTCTTTGTCGCTGTTTTTACATATGCGTTAACCGTCTCCCGCTGGAACCCAGTTCGCTGAGAAATTTGGTCGCTCGTCAATCCGAAATAGGCATGTTGCAGACATAGAAGTTCACCCTTAGTAAGCTTTAATGCGGACGCACCAAACTTCTCCATGATCGGACCCGTTACCGCTTGATGCGTGGCCTCAGCGACCACAGAACCAAAGTATATCTCGTCCGCGGTAAACACTTTTTCGCGCGCCAGCATCACTGCGCCAAATATGTTAGAGGTCGGCCCGATAGGAAACAGAACGCGGTTGTTGACCCTAAGTGCCCGCAAGAGATACCGAAGCCTTGTAGAAGTGATACCGCCAATATCGCTATCCTGCACGACGTCTCCGGTCTCACGGACGCGGGCTATCAGCGGATCAGTCATGTAGAGTCGTTCTGCGGTATAAGTTTCCACAAACGCCGGCGGAAGGGTCGAGTCGATCGACGTGAAATTTTCTAGGCGATATCCTTCAACATCGAGCCCGATGACAGCAATGAAGTCAAAATGGACGGCGCATCTCAGCCGGTCGACCAACTCAGTATCTTTTAATAACCTGACTTTCGCCAATGACGCGAGATCCGTGCTTTGATCGATCTCGCCATCATATCGACGCAACGCGGGTCGACGCCTCATAAGCTGCTGCATTAGAGAACTCAAAATTAAATTACCTCTAATGAATAGATCTAAGGCGATCTAACCGCCTAGACAATCCAAGACGAGTGGTCGAATGTCATCGATTACTTTTTAGAAAGTCTGCGGACAGTAACGGACTTTACCGGCTGGAACATCCAGCTGCGGCCTTTCGCGACTAAGGTTTCGAGGCCGCCAAGACTATACTCGGTTAGTGGCCGAGTATTGATGGTCAGGACGACTGATCAAGGTAAGGAATGAGGCCGACGACTGCAGTTCTGCCTTAGTTGAAAATTCCTGTTAACCTTTTGCTGCTACTTCTGGAGTCGAATTCCGATGAGTGTAGAGGCTGAAGATGAGTAACCGGAGTGAAGGGCAGGCGGACAACAGTAGCCGCGTCGTTAAAGTGGAATTAGCCAAGCAGTTGATCCTGATTGCTGTGATCGTGGCTATTGCCGTTTGGCAGCACCACTTCGTGATCCAGGCCGCATCAGCTGATATTTATATTTTCGCTCTGCTGTTCGGGGCAGCTATATTCGGTTTCTATAATACGATTCGGGGAACGTTCGGCCTGAAGAACGAGTTCGTCGCGCTATCTGCGCTCAAACAAATCTATGAGGATGCGCGCAGAGAGCGTTCTGAACCTGAAGATCATCGTCGTATCGTCAGCGAACGCATGACCAAGCCAAATGTAATATACAATCCGCCGACGGCTTTAGGCACAGCGCACAAACTTATATACGTTGAGTTGTTGCGCAATGGCACGTTGAGTATTCCGCCCGCCACGATGCAAGTCCTCGTCTCAGACCTGGAGACCAAGCTTGATGAGCGTCAGGGTATGACGCATTATCTTGGTGCTCTGATGGTCTTGTTGGGTCTGCTTGGTACGTTCATCGGCCTTATGCACACACTTGAGTCGGTCGGTGGAATTCTTGGAAGCCTTGACCTATCCGGCAATGGCGGAGCAGGTGCCATTGCCAATCTGATCGAAAGCCTGAAGCTACCCCTGGAAGGTATGGCGACTGGCTTCGGCGCGTCTCTCTTCGGCCTTATAGGCTCTCTTGTGATCGGTGTACTTGGCAAGTTTGACTCCAGAGCTGCCCATCATCTCCAGCACGACTTTGAAACGTGGTTGCGCAACACCGTTCAGATTGACGCTCCCCCTCAGAGTAATGGCGTTGTCGCAACATCGGTTGAAGGAGACGCCGCTGCCATTTCCACCAGCTGGTCCGCAGCACTCAATGTTGCGCGCAACACAGTTCTTGCGACATCCCGGATGATCGAGCGTCAGGGCGAAATGCAAGAAGAGCTAGAACGCCTTCAGGAAAAAGCTTCCGAAAGAGACCGGCGACTGGACCTGAGTTTGAGCCGAGCCGTCAATGTGCTGGAGGAAAGCCTGCTGAGGCAGACGCAGATGGCCGAGGGGCTGCAAGAGCTGCGCCAGAGCATGTTGGAGGCGAGTGGAGATTTTAGCGCCCTTCTCATGAAGGGAAAAGCCGCTTTCGATGCCCGGTTTACCGAGAACCGTCTGTTCCTCGAAAAAAGCGCATTACATGAAGGAAAGGTCGAGAGCACGATTGATGAGCTTGTCCAGCGCCTTTCGCAGGTTAGCGATCAACTTCGATCCATCGATGGGCGTGTTAGAAAAGGCTTTGAAAACCGGGTTCGCGATGCTGTGACGGAGCAGCAGGAAGAGCTGGTCGCTGATTTCAAGCACCTCGTTTCAACGATGCGGTTGAGGACTGAAGATGTCGCGACCATCAGAAAACTGTCGCAATTACTTCAGGAAGGCTCCACTTCCTCTGATGGCGACACCGTAACGACCATTGAAAAAGGAGTTGCTTAGTGGGCCTGATGATCAATCCTATTAAGGCGCTGTTGCGGAATAAATCTTACCGGAGACGGTTTGAGAGGTTCGAATGCAGCGTCCCGGCCTCTATCCACTTTCTGGAAGATGGATCGACGATTCGTGGACATGTCACGGAAATTTCGCAGGGCGGCCTGAAATTCAAACCTAATCAGACATTCATCATGCGCCGAAACGACGGGATGGTTCGTCTCGAGGCGGAATCCATTCGCATGGACGCAGTGATCAGGAATACCGTGGTGGACGGTTATGGTCTCGCTTTTGCACAGGAAATTGACGATCAGCAATTGAGCTTCTTCCTGTCTTTGAACGTTGAAACTGAGTAGATAAGATGACAGAAACGCCGAATTCCTCCGCCGTGACTCTATCAGTCGAGAAGCCAAAAACTGGTGAAACGCGCGTTGTGACGATCGGCGATAATGTCGACAAGATCGGCTTCGCGTTTTCTCTCGAAGGCGCGCATGTTGAGCTCAGAGATATCGATCTGGTTATCAAATTTGCGGACGGATCATCCATCGTTCTTCTCGGTTTCGGTCTTAAGCTGGTTGAAGAGAACCCAGCGGAGCTGAGCTTCAATGGCCATCCGCTTGATACCCAGAGCCTGCTGTCGCTCGTGGGGCAGTTCACAGCCTCTGACGTTCCGATTTCAAATGACATGGCGACGGAACAGGTCAAGAGCGTTTCCAAGAAAGACGGAAACGACAATACGAAGGAAACGTCTCAGCCGCAGCCACAGGTTGAGGTGATCGAGGTCAAGGCCGAGCCGAACAATCATAAATATGACGTGCCCCCCGACGAACGGCAGAAATCTGAAGGCACATCGGATAATGATCGTCTTTCCGATATCGTTTCGGAGGGCAAAAAGACCTGGGAGGAACCTTCGGCGCCGTCAGCCGCACCGGCTGTTAAAAACGACAATACCGGTACGGGTACTGGTGCAGGCCGGTATGATGTGCCGGTGCCCGAGATTTCCGCACGTTTGTTCGGCATCACGACCACCGAAACATCGGCGCACGGTGACGGCCAGACAATCCAGGGTGCGCTTGCCTCCACACCTGCCGACACAGATCCTCTTTTTGCGTCGCAAAGACTCGTCGACACCATCGAAGGAACGTCGTTCGATGACATAATCCATGCGGACAACGTCCGATATGCCGGCGTTGGCACGACATCCAGAGCGATCGAACTGACGACGGTGATGCCCGATAACGCCTGGACAATCACCGGTGTGCGGATTTCTGGTCTTCCTACGGGTTATTCGATCGTCGGCGCGAATCTGGTCAATGGAAGCTTCGTCATTCCACTGGATTCCCTTCATCCCGACCGTGTTGAGGTGAAGCTCCAATACGTCTTGCCGGATGGAACGGGGGCAGCGGATGCAAATGGTTTCTTCAGCTATTTTGCGATCAAGGTTGATTATGACATCAGCAGTGCGACGCTGAACACCACCTCCACGACAAGCGGTACCATCCAGTTCGGTATTCGCAACGTGACCGGCGAGACCGATGCGACCTATGTCAATCCGATCACGGGCTCCCCGATCTACGTCCTGTGGAGCAAGCCTCCGGGAAGCGTCGTCCATGCGGGTACAGGCGACGATACGGTTTTTGCTGGAGCGGGCGCAGATGATCTTGATGGCGAAGGCGGAGCGGATACGCTGTCCTACGCGACGTCCAATCTGGCTGTAAAGGTGGATCTGTCGACCAACACGGTTTCCGGCGGCTATGCCGATGGCGACACGATATCGCATTTCGAGAATATTGAGGGCTCGAAATTTTCGGATGAGCTAACCGGTGATGCCACCGCAAACGTCATAACGGGTGGCGCTGGTGCCGACCGCATCGATGGCGGTGCCGGTATCGACACCGCGAGTTATAAGAGCTCGCCCGCGGGTGTGACGGTCGATCTCGGAGCAGGTACAGGCCGCGGCGGTGATGCCGAGGGTGACGTGCTCCACAATATCGAGAATATCGATGGTTCGGGTTTCGCGGATAGGCTTACCGGCGACGCTGGCGATAACGAGCTGCATGGCAATGCCGGTGACGACATCCTCGCGGGCGCCGGCGGTGCCGATCTTCTGGATGGCGGCGACGGCAACGACACGGCAGATTACTCCGCCAGCCAGTCGGCGATTGCCGTTGATCTGGCAGCGGGCGTGGGTTCTGCCGGCGATGCCACGGGCGACAGGCTCGTTTCGATCGAAAGCGTCATCGGATCCGCGTTTGCCGATACGATCCGCGGCAGTGCCGGGTCCGACACGCTGAAGGGTGGTGATGGCAATGATACACTCGATGGCCGTGGCGGCGATGACGTCCTGCAGGGCGGAAACGGCGACGACATTCTAATAGGCGGAAGCGGCGCAGATCAGCTCGATGGCGGCGCGGGTGTCGATACCGCGGATTACAGCGGTTCCGCAGTGGGCATTACGATCAATCTCGCCACAGGCATCAATACTGGCGGAGACGCGCAGGGCGATACGCTGATTTCGATTGAGAAGATCGTTGGTTCGGCTTTCGCTGACACGATGACCGGCGGTGCCGGTGACGACATATTCTTGGGCGGCAGCGGCGACGACCAGCTGATCGGCGGTGCCGGGAACGACCGGCTCGAGGGCGGGGACGGAAACGATGTTCTCATGGGCGGTGCCGGCAGCGATACGCTGATCGGCGGCGCAGGTGTCGACACCGCAAATTACGCGACATCGCAGGCAGCTGTGCAGATCGACCTTGCAGCTGGAACCGTCGCGGGCGGCGATGCTGCGGGAGACACCTTGAGCAGCATCGAGAGCCTGACGGGTTCCGCGTTCAACGATACCCTGCGCGGCGACGCGGGCGCAAACCGGCTAGAAGGCGGTGCCGGGAACGATATTCTGGAAGGACGAGACGGGGACGATATCCTCATCGGCGGCGCTGGCGATGACGTTCTCATTGGTGGCGCGGGCGCCGATACGATCCAGGGTGGCGACGGCAGCGATACCATCGACTATTCCTCGTCGACAGCCGGTGTCAGCGTTAATCTGTCATCGCAGACAGGCTCCGGCGGCGATGCGAATGGCGACACATATGTCGATATCGAAAATGTCACCGGTACCGCTTTTGACGACACGCTGATTGGCAGCGCGGGTGCCAACACGATTGTTGGCGGTGCCGGCAACGACGTCATCGACGGCGCTGGCGGCAACGATACCATTGATGCCGGCGCCGGTGACGACGTCGTGAGCGGCGGGAGCGGCGCCGATGTGATGCATGGCGGCCTTGGTCGTGACGTTCTGTCCTACGCGCTTTCCAGTGGTGCGGTCACTGTCGATCTTGCTCTTGGGACCGGCCGTGGAAGCGATGCGGAGAACGATGTTTTCGACGGCTTCGAGGAAGTCCAGGGTTCTGCCTTCGCGGATACATTGCGTGGCGGTGCCAGCGCGGACACCCTGAGGGGCGGAGCGGGCGACGATCTGCTCGAAGGACGTGCCGGCGCAGACGTTCTGGATGGCGGCGCAGGCGTGGACACCGTGTCCTATGCGTCCTCGGCAAGTGCGGTGCAGGTGGATCTGGAGACAGTCACGGCGTCCGGTGGCGATGCTCAGGGTGACACGCTGATCTCAATAGAGCAGGTCATCGGCTCGGCCTTTGATGACCGGTTGAAAGCTGCGGCGAGCGGCTCGCGTCTCGATGGCGGTTCTGGCGACGACACCCTTTACGCCAATCTGGGCGCTGATCAGTTGATCGGTGGCGCCGGAAACGACACCGCCGACTATTCCGCCTCGACGGCTGCAATTACGGTTTCCCTGGACGGCAGCACCGGTGTCGGCGGCTACGCCGAAGGTGATACGCTGACGGGGATAGAGCGACTCGTCGGTTCGGCATTCGCCGACAGGCTGAGCGGTGACAGTGGGGCGAACATCCTGACCGGCGGTGCTGGAGCGGACATCCTCTCGGGCGGCGCAGGCGCTGACCAGCTCTATGGCGGCGCGGATGACGACGTTCTCGTTGGTGGTGCCGGATCGGACACACTCGATGGTGGTTCGGGTTTCGACACGGCGGATTATTCTTCCTCGAACGCAGCTATCGCGGTCAATCTTCAAACCGGTGCGGTGTCGGGTGGGGATGCTAGCGGCGATACGCTGGTTTCGATCGAACGCGTTATTGGTACGGTCTATGCCGATACGTTGACCGCGTCTGCCAGTGGATCGACGCTGGAAGGCAATGCGGGTGATGATACGCTCATCGGCGGTGCCGGTGTCGACATTCTTCTGGGCGGCGAAGGAAACGATTTGATCGCCGGCGGCGCGGGTGCCGATACGCTTGATGGCGGACTGGGCAACGACACGGTGTCCTACTCCGCGTCCAGCGCGGGTGTGACGGTCGACCTGCGTTCGACGGTCGCACAGAATTCAAGCGGCGACGCCGCAGGCGACCTGCTTTCGAATTTCGAAAATGTCATTGGATCGGCTTTTGCGGATACGCTTACCGGTAATGCAGCGGCCAACGTGCTGACAGGTGGCAGCGGCGACGACGTACTGATCGGACTTGGCGGAGCCGACAGTCTTGTCGGCGGCGCGGGCATCGATACTGCCGATTACTCCGCCTCCGCCTCTGGGGTCACGGTCAATCTGACGAACAATCAGAACTTTGGCGGCGATGCGGCCGGTGACGTTCTGTCGGGTATCGAGAACGTGACGGGCTCGGCTTTTGCCGACGTCCTCACCGGCGATGCCGGAGCCAACCTGTTGAAGGGTGACGCGGGCGACGATGTTCTCGCGGGCCTCGGCGGAGCGGATATTCTCGACGGTGGCGCCGGCTCGAACACGGCCGACTATTCGGCATCCGCAAGCGCTGTCGCTGTCAACCTCAGTAGTTCTTCCATCACCACGGCACTCGGCACTATTGCTGCTGGCGGTGCCGGTCTCGGCGGAGATGCCGCGGGCGACACTTACATCAACATCCAGAACCTCACCGGTTCCAATTTCGACGACGTGCTTGCCGCTAACGCTGCAGGCAGCCGCATTGCCGCAGGCTCCGGCAATGACCGGCTTATCGCCGGCGCGGGTGCGGATGCGCTCGACGGCGGTGCTGGATTGGATACGGTCGACTATGGTCTGTCCAGTCAGGCGATCACCGTCGATCTATCGACAGGAACGGCCAGCGGTGGATATGCGCAGGGCGACACGCTGACTGCGATCGAGAATATCGCAGGCTCCATCTATGATGACCGGCTGACAGGCAGCTTCGCTGCAAACGTGATGTCCGGCGGATCCGGCAATGACGTGATCGAAGGACTGGCAGGGGCCGACACGCTGGACGGCGGCGCGGGAACCGACACGGTTTCCTATGCCCACTCGGCAGCGGCCGTGACGGTGGATTTGCAGTTGACGACGGCGCAGGTATCCGGCGGCGACGCTGCGGGCGATATCCTGTCCGGCTTTGAAGACATTCTCGGCTCGGCCTTCAGTGACCGATTGACCGGTAACTCCGGTGCCAACACCCTGACCGGTGGCGATGGAGACGACGTGCTCGCCGGCCTTGGCGGCGCCGACACGCTCGACGGCGGCGCAGGCAACGATACGGCAAGTTACGCGGCGTCGAGCGCGGCGGTTAACGTTAACCTGGCAACGGGGGCTGCTCAGGGGGGCGATGCCCAGGGCGATACGCTGATTTCCATCGAAAATCTGATTGGCTCGGGGCTCTCCGACACGCTGACGGGTAATGCCGGTGACAACCGGCTTTCAGGCGGGGCCGGGGACGATGTGCTGGCTGGTCTTGGTGGGGCAGACGTTCTCGACGGTGGCGCTGGAACCGATACTGCCAGCTATGCCGCCTCCAGCGCAGGCGTCGTCGTCAATCTGACATCCAATCTCAACACCGGCGGTGATGCCGAAGGAGACATTCTCACCAACATCGAAAGCGTCACAGGCTCTGCCTTCGACGATATCCTGACAGGCAATGCGGGCGCCAACACCCTGACAGGCGGTGCCGGCGACGATATTCTGGCTGGTCTTGCCGGAGCGGACCGTCTTGATGGTGGTGCCGGCTCGGACACCGTCAGCTATGCAGGGTCTTCGGACGCCGTTGCGGTCGATCTTCGACTAACGACTGCTCAGAACTCGACCGGTGATGCCAGTGGAGACGTTCTCATCTCTATCGAAAATGTCATCGGCTCCGCTTTTGCCGATACGTTGACGGCTGCCGATAGCGGCAGCGTCCTTTCCGGTGGCGGAGGCGACGACTCGCTCAATGCCGGTGCCGGCGTGGACGTGCTCGACGGTGGGGTTGGTATGGACCTTGCCGATTACTCGACTTCGACCGCAGGTGTCTCGATCAACCTCGCCACCGGCGTTGCAACGGGTGGTTATGCCGCGGGCGATACGTTGATCGGCATCGAGTATCTGCGCGGCTCGACTTTTGCCGACATTCTGATGGGAGACGCCGGTTCGAACATTCTCGACGGTAACGACGGCGACGATACATTGGTCGGCGGTGCAGGCGCAGACCTGCTGGACGGTGGTGCGGGCAACGATACCGCAAGCTATGCTGATTCGAATGCGAGCGTGACGGTCAATCTCACGACGGGGACCGGTTCCGGCGGCAGCGCCGACGGCGACCGGCTGCTTTTAATTGAAAACCTGATCGGTTCAGCATCCAACGATACGCTGATCGGCAATGCCGGCGCCAACGTGCTTTCCGGCGGTGCAGGAGACGACGTGCTCGCGGGCATGGGCGGCGCTGACGTTCTGGACGGCGGGACCGGTACCAACACAGCGGACTATTCCGCGTCATCTGCAGGGGTGCAGGTCAACCTCCGTACGACGGCCTTCTCGGCAAGTCAGATCAACGGTGGCACGATACAGGGCGGCACCGGGCTTGGCGGCGATGCGCAGGGCGATACGCTGACCAATATCCAGAATGTGATCGGTTCCGCTTTCAGCGACTATCTCATTGCAGGCGCAAGCGGCGGGCGGATCAGCGCCGGTGCCGGTGACGACAGTATCGCGGCTGGCGCTGGTGCCGACATCATCGATGGTGGTACAGGTCTCGACCTGGTCAACTACGTTCTTTCCGATGCGAGTGTGTCGATCAACCTTGCCACGAACACGGTCAGCGGCGGCTATGCCGCAGGTGATGTACTGACCGGTATCGAGAACATCTATGGTACGAACTTTGACGATACGCTGACCGGGACCTCGGGCGTCAACGACATTCGCGGCGGCTCTGGTGACGACGTGATCGAGGGTCTGGGCGGCGCCGATACGCTGGACGGCGGCGCTGGTATCGATACGGTCTCCTATGCTAATTCCGGCGTGGGTGTGACGGTCGACCTTGGTCGTACGACGGCGCAGGTGTCCGCCGGCGACGCGTCTGGAGATATACTCAGCAACTTCGAAAAGGTGCTGGGTTCGGCCCATGCCGATACATTGATCGCTGCGGCAATGGGCAGCACGCTGATGGGTGCTGCTGGCAACGATACGCTGGTCGCTGGCGCTGGCGCCGACGTCATCGACGGTGGTTCTGACAGTGACACGGTTGACTACTCCGCCTCGACGGCTGCGGTCACGGTCAATCTCGCCACGCAGACCGCATCTGGCGGTTATGCCCAGGGTGATACGATCGCGAATATAGAAAACGTCCTGGGAAGTGCCTGGAACGATGTGCTGACCGGCGATCAGGGCACCAACGTGCTGCGCGGCGGCGCGGGCGACGACGTGTTGAACGGCGGCGCGGGATCCGACACCTTGGATGGCGGTGCCGGTATTGACACGGCTGATTATTCGACCGCGACGACAGCGGTGATCGTTGACCTCAACGCAGGCACGGGCCTGAACGGCGACGCTCAGGGCGACACGCTGATCGCGATCGAGAACGTTACCGGCGGCGCTGGCAACGACGTGCTGACGGGTACGAGCGGCGTCAACGTACTGCGCGGCGGTGCGGGCGATGATGTGCTTGCCGGTCTTGCCGGCGCGGACACACTCGACGGCGGCGCGGGCAGCAACACGGCGGACTATTCCGCTTCCGGCTCCGCGGTCTATGTGGATCTCGCCTCCTTCTCGATCGCTACGCCGGTCGGTACCGTAACCAGCGCCGTGGCGCGTGGCGGTGATGCCGAAGGCGACGTGCTGACCAATATTCAGAGCGTCATAGGCTCGGCGTTCAACGATATCCTCGCCGCGTCCGCAGTGGGCGGAAGGCTGGCGGGCGGTGCAGGCGACGATACCCTCGTCGCCAATGCGGGAACCGATCAGATCGACGGCGGCGCCGGAGCGAACGACTTTGTCAATTACGCCATGAGCAGTGCCGGCGTCACGGTCAATCTCGCCACCGGCATGGGATCCGGGGGATTTGCCCAAGGCGATACCTACGCCAGTATTGAGGGCATTTATGGCTCAGGTTTCAACGATACGCTGACCGGCGACGGCGGCGTCAACACCATAAACGGTGGCAGCGGCAACGATACCATCGAAGGCATGGGTGGCGCCGACACATTGGACGGCGGGGCAGGTACCGATACGGTGTCCTATGCCAATTCCGGCGCGGGCGTGACGGTCGATCTTACGCTGGCGACAGCGCAGATATCGAGTGGCGATGCGTCTGGTGATATTCTTCGCAACTTCGAGAACATCACGGGTTCGGCTTTTGACGACGTGCTGACCGGCGATGGCGGCGCGAATGTGATCAAGGGCGGTGCCGGCAACGATATCCTTGCCGGTGGCGCAGGTGCGGACAGGCTAGAGGGCGGCGAGGATTCCGACACCGCGAGCTATGCGCAATCGACCGCCGCGGTTACAGTGGATCTGCGCCTCTCAACAGCCCAGGTTTCCACGGGGGATGCCAATGGGGACGTCCTCGTTTCCATCGAAAACGTTATCGGGTCGGCGCTGGGCGATACGTTGGTCGGCAATGCAGCAGACAACCAGTTGTCCGGTGGTGCCGGCGACGATGTGCTGATGGGTCTCTTCGGCGCGGACGTGCTTGATGGCGGGGACGGCGTCGACACCGCGGATTATTCTGCCTCATTGCTTGGTGTCACTGTGGACCTCACCCTTGGAACCGGCATTGGCGGTGATGCGGCGGGTGACGTTCTCCGAAACATTGAGAATGTCACCGGCTCGGCTCTCGACGACGTCCTGACCGGAACGTCCGGTGCCAACGTTCTGCTCGGTGGCGATGGGGACGATACGCTCATAGGCCTCGGCGGCGCGGATATGCTTGACGGTGGCGCGGGCTCGAACACGGTCGACTATTCGGCTTCGGCGGCAGGCGTCAACGTCAATCTCAGCACAAACATCGGAGCCTATGCGAATGCCGGAGCAGGCACGGGCGGCGACGCTGAGGGAGACAGCTTCCTCAACATCCAGAACGTGATCGGTTCGGCGTTCGCCGACTATATCTATGCCAGTGCATCGGGCGGCTCGTTTACAGCCGGAGCAGGCAACGACACCATCGTGGCCGGAGCGGGAACCGACGTGGTTGATGGCGGCGCTGGTAGCGATATAATTGACTATAGTTGGTCGACGGCGGCTGTCACGGTTAACCTCCAGACCAACACAGCCTCGGGCGGCTACGCTGCCAACGATATCCTGAGCAATATCGAGAACATCACCGGCTCCAAGTACAACGACGTCCTGACTGGCGATGCGAGCGCCAACACCATCCGCGGCGGCGACGGAAACGACACGATCGAGGGCGGCGCCGGGGACGATAATCTGGATGGCGGCGACGGTACGGACACGCTCTCCTATGCCAACGCGACCAGTGGCGTCCGGTTCGCGCCAAACTATTATAACTGGACGTATCCGAACG
The DNA here is from genome assembly GCF_030819035.1 of Agrobacterium sp. SORGH_AS 787. Lineage (NCBI taxonomy): Bacteria > Pseudomonadati > Pseudomonadota > Alphaproteobacteria > Hyphomicrobiales > Rhizobiaceae > Agrobacterium > Agrobacterium sp. SORGH_AS 787. Next base: position 1,238,437 of record NZ_JAUTBG010000001.1, read on the forward strand.
GGGTCGCGACCAAGACGTTCCTCGCCTACAATACCGTCGGTGCCGGTACCGATATCACCGCCAATTTCGAGAACATCACCGGCTCGGCCTATAGCGACATCATCAACCTGCAGTTCGGTGGCACGCAGGTCAACGCCGGAGCGGGTCATGACTTTATCGCCGACAATTCCAGCTATGGGTTGATCGACGGCGGCGCCGGTATCGACACGGTTACGTACGCTCTCAACTACGGTTGGGGCGGTGTGACGGTCGATCTCGCGTATAACACCAATTCAAGTGCTCGCTCCTGGGGCGGCAGCGCCGAGGGCGACTGGTACAGCAGCGTCGAGAATCTCATCGGATCGAGCTTTTCCGACTATCTCGCTGGAGACGGCGGCATCAACGCGCTGAATGGCGCGTCCGGCAATGATACGCTCAAGGGTGCAGGCGGCAACGATGTGTTGTTCGGCGGCGCTGGTGATGATCTTCTGATTGGCGGGACCGGAGCGGATGCCCTGATCGGCGGCACTGGCATCGATACAGCAAGCTGGGCGGGCTCGACCTCAGGTGTGACCGCCAATCTCGAGACCGGCATTGCCTATGGTGGCGATGCCGGCATCCAGGGAGCTGCGACGGCCTACAGCAATCCGAGCCTGGTCGCCGGCTGGGGCTTCACGGAAGGCTCGGGGAGGACCGCCGCAACGATGAACGGTGCCAATGTCGCGCTGAGTCTCAACGGCACCACAGGCTGGACGACAGGACCGGACAATCACGGGGCCGCGCTCGATTTTAAGGGCCGCGGCGCAGGTAACGACTTCGCCACGATCGGCGCGATGACGCTTGGCGATTCCATCACCGTCTCGACCTGGGTCAATTTCGACACGAAGGCCAGCGGTGTCCAGGAGGGCGTCTTCAAGCTCGGTACGGTGAACAACCAGTGGATCGGGCTGACGAAGACGACAAACGGGAGCCTTTATCTTGAGGTCCGTGGCGATCTTGCGGGGGCGACCGTACCGGGGCAGACCACCTCCGGCTTTGCTGTAAACTCGAGCTATGTAACCATCGATCAGTGGATGCATGTTGCCGTCACCTATCAGGCGGGTCGTTTGCAGCTCTACATCGACGGGACATTGGTCGGCTCCACCGACGGCACTGTCATCCTGCCCCCGAATAGCAATTTCACGAGCAATTTCATCGGGCGCGATTGGACTGCGAATTATCTCGACGGGCAGATCGATGACTTCGCGGTGTTCAACCGGGCGCTGACCGAAGCCGAAATCCAGCAGTTGGCAACACAGAAGACCGGCCTGGAAAGCGCTGGCGTCGTGACCGATACATTGGCGCAAATCGAGAATCTGACGGGCACGGATTATGCCGACACGCTAACGGGTGATACCGGAAGCAACGTGCTCGATGGTGGCGTCGGCAACGACACGTTACGCGGCGGCGGCGGGGACGACGTGCTGATCGGCGGCGCCGGAGCGGATATGCTCGACGGTGGAGCAGGCAGCGATATCGTCTCCTACGCCGGCTCGGCACAGGCGGTCACGGTCAACCTTGAACAGCAGACCGCGAGCGGTGGTGACGCCCAGGGCGACACACTGACTTCCATCGAAGGCGTCATCGGCTCAGCGCGAAACGACACGCTCGTCGCCTCGTCGTCCGGCTCTACGCTGATCGGCGGCGCCGGCAACGACACCATCACGGGCGGCATCGGCGATGACGTGATCAAGGGGGACGACGATCTCAACAAGCTCGTCACCTATGCGAGCACGGCTGCTGCGGGCACAAATCTGCTCGTCAACGGCAATTTCGAGAATTACAGTGTCGGCCGGTTTACGGGCGGCGCCAACGTCACGGCTACGCTTGCCAATGGTTGGCAAACCCCTGATGGGGCGATCTACCTCAGCGATAGCGCCTACATCGCCAATGGAAATACTGAGAATCAAGCGCTGCGACTGCAGGGCGGCTGGAACAACAGCGACGTCTGGCAGAATGTCACCACGACGGCGGGCGAGACCTACCTGCTGCAATTCAATGTCGGCGGCCTTTCATCCGGCACCAATGCAGTGGCGATCTATTTCAACGGCACCCTGCTCGACACGATCAACTCCGCTGCCTTTGTCCATCAATGGCAGACCTTCGATTATCTCGTCACCGGAACGGGTGGTAGCGACAAGATCGAGTTCAAGTATCTCTCGACCAGCAATCAGGTCATGATCGACGACGTGATCTTCACCGAAGTCGGCGGTCGTGACACGCTCGATGGGGGCGCCGGAAACGACACGATCGATGGCGGCTATGGCAACGACACGATCCGCGGCGGCGATGGCGATGACAAGGTCATCGGCGGACTGGGTAACGACACGATCGACGGTGGAGCTGGCAACGACATCATCAGCGGTGACGTCGATGCATTCGCGGCTCCGGTTCTGGAGACGTTCACGAACGGCGTCGGCGGCTGGACAGGGGTGGCCGGCCTGACACTCGGGACGGTGGCTCTACTCGACAGCAACATTGTGCTCGGCCCTGTCGGCGGCTCAGGCAACAACAACGCCTGGGGGGAACAGATCAGCAAGACTTACCAGCTGACCGATGCCAGTGCGGCGACCACAACCCTCTCTTTCGATCTCTATCTGCTCGACTCCTTCGATAACAATGAAGGCGCCAAGGTTTATGTCAACGGCAATGCCGTCCTGACAATCATCGCGCCGAACGGCATGGGCGGCATCGGGGCCAACATGTCCGGCCTCACCTTCACGACGGCTGGCGGGGCGACCTATACCGCAAGCCTGGTCCAGGGTAATTACTCGGCAGGCTGGGGCGGCCTTGACGACAAGCTGACGATTACGCTGACGGTACCGACGCCTACCGGAGGCACTTTGAGGCTCGGCTTCGGCTCCAACATGAACGAGGGAGTGAGCAACGAAAGCATCGCCATCGACAACGTCAACGTTCCCGGATCGGCGATCACCGGCACGGTGGGCGTGGCCGGAGACGATGTCATCACCGGCGGCGCTGGCGACGACCTTATCGACGGTGGCGCCGGCAACGATCGGGCGGTTTTCTCAGGCAGCCGTGCGGCCTATACGATCACCTATAACGCAGCGTCGATGAGCTATACGGTCTCCGGCCCGGACGGCAACGACACGGTCAAGAACGTCGAACGCTTCACCTTCGACGATGGCACGTTGACGACCGCGCATCTGGTCTCTGGCATGCAGTTCACGTCGTCGGGCACGATCGCGGAAAACAGCGCGGCCGGTTCCGTCGCCGCCACACTTGCCATGAGCGATGGGTCGAATGTGACCTATGCGATCACCGGTGGTGCCAATGCGAACGCCTTCGCGATCAACGGCAATCAGATCGTGCTCGCCAACGGTGCCTCGCTCGACTACGAGGCTGGCGCGACGCGGACGCTTCAGGTCACGGCCGTTGCAGCGGACGGTTCAACCCATGTGCAGAACGTGACGGTTAATCTCACGAATGTGAACGAGGCTCCCGTCATCACCTCCGCGGCCAATCTCAGCCGTGCAGAGAACGGTGCTGCGGTCGCCACGCTAACGGCGTCGGATCAGGACGCAAACACCACGCTGACATGGTCGATCGTCGGTGGCGCGGATTCCTCCAAGTTCCAGATCAATGCACAGACCGGCGCGTTGAGCTTCCTCGCCGCCCCTAATTTCGAGGCGCCGCAGGACGCCGGTAACGACAACGTCTATAACCTGACCGTCTCGGTCTCCGATGGCACGAACATCACGCAGCAGAACCTGGCGGTCACCGTTACCAACCTCAATGAGGCGCCCGTTCTAACGTTGACGAGCTCCGGCGCGATTGCCGAGAACACGTTAGCGGCGAGAGTGGCGACACTATCTGCCGCCGATCCGGATGCTGGCGATCACCTGACCTACGCTCTGTCGGGTACGGATGCGAGCCTCTTCGTCATCGACGGCAACGCGCTGCGGCTCAAGGATGGTGTTTCGCTCGATTACGAGCAGGCCGCCACACGCACGGTAACAGTAACCGCCACCGATGCCGGTGGATTGACCTCCACGCAAACGCTGACGGTTAACGTCACCGACGTGAACGAGGCGCCGACGATCACATCGGCTGCAACGTTCAACGTGGCCGAGAACGGCACTGCGGTGGCGACGCTTGCGGCTGTGGATCCGGATGCGGGGGCAACCCGCAGCTGGTCGATCTCCGGCACGGATGCCGCACTGTTCCAGATCGATGCGCAGACGGGCGCGCTGAGCTTCAGGACGGCCCCCAATTTTGAAGCGCCGCAGGACGCCGGTAACGACAACATCTATAACCTGACCGTCTCGGTCTCCGATGGCACCAACGTCACCTCGCAGGCTGTTGCCGTCACCGTGACCAATGTCAATGAAGCGCCAAGCCTGACGCTGACGGGTACCGGTGCGGTCAACGAGAATGTCGCGGCTGCGACGGTCGCGAATTTTGCGGCCAGCGATCCGGATGCCGGTACCACCTTGACCTATACGCTGGGTGGCGCGGATGCGAACATGTTCGTGGTGGATGGCAATACGGTTCGCCTTAAGGACGGCGTGTCCTTCAATTACGAGCAGGCAACCCACCGTGATCTGACCTTGACGGCGTCTGATGGCACCAACAGCGTGACGAGAACGCTGACGGTTAACGTCACCGACGTGAACGAGGCGCCGACGATCACATCGGCTGCAACGTTCAACGTGGCCGAGAACGGCACTGCGGTGGCGACGCTTGCGGCTGTGGATCCAGATGCGGGAGCAACCCGCAGCTGGTCGATCTCCGGCACGGATGCCGCACTGTTCCAGATCGATGCGCAGACGGGCGCGCTGAGCTTCAGGACGGCCCCCAATTTTGAAGCGCCGCAGGACGCCGGTAGCGACAACATCTATAACCTGACCGTCTCGGTTTCCGATGGCACCAATGTCACCTCGCAGGCTGTTGCCGTCACCGTGACCAATGTCAATGAAGCGCCAAGCCTGACGCTGACGGGTACCGGTGCGGTCAACGAGAATGTCGCGGCTGCGACGGTCGCGAATTTTGCGGCCAGCGATCCGGATGCCGGTACCACCTTGACCTATACGCTGGGTGGGGCGGATGCGAACATGTTCGTGGTGGATGGCAATACGGTTCGCCTTAAGGACGGCGTGTCCTTCAATTACGAGCAGGCAACCCACCGCGATCTGACTTTGACGGCGTCTGATGGCACCAACAGCGTGACGAGAACGCTGACGGTTAACGTCACCGACGTGAACGAGGCGCCGACGATCACATCGGCTGCAACGTTCAACGTGGCCGAGAACGGCACTGCGGTGGCGACGCTTGCGGCTGTGGATCCGGATGCGGGAGCAACCCGCAGCTGGTCGATCTCCGGCACGGATGCCGCACTGTTCCAGATCGATGCGCTGACGGGCGCGCTGAGCTTCAGGACGGCCCCCAATTTTGAAGCGCCGCAGGACGCCGGTAACGACAACATCTATAACCTGACCGTCTCGGTCTCCGATGGCACCAACGTCACCTCGCAGGCTGTTGCCGTCACCGTGACCAATGTCAATGACGCACCGGTCATCACTTCCGCGACGGCACTCAGCATGGTGGAGGGCAATACGAGCATCTCCACGTTGACTGCGACGGATGAGGATGGCAACGCCATGAGCTGGGCGATCGCAGGTGGAGCGGATGCGGCGAAGTTCGCGATCGATGCCGCAACAGGCGCACTCAGCTTCGTTGCCGCGCCGAATTACGATAGCCCCACGGATACCGGCAAGGACAATGTCTATGATCTGCAGGTGCGCGTCTCGGATGGCACGGTCAGTACCTTCCAGACCTTGGCCGTGACGGTACTGCGCGACCAGCAGGCGCCGGATATCGTAAACGTACCGCCTGTGATGGGGGTCTCCGAAAACAGCACGATGGTCATGCGCGCCATGGCGCAGGACCCGAATGTCGGCGACACCATCACTTGGTCCATCGCAGGCGGTGCAGACGCGGCCAAGTTTAACATCGATGCCCAGACGGGCGTGTTAACCTTTGTTTCGGCCCCGGACAGAGAGCAGCCGACCGATGCCAATGGTGACAACGTCTACCAGGTCGTCCTGCAGGCCCAGGACCAGACCGGCCTGTCGTCGACGCGCGCTCTGGCCGTGACAGTGACCGACGTCGACGAGGCCCCCGTTTTTTCGACCGGAACAACGTTGTCGGCAGCAGAACAGCAGACGGCTGTCGCCACCATCGTTGCCGCCGACCCTGAAAGGGCCGCTATCACCTACTCGATCGTGGGAGGAGCGGATTCGGCTCAGTTCCTGATCAACGGACAGACGGGCCAGCTCGTCTTTGCGTCAGCGCAGGACTATCAGAACCCGGCAGACGCCGACCATGATCGCCTTTACGAGGTAACCGTCCGGGCTTCCGATGGGTCGCTCACCACGGACCGAACCTTCAATGTAATGCTGACAGACGTCAACCAGGCGCCGACCTTTACCTCTGCCGTGACGGCTAACATTGCCGAAAACACGACGTCGGTCATGACCGTGACCGCGACGGATCCCGATGCCGGGACAGTGCTGACCTACGCCATATCCGGTGGCGCAGACGCTTCGCTGTTTACGATAAACAGCCAGACGGGCCAGTTGAGCTTCCGCTCCGCTCCCGATTATGAGGCGCCAGCCGATATCAATCACGACAACGTTTACGATGTCACCGTTCTGGTGTCAGACGGCACCAATGCGCGGACACAGAGCGTCAGCGTTGTGGTGACGGATGTTGCCGAAGCGCCTGTCATCACCTCAGCCAGCTCGGTAACGGTGAATGAGGGCGTAACGACTGTTACGACCGTTGCTGCAACGGACGCCGACAGTGCGAATCTCGTCTATTCGATCTCCGGCGGTGCGGATGCCAGTGCCTTCTCGATCGATGCTCAGACGGGCGCTCTGCGCTTCGTTTCGGCCCCGGATCATGAAGCGAAGGCGGACGCCGACCACGACAACGTCTACAATGTCAGAGTGTCCGTCTCCGACGGAACGCTCGTCACCAGCCAGATGATGGCTGTGACGCTCGCAAACGTCGCTCCGACCATCACCTCACCCGCCGCATTCACGGTCAACGAAAACGCAACTGCGGTTGGTACCGTTGCGGCAACGGATCCCGCAGGTGGCGCACTGGTTTACGCCCTGGCAGGCGGGGCAGACGCCAATCTGTTCTCGATCGACTCCTCGACGGGTGTCCTGACGTTCCGCACGGCTCCGAATTTCGAGAGCCCTGCGGACGCTGGTAATGACAACCACTACAACCTGAATATTCTGGTCTCGGATGGCACCAGTGTCGCCAGCCAGACTGTCGAGGTGGTGGTCAGAGATGTCAATGAGGCACCGACCGCCACGCTTGCCGCATCGACAATCACGATCGCTGAAGATCAGCGCGGAGCGACCGTAACGACGTTCACCGGCAGTGATCCTGATGCCGGAGATCACGTGCATTACAGCCTTGCAGGCGCAGACAGCGCGCTGTTTGAAATCTCCGGAACAACGATCAAGCTCCTAGATGGCGTGGCCTTCGACTATGAAACCAGATCGAGCTACGCGCTCGACCTAGTGGCGACGGACGATCACGGTCTCAGCAACACGCGTTCAATCGCCATAGCGGTCAGTGATCTGCAGGGCGAGAACCTCGTCGGGACCAGCGGTGACGATCGCCTCGTTGGCGGCATAGGAAACGACACGCTGGAAGGCGGAGCAGGGGCGGACCAACTGATCGGTGGGGCAGACATCGACACCGCCGTCTACAGCCATTCTTCGGCCGGCGTCACGGTCGATCTTGGCGCAGGAACAGGCCATGATGGAGAAGCCGAAGGAGACACCTATTCCGGCATAGAGAATATCATCGGCTCGGATTTTGCCGACACATTGACGGGCGACGGGAATGCGAACACGCTTAGAGGCGGCGGCGGCGCTGATTTCTTGAGCGGTGGTGCAGGCGACGACATCTTCTATGTGGATTACTCGGATACCGTAAGCGGGGGAGCCGGGAAGGATACGGCGATTTTCACTGCGGTGGGATCAGGGGTTCTGACGGGGCTTTCGGGGCTGGAAACGCTCGATTTCCGCAACTCTGGAAATGATAGCGTGACGATCAATTCGACCACTCTGAGCAGTCTCGCTCCGGAAGGTGATCTGCTGACGATCAACAGGGACAGTGGAGATACGATCACGCTGGCCGGCGCAACCGATACACATAACCAGTTTGTCGAGCATGGGTTGACCTATAACGTCTTCACCATGGACGACGATCAAAACCACAATATCACGATCCACGTTCAGGCAGCATGACGTTGCGCACAATGCTGCACCCCAGGCGGGTCGTTTTGATAGTACCGTGAAATCGCGCGAGAAGGGTGAGGGTGAGTATCGGTTTACCCTCAAACCGCTTTGCAGATAGAGCATTTTCAACCAGGACATAATCGCTTCGGCTTCGGACGATGCGTGAAAGCAGGGAAATAGAGCGTAATCCGTGATCACCGGAATGCTGGACAAACACTCGAAGTATCCGTTTTGATCAAAGGATTTTTGGCATCCATTTTCGGTTGCTCCTGAGCGGTGCGTTTGTGATGACAATAAGCTTTCGCATGATGATCGTGATGGCAACTTTCGGCGGCTTTCAGGCTTTGATGAGGAGGTCGTATGCGGCCTTGAGGTCTGGGTTGAAGAGGCATGCGACGAGGCTGGCATGTAGAGTGCGTGGCGGACGATGCTCCCCCGCCGGCGATGAAAGCGCGTCCGGTCCATCGTCCGGACCGGCGGCTCATGGGAGCAAGACCTGATAGGGCTGCTGTGGCCTTCTCCTCCAGGCCACCGAGTTCTGGCATCTTGCAGAGGTTCTGTCCTTGAGCAGGCTAGATGCGCCACATGCAACTCTTTCAGATCGCTATGGATGCGTTTGGCCCGCAGGAGGCGACCTCAGCGTCAATAGCGCACCAGAAACGATCATCGGTGGACGACTGTTGGAACTGGTGAGTGATTACCCCTGCCATCGGATCACTCTCGAAATCAATGAGCACAATCAAGTCTAGGATTATGCTGCGCTTCAAGCCGCCCTAGAGTCGCTACACGCTCTAAGTATCCACATTGTAATTGACGATATGGGTTCAGGCTTCGCTAGTATGCGTCACATCCTCCAGACAGGACCTGATATGGTCAAGTTCGAAGTGAGCCTAACAAGCAACATGGATCGCGATCGCCCAAAATAGGCACTGGCCAGGTCCTTTATTACGTTCGGCAATAAACGCGTCTTTGCACCACGGTGAAACATGTCGCGCAAGTGTGCAGCGGTTTTGCGCTGTGAAACAAGCACCCATGCGTCAGGAGTGGATCTGAAAAATCGCGACACGCTTAGGTAGCTGGCACGCAGAGAATGCTATCGCTCGCCTGCGTGAACTTGCGCGTCGGACCATCATAGAGAAAGGGGCCGTCAGCGGCGCTGCAACCGAGCGCCGCCGGCACTTATTCTGTGGTAACTCCGTAAACGGCTGCCGCCCGCTCCGGGGTCACATATCCATCCCTGATATCTGCTGCTACAGATACCGGGTCACGCAATTTCGGATCTCCAAAGCCGCCACCGTTCGCGGTCACGACTCGAATGACGTCATCCCTGTTGACGACAACATTCGTGGCAAAAGCGTAACGTTCCTTTGAGCCATTTGCGCGCCGAACCTCCACATAGTTCGTCGAACCGTCCAGCCCCCCAGCTACACCCCACGGCGGAATGCGTGAGCGTGTGTAACCGACAGAAAGGAAGTTATTGTCAGCGAGAACGCGATAATGCACGTCGATGCCTTTGCCTCCACGCCACTGTCCCTCACCTCCGGGTTCCGCATTGAGCGTCGCCTGGTCGACGCTGAGGCCATAGCGCGCCTCCGCCACCTCTGCAGGGCAATTGAAGGTTTCCCCATGGAAGCCGGAAAACTGCCCGCTTGGGCCGTCAGCGCCCTCCCATGCGCCCCAACCTCCAACTTGTGGCTCTACAATCGTATAGTGGCGGCCGGTAACAGGATGTGGCCCTCCCACAACGGTGCCGCAAATCGATGCGAAATTTCCAGCCGGAACGGCGCCTGGGAAGTGGGCGGCCAGCGCTCTTAGAACCATATCGAAGAGCCGGATCTCGACCTCGGAATAGTAACCCAGTGCGCCAGGCTCTTGAACATGAAAAATCGTACCCGGCTTGGTCAACACTTTCAGCGGACGGAAAAAACCGCCATTCCCGGGAGCTTCGGGATCTGTGAACGACTTGAACGCCAGCTGTATGGCGATTTCGGTACCTTCACGGCTCGAATTCGACGATCCCTTCTGTAATGGATTGTCCCGAAGATCGACCACAAATTCCTCGTCGGAGATGGTGAGCGTCACTTTGTGAATCGCTCCGGTGTCCTGCTCCTCCTCGAAGCTATAGCTGCCATTGGGGATTGTCTTCAGCGCGGCCCGCGCCCGTCGTTCACCGAAATCCATGAAATCTGCAACGGCGGCCTCGAACGTCTCGGTACCGTATTTCTCGACCAGTTCCAGAATTCGGCGCTCACCGATACGCAGGCCAGCGATACCGGCCCAGAGATCACCACGCAAAAAATCCGGGAGGCGTGTGTTGACATAAAGAATATCGAACACCGCCTGATTGGGGCGGGCCTCATCGAACAGCTTCACCGCGGGGATACGAATACCCTCTTGGAAAATTTCGGTCGCCTCTGAGGACATGGATCCGGGGACGTTACCGCCGACATCGTTCCAATGCGCGATATTGGCGACCCAGGCCACCAGATGCTCGTCATGGAAAACAGGCAAGGCGAGCACCATGTCGTTCAGATGCGTGACACCGCCGTAATAGGGATCGTTGGATGCAAAGAGATCTCCCGGCCTAATCTCTTCTGGCTTGAATTTTTTCAGAATACCCGCAATCGCCTTGTCGAGTACGCCAATGAAGGCCGGTATGCCAGCACCCGATGCAGCCACCTGCCCGTGCTTGTCGAGCACGCCGGAAGAAAGATCTAGCACTTCGTAAATGATGGCGCTCATCGATGTCTTGCGCTGAGCCACGAACATTTCGTTGGCGACCGCTTCGAGGGCATTCTGGATGATATCGAAGGTAACGGGATCGAATTCTTTTTGCTGTGTTTCGGTCATGATTCAATTCCGGATGTTGATATGCGTGTTGCCGAAGTCATCGATGAAAACGGTATTGCCCGGATGGATCACGATCGTCGTACCCGGATCCTCTACGATAGCAGGCCCCTTGAACATCATGCCCGGCTCCAGCTTGGTCGCGTCATAGATGGTTGCTTCATGTTCGCCTTCGGTCGCATAGTCCACCAGGCGACGGCCTTTGATCGCACTATCGATGTCGGCTTCGTTCCTTGGCAGTCTCACAAGTTCGAGCTTGCCAACTTCGCTCGACGCGATCAGATGAAGTCCTATGATTTCAACGCCTGCATCAAGACGATAAGTATACTCACGCTGATAAATCTCATGGAAATCATCGGCCATCTGTGCCGCTTCTTCCGGTCCGATACGGCCCGCGGAAATCGGCACTTCCACGGCAAATTCCTGATTCTGATAACGGCATCGAACCAGCGGACGCATGCTGATCTTGTCGGCGCCGACGCCCTCACGAAGGAATTCCGCTCTCGCCAGTTCCATTGTGCGTGAAAGCAATATGTCGAGTGACTGATAGTCCTTTTCATCAATCAACTGAGTGACGAAGTAATCGCGGCGCAGGTCACTCATCATCATGCCCCATGCCGAAAAGACAGACGCACCACGAGGAATGACGACTTTCCGAACGTTGAGCTCCTGTCCGAGAGCGACCGCGTGCATTGCACCTCCACCACCAAAAGCGATGAGGGTAAAGTCGCGTGGATCAAAACCGCGGTTGACGGAGACGAGCTTGAGCGCATTCACCATATTCGAGTTGGCGATACGCACAATCCCGCGCGCGACATCCTTGATACTTGTCCCGAGCCTCTCGGCAAGAGGGGTCATGGCCGCGTTCAGGGCACTGATATCAGCGACAACCGAGCCGCCACAGAAGTAGTCTGGATTGATGCGACCGAGGACGAGATTGGCGTCCGTCGTCGTGGCATTCATACCTCCCCGCCCATAGGCAGCCGGGCCCGGTGACGCACCGGCCGATTGCGGTCCGACATGCAATTTGTCAAAATCATCCACCCATGCGATGGAGCCACCGCCGTTGCCGATCTCAACCAGATCGACCACCGGAACCATGATCGGATAACCCGCAGACGTGCGGTTACGTTCGATCCAGTAATCGGTTTTGATCTTGACCTGACCGTTCTCGATCAGGGAGCACTTCGCCGTCGTGCCGCCAATATCAAGGGCGAGCACGTTAGGTTCGCCGATGATGCGGCCCAATTCCGCAGCCCCCCAGAAGCCCGAGGCCGGACCGCTTTCGACCATCGTAATCGGGATAGCCTTCACCGCTTCAACGGAATCCACACCGCAGTTCGATTGCATGATGAAGAGATTGCCCCGATATCCCTTGTCCTTGAGCCCAACCTCCAGCTTTTCGAGGTAACGGGCCGCTTTCGGCTGAACATACGCTGACAAAACGGTCGTATTGGTGCGTTCATATTCACGCCATTCGCGGGTGATCTGATGCGAGGCCACCGCCGAAACCTCCGGCCAAAGAGTGCGCAGCGCTTCCAGGACTGCCGTTTCATGGGCAGGGTTGGCGTAGGCATGAAGCAGGCAAACCGCGACTGCTTCAACAGCCGCAGCCTTGAAGGCGTCTACAATGGCGCCAAGCTCTGAGAGGTCGAGGGGAGTTGTTTCCTGGCCTTGATAATTTATCCGCCCAGGAACTTCCAGCCGCAGGTGCCGGGGAACGAACGGAACTGGTTTCTGATACATCAGGTTAAAGAAATCGGGGCGGTTTCCGCGACCGATCTCCAGCGCGTCGCGGAAACCTTTCGTCGTGATGAGGCCAACCTTCGCGCCCTTTCGCTCCGTGAGTGCGTTGATGACCACTGTCGTTCCGTGAGCGAAGAAATCCACCCGGGTAATATCAACGTCTGCCTTTTGAAGCACGTTCAACACGCCCATTTCGAAGTCAGGCGGCGTGGTGTCCGATTTTTCCGTTCGCACCGTTTGAAGGCCGGTCCCAGGATCAGTTTCGAAATACACCAGGTCCGTAAACGTGCCTCCTACATCCGTCGAGACGCGAATGATTTTTTCAGTCATGACTTACCTTCTCATAGTCTTTTCAATGCATGTCCGAAGCGCTTCTGACTCCGCAGCGCACGCGTAAACGTACAAATTCCGTCAGCGGCGGGGTTTGGACGCGGCCAGCGCCACTGCAATCACGATGATCACACCCGTCGTAAGATCCTTGAAAAACGGATTGACATTGAGAATGTTGAAACCGTTGCCGATCAGAGCCATCAGGAGCACGCCAGCCACAGAGCGCCAGATCGCGCCCGCACCGCCGCTGATTGCGGTTCCGCCAAGGATGACGGCGGCAATTGCCTCCAGCTCAAAACCTGCACCCGCCTGCGGTTCGGCCATAGAAAGACGTGACACGGTAATGACACCTGCAAGGCCCGCCGCCGCGCCGCTGATTGCGAATGTGACCGTCTTGACCAGATTTGTCCGAATCCCTGAAAGGATTGCCGCCTCCTCGTTTCCGCCAACTGCGAAGACCCGCCGGCCGAAAGTCGTGCGATTGAGGAGCACCATCATCGCTATCATAAATACAACCAGTACGATCACCGCAATGTTGACCATTCCGATGCGACCGCGGCCAAGCCATGAAAATTGCTCGATCCGAACCGGGATGAGCGAGCCGCCCGTGATCAAAATCGCAATGCCACGGTAAACAAGGCTCGTTGCCAGTGTGACGAGGAAAGAATGGACATTAAAAGTCGTAATGATCAGCCCGTTGAGCGTTCCGAGCATAAGGCCAATCAATGGTCCCGAAATGATCGCAAGATAAGGATCGATATTCGTGGCGATCCAGCCTGCCGAAACAGCCGCCACACCGAAGATCGCACCTGTTGCGAGATCGAAGCCGCCCCCGATGATGACCAGCGTCAAAGCGCAGGCGATGATCATCAGCGGCGCGCTCTGATTGACGATATTCAACAGGTTACGCGGTGTCAAAAAGCTGTTCGAAGCGAAGGTCAGCACGATGAGAAGCAGCGCGATAATAATGAGAACGCCGTACTCTCGGACGATAGCGATGGGATCGAAGATCTTGCCGTGTTTCTTTGCGGCAATGGTGCGAGAGTCGTTCATTGAACCTTTTCCTCGGATGGGTTTTTGCGGCTCTGGATTTCGAAGATGCGCTTGAGCGCAGTCTCGACTGTCAAAGTGCGGCAATCTTCTTCGGCAAAGATCCGCCCCTCGCTCATCAGATATCCGCGATGGGAAAGATTGATTACCTCTTCCAATTCGGAAGAGATGAGCAGTACGGCAGCACCCGCACGCGCCATTTCAACGATGAACTCGTGAATGCGTTGGCGCGCTCCTATGTCCACGCCGCGGCTGGGCTCATCGAGGATTAACAGCTTTGGACGGGCAACCGCCCATTTCGACAGAAGCACCTTCTGCTGGTTCCCGCCCGAATAAAAGGCGACGTCTCCGTCGGTCTTCGCAGGGACGATGCCAAAATGGCGGATCATCTCTTCAACGCGTGCACGTTCGCGGCCAGTCCGGAGAAAACCGAGTGTGTTAATCCTGTCCAGTGTCGCCAGGCTTATATTTGGCCGTGTCGTTTGCGTGAGAACCAGACCCTGCTTGCGGCGGTCTTCCGGCACCAGCGCCACGCCCTGCTGAACCGCTTTGCGAACGTTCAGGCGCACCTGCGCTTTCCCCTCGATAAAATAATCACCGGAGACGATCTCGTCTGCACCGAAAAGCGCGCGGGCCACCTCAGTTCGGCCGGAGCCGACAAGACCAATGAGACCGACGATCTCCCCTGGTCGGATCTGCATCGAAATGTCCTGAAGCCCCGCGCGAGTACGGACGTTTCTCAACTCGGCGACCGGCTGGGTTTGCTGTGCCGGCAAGGCGGGCAGGGCAGGCCAGATGATTTGCGAGGCTGCACCCAGCATCCCGTCCACGAGACTCTGCTTGGTTTCCCCATCGATGTCAGCTGTCCTCACGACATTCCCGTCTCGCATAATGGTTACGCGGTCGCAGTTAGCAATAATATGATCGAGAAAATGACTGACGTAGATGACGGTAACACCGCGACTTTTCAGGCGCGCTATCAACTGATGGAGTCGTCGCGCCTCGTCTTCGGTCAGAGAGGACGTTGGCTCATCCATGATGATGACGCGCGCGTCGCGGGCAATGGCCCGCATGATCTCCACTTTCTGACGGTCTGCGATACGAAGATCGGCCACCTTCACGTTAGGGTCGAGACCGAAGTCACATGTCTTCTCAAGAGAATGAAAACGTGCAAGGTCACCACCGATCAGCAGCCCGCCTCGACTCTTTTCCTGCCCGAGAAAGACGTTCTGAACAACCGTCATCTCCGGGACAAGCTGGAGTTCTTGATGGATCATAGCGACGCCCCGAGACAGCGCCTCGCGCGGGGAATATTTGGTGACCTTCTCGCCGAAGACAAAAACTTCGCCTTCGTCTGCCGAGTAATATCCACCAATGATTTTACCGACACTTGACTTGCCGGCACCGTTTTCACCGACAAGCGCATGCACTTCCCCAACACGGAAGTCGATATGGATATCGTTGAGAATACGCGTTCCGCCGAAGCTTTTGGCAACGGCCTCGACGCGAACCGCAAGTTCGCGTTCCTTCATGGCTGTTCTCTTCTACCAAGCGTCAAAAAATTGGCGCGGCCAGTCTGCCGCGCCATTCGGCGAAGCGATATCAGCCTGGCCATTCCGCCTTGAAATCCGGATGGGCATCGAGCCAGGCCTTGTCTACGATCATCGGAATGTCGTGAAGCTTAGATTCATCGATCCAGACGGGGACCTGCTCACCCTTCAAAGACTTCACGACGGCATCCAGTGCGGACGAACCCATCGATTCCGGGAAGTTGGCCAAGGATGCCTTGAATTTTCCTTCGCGGATTTTGTCGATCGTGATCTGATTCAGGCCACCGCCAATCAGATAGATCGATGATGGATCAATACCCGCGTCTTCCAGCGCTATCTCTACGCCAAGCAGATGCTGGTCAGCGTTGGAAAGCACAGCGTCGATTTCCGGGTTGGCCTGTAGAATATCCTGCATCGCCTTAAGAGACGTATCGGGACTGTAATTGCCTTCGCCCGTTGCGACAATTTTGATGTTCTTGTGCTGACCGAGGACTTCCTTGAAGGTTTCATAGCGCAGATTGTCGAATGGATAGATCAGTTGACCCATCATAACGACCACACGGCACGGGTCTTTGCTCGCGCAGTATTCGACGATCTTTTCTGCCTGTGCCTTGGCGCCGATCGAAGGATCGCTGGCGACGGTGGTCGTCAGACCCTTGATCTGAGGCTGCATGTTCTTCAAGTCGGGGCCAACCGGGAAGAGCGTGGTGGCGACCTTGAGGCCGGCAGCCGTGGCGTCTTCGAGCGCAGTCGCGATACCGACCGTATCGTTTGGGGAAAGGATAATGGCGTCAAAACGTTTTGCCGCGGTCAAATCCTCGACCTGGGCAAATTGCGTCGGGGCAGAAAACTTGCCGTCAAAGATTTCGGTTGTGACATTTGGATATTGCTTGGCGGCCTTTTCTATTCCTGAATAGATCGCCTGATTAAACCCGTTCTGACTGGATGCCGCAAGGAAGGCAATCTTGAAGGTCTTGTCCTGCCCTTGCGCGGCGGATATCAGCGATGCCCCAACCAAGAGGGTGGTGGCTGTCAACAATCTTAGTTTCATTTAGCGCTCCATATACTCTGAAGGTCTGATGCGGCCTTTTCGGCTCTCTTTCGATTTCTGGTTTTTTGGCGTGGAGGGTGGCTTACTCACCCTCCATTATGGGTGTGTCCGTGATCTCTTGCCTTGACGTGAAGGTGGCGGTTTCCGCTCCTTGATGGTGGAGAAGAAGGAAAGCGAGGGTGATGGCCGGCTTCCACAGCAATGCCATTTCTACCCGCTCGCTGGTGTAGTGCCCCTTCTTCGCTAGAAGATTGACGGAACCGATCACCTGGCCATTCACAACTGCCGGAACATTGAGATTGGAGTCGAAACCGAGATCCCGGATCTTCTCCCAGTCGAAAAACACCTCTGCAATCTCTTCGATCGTTGTCGATGAAAAGTGTTTGTTCCCGACGATTACTTTTTCGAAATAGAGATTGCGGTCGAGACGCTTGAAATTGCCGACTGGATAAGCCTGTGGATCGTCCGAAAAAACGCGCCGCGATCTCATGTTCGGGACATCGTAAACCGAAGCTGTCATCAACCCACAACCTGCGTCCCGCTTAAGCCCTTGGCGGATGTAGGACAAGAGCGACGGACCGGCATCGGGCCCGGCTGCAATTTTCCACAATTCCTCGCTATCATACGCAATGGTCATATGCTGCTCTCAACGGTTTCTGGGAGAGTTTAAGCTTGGCTTTGTCCAAGTCCCATGACTTAAAGGCGATGATGGAGGATGAGGTGGCAATAGTCATCTTGCGCCAACCTTCTTCAAACCGCACCACTCTGCGATGAACAATCCCAGAACACGCGTTGTTTCTTTCATGCTGGCCAGATCAGTGCGCTCTTTGGGAGAATGACTATCCTCACCGCGCCCGCCGTAACAAAGGGCCGGAATATCATAATAGAGATTATATTGCCGCGTATCGCTGGTGGCCGTCATACTGAAGCTTTCAAGTTCAGAACCGAAGACCGCGCGATGGCTCCGAGCAAGCACAGCTTCAGCCTCGCTCCCCGGTTCAAAAACATGTCCGTCGGCCTGAAAGCCGATCCACGTATGTTCAGGCACGCGGTCAGTGCCGAGACGTTTTGCTGTTTCTTCGACACGGTTGAGGATTCGCTGACGAACCTCGTGCAGCGGGTGCCCCGGCAGGACGGAAAGTCTGCATTCAATCTCGCACCAGGAGGGCACTGAACCGAGCCAGTCGCCGCCTCGAATTTTCCCGAGACTGAACTTCACAGGGTTGTCGATATGACTGAACCAAGGGTGATTTTTCGCCTCACCATTGACCTCCTTAGTGAGTTTTTCCAGGTCTTCAACATACTCATAGGCCGCGAGGATAGCGTTGGATGCGCGATTGAAGTTCAGTACGTGCCCGGGCTTGCCAAGTATCCGCAACCTGAACCACACAGATCCAAGCTCTGCGCGAATAAGGCGATTGTTAAGGGATTCCGGAATAAGAACGGCATCGGCTCTATAGCCTCGCTCAAGCGTAGCCAGGGCGCCATTACCCGTACATTCCTCCTCACTCACCGTCTGGACCAACACCTTGCCATCCGGTACGTAACCCAGCTTCTTCAACGCATCCAGCGCGAAGACCATCTCGGCGACGCCAACCTTCATGTCGTTCGCGCCTCGTCCCCACATGAAGCCGTCTTCGATATGAGGAACGAAAGGAGGGCGGTCCCAAAGCTCATGTGCGCCAGGAGGCACAACGTCAATATGTCCCTGGAGAATGAGGCTTCGACCCGGCAAATCGCCAGCCTCAACCGTTGCAACCAATTGAACGGCCTTGGAGTAGTCCGCGTCTATGACGGGCGAAAAACCACGCTTTCCCTCAATATCGACATCTGCGATCGTGAAGCTGTCCAAGCCCCAGCCACGCTTTGAAAATTCAGTCGCCAACCATTCCTGGCACGGCCCCTCATTTCCGCGAACCGAATCAAAGGATACAAGCTTGGCAAGCCACGCGACTTGAGCATCGAAATTTGTCTCGATGACATCTTCAAGCTTAGCATCAAGATCAATCAGTTCCAATTCTTCAACCTCAGCCAGCCGCCACTCTGTTTCAAGGCGCCGAACAACGCCGCCCCTCTGTCATATCGACGAACACTTCGCGCTCGATAGCTGACGCTGCTGCAGATAAGGCAAGCTGGCAGCATATGGTCGTCCACTCAATTCATTTCGTATCGGAAATTATAGTGCCTATAGTAATGACAAGATTGCAGCTGTCAATCATCGTCCATGTAAAATATGAAATTCCTTTGCTAGCCCAAAACATCAGAATTCCATAGTCATTTCAATTAAATATGCTCAAGGTGAATATGCATCCCTAATTGGAGCGGGAAGAAACTTTCTTCTTGAAAATGCATTCATCGCAAAATATGTTTCCTATCGGAAATGGACGCTATCAACATGACGATTAACAGTTTTTACGCTTCGGAAGGCGAGCCTTCGGAATCGAAAGTCATAACGGATTACGATACCCTGCGTGAGCTACTGCGGAGCATCTTCATCCGCGTGGGCGCGAGCTCTGCGGTTGCCGCACTTCTGTCATCGAACTGTGCCAACTGTGAGCGCGATGGGGCGCTGTCACACGGAATTTTCCGCATTCCGGGATACGTGAGCTCGATCCGGAGCGGGTGGGTAGATCCTTCGGCGGTCCCTTCCGTGGAAGACGCTGCAGCGGCATTTTTTCGCGTCGATGCCATGAACGGCTTTGCCCAGCCAGCACTTGCCGCTGCGTCTCCTCTCCTCATAGAGAAGGCACGTCGCAATGGTATCGCAATAGCGGCGATCCGCAATTCGCACCATTTCAGCGCATTGTGGCCGGATGTGGAGCCTTTTGCTGAAATGGGCTTGCTGGCCGTGAGTATGGTCAACAGCTTTGCCTGCACTGTTCCCTTCGACGGAAAAAAGCCGACCTTCGGTACAAATCCGATTGCGTTCGCCGCACCGCGTGGCGCTGGCAGCCCTCTCGTAGCCGATCTTGCGACAAGCGCAATCGCTAATGGCGACGTTCAGATTGCTGCGCGGCAGGGCTTTACGCTTCCTCCTGGTTACGGAGTGGACCGAGATGGCAAAGCGACAACCGATCCCAACCGCGTTCTGGACGGCGGAGCGCTCCTGACATTCGGAGGCTACAAAGGTTCCGCCGTTTCGATGATGATCGAGCTATTCGCCGCTGCTCTGACTGGCGGCAAGTTCTCCTATGAGGTCGACTGGTCTGACCATCCCGGCGCCCAGACACCCCACACGGGTCAAGTCGTTATCGTCATTGATCCTGACTGCGGCAGAAAAACGGTTTTCGCGCAAAGAGTGAATGCGCTCACCGAGCGCCTAATGAAAGTTGGTGTTTCCCGCCTGCCCGGTGACCGGCGACACACAAGGCGCGCTCTATCCATGAAAAATGGAATTTTGCTTCAGCTTGCCGATTGGCAACGCCTGAATGATATGGCTAATCAGGGCTAACAACCATGGAATTATAATGCTTAGGTTGACTCAACCTCTAGGCAGCTCCAACCGAGGTAAAAACCAATGGCGATTTTGAAGAATGATCAGACCCACAGGGCTTCCGATGATGCACCGGATCGCGGATCGCGCCCTCATTCTCGGTCGCTTTCTACCACCTTGCGGCGCCTGCGGCAGGACGGCGGCTTCAGCATCGGCGAGCTTGCAGAACGTAGTGGCCTCGCGCCCTCGACGCTTTCTAAAATAGAAAACGCGCAGATGTCGCCGACTTACGAAACGATCCTTAGCCTCGCACACGGCCTTGATATAGATGTGTCGGAGCTCTTTTCTCACAAACCGTCCACCCCCATTAGTGGCCGCCGCGCAATAACCCGCAAGGGCGAAGGTGCAGTCATGACGGTCGGCAATTATACCTATGAGCTCTTGTGCGCGGACATCGCAAACAAAAAACTCGTCCCGCTTCTCACCCGCATAGAGGCGCGGTCCGTTAAAGAATTCGAGATGCTGGTCACACATACAGGTGAGGAGTTTGTCTATGTCCTCGAAGGTTGCGTCACGCTGCATACCAGTCTCTATGCCACGACCGTGTTGAATGCGGGCGACAGCTGTTATTTCGACAGCATGATGGGGCACGCGCTCGTCAGCACCTCCGAGAATCCAGCGGTGATCCTTTGGGTATGTTCTAATGTTATAAGCCCCCTTGCGGGATAAGCGAAAGCATTGCGCGTGTCGCAAAACGACGCGCTTGCAATTGAACGGACGCCCCGTCGCGGGTGGTGGCATGGTGAGTGTCATCGCAAAGATGACCACCTCACCGAGTGCTACGCCTTTAGCGTCGGCGCCCAAGCACCGGTGTTAGCGTCGAACCGGGCCTGTCGGACCCTGTCCATTAAAACATATCGCGTAAAAGTGCATAGCGGTTTTCCAGTAGCGACCTGCTCTAGAACAACGATTTAAAGCGCGAGCAGCGAATCTAAAAGATCGCAACACGCTTTAGGCACCGGGGCTAAACACTAGGCACCTTCACTTGCTTGTTTACTCCGCGGTGGCTTGAGGAGGTTCTTCGTCGTTGTTGGAGTTGTAGCCAGCGACAACACGTACAAGATCAACAAATCTTACGACCAACCCGGGAGTCGCTAATCTGCAAAAATGACTCATTGGGGGAGGCTGCCTCACGCGTAACGCCGAGGTGCCCGGGCGTCATGACGTCGACTAATTCTTTGCCATTTTGAGCTTCCAGGCCGTCAAAAAAGTTTCCCATGTCCACATGGAGCACGCGGGTAATTTCAGTCAGCATGCTCGTGGATATCCGGTTGGTGCCCTTCTCGTACTTCTGCACCTTCTGAAAGCCGCCCCCGACTTTTGTGCCAGGGTCGGACTGAGAAACTCCGTTGGCACGCGCCTTTTTCGCATAGCTCTCCCGATTGCGATGCCGACAGGGTAAGGCTGCTTTTCCATAAGCGCGTCCTATAATACCTGAGGCACTGCTTTCACTCAGGTCGAATTCCGTCGTACCGGGTGCAGTTTTCGGCGCTGGTTATGACCCCTTACAGGGAGTGTGACAGGTTGAGTAATCCTTCCACTTCGTTGTAATTCAAAACTCAGATCGCCAGTGCGACAGGCCATATCTTGCCCTCGGTCGACGGAAGCACCGGACCGCAACGCCGTACCCGTACGATGAAAGTCAATATCCACCCAGTAGCGCCACCGAAATCCCCATTCGTTGTCACTTGATATTGCTAAAGATACAAAGTGATTTTTGCAGATTGTCTTTGATATTGCTTTCACGTTTCGAAATATTACTATTTTCAATTATAAAATAAGCTCATGAAAAAATAATAATATAATGTGAAAATCACGTTGTATTAAATCGATACAAATCGAAAATCTCTGCATTAAGAAAAAATAAAAGCCGCAAGACTAGGGGTAGGAAAATTATATTGTCAATTTTTAGGCAAGAATCGTGGCATATCTCTCGAGAGTACTTCATAATCGGTCTGGATCTTCGGCAATCGAATTTGCCATCGTGGCGCCGCTCTTCATCATCGTTCTGCTGAGCATGGTAGCCTATGGGATATATCTCATGGCTGCCTATTCCGTGCAGCAGGTGGCTGCAGATGCCGCCAGAACCGCGATTGCCGGTTTGAACAATCAGGAACGGGAAGCACTAGCAAGAGACTTCGTCAGCAAGAGCGCGCTTAGTTATGCGTTCTTGGACAAGGGCGACCTTAACGTCACCGTTGGCATCGACAATGCCAACAGCAACCAGTTTACGGTTACCGTGGATTATGACGCAACGAAGCTGCCAATTTGGGGCCTTTATACCTATGCGCTTCCAGCAAAAACGATAAGACGATTTTCCACCGTTAGGATCGGGGGTATATGAGATGGGGAAGATACGATCTTCGATCTTTCGGTTTAATCAAGACGATGCGGGCAATATCGCACTTATGGCAGCGTTGACTGCGCCGATGATTGTCGGCGTTTTGGCACTCGGGGTGGATTATGGGGCATTGACGCTGCAAAAAAGGCAGCTCCAGCAATCTGCGGATCTCGCTGCGATTTCCGCGGCCTCCGCACTCGATGCTGAACAGGCCGTATTGCAATACTTCAAACTCAACGGGCAGAAAATTGGCATCAGAACTGGATCAGGTCTCTTGACCGAAGGTGGACTCCTGCCAAAGGATGCCGACATCAACGGAGCGGGACTGGACGGTTACGCGGAGATCACCACAGGGCGTTATGTCGCGGACCCGGACACTCCAGTGGAGAGGCGGTTTACCCCTAACGCAGCGCCTGCCGACGCAGTAAAGGTCGCAATTTTCGAAAAAGGCAGGCTCTACTTTGCGTCAGGCTTCACGACCCCGCCTAACCTCTCAGCAGTGGGAACGGCTGGGGCACAAAGGGTAGCCGCATTTTCCGTTGGATCTCGCGCAGCCAGCCTCAATGACGGTCTGATCAACAGTGTACTGAGCACTCTTTTTGGTTCGACCATTCATCTTAAGGTGGGGGACTATCAATCGCTTGCCAGCGCCGATGTGAGCCTGCTGAAAACGATCGACATCCTCGCAACGGATCTTAAGCTGAACGTCGGAACCTATCGCGAGCTCGTAACAACGAAAATTACCTTGAG
The DNA here is from genome assembly GCF_030819035.1 of Agrobacterium sp. SORGH_AS 787. NCBI lineage: Bacteria > Pseudomonadati > Pseudomonadota > Alphaproteobacteria > Hyphomicrobiales > Rhizobiaceae > Agrobacterium > Agrobacterium sp. SORGH_AS 787. The sequence goes on from NZ_JAUTBG010000001.1 coordinate 1,261,898, forward strand.
CCAGTTTCTCAGCGCCCTGGCTAGAACCAGTGGGTTACAGCCGTCCGTCGCCTCAACCATCCAGAAATTGGAAAGGGCAGCCAACACAACCACGCTCAATTTTCCGTTGGAGAAAATTGTCAACCTTGGCCCCTTCCTCGACAATATGGTAGGAAGCAGCGGCAATCCGAAGGTCACGGTCAGCGTCTTCGATTTGATTTCCGCTACGGCGATTGCCGCAAACGGACGACATCAGTTTGAAGTCGATGCGGGCACCAACATTCCCGGCTTGGCTTCCACAAAACTGACCATCGCCATCGGTGAATTGCCTGTGCTGACGACATCGTTGGCGGTGGGCGGCGTCGGAACCGTCGTCAGAACTGCTCAGACCCGAGTTGCCTTGAACACCACCGTCGACGGGTTGAAAGCTTTGGCTGGCCTTCAGGTGCGTCTACCTCTCTACGTCGAAATGGCACCTGCCGAAGGAAAACTTGTAGACATTCGTTGCGCAGCCGGCGGCAACAACGCCGTGGACGTTGATGTGGTACCTGGAGTGGTGGAAATTGCTGTCGGCAAAGTGGATACAAGCGCTTTCAGTAAGTTCGGCAGTAAGCCGCGCGTAACGAAAGCAGCGATCGTCGACTCACGTCTCGTAAAAATAAACGGCATGTCGCATGTCACGGTCGGCAATTTGGCGAAGACCAGATTGACGTTCACGCAAGCGGACATCAATCAAGCGACGATCAAAGATGTATCCACTAGAGATGGTTGGACCTCCTACATTCAGTCCATCTTGAAAAACTTCGATCTCGATATCAACGTGCTGGTTTTAAGTGTCGGCTCACCGACCGCGGTACAAGCGGCGTTGGCCGATACTCTTTCCGTTGCTGCTCGGCCGGTCGATCAAGTCCTTTATAACGTGATGCTGATCTTCGGAGTCAAGGTCGGTGAAGCTGATGTCCGGGTGACGGATGCGCGCTGTATGCAGCCCGCGCTGTTGCAGTAGTGTGTTCAAAAAGGCGTTGGGGAGCTGGAAGCTTCAAATTCCGAGGCAGACAAACTCACTAATTAGGTGTTTGGTCCCAACATGTCGTGGCCTGGGGTTCGAGTGAAGATTTCAGGTTTCTTGACTTGCCACTGAAGTTTCATCCATCTGCGATCAGAGCCTCGGCGGCTTTGAATACGCCAAATGGCGCGATGGGAGTAACCGGCGGAAACGCGAAGCTTTCATCTTACGTAGCGTTGGAGCCGGCTGCGGCGATGGACCCGGCAAAGCTTGCCTGGGTCTATATCCGAGTGATGAGTGTGGCCGGAAATGGTTATAGTCGTCAGCTCATTCAGCAATTGCGCTGCGGGCATGATCGAGGCTGAAGAAGAGCCTCTCGTTGAGGCACTCGTCACGCATCCGACCGTTGAACTCTCGACATAGCCGTTCTGCATTGGCTTCCCCAGCGCTATGTAGTGCCACTCTACCTTATGATCCCTCGACCAGGCGAGAATGGCATTCGAGGTCAGTTCGGTCCCGTTGTCCGAGACAATCATGCCGGGCTTGTCCCGTCGCTCGATCAGGGTCGTCAGTTCTCGGGCGACACGTCGACCAGAGATGGACGTGTCCGGATCGCTGCCAGGCATGTGCGCCTCACGTCATCAACGACATTGAGGATCCGAAAGCGTCTGCCGCAGGTAAACTGGTCATGCACGAAGTCCAGCGACGAGCGGGCATTGGTCTTCGCCTCGGCCAATATGTGTTTAGGCGTGCAAAATTGGGTCTGACGCAATTTCGATGACATCAGGGCTCCCCAAGGATACATGCCTCAAGCAAATCGAATTTTCCGCGCCCGTACATCTGGCGTTTGATGAGTTTCAGCTTGGTGATCTGGCCCTCTGTCTGGCCGTTCGACCAAACTGAAGTGATTGCATTCTGAACCGCTGCTTTGTCGCGGATAACGCCGTTGGCAAATGACGCGACCCAGCTTGTTGCTGCGCGGTCGATCCACATGTCCAGATCATCTTTAGACTTGCGTCGCAGCATTTCGTCAAAGCTTTCCACGACATCTTAGGCCTCGACAAGATCTGGTAGTCGCTCCTGGATCGCAGCGACCGTCATCGTCTGAACTTTGGTCAAATTGTTGTGTTCAAGGGTCATCAGCCGGACGACGGTGCGTGCTGCGGGCGCGTGGCCGAGCCCGTTTTCGGCTTTTTCGGCTCGCCTTCGTCGTGTTGCCCGTTCCGTAACAACGCGGAGACCCCCACTAAAACCAGCCAGCCGAAGCTGCCGCCACAGTTCAGCGCCGTTTCGCAATCCGGTGTCCCATTGCGCTTCCAGCCAAGGCAAATGCGGTTCGAGGGAGGGTTTGCCGAACCCGAGAGATGTCGGTCCGCTGATCACGAACGATAACGCGGACCAGCTTTCGGCTGTGCCCGGTTCTGCACACAATCTCCTTGATGGACACGCCTTCGCCGACGAGTGCACGAACGACAGAGTTGAGCAGGCCGGATACTGGCATGCGGAGAGACATCTCTCTGCCCATTTCAGCGCCGACCCGCCCGTGCTTCCTCGAGAAGCTTTTGATCGTGGATTTGAGGAGGGATATGCCGTCGTCTTCTGGCACCGGAGCCGGCCATGTTCGGATGTCCCTCATCCAGGTAAGCGCCATCTCAGGTGCTCCGATTTCCGGGATAACGGCGACGGGATCGCCTCCCAACGGTACCACGACGAACCGTGTGGCGTGTCGGGCTTTCCCAGAACGGAGAGTCGAAACCCGTGAAATAGCGCACGTGCGGCGGGGCGGAGACCACCAAGGCGTCGAATTTATGCTTGTGCGCACTTTCGATGCGGCCTTCGAATTCGCCTGCGGAATCTTGAGTATGGACAAAGTACGTTCCCTTTTGTGGTTGTGAAGTTAAAGGAGCTCAGCTGGCGCGCCTCACCGCGCGGGCCGACACCTGTTCCGGTGAGAAACCTACGATAGTCTCATATGAAGCGGGATCGGTCGCGCCCTCGGTGTTGATCAGAAGGACACGGCTGCGCCGGTCCAATCCCAGCTTTGCTCGAGCGTCTACGTCTCCGGCGATCCGCAGCAGCCCTGCGAATCCGGCCGCGCCACTTTCACCTGAGACAATCGGATGTATGATCCCGGATTTTAATGGTGCACTATTTTCCGTCGAATGGAAGGAGGCACTATGGGCCAGGTTCTACGTGGTCGCGCCACAACGACTGAGGCAATCCGTCGAGCGATACAACATAGTCAAGAGAGCCTGAGAGCGCTCTCAAAACGGTATGGGATCAACCTGAAGACCGTTTCCAAGTGGAGGAAACGCACATCGGTTGCCGATTTGGCGACCGGGCCGAAGGAGCCGCATTCCACTATCTTGAGTCTCGAGGAGAAGGCCGTGATTGTCGCCTTCCGAAGCCGAAGGCACACGCTTCTGCCTTTGGATTATTGCCTTTATGCCCTTCAGCCAACAATCCCGCATCTGACGCGCTCATCCTTACGTCGATGCTTACAGCGCAATGACATTTCACGACTGCCGAAAGTGGCGGGAGATAAAGAGCCGAAAAAGAAGTTCAAGAGTTATCCGATCGGCTACTTCCACATCGATATCGCTGAAGTTCAGACCGCTGAGGGCAAGCTCTATCTGTTTGTAGCGATTGATCGAACGTCCAAGTTTGCGTTTGTTGAGCTTTACGCCGAAGCCGGAAAAACGAATACAGCCAATTCCTGGGCAACCTGGTCAAAGCTGTGCCCTATGCCATCCATACGGTTCTGACAGACAATGGCATTCAGTTCACCAATAGGGCTTGCGATCGCTACGCCTTCAATCACATCTTCGACCGCGTCTGTGACGAGAACAATATCGAACACCGGCTGACCAAGGTGAAGCATCTATGGACCAATGGACAAGTCGAGCTAATGAACCGGACCATCAAGGACGCGACCGTCAAGCGCTTCCATGACGGCGATCACGAACAGCTCAAAAAGCATCTCGCAGACTTCATCGACGCCTACAATTTCGGACGAAGGCTCAAGACACTCAAGGGCCTCACGCCCTACGAGTTCATCTGTAAACGATGGCTTCGGAGCCGGATCGTTTCATCATCGATCCCATCCATAAAATGCCGGGACTAAACACCTAGGCTGTTCTTTTTCTGAACCGTTAAGCGTTTAAACCTATGGATCGAATTTTCTTTGCGGCCGAGGCGAGCGCTGCGGTACCGTTTTTTGCATTGTTGGCCAAAGCGTCGTGGAGGTTTTCTCCCAATATTTGAGTAACGACGATTTCGTGCGGGGGTAGGATAGGAGAAGGCGCCACGAGCTTGTGCTGCCGCGTGAGCGAGGCAATGAGGGCGTGGATAGCAGAGTTTCTGGCCTGTTCCGGATCTCGGATGAGGCTGAAGAGTGAGGAGGTGGGGAGCCGGCCTACATCCTCTTCAACGCCCGTGCTTTCCGGCGATGCCAATGCCGCAAGTACGGCTTGGGCCGTTTTTTGGCGTGGTGGTGGAAGATTTGCCGGGAGCGCCAGAAAGAAGCCGTCAAGGGGCACCTTCCCGCGGCCACGGGTTGCGATGGGAGGGGGAAGATACGCGACCCTGTGCTTTACCTTCGAATTTATGTCGAGTTCGAAGCGGGTGGCATCCAGCGAAGAAAGAAAGCTCATCGCCGCTGATCCTGCGGCGAACACCGCCTGTGTTTCCCCCGATCCCCCGTTCAACACGCCAGGAGCTGAGACTTCGATCAGCATTCGTAAATACTCGAATGCTGCCACGCTTTCGCTTCCTGTCAGAAACGTTGAAACCAATTCAAGTGAATTGGCACCGTTTTGCGGCCACTGCGCTCCCATGCATGACAAGATGAACAGGAAGCTGTGTCCGAGCGCCAGCCCACGACTGCCGCCCCAGACGATACCGTAACGGTTATGGCGCGGCGTGTGGAGTTGCCGAGCCGTGGCGAGGACGGCATCAAGGTTGGTTGGATAGCTCAAGGCTTCTTCATCAAGAAGGTCGCGGCGAACGGCCAGCAGATCGATGGCCACATAGGCAGGAACGGCCATTTCGAGGCCTGACGGTGCCAGCATGGCATGCAGTGGGCTGGCGACGTCTGCGCAAAGCTGATGCTGCCCCCGGTGGCGCGATGATGGCGCCAGCGGCCATCTCTCCCACCCATGACGGCGCAATCGCGATGATGTCGGCACCGGAAACCGGTTGCTCGGCATTGCGCCTGATCGTTTCATATAATGTTTGCCGGTCGACAAGAGTGAAATTGCCGGATGGGCCGATACGGCTGCGAAAATCCGACCACACGTGACGCAGCGACATGAAGTACCAATCGTTATGCAGCAGAAATTGCAGTGTTTCCACGCCTTCTATATCGCGCAGTCCCCGAAGTTGACGCTCCGTCAGGGCGTGGCGTTGATGGTCCCCGCCAAAAAAATATTTGGTTGCGTCGAGCCGCGGTTCCTCCACAACCATTCGAGACAACTCTTGCTTGACGTCTTCGGCATAGGCCTCGAAGTTTTTCAAAAGCGAGGGGGTGGGAAAATAGACGAAGCTCTTGCCGCTACGGCTGCGCGCTTGCCGGCCGATCATGCCTCGCGCCTCAAGTGCGTGTATACACCGGATCGCTGTGCCATAGGGCAATCCGGACGCAGCGATAAGGCTGGTCAGCGTTATCATATGGCCTTCGAGATGCAGGCGGACGAGATTGCTGACGATTTGCCAGACGCTATTCTGCCCCGCTTCGGGGAAGGCCACACGAAAACGGGCCGTCAACCGGTCTGCAAGCGCTATGATCCGGCTGATCTCGTACTCGTTCATGTGCAGCCCTCTTGCCGCCTCCCAACGTTATAAAATCTAGACGTTTCCCGACACCATCTGCAAGTGGCATAAGAAAACCGTTCACCCTGTGCCCCCGCGACGACAGCTTGCGGGAGATCAGGCCGCGGCATCTCGCATGAGGATCGATTCTGCAGGAATGAAGTCCCACCACTCTTTCGGCAGGGGCGCTACGAAGACGTTTTCGGTTCGATATCGTGACATTTTCCACACGTCGTTTTCTCTCTTGAAGGCGTTATACAGCCGGCTGGAGCGCAGCAGCGAGGTGCCGTCGCTGAAGATCCAGGGCTGAAAGTGAACCCATGTTCCCTCCGCGCTGTCACCATTCACCGCGATATGCTCACATGTCAGATAATGGCAGTTGAGGATCATCTGCGGTTCGCGTGGCGCGAAAAAGCCTTCGAAGTGCTGGCGCAGTGCTGCCTTGCCCTGCTTCTTGCCGAACTGATTATCGTAATAGGCGCCGACGCCCTCCCATTGGGCATCATCGCTGAAGAGTTCCAGGATGAGATCGATCCGCTTTCCTCCCTCGGCGTCCGGTTCGGGCATCGGAACATCGCACAGAAACATGTAGCGGCTTACGATGCGGCGGATATCTGCTTCTGCTTGCAACGCATCGACTTTCCGGGTCAAGCTCGCGATCTGTTCTTCAACTGACAGCATTTTCATTTCCTCGAATCTGGTTTTTAAACCGGGCGCGACAGGGCGGTCCCCGTCGCGGTCGTCAGAGTATTGCTCAGGCATTCGCTCCAGGCCCAGGCCGATCATATCCGGAATGGATATTCTTCCCTTTGATTGGATGCCTGTTCACAGACATTCCCGGTACGACGCGCCTAGCGCTCTTCGTTGCTGGCAATCTTCTATTGGCGCTTCGCAGCGGCAAACGATTGCCCGCCGACACTGTACAGTTTGGGCGCGGCGAGCGTCATGTGGCGAGCATCTCCTGATGCTGGCTGGTCATGCCGAGATAGGCTGCGACCACGCGTGGGTCCTGGGCGAGTTCCGAGGCGGGGCCTTGCAGCGCGATGCGTCCAAGTTCGAGCACATAAGCATAGTCGGCGATCTTCAATGCGGCGCGGGCGTTTTGCTCGATGAGCAATATAGAAACGCCCTTGCGCCTCAGATCGGCGATGATACGGAAAACATCCCTCACGATCAGCGGTGCGAGGCCGAGACTCGGTTCATCCAGCATCAATAGACGAGGTCGGCCCATCAGGGCCCGACCGAGCGCAAGCATCTGTCGCTCCCCACCCGATAGCGTGGCGGCGATCTGTGCTCGACGCTCCTTCAGGCGCGGGAACAGGGTATAGACCTCTTCCAGCGTGTCGGCACGTTTACTCGCCGCAGAGCGGTGGAAACGGAAAGCGCCGAGCCTGAGATTGTCTTCTACGCTCATCGTGCCAAACAGGGCCCGCGTTTCCGGAACCAAACCGAGTCCTCGGTCGATCCGGCCCCTGATCGTCCCTGCCTCGACAGCCTCGCCTGAGATGCGGATCGTCCCGCGTGAGGGCAGGATTCCCATGATCGCCGACAGGAGGGTTGTCTTGCCAGCGCCGTTCGGCCCGATGACGGAGACGATCTGTCCTTCACCGACCTCAAGATTGAGACCGCTTACAGCTTCAATCTTGCTGTAGGACACGGATAGGCCCGAAACAGCCAGCAAGGGTGAGGTACCGGTCATTCGACGCCTCCCAGATAGGCTTCGATCACCTTCGGATTGGACTGAATATCCGCAGGAAGGCCTTCGGCGATCTTCTGGCCGAAGTCCATTACCATGATGCGATCGGCCAGCCCCATTACGAAATCCATATCGTGCTCGACGAGAAGGATCGCAATGCCCTCCGCCTTCAGCTTTCTGAGCAGGTCGGCGAGCGCCTGCTTTTCCTTGAAACGGAGGCCGGCAGCAGGTTCGTCCAGCAGCAGCAGGCACGGATCGGCGCACAGGCTGCGGGCAATTTCCAGAATTCGTTGCTGACCGAGCGCCAGACTACCGGCCTCTGCGTAGAGATGATCCCCAAGGCCTACGCGCTTCAGTTGCCGGGTGGCTTCCGCCAAAATTTGTGCCTCTTCCTTGCGGTCCAGCCTCAAAATGGAGGCAATAAGGCCGTGCTTGCCCCGCAAATGGGCGCCGATCGCCGCGTTTTCCAGTACGCTCATGTCTGGCAGAAGCTTCACATGCTGGAAGGTGCGGCTCATGCCTGCTTTCGCCACGTGACGCGCGCCAAGACCAGTGATTGCCTGACCACGGAATATCACCTCGCCAGATGTCGGTCGGTCGACGCAAGACACCTGATTGAAGAGCGTGCTTTTGCCGGCGCCGTTCGGGCCTATCACAGCGAGAATTTCACCCGCGTCGATGGCGAAGGAGATATCACTGTTGGCGACAAGACCGCCGAATTTGCGCGTGATGCCGCGGACATCGAGGATCGGCGCTGTCTTGTCAGGTTGGTCGCGGCGATCGAGAGGCAAGATATCGGAGGTCGTCGTAGCCACCGGCTTGAGGTTGCCGCCGCGGGTCAACCGCGCAAGAAGGGTGCCGCAGATGCCTCCCGGCATCCATTGCATCAGCAGTACGATGATGATGCCGAAAACTATGGCTTCATAGTTGCCGCCCTGGCCGAGAATGTTCGGCAGCAGGTTCTGTAGCCACTCTTTCATAAACGTCGTCGTGGCTGCTCCCACCACGGCGCCTCCCACTGTGCCGATGCCGCCGATCAGGGCCATGAACATGTATTCGATGCCGTATTGCAGGCCGAAGGGCGTCGGATTGACGAAACGCTGGGTGTAAGCATAGAGCCAACCGGAGACGGCCGCGAAAGCCGCCGCGACGAGGAAGGCCGCCATCTTGGCGCGAAAGGTATTGACGCCCATTGACTCGGCCATTGTCTGGCCGCCTTTGAGGGCACGAATGGCTCTTCCCTCTCGCGAGTCCAGCAGATTGAACATGATCGCGATGCCACAGAGGACGGCAAACCAGATCAGCAGAAACAGTAGATATGCCTTGTCGAAACGCAGCCCGAACATTTCCAGGGACGGGATGCCGGAAAGACCGGAATATCCGCCCAGCGTTTCGCTCGTGCCGAACAGATAGTAGATCGACAGGCCCCAGGCGATGGTGCCAAGCGGCAGATAGTGTCCGGAGAGACGCAACGTAAGGCCACCCAGAATGGCGGCGACACCAAGGGTGAGGAACAGTCCTGCGACAAGGCTGAGCAGCGGGTTGTAGCGGAGGAATTCAAGCGCCGGTGGCAGACCCGCGCCGGTGGCGATTGCCGCGGTCGTATAGGCGCTGATCCCCACGAAGGCCGCTTGACCGAAGCTTGTCATGCCGCAGACGCCTGTCATGAGCACGAGGCCGAGTGTCGCAAGCGCATAGATGCCGATGTTGTTGGCGATGGTGATCTGGTGGCCGGGCAGGAGGATAGCGGAAAGCGCCAGCAGCGGAACGGCGGCAAGAAGCCCGAGCATGCGAAGGTGGCGTAGCGTCATTCGCCGTCTCCCACCCGCTTGTGAGCCAGCGAACGCCATAAAAGAACGGGGAGCAGCAGAGTAAAGACGATCACTTCCTTGTAACTGCTGGCCCAGAATGTAGAAAATGCCTCGGCGAGACCCAAAACAACCGCGCCGATAGCGGCGAGCGGATAGCTGGCGAGGCCGCCGATGATGGCGCCGGCAAAGCCTTTCAGGCCGATGATGAAGCCGGAGTCGTAATAGATGGTCGTCAGTGGAGCGATCAATATGCCCGACAGTGCTCCAATTAGCGCCGCCAGCGTAAAACTTGCTTGACCCGCAAGGGCGGGAGAGATTCCCACCAGCTGAGAGCCAAGGCGATCGACGGCGGTGGCGCGCAAGGCTTTGCCGTAGAGCGTCTTTTCAAAGAAGGCGTACAGCATGCCGATCAACGCCAGCGATAGCACTACCACGGCCACAGACTGGCCGTTGATCATGGCCGGGCCGATGTTGAGGCTTATATCGGTAAAGGGTTCCGTGCGCATTCCTTCGGGGCCGAACATCAGGAGGCCGATGCCCACAAGCGCCACGTGGGAGGCAATGGAAACGATGAGAAGCACCAGCGAATGGGCGGAGGCGAGTGGCTGGAAGACGACGCGATAGAAAAGTGGGCCGAACGCAATGAGGAGACCGGTGGTGAGGGCTGCCTGAATAGCAGCGCCAGCACTGGCCAACGGAAGGAAAAAGGTCACGAGCGTCAGGGCGAGTGCGTAGATGGAGATGCAGATCATGGTGGGCTTGATCAGCCAACGCCCGTTGTCCCGCAATCCGGTGTAGAGATCCATGAGGATGGCGGTTGCGCAAAAGGCAAGCAGCAGCCAGCCGAGCTGCACCGGCTTGCCGGCTTGCATGGCGGCCATCGTGAGCGCCGAAAAGGACACGAACTCGCCTTGAGGAATAAGCAGGATGCGGGTGACGGAGAAAACGAGAAGAATGGCGAGCGCTAAGAGGGCGTAGATCGCGCCGTTGGTCAGCCCGTCCTGTCCAAGCAGTATGGCGACGACGAGGTTCATGACGCGATATCTCCTCGCTGCCGAAAGCCTGGATGACGGTGCGAGGCGCGACACACTCCCGTTGCCGGTCGATGCTGTTTCAGGTGATCCATTTTGCTGTTCCCGTATTTCTTCTTGAGCGTATTTCTGCGTCAGGTCTCACCGGCGAGCGCCCGACGCAGGAGGCAGGCTTACTTCAACAGTGCCCAGTTGCCGTTTTTAACCGTGATCATCTCAAGGCCTCGCTCGTCGAAACCGCTGTGGTCGGCTGGCGTCATGTTGTAAATGCCTTGTGCACCGGGCAATTCCTTCACATTCTCCAGCGCGTCCCGCAGCGCGGCGCGAAAGCCTGGCGTTCCCGGTTCGCCGCTCTTCAGCGCGACTGGGATCGCTCGTTCGAGAAGCAGTCCGGCATCGAGAACATTGGCGCCGAAGGTCGCGGGTTTGGAGCCGTAGAGCTTTTCATAGGCAGCGACATAATCGACCGCGACCTTTTTTGAAGGATTGGAGTCCGGCATTTCATCTAGGACCAGCATGAGACTGGCCGCCAGGATGGTACCTTCCACCTTCTTGCCGCCCAGTTTGAGAAAATCGGGAAGTGCCGCACCGTGGGTCTGATAGATTTTGCCGCGGTAACCCTGATCGTAGAGGGTTGTCTGTGGCAGGACCGACGAACTGCCCGGTGCCGCGATCAGAACCGCCTCGGGAGCTGATGCGAGAATTTTCAGGCTCTGCGCGGTGAGTGAAGTATCTTGGCGCTGGAAACGCTCCGCAGCGACGACCTTTATGCCAAACTTTCCGGCTTCGGCGGTAAAGACCTTCTGCCAGTTGTCTCCAAACGCGTCGGCGGTGCCGATGAACCCGACCGTTTTTACGCCGGCCTTGACCATGTTCGCCACCAGCGCCCTGGCCACGAGATCGTCGTTCTGAGTGGTTTTGAAGACCCACTTCTTCTTGTCGTCCATTGGCAGGATGACCGCGGCCGTTCCGACAGGCGCCAGCATCGGGAGGCCGGACTCGGCTGCGAATGCGATGACGCCCATGGCACTGGGCGAACCAGAAGGGCCAATGATGGCATCGACTTTCTGCTCTTCGATCAGCTTCTTGAAGGCGGATACGGCGGCCGTCGGATCACTACCGTCATCGAGCGGAATATATTCGATGGTTTGGCCTGCCGCAGATTTGGGCAGCAGAGGAATAGTGTTCTTCTGCGGGATACCGACCAGCGCGATTGGCCCGGTGGAGGATGTGACAACGCCAACTTTGATCTGGGCGTCTGCGGCGCCAGCCCAGAGGGTAGCGACCATCAACGACATCATCAGGCGTTTCGACAGGGGGGTGACTTTTAGCTTTAAGGAGGCAGTGACGTGTGGCATGTGTTCTTGATCCTCTGGTTGGTCGTTTTTTAGTTTTCTAGATGGCAATCAAGCCTGAGACCGCGGTTTCGGCCCAGGATTGTTCGTATTGTTTGCTCCCTGAGAGCAGGTGATGTATCCGATCTGCCAAAAGTGAAGGCATAAGCGTACATGCAGACAAAAACCGATCCCGACGCCCTTGGACAGATTGAACCCGCATTTCACAAGAGCGAATGGCCGTACTACTGGATCACACGCGTCAATGCCCGCTACGTCCTTGCTGTCGAGAAGGCCTTGCGTCCGATCGGTCTTGATGTGCCGCGTTGGCGCGTCCTGTCGTCGCTCACGGAGGATGCTTATCTCAGTATTTCCGAGATATCGGATTTCTGCATCATCCGATTGAACACCACCACTAAAATTATCCAGCGCATGACGACGGACGGGCTGGTCACTGTCCGAAGCCGGAAGGCCGATGCGCGGGTGACGGAGGTAACGTTGACTGAAGAGGGACGCGCGCAGGCTCGGCGCGCCCGCGTTCTGGTCGAGGCGGTGTTCCAGCGCTCTTTCGCCGACATTGGCAGCGAGGAGCTTGCGCAGATGAACAGTCTTCTGAAGCGGGTGTTTGATCGGCTTGGCGAGGGCTGAAGCCACGTAAAAACCTTTCGCTGGAGTGCGATTAACCTGTTGCGGCAAGCGGGTGAAATTGGCGGTCGAACCAGATCAAACCCTCGGCCGCGCCGTCCCATATCCGCGTCGCCTGAACCGCGCAGAAAAACACCGAATGCGTTCCAACCTCCTGTCTCGCGGATATCCGGCAATCGAGAGCGACGGTCGCGTCCTCAAGCGCGGGAGCCCCTGTCACCAAAGTCGACCAGCCGGCACCGGCGAAACGGTCCTCAACGGTTTGCCTGGCAAAATCGAGGGAAAGTGCCTGATGACGGGCCGCCAGCACATTGATGCAAAGCGCGCGGTTCTCGACGAAAAACCGGTGAGATCGATTGTCGCGGTTGACGCAGACAAGCACCGTCGGCGGCGTGTCCGTGACGGAACAGACGGCGGAAGCAGTCATGCCGTGGCGCCCCGCCGGACCGTCGGTCGTGATGATGTTGACAGCGGCGCCAAGCCGGCTCATGGCGGATCGGAATAATTTGGCGTCAGTCGGAGCGTCGGTCATCGGCACCTCAGATATCCAGTACGAGACGTGACGTCTTCGCCCGTGAGCAGCACAGCATCATCACCGTTCCGTCCTGCCGCTCATCCTCCGTCAGAAAAGCGTCGCGATGGTCGGGAAGCCCCTCGATAATGTCGGTGAGGCAGGTGCCGCAGATCCCTTCTTCGCACTTGACCTCCACCTTCACCCCCACCCGGGCAAGGGCTTTGACAATGGTTTCGTCCGCGCCGACCTCGACCGTGACGCCGGAGGTCTGCGCAACCACCTCGAAGGCACCACCACTGGTGTCGATATCGGCGCTGAAATATTCGCGGTGGATGTTTTCGTTCGCATGGCCGGCATTCTGTGCCGCGTCAATCACCATATCCATGAAGCCTTGCGGGCCGCAGACATAGATATGCGTCCCGCCATCCGGTTCCGGGATGTCGCGAAGCACATCGAAGCGTTGCGTATCAGGGCCATTGTCGTGATGGCATCTGATTTTCGAGGCAAAACTCCAGCCTTGCAAGTCGGAAAGGAAGGCTGTGCGTTCCGGATCTCTTGTACAGTAGTGAAGAATGAAATCGGATCCTTTGGCTTCAAGAGTCCAGGCCATCGCGATCATCGGCGTGACGCCGATGCCGCCGCCGATCAGGATGGAGCGACGCGCATCAGGTGCAAGCGGAAAATGATTGCGGGGATGGCTAGCCTCCACTACGAGGCCCGGCTGGGCGATCCGGTGTAGCGCCTGCGAGCCGCCTCGGCTCGCCGGGTCGTTCAGAATTCCAAGCCGATAGACGCCGTGCTCTGAAGGATCGCCACAGAGCGAGTATTGGCGCCAGAGGTCGATGCCCTGTGCGCGATCCTGAATGCGAATGTCGAGATGCGATCCGGCATCGAAGGGTGGTAACGACGAACCGTCGGCCGCTGCCAGGGTCAGCCGCATGATATTGCCGCGGTCGTCATGCCGGTCGGTGATCTTCAGTTGAAAGGGGGCGTTGGCCACTGGCCTCTCCTGTCATGGTCAATGTCATCTTGGTGCAGCTGTCTCATCGCATGAAAAGCCCGCCATTGATGTCCCAGCATGCGCCGTTGACGAAGGCGGCCGATGGCCCGGCCAATAACGCCACAAGTTCGGCAACGAACTTCGGATCACCGATGCGGCCGACAGGAATGCCCGCAACCAGACCGGCAAGCTTGTCTTCGGGAATCAGCCGATGGACCATCGGCGTGTCCATCGGTCCGGGTGCGATGGCGTTGACGGTGACGCCGAAGGGTGCGAGATCTCGAGCGAAGACTTTGGTCAGGGTGAGGATCGCGCCTTTCGAGGCGGCGTAATGCGCTCCCGTGGCGGTGCCGCCATTCTGGCCGGCGAGCGACGCCATGTTGATGATGCGGCCATAGCCACGCAGCTTGAAATGGCGCCCGAAAACCTGGCTGCCAGCGAAGGTGCCTCCGGCGTTTGTCGCCAGCACGGCGTTGAATTCCTCCGGCAGAATCTCCAGCACGGGCTTTGCGACGGTAACGCTGGCATTGTTGACCAGAACCTCCGCAGACCCCCATCGATCCACGATCTTGTCCAGAACGTCCTGGAATGCGGCTGGATCATTGACATCGAGCGTTGCGGTAACGGCTGTCTCTCCCGCGAGGTCGAGTTCGAGAGCAAGTTTCCCAGCAGCCTCCATATCGATATCGGTGATCACGACGCGAAAACCCGCCGTGTGCAACGCGCGGGCGATGTCGGCGCCGACGCCGGAAGCAGCCCCGGTAATCACAGCGGTCTGAATGACATCCGGTAAAGGTGCGGTCATGAGCTTGCCTCCGCTCAGAGAAGGTAGCTGATGGATGTCAGCACCCCGTCGGAGTTGAGCAATCGAATGACTTTGTCACGAATTTTCAGCCCGTCATTCGTCACGACTAGCCGGTGGGTGACGTTCGCCGCGAAGACCCGCTGACGTCCGAACTTGTCTTCGACGAGATGCAAGGCGGACCGGATGGTGAGTGTCCCCGGCGCATTCTGTTCGGTTACGAAGCGCGAGATGGTTCGAACGGTTTTCGCCGGCGGCGCTGCCGATATCGAAAACCCGCCTTGCAAGCGCTCTACCCTCAGCTTGCGCATCTGCGCGTCGTCATAGGCAACGTTGAGCGTAGAGGCGAAATCCTCCGTCTCCGGATCGATGGGAATGACGTAGTGGCCGTCTCCGTTCCACAGTTGCAGCCAGCGGTCATAGTCCGGCTTGTCAAGAATATCGGCCTCCGCCCACAGGAACTCAATCGCCTGCTGCAGGGGAATGACCTGATCGATCTTTGGCATTTCATTCATCCCTGCATCATCCTTTTCCACTGGCGGTAAGCGCCGCGCATGCCGGTCTCGGCGCTGACATCGCCGACCGGCAGACCGTTTTCGCTTTGCTTCTCAATGCCCAAGCCCCTGTTGACCATGACGGGAAGGTCAGGGCCCCCCGCACTGCCGCGCTGGACGCGTTCCCAGACCTCGGCGTCGTCGGGGCTGCCGAAACCCATCGGCCCCTGGAAATGTTCATGGATGCGCAACCTCATGCGGTTGCCCGCCTCGGGGCCGCCATCCATGCCGATGGCAATGTGGCGGATGGCTGTTTCCTTGACGGAGATAGGACGCAAGATCCGGAAGAACGACAAGGAGCAGGCCGCATTCGGGAAGAGGTTGAGGTTGAAGCCCGTTCCACCGACGGCGCGGACGATCCGGCGGACTTGCGCCTCGTCATAATCGGCGCGCAACTCCTCGGCCAGCTCTTCGAAACGTTCGGGGATCGGAGCATCGAGGTTTTCGTCAAGATCGATCAGTTCCGGCATCATCACCATCACTGAATGGCCGTTGCCGAGATCTTCCACGAAGCCCTCGCCCTCGAGGAATGAGAACTGCTTTTCCGCTTCCGCGTCCAGAGACTGCAGGAATGACTTATGCACCACCGGAAAGTGATAGGCGTCCGTGGTGTTCTCGAGCTGGATCTTCCAGTTTCCGGGGAAGCGGAATTGATGCTCACCATTGACTTTGACGGGAAAGCCCCCGCCCTGCTTCATGAAAAGATCAATCCATTTTCGGGCGTTTCCTAGAAAATCCTCGAGCGGTTCGACATCCATGTTGAAACTCGCGAAGATCATGCCGTTATAGATGCCGACCTTCAACCTCTTCAGGCCGTAGCTGGATTTATCGAAGTCGTCGGCATAGCCTTCGGTGTAAGGGACGCCGCGCAAGGAGCCGTCGAGCGCGTATCCCCAACCGTGATAGGGGCATTGGAACGACGACGTCTTGCCTCGTTTGATTTCGCAAACCGTTGCGGCACGATGCCGACACCGATTGACCATCACATGGACGTCACCCTTGCGGTCCCGGCTGACGATGACGGGCTGGGTGCCAACATAGCTCAGCGTGAATGATCCTTTGTCCGGCACTTCGGATATATGGGCCACCCAGACCCATGTCCGACTGAATATCTTGTCCATCTCGGCATCGAAAATGGCCGGGTCTTCATACATTGGCGTATCGACGTGGTCGGGCTTGACGAGTCCGGACCAGTCAGGGCTGGTATTCAAAATGTCGAGCATCAGGACGGTTCCTTGTATGTGGCAGCGACCGTGAAGGGGGCGGCGGCGGTCAGCGGTTTCGGAATAGGCACGTTCTGGTCCCAGGAGGAAACGGGTCTGGCATAGAGGTTGGTCGTGTGAAAATGCGCCATGCGCCACCGATCCTCCTCAAAGGCAAAACCGATCTGCAGCCGGGCTGCCATCAGGTAGCTCTCGCCATTCGCGAAGGTCGGCGTCTGTAACATCATCCACCGGCCTGTCGCGGTGCGGTCGCTCAAAACCCGTATCGCCTCTGAGCCGAGGAAATGCGCATTCATGGCAAAGTGCGGTGGCGTCGTGCAAAAGCGCGACAACCAGGCGATGATTGCCTCGCGCCCTTCGTGACTGCCGAAGTCCTTGCCGTAGCGTCCGCCTCCGCCCATCCAAACCGCATCGCGGGTGAAAAGGGCCCCAAGCGGGGCAAGGTCCGTCGTCTCGTCCATGCGGTCGCAAATGTCCATATAGTCGGACAGGCAGGCCCTGATCGCGCTCTCCGCTTCCAGAAGCCCGAGGCGACGGGCAATTGCATCCTGAACAGACGTCACAGCGCGGGAATCTCCAGAACGCGGCCCATCCGGGCTTCGACCCGCAGGTACTTCCACAGCCGGTGTTCGCCCACTTCGATGGTCCGGAAGAGATTGCAGGCCGCCCGCACGGTTTCCCGGTCCGGACAGTCGGCGAGGATATAGCATGTCCATGGCCAGCCGTTCGGGGAGGTCCCGACCATGGTTTCGTCATCGTCAAGGGTGCCGAGAATGGTGACACCCGGAAGGTTGGCGATGCCCGACAGCATTTTGCCGGTTGCTTTCCAAACGACCCCGATATCGGCGGAGGGCAGATCGAAGAAATTCTGGAGCACGGCGATGCAGAAGAGAGTGCGGATCGGCTTTTCGGTCATAGGATGTCCTCTCGGTCAGGGGCGGAGATTAAGGATAGCCCGGCATTGTCGGCTGGTTCAGCAATGCGGCGCCGGCCGCAGTCCAGGTGCCTTCAGCCATGAAGGCATGCTGGGCGACGGCGGCGGTATCCATCATGGTTCGAGACAGGATGTGACCCTTGGCGATAGCGCCGGTTCCGCCCATGTAGAAGGCGGCGCGCGCCACGTCCGCACCCCCATGCGCGGCCTGGGTTGCGACGAGGCGCAGACGCGTATGCAGGTCTCGGTCAATGCTGTCCCCACGCAAGAGACATTGCCACGCCTCGTCGATCGTATCGTAGAAGACGGATCGCAACGCCCTCAGCGTCGCCTCGCTGCGGGCAAAGTCTGCCTGCAACCATGGGCGCGCCGCTGTCGTTGGGCCTCCGGTGATCGACACTCTGCCGGCATCAGCGCGTATATGATCGAGTGCTTCACGCGCCGCGCCAAGGGAAACGACGGCCAACACCTGGGCCGCGAGCGCCATGGCGGGGTAGCGAAATGCGGGCGCGTCCTGGCGTGACGGGCCGCCGCGCACGAAAGTCCAGTCTTCAGGAACATGGACGTCTTCAGCGACGATATCGTGGCTGCCGGTGCCCGCCAGACCGGTGGTTTTCCAGGTCTGCTCGATGCGGACGGCCGCGCGCGGCATGATCGCCATGCGTGGCAGGGCCGTCTCCGCACCGTCGGCAAGAGTGACCCCGGCTCCGATGAGCGAGGCGCCCATGCAGCCAGAGCAGTATTTCCACCGTCCGCTGACCGACAGGCCGCCATCGATGCGCCTGGCAGGCTGCGGAGGAAACAAGGCCCCGGCAAATACGCTGTCTGGATCGGCGGCATAGATGGCACGAAAGGTCTTCGGCGGAAGGGCGGAGAGATAGGTTGCGGAGACCCCGAAGCTTGCCACCCAGCCTGTGGAGGCGTCGGCTTGGGACAGCGTCTCGATGAGGACACAAAACTCGGCAGGGCTCAGGGCGTCGCCGCCAAGCTCCTTCGGCACGAAAGCGCGGTAACAGCCGATTGCCTGCAATTTTTCCACCATGTCGAGCGGGATATGGCCGAGGGCTTCGAATTCGTGACGGCGGGCGCGAATTTCATCGAGCGTGGCTGCAAGCGTCACCGGTTTAACAGGATTTGGCGAAGAGACCTGATCCATCACTCGATCACCTTCTCTGTGTTGCGTCCTTCGATGCGCTCCTCAAGCCATTCGGCAACGGCACACAGCAGCGTGTCCATTCCCTTTGCGCCAATGAGTTGAAATCCTGCCGGAAGGTTCTGCGCGGTTAGAAGCGGCGCCGTAAGCGCCGGATGGCCGGAAAGATTGAATGGCCGGATCAACCGGGTCAGCGGCAGCACGGCTGCCGGATCCTGTGCTTCGGCAAGCGTCGGCGGTACGACCGGCATGGCCGGCAATATGAGTGCATCGACCCCAGCCAGCGCTGCATCGACCGCAGCAGTGAAAGTGGCCCGCACGGCTTCTGCGTTGGCGAGCGCCTCATCCGTCGTTTTCGCAGCGTTAAGGATTCGGTTGCGGACATCCTCTCCCATCGGTGCTGCGCTGCGCGCCAGATCGCCGAATGCGTTGGCTGTTTCGCGATTGATAACGGTAATGGCTGCGTCGTAGGCGGCGGATAGTCCTTCCAGTTCCGTGTCTTCCGGCGTCAGTCCAGCGGCAGCGAGGGCAGCATCCATCGCCGCTTCTATAGCAGGATCCACGATGCCCGTTCTCACGCGCTTGAGAACGGGAGGGCGCGATAGACGTTGCGCGGTGAACGTGCGGTCCATCGCGCTCATGGCGCGGGTCAACATTGTTGCGCTGGCTGCAAAAGGGCCGATACAATCGAGTGAGCTTTCGGCGGGCTCGGCACCTGCTCGGCTCACGCGGCCAAAAGTGGGTTTGAAGCCGTAAACCCCGCAGCAGCAGGCGGGTTGACGGATCGAGCCTCCGGTATCGGTGCCGATTGCAAAATCGCAAAGACCTGCGGCGACGGCCACGGCCGAACCGGAAGACGATCCGCCGGGTATCCTGTCCGGCCATCGGGGGTTGATCGGCGTGCCGAGGTAGCGGTTCACGCCTGTCATGCCGAAGGCAAGTTCATGCATGTTGGCGCGTCCGACAATGCGGCAACCCGCCTCCAGAACCGAGAGCACCACGGCTGCATGATCGGAGGAAATAGGCGCCCCGGCAAGCGCTTCGGAACCGCTCCTCGTCGGGTGGCCGGCAATCGCGATACATTCCTTCACCACAACTGTCGGTCCAGTCCCACCGAGATCCAACGGGACGGTGATGGCGAAGCCCTGCGGGCGGCTTGCTTCGGCGGGTGTCGCTAATGGTCGCGGAGCGTCTTGCATGATGTCCAGCTTTCTTCAATTTACGTGAATGTTACTGTAAATCCGGACCGAGTCAATTTCGAATCTAGAATTTATTGTTTATTTTCAGACACTTAAATAGTTTTTCAACGGCGCGGAGAGCCTGTCGCACCGAAGATGTCCGGCACGGTTAAAGTACGACAAATGCGATGCCGTCAGTGCGCCGGACGGTCGCGTTTCATCTTTCGGACCATGGCGTCGAACAGCAACTGGGCAAAGCTTGCCTTTTCGATCAAACGCTGCGCATCCGTTGCGCATTTTTCCATGATGGCCGGGGGCAGGGATGTGTTCGCGCCAGGCAGCGCGTTGGCTGCGCATTGGATCTCTGCTGCACGCTGAACGGTCCAGAGCAACATGAAGGTCGTGGGAATGTCGGCCTCTGCCACCGCAATGCCGTGATTGCGCAGCACCAGAACATTTTTATCGCCAAGGCTGGCCAGCATGCGTTCCCGTTCATCATCGTAGAGCGTGATGCCCTCGAATGCATGATAGGCGACGCGTCCGTAGAGCTGGGCGCCATAAAAACTGTCGTGTTCGAAGCCGCTTTCCTTCAGCGTAATTGCCGATATAGGCGTGGTGTGCGTATGTGCGACACAACCGACATCCGGGCGATGTTGGTGAATCACGCCATGCAACGCAAATCCAGCGGGATTGGCCTTATAGTCGTTATCCTCAACGAGTTTGCCGTCCACGCCGACCTTGACGAGATTGTCCGGCGTCACCTCGTCATAGTGAAGCCCGAAAGGATTGACGAGGTAAACGTGATCCGGTCCGGGTATTCTGACCGAAATATGGTTGAAGATAAGTTCGGTCCAGCCGAGATAGCTGACCAGGTGGTAGAAGTCGGCAAGTTGCACGCGCAGTTCAGCTTCGGTCTTGCCGTTAAGCAATTCGGGAAAGGGGGCGTTCATGCGGTTCTCCTAACGTCTGTGAAGAGTGGCAGCCAGGCGCTACATGTCGCAGCAGATGGACGATATTGCGGGTAAGTGGCATTGCCACGCCGGCTTCTGCGGCTAGATCGAGAGGCGCCTGACAGATCGAGCCGGTTTCCAGAGGTCTGCCAGCGCGGGCGTCCTGAAGCATGGATGTCGGAAAATCGCCGGCCAGACGCAGTTTGGTACGAAACTCTTCGTAGCCGGGGACCTCCGCGCCCCACGCATGCGCCGTCACTTTCACTTCATCCGCAATCGCCCGGGCGACACTCATTAAGGCTGGATCTTGCGATATCTGGGCAACCGACGCGCCGGTGAGCGCGGAAAGTGGGTTGGTGGCGAGGTTGAGTGTCAACTTTTGCCAGATAGTTTCCCGAATGGTGGGGGTTAGCGTCGTCTTCACCCCTGCACATTCAAGGAGTGCGGCGACACGCTTGTGTGTGTCCGTGATGGGGCCTGTGGCTGGCCCGATAACCAGTTGGTGCGGGCTATGCGCCGTAACCATTCCCTCGGCGTCCAATTCGGCGGTCATGTAAACCACGCAGCCGAGGATCTGCCGGGAGTCCAGCATGCTCAGCAGACGCCCGTCCGGATCGACGGCGGATACGGCGCGTGGCTGCGCCGTGTCGGCGAAGTACCACCAGGGGATACCATTGACGAGCGGAATGACCACAGTTTCTGCCGTGACATATGGCAGGTCTTCCGTCAGCGCATCGGCGATGGCATGACCCTTGACGCAAAGAAATAAGATATCGACCGGTCGGATCGCGCGCTCGGCGACGGCGACCGGAAACACATCGATCCGCCCCGTCAAATCCGTCAGCGAAAGCCCGTTTTACGCAACTGTCCCAAGCGGGTGCCTCGGGCGATGAGTGTTACCGACACCTCTGGCGGTAGATCTGCTGCCATTAGGCGGGCGGCGAGCGCAGACCCGACGGCGCCTGCGCCGTGAATGGCAATGGAGAGTGGTCGTGTCATATCGGTCCCTCCACGTTTTTGCGTGAATATTACCATAATTTGCTGAGTACTCTTTAGGCAAGAAAATTTTCGATCATAAAATGGGCAGAAATTTCCGTCCATCTTTATCGAGGTAGGCTGACGCCCATTGTTTTCCGGGCCGCGTCACAGCGAGCGATCAGGGCGTGTCAGGCCGCAACGCCGTACCGCTTGAGTGTCCGGACCGCTACCACCCTCAGAATGCGGTCGAATACAAAACCGAGCAGCCCCAGGACGATGATGCCCGCGAACACCCAGTCCGTACGCGCATAGTTGCGTGCGTTCCAGATCAGGGCACCGAGGCCCTCCTGAGCGGCCACGATCTCGGCAACGATGATGGTCAGGAAGGAATTGCCCATGGCGATGCGCGCCCCGGTGAAGATGTAAGGTATGGCGGAGGGGACAATGATGGTCGTGAGTGTTGCAAGAGGACCTGCACCGAGGGAGGCTGCGGCACGCAGGCGAAGCTCCGAGGTCGCAAGCGTCCCGGCAAGCGTGTTCATCGTTACGGCAAAGACGGTCGCGTAGAAGATCAGCGCGATCTTCGATGCCTCCCCTGGGCCCAGCCATATCACCGCAAGGGTGACGAAGGCCGTGGGCGGCACGAAGCGGAAAAACTCGATGTAAGGGTCGAAAACCTGGCGTATGACCTTGAAATACCCCATCAACATGCCGATTGGCACGCCGACGATAACGCCTGTGATCCAGCCTATGAAGATGCGCCTGGCGGAAACTACGATCGAGGCCGGCAGCGTTCCGTCGCTCCAAAGGGACATCAACGCTTCCGCCGTCGCCAGTGGCGAGGGAAGGAAGAGTGGTGAACTGAAGGTGCTTGCGATCTGCCAGAGGATGACACCGCCTGCAATCGAGGCTGCGAACGCACCATATCGACTGACAAGCGATCGAAGCAGGCGGCGCACTATTTGGCTAACGGTTCCGCTCCGGTGCGTCTGAATGGAGGCGCTGTTGTCGATACTCATGCAGCCCGTTCTCCAGCGGTTTCGTTGCCCATGGCGCGATCCACCTCGTTGGCTATGGTGTTGCGCAAGTCGCGTTGAAGTTGCACGCATTCGGGATCTGTCAGGTCACGGGGGTGGGCGAGTGCGACGGGCGTTATGCTTTTGATGCCGGCTGCCGGGCCCGCGGTCATCGTTACGACTCGGTCGGCGAGAAGAACCGCTTCGGAAATATCGTGGGTGACGAAAACAAATGTGGTTCTCGTCGCGTTCCAGATACGCTGGACTTCCCGCTGCAAGACTTCGCGCGTCTGCGCATCAAGCGCTCCGAAAGGCTCGTCCATCAGAACGACCTGCGGTTCATTGGCCAGGACACGGGCAATCTGCACCCGCTGGCGCATACCGCCGGACAATTGTGAGGGGAACTGCTTGGCCGCATGGGATAGTCCGACCAGGCGAAGAAAGCGGTCTGCCGTCCTGCGACGGTCACTCTTCGGCACGCCTTTCAGTCGAAGGCCGTACTCGACATTCTCTTCCACCGTCAGCCACGGAAACAGCGCCTCCGTGCTCTGAAAGACGACGCCGCGGTCGGGGCCGGGGCCGGATACCTTTTTGCCGCCGACCTCAAGACGGCCAATGACGTCGATAAAGCCAGCAACCGCATTGAGGATCGTCGACTTGCCGCAGCCGGAGGGTCCAAGAAGGCAAATAAATTCACCGGCCTTTATCGAGAGATTGATGTCCGCGACGATTTTACGGCCGGGTACGTCGATATCGAGGTGCTCGATGAGGATTGAGGCGCCGTGCATCTCACTTCGTCCCGGACGTATCGACGGGGACGGCAGCGGCGACATCGAGTAGCTTGTCTGTCATTTTGTTTTCGGCAAGAAAAGTGGTGATATTCTTGTAGCCCTCAATGTCCTGCGGGGTGAATTTCCGGACGGACCAGTCATACATCTTCAACGTGGTCGCGGTCTGGTCGACAGGCAGGCGTGTCTGCGCATTGATATCCTTGGCTGCAGCCTCTGGATCGGCGGCGATGATCTTTGCCGCCTCCGACAATACCTCCACCAAGCGATTTGCCTCGTCCTTGTGGGTCTCGTACCATGCGGCGTTGGCAGTGATCCACATATGGGATTGATAGCCAGCGTCCACGCTGGTCATCAAAATCTTGCCGCCCTGCTGGACCCCCAAGCTGGCAAGAGGCTCCCAGACAAAGTAACCGTCTATGTCACCACGCGCCAGCAACGCTGGCAATTCTGGCGGGCCGGAGCGAACGAACGTTACGCCCGTAGCGTCGACGCCAAATTTCTTAAGGGCGGCGCGTGCGGCGTATTCGCTGACTGACCCGGCCACGATTCCGAATTTCTTGATATCGTTGATGGACTGCACCTTGGATGACACGGTGAGTTTGATGGAATTGATGGATCGCTGGCCGATGGCCAAAGGCTTCAGAGGTCCACGCGCCATGCGGATCATGGTGGTCATATCGGCAGCGCTGGTAATATTGACGAGCCCTGTCAACGCGGCATCGACGCCTTCACCACCCTGCGTGAACCGCACAAGCTCCACATCCAGTCCAGCCTTCTTGAACAGTCCACGCTCGGCCGCAACGAAATACTCGCCGTGAGCGGGATCGACGCCCAGTCCTATGCGGATCGTCTCGGCGACCGCCGGCATTGCAATCGAAAGGTTTACCACGGCGACGACGGCGGTCATTTTGGCAAGAGAGAAGGAAAAGCCAAACATCAAGCGACTCCTGATAAGAGTGAGGGAAATCCGAATAGCTCCTGCGTGAAGCGATACCTTCCACTCAGCCGGAAAACCGATCACAAGAAAAGGTTGGACACGTCAGGCTTGAAAATGAATATGATTATTTTTTATGCGACTAATAGTATCGCACTATTTTTAATCTTCTAGCCGCAAGATATCCAATTTGGACAATATGAGGATTGACGAATTTCGAGCAAAACTTGCCGCCCCTCCAGGGCGCAGCTGTCGAGGTCAATGCCCGGCCGCACGATGAATCGCAGTCGGCCTGATACATGAAAGACACGAAGCAGGTGGTTGCATGCAACTATTCAGCGGTTTGCCAAATCCTTGAGGGCATGGTTGGGTTCAAGAATGAAGTACAAATTGCGAATGGTGGCGGTACGTTGTCACGTTGTTGATGGCTGAACGGTTGATGGCTCATCGCTCGGTTATGCATTCAACGAGCGTCAGCTATAAGAACCACCGTTTCGCACCGCAGATCATTACTCAAGCAGTGTAGATGTATTTCTTTTCGCTGACCGCGGTTGGTTGAGGAACTATTCTTGGAGCGCGGCATCATGAACGGCCCATCGGCCCCCGTAGAGCTGCCCCATAACCCCGGAAAATTCCAGCTCCCGCTCGCCCAAAATCCGGCCACACGTCACCGACCGCCATCTTCCAGCGGATTTGAAATTAACGTAGACTAATACGCTGTTCGATCCATATGGACGGATCCGGTTGATCATCGCTTTGCGGCACCCTACAGTACCCGCGCCCTATGTTTACCAATTTCTCCTATTTTACGGGGGGCGGGCAGTCTCGTAGACGCGGAAAAAGACGATGCGAACTTCTTCTAAGAGGCGAAGCCTACTAGATTTGACATTTCATGTTCGCAACATCGCTTTTCACCTCCCACCACAACTGACACTAGCGCGCCAGTTTATAATTATGGGATTGCTCGTGGTTACGGGTGGGATGCTCACGATTGGCTTATGGGTCACATCCCACATCGAGACTGCCCTTGTTCAAGAGAGGGCGGGAGAGACCGCTCTCTTCGTGGACAGCATCGTTTCGCCGCTGGTACAGGAGTTGGGCCAATCGAGTGTTCTCAGCGAGCAGTCGCAGCGCCGTCTTCTCGACATGATCCAGAAGGGGCCTTTGGCAAAGGAACTCTTTTCGTTCAAAATCTGGCGGCCTGACGGGACAGTCGTTTTCAGCAGCGATCCAAATTTGATCGGTCAGCATTTTGCCCCTGGACAAGGGCTGAAGGCAGCCTTGGCAGGGCAGGTGGATGCATCCTTCACCACGCTAAACGGGCAGGAACATTCGCTGGAGCGGAAAAGCGGGTATCCATTGATCGAAGTTTACAGCCCGATCCATGAGACTGGAACGGGCAAGATCATAGGGGTGGCGGAACTTTACGAATTCTCCGCCGACATCCTTGCTGAACTTCAAAAGGTTCTCTTCCAAAGTTGGCTTGTCGTGGCTGCTGTCACGATCTGCATGCTCATGCTTCTTTACGGTATTGTCGCCCGCGGCAGCGTGCAAATCGAACGCCAGAAGCGTGCCTTGGACGATCAGGTGGAAGAGCTTGCCAATATGGTGACCGCAAACATTGCTTTGCGCCAGCACATTGACGCTGCATCGCAAAATGCCGCCACGCTGAATGAGCGTTATCTGCGCCGCATTTCAGCCGAGCTCCATGACGGGCCTGCGCAGATGCTTGGCTTTGCCACCATGCGGCTCAAAGCAATCGAGCAGGGGAAAGCCCGGGAAGATGATCACAGTCTGATCCAGCGGGCAGTCGCCGACGCATTACAAGAGATCAGAAACATTTGCCGAGGCTTGCGTTTGCCGGAGCTGGAGGAGCTCTCCGCAGACGAGGTCGTGAAGCGCGCAATCCAATCTCACGAGTTCTATTCTGGAAGTCACGTCAAGGCCGATCTGGCCCGCATCGATGTCCAATCGGTTGCAGAGAAGATCTGCATATACCGTTTCCTTCAGGAAACATTGAGCAACGCCGCACGGCATGCCCAAGCCTCTCGCGTCGACGTCATCACGCGCCAGAAGGACGGTTATACGGCGATTACGGTCAAGGATGATGGCATCGGTTTTTCTCCCGACGCTTCGACAGTTGGGCTCGGACTCGTGGGTCTAAGGGAGCGCGTCGCAAGCCTCGGTGGTACTATGGAGGTCCACATGCAGCCGGAAGGTGGGGCGTCGGTCCATATGAGGCTGAAGATGCGGGAGAAACGATGAACGAAAGAAAGTTGAACATTGTCATCATCGACGATCACCCCATTTTTCGAATGGGCTTGGTCCGCAGTCTTGAGGACGAGCCCGGAATGACAATCGTCGCGGAGGGCGCCAGCTCCGATGAAGCCCTATTGCTCTTTATCCAACACAGGCCCGACATCGTTCTGCTCGATCTCTCCATGCCCGGCGGTGGCCACACCGCAATCTCCGCCATCCTCGCCGAGGATGCGAAAGCCATTATCGTCGTCCTGACCGCGTCCGAACAGCAGGGGGATATAGTCGAAGCAATTGAGGCAGGCGCGCGCGCCTATGTGCTTAAGGGCGTCGAGTCATCGGAATTGGTAAGGATCATGAGGGACGTGTTCGAGGGCAAGACATATGTCTCTCCACCCTTGGCTTCGCGGATGTCGAGGTCTTTCGACGGCGGCAGAGTAAAAACGCCATCCAGACACGAAACACACGACCGGCATGCAATGTCCGACCTAACCGCAAGGGAGGAGCAGATTCTCGTTTTGGTGGCGGATGGCAACAGTAACAAGGAGGTGGCTCGCCTGTTGAATTTGCAGGAGAAATCCATCAAGCATGTCATGACGCGTGTCCTGCGCAAGCTCCATGCGCGCAACCGCACGGAAGCGGCTAAATACTGGCGGGACGCGCACTCGAAAGATTGAGCGACGCGAATAGCGGTTGCCTCGCAATACGGACTTTAGTCCGCATGGATATCCATTCTCAGGCAATATAAGTGGAGTTTTAGTGAATAGTTTTCGTCGTGCAAAGTGTGCGACGGTATTCAAAAACTGGAACCCGAGGCAGGCTTCAAACTGGCTGCCAAACAGAAGAATGGGATAGACATGAGATTCGGCACTTCTATCGCTATTGCCGCCTTGCTGACCGCAGCAGGTTTTGTTGGACCCGTCGCAGCTGAGGACGGTATCGTCATTTACAACGCGCAGCATGAAGGTCTCACCAAGGAGTGGGCCGATGCCTTCACGAAGGAGACGGGTATTCCTGTGACCGTTCGCAAGGGCAGCGACATGGAGTTTGCAAACCAGATCGTTCAGGAAGGCGCGAATTCGCCAGCAGATGTGTTCCTCACCGAAAATTCCCCGGCAATGGCGCTGGTCGATAGCAAGTCTCTATTCGAACCGGTGGATCAGGCGACGCTAGAGCAGGTCCCTGCTGAATTCCGCCCTGCGAATGGCCACTGGATCGGTATCGCAGCACGCTCCACAGTTTTTGCCTATGACAAAACCAAGCTTACCGAAGACCAGTTGCCGAAATCGATGCTCGATCTTGCAAAGCCCGAGTGGAAGGGCCGCTGGGCAGCATCGCCATCCGGAGCGGATTTCCAAGCTATTGTCGGCGCGTTGCTTCAGCTGAAGGGCGAAACAGAAACTGCGGAGTGGCTGAAGGGCATGAAGACGAACTTCACTGCCTATAAGGGCAATTCGACGGCGATGAAGGCTGTCAATGCGGGCGAGATTCCAGGCGCGGTGATCTATCACTATTATTACTTCGGTGATCAGGCGAAAACTGGTGAGAACAGCAAGAACGTCGCACTGCATTATTTCAAACATAAGGATCCCGGCGCGTTCGTCAGCATTTCCGGTGGCGGTGTGCTTGCTGCGTCGAAGCATAAGGAACAGGCGCAGGCCTTCCTCAAGTGGGTGAGCGGCAAAGGTGGCCAGCAGGTTCTGCGTGACGGCACCTCGTTTGAATATGCCGTTGGCAAGGGTGAAGCCTCAAACAAGGCGCTGGTGCCGCTCGCGGACCTCGATGCGCCAAAAGTTGAGCCATCCCAACTCAACAATGCCAAAGTCACCGACATGCTGACCGCGGCTGGCATTCTTTAAGCTTTTAAGGTTGCAACTTTGGAGCACCGCAGGTTTTGCCTGCGGTGTCTCGCCATTTCCTGGACGCATGATGGTTGTCATTTCACCTAGCGGGCTCGCCGTCCCCCGACGCAGGCGTATCCTCGGTGCCCCTTCGTGGGTTCTTGCGAGCGCTACGGTTATGGCCTTGCTTTCCCTCGTGCCGCTCGGTTTCGTGATGTGGGCGACGATCCAGACGGGAATGGAGACGGCTTCTCGACTCATTTGGCGGCCCCGGGTCGGCGAACTTCTTCTCAACACCATTCTCTTGATCGTCTTCACCGTACCCCTGTGTAGCGTTCTGGCGGTCGCATTGGCATGGCTGACAGAACGCAGTGATATGCCCGCCCGGCGGTTTTGGGCATGGTTGTCCATCACTCCCCTCGCGGTGCCTGCTTTCGTACACTCCTATGCGTGGATTGGCCTGTGGCCCGGCCTGCACGGTCTGCAGGCCGGCATCGCGATCTCGGTCGTGGCGTATTTTCCCTTTCTTTATCTGCCGGTATCTGCCGCTTTTCGACTGTTGGATCCAGCATTGGAAGATCAGGCGTCGGCTCTTGGGTTTTCCCCTGTTGCCGTATTTTTTCGCGTGGTTTTGCCCCAGTTGCGGCTTGCTTTGTGCGGTGGCGGACTGCTGATTGCGTTGCATCTCTTGGCCGAGTACGGGCTTTTTGCCATGATCCGTTTCGACACATTCACCACCGCCATCGTTGAGCAATTTCAGTCCACCTACAACGGTGTTGCGGCCAATATGCTGGCGGTTGTTCTCGTCCTTTGCTGTTTCGCCTTGCTAGGGTTAGAAGCACTATTGCGCGGTCGCAGACGATACGCACGGCTTGGCTCAGGGGTGGCCCGGCACGCCGGGGTGAAGCGACTTGGACGTTGGCGTTATCCGGTCCTGCTTTTGCCCGTCATCACTGCGGTGTTCGCACTTGGCATTCCGGCGTGGACGTTGGGACGGTGGCTTCTGGCTGGCGGCACGGCGATCTGGCAGGGGAACGAAATCGGGTTGGCTCTTACCCAAACTCTCGGCATTTGTGTGGTGGGGGGACTGGCTACCACAGTCGCTGCGTTGCCGATCGCCTGGCTATCCGTTCGCCGACCAACGCGGGCGAGCCGTTTCTTGGAAAGCTGTTATTATCTTTCGAGCGCTATGCCGGGCGTTGTCGTCGCGCTTGCGCTTGTTACGGTCACCGTGCGTGTGGCTTTGCCGCTTTACCAAACGGTGGCGACCATCGCGATCGCCTATATCATTATGTTTTTGCCACGTGCTTTGGTGAGTCTCAGAACAAGCATTGCGCAAGTGCCGGTCGAACTAGAACAGGCGGCAGCGAGTCTCGGGCGCTCGCCATTTCGCGCCTTATGGTCCACAACCGTCAGGCTTGCCGCCCCTGGAGCGGCAGCGGGCATGGCGCTTGCTTCGCTCGGAATCCTCAACGAACTGACAGCGACGCAAATGCTTGCGCCTAACGGTACACGCACGCTGGCGATGGCATTTTGGGCACTGACCAGTGAGATAGATTATGCGGCGGCGGCGCCTTATGCAGTGCTTATGGTGCTGTTTTCGCTGCCTATGACGTGGCTTCTGCATCACCAATCAAGAAAAATCTCAGGACGATGACATTGATCGAGATAAAAGACCTGCGCAAATCTTTTGGAAGCGTTGCGGCGTTGGACGGTGTCGATCTGCATGTCGAGATGGGAACGCGTACCGCAATCGTCGGGCCCTCGGGTTGCGGCAAGACCACATTGCTCAGAATGATCGCCGGTTTTGACGTGCCGGATGACGGCAGCATAGTCTTTGATGGCGGTCTGCTCGCGGACAGGCATGTTCAAGTCCCAGCACATAAGCGTGGTATCGGTCTTGTCGCCCAGGACGGAAATTTGTTCCCGCATTTATCGGTGAGCGAGAACATTGGCTTTGGACTTGAGCGCCACATGCCCGGACGCGAGGCGCTGATCTTGGAGCTTATCGATATGGTCGGGCTAGAGCGGTCAATGCTCATCCGCAAGCCCGATCAGCTCTCAGGTGGCCAGCAGCAACGCGTTGCGTTGGCGAGGGCATTGGCGCGAAAGCCGCGACTGATACTTCTGGATGAACCGTTTTCCGCGCTCGACACAAGCTTGCGCGTGACAACACGGCGCGCGGTCGCTCAAGTGCTGGCGGCGGCTGGCATTACGACCATCCTCGTCACCCACGATCAGGCTGAGGCACTGGCTTTCGCTGATCAGGTGGCTGTTATGGAGGGTGGTCGCTTTGCCCAGGTGGGATCGCCCCGTGAGGTATATTCGCGACCGATCGATGTCAAAACGGCGCGGTTTCTAGGTGAGGCCATTGTTCTGCAGGCAACGATCATAGATGGTTGGGCGCAATGCGCGTTGGGCAATATCCCGGTTGGCGGTCCGACACGGTCGGGAGACGCGCGGATCATGGTGCGGGCCGAACAAATTGATGTCACTGTGCGAAACGGTCATGCTGGCGCAAACAACAGCGTGCACGGAACGGCCACGAACATCGAGTTCAATGGCGCTACTTCAGATGTGTCTATAACGGTCGGCAGCCGAGAGCCATTCGCAATGCGTTTGCGCATCCCAAACCGTACGATCTTATCGGAGGGCGACGCCGTTACGCTAACTGTAACAGGTCCAGCACATGTCTTTCCGGACCGTGACGGGAAACCATGTAGCGACACCGGTGTGGAATGAGTGGCTGATGGCTCAGCCTCTATCAATGCCTGGGATCAAGCAACCAGTGTAGCAGCGGAAGCAAAATGTGATGTTTTGTTTCGATAGAGGTTTTCATTGTCTTCCGATGGTCGGGACGCCTTATACCGAGGCGTCAGTGGAGAAGACCTCTCCCTCATTCGTGCCCCCGATGTTCTGGAAGATAGAGTGTCATGCGCCGTCACGAATTGAGCGACGAAGAAAGAGCTGTCATTGCCCCGCTGCTGGCGAACAATTGGGCGTAATGTGGACGTTTGGGATCGTCTTCTGGCGCTGTTTCAAGGCGTGACGATGGAGATATCGTGATGATCGACAGTTCTTGTGTCCACGTTCACCAACAGGGTGCCAACGCTAAAATGGATGGACCTGCTGGTCCTTGCAGGGGACGTTCCCGCCGCGGCTTGACGGCGATGCCCATGCTCTTATCGATGTAGACGGCAGGGCCGGTTTAGCGGGAACTCAGGGTCGGTCAGGCTGTCGATGCACCTATTGCCGAAAGGCTGCTGAGCAACTTCCGGCCCGTCGCAACGTTCCTTGCCGACAAGGCATACGACATCGATGCAATTCGCGACGTTGCCAGGCAACGCAAATGCTGGGCGAAGCCGACCCTGTCACGGCTCTTTGCGTGATTCTACCATACGTGGACTCCACGAATTCTAATCTGAGCGGGTCTGGCCAATGCTCCTTTGACGCTCACGTGAGTTGGCGAGGAGGGCCCGCTATGGTTGACTTGTCCGAAACTTCAATCGATCCACGAGGCTTGGCTGGAGTGCCGATGCCTGAGCCAGCGCAACTCCGCTCTCTTGCACATCTTCGTCGCTTCCATCGCGAGCAGGAAATCTATCGACAGGAAGAGCGCAGCGAGACTTGGTATCGTATAGTGTCAGGCTCCGCCCGCAAGTATCTGATAAGCGCCGACGGGCGCCGACGGCTCGTCGACATTTTCGTGCCAGGAGATCTTTTCGGTTTTACATCGCGGCTTCATCATAGATTTGCCGTTCAGGCCGTAGCGGACGAAACATTGGTCGCCTGCTACCCTCGCCAGCGCGTGGAGGCTCTAGCGAAGGAAGACAAGGAGACTGCCGTCGAAATCAACCGGCACGTCTTCGAAGCGCTGGAACGCATGCAGGAGCATCTGTTGGTAATCAGCACCATGACCGCAAAGGAAAAGGTCAGGGAATTTCTGACCTACTTTCATCATAGGCTTTCAGCAAGTGACGAGGACAGTCTCTCATTACCAATCACGCGCTACGACATTGCTGACATGCTTGGTATCTCTGCCGAGACAGTCTGCAGAGCCTTCACCGACTTGCAGGAACATGGAGTGATCTCACTGCATGGCCCGCGCCAAATCGTGATCAACAGGACACAAGTGGCGACAAGAAAGCCGTGAAAGATGCTGCGAGCTTATGCTCGCCGAGCCGACCCCTTCCTTCTTCCACGAAAAGAGGTGCCGCCCCCCGGGAGAGGCTTCGAGCGTCTGGTCTCATAGGAATGTGAAACTGACGGGCATCAAGGTCGGCAGTCCTTTTACAGGCGAGACTTCGGACGTGGCGCGGCAGTCGCGTTGCCCTCAACATTGGGAGCTAAGAACATGGCAGGCAAGGTAATCGGCATCGATCTGGGTACGACAAATTCTTGCGTCGCAGTGATGGAAGGCGCGCAGGCTAAAATCATCGAGAATGCCGAGGGCGGTCGGACCACCCCCTCTATTGTGGCGTTTGCCAAAGACGGCGAAATTCTCGTCGGGCAGCCGGCAAAACGACAGGCCGTCACCAACCCCGAGAATACGATTTTTGCCATTAAGCGACTGATCGGCCGGCGGTACGATGATCCGATGGTGGAAAAGGACATGAAGCTGGTCCCTTACAAGATCGTCAAAGGCGATAACGGCGATGCGTGGATCGAGGTCGCGGGAAAGACATATAGCCCAAGCCAGATCAGCTCCCATATTCTGCTGAAGATGAAGGAAACAGCGGAAGCCTATCTGGGCAGCAAGGTCAGCCAGGCTGTCATCACCGTACCCGCTTACTTCAACGACAGCCAACGACAGGCCACAAAGGATGCCGGAAAGATCGCGGGGCTGGAGGTTCTGCGCATCATCAACGAACCCACCGCTGCCGCACTGGCCTATGGGCTGGACAAAAAAGATGGCAGAAAGATCGCCGTCTACGATCTTGGTGGTGGCACATTCGATATCTCCCTTCTCGATATCGGCGATGGCGTATTCGAAGTCAGGGCGACCAATGGCGATACGTTTCTGGGCGGCGAGGACTTCGACAAACGGATCGTAGACTGGCTGTCGGACGAATTTCAAAAGGAACAGGGAATAGATCTCCGTAAAGATCGCCTGGCGTTGCAGCGGCTTAGAGAGGCAGCAGAGAAAGCCAAGATCGAACTTTCTTCGACTTTGGAGACCACAGTCAGCTTGCCCTTCATCACCGCGGACCAGAATGGCCCAAAACATCTGGAGATCAAGCTCAGGCGGGGCAAGCTCGAGGATCTGGTCGACGACCTCATCCGCCGCACCGAGAAACCGTGCAGGGCGGCGATGAAGGATGCCAAAATAAAGCGCGAGGACATTAATGAAGCGGTTCTTGTCGGTGGCATGACGCGCATGCCAAAGGTGCAGGAAACCGTCTCGGATATCTTCGGCAGAGAGCCGAACAAGAGCGTCAACCCGGACGAGGTGGTGGCGATCGGTGCCGCCATCCAGGCGGGGGTACTGCAGGGCGAAGTCAAGGATGTGCTGCTGCTCGACGTGACCCCGCTGTCGTTGGGTATCGAAACGCTTGGCGGCGTGTTCACGCGGTTGATCGAGCGCAACACCACTATTCCGGCGAAGAAGAGCCAGGTATTCTCCACAGCGGAAGACAATCAGAACGCCGTGACGATCCGCGTCTTCCAGGGCGAGCGGGAAATGGCTGCCGACAATAAATTGCTCGGCCAGTTCGATCTGGTGGGAATTCCGCCCGCGCCGCGTGGCGTGCCGCAGATCGAGGTGACCTTTGACATTGACGCCAACGGCATCGTGAATGTCACGGCAAAAGACAAGACCACCGGCAAGGAACAACAAATCAAGATCCAGGCGTCCGGTGGACTCTCTCAGGCCGATATTGACCGCATGGTCAAGGAGGCTGAGGCAAATGCCGAGGCAGATAAAAAGAGGCGCGCTTTGGTCGAGGCGCGCAATCAGGCCGATGCGCAGATCGGCATCAGCCAGAAAGCGCTGGACGAAGCAAAGGAAAAGTCTTCACCGGCTGACGGTACCCCGGTTCAAAAAGCGATCGAAGAACTACAGTCGTCGATTGCAGGTGACTCCGTGGACGAGATACAGGCCAAGACGAAGGCCCTCAATATCGCTTCCGTTAATTTTGGAGCCAAGGTGCATGAAGCATCCGGCGCATCGTCTTCTGGAGCCAGCGACGCGTCGGATGGCGCATCGAGCGAGGATGTCGTGGACGCTGATTTCGATGAAGTCGACAGCAAGGACGAGCACCATGGCTGACGCGGACCCTCGGAAAGAGGACGAGCCGAACGTGGCAAGATCGGACCCAACTGGCCAGACGACGGGTGCTGGATCTGAGCCCGACACGGGCTCAGAGGCATCCCTGCAGGCCGAACTGGCTGATGTGAAGGACAAATTGTTGCGGGCGCTCGCCGAGCAGCAGAACATCCGGCAGAAGATGCAACGAGAGCGTGATGAGGCCGTCAAGTTTGCGGCCTCGCAATTGGCGGGAGACCTGCTGGACACGCTCGACAATCTCCGACGTGCGATTGACAGCGTTCCGAAGGGGACTTCTGACCACGACACCGTCGGCCCGATCCTAAAAGGCGTGGAGGTGACGGAATCCAATCTGCTATCCACGCTTTCCCGCCATGGATTGCAACGTATCGATCCGCTCGGCGCGGCTTTCGATCCGCACGTTCATCACGCGGTTCGCGAGCACACCGATGCGACCGCCGAGGAAGGCACTGTTGTTGAGGTGTTGCAGCCGGGCTATCTGCTCCACGGCCGGCTGCTCAGGCCTGCGATGGTTGGTGTTGCGATCAAGGGACAGCAAAAGAATGGAACCGCGATGCAATGAACAGGCTGAGCTACCCGGCGCGACGTGGTTGTGGCGGGTTTTGTTGTCGGTGATCTTGGAACCCAAGGCTTGCGCGTCTTGAATTGTTTCATCGACGCGGACGCGATCTCAGATGCGCAAGTCTCCTGCGCTTTTGGACCTCCGCGACGATACGACGCCGAATGATAAGGGGCTGTCCTTCCAATGTGTCGATCAGATCGCCGACGGCGTGGCGTAGGCTGTAAAGCTGGTCAAGCAGGGCAAGCACGGCCTCCACGCCGTCATCATTGATGCCCATTTCATTTGTTAGATCGGCTATCAATTCGGCTCTTGCCTGATCGACGTCCCGGAAGGTTTCCTGCCCGTCGATCATCAAAGGCGATATCCAGCCTCGCTCCGTCAAGGCGCGCAACTGAGCGATATCGATTTGAAGGTTATGTGCAAATTCTTCTTGATTCATCATCTACACTCCCATCCTGTCTCGAGGATTATAGACTTTGCCGGCCGACCAGTGGGCGACGAACGTCTTCAACTCGGCGTCCGGACTTTCGGGGAGCATGATTTTCAGCAAGGCATAGACATCGCCCCGAGAGCCTTTTGGGCGAGCCACGCCCTTTCCCTTGATGCGCAGAATCCGTCCACTGGACGAATTCTCCGGTATGGTCGCAACCACGGGTCCGGCAGGTGTCGGCACTTTAACCTTGCCACCGAGGACGGCTTCGCCAAGCGTGATCGGGAGGTCCAGATGAATGTCATCACCCTCGCACCGATAGAAAGGATGAGGGCGAACGTGAACCTCAATCAGAGCGTCACCGGCTTCCGCCCCACCTACGCCGGCGTGGCCCTTGCCACGCAGCCTGAGGGTCTGCCCGTTTCGGGTGCCTGGGGGGATGTGGATGTCCACCATCTCGCCGTCTGATAGCTTGACCTGGCGTGTGCTGCCGTTGACCGCATCGAGAAAGTCGATCTCCATTGAGTACCGGACGTTGGCACCGGGCACGCGGAAACCCCGCCGCTCTTGACGAGAGAAAAATTCGGCAAAGATGTCGCCGCCGGCCGAATCCGCGAAGCCATCGCCATCGTCGTAGGACCCACCAGCCGTGCCGGCATCGGCAAAGTCACGATAGTATCGCCGTTCTTGCCTTTGCGTGCCCGTCGAATCGATCTCGCCATTATCAAATTTGCGGCGTTTTTCTTCGTCGCGCAGAATCTCGTAGGCTGCCGACAGTGCTTTGAAATCCTGTTCAGCCTGTTTGTTTCCGGGGTTGAGATCGGGATGGAGCTTTTTTGCCTTGCGGCGATAGGCCGACTGGATATCGCTCTGCGAGGCATCGCGCTTGACGCCGAGGGTTGCATATGGATCGCCATTGGTTATCGGCATCTTCGCTGCCCCGCCCTTCGTAAACGTCCCCTCGTCGGGGAGGCCGCTGGAGATTTTTGCCAGGACCCCAAAACAAATACACGAATTTTAAGGCCTGAAACTGACGGTCATCAATGTGACCTGCGCATCGCGGATGCACCTTTGAAGACCTGGACGTTGTTCCTATTCAAGAAGGGAGATCGGCATGCAGCCTAACATCGAAAACACGGGGCGATGGTTCGACCCGCTCCGCCAGGTGCGTTCCGCGCAAGGCAACATGAGTCGTCTGTTTGACAATTTCCGGCTGGCGGATGGACCCGAATTACCCTTGATGAATGTCTGGGCCGGAACCAATGGAGCGGTGATCACAGCCGAGATACCCGGCGTGTCGCCGCAGGATCTCGACGTCGCGGTCCATTACAACACCGTTACCTTGAGTGGCAGGCGAGCGATGGAACCCTTGGCGGAGGATGCTGTCATTCATCGCCAGGAACGCGTCACCGGTGCCTTTGCCCGGAACCTGATATTGCCGTTCCGGGTCGACGGCGAACGGGCGACCGCGACTTTTAAGGACGGCGTGCTCCGGCTCGATCTACCCCGTCCAGATGCGGATAGGCCACACAAGATCACCGTCAGCCGGTCCTGAGGAGAAACCACAATGACCGATCACCAACTCAACGGCACAGCATCTGCAGAAGGCACCCGTGCCGGACCTGTCTTCAACCCGCCAACCGATATCATCGAAGACAAGTCTGGCGTTCATCTCATACTCGACATGCCGGGCGCGGATCCGGAGAGTCTTGATGTCACGCTCGACCAGCGTGTCCTGCGAATCTCCGCTCGATCGGTTTCCACTGCGCCTGAAGGTTATGCGCTGGTGCATGCGGAGTATCGTGATGGGAGCTATGAGCGCAGCTTTACAGTCTCCGAGCCTATCGATACCGCGAAGATCGAGGCCGTTTTCAAGGACGGCATTCTTCGGCTGACACTGCCTAAAGCCGCGCCATCCCCCGCTGCCAAGATAAGCGTCAAAGCGGGATGATGGAGGACATGCAATGAAAATCACAGATCTCGTTCCCTGGCGAGGCTCCGGCCGCGACGTTACCGCCCGCTCTGCACCGATAGACCCGATGTCGGGGCTGCAAACGGAAGTTGAGCGCGCTTTCGACAATTTTTGGCGCGCCATTTCCTATCCGTTCGCCGCTATCGATCGGACGTCTCATCTGGACGACGTTCGTGTCGATGTCGTTGATAACGGCAAAGAGGTCAAAGTCACCGCAGAATTGCCGGGCATCAGCGAAGCCGACATAGATGTGTCGATCAGCAACGGTCTGTTGACGATCCGTGGCGAGAAGAAGTCGGAGTATGAACTCGAGGAAAATAGCGTTCTCGTCAAAGAGCGAGCGTATGGCACCGTCGAGCGAACGATAACGCTTCCCGACGGCATCATTGCTGACGCGGCCACGGCCACATTCAGGAACGGCGTGCTAACCCTCACCATACCAAAGTCCACGGAGCCACAGGCTAAGGCCCGCCGCGTTTCAGTCCAGGCGGGTTAATTCATCTCTCCCTATGAAACGCCCCCGTTGCCCGCGACCGCCCACGGTTGCGGGCTTTCTTGTTTTACGAGCGAGCGAATGTCTTCAACGGGATTCCCGGCAAAGCTGATGACCGTCAAGGCCGAACCACCATAGGCGAGCTAGCTTCTGGATGCTGCGTACGAAGGAAGCCTTCGACGTGTAGCTTCATCACTCACAGCGGAGGATCGCGACATGACAACAGACAGTGACATCAAGCGAGACGTGGAAAGCGAACTCAAATGGGATCCGGATATCGATGCTTCAGATGTCGGGGTTGCAGTGAAAAACGGGGTGGTCACGCTGAGCGGCTTTGTGCGCAGCTTCACCCAGAAGTATGAGGCGGAGAAAGCGGCGAAAAGGGTTAGGGGCGTTCTCGGCGTCGCCAACGATATCGAAGTCCGGTTGCCTTCGATCCACGAAAGACCCGATCCCGAAATTGCGCGCTCCGCCGTCGAAGCGCTCAAGTATGAACTGCCTTACTCGCACGAAAACATCAAAGTCGTCGTCAAAAACGGCTGGGTGACCCTCGAAGGCAATGTCGAGTGGGAATATCAACGCAATCGGGCCGAGGTCGCTGTGCGAAAGGTCAAGGGTGTGCGGGGTATCTCCAACCTGGTCACACTGAAGCCGCGCGCCACTCCAACAGAGATCAAATCGAAGATCGAGGATGCTCTGAAACGAATGGTTGAGGTCGATGCGAACCGGGTGACCGTAACCGCCAGCGGCGGGGAGGTGACCCTCACAGGCACCGTTCGTTCGTGGGCGGAACGGCAGGAAGCCGAGCGCGCAGCTTGGCGTGCGCCTGGCGTCACCAAGGTGGACAACCGAATTACCATCTCGCCGTGATCAATCACCGTTGATATCAGCCGGGCTATTGCTTGGCCCGGCTGTGATCCTTCGAGAGGAGTTGGTCGCTTGATCCCTCAGGAAAGTCCGGGAACTGATCGGCAAGAGGAGATGGATCTGGACCGGGTTGGTCTGGCCGGAATCAGCTCATGTCTCCCGAGTGATCTTCGTTCGCGCAACGCCCCACATCTTGGCCTGCCTCGAAGACCTGCGAGTTCAGATTTCCCTGAAATGGCCAGTTGCCGGGAGAATGGTCCTTGCGCTGACCCTTCCGAAGGGCGTCAGCGTGCCAGGAAGGAATCTGGTCCGGACGTTCAGTTGCCATGTCGTATCCGCCGCAGAGACCCGAGGCCGAAATGCACGATTTGCTAGCCCGGACACTTATCCTCATCGTTGCATCGGGATTTGCGGTTGGTCTTCTAAGCCTCCTTCGGATGCCAGCCGCCACAGGCTATCTTCTTGTCGGTGTGGCGCTCGGGCCGCATGGCCTCGGCGTTTTCGGTTCGGCGGAGGATACACGGTTTCTAGCGGAACTTG
Source organism: Agrobacterium sp. SORGH_AS 787 (assembly GCF_030819035.1). Lineage (NCBI taxonomy): Bacteria > Pseudomonadati > Pseudomonadota > Alphaproteobacteria > Hyphomicrobiales > Rhizobiaceae > Agrobacterium > Agrobacterium sp. SORGH_AS 787. Next base: position 1,301,483 of record NZ_JAUTBG010000001.1, read on the forward strand.
GCCTGATCTTTCTCATGTTCATGGTCGGCCTCGAATTCTCTGTTCCCACCGTTATTCGCGCGCGATGGGATGTGCTTGGTGCTGGCAGCCTGCAGGTTGGCATGACGATCGCTTTCGTGGCCACCGGGCTGTTCCTGAGCGGCGTAGCGTTACAGCCGGCAATTATCATAGGCGGCGCCATCGCGATGTCGTCGACAGCCATCGCCCTTAAGCAACTCGCTGAGCAGGGCGAAATGACCAGTCGGCACGGACGGCTGGCGCTTGGAATATTGCTGTTCCAAGACCTGGCAACACTCCCCTTTCTCATCCTGGCGGACGCTTTGTCGCAAGGCGAAACCCTGGAGCCCATGGCATTTCTCAAACAAATTTCAGTTGCAACCGGTGCGCTGCTCGCGGCAGCCGTCATCGCGCGGCCTTTGATCCGCTTCGGGTTCTCGTGGGTTCTCAGGTCACGTTCCGCCGACCTCTTCCTTTTGTGGGTGCTGATGAGCGCGATAGGCACCGCCTATCTCGTTCACCTTGCAGGTCTTGCTCCTGCGATCGGAGCGTTTGTCGCGGGCATCGTCATCGGTGAGAGCGAATTTCGCCATCGCGTCGAGGAGGACATCCGGCCGTTTCGCGACGTTTTGGTCGGGCTGTTCTTTATCACCGTGGGCATGGGTATCGACCTGTCGGCAATACCGAGATTTCCCCTCTCGATCATCCTTTGGGTGCTGGTTTTTGTTCCCGTAAAGGTGCTGCTGACCTTTGTGACAGGACTGATCGCCGGGGCGCCCCGCGAGGCAGCGGCAAGGACCGCTGTTATTCTCGCGCATGGCGGCGAGTTTGGATTACTGCTTATGTCGCTTGCGCTTCAGTCCGGCGTTATATCGCCGGAACTGGGGCAGCCGATACTGATTGCTCTTGCCCTCACGATGGGTGTTGCCCCGCTCATCATCCAGCGCAACCACTGGGCCGGTTGGCCATTCGGTCGTCGAGATCGTCGCATCGCCGCAACGGAAGCTTTGATCCGCGCCCATAGCTTTGGCCTCCGGGATCACGTCATCTTGTGTGGTTGTGGTCGTGTTGGTCGCCTCGTCGCAACGGTCCTGGAATCGGCGGAGGTCCCTTACGTGGCGATTGAGATGGATCTGCCGCGGTTTCGGACTGCCCAGCGGAAATCTCAAAAGGTCGTATTCGGCGACGCAGGACATCGACGCATTCTCGAGGCGGCAGGGCTGGATCAAGCCGTTCTGGTTGTCATTACGTTCGATCATCAAGGCACGGTGAAACGCATCCTGCATCAAGTGAAGGCTCTTGAAAGGGCTCCAGCGTCGCTCGTATCAACGGCTGATGACCTCGACATAGCGGACTTTGCCAAACTCAACGCGACTGCGGTGTTTCCGGAAAATCTAGCCGCTGGTCTTGCTCTTGCCGACCGGGCTTTGCTGCTGTGCGGCAAAACGAAGGATGACGCGACCCGCGTCGTAGACACAGTTAGGGTGGAACTGGTGCAGGGACAGACGAGGGAAGACGGCATAAGCGCCCGTTGACCCAGGTGCCGAAACAACCTGAAAGATCGAGGCGTCTCTCAACCGCGCCTTGCCGATGGTGTAGCCGAACCGGAGACATAATTTTGTTTTCGCGCAGGATGGTTCTGTCACGTTTGCCGCTTTGAACGTTTTTGCGGCGATCACGGTCGCAACGCTCATCCCGCCGGAAAGGGCGCGGATGCGTCGAGGGCGCACGCGTCGGAACGTCCTTGTGGTCCGCCAGAAAAGCAAGAAGATGGATGTCGCTCCACTCAAGCTGCCTTGCTGGCACCAAGTCATGCGCGGCTGAGTTCTTTGCGGCGTGAGCTCAACTTTTCGTCTGGAAGTGGCGATACGCCTGCCAATGCGGACAGCGATCAAGCTCAGCTTTCCAGCCCTTTACAGAACGACCAGCGGCCACGGGCGAGGCGCAGGCGACTTATTCACTGCGGAGATTCCCAGGTGTGGCATTTCGGCTTCCTCCTCTGCCGATCAACACAACGCTACCGGTGAACTAAAAACTGACGATCATCACGGCTCGCCCGGCACAACTACCCTATCCTTTATGGCGTGTCGTGCATGCCAGCACGCGCTGTCAGCGCCAACTGGTTACTTAAATCCCGGACGCGAACGGAGAACACTATGATTATCGCATCGCCCGATAGCCGCAAATTTGAGTCGATGAATGACATGCTCGCAAGAAACTGGTGGGCAGTCGCGTTGCAGGGCGTTGTCGCGATCCTGTTCGGCATCGCCGTTTTCGCGATGCCGTTTATCACGATGCTCTCATTTGTGATGGTTTTCGCCGTGTTCAGTTTTATCGACGGGATCTTCGGGATCGTTGCATCGATACGCGGTGCGCGAAGAGGAGAGCGCTGGATCTGGCTGCTGCTCAGCGGCATCCTTGGTGTCGCCGCCAGTGCGGTCGCGATCTTGTGGCCCGGTATTACAATCTTGGCGTTCGTCATTCTCCTCGCCTCACGGGCGATGGTATCTGGCACCTTCATGCTGATCTCGGCTTATCGGCTCAAGATCGATCACGGTCGCGTCTGGCTGGTGGTTGGCGGCATCGCGAGCGTCGTCTTCGGAGTTCTGCTGATCTTCTGGCCTTTTGTCGGGGCCCTCGTGCTGACTTTCTGGACCGGCGCACACGCCGTTGTTCTAGGGGCGACACTGCTGGCTCTGGCCTACAAGCTGAGATCTCAAAGCGTCGGCCTGCAAGGCGATCTCGCTCATTCCACCACGGGAATAACAGAGTGACAGGAGCAACATATGTCGGAGATTCTTTCACGGGGAACAAAGGCGCCCGCTTTTGCCTTACGCGTAACGCCGGATCAAACCCTCTCGCTGTCCGAGTTTACGGGCCGGCGCGTGATCCTGGCCTTCTATCCCGCAGATTGGAGCCCAGTTTGCGGGGACCAGATGACCCTCTACAATCACGTGCTTTCCGAATTTCGAAACAAGGGCGCGTCCCTACTGGGCATATCTGTCGATAGCGCCTGGTGTCACCAGGCCTTCGCTCGGGATCGGAACCTCCATTTCCCGTTGCTGTCGGATTTTCACCCCAAGGCGCAGGTGGCTCAGGCCTATGGCGTCTATCGCGATGACGTCGGCGAATGCGCTCGAGCCCTTTTTATCGTTGACGAGAACGGCACGATCGCGTGGAGCTATTTGTCGCCGGTCGCGGTCAATCCCGGAGCGGATGTCATTCTTGACGCGCTCGATCAGATGCCAAACCTGGAGCAAAAAAATGTCGACGCTCAAAGTTCCCGTTAATGCGCGCGATCACAAGCGTGGTGGTGAAAGCGCAAGCGTCACGCTCGTGGAGTATGGCGACTACCAGTGTCCCTTCTGCGCTCTCGCTAATCCCGTCGTCCGATCCTTGGAGAGCCTGTATGGTCAGAAGCTGTGTGTCGTCTTTCGGCATTTCCCATTGGTCGAGGTTCATCCTTTCGCAGCGTCATCAGCCGAGGCGACGGAGTATGCCGGCGATCAAGGCGTGTTTTGGGACATGCATGATGCGATTTTTTTGAACCAGCACCGGCTTAGCATGCAACTTCTTTTTGCCATTGCCGGAACATTGAAGCTGTCGCAGATCGCACTTCGCGAGTCGATCGCTCGGTCGATGCACGCCGACAAAATTCAGGCTGACTTCATTGGTGGTGTCCGCAGCGGTGTCAACGGAACGCCGACATTCTTTGTGAACGGCTTGCGACACCAAGGCGGATTCAGCGCACGCGAGCTTGGTATGTCAATACAGGAAGCGATGGATGCTTCGCCGTCCGCCGCCTGAGTCGACTCTGTACGACTCGTGCCGCAGATCCCGGAACTCGCGGCCTGTTGCCGAAGTGCCTGTTGCCGAAGTGATGGGGTGATCCAGGTGTCGCGGCTGTTTCGGCGTGCAGCATGATAAGTGTAGCGGCCCGCGGGCTAGCCTCTACCGGTGCCGCAGGTGCCATTCACCCACCCTCTGCCAGGCTTGCGAGAACTGAAAGTTTGACCGCTTGGCCCAGTTGACGCACGCCCAAACGTTCCATCATGCGTGAGCGGTGAACCTCGACGGTGCGCACACTGATGCCGAGCCTGAAGGCGATGACCTTGTTTGGCTGCCCGGCGACCAGTGCTTCCAGAACTTCCCGCTCCCGTGGACTGAGCGTCCCTATTAGCACAGCCGCGGCAGCGATATCTTCTGTCCGACCCTTCATGCCGATGCCACGCAACGCGGATTCAATAGCCGAAATGAGAGTCTCGTCAGAACATGGCTTCTCGATGAAGTCTACTGCTCCTGCCTTCATCGCACGGACAGCACTTTGGACATCACCTTCAGCCGTTATTACGATGACCGGCAAACCAGGGTTGATCAACAGCAGGCGAGCCTGAACCTCGAAGCCATCCATCTCAGGCATGCGAAGATCCAGCAGAACGCAGCCTAAAGCCAAATCTTCCGCCACACCGAGAAATGCCTTGGGCGTCGCGTAGGAAGTCACCCGGAAACCAACTGCGTCCAGCAGGCGCTCCAGCGAACGACGTACCGCTGGGTCGTCATCAACAACATAAACGAAAGGAGACGTACCTACCTCCATTTCATTGCTCCCGTGGGAAAGTGAAGTTTATACGAAAGATCGCTCCGCCTCCGAGGTTAGGCTCATATTGCAGCGTGCCGCCGTGAGCTTCGACGATTATGCGGCAGATCGACAACCCCAAGCCCATCCCGTCCGGTTTCGTTGTGTGGAAGGGTTCGAAAAGATGCTCGGCAATCTCATCCGGAACACCGGGTCCGCAATCTGCCACCGAGATCTCAATCGTTTCCTCGTCGAGCCGTGATGTCGAGACCACCAACTCGCGTCGCTCACTCTCCACCATTGCCTCATGCGCATTGCGTATCAAGTTGAGCATGACCTGTTGGAGTTGAACTCGGTTCCCCAATACCGCATCGGCGCGCGGGTCAAATTTCAGCTTGGTGCGTACCCCGTGTGTTCCGCTTCCCATGGAAGCGAGGGCGCTGGCTTCGCGGATCAAGTCAGGGAGTTTTTCTATCCGCATTTCCGTCTCGCCCCGCTTAACGAACTCTCTGAGGCGGCGGACGATCTCGCCGGCGCGCAGTGCCTGGGCTGAAGCCTCATGGAGCACTTCTTGCACCGACTCCACCGTATGCGTGTTTTTTGAGATCATGTGGCGTCCAGCGTTGACCAAGTTTGTCAGCGCGGTGAGCGGTTGATTCAATTCATGCGCCAATGCGCCAGCCATTTGCCCTACTGCACTGAGGCGGGACGCATGAAGGAGCTCTAGCTGCAGTTCCTGAGCGCGGACATCTGCAAGCGCGTGTTCAGCGGCTTCAAAGGTTAGCCGTTTAAGCGCTTCTGCCAACTCCGAGTTACGTTCGGACACCCGCTGCTCAAGTAACACGTTCAGGCGTTGAAGGTTCTTATCTACTTTTTTTTGCCCTCTTAGATCGCGGCTGACTGTCGCCATATTTGTAGGACGGCCCGTAAGCAAATCGTCGATGCGGAACCAATCTACCAAAAAAGGGATGTCTTCTCCTGTTTTGAAGTGTCGGAAATTGAGCTCTCCAAGCCAGCGACCAGTCTCCATAACCTGTGGCAGCAACTTGCGGCGCGCCCGGCTTTGCTGATCTGGAGTTATGAAATCGATGATGTTGAGATGCCGTGCTTCCTGGGGGCCAGAGAGCCCCAGCAGTTCGCAGCCAGCCTTGTTCAGATAGTCAACACTGCCTTCTAACCGGACAAAGCCAACGAGTTCGGAAGATCGCTCCACAAGGCTCGCCATACGCAGTTGCTGGGCATCCGCATATCCGCGCTCAATAGCCAGTGTCGCATGGCTTGCGGCAATTTCGAGAAGCAGCCGATGGGCATCGCTTGGAAAATGAGGATGGAGGGAGCCTGCAACAATCCCCGCATTTTCGCCAAAGCCTATCGGAGCGCTGGCGAAATGCAATTCGCCATTCCCAAAGGTATTGCCGATCCCGAATGCCTGCTTGCGCTTGTCCAGCCAGGCACCACGAACGATGGTTTTGATGCGATCGATCGCTTCGGCAGAGCTTACGAAGCTCGTTCGTATCACTTCCACGGGGGCGTCATCGCCCAGCCCCGGTGAGGACACATAGATGATGTCGGCATTGAGCATGGAAATCAATGCGGCGGCCACACTCTCAGCAGTTTGCTGCGAGTTGTAGTCTTTCCAGCTTGTCGGCAGAGTCGAAAGGGCGACAAGATCGCGAATGCAATGCTTGAGCTCTTGTGGTTCGAAAAGCCCATTGACCCTTAACATGTCGCCTGATCCAAATACAGGACGCACTTCTAAACTTGACCGGCTGCGCAAATACTGAAGCAAAGCAACATGAGCGCATCTCCGGAATTAGCGCCTGCCAGCAAGCCGTCCATTGGGTCGGAACTTTTCATGATGCCGCCGGTGCAATTTCCGATGTTTTCCAAATGCAGAGGTCGACAGACCGCCTAGCAACCACATCTTGGAGACTATACACTACGCGCTTCGATTGCCCATACGTTATTTTAGGACCGGCAGGCGGGCCAGCGAACGTGGTGAATTCCTGAGTGTCTGGTTCTCGAGCGAAATCTGGAGCCTGCTCCGCACGTAAACTTAATTACAGCTTTCCGCCGGCGATTTTACTGTCAACGGCTTCGTATAGCCGGTGGATTCTTTAAGCGAGGATCCCCCCAATTGCATGGGTACATGCAGGTGGGTATGCACGTTGGCATTCGTGTCGAAATGGCCGAGATCCTGCCACCAGCCGCAGCGGTTGCGTTTTCGCAGCAATCCGCTGCGGAGAGAGCACCGTCCGGGGTCGGAAACTCGTACTGTTCCCATACCTTCCTCCCGATGAGCAAAACAGGAAAGGCTCGCTATCAGTGTGGCCAGCAGGCCGGTCGGGATCGGGTGGGGGAAAACGAGATTGTTCGCAGGAGCGTGGAGGTCGGGCCGTGCGACGACATCGGCACCGGTCCGATCCAGAGCAGCTCTCCGCTGAGACCGGCTATCGGTCATGAGGAAGGCTGCAAGCTTCGTGGTCTTGTGGGAACGGATTAATGTTGCGGAATTGTGACACAGGTCTGGGATTCAAACCTGGGGTCTATGCGTGTCATCAGCATTCGCACCGGCCGGTGCTCAACAAAAACAAGAATTTAATACTCAAGTTTTAATTTCCGCCAAGAAATGGGGTGTTTCAGTCCATGACATTCCTGTTGCGCGGCGTCTCCTCGACACTTATCGACGTCCAGCAATCGTGTCGTGCGCTTTTCTTGCAGGCTGCGGCGGGGTCAAGAAGAGAGGCGAGTCGAGAGAGACATCCGTTGTGATCAGGACCCGCTATTCCCCGTGCGGCATAGGGCACTTCGACCAACCGGCTCACCTCTCAGACTAACCGGGCTGGCCTGGAAAATGATGTAGCCATCAGCAAACGGCGAGCGATGCACGTCAGGCTGGACACGAAAAAAAGGGTGCCTGCCGTTGCTTTGTTGCCAGCGGCATCGAGGTTTTCCGGGCAGTGGCTTGGTTGCCTCCGGGAGTGGGATATTGGGCTATTCGGACAGATCGCTGAACCTCTATTTACTGCACCGGGTCGAGCTGATCGATCTCGCATCTGCCATTCTCGGTGACAGGGCTCGCGCAGAGGACATTGTTCAGGAAGCTTTTTTGCGGTGGAATTCAGCCGACGCTCGGCTCCGACCGGAGCAACCAGTTGGTTATCTGAAAAGGATTGTCAGAAATCTTTCTCTGGACGCCCTACGTCGCTGCATGTTCGAAGGCCGGATGTTCGATGCTTCTGCGCTGACCGAAGAAATCGGGGAGACAGCGCCATCTCCTGAACAGATCGCGATCGACCGCGACGAACTCGTCGCTGTCATGAAGGCTCTGGAGGCGCTTCCTCCACGCACTCGTCTTGCTGTGGAGTTATACAGGTTTCAGGGCTGCAAGTTGAAAGATATAGCACTGCGGCTCGATATCTCGGTATCGCTAGCCCATTCTTTGGTCGTTGACGGGTTGGAGGCTTGCCGCCGTCAGGTGGCGAGAACAAAATGATCCGTGACGGGAATAGTTTTAAAAAAAGCCGCGCCCTATACGTTATTTCGAATAGAAGATGGCCTAAAGGGCCGCTGGTTCACTTACGACGAGATCAATAAGCAGGGACCCATCATCATTCAGCACGATAGCGATATTGATAAACGTTCGCGCGAAGCGCTCGAGTGGCTGGTTGCCCTGCGCGAAGAGGATAACGATGAATCCGTTTTGACGCGCTTCCTCGCTTGGAAGACTGCTTCTGCGGAGAACGCGCAGGCTTGGGATAATGCGCAGTGCCTCTGGAACGTTCTTGGTGCCGTGCAGCCGGCGCTCGACGCACCGGCATCCGAAGACGGTTCGCACAGATCGGCTGCTGTCGTAAGGCCTGCTTTTCCAGCCAACTCGCCACGCCGCGTTTGGCAGTTGCGACGTCCCGTTCTGGCGGCGGCTCTCGCTGGTGCGCTGGCCGTGATCACCATCTTGGTCGCACCAACGGCAGGTCTCTGGCTCCGAGCGGATTACCAGACAGGCACGGGCCAAAGCCAGCAGGTTCGTCTTGAAGACGGATCTATCGTGACCCTCGGTGCCGACAGCGCCGTCTCGCTGTCTTTCGCTCAAGGACGGCGCGACGTGCGGCTGCTCGCAGGGGAGGCTTATTTCGAGGTGGCGCACGACCCGTCTCGGCCCTTCACGGTCGACGCTCAAGGTGTTGAAACAACTGTGCTCGGTACCGGTTTCAATATTCGCATGAACAGCGATGGAGTAGCTGTCTCGGTGGCGCATGGTCGTGTGCTGGTGGACTGTCCCGCCTGTGGAAACGGGAAGGCCGGGCCGCCACTCGAAGCAGGTGAATGGCAGCGCGTCGACTGGAAAGGTACGATCGAGCGCGGCACGACCTCGACTTCTGCGGTTGGCGGATGGCGCAACGGCACGCTGATGGTCGAGGACGTTGCTGTCAGTGATGTTATCGATGCGCTGAACCGGTATTACCGTGGCCGCATCATCGTCGCGGCACCTGGCCTGCGCGACAAGCGAGTGACCGGGGTCTACGATCTTGCCGACCCCATCACGGCGCTTCGCGCCGTGGCGCAGTCGCAGGGAGCGAACATCTATACCGCGGGATCGTGGCTCGCCGTCGTCTCCGCTCGATAGGCGTTTGCGCCCGAATTCAGGCTCTTCCACCTGGTTGTTTTCCCCGCACTGCATTTTTTCCTGAAAATTTCGAATGCCCATCCGTTTCTTGTTCAGGAGGTCGACGGCGCTGCCGTCCGCTTACCCTCGGAAGTGCATTAGGGGCGTTCAAAAAATGGCTGAGAAGAGAAACAACAGGACAATTCGCGCGATCTGGACAACGGCGTTGCTGATGGCAACCGCGCTCAATGGTGCTCTTGTGGCGATGACCGGGCACGCCAGGGCGCAGGAGGTGGCAGACGCGCAGAAAGCGTTTGCGATTGCTCCACAGCCACTGGCGAGCGCCCTGACCCTGTTTGGCCAGCAATCTGGACTTCAAATCTCTGTCGATGCGGCAGCGGTGCGCGATCATCGGACCCGCGGGGTACACTCCACTCTCACTGCTGAGAGGGCGCTTGCCGAAATCCTTGCAGGATCGAACCTGACCTACCGTTTCCTGGGTCCTCGTACCGTCATCATCAGCGCTCACGTCGACAGTGGTGCCTCGTCCGCCGAGGGTGCGACAGTTCTTCGCCCCATCGTGATCAAAGGATCCAGAACCCTGGCGGACGATCCTTATCGGACAGCCGGATCCAGCACCTATATTTCCGGGGAGAAGATCGAACGGTTTCGCGGCACCTCCGTGGGCGACATGCTTTCCGGAACACCAGGCGTGCTCAATGGCGATAACCGCAATGGTGCTGCGCTGGACGTAAACATACGCGGCATGCAAGGGCAGGGGCGCGTCCCAGTGGTCGTGGACGGTGCGCAACAAGAAACAACCGTCTATCGGGGATATGCGGGCGTCGCGGGGCGCTCTTTCATAGATCCGGACTTCATTGGCAGTGTCATGGTGGAGAAGGGGCCGAACAGCAGCGCGGATGGAGCAGGTGTGATCGGTGGCGTCGTTCGAATGAATACGATCACGCCCGACGACATTCTCCTTCCCGATAAAAGCTTCGGTGTACGCTTCAAGGGGGGATTCAACTCCAACAGCTCATCCATTCCGCCACTCTACACGACAGGCGGGTTATACGGCCAGCAGGCTTATCCAAGCGCATCGTTGCCCGGCTCGTTTGGGGGATCAGACGGTATGGACAGGCCTGGGTTTTTGGAGCCAACCGGCGGCAACGGCAGTGTTGCCGCTGCCTATCGATCTGAAAACCTCGATATCGTCGCTGGCTTTGCCCGTCGCCAGAACGGTAATTACCACGCCGGCACGAAGGGCGATGTGCCCAGTCCAGTTCTGTTTCCTGATTGCGGCAGGGTCACAGAACAGTTGACTTGCAGTCTCCCTCGACCCGGTTGGACTGCAGTCGGGTTCTCCGGCCTGAACCGGTTCCGTGCGGGAGAGGAGGTTCTCAACACGTCGCAGAGCAACACCTCGACCCTCTTAAAAACCACCGTTCGGTTACCCTACGATCAGAAGATCGATCTCGGCTACATTCATTATGAAAGCCGATATGGAGAGATCATGCCGTCCCAGATCGTATATTCAGGAGATTATGGGGCCTATCAAGCCACGTTGAGCCAAGTGGAGATGGATACGTATACAGCCAAATATGGCTGGAATCCTGAGGATTCAGATCTTGTGAACGTCAAACTGTCTGCATGGATGACGAACGCCGATCTCACAACGCCTATGCAATGGTATTGGCCCGCTGTCGGCACGCCGGCTGATCCCACTTTTGACAACTACTATGGTGCTGCGAACCGGCGCTGGGGCATCAATGCGGAGAATACGTCACGTTTCGACACCGCTTGGGGCGACCTGTCGTTCAACTACGGAGGCTCCTTCACGCACGAGCTTATCGAGCCAGGCGAAGGAGCAAATCTACCGAATGCGCGAGAGGGAAACCGCCGTGAAGCAAGCATCTTCACTTCCGGTGAATGGAAGCCGACGCAATGGCTGACGTTGAACGGTTCTCTCAGATATTCAGAGTTCAAATCGAGAGACACTCGGCCATGGGAAACGACCACCTATCCATTGAGCTACAATGGCCAGGTGCTGAGCTTCAATTCCTCGGCTGAACGGGCTGCATATCGTCGAGCCCATCCCGGCTCGACCAATCTTCTCGCCGTGACCACCTCGAACTCCGGCGTTTATCAATCCTATGAAGATAGCGGCTTTGCTCCCATGGGCAGCGTTATGGTGGAACCCTGGGATGGTATCCAGTTCTACTCGAAATATGCCGAAGCTCTGCGTATGCCCAGCCTTTTCGAGACCACACGAGGATTTTCGTTCTACGGCGGCGATTTTCCACCGGGCCAAGCCAATCCTCTGCGGCCTGAGCACGCTCGGACATGGGAGTTTGGATCTAATGTGATGAGCGACAGCATCTTCACCGCAGGAGACGAACTCAAACTGAAGGCCAGCTATTTCCATAATCGGGTGGACAACTATCTCACCAGATCTCTCAATCAAGGGAGAGCCTATATCGTCAATATCGACTATGCCAAGTTGGAGGGTGTTGAGCTGGCAGCATCCTACGACGCGGGCGACTTTTTTGGCGACCTGTCCTACACCCGTTACCTACGAACAGAGTTCTGCTCTCGTCCCGGACAAGTTTCCGGCACGTCGTATACAGCCCTTTGCTCAAGCGGCGGCGTTGCCAATAGTTATGTCATCAACCAACTTCCACCGAAAGACAGCCTCTCGCTCACTCTTGGCATGCGGGCTCTGGACGAAACTCTTACCTTCGGCGGCAGGTTGAATTACATCGGCAACCGTCCCACGACCGCTTTGGGGGTATCAAACTCCACAGGTGGAAGCCTGACCCATGTGGAGTGGAAACCCTACACCGTGGTTGACCTCTTCGCCAGCTATAAGGTCAACGACAACCTTAAGATCGATGCCGCCATCGATAATGTTGCGGATACCTATTACATGGATACGCTGACGCTCGGACTGATGCCTTCACCGGGTCGAACGTTCCGGCTCAACCTGACCGCAAAATTCTGACTGGTATCACAGCGGCAACCCCGCATCGTTGATGGACAAGGAATGGAGCCTGTCGACGGACGTCGGACTTAGTGGTGCCGGTGCTTGCGGGTCATGGGCACTCTTGAAAGCCCATGATGGCATGCGGAAGCGTTGATAGTCGAAACCGGCTCCGTCCACGCTTGGCCTCGATTCCTTTTTCCAACGTGGCGAATTTCGAGCTTGCCGTCGCAATGACTTTATCATAAATGGTATAACATTACATATCGGCTGGATGAGAATTCGTGTGACTTAAAATGAAGAAACCCACCTCGGTGCACTGCCTCGAATGCCAGAATTTGACGAAGAAACCTCCAGTGCTGTCCCGCCCAAGATCATCGTGTCGAGGGGGTGCGGTAAATTCACTCTAAGGGACGTTCGTACAGATATTTGAGCTTCAGCGTCGTGCGCCGGTCTGCAAATGATCAATGGAAATCCTTTTTCATCGCAAGTTGGTCCGCCACACTTTTGCGATGGTGTTGCGCCGTTGACAGGAATGGCGCGCCATGTAGATTTGGCCAGTCATGGTTCTTTCACCTCGGTGGAAGCTAAGAGGGAATTCGGTGCAAAACCGGAGCTGTCCCGCAACTGTAAGCGGCGAGCCGTTTGTCCGATATGTCACTGGCAGAATTGCCGGGAAGACGGAAAACGGCATTGACCCGCGAGCCAGGAGACCTGCCTGACGATATATAATTCCGTGGTCGGGGTGTGCCACAGGAATGATTGTGTGCTGACGGTGTGGTCAGATGCGCCATCATTTTTGCTGCCTCCTCCAATTGAGATTCAGGCAGTGCGCAGCGAACAACAGCATCCAGATCGACCAGCAAGGCGCGGAATTCTCCTGATTGCAAAATCCGCCTTTGCGGCCGCGCCCCATAGGGAAATGCAGCGACTGGCAGCGCAACTGGGCGAGTTATGCCCCGAGGACGTCGTCAGTTTTGCATTTACCGAACAAGGTACGCCCTCATTCTTCGAAGGGTTGGTTGCCCTGGTGGCCCGAAACCTTAACCACATCATCATCCTTCCGTTGATTTTGCCGATGGAACCCAGCTTTTTCCGATGGTTAGACAAATCGATAAAGCGCTGGCGAGGCTCCGGGGAACAGCCATGGCCTGGGGTATCGATCACTCAAGACATCGCCTCCTCTCCCTTCATGTTACCGCTAGTTGCTGATCTTCTGAGGGAGCCGAAAATCGTTGAGAGTGCCGAAGGAAAAGCTGTTGCTCTCGAGGGAACGATCGTGCCGCAGCAGCGGTACCGTGTTCTCGTTTGCTCTGGTGCAACGTGCAACAGCGCAGGTGCCGATACGATCTGGAACCATCTACGCAATCAGCAGGAACGTCAGAAACTGCGCATTGTCGGCGAAGGCACTATGACGGCGAAGTCGACGTGCCTCGGGCCCTGCAGTCTGGCACCGGTATTACAGGTGTTTCCAGAGGGTACCTATTACGGCGGTGTGACCGAGCAGGCCGTGGATGACATCATATCCTGCCATTTACTCGGCGGCCGTGTGGTCGAGACTTATGCGTATCACCCCACAGGCCACAAGCAGCGCCTGAAAAATCCCCAAATTGATCCGAGGAGATAAGATGTTATCCAGATTCACGTCCTGCGTTGCTTTTGCTGGGCTCGCCGCCGTTGGCATAATGGCAGCGGCTTCAACTGCCGTCGCTGCGGACTCACTCCATGTTGGTGCGACCTACATCACCAGTGGCACTGATCCGGCCAAAGGTTCGAACGGTTGGGCATTGACGAGTCATGGTGTTGGCGAAAATCTGTTTACCGTCGACCGCGACGGCAAACTGGTTCCGGAACTGGCTGAAAGTGCCAAGCGCGACGACGATTTTACGTGGACGATAGAGCTTAGGCCAGGCCGCATGTTTTCTGATGGATCTGCTGTTACGGCAAAGGCTCTGGCAACTGGTTTTGAGAACACGTTTGCGAAAAACAAAGCCGCCCTTGCCACTGGTGGGAAGCTAAGCTTCGAAGCGGTCAACGACTTAACGCTCAAGGTAAAAACGGAAAAACCGATACCCTACATCCCTGCTCTGTTTGCGGAGTGGCCGATGGTTGCTTACACACTCTCGGCGAATGGTGAGGCAACGTTCACCGGCCCCTACAAAATCGCTGCCTTTAAAAGTGACGCTTCCATTACACTCGAGCCGAACACCTATTTTCCCGGTTCAGACAAACGTTCGCAAGTTGAGTTCCGAAAGTTCGGGGATGCGCAGAGTATGACGCTGGCGCTGGAAGCGGGAGAGTTGGATCTCGCTTTCGGACTGCCATCAGAGGTCGTCAGCCGACTGAAAAACAATCCCGATCTGACTATCAAATCCTTTCCGGTTGGATATCAATATCTGGCATTGCTCAACACAACCCGCCCACTGTTGAGAGACGTCAGGATACGTCAGGCGCTTGATCTGACGTTTGACCGACGTGAATTGGCGGCGGCCATCAACGGCGGAGAGCCAGCGACGGGCGCTTATGCCCCATACTTCTCGTTTGCTGGCAAAGATGCCCGCGTGACAGACTTAAACCATGCGGCAAGGCTGTTTGAGGAAGCGGGATGGAAAAAGGGCGCCACCGGTGTCCTTGAAAAGGATGGACAGCCGCTGCGCCTGCTGGCGATCACCTATCCGCAACGTCCCGATCTCGTTACGATGCTTCCCGTCGTGAAGGCCGAACTCGCCAGAGTGGGTGTTGAACTCGACACACAGGTGGTCGAAAACATCCAGCAGGTCGCCGCCGCTGGTGACTTCGATATCGCACTTTGGGCGCAACACACGGCGCCAAGCGGTGATCCGGCCTTCTTCATGAATTCGATGCTGCGCAGTGGCGCTTCGCTGAATTATGCCAAATACGCATCGCCGGAGTTTGACGCCATCGTCGATCGCTTCGCGTCGGAAAGCAACCCGGAGACCCGCGCCAGCATTGCGCTTCAAGCGCAGCAAAAATTGTTTCAGGAGGTGCCTGTCTCATTTCTCGTGTCACCGATATGGCATGTTGGACTCTCGAAATGGCTCCAAGGATATGAACCTTGGGGATCGGATTACCACGTCCTGCGAGCAGATATAGGCGAAGCGAAGAGCGAGTGAATTTGACTTGGCCCCTTATCAGATCGGTCATCGGGCTGGTGGCGATTTCATTCGCCGCCTTCACGGTTATCGCCATGATGCCATCTGATCCCGTCTCCATTGCCATACACCTTTGGAATCTTCCGGCAACAGAAGCCACATATGCTGCTCTGCGCGCCGAATGGGGGCTGGATCAACCTATTCCGTTCCGTTACCTCCATTGGCTGTCGAATTTCCTCACAGGCGACTGGGGCCGGTCCTTTCGCACCGGGGAGCCGGTATTGCGAGAATTTGCTGAGCGTCTGCCATTATCGCTCTTCATGGGCCTGTCCGGCCTTTTACTGGCCGTGATCCTTGCCATTCCGCTTGGCTTCTTTGCCGCTGCTTCCCCCGGGGGAGCCGTAGACAAATTTAGCCGCGCTCTATCCGTTTTCGTACAGGCAGTGCCGGGTTTCTGGTCAGGATTGATCTTGCTATGGGTGCTGGGAGTGCAGTTGAAGTGGATAAAACCGTTTTCCAACGATGCAACCTCACTGATCCTGCCGGTGTTGCTCATTGCACTTCATTCGGTTGCCACGCTGGCACGCGTCTACCGCCACGACCTTATAGCGACTACACGGTCGCCCCACTTCGTCACAGCGCTGGCGAAGGGTCTTTCCCAAGGTGCTGCGTTGTGGCGCCATGGTCACCAGAGCGCACTATACGCGCTGCTTGCAGCCGTCCGTTCTGAAGCTGGGTGGGTGGTAGGATCGACGGCCACGATGGAGATCTTGTTCGGCCTTCCGGGGATCAGCCAGTTTCTGGTTCAGAGTATAGCGGCTCGGGACCAGATGGTCCTGCAGGCTTATGTGATGGTCATCGCGCTGTGGATGCTATTGTTGAACGCAGCAGCCCAGCTTGTCATGTATCATCTCGATCCGAGAGCTCGTTTATGATCCGCTACGGATTGCTGCTCCTGGTTTTTGCGTTTCTGATCGCCGGTGGCATATGGCAACCGCATGATCCGAACGCGGTCAGTCTTCTGGACCGCTACGCGTCTGGTAGTAGCCAGCATTTTCTAGGAACAGATCAACTGGGGCGTGATCTGCTTTCCCGCGTTCTGGTCGGTGGGTGGAGAACCGGTTGTGTGATCTTCGCCGTCTGCTCGATAGGCTTTGTCGCGGGCAGTTTTCTAGGCACGTCTGCTGCCGTGCTGGGTGGCTGGGCAGAAGCCTTGATCTTGCGTAGTTGCGAGTTTTTCGTGCTGGTGCCGACGCTGATCATCGCGCTGGTTGCCGCAGCGCTTTTCGGCCTCTCCCCCATGAGCGCGGGGCTTGCGCTCGGGCTTGCCGCGATTGGGCCCCATTCTCTGCTTGCTCATTCTTTGACAAAACGCGTCTTAGGGCAGCCATTTATTACCGCAGCCCATAGTCTTGGTGTGTCACCCGTTAGAATGATGACTCAACACGTGCTGCCCAATACGTTGCCTTTGATGGTGACCTATGCGGGAAATCAAGCTGGTCTAGCCATCGTCTCATATGCTTCGCTGGCATTCATCGGCCTCGGATCGGATCCATCGAAGCCCGATTGGGGTTCCATGCTCTTTGAATACCGCGCCTTTATCTTCGATCATCCTCGACTTATGTTCTGGCCAGGGGCAGCAATTGCTTTGACGACTTTCACCTTGGGTGTGATGCTCGATAGAGAGGAGTTGGCGCATGTCCGAAAAAAGGGAATATCCTTATAATAATTAAAGGTTGCGCTTAATCGCCAGCGAGCTTCGCCCATGGGTGTTGAAGGACGCCTGTGACGAGGCCATTGGTTCGATCCGCTGCAAAGCAATGGCTTTGGCGCTCCGTCGATGAGGCCAGTTTCATGCTGGAGGTTTTGGGGCAAATTCGCTGCGAAAGCAGAGATCATGCTTGGTGTCGGAAACCGCTCGCATAAAGGCTTGAACAAGCGGGCCGGAGAATTCCCACCAGCCACTCCGATGGCGAGAACGGATTATGAAGCGCTTCACGCTACAACACCATTGGCATTGCTTCGTCTCCATTCACAATTCGATTGCCAACCTGTTCCCAATCCCCCGCGCGACATCTCCTCCAGCCATCACCTCAAATTTACGATATACTGGAGGCAACCTTAAGGCGACGTCTCGTGGGCATCACCTGTGGGCTAAAGTTCTGGGCATCAGGTCGCCAATGATGCCAAAACGATATCCGGCACGACTGGAAAATCAGGAATTAAGGGCAGTTAGGGAGAATTGGCTGGGGAACCTGGATTCGAACCAAGATCGACGGAGTCAGAGTCCGCTGTTCTACCATTGAACTATTCCCCAATCCGAGAAGCGCCGGGCGCTTTCGTTTGGTGGGTCGTCATATAGATGATTTGGTTGGCTATGCAAGCTGAAAAATGCATTTTTTCCAAAGCTTGTTTGTCGGTTCAGGTCAAAGCCTTGCTTTGGTGGATCTCTGTGTGGAGAGGATCAGGCTGGTTTCGCTGCCGGTGATGCCGGGGACGAGGCGGATGCGGCGCAGTACCGCGTCGAATTCGGTCAGCGTTGCGGCGCTCAGTTCGACGATCAGGTCCCAGCGGCCGTTGGTGGAGTGGATTTCGGAGACCTCCGAAATGCCGCCGAGGGCGCGGATGACGCGGTCGGTGACGTGGCCTTCGATCTCGATCATCATGATGCCGCGTATTGCGTTCTCGACCGCGTCGGCGCGCAGGATGACGGTGTAGCCGATGATCGTGCCGTTTTTCTCCAGCTTTTCCATGCGGGCGCGGATCGTGGCGCGGGACGCGCCGGTTTCGATCGCAAGGTCCGATATGCTTCTTCGCCCATTATGGCGCAGAAGGGTGATGAGCTTTTCGTCAAGTTGATCCATCGAAAACCAAATTGGTAGGGCTATTGATCAGAATGATAAGCTTGATGGGAAAATTTGCCAATCCTTACCATTCAATCTGCCATCTGAATGTGGTGTCATGATCAAAAATCGGGAACTGGAGATGACGTGATGGACTGCAAGTTGATCGGTGTTCCGTTGCAGATCGGGGCAGGGCAGCTCGGATGCGAGATGGGGCCCAGCGCTCTCAGGGTTGCAGGGCTGAAGGGGGCGCTTGAAGAGTTGGGGCATCATGTCCGCGATCTCGGCAATGTGTCGCCAGCGCCTTTTCGCGATCTCCAGCATCCGAACGCGGCGGTGCATCACCTTCCTGAAACGGTCGCCTGGACCGAAACCTTGATCGAGACAGCCTATCTCGAAAGCGCGGATGCCATGCCGATCTTCCTTGGCGGGGACCACGCACTGTCCGCGGGCACCGTTGCCGGGCTGTCTCGTCGGGCTGCCGAGCAGGGACGACCACTTTTCGTGCTTTGGCTGGATGCCCACACTGATTTTCACACGCTTGAGACGACGAAGAGCGGTAATTTGCATGGCACGCCGGTCGCCTATTACACGGGGAGAAGTGGCTTCGCGGGTTACTTCCCGCCGCTTGCGCATCCTGTCGATCCGAACAATGTCTGCATGATCGGTATTCGCAGCGTCGATCCGGCGGAGCGTGCGGCGCTTAGCGGTTCCGGTATCACCGTGCATGATATGCGCATGATCGATGAGCATGGCGTGGCCGTGCTGTTGCGGGAGTTCCTGGCAAGGGTGGAGGCGGCCAACGGGCTGCTGCATGTCAGCTTCGATGTCGATTTTCTCGATCCGTCGATTGCACCGGCTGTCGGTACCACCGTGCCAGGCGGCGCCACCTTCCGTGAGGCGCATCTGGTGATGGAGATGCTGCATGACAGCGGCCTCGTCAGTAGCCTCGATCTGGTGGAGCTGAACCCGTTCCTCGATGAACGTGGACGCACCGCAACGCTGATGGTGGATCTGACTGCAAGCCTGATGGGCAAGCGCGTTCTCGACCGCCCAACGCGCGCAGGCTGAGGAGGAAAGATCATGACAGCGATTGCAAAACTGAACGTCGTTCCCTTCGTCAGCGTCGATCATATGATGAAGCTGGTGCTGAAGGTTGGCATCGACACGTTCCTGCGTGAACTTGCGGACGTGATCGAAGAGGATTTTCTGCGCTGGGAGAGCTTCGACAAGACGCCGCGCGTCGCCTCCCACTCGCATGAGGGGGTGATCGAGTTGATGCCGACAAGTGACGGCACGCTTTACGGATTCAAATATGTGAACGGGCATCCGAAGAACACCCGCGATGGCCGGCAGACGGTAACGGCTTTCGGCGTTCTGTCCGATGTCGGCAACGGCTATCCGATGCTGCTGTCCGAGATGACGATCCTGACGGCGCTCAGGACCGCTGCCACCTCTGCCGTTGCCGCGAAGCATTTGGCAAGGGCGGATGCACGTTCCATGGCGATCATCGGCAATGGGGCGCAGAGCGAGTTCCAGGCGCAGGCATTCAAAGCGATCCTCGGTGTCGATCAGTTGCGGCTTTACGATATCGATCCGCTGGCTAGCCGTAAATGCGAGGCAAACTTACGCGGGCTCGGCTTTTCCATCACCATCTGCGACAGCGCTGAACAGGCGGTCGAGGGTGCCGATATCATCACCACCGTCACCGCAGACAAGCAATATGCCACGATCCTGACCGACAACATGGTCGGCCCCGGCGTTCACATCAACGCCGTCGGCGGCGATTGCCCCGGCAAGACCGAACTGCATCGCGACATCCTGCTGCGCTCGGATATTTTCGTCGAATACCCGCCGCAGACGCGGATCGAAGGGGAGATCCAGCAGTTGGATGCAGACCATCCGGTCATCGAGTTGTGGCAGGTCATGGCTGGCAAGGTCGCCGGACGGTCGAGCGAGCGGCAGATCACGCTGTTCGACAGTGTGGGCTTCGCCATCGAGGATTTTTCGGCGCTGCGCTACGTGCGCTCCAAGCTGATGGAAACGGGTCTGTTCGAGGAACTCGATCTTCTGGCCGATCCGGATGAGCCGCGCGATCTTTATGGCATGCTGCTTCGATGCGAGGCGGCGATGTCTGCTGCCGACGCTGAGAGTCGGATCGCGCTGTCATAATCCTTGAAGTCGGCGTCTTCTGGCGGTGAGTTGCTCGCGCCAGATGGTGAAGAGACCGGCTGCGATGACGATAGCCGCGCCAATCACCATATGGGCGGTGAGCACTTCACCATAGATCGTGACGCCGACGATGGAGACTAGCACCAGCTGATAGTAGGAAAAGGGCTGGACAGAGGCCGCATCCGCCAGCTCGAAAGCGCGGATCAACAGGTAATGGCCGCTCATGCCGGTGATGCAGAGCGCCAGCATCCACAGCCAGTCATGCGGCGCCATGTTGACCCAGTAGAACGGGCCGATCAGTGTCAGCGCGGCGGCGCCAGCAACACCGGTGTAAAAGAAACTGGTCATGGCCGTATCGGTGCGGCTGGCCAGCCTTGTCATCACGCCATAAAGCGCCAGCATGAAGGCTGCGACGAAGGTCAACAGGAATGTCAGATCGAAGCCCGTTTCACCTGGGTTGATGATGATCAGTACGCCGATGAAGCCGACGAGGATGGCGCACCAACGCCGCCAGCCGACCTTCTCCCCAAGCATTGGAACAGAGAGTGCCGCGACGATCAATGGGATGCAGGCGAAGATGGAATGTGTGTGGGCGAGACCCACCAGCCTGAACGAGAAAATTGAGAGAACAATCTGAGCCGCAAGCAGCACGCCGCGGCTGATCTGCAGCAAGAGCCGCTTGGAGCGCATCGTTGCCTTCAGCCCGTCGTGAGAGCGTGCGGCGAGGATAATCGCAAAGACGGCAAAGGCCCAGTAGCGCAGCATCACGATGAAGACGGGCGGGTAGTACTGGCCGAGATGCTTGGAAATGCCATCCTGTACGGCAAATATGGAAAACGCCCCAAGGGCGTAGAGAAGTCCGGTGGATTGGCTGGGCATCGCTCTCTCTCGGCATATCGGCGGGGGAGGGCATGCCGATAATCTGACAATGGGCAATTATGCGAAAAATGCCCGAAGCGAAAGGCCGGATCAAAACGCTTCCGTTCCTGCGTCCGAATAATTCCAACCCATACGTCGTTTTTGCCCTTGTAGCTCTAGTTACTAGAGGTCGTAGAACCTCTGCAGTATCAAGAGGACTGTCAGATGAGCACGGATTTACAGACCAGATTTCGGGTTGGCGGCATGGATTGCGCATCCTGCGCCAGTAAGATCGACACTGCCGTTCGGCGCATGCCGGGCGTGGAGGACGTCTCTGTCTCTGTGACTGCCGGAACCATGAGCATCCGTCACGATCAGACAAGCGATCTTGACGCCATCGGTAAAAAGGTTCGTGGCCTTGGCTACTCGGTTGAGCGATTGGCGGGGCGTCAGGCCGGCAACCCGACATCGGCAAACCAAGGTGGGACGTGCTGTGGCGGTCATGCGCATAATCATGCGGACGGAGAAGGCCATAGGCATTCTCACCACGACCACGACAATCATACGCATGGCGATCACGATCATGGCAACGGTGCTGTCGCTGTCGAACGATTGCATGGCCATGACCATGGACCGAGCGACGGTCCATGGTGGAAAAGCAAGAAGGGCCGTGCGACGTTGTTGGCTGGCGCAGCTTTGGTGGTTGCCTATTCGATCGGTCACCTCGTGCCGTCCGTCCAGCTTTATGTTTTTGCCATCGCCATGCTGGTCGGTTTGGTGCCGATCGCGCGCCGAGCCATCATGGCGGCGCTGGCGGGTACTCCCTTTTCCATCGAAATGTTGATGACCATCGCCGCGATTGGTGCGCTGGCAATCAGAGCCACGGAAGAAGCCGCTGCCGTTGTCTTCCTTTTTCTGGTGGGCGAATTGCTGGAAGGCGTGGCGGCCGGAAAGGCGCGGGACAGCATCAAATCGCTCGCCGCCCTCGTACCGAAGACCGCGCTGCTGGAAGAGGCGGGGCAAACCAGTGAAGTGCCCGCCGAAAGTCTTCAGATCGGCACCGTCATCCTGGTTCGCCCGGGCGATCGCATATCGGCAGATGGTGTTATCGTTTCGGGCGAAAGCGCCATCAACGAGGCGCCGGTGACCGGCGAAAGCGTGCCTGTCCAGAAGAATGCCGGCGACAGCGTGTTTGCTGGAACGGTGAATGGCGATGCCGCATTGCGGGTGCGTGTCACGGCGGCCGCTGCCGACAATACGATTGCCCGTGTCGTGAAACTGGTGGAGGAAGCGCAGGAAAGCAAAGCGCCTACCGAACGCTTCATCGATCGCTTCTCGAAATATTACACGCCGGGCGTGGTGGCCGTCGCAGCACTCGTGGCGCTCGTGCCGCCGCTTCTCTGGGGGGCGAATTGGGACGAGTGGATCTACAAGGGCCTTGCCATTCTGCTGATCGGCTGCCCATGCGCGCTGGTCATCTCCACCCCTGCCGCCATCGCTGCCTCGCTTTCGGCGGGTGCGCGCAGAGGCCTGTTGTTGAAAGGCGGCGCGGTGTTGGAAGGCCTTGGCCGGCTGACGGCGGTGGCGCTGGACAAGACCGGCACGCTGACCGAGGGCAAGCCGAAGGTGACGGATATCGTCTCCTTTGGTTCGCCGGCGCTGGAAGTGCTGCGTCTGGCAGCCGCGCTTGAGACCGGTTCCAGCCATCCGCTTGCGCTTGCTATTCTGGAGATGGCATCGGAAGACCAGGTCGTCGTGCCTACCGCAAGCGATGCCAAGGCACTCGGCGGTAAAGGCGTTTCTGCTACAGTCGGTGGGCAGCCGGTCTTTCTCGGTTCGGCGAAAGCTGCTCTCGCTATGGTCGATATCCCGGCTGCGGATCAGTCCACCCTCGGTGCGCTCAATGATGAAGGCAAGACGGTGTCGGTTCTCGTGGTGGACGGTAAGCTTGCCGGTGCCATCGCCATGCGCGATGAGCCGCGTGCGGATGCAGCCGAAGGACTGAAAGCGCTGAAGGATAAGGGCGTCAGGATCGTGATGTTGACCGGCGATAATGCCCGCACGGCAAGCGCCATCGGCAAGACGCTCGGCATCGAGGTGCGTGCAGACCTTCTGCCGGAAGACAAGCAGCGCATCGTCGGCGAACTGAAACAACAGGGTTTCGTCGTCGGCAAGGTTGGGGATGGCATCAATGACGCGCCCGCTCTCGCCGCTGCCGATGTGGGGATCGCCATGGGCGGTGGAACGGATGTGGCGCTGGAAACGGCGGATGCGGCCATCCTGCATGGACGCGTCGGCGATGTCGCCAGGATGATAGATCTGTCCAAGCGAACGATGCGCAATATTTATCAGAACATTGCGATCTCGCTTGGTCTGAAGGCTGTCTTTCTCGTCACCACCATTATCGGTGTCACGGGTCTCTGGCCCGCAATCCTGGCAGACACAGGCGCCACGGTGCTTGTGACCATGAACGCGTTACGGTTGCTGAGGACAGTAAAGTAGGGCGGCCGCGCTGCCGGGCGCGGATGTCCCAGGCGAAACGGTTACGAGACGATGACAAGGAAACGAGGGATCTCTTAGCGCCATTTATCCTTGGCGCTCTCATCGGCATCTTTGGCCGATACCCATCCGCCTGCCGTGCCATCCGTCCCGTGCTCCTTTTTCCAGAAAGGGGCAGCGGTCTTCAGGTAATCCATGACGAAATTGGCGCCGTCAAAGGCGGCCTGGCGGTGAGATGAGGCGGCGATGACGAGGACGATGTTGTCGCCGGTGGCGATCTTGCCGTAGCGATGGATGGCCGTCAGGCCACGAAGCTCGAAACGCTCGATGGCAAGCTTGGCGATCCGCGTCATCTCCGCTTCCGCCATGCCGGGATAATGCTCAAGCTCTAGCGCAGAAAGCGCACCACCTTCGTCGCGGCAGAGGCCGGTGAAGGTCACGACGGCGCCAATCCCTGCGTCATTTCGCGTCAAAAGCTTGGCTTCCACCGCGGCGTCAAAATCGTCCGTCTGCACGCGAATGGTCGGGGCGACACCCATCGGTCAGCCGCCGGTCATGGGCGGGAAGATACCGATCTCCCGCGCACCGACAATGCTTTCGTGGTGCTCGATATGCTCCTGATTGACCGCAACGCGAATGACATTCGGATATTCGAATGCCGCTTCGTATTCTTCGCCAAGGCCTTTCAGATAAAGGATCAGCTCACGCGCCGTCTTCACGTCAGCGGGGATGTCGAGATCCTCTTCCGCCTTGCCGATCTTTTCGCGCACCCAGGCGAAGTAAACGATATGGGTCATCACTCTTCATCCACGATGTGGCGCAGGCCAGCCTTGAAGTAGTCATAGCCGGTATAGATCGTGAGTGCTGCCGCGATCCACAGAAGGCCGATGCCGATTTCGGTCGTATAAGGCAGGATCGTATCGCCTGCGGGTCCGGCCAGAAGGAAAGCGATAGCCACCATCTGGATCGTGGTTTTCCACTTGGCGATGCGGGTCACGGGTACGGACACCTTCAAGGCCGCGAGATATTCGCGCAGGCCAGAGACCAGGATTTCACGGCAGAGAATGGTGATCGCTGCCCAGAGCGACCAGCCCGCAATGGTGCCGTCAGCCGCCAGCAGCAGCAGGATCGAGGCGATCAAGAGCTTATCGGCGATCGGGTCGAGCATGCGGCCGATGTTGGATGTCTGGTTCCAGATGCGCGCCAGATAGCCATCGAGGAAATCGGTGATCGAGGCGATGATGAACAGCCACAGAGCGGTCCATCGCGCGAAATCCGAACTTTCGAGTTTTCCTTCAACGAAGAAACACAAAACAATGACCGGTACGGCCAGAATGCGGCCATAGGTCAGGAGATTCGGGATTTTGTATGCGCGCGAAGCCATGGAAAACCTGTCTATCGATATCAGAGCGTTGATGACGCTCCGAGGTGGAAGCGTCAACACTTCTTTGTGTTTTTTTAGCGGGCGGCGGCAAAAGCCGCCCGGTCACTCGCGCCCGCTCTCATGGAAGTGATTGTATATCTGTTTTGCGACAGTTTCTGAAATGCCGCCCACAGCCATCAGATCGCTGAGCGCTGCACGCGACACGGCTTTTGCCGTGCCGAAATGCTGCAGAAGCGCGCGCTTTCTCCCTGGCCCGATGCCGCTTACTTCATCGAGAGGATTCTTGATCATCTCCTTCTTGCGCCGCGCCCGGTGGGAGCCGATGGCAAAACGGTGCGCTTCGTCGCGCAGGCGCTGGATGAAGTAAAGAACGGGATCGCGCGGCGGCAGCGAAAAGTCGCTGCGCGTATCGGTAAAGAAACGCTCGCGCCCCGCATCGCGGTCGACACCCTTGGCGACGCCGATTGCGGTCACACAATCACGAATGCCGAGTTCGTCTAGGATGGCACGTACCGCTGACATCTGGCCTTGACCACCGTCGATCAGGATCACGTCTGGCCAGACCGGAAACGGCATATCTGCCGCATCTTCCGGCGACACCGGCTGGCTCCGGTCAGGCCTGCCTTCTTCTTTCAGCAGGCGGGAAAACCGACGCGTCATCACCTCGCGCATCATGCCGAAGTCGTCGCCGGGGGTTATGTCCGTCGATTTGATGTTGAACTTGCGGTACTGGTTTTTGACGAAGCCATCCGGCCCTGCCACCACCATGCCGCCCACCGCATTGGTGCCCATGATGTGAGAGTTATCGTAGATCTCGATGCGGCGCGGGATGTAAGGCATACCGAAGGTCTCGGCGAAGCCTTTCAGCAGGCGCGCTTGAGACGAGGTCTCGGCGAGCTTGCGGCCATGGGCTTCGCGAGCATTGCCCAGCACATGATCGACAATGTCCTTTTTTTCGCCGCGCTGCGGCACCGAAAGGACGACCTTGTGACCGGCCTTTTCGCTAAACGCTGCCGCCAGCAATTCCTGCTCGTCCACAGTTTCAGACAGGAGAATCTGCCTCGGCACCGGCTTGTCATCGTAGAACTGCGCCAGGAAGGCATTGAGAATTTCCGAGCCAGGCAGGGACGGATCGGCCTTTGGGAAATAGGCGCGGTTGCCCCAGTTCTGCCCGGTGCGGAAGAAGAACACTTGAATGCACGACACGCCACCTTCGTGGTGGATGGCAAAAACGTCCGCCTCATCGATCCCGGCAGGGTTGATGCCCTGATGGCTCTGTACGTGCGACAGCGCGGCCAGACGGTCGCGATAGATCGCGGCGCGCTCGAAATCGAGATCTTCCGAGGCTTCGTTCATCTGCCGGGCGATCGTCGATTTCACGCTCTGGCTTTTGCCGGAGAGGAAATCTTTCGCTTCCTGCACCAGCTCTGCGTAGGCATCGTCGCTGACCTCATGGGTGCAGGGGCCGGAACAGCGCTTGATTTGATAAAGCAGGCAAGGCCGCGTGCGGCTCTCGAACACGCTGTCGGTACAGGTACGGATCAGGAAGGCGCGCTGCAGCGAATTGATGGTTCGACCAACCGCACCGGCAGAGGCGAAGGGACCGAAATAGGCGCCCTTGCGCGCTCTTGCACCGCGATGCTTGAAGATCGCTGGCGCACGATTGTCCGCCGTGATCAGAATATAAGGAAACGACTTGTCATCGCGCAGAAGCACGTTGAAGCGTGGGCGGAAGCGCTTGATGAGGTTGGCTTCCAGCAGCAGCGCTTCGGTTTCCGTGCGGGTGGTGACGAACTCCATATGCGTCGTCAGCCGCACCATCTGGCCAATGCGGTTTGAATGCACGCGGCCCTGGGCATAATTGCTGACACGCTTCTTCAGCGAGCGCGCCTTGCCGACATAAAGAACGTCGCCAGCCTCGTTGAACATGCGATAGACGCCAGGATTGTTAGGCAGGTGTTTGACGAACTCGCCAATCAGATCCATGCCCTTCAGGCCGGACTCGTTCTTCCAGCCGGCGTTCCAGTCGATGCCTGCGCTGTCCCGCTCCACGGCAACATCGGCGGTGGAGAGTGCAACATCGTCTTCATCGTCGTCGGTTTCATCGAAGAGAACACCGCCATCCGGCAGCTTCTTTCCGTTCATTCATTAATCTCCGCCACGTCCGGGGTTTCCCAGCCAAGATGCTGGCCCCCGTCGAGTGCGATCATCTGGCCGGTCATCGAGGGGGTATCGTAAAGAAAGCGAATCGTCCGCCCGAACTCATCGGGCTTCGGACCTCTCTTCAATATAAGGGCGTCGACCTGCGCCTGAAAGTCCTCGGGGCTCTGTCTCTCGTTTTTAAACGTCGGGCCGGGGCCGATGGCATTGACCCGGATGCGCGGCGCAAAGCTTTGCGCCAAAGTTTGGGTTGCGGCCCAAAGCGCTGCCTTGGACAATGTGTAGGAATAAAAGCGCGGATTGAGCGCCAACACGCGTTGATCGATAATGTTGACGATCAGGCCGGAATGCTGTTGCGGCAGTTGCCTTGCAAAGGCGGCTGAAAGGATGGACGGTGCGCGCACATGCACGGCAAAATGCGCGTCGAAGGTCTCGGCATCGAAGGTTTCGGCTTCATCCTTGTGAAAAACAGAGGCATTGTTGACGAGAACCCCCACCGGTCCCAGTGCTTTTGTCGCCTCTTCCATCAATTCGGCTGTGGAGGATATGTCCATTAGGTCTGCCTGAAGGACGACCGCCTTGCCACCTTTCTGCCGTAAAGTGTTAGCGAGTTCCTCGCCTTCGGCCAAAGAGGAACGTGCGTGGATCGCCACGGCAAACCCCTCGCAAGCAAGATAATCGGCAATGGCTTTGCCAATGCGACGGGCAGCGCCCGTTATCAAGACGGTCTTCGGTATAGTCTCTGTCAAAGCGGACCCGTGCTCTGCTTATTCCACATTTACTTCCAGATATAGATCGAAACGATGAGGTTTGCCCACATCCGAATGGCGTTATACAGATTTATCCGGCGCAAGTTTTGCCAGCTTAATTTGATGTAAACACAAGTAAAAACGCGCTTTGCTTAAATTAACGATGCATTATCCTTAATGGATTTCTGTGTCCTTTTGGCAACGTCCAATTTCTGTCACGGCTGTGCCTCAATCAATTCACATTTTGGCTCTGTGATTTCCTCATTCCCCCATCATTTTGCATTTCCAGACGGGCAGGGAACTAACTGTTTTATACCGCGTTTGGGACCGAGTGTTTGAGTGCCCCCGCGGGTTTGAAAAGGAGAATGGCATGCGTACTATCGTTGCAACACTTTTGGCTTCTACCATGGCCGCGGCAGCTTTCTCGGCAGCACAGGCAGCCGACGCGGTCAATGAAGTTCCGCAGGCGCCGGTCGCAGTTGAGCAGCCCGCACCGATCAAGGATTGGTCCGGCGCGTATCTCGGTGGTACCGTGA
Organism: Agrobacterium sp. SORGH_AS 787; assembly: GCF_030819035.1. Taxonomy (NCBI): domain Bacteria; kingdom Pseudomonadati; phylum Pseudomonadota; class Alphaproteobacteria; order Hyphomicrobiales; family Rhizobiaceae; genus Agrobacterium; species Agrobacterium sp. SORGH_AS 787. Next base: position 1,329,956 of record NZ_JAUTBG010000001.1, read on the forward strand.
ACTACGACTGGGGTCGTTTCAGCGGCAGCACCAACGGTCGCGACGCTGACGGCTTCGGCGGCGGCCTCTATGGCGGTTACAACTGGCAGAACGGCCAGATCGTTTACGGTGGTGAAGCCGACCTCGCTTATGGCGATGAAAAGGGCTCCGCTGGCGGCAACCTTCAGGGCAAGCAGAAGCTGAACGGCTCGCTGCGCGCTCGTGTCGGTTACGACATGAACCCCTTCCTGATCTACGGTACGGGTGGTCTTGCAGTTTCGAACAACGAACTTCGTGACACCGTAACCGGCAGCAAGGACGACAAGACGGCTCTCGGCTACACGGTTGGCGCCGGTGTCGAAGCTCTCGTCACAGACAACATCACGGCACGTCTTGAGTATCGTTACACCGATTATCAGGACAAGGACTTCGCCATCAACGGTGGCAACGTCTCGCGCGGCTTCGACGACCACAGCGTCAAGGCTGGTATCGGCGTCAAGTTCTAATTCGCCAAATATTATGCGGAAAAGCCGGGGCTCGCCCCGGCTTTTCTGTTTCCACTTATAAGAATTGTCGGCGATCAGGCGGCGGATTTCAGTTCCGTATACGGCTTGAACTTCTTGCCGAATTTTTCCGGCCAATCGGCCAGCCGCTTTCGCCCGTTGGCCCACTGTCCGTTAAAACGCAAATCGAGATAGCCGATCATCGCAGCCAGGGCAAAGTGGCCGCCATGCAGCTTCTTGCCGGTCTTCGGCAGATTGTCGTTCAGGAAATCAAGCGCCTTCACGACCTTGCGCCACTGCTTGTCGATCCACTCCTGGTGAACCTTTTCCTCCGGCCGGAAGCGCTTTTCGTAGACGATCGCCAGAAGGCAATCCATCACGCCATCGCAGAGCGCTTCGAGTATCTCGGCTTCTGTGCGCTTGGCGTGCTTTTTCGGGTAGAGCTTTCCGCCAGATATGCGGTCGAGATAATGCATGATCGCGACGCTGTCATAGACCGAGCCACCTTCATGCAGGAGCACCGGGATTTTTCCGAGCGGATTATTGTCGATCAGCGTGGCGGGCTCTGCATTAGTGTCGACCCGAACATCGGTGATGCCGATATCGAGATAGCGCGCAGCCATACGCACCTTGGCGGAATAGGGGGAGGCTGGAGCATAAAGCAGTTCCATTGCGTTTTTCCTGTTTCACTAGCGGATGGGAATGATCTCTGCGGCATTTGATCGGCAACCCTGTCGATCGAGCTCGGGGCAATCGCGGAAGGACAAGGTCTTGGAGAGGCAGATCCGCACTTCCTCCAGTCGCGGCCCCTCGCAACTGATCGCGATTCCGCTCTTCGTCATGCCGGGATTGGCATCGACAAAGGCTGCCTCAATGGCGTCGGCTGAAAGGCGCTTGGTCTGATCACCGGAGGAGATGTCGGCTGGGAGTTTGATGCGCTCATAGGCATCCCGTGTCTTCTCGAAATATTGCGCCTGGGTCAGGCCGCTGCAACTGCCATGCTTGCGCCACTGGTGGCCGATGAGCCCCATGGATGGCATAATGTCGAACATGCTTTGTCCGATGCTGTCAGGCACACGTTCGCTTTTGTCCGTACCGCAGAATGCCGGATAGCCTTGGTCATTCTGGGGCCAGAGACCATGAACCACGAATCCGAACTTTCGATCCAAGCCGCATTGCTGCCGGCTATTTCGTCCGGCTTCACTGGCACAGAATGCGGGCGACCAGGAGAGTGACAGGACGTAGAAATCGAAGCCAGTTTCCGAGGTGTCTGCGGTGCCGCGTGAGCTTGGCGGTGAACGGGTTTCGGTTCGCTGGGTCGTAGGAGGACCGGACGCCGTCTGGGGTTGGCCCAAAAACAGCCATCCAGCCGCTGCCAGTGACAAGGCGCCGAGTGCGACAAAACCGAAATACTGTTTCATCGAAGGCGCGGTCTTTCTGGCAAGGATGACGATTTTTTGAACAGGCTTCGGGTTTTATACCATCTTGCGCCTATGGCAAACAGACCACCGAAAATTCATTTCTCCAGCATCCTTCGTGTTGAACCGGAGTTGGTATAACGAATAAGCTTGTCGAATCCGGTACGGCATCCTTACTGGAAGGAAAATTGAGCCTGGGCATGTCCGCATGAAAATGAAAAAGTATCTCTGGCCCATCATCGGGATTGCGACGATCTGCTTTTCCGTGTGGCTGCTCTACAAGGAATTGCGCCATCTCTCGCTCGATGATGTCTGGGGCAGCCTCAGCGCCATCAGCATGCATCACTGGATGATGTCGGGGCTCTGCACGCTGGTCGCCTATGCCGCACTTGCCGGATACGACCGCATTGCCTTGCAGCATCTGAAACGCAAGGTCGGCTGGCTTTTTATCGCGCTGACATCGTTCACCACCTATGCCCTGTCTCACAATGTCGGTGCATCGGTATTTTCCGGTGCCGTCGTCCGCTACCGCGCCTATACGTCGAAGGGATTGAGTGCTGCAGAAGTCGGCGTTCTCGTTGCCCTCTGCTCCTTCACCTTCGTGATCGGTACGATCATGCTGATCGGCTTTATCCTGGTTTATGAGCCGGATATCACGGAGCGTTTCGTCGATGTTCTGCCGGTGGAAGCCTCGCGCACCACCGGCATCCTGCTGCTTGCCATCGTCGCACTTTATATTCTCGGCAGCCTAATGAAGCTCAGGCCGCTCAAGATCGGCTCCTTCACGCTGTTTTACCCGGTCCCGAAACTGGTTGTGCAGCAGTTGGTCATCGGGCCGATCGAATTGATCGGCGCGGCCGGTATCATCTATTTCGCCCTGCCCGAGTTGGGCAATCCAGGCTTCATGGTGATCCTGGGCATCTTCCTGATTTCCTTTTCCGCCGCACTGATTTCGCATGCGCCGGGAGGGCTCGGCGTGCTCGAGCTCGTCTTCGTCACGGGTCTACCGGACATGAACCCCGCAGACGTCATCGCCGCACTTCTCGTCTTCCGCCTGTTCTACCTGATCATCCCGTTCGTCATCGGCCTGTTCATCATCCTGTTTTTCGAACGCTCGCAGCTTGCAGCCGCCGAGCGGGAAGAGAGGCGGCTACAGCAGAAGTAGGATTGTTTACTCCTCGCCGCGCAGCCAGAAAGCCCGATGCGACGCGTATCGATCCTGCGCCATGATCGACTTCAGCACGGGCAGCATCGTGTGCAGTTCATCCTTCAGCGTGTAGGGCGGGTTGACGATGATGAGGCCGGATCCGCTCAAGCCGTCCAGCCGGTCGCTTCTGACCGATAGCTCGGTGCAGAGCATTTTCGGGATCTCATAGGATTGCAGGCGCTCGTGAAAGTCCTTGATCGGCGCGTTCTTCTTCAGCGGATACCAGAGGCAATAGGTGCCGGTGGCAAAGCGGCGGTAGGCTTTGTGAAGACCATCCGCCAGGCGCTCATATTCGTTTTCCTTCTCGAAAGGCGGATCGACCAGCACGAGGCCGCGCTTTTCCTTGGGCGGCAGATGCGCTCCAAGTGATAGCCAACCATCGAGTTCGGTGATGCGCGCCTGATAGTCGCCTTCGAAGAGGCGTGAGAGCGCGCGAAAATCGTCCGGGTGGAGTTCCATCGCCGAAAGACGGTCCTGCGGGCGAAACAGCATCCGTGCAAGCTTCGGGGAGCCTGGATAGTATTTGAGCCCGCCTTCCGGGTTTAATTCCCGCACGGCAGAGAGATAAGGCTCCATGAGTTCGGCGACCTCTGCTGGAAGATCGGCTTCCAGAAGCTTGCCGATGCCCGTTTGCCATTCGCCTGTCTTCTGCGCCTCTTCGGACGAGAGATCGTAGAGGCCGATGCCGGCATGCGTATCCAGCACGCGAAACGCCTTGTCCTTGTTCTGGAGGTAGCGAACGAGCCGCGCCAGAACCGCGTGTTTCAGAACGTCGGCAAAATTGCCTGCGTGGTAGATGTGCCGGTAGTTCATCGGGGGCGATGCCTTTTATGAATTATCTTGATGCGCGTCACTTCGCCCTTTTGGCGATCTCGCAGATGCCATATAGAAAATCTATGAACGTTGCGACCCCGATTTCCGCCAAAGCCGTGACCGAAGCCACTCGCGTCGGCCATACCGTCTGTCCCCATGACTGTCCGAGCGCCTGCGCGCTGGAGGTCGATATCAACGCCGATGGCCGCATTGGCCGTGTGCGTGGCGCCAACTCTAATACCTACACGGCGGGCGTGATCTGCGCCAAGGTCGCGCGCTACTCGGAACGGATCTATCATCCGGGCCGGTTGCTGACGCCGAAGCGTCGCAAGGGCGCTAAAGGCGCTGGCGAGTGGCAAGAGATCGGCTGGGACGACGCGCTGGACGAAATCGCCAATGCCTTCATCAAAGCGGAAGCCGCGCATGGTGCCGAAGCCGTGTGGCCCTATTTCTATGCCGGTACGATGGGGCAGGTGCAGCGCGACAGCATCGAGCGGCTGCGCCATGCCAAGAAATATTCCGGTTTCTTCGGCTCCATCTGCACCAACATGGCCTGGACCGGCTATGTGATGGGCACCGGCGCGCTGCGCGGACCGGACCCGCGCGAGATGGCAAAGGCCGATGTCGTCGTCATCTGGGGCACAAATGCCGTCGCCACGCAGGTCAACGTCATGACCCACGCGGTCAAGGCACGCAAGGAACGCGGCGCGAAGATCGTCGTTGTCGATATCTACGACAATCCGACGATGAAGCAGGCTGATATGAAGCTGGTCGTGCGGCCGGGCACGGACGCGGCTCTTGCCTGTGCCGTGATGCATATCGCTTTCCGGGATGGCTATGCCGACCGCGCCTATATGGCGAAATTCGCCGACGATCCGGCGGGGCTTGAGGCGCATCTTGCGTCGAAGACGCCGCAATGGGCTGCCGAGATAACCGGTCTTTCTGTGGAAGAGATCGAGGCTTTCGCGAGGCTCATCGGAACGACGAAGAAAAGCTTCTTTCGCCTCGGCTATGGCTTTGCCCGCCAGCGCAATGGTGCGGTTGCCATGCATGCCGCGCTTTCCATCGCCACCGTGCTCGGATCCTGGCAATATGAGGGTGGCGGCGCGTTTCACAATAACGGCGATATCTTCCGGCTGAACAAGGCGGAGCTCATGGGAACGGCCTATGCCGATCCGAATGTGCGCCAGCTCGATCAGTCGCAGGTCGGCCGCATCCTGACTGGCGATGCCGAGGCGCTGCGCGGCGGCGGCCCGGTGACGGCCATGCTGATCCAGAACACCAATCCGGCCAATGTCTGTCCGGAACAGCGACTGGTGAAGCAGGGCTTCCAACGCGAGGATCTGTTCGTCGCCGTGCATGAGCAGTTCATGACGGAGACGGCAGAGATTGCCGATATCGTTCTACCGGCCACCATGTTCCTGGAGCATGACGATCTCTATCGCGCGGGCGGGCAGAACCATATTCTGCTCGGTCCCAAGCTGGTCGAGCCACCGGAAACGGTGCGGACAAACCTCTTCGTTATCGAGGAGCTCGCAAAGCGCCTTGGTGTCGATCACATGCCGGGCTTTGGCCGGAGCGAGCGCGAGCATGTCGAGACGATTCTTCAAGCAAGTGGCTGGGGCAGCTTCGACAATCTGGCTGAAGAAAAGTGGATCGATGCGCAGCCTGAATTCGAGGTCGCGCATTATCTCAAAGGTTTCGGATACGGCGATGGCAAGTTCCGTTTCAGCCCCGATTGGCAGAACGGCCCGTCGCCGAACAAGCCGCCGAAAAATATCGGCGTCATGGGGCCTGCCGCTGCGTTTCCGAAATTTCCGGATCAGGTCGATGTGATCGAAACGGTCGACGCCGAGCATCCTTTCCGGCTTGCCACGTCTCCCGCTCGCAACTTCCTGAATTCCACCTTCGCGGAAACCAAGACCTCGGTGCAAAAGGAAGGCCGTCCAGAGTTGATGATTTCCCCCATCGACGCCGTGCGCCTCGACATCGCAGAAGGGGATGTGGTTCAGATCGGCAATGCGCGCGGCGATGTGCGGATCCATGCGAAAATCGTCGAGGGCGCGCGCCCCGGCGTGCTGATTGCCGAAGGGCTCTGGCCCAACAAGGCGCATCTTGACGGCGAGGGTATCAATGTCTTGACCGGCGCCGATGCTGTTGCGCCCTATGGCGGAGCGGCGTTCCACGATAACAAGGTGTGGCTGAAGAAAGCCTGATGGGAGTTTGATGATGCGGTCCACTGCTGGTCCAGTATCGCAGGTCGATGACGAGGCGCGCGTCAAGCTCATCGAAAAGCAGACGGTTTGGAAGAACTTCATCCATTTGCAGACGATGATTTTCGAACAGCAGGCTCGTGACGGGCGCACGTTCCGCATCCATCGCGAGGTGCATGATCACGGCGTGGCCGCCGCGATCCTGCTTTTCGATCCGAAGCGAGGGGAAGTCGTGCTGGTTCGCCAGTTCCGCCCCGGCGCTTATGTGAATGGCGACCCAAGCTTCATGCTGGAAATTCCCGCCGGTCTGACCGATGGCGATCAGCCGGACGAGGCCATTCGCCGTGAATCCATGGAAGAGACCGGCTATGCCGTCAGCGCGCCACGCTATCTCTTTGATACCTATGCCAGCCCCGGCACATTGACCGAGAAGGTCAGCCTTTTCTACGCCCGTGTCGATCTCGATGTGAAGGCGGGAGAGGGCGGGGGGCTTGAAAACGAGGGGGAGGACATCGAAGTCCTGACCGTTGCCCTCGACGCCGCCTATGGCATGATCGCATCCGGCGAGATCACCGATTCCAAGACGATCATCATGCTGCAATGGGCGATGCTAAATCGGGCGAGTTTGTAACGACTGTCAGACGAAGGACGCGTTTTCCGCAACTGCTGCTGCGGAGAGCTTCCTATCGGCTGTGGCCAGCGGCATGTTTCGTCCTGTGGCAAGCGCGAGATAGGCCGCATCATATGCGGAGAGCGTATGGCGTTGCGCAAGCTTTATGACGGAGACCGAATCGCCGCCCGATACAAGGGTCAGCGGAAGGCTTTGAAACCGTAGCAAGATGGAGAGAACATTTTCCTGATCGATACGCTTTCGTCGCTCCGCCGTGATGAGAATGTTGCAAAGCTCTTGGGCGAGAAGATCGGGAGCGAAAGCATCGTCATGCTCGAGCCTGGAAAGGGCCTTATCCGCTACTTCATTGGTTTCGTCAGGTAGAAACCAGGCGGCGACCACCGAGGCGTCAACGACAAAGGGCATTTAACTTCGGCCTTCAGTCTTCCAATCCCGAATCTCGTCCGCAGTGACGTGAACGCGTGCGGCACGCTCAGAGCGCAATGTTTCTATCAGTTGCTTACGAGCCTGAACGTCGTTTGTCCTGACGAGACGGGCCACCGCGTCGTTGCCACGTGCAATAATCACGTCTTCACCCGCTTCCACCTTTGCAAGAAGCTCTGAAAGATGTGTCTTTGCTTCACCCACTTTTACGGTCAGCGTCATCGTTCTCGTGCTCCACTATTTAAAAAATAACAGAGCAAAAGCTACTTGGTCAAGGCTTGACCAAGCTAATCTCAAGCAGAGAGCAGCGTCTCGCTGGTGGACGTTTGGTTGCCATTTCGTACCACTTTGCCACTCTCCATCCGCACTTTACCTTCGGCAAGCAGCTTCAGCGATAATGGGTAGAGTTTGTGTTCAACGGTGAGAACGCGCGCGGCGAGGCTTTCGGCCGTATCGCCTGCGATAACAGGCACGGCCGCCTGGCCGATGACTGGGCCTTCATCCATGCCTTCGGTGACGAAATGCACGGTGCAGCCGGTGATCTTCATGCCGCTGTCAATAGCGCGCTGATGGGTGTGGAGACCGGGGAAGAGCGGCAGAAGCGATGGATGGATATTGATGATCCGGCCTTCGTAAGGCGCGATGAATTCACCAGAGATCAGGCGCATATAGCCGGCTAGGCAGATGATGTCAGGCGCAAGTTCGCTAAGCGCTGCCAGGATTGCGGCTTCGTGCTCGCTCTTGCTGGCGTAATTCTTGCGTTCGAAAACCAGCGTTGGAATGCCGAAACCCTGCGCCTTGGCAAGCCCGCCTGCCGTCGGCTTGTCGGAGATGACGCAAGCGATCTCTGCGGGAAAATCCGTCTCACGGCAGGCTTCGGCCAGCGCCACCATGTTGGAGCCGCTGCCGGAAATGAAGACGACGACGCGCTTGCGGGGAGCGCTGAGGCTCATAGTTCGAGCGTGCCCTTATAGATCGTGCCATGCGCGCCCTCTTCACGGGCAACCATGCGTCCCAGCGGAAAGACGGTTTCGCCCTCGGCGGTCAAGGCGTCTGTGACGACTTTGGCGTTCTCGGCGGAAACGACGACGATCATGCCGACGCCGCAGTTGAAGGTGCGGAGCATCTCGTTTGCCGCCACGCCGCCGGTCTTTGCAAGCCAGGAGAATACTGCAGGCACCTCAATGGATTCGAGATCGATTTCCGCAGCCAGATGCTTTGGCAGCACGCGCGGAATGTTTTCCGGAAAACCGCCGCCGGTGATGTGGGCCAGTGCCTTCAGTGCGCCGGTCTCGCGGATCGCCTTCAAAAGCGGCTTCACATAGATACGGGTGGGGGTTAGCAGGGCTTCGCCAAGCTTCTTGCCTTCGGCGAACGGCGCTGGCGCATCCCAGTCGAGGCCGGAGAGCGACACGATCTTGCGCACCAGCGAGAAGCCGTTGGAGTGAACGCCGGAGGAAGAAAGACCGAGGATGACGTCGCCTTCGGCGATGTCGCCAGCAGGCAGAAGCTGACCACGTTCGGCAGCGCCGACGGCAAAGCCCGCGAGATCATAGTCACCATCGGAATACATGCCCGGCATTTCAGCCGTCTCGCCGCCGATCAGCGCGCAACCGGATTCCAGGCAACCGGCCGCAATGCCGTTGACGATGGCTGCACCCTGATCCGGATCGAGCTTGCCGGTGGCAAAATAGTCCAGGAAGAAAAGAGGCTCTGCGCCCTGAACGACCAGATCGTTGACGCACATGGCAACGAGGTCGATACCCACCGTGTCATGAAAATTCGCGTCGATCGCGATCTTCAGCTTGGTGCCGACGCCATCATTGGCGGCAACCAGAACCGGATCGGTGAAGCCTGCGGCCTTCAGGTCGAACAGTCCGCCGAAGCCACCGATTTCACCATCCGCACCGGGACGACGGGTGGAGCGGACGGCAGGCTTGATCTTCTCGACCATCAGGTTTCCGGCATCGATATCCACGCCTGCATCGCTGTAGGTAAGACCGTTCTTGCCCGACTGGCTCATGGCTCTCGTCTCCGCTGGTTTTCTTGGGCTCGCCATTCGCATGAGACGGTTGTCGATGCAAGGGTAAGAGCGTTGCAGCCCACGTTTTTCGTGCCTTTTTGCCTTCATTGACGCGTTGAGCAATGCGCTGTTGAGGTGTCTGACCACCTGTCGTCACCCTTGACCTCTCCTATCGGGGCATCCTATCTCGTTGCAGTGCGTTATGAGGCGTCACGTGCCACGAAGGAAAATGAGATGCAGCCACAGATCAGAGGCATCAATCTAAGACGCCAGATATTCTTCTGGCTGGGTGCGCTTGTCGTTTTCGTCGTCTTCCTGATGGTCTTCAGTTCCATTCTGCTGCCCTTCGTGGCGGGCATGGCGCTGGCCTATTTTCTCGACCCGGTTGCCGATTGGCTGGAGCGCCGCGGTTTGAGCCGCATGATGGCCAGCGTGTTCATCCTGATTTCCTTCGTGTTACTCTTTGCGCTGTCGCTGATCATCATCATTCCGTTGATTGCTGCGCAGGCGTCTGAATTCATCAGCCGCATTCCGCAATATATCTCGTCGCTTCAGCAATTGATCGCAGGCGCAGATACCAACCTCTTGCCCGCCTGGGTCAGCGCGCAGATCGCCACGGTTAAGGAGAATTTCTCCAAGCTGTTGACGGAGGGTGCGGGCTTTATCGGCACGTTGCTGACGCAGATCTGGAATTCCGGCAAGTCTCTGGTGGATGTCATTTCGCTTCTGGTGGTCACACCAGTCGTCGCCTTCTACCTGCTCTTGGACTGGGACCGGATGATCGAGAAGGTCGACAGCTGGGTGCCGCGCGATCACGTTGCCACCGTGCGCCAGATTGCCCGCGAGATGGATTCAACGATTGCCGGCTTCATTCGCGGGCAGGGGTCACTCTGCATCATTCTCGGCGTTTATTATGCCGTCGGCCTTTCGCTTGTCGGCCTCAATTTCGGCCTGCTGATTGGCATGTTTGCCGGTGCCATCAGTTTCATTCCCTATATCGGCTCCATGGTGGGGCTGGTTCTCGCTGTCGGCGTGGCACTCGTCCAGTTCTGGCCGGATTATATTTATGTGATCCTGACGCTGGCTGTGTTCTTCTCCGGCCAGTTCATCGAGGGCAATATCCTTCAACCGAAGTTGGTCGGTAGCAGCGTTGGCCTGCATCCGGTGTGGCTGATGTTTGCGCTCTTTGCGTTTGGCGCGCTGTTCGGCTTCGTCGGCCTGTTGGTTGCCGTGCCAGCTGCGGCAGCTGTCGGCGTTCTCGTTCGCTTCGCCCTGTCGCGCTATCTGGAGAGCGACCTCTATCATGGTCGTGCCGCCAACCTGCCTTGGCAACCCGACATCGTGCCATCGCAGAAGATCGACACGCAGATCGACTCCCGAGCTGATTGATGACGGAAAGTGATAAGCCCGGCCCGGTCCGGCCCAAAGCCGAACAGTTGCCGCTTGCCTTCTCTCATAACAGCGCAACGGGCCGTGACGATTTGCTGGTGGCCGCTCCCCTGGATGCGGCGGTCAGCATTGTCGACGAATGGCCGAAATGGCCCTCGCCGGTCGTCATCCTCGCTGGCCCTCCCGGATCCGGCAAGTCGCATCTCGCTGCGATCTGGAAGAACACCAGCAGTGCGGTCCAGATCAATCCTCAAAAAGGATCGGATGCCGCCCGCGCCGCCGAAAAGGGGCCCGTGCTATTTGAGGATGCCGATCGCGTCGGCTTCGACGACACCGAGCTTTTCCACGTGATCAACAGCGTGCGGGAGAACGGCACGTCGCTTCTGATCACCACGCGGCAATGGCCGGCCACTTGGCCCGTATCGCTACCGGACTTACGCTCGCGGTTGAAGGCGGCCACCGTGGTGGAGATCGGCGAGCCGGACGAGAACCTGTTGGCGCAGGTGCTGATGAAGCTCTTCGCCGACCGTCAGCTTTACATGGATGACAAACTCGTCAGCTATATCGTGGCGAGAATGGAACGTTCGCTCGACACGGCGCAGATCATCGTGGAAAGGCTGGATCGTCTGGCGCTTTCGCGCGGCACGCGCATCAGCCGGTCGCTGGCGGCGGAGGTTCTGAATGAACTGGGTGCCGCTTCGCAGGACGATTGACTGTCATAGTTCCGTCGTCAAACTGTTATACGGCCATGGAAACTGAAAAGGGGCGGGTGATTTATGGATTCGGTTGTGCAGGAAGAATTGGAGGGCGGTCAATCGGCACAGGCAGCGGAGGTTGAAAATCTCTGGGATAGCCCTACTCGATTTGTGAACCGCGAATTCTCCTGGCTCCAATTCAACCGCCGCGTTCTCGAAGAGACGCTGAACCCCGCGCATCCGCTTCTGGAAAGACTGCGATTCCTTTCCATTTCCGCCGCCAACCTCGATGAATTCTTCATGGTGCGCGTTGCCGGTCTCGAAGGTCAGGTGCGCCAGTCGGTGACGATGAAGACCCCGGATGGCAAAACGCCCGCGGAGCAGCTTGAAGACATCCTGAAGGAAATCGACAACCTCCAGATGGAGCAACAGGCGTCGCTTGCGGTGCTGCAGCAATATCTGGCCAAGGAAGATATCTACATCGTTCGTCCGGGCGCGCTTACGGACGAAGACCGCACCTGGCTCGAGAACGAGTTCGAGGAACGGATTTTCCCTGTTCTGACGCCGCTCTCCATCGATCCGGCGCATCCGTTCCCCTTCATTCCCAATCTCGGCTTCTCGATGGGGCTGCAGTTGGACAGCGTCAATGGCCGTGAGCCGATGACGGCGCTGCTGCGCCTTCCCACCGCGCTAGACCGCTTCATCCGCCTGCCCGACGATAAGACCGCCATCCGTTACATCACGCTGGAAGATACGGTCGGCCTCTTCATCCACAGGCTCTACCCCGGATATACCGTCAGGGGCTTCGGCACCTTCCGTATCATCCGCGACAGCGATATCGAGCTGGAAGAAGAGGCGGAGGATCTGGTGCGCTACTTTGAAAGCGCCCTGAAACGCCGTCGTCGTGGCTCCGTGATCCGCATCGAAACCGACAGCGAAATGCCGCATTCCTTGCGTCAGTTCGTGGTCCACGAATTGGACGTGCCGGAAAATCGTGTGGCGGTTCTGCCCGGTCTTCTGGCGCTGAATACCATCTCGGAACTCGCCAAGGCGCCGAGAGAGGACCTCAAATTCGAGGCCTATAATGCCCGCTTCCCGGAGCGTGTTCGCGAACATATGGGCGATTGCCTTGCCGCCATTCGCGAAAAGGACATGGTGGTTCACCACCCTTACGAAAGCTTCGATGTCGTTGTGCAGTTCCTGTTGCAGGCCGCACGCGATCCGGACGTTCTGGCAATCAAGCAGACGCTTTACCGCACCTCCAATGACAGCCCGATCGTTCGCGCGCTGATCGATGCCGCCGAACTTGGAAAGTCGGTGACGGCACTGGTCGAGCTCAAGGCTCGCTTCGACGAAGAAGCCAACATCCGCTGGGCGCGCGATCTGGAGCGTGCTGGCGTGCAGGTCGTTTTCGGCTTCATCGAACTCAAGACCCACGCGAAGATGTCGATGGTCGTGCGTCGTGAAGACGGAAAGCTGCGGACCTACTGCCATCTCGGTACCGGCAACTATCATCCGGTGACCGCCAAGATCTATACCGACCTGTCCTTCTTCACCTGCAATCCGAAGATTGCGCATGATATGGCGAACATCTTCAACTTCATCACCGGCTATGGCGAGCCGGAAGAAGGCATGAAGCTGGCGGTCTCCCCCTATACGTTGCGTCCGCGTATCCTCAAGCACATCAATGATGAAATCGAGCATGCCAAGAATGGCGCGCCCGCTGCCATCTGGATGAAGATGAATTCTCTGGTCGATCCGGAAATCATCGACGCGCTCTATCGCGCCAGTGCCGCAGGCGTGGAGATCGATCTGGTGGTGCGCGGCATCTGCTGCCTTCGCCCGCAGGTGCCGGGCCTGTCGGACAATATCCGCGTCAAATCCATCGTCGGCCGCTTTCTGGAGCATAGCCGCATCTTTTGTTTCGGCAATGGTCACGGCCTCCCATCGGATAAGGCGCTGGTCTATATCGGCTCTGCCGACATGATGCCGCGAAACCTCGATCGACGCGTCGAGACCCTCGTGCCGCTCGTCAATCCGACTGTGCATGAGCAGGTTCTTTCGCAGATCATGCTCGGCAATCTCATTGACAACCAGCAAAGCTACGAGATACTTCCCGACGGAACGTCCAGGCGTATCGAGGTGCGCAAGGGCGAGGAACCGTTCAACGCGCAGCACTATTTCATGACCAATCCCAGCCTGTCCGGACGTGGTGAAGCTTTGAAGTCCAGTGCGCCAAAACTGATTGCCGGGTTGATTTCATCCCGCAAGAAACAGGCTGAATGACACGATCAGAAGCACAGGGGCGGCTCGTCGGCCATGCCCCCGTTTCCGTCATCGACATCGGTTCGAACTCAGTTCGCCTTGTCGTTTATGAAGGTCTTTCGCGCGCGCCCGTGGTGCTGTTCAACGAAAAGGTTCTGTGCGGTCTGGGCAAAGGCCTGGCCTTGACCGGACGGATGGATGAGGAAGGCGTTCGCCGTGCGCTGATGACGCTTCGTCGTTTTCGCGCCCTCTCCGACCAGGCACAGGCCACCCAGGTGCATGTGTTGGCCACCGCGGCTGCGCGAGAAGCGGAAAACGGACCGGATTTCATTCGCGATGCCGAGGCGATTCTTGGTTGCGAAATCGAGGTTCTCTCGGGCGAGCGCGAGGCGCTTTACTCGGCTTATGGTGTCATCAGCGGCTTTCACGATCCCGACGGCATCGCGGGCGATCTGGGCGGCGGGTCTCTCGAACTGATCGACATCAAGGGCAACGCCTGCGGCAAAGGGATCACGCTTCCGCTCGGCGGCTTGAGGCTCTCCGAACAGGCGGGTGGCTCTCTTGAAAAGGCGACGGCTTTTGCCAAAAAGCATGTCAAGAAAAGCGCAGCACTTTTGGCGGCGGGGGAAGGCCGGACCTTCTACGCCGTCGGCGGCACATGGCGCAACATCGCCAAGCTCCACATGGAAATTACCCATTATCCTCTGCATATGATGCAGGGCTATGAACTTCCTCTCCAAGAGATGCTGAGCTTCCTGAACGAGGTCATCGCCTCCAAGGACAGCAAGGATCCCGCCTGGCAGGCCGTTTCCAAGAACCGCCGGTCGCTTCTGCCCTTCGGCGCCATTGCCATGCGCGAAGTGCTCGAAGTCATGAAGCCAGCAAAGATTGCTTTTTCGGCTCAGGGCGTGCGTGAAGGTTATCTCTACTCGCTGCTGTCCGAGACAGACAAAACCGCGGATCCGCTGCTGGTGGCCGCCGACGAACTGGCGGTTCTGCGTGCTCGTTCTCCCGAGCATGCGCGCGAGCTGGCGGACTGGACCGGCAGAACCGTCCCGGTATTCGGCATTGATGAAACGGAAGAAGAGGGTCGATACCGGCAGGCTGCCTGTCTTCTGGCGGATATCAGCTGGCGCGCCCACCCGGATTATCGCGGGCTCCAGGCGCTGAACGTCATTGCGCACTCGTCCTTCGTATCCATTACCCATCCGGGCCGCGCCTTTATCGCGCTTGCCAATTATTATCGCTTCGAAGGCCTGAACGATAACGGTACGACGCAGTCGCTTGCCGAGATGGCTGGCCCCCGCCTGCTTGAACTTGCCAAGCTGCTGGGTGGATTGCTGCGCGTCGTCTACCTCTTCTCGGCCTCCATGCCGGGCGTGGTGGATCATCTGCGGTTCCGCAAGTCTGACAACCCTGATCTCGATCTGGAATTCGTCGTGCCGCATGACTATTGCGATTTCGCTGGCGAGCGTCTGGATGGACGCCTGCAGCAATTGGCGAAGCTGACGGGCAAGCGTCTGGCATTCGTTTTCGAATAACCCGCGACGACTCATTACCGATCGTAAGGGTCGCTGAAGAGGGAGCGCCGCCGAGATGGCGACGCTCTATCTCCTTTAAGTCTACGCATCGTGCTTTCCGAAAAGCGGGTCCGATTTTCGGGCCGATGCTGTAGGGCTCACTTTGCGTCGAGCAGGTCTTTCACGTCGAGGATGACGAACTCGTTGTCGTCTGCCTTGTCCAGCGCACGACCGGCCGAGAAAGGCAGGTTGTTGTCGTTACCGACGATGATGTGGCTTGCGTCGACGCGGTCGACGTTTTCGATCGTGACGAACGGCATGGTGTAGATGCCGTTTTCAGAGCCCTGGCGGGCCTTCTTGTCGGGATCGGCGATTTTCATCAGGTCGATATAGCCGATCTTGCGGGCAGCCTTGCCGGCATTTGCGTCGTTGAACTCGATCTTGTAGATGCGCTTCACCTTGGCAGGCGTTGCAAAGCAGTTGGCCTCCGGCTTCTTCGGGTCGGCGCAGGCCTTGTCGGCCGTACCGGCGCCATTGTCGCGTTCGATCACCAGCGCAGTGCTGTCATCCAGCATGTTGAAGTCGCCGATCGCCTCTCCGCCTTCGGCCAGAGGATAGAGCCAGGTGCGACCGGTCCATGCCTTGGAGGCAACATCGAGTTCGATAATGCGCAGGCCTGTTGCCCCGTCTTCCGTCTTTTCGACCTGACCGTCGGCGTTGTAAAGCGGGCCTTCCAGTAGTCCGTAGAGCTTCGTGCCATCCTTGGAGAGCGCCATGCCCTCAAAGCCACCGGAGCGCTTCAGATTGAAGGCGGGCAGTTTCTGGGTCGGGTTTCCGGGAAGCGTGAGCGTTGGGTTGTCGGGAGACTTGACCTCGATGTCGCCTGCTTTGGTGGCAATCACATCCGTCAGCTTGCCGTCGCGGGTGAACTTCAGAATGTAGGGACCGAATTCTTCGCCGACCCAAAAGCCATCTGCGACCGGCTGGATGGATTCCACATCGAAGTCTGCGCCGGTGAGGTAACGCTTGTCCGAGCCTTCCATGACGATCGGGAAAGGCGCCTTCTTGTCGGGATCGGACAGGAAGACGGTTTCAAGCGCGTTGACCTTGCCGGCGTCCCAGTCGAACGTCAGATGGTGCAGCATCAACATGGCGTCGCTGGAATTCAGCTTCGTGCCGAAGCCATTGTCGGACAGGCTCCAGAAGGTGCCGTCTTCCATGGCCTTGATGCCGGAAAAGCCCTGCATCGCCTGACCATCGAACGGCATGGAGAGGCCGGTCGGACGAACGCCATCCTTGCCGGGCACCGTGCCGATGCCTTCGGCACGCTTGCGGTCTGCTGTGGTAAACTTGCCCGCGGTTTTCAAAAAGTCCGGTGCATCCGCTGGTGCGGGGATGATGCTGTTGGCGGGTAGAATGGCCTGAGAGACGAGTTTTGCCGGGAACTCCTTCTCTGCGGCGAACGTCTGGAGGTTGCCGAGCGTCAGAAAAACTACGGAGGAAAGGAGGATCTTTTTCATAAAACATACCTATCGGTTGCATGAGAACGCAATGGACCGATAGGCAGCGTTTGTGACAGGCGCACTAAGGCGTGTTGAAGCTTTGATGACGGCTTTCTTTTTACAATGCCGGCTGGCGGCTGAGTGCGCACACACCGAGTGTCTGTCCTCGACCCTTGACGGCATGTTCGCCGAGATACTGGCTCTTGATGCCCTTGGGCAGCAGAAGCTGGTGAGCGAGATCAGACGAGATCAGGATCGGGTGGCCAAGCATCTTGCTAAGTGATTCCAGCCGCGCGGTCGTGTTCACGGTGTCGCCAAAGTACGTGATCTTGTGGTGGTCCACACCGATTTCTGCCGTAATCACCGGCCCGCCGTGAATGGCGAAGCGGAGTTTTGGTACGGTGCCGAAATTTGCGATCCAGGTCGCGCGCGTGCTTTCGATTTGCGACAGGATGTCGAACACGCAGTTGATGCAGGCGGCGCGCCGGATTGCGAGATGATAGGGCCAGGTGATGATCGCTGCATCGCCGATATAGTCGTCGATGATTCCACCGTGTTTTCTGACGGGAGCTGCATAGGCGGAAAAAAGCTCTCCGAGGAATTCCTGGGCTTTGAGATCGCCGTGGGTTTCGGCAAAGGATGTGGAACCGACCAGATCGATAAAGAGAAAGACGCGCTCTTCGCTAACTGGCCTGCGATAGCGTCCCAGGATAAGATCGATGAAGATATCGCGCCCCAGAAGCTCGCGCACACGCATGATGAAGACAATTATGGCGCACACACCCAGCGTAAACACCATCGTCTGCATTTCCGCATGCACCGCGCGCGCCCAGCTGGTGGGAAGGACGCCGGTAGCCCACAGAATGGTGCCGCCCAGACCGAAGCCGCAAAAGACGAGGATGACGTAAACCACCATGCCGACCACAATATAGGCGGGCGTTGGCAGCATGCTGATCTTCTTGGACAGGCCGGGCAGAATATGGCCACGCTCGAAGGCAAGAATCGGCGCGCAGGCAAACAGGGCGTAGGTTGCCCCGATGAAGGCGCCACCGCCATATTCGAGGAATGCATAGACAACGCCGCTGCCGGCAACCGCCAGAAACAGCACGACATAGTCCAGCATCGCCAGAATTTTTCTCATCATCTGCCCTTAAATGAGGGGTGGGGTGCCACTTCCCCCCAAGTGAGCAGGTCGATTCTTCCCGATGCGGGATAATAATGCGGATCATGTCCCGTCAAAAGGGATGTTTAAGCAATCTCTCAGGAAGAGGCGCGGTTGTGGCAGTTTTGCACGAGGCCTACTTTTCACCGATGACTTATGCTGTGGCCTGATCTTTCGGCATCTCGACGGCCTCGACCTTCTTGCCAGCAAAGCGAAGGGCGACTTCTCCGCGGATGAGCTTGAGGGCAGGCTCACCGAAGAGTTCACGCCGCCAGCCGGAGAGTGCCTGAACCTCTGCCTTTTCGCCTTCAGAGGCGATCTTGTCGAGATCGTCGCTATTGGCGATAACCTTGGCGGCCACGCCGTGCTTATCCGCTGTCAGCTTTAAAAGCACCTTCAACAGCTCGACGGCGGCACCAGATCCTTCCGGCGAGTGGCTGTGGCGCGGCGCCTGCGGCATGTCCGCCTTGGGAAGGGCGAGCGCTGCATTGACCGTTTCGATGATTGCGGTGCCGGAAGTGGAGCGCTCCCAGCCCTTTGGAACGGTGCGCAGGCGCGACAGGGCTTCAGCGTCCTTCGGTTGCTGCTGAGCGATCTCGAAAATCGCGTCGTCCTTCAGCACGCGCGAACGCGGAACGTTGCGCGAGCGCGCCTCACGTTCTCTCCAGGCGGCGACAAATTTCAGGATGGCAAGCTCGGTCGGCTTGCGGAGACGCGACTTCAGCCGCAGCCACGCATCGTCGGGATGCATGTCATAGGTCTCGCGCGCTTCAAGGATATCCATTTCTTCCTTGAGCCAGGACGAACGGCCTTCACGCTCAAGCTGCGCCTTCAGCGCCAGATAGACATCGCGCAGATGGGTCACGTCTGCCAAGGCATAATCCAGCTGCTTTTCCGAGAGTGGACGGCGGCTCCAATCGGTAAAGCGGGACGACTTGTCGATCTGGACGTTCTTGGTCTTCTGCACCAGCTGATCGTAGGAAATCGAATCGCCGAAGCCGCAGACCATGGCCGCGACCTGCGTATCGAAGATCGGATGCGGGATAAGACCGCCCAGATGATAGATGATCTCGATATCCTGACGGGCAGCATGGAAGACCTTCACGACATTCGAGTCGGCCATCAGTTCGAAGAGCGGCGTCAGATCGATACCCTTTGCCATCGGGTCCACCAGCACTTCAAGCGTGGGACTCGCCATCTGGACGAGACAGAGCTGCGGCCAGAAGGTCGTTTCGCGGAGAAACTCGGTGTCGATGGTGACGAATTCCGATTTCGCCAGCTCCTTGCAAGCTTCGGCGAGTGCTGCTGTCGTTTCAATCATTACGTTCGGCCAGTCCTGGAAAACACTCCGTCTTACTTTCCCTTTGGGGGCCGCATGTCAATATGAGAGGTGGCTTTACTTCACGCTTTGCCCTGCCAATCGGCGATCTTCTCCTGTATTTTGTTCTTATCCGGCTCTCTTTGGCGGTTCGCAGGACATCTTCCACGGGCAGGAAAGCCTCGCGGGTGGCGCTTTTCCTTGACAAATCAGTTCAGCCATGCGCTTTTCCGCCAAATTTCGAAAGTCGGCCCCAGAGGCCATGACACGCTTCTTCAGGATACCATCATGCATCGCTACCGCAGCCACACCTGTGCCGCTCTTCGCAAGTCTCATGTCGGCGAGACCGTTCGTCTTTCCGGTTGGGTGCATCGCGTTCGAGACCATGGCGGCGTTCTCTTCATAGACCTTCGCGATCATTATGGAATTACCCAGGTGGTTGCCGATCCGGACAGCCCGGCTTTCAAGGCGGCTGAAACGGTCCGCGGCGAGTGGGTGATCCGCATCGACGGAAAGGTCAAGGCGCGTTCGGAAGAGACCGTCAACAAGGCCATGGCGACGGGCGAAATCGAACTCTACGCACAAGAGATCGAAGTGCTGGGCGTTGCCAAGGAATTGCCGTTGCCAGTCTTTGGCGAGCCGGACTATCCGGAAGACGTTCGCCTGAAATATCGCTTCCTCGACCTTCGCCGCGAGACGCTGCACAAGAACATCGTCAAGCGCACACAGATCATCTCCGCAATGCGCAACGGCATGGCCGAGGCTGGCTTTGCCGAATATACGACGCCGATCCTGACGGCCTCCTCGCCGGAGGGCGCACGCGACTTCCTCGTGCCGAGCCGTATTCATGAGGGCAAGTTCTTCGCCCTGCCGCAGGCGCCGCAGCAGTACAAGCAGCTTCTGATGGTTGCCGGTTTCGACCGCTATTTCCAGATCGCACCGTGCTTCCGGGATGAAGACCCACGTGCTGACCGACTTCCAGGCGAATTCTACCAGCTCGACGTGGAAATGAGCTTCGTGACGCAGGAAGACGTCTGGTCAACCATGGAGCCGATGATGACGTCGGTTCTGGAGCAGTTTGCCGAAGGCAAGCCGGTCACGAAAGAATGGCCGCGCATTCCCTACGACGAAGCGATCCGCAAATATGGTTCCGACAAGCCGGATCTGCGCAACCCGATCGTCATGCAGGCTGTGACCGAGCATTTCGCCGGTTCCGGCTTCAAGGTCTTCGCCAACATGATCGCGTCGAACCCGAAGGTCGAAGTCTGGGCCATTCCGGCCAAGACCGGCGGCAGCCGCGCCTTCTGCGACCGCATGAATGCCTGGGCGCAGGGCCAGGGCCAGCCGGGTCTCGGCTACATCTTCTGGAAGGAAGAAGACGGCAAGATCGCAGGCTCCGGTCCGCTCGCCAAGAACATCGGTGAGGAGCGCACCGAGGCGCTGCGCACGCAGCTTGGCCTGGAAGCCGGTGATGCCTGCTTCTTCGTGGCTGGCGATCCCGCCAAGTTCTACAAGTTTGCCGGTGAGGCCCGCACCCGCGCTGGCGAGGAGCTGAACCTCGTCGATCGCGATCGTTTCGAGCTTTGCTGGATCGTCGATTTCCCCTTCTTCGAATACAATGAAGAAGACAAGAAGATCGACTTTGCCCACAATCCCTTCTCCATGCCGCAGGGCGGTATGGAAGCGCTGGAGAACCAGGACCCGCTGTCGATCAAGGCCTACCAGTATGATGCCGTCTGCAACGGCTTCGAGATTGCTTCGGGCTCCATCCGTAACCAGTCGCCGGAGCTGATGGTCAAGGCGTTCGAAATGGTCGGTCTCTCGCAGAGCGACGTGGAAGAGCGTTTCGGTGGTCTCTACCGCGCCTTCCAGTACGGCGCTCCTCCACATGGCGGTTGCGCTTTCGGTATCGACCGTGTGGTCATGCTGCTTGTCGGTGCGAAGAACCTGCGCGAAATCACGCTGTTCCCGATGAACCAGCAGGCACAGGATCTTCTGATGAACGCGCCGTCGCCAGCAACGCCGACACAGCTTCGCGAACTGGGTCTGCGCGTCGTTCCATCCAAGAAGGATTGATCGATGCTCAGGCAGATCGCCGAGCGTCTTCAATCAGCTTTCACCCGTGCACTTGCGGCAGCCTTGGCTGCCGCTTTTGCGTTCTGGGCCGCCCGACATCTGCTCGGTCATCAGCAGCCTGTCTTTGCTGCGATCGCCGCACTGATCTGTCTGGCGCCGGGCATACCAAGTCAGATCCGACAAGGAATGGGTCTGATCGTCGGCGTGACTGTCGGCATTGTAGTGGGCGAGTTTGCGCTCGTCATTCCGCCGGAGCTTGCAGAGCTCAGAATGGCATCTGCCACTTTCATCGCCATGATGGTTGCCGTTTCGTTCGGAATGCCGCCGGTCGTGCCCATCCAGGCAGGAGCATCTGCCATGCTCGTGCTGTTGATGGGACCGCAAGTCGCAGGCCTTGCGCGCTTTTCTCGACGTGCTGGTCGGTGCTTCCACAGGCCTCATCGTTGCATTTGTGTTCTTCCGTGAACGTCTGAAGTTTTAGGGCCTAAAAGCGTGTCGCGATCTTTCGGATTCGCTCATACGCTTTAGGTCTTTGTTATCGCGTGTCGTTATCGCAAAACCGCGGCACACTATTGCGCGCCATGCTTTAGCTGGCGCTGCTGCCTGCGCACGACAAAAAGCAGCGGAGGCGATCAAGCTCCGCTGCTTCATTCATTTCGGACCCTCGGACGTTATCGAGCCAAGCTGGCTTAGACGGAGCGTGCCGGCGGCATGGGCTTCAGCGTGTTCATCAGAGCGCCGTAAGGCAGCAGGAGAACGAGACCCACCAGAACCTTGACGGACAGGTCGCCGAGCGCCCAGGAGATCCAACGTGGGGCCTCAAGCGATAGGATACCAAGGACCGGCGCATTCTCGATGGCGAAGGCATCGTTCGGGCCAATGAAGGCGAAGCTTGCGGCAAAGGCGATCGAGAAAAACAGGACTGTATCAAGCACCGAGCCGAACATGGAGCCAGCCAGTGGTGCGCGCCACCAGCTTTGGCGACGCAGGCGATTGAACACCGAAATATCCAGCAGCTGGCCAACGAGATAAGCTGTCCCGGAAGCAATTGCGATGCGTGGCAGCGAGGTCCAGAAGGACAGCGTGACGCCGACGATGAAGCCCGCCAGCACGACGCGACGTGCAATGGAGGGGCCGAACTGCCGGTTGGTCAGATCCGTCACGAGAAAGGCGACAGGATAGGTGAAGGCACCCCAGGTCAGCAGATCGCCGAGATTGATCCCGAGCAAAGTACCGGATAGCGGATATTGAACGAGAATATTCGATGCGACCACCACGAGGGTCATCAGCAGCACGTAGATAAGCGTTTGGCGCAGGTAAGGCATTTTTTTATTCTGGGTGATGCCACCAGTTGGAGAAAACATATGCACGCAGCAGTCGTCTCAGACGATCATGCAGCCTTGCGTGAAGAGGGGAACGCTGATTGCCGAGGCGTAAAGCCAACCCCAAAATAGTCAAAAGGCTTGAGCGGCAAAGCCATTCAAGCCTTTTGAAAAGGATAGACGTTTGAGCTGCGATTAAGCGGCTTCAGCGGTCTTCTTTGCGATCTGGCGACGCAGCAGGCGGGCGCGCATCGAGAGATCGTTTTCGTCAGACTTCAGAAGGAAGGCATCGAGGCCGCCACGATGTTCAACGGAGCGAAGGGCCGCTGCGGAAACGCGCAGACGGAAACGCTGGCCGAGAGAATCGGAAATCAGAGTTACCTGGCAAAGGTTCGGGAGGAACCGGCGCTTGGTTCTGTTGTTGGCGTGGCTGACGTTGTTGCCCGTCTGGACGCCCTTGCCGGTCAATTCGCATACACGGGACATGGGTACACCTATTCGTTGTCACTGTATGGCTATCAGTCTGCTCTCCGGCAAAATCCGGTTTGCAATCCAACAGCCGATGATTGGAAAGTTGCGGTTCTATAGTCAGAGCCGTCCGTGCAGTCAAGCCGCTCGCGCCCTTTTGTACGCGATTTCACCGGTTTTGCTGTGGCTTCCGCTTTTTTATTGCCACAAGTGGGCGTATATGATCGCCGGAAACACGCGGCTTTCGGTGCCCGTCGAGGTGATATCTCCATGATCGTCAATGCACAAAGACTTTTTGCCGCTACAGCCCTGGTACTTTGCGGTCTCACGCCTTCCTTCGCTGCCGAATCGCGCCATGACAGCGAATATTCCATCGCGCTTGGGGTTTTGCCGATCGCACGCGCCAACTTCTCGACAAAGATGAATGGCTCGACCTATTCGATTTCCGGCTCTTTCAGTTCGGCAGGCATCGCCAGCGTGCTGAAGGACATTTCCGGCAAGACGACAGTGTCTGGCGCCAAGCGCGGCAATCGCATGCAGGCGAACGAGTATTCGCTGGTCTACAAGGATGGCAAGCGCACCCGCACCTATGACGTGCAGTATCGCAACGGCAACGTCACCTCCACCACCATCAACCCGGCGCCGGAATCCCGGCCAGACAATTGGGTGGATGTGAAGGATCGCGATCTTCGCTCCGTGCTCGACCCGATCTCCGGCCTGATCTTTCCGGTCGGTGGCCGCATCTGCCCGAGCCGCCTGCCGATCTATGACGGCGAGTCGCGTCTCGATCTGGTGCTGAGTTCCAGCGGAACGAAACCCTTCAAAACCAACGGCTTTTCAGGTGACGCGGTTGTCTGCAACATGCGTTATGTGCCGAAATCCGGCTTCCGCAAGGGTCGCAAGGATATCGAATATCTGAAGTCGATCTCCATGGAAGTGTGGTTCGCCAAGGCAAGCACCATGGATGTCTACGCACCGGTCTATGCGCGCATCCCGACAAGGGTCGGCCAGGTCTACATCACCGCCACGAAATATGGCGGCTGATCGCGTTCCAGCAGCAGCGGCTCTTTAACCCGGCTCCCAGCCGGGTTCGGCCATGACGAAACTGTCGAAAACGAAGCCTGGGGCAACGGTACAGCCGACCAGCGTGAAGTCGCCAAGACTTTCCGCCGCCTGCCAGCAATTGGAGGGGACGATTGCCTGCGGCTGCTCACCATCCAGGATCGCTGGGCCGAGGCGTACAGTCGTGATACTCTTGCCGTCCTCGGACATATGGAGCGATAGCGGCGCGCCGGCGTAGTAATGCCAGATTTCGACGGCGTCGATCACCTTGTGCCAGTGCGAGCGCTGGCCCTTTTCGAGCAGATAGTAGATCGCCGTCGAGTAGCCGCGCTCTTCGCCATTCGGATCGCGAAAGGTCTGGCGATAGAAGCCGCCTTCGGGATGCGGCTCGAGATTGAGGGCGGCGATGATGGCGGCAGCGGACTGTTCTGCTCCCATCAGAAATTATCCTTGCGCGCTCTGATCTCAGCAAACACGTCCTCATCTGTCGCGCCTTCAAGGCCAAGATGGGCGCGGATGCCGGTGTCCGCCACGCGCATATAGGGATTGGTTTGCTTCTCGAGCGCGATCGTCGTGGGAATGGTGAAGCGGTTCTCATTGCGTAGCGCCTCGACGTCACTCAGGCGGCGCTTCAATGCCTCATTCTGTGGATCGACGGTGACGGCGAAGCGGGCGTTGGAGAGCGTATACTCATGGCCGAAATAGACTTGCGTCTCGTCCGGCAGTGCCATCAGCTTCTGGAAAGAGCGCCACATATCGGCCGCTGGGCGCTCGAACAGGCGACCGCAGCCCATGGCAAACAGCGTGTCTGCGGCAAACAGCAAGCCGTCTTCGGGAAGATAATAGCAGATATGTCCCGCCGTATGCCCGGGCGTTGCAATGACCTGTACACGGCGACCGGCAATCGCGAACTCGTCGCCATCGGCGGTGGTCTTGTCGAGACCGGGAATGGCGACCGCCTCATCATGGGGTCCACGGATTTCGCAGTGGAAACGCTCCTTCAGTGCGAGATTGGCTTCCACATGATCCTGATGGTGGTGGGTGGTGAAGATGTGGGTCAACTGCCAGCCGCGGCGATTGAGGGCTGCGAGGATCGGCGCTTCTTCCGGCGCATCGATGGAGATTGTCGTGCCGCTTTCGCTGTCATGCAGCAGCACGCCGAAATTGTCGCTTCGGCATGGAAAGACTTCGATATCCAGCGGCTTCATGGTTCGCTCCCTATCTCGCATTTAAACCTGTCTCTCCTATTTAGGCGACGCGCGCTTGAAGTCCAAGCTTGAAGTCCTTTCGCGAGCCGCTACATTCCAGCCATGAACACCGATATCGTCGATCTGCGCGAATTTTATCATTCCCCACTTGGCCGTTCCGCCGAACAGGCGATCACCATGGCGCTGTCGACGCTCTGGCCATCGATGCCGGATGAGCGTCTTGTCGGTCTCGGCTATGCCGTGCCGTTTCTCGATCGGTTTCGCCACGATACGGAGCGCACCTTTGCCTTCATGCCCGCAGGGCAGGGTGCGGTGAACTGGCCGGCAGGCGAGCTCTCCTCCACGGCGCTGGTCTTTGATGAGGAGTTGCCGTTGCCCGATTCCTCGATTGATCGCGTGTTGATGATCCACTCGCTGGAATTCGTCGAAAATCCGCGTGAGGCGCTGAAGGAACTCTGGCGGGTGCTGGCGCCCGGCGGGCGTCTCGTCATCGTGGTGCCGAACCGGCGCGGCGTCTGGGCGCGCATGGAGCACACGCCTTTCGGCTCCGGCCGACCCTATTCCCGCAGCCAGTTGACGGCACTTCTGCGCGAAACGAATTTCACGCCCGGGGCCTCTTCCGAAGCGCTGTTCTTCCCGCCATCCAAGGTCCGGTCTGTTTTGAAGTTCCGTCGCTATATTGAGACGATGGGGCGGAGAATCTGGCCGGTCTTTTCTGGCGTCATCATCGTTGAGGCGCAAAAGCGTCTCTATCAGGGGCTGCCGGTGACGCAGCGTGCGTCCCGTCGCGTTTTCGTGCCGGTGCTGGCGCCGCAGGGTGTGCCCAGCACCCGGACGAGATTGACGCAAAACAGGGAACAGCAAAAGACGCTCTGATACTCGACAAAGGGCTGCTTCCAGTCTAATGCCTTCGGCATTGTCAGGCCGGATTTCCCGGCGCTTTTCCGAAGGTCGATGAAATGAGTGCAGAGCTTAACCAACCTGTTCCGCGTCCGGGTATCCTGGATATCGCCGCCTATGTTCCGGGCAAGGAGCATGTGGATGGCGTAGCGAAGGTCTATAAGCTCTCCTCCAACGAAACACCGCTTGGCGCGAGCCCCAAGGCGATAGAAGCCTTCAAGGCGGCGGCGTCCAATCTTGAAATCTATCCGGACGGTCAGGCAGTGGCGCTGCGTCAGGCGATTGCCGATGTCCACGGCCTGAACCCGGCCAATATCATCTGCGGCAATGGTTCGGATGAATTGCTCGGCCTGCTCTGCCACGTCTATCTCGGTGCGGGCGACGAGGCGATCATCACCGAACACGGCTTTCTCGTCTACAAGATCCAGATCATGGGCGCAGGCGCCACGCCGGTCACCGTCAAGGAAACCGATTGCACGGTCAATGTCGACGCGATCATCGACGCGGTTACGCCGAGGACGAAGATGGTGTTCATCGCCAATCCGGGCAATCCGACAGGCACCTATGTTCCTGTTTCGGAAATCCGTCGTCTCCAGGCGACGCTGCCGAAGAATGTCATTCTGGTTCTCGACGCGGCTTACGCCGAATATGTGCGCAAGAATGATTATGAAGCGGGTCTTGAGCTCGTTTCCGGCAACGGCAACGTGGTCATGACCCGCACCTTCTCCAAGGTCTACGGTCTGGCAGCGCTGCGCGTCGGCTGGATGTATGCACCGGCTGCCATCATCGATGCGCTGAACCGCGTGCGTGGCCCCTTCAACATGAATGCGCCTGCCATTGCCGCAGGTGCTGCCGCCATTCGCGATCAGGCCTTCATGCAGCAGGCCGTAGCGCATAACCTTCTGTGGCTCGACAGATTGACTTCGGTCTTCACAGAGCTTGGCCTGAAGGTCACGCCCTCCGTCACCAACTTCGTTCTCATTCATTTCCCCGATGAGGATGGCAAGCGTGCTGCCGATGCCGACGAGTTCTTGAGCCGCCGTGGCTATATCCTGCGTGCGGTCCGCGGTTACGGCTTTGCCAATGCGCTTCGCATGACGGTGGGCTCGGAAGAGGCCAATCTCGGCGTCATCGCCGCGCTCAAAGAGTTTATGGGTCAGGCGTGATGGCAGACATTCTGTTCGAACGCATCGCGCTGATCGGCATCGGCCTGATCGGCTCGTCCATTGCTCGTGATATCAAAGAACGCGGCCTCGCACGCGAGGTGGTCGTCTCGACGCGAAGCGAAGAGACGCTGAAGCGCGCCGAGGAGTTGGAACTGGGGACATCCTACACTACCTCGGTGGCTGATGCCGTGAGGGAGGCCGACCTCGTCATCGTCTCGGTTCCCGTCGGCGCATCCGAAGATGTGGCAAAGCAGATCGCGCCACATCTGAAGGCGGGCGCGATCGTGACCGATGTCGGCTCCACAAAGGCATCCGTCATCGCGCAGATGGCGCCGCATATGCCGGAGCATGTGCATTTCATTCCAGGACACCCGCTTGCGGGTACGGAAAAATCCGGCCCGGACGCCGGCTTTGCCGGTCTCTTTCGCGATCGCTGGTGCATCTTCACGCCGCTGCCCGGCACGGATGCTGCGGCTCTCGATCGTCTGAAAGGCTTCTGGCTGGCGCTTGGTTCGCGCGTTGACGAGATGGACCCGGAGCATCACGACAAGGTGCTGGCGATCGTCTCGCATCTTCCGCACATCATCGCCTATAATATCGTCGGCACCGCGGACGATCTTTCGACGGTCACCGAGTCGGAAGTGATCAAATACTCCGCCTCGGGCTTTCGTGATTTCACCCGACTGGCGGCATCCGATCCCACCATGTGGCGCGATATCTGCCTGCACAACAAGGATGCGATCCTCGAAATGCTGGCGCGGTTTTCGGAAGACCTGGCCTATCTGCAGCGCGCGATCCGCTGGGGCGAGGGCGACAAGCTGTTCGAGCTATTTTCTCGCACCCGCGATATTCGTCGCTCTATCGTTCAGGCGGGCCAGGATGTCGATGCGCCGGACTTCGGCCGCCATTCGCTGGACCAGAAGAAATAGGGTCGGGATTTCGCCGTCATTCTTGAGCCGGAATTGCAAGGGAAACATGGGTTGCCGCTGTCTTCCGCGGTATTCTTTGGAGTGGACATTGTAAGGGCGGATATCGCTGATCGGCAATGGTGGCGAACATTGAAAAACAGTCCCGAAGAGGGCGGCTCAAAAAACTGATTGCAGGGGCGGGCGGTCTTGCTGCCGCCGGTCTGTCGCTCGGCTATTCCATGTATGAGCGACGCGAGAGCGAGATTGTTCCGGTCGTGGAGGCTGCAAAGTCCGTCGATGCCGGGCGTTGGCAGGTAGAGCTGGCTTCTGCCAGCGTTATCTCTCTCATGCCGAACGGGCTGAAAGTGACACCAGGCAAACAAGCGGTGGCCGTCACAATGCGCCTCGAAAACAGGTCCGCGGAAAGCTCCAATATCTACGGCGATGTGGTCAGGATCGACAACATAAAGGACGCTCCGCGACCGACATTCTATCTCGACCGGGATCGTGATCTGCTCGGCGACTTGCAGCCGATGATGCCGGAGACAGTCACGGCTGTGTGGGAACTTCAGGACGATGCCCCGGTGCCGTCTTCGCTGGATGTCTCGGTGCAGGGTGAGGTTTTTCGTCCGCGGGACAATCTCTATGCCGCTCCGGGCTGGTTTGCGAAGGGCGCGATCGCGAAAGTCATTCTGCCGCTGTCTGGTCAGGGCAGCACCGAGGGGGCGCCGTGATCCGGACAGCCTTTTACTCCGCTCTCGCAATGCTCTCGGTCCTCGCCCTGATGGCGCTCAAGGAAACGACGCCGTCCTACGCTATGCTGACCGGCCCGATTATCACGCGTGGACATGCGGGCGAAACGGTCTCTGGGCGTGCGTTCAGCGCCAAGCTCTCACAGGTTCGCAAAGCCAAGGTCCTCTCCTATGACAGCTTCGGGCGGAAGGTAGAGCGCGATACATCCGGCGTCTGGGTTGTCGTCACGGTGGAAGCTGCCGCATCGACTGAGACATTGCCGATACAGGCGGCCACAATCATTGGCGCATCCGGTCGTTCCTACAGACAATCGACACGGGTTGACGGCGTGCCGGGTGCCCTATCCACCAAGACCATTCAACCCGGTCTGCCGACGTCCGGCATTTTCGTTTTCGAATTGCCCGAGGCTGAGACCTCGCGGATGGCGCTGATCCTTGCCCGACACTATTCCCCGCAACTCAGCGATCAGCTCGACATCTCGATCGACGCAGGCAAGGCTATCTCTCAATCGACATTGAAGATCGGCAATGATGGGCGCTGATCGGGAACGCACATTGTGGTGGATTTCGTTTATCAGCCTGCCTGCCCTTGTGGTGCTGGCCTTCTCCCTGAATGCCTGGCGCAGCGTTCAGGAATATCAACGCCGTACCGAAATCGAGATCGTCGGAAATGCCCGCGACCGCATGTATGCGGGTGCGCTATGGCAGGTTGAGGCGGCCCGCTTGCTGGGTGATGGCACGGACACGCCACTTCGCCTTCCCGGCGAGCGGCGGCTGGTCATTCTTCGGCTGAGCGCAACGGCAGTGAAAGACATCCGTGAAGATTGGTCGCAGTGCCAGATCAGTCTGGTCGACGGTCAAGGCCGCCGGTGGCTGCCTCTGGATGTGACCTTGGCGAACAATGTCAGTCGCGAACTTGATCCTAAGGCGACACCGATCAATGGCTGCGGTATTGCCTCGCTGACGCCGCCTTCAAAAGGCGAAAACACCTTGATCGAGGAGAAATTCCTTGTGCCGGCGCCTGTCGCAGGTCAACTTTCGGCACGGATCAGTTTCTCGCCGTCGCGCCCCGCCGCACTTTCCATTCCGCTTCATCTCGGTTCGCAATAGAGCGCCGTGCTGCCCTTCGGGCCGACGCTGTAGCAATAACCGGAAGAAAACCGGTTCACGCGTCGAGCGCTCGCGCCCGCCATTCGCGTCCACGAGCAAAGCCAATTTCGAGTGTGGCGGCCAGCAGGCAGATTTTCAACGGTGAGACCAGCAGTCCCTCGCCGGGGTCGCTGGGCGTGCCGAAGAGCAAGGAGATGCCCTGTGCGATGACTTGCCAAAGCGCAATGTCCTGCGGGCCGATCCAGCGTGAGATCCCAAACCACGCCCACGCCGAACCGAAGTCCAGCAGGCGGTAGGAAAGGATGGCGCAGAGGGTCAAGGCGAATCCGGAGCTGAGCGCGAGCCCCACGCCTTCTGCCAGGGTTCGGTAACGCTTCAACGTTCCCGCGATAAAGTGAGAGACGAAGTCCTGCAGAAATTTCGGAAGTGCCTGCCATTTGGAGACAGCGGCCGAAAGACCGCGGCTTGGCAGAGGATGTTCGCCATTGATATCGTAGCCATAGATCAGCGCAGCAAGCGTCAGCCAGACAGCGGGATAGAGCGCATAGAAGAAAACGGATTGCAATCTCTGGCTCAAGGAGGGGTCGGAAAATTCAGTGGGTGCAGGGAGATCCTGCGCGATGGCACCGGGCACCGGGTCTAGTTCCGCAAAGAGATGGCCGATCATGTCCGGCAGATGCGTGAACCAGTTGCGGATCTCGTCCTGCCAGCTGGAAATGACGAAGATACCGATGAATGCCCAGTTCGCTTCGCAGATGACGATGACGATCGGCCATAAAGGAGACTTCGACCGCTTGCTCATGAACTTGGCAAAGCGCCGGATGGTCCAGGCAATGGCAACGGAGACGATAAGCCGGGCACCGCCCGTGACTTCCAGCAGCTTTGCGGTTTCGCCGGAAAGCAGAAGGTCCAAGGACAGCCGCGCATAATCCCGTAGCGTGTCGGCAAGAAAGCCCCAGGCCGCATAGAAGGCGAAGAAGGGAACGAGCGTCACCGCAAGGGCGGTGATGAAGTTCGCCTGTTTCGGGACGTTCGGCTCTATCTCTGCCCGACCGTTCTGCACGGAGGCGGCATGGAGCGCCGGAAGACCGCGGCGGACGGTCTCAAACAGCGCGACGATGATAATTAACTTCAAAAGAACGACGAGCGATAGCAGAGACAGACCCGCCAGCGCGTTCCATCGGCCAATGAGTGCGGCCAGATCGGTGAGCGCGAGGCTTCCGGAAAAGCCGATCAACCATAGTGCCATGAGTTGCGGCCAGAAGCGCGCGAAGAGCACAAGCGTCAGATGCAGCGCAGCCACGCAGTCCCGCAGCGAGTTGGCTTGAGATTGGCTAGCGGACTCCAGAGATTGCTGCATCTGCCTATCATTGTGTGGTTCAAAAGCAGGAAGGACATCCACCGGCGCCCGTCAATCGGGTAGCCGGTCGCGATCAGTTCCGTCCTCAGATCGGCGGAATTTTGCCGAGGGGTATGAAGCCGCTGACGGTAGCGCGGCCGCGGTCGACCACGAGATCGACGGATGTGCGGTCGCCGCCGCCTGCGAGCGCACCGAGAAGCTTGCGGGCGGTGTCGATGGTGGATTGAAGCTGCGGGAAGGCCTGCTTGGCATTATCCGCCCAATCGCCCAGCTTTTCGATCTCCAGCTTGAACTTGCCCGACAGATAGCCCTGATCGTCGAAAGCAAACGGGCCGCTGATGCGCATGATGCGACCATCGCCAATATCGAGCATCACCCGGCGCAATTCGCCGCTTGCACCGTAAAGCCCTGTCGTATCGCTGCCGTCGATCATGCCGGCCTTACCCGCCAGCGTCACGTCGGCGATGGCGTTGAGGCGCGGCAGAATCTGTGGCCAGCCCTGAACGACTGTCGCGGCATCGTTGAGTGTTACCGCGCCGTCGAGATCGGCACCATTCTGACGCAGATGGACCTCTGTCTTGGCGGCGTCGAAATCGATGGTCTGGTTGGTGACGGAGGAGACGGCTTGCGCCTTCAGCCCGTCGATGACGAGCGACGTACGGTCGATACCTTTAAGCTTGGTGACAAGGCTGGACTTAAGATCGGCCCATTGCGCCGAGACGGTCAGCCCATGAGAGGTGCGAATTTCAGCCGGCGAATCCAGCTCCCAGACGATATGACCGGGAGCGTAAACCTGTGCTGCCGAGCGCAGGGCGCCGAAGGATGTCGTCACGCCGGTTTTGGTGTCTTCGACATTCACCTTGGAGCAGAAGAGGCCGATGCGGAAGGGGTAGCCGCGAAACGCCATATCGGTGCATTCGCCCTGCACACTGGACGTGCCGCCCGGGGCGATGGCCTTGATCACCGTTTCTTCCAGTCGCTTGGCGGCATAAAACCAGCCAGCCGTATAGATGGCGATGACAAGCACGATGCCGAGCCCGAGAAAAAGGAATTTTCTGCCTGTACGGGATTGGCTTGACGTTGCCATGATGATCTCCAATGCTGCGCGGCGTATGATAGTGATTTGGCGTGCGATATGGACGATTTTTGGGTCTTTGGCTACGGTTCGCTAATGTGGAACCCTGGCTTCCCTTTTGAGGAGCGCCAGCGAGCGCGTTTATTCGGCTATAGGCGAGCGCTTTGCATCCGCTCCAACCACTACCGGGGGACGGAGGAAAGGCCGGGGCTGGTGCTGGGTCTCGAGCGCGGCGGCTCCTGCCTTGGCGTTGCTTTCCGGGTCAAGGCGTCGGGCCGCAAGCCAGTGCTCGATTATCTGCGGGAGCGGGAACTGGTGACGAATGTCTACAAGGAACGCCAGATCATGGTGAGCCTTGAAGACGGTCGGCGGCTGAACGCGCTGACCTATGTGGCCGATCCTTGCCACCCGCAATATGTCGGTGGTCTGGAGGTGGATGATGCCGCCTCGATCATCCGGAATGCGGAGGGCAGCTCCGGCCCCAACGCCGATTACGTCTTCAACACGGTAGAGCACCTGAAGGCCATCGGCATTCGCGATGCACTTCTGGAAAAGATCGCGGCTCATGTCGGGGATGGGGCAGACGCGACGTAGTTCCAATCGAGATTTGTACGGTCGGACAAATGAAAACGCCGCGGATGTTTCGATCCGCGGCGTTTGTGTTTCAATCTTCGTCAGGACGAATGAGCTTCGGACGCCGGTGGCGGTGCCTCCCGGTGTTCCTCATGCTCCGTGATTGGCCGCTTGGTGCGCATCAGCGTCAGGACGAAGACGAAGAAGGCGGGCACGAAGAAGACGGCCAGGATGGTGGCCGAGATCATGCCGCCGAGAACGCCGGTACCGATCGCGTTCTGGCTTGCCGCGCTGGGACCGGTTGCGATCGCCAATGGGACGACACCGAGCGTGAAGGCAAGCGAGGTCATGATGATCGGGCGGAAGCGAACGCGTGCGGCTTGCACCGCCGAATCCAGCAAGGATCTGCCTTCGGCATAATAATCCTTGGCGAATTCGACGATCAGGATCGCGTTCTTGGCCGAGAGGCCGATAATGGCGATCAACCCCACCTTGAAGTAGATGTCGTTCGGCATGTCCCGGACCATGACGGCCAGCACCGAGCCGATGATGCCCAGCGGCACGACGAGCATGACCGCAAGCGGAATGGACCAGCTTTCGTAAAGACCTGCGAGAAGCAGGAAGACGAAGAGAATGCTAAGACCGAAAAGGAACGGTGCCTGTGAGCCAGACTTGATTTCCTCAAGCGCCTGCCCGGTCCATTCATAACCGATACCGGCAGGGAGCTCAGATGCGAGACGCTCCATCTCGGTGATCGCCGCGCCCGTGGAGTTGCCGGGAGCAGGTGCGCCGGCGATACGAATCGTCGGATAGCCGTTATAGCCAACCACCTGCGGGGACCCCTTCTGCCACTGCGCAATGGCAAAGGAGCTCAAAGGTACCATGCCGCCGCTGGAGTTGCGGACATTGAGCTTCAGCAGGTCCTCCACCTGAAGACGGTCGCGATCCTGTGCCTGCACGATGACGCGCTGCATCCGGCCAGCATTCGGGAAGTCGTTGATATAGGACGATCCGAGATTGGCGGTGATGGTGTTGTTGATATCTGCGAAGGTCACGCCAAAGGTGTTGGCCTTTTCACGGTCGATGACCAGCAGCACCTGGGCCGCGTCCGGCAGACCTTCGATACGCATGCCGGTCAGGATCGGGCTTTGGCTCGCCTTTTGCATCAGTTCTGCGGCGGCGGCGGAAAGGGCCGCTTGGCCGATGCCGTTACGATCCTGCAGACGGAAGGAGAAGCCCCCGGAGGTGCCGAAGCCTTCGATGGGTGGAGGCGAAAGCGCGAATGTCGTGGCGTCTTTCAGGCCGAAGAGCTTCATATTGGCGCGGTTGGCGATATCCTGCGCGGAATTCCCGGCGCCGCGTTCGCTCCAGTCCTTCAGCGTCACAAAGGCTAGTGCGGCATTAGCGCCGTTACCGGAGAAGCTGAAGCCCTGGATCGCGACGATGTCCTTCACGGCAGGATCTGCCTTGAAGATCGTCTCTATCTGCTTGATGGAGGCAAGCGTGCGGTTGGCACTGGCCTCTGGTGGGCCTTGGATGTCGACGATCAGGAATCCCTGGTCTTCATTCGGCACGAAGGCGCTTGGCAGGTTGATGAAGAGGTAGCCGAGACCCGCGACCAGCGCCAGATAGATCACCATCATCCGGCCTGCTCGCTTGGCGGTGCCGGTTGCGGTTTTGGTGTAGCCGTTTGTCAGGCTGTCGAACTTGCGGTTGAACCAGCCGCCTATGCCACGCTTCTCATGATGACCCTTGGGGATCGGCTTCAAGAAAGTCGCGCACAGCGCTGGCGTCAACGACAGCGCCAGGAAGGCCGAGAACAGGATCGATACCACCATGGTCAAGCTGAACTGGCGGTAGATGATGCCGGTCGATCCGGGGAAGAAGGCCATCGGAATGAACACGCAGGAGAGAACCAGCGTAATGCCGAGGATGGCGCCGGTGATTTGCCGCATCGCCTTTTGCGTGGCGGCCTTGGGAGAAAGACCTTCTTCGGCCATGATGCGCTCGACGTTCTCAACCACAACGATGGCGTCGTCGACCAGAATGCCGATGGCAAGCACCATGGCAAACATCGTCAGCACGTTGATCGAGAAGCCTGTCGCATACATGACAGCGCAGGTGCCGAGCAGCGCCACCGGTACGACGAGTGTCGGAATGACCGTGTAGCGGAAATTCTGCAGGAAGACGAACATCACCACGAAGACGAGGATGATCGCTTCCACCAGCGTGTGCATCACCTTCTCGATCGAGGCGGAGACGAAGGGGCTCGTATCGTAGGGAACGCTGTAGGCGACGCCCGATGGGAAGAAGCGCGACAATTCCTCAAGCTTTGCCGTCACCGCTTTCGAGGTGGCGACCGCGTTGCCGGTGGAGGAAAGCTGGATACCGACGGCAGCACTCGGCTGGCCATTCAGGCGGCTTGAGAAGTTGTAGGTCTCTGCACCGAGTTCGATGCGGGCCACGTCCTTCAGGCGAACGGAGCTGCCGTCCGGATTGGCGCGCAGAACGATGTTGCCGAACTCTTTCGTATCGGTGAGCTGGCCTTTGACCAGAACAGTGGCAGTCAAATCCTGCGAGACCGGGTTGGGGGCAGCACCGATCTGGCCGGCAGCCACCTGCGCATTCTGGGAGGTAATGGCGCTGTTGATATCGGCAGCTGTCAGATTGAGGCCGACGAGCTTGTCGGCATCGATCCAGACACGCATGGCGCGCTGGGCGGAGAAGAGCTGGGCGCGGCCGACGCCTTCGATACGGCGCAATTCGCCGAGAACGTTTCGGTTGAGATAGTCGCCAAGTGCCACCTCGTCCATCGTTCCATCGGTGGAGGTCAGCGTAATGAACATCAGGAAGCCGGAGGAGGCTTCTTCGACGGTCACGCCCTGCGAGGCGACGGCAGAGGGAAGACGCGCTTCCACGCGGCGGATGGCGTTTTGCACATCCACCGACGCCTGGTTGATGTTGGTGCCGGCCTGGAAGGTGGCGTTGATCGAAACCTGACCTGCCGTATCCGAGGTGGATTCAAAATACATCAGGCCTTCGACGCCGTTCAACTCGTCTTCGATGAGACGGGTCACGCCCTGGTAGATTTCCTGCGGCGAGGCGCCCGGATAGCTGGTAGAAATCGTCAATTGCGGCGGCGCCACCTTCGGATACTGCGCGATCGGCAGGAAGGGGATGGCGATGATGCCGGCAATCGAGATGAACAGCGCGAAGACCCAGGCAAGGATCGGCCGTCTTATGAATAGCTGTGCCATGACGTGACCTTATTGCTTCGGCGCTTGCGCGGCTGCATCGGCAGGCTGTTGCGGCTGCCAGGGTTCCGCAGCGATCTTGCCGCCGGGCTGAACTTTCTGTGCGCCGTCGACGATGATCTTC
Source organism: Agrobacterium sp. SORGH_AS 787 (assembly GCF_030819035.1). NCBI lineage: Bacteria > Pseudomonadati > Pseudomonadota > Alphaproteobacteria > Hyphomicrobiales > Rhizobiaceae > Agrobacterium > Agrobacterium sp. SORGH_AS 787. Next base: position 1,366,375 of record NZ_JAUTBG010000001.1, read on the forward strand.
TCACCAGCCGACAGACCCTTCTCGACAACCCATTCGGTATCGAGAGCCTGTCCGAGTTCGATCGGTCGGGCTTCGGCGGTGCCGTCATCCTTGGCGATATAGACCATCGGCTTGCCCTCGGCGTTACGGAGAACGGCGCGCTGGGGGATGGTGATGGCGTCCTGACGCACGGCCTGTTCGATGCGCACCCGCACATACATGCCGGGCAACAGGTTGCGTTTGGCATTGGGGAATTCCGCACGCAGCGTCACCTGACCGGTGGTGGCATCGACGCTGGCGCTGGCAAAGAGCAGGCGACCGGCATCGGCATAGACCGTGCCGTCATCGAAGACGAGACGCACGCTTGCCTGATCCGGCGCGGGGCTCGCAAGCTTACCCTCCTCGACGGCACGTTTCAGCGCCAGCATGTCCTGCGCCGATTGGGTGAAGTCCGCATAGATGGGGTCGATCTGCTGGATCAGCGCGAGGTTTTGCGCTCCATCTGCCGTGACCAGTGCGCCTTCGGTTACGAGGGCCGCTCCGATGATGCCGGTGATGGGCGCGCGGACTTCCGTGTAGTCGAGGTTGATCTTGGCTTCATCAAGTGCCGCCTGCTGAAGCGCCACATCGGCGTCCGCCTGCGCAAGGTTCACGGCGGCCGTGTCGTATTCGATACCGGTCGCGACGTTGCGCTCGCGCAGCGTCTTCTGGCGTTCAAGCTGCTGGCGGGCATTGGCCTGCGTTGCCTGGGCGCGCTGCAGCGCGGCCTCAGCACTTTCCACCCGCACCTTGAAGAGTTTTGGATCGATGCGGTAGAGAACGTCGTCCTTCTGCACCAGCGTGCCTTGCTGGAAGACCCGCTCCAGGAGAATGCCGGAAACGCGGGCGCGCACTTCCGCCACGCGCGTCGCAGCGACGCGGCCTGGCAGCTCGTTGACGACGGGAACGGCGCGTGTCTTCAATTCAAGAACACCAACGGCAGGCGGGGGCATCTGCATGCCACCTTCCTGCGCGTGCAGCGATGGTCCCGAAAGCATGATAATGCCGCCAAGAAACAGGCTCGCAAGGCGGGGCAAAGCTCTTCTGCTCAGCATTTTTAAAGTCCTCGTCTTCATCGCTATCGAGCGATCGTCATTTTTTATCGGGTAATGAAGCGTAGATGTCTTTGATGCCATCAAGAATGTCGTGCCTTTCGCCGGTCTCCCAACGATGAAAATCGAACAGTTCCATGCAACAGAGACCTGTCAGGGCAAGATAGGCGAGAAGCGCTGCTCGCGGGCGAGGGCCAGCCTTCATCGCTTCGAGGTCGGCCTTCGTCCATGCCCGCATGCGCTCATGAAGCTTTTCCTCGCTGGACATGGCTGCCGAAATGGCGAGGCACACAGCACGGTCGATATCGTCCGGCGCTTCTTCCGCCAGGCTGATCCGGCCAAAAAGCTCTGGATGAGGTGCTTTGCCATGGGAACTGACGGCCTCGCGGATACGGCTTTCTTCGGCGGTCATGTGGCGATCGATCAGCGCTTCGAGAAGCGCGCTTTTCGATTTGTGATCATAGACGACACGCGACTTGCTGACCCCGGCTTCCTGCGCCACCGCATCGATGGAGAGCCCTGCCGCGCCATCGCGCATGACAACGCGCTCGGCAGCATCGAGAATATCGTCGGTTTTGATCTTGCGGGTTCTAGCCATGAAACATCCTTTGAGAAAATTTAAGTACGAACGTTCGTTTTTAAAATCAAGCGGTTTCTGCGGGCGCTCCGCATTCGGATGTTATTATTTTTGGCAATTCTAATAATGATGATTTTCTAGTGGCTTATAAAATGATGCTACGCAATATCCGTATCACCAATGATGTGAAGTTTGTAACGCGGTCACGCAGATTTGACGCAAGATGCGGGCGCCCACGGCGACCGCAGGCGAAGCCAGAGCGCGCACGTTCTCTTTGAACGACTGCGCCCGCTCTGAAACTTACGCATGCTCCTTTTCGAACATTGATTTTTGCGGCGATGCTGTCGCCCGATGTGCAGACGGCCTACTGGAGCGTGTGGCGCAAAGACGGAAGCTTGAAACGGACTATGACAGGGTTTGGGCCGCGTTGATGGAGGAGACGAAACGCCGTGTCCGTTCATGCTGCGGGGCCCGGAAGATCGCGTCCGAGCTGCCGGTCTCAACCACCCTGCCGGCTTCAAGAAACACGACAAGGCTGGCGATCTTTGAGGCGAGGCGCAGATCATGCGTTGCCATGACCATGGTCGTGCCTTCCCGCGCCAATTGCCCCAGGACTTCGACCACTTCTGCGGAGAGTTCGGGATCGAGCGCCGAGGTCGGTTCGTCGCAGAGCAGAACCTTGGGCGAAGGTGCAAGGGCACGGGCAATCGCGACACGCTGTTGTTGGCCGCCCGAGAGATTCGCAGGCCAGGCATCCGCCTTGTGCGCCATACCGACCTTTGTCAAAAGCTCCATCGCTCTCGCACGCGCTTTTTCAATCGGCCATTTCTGCACGACGAGAAGGCCTTCCATGACGTTCTCGATCGCGGTTCTGTGCGGGAAGAGCTGGAAATTCTGGAAAACCATGCCCGTCTGGCGGCGGATCTTTTGGATTTCCGGCCATGCGACCTTGCGACCATGATGGAAGGACACGCTGTCCGAGCCGATCCGCACCGTGCCCTCGCTCGGCAGTTCAAGCAGATTGATGCAGCGCAGTAGCGTGCTTTTGCCGCCGCCGGAAGGTCCGACGAGAGCCGTCACGCTGCCTTCCGGAAAGCTCAGCGTAATGTCCTTCAGGATCACGGCATCGCCGAAGCGCTTTTCGATGTTGGTGAGTTCGATCATCGGTTGCTCTCCATCATGCCGCCATAACGGGCAAAGCGCGCTTCAAGTCGCGCCTGTAGTGTCGATAGAACAGAGCTCAGGGCAAGGTAGATGAGGGCCGCTTCGATGTAGAGGATCAACGGCTCATAAGTCGTGGCGACGATGCGTTGGGCCGATTGGAAGAGTTCCGGTACGGTGATGGCGGCGGCAAGCGAGGTGTCTTTCACCAGCGAGATGAAGGTGTTCGACAAGGGTGGAACGGCAACGCGTCCCGCCTGCGGCAAGATCGTGCGCTGCATGGCTTGGCGCCAGCTCATGCCGGTCGAGAAGGCGGCTTCCCACTGTCCCTTCGGGACGGACGAAATGGCAGCGCGAATGATCTCGGACGTGTAGGCGCCGACATTCAGCGTGAAGCCGATGAGTGCAGCGGGAAATGCATCGAGAAGAATACCAATGCTCGGCAGTCCGTAGAAGATGACGAAGAGCTGAACAAGAAGCGGTGTTCCTCGGATCACCCAGACATAAAAGCGGGCAAGAAGAGCAATGGGTGCCGGTCCGAACAGTCGCGCGACCGCCGTCGCTAGCCCGAGCGCCAAGCCGAAGACGAAGGAGAGTAGGGTCAGCGGTATCGTGAACTTCACCCCGGCCCACAGGAGCGTGGGAAGTGAATCCATCATCAATTGCAGCCAGTGCGGCACGAAGAAACCCTCAAAACAAAAAAGGAAGCCCGGCGGTGGCCGGACTTCGTCTGCGAATGATTATATAAGAAGGATATAGCAGATGCAGCGCATCCGCTATTTAGAAAGAGCTTACTTGGAAACGTCCTGACCGAAATAGGTGTCGGAAATCTTCTTATACGTGCCATCAGCCTTGATGTCTGCAAGCGCCTTGTTGATAGCGGCAACCAGTTCATCATCACCCTTGCGAACGATGATGCCGGAGTAGTCCGCATCCGGCTTCTCGGCAACGATCTTGACCGGTGCCTGCGGCTGCTTCTTCTTGAAGTCCAGGAAGGACAGGCTGTCATTGACGGTCGCATCGGCGCGGCCTGTCAGAACCAGCTGGATCGACTGGTCAAAGCCATCGGTGCCGACCAGTTCGGCGCCCGCTTCAGTCGCAAGCTTGCCGAAGTTGCTGGTGAGCGACTGCGCCGATTTCTTGCCCTTCAGATCTTCAAAGCCCTTGATGTCGGTGTTCTTGTCGCTGACGATCAGCACGGCTTTCGACGCGATATAAGGCTCGGAGAATGCGTATTTCTGCTTGCGTGCCTCTGTAATACCGACCTGATTGATAACGGCGTCGTAGCGCTTGGAGTCGAGACCGGCGATCAGGCCATCCCACTTGCCTTCGATGAATTCCGGTTTTACGCCGAGCTTCTCGGCCACGGCCTGGCCGATTTCGACGTCGAAGCCGACAAGCTTTCCGCTGGCATCATGGAAGGTAAAGGGCGCGTATGTACCCTCGGTGCCGATCTTGATGACACCGGAGGACTTGATCTGATCGAGGTTTTCTCCTGCTGCAGACGGAGAGATTAGCGCGGCGTGCAGCGCAACAGTCGTTGCAGCCGTCGTTACGATTGTCTTGAGCAAGCCCATTGGTATTTCCTTTTCCCTGTGTCCGGATGCCATCGCTCCGGTTGATGTCTCATCCCATAAAGCGTGATGTATTAAACGGCAGAAACGTTCAAAAAGATGCGGAGACGGAGAATATTTTTGCTGATTTTTTCATCTGTTGGCGGCTTCTCCGGCAGTAGCGGCCTGAGCGCGATGAGTGGGGAGTTTGATAATTATTTCCTATCGATGTAATCGGTAAATCCAACTTAAAACTATCACATCTATTGGCTAAGACATGAACCGCGAGGAGCACCGCGCTGGCTCCATCTTATAAGATGGGGTTGATCGTGCGACGAGTGGGCGGGCCATATTTCCGCAACCGCTCTTCATTGAATTTGATGATTTGATTTAGCAAAGCAGGAGAACATCATGGACAATCCCAATGCTAGCGCGGGCAAATGTCCCGTCGCACATTCTTCCCCGCGCGGAAGAGGCAATCGTGACTGGTGGCCCGATCAGCTGGATATCCAGAAGCTTCACCAGCATTCCAGCCTGTCCGACCCGATGGGCAAGGACTTCGACTACGCCGAAGCGTTCAAGTCGCTCGACCTGCAGGCCGTGAAGAACGACCTTCATGCGTTGATGACGGATTCGCAGGACTGGTGGCCGGCGGATTTCGGTCATTATGGCGGTCTTTTCATCCGCATGGCCTGGCACAGCGCCGGTACATACCGCATCACCGATGGTCGCGGCGGTGCCGGCATGGGCCAGCAGCGTTTGCGCGCCGCTTAACAGCTGGCCGGATAACGCCAACCTCGACAAGGCCCGCCGCCTTCTGTGGCCGATCAAGCAGAAATACGGCAACAAGATTTCCTGGGCAGATCTGATGATCCTTACGGGCAATGTCGCGCTGGAATCCATGGGCTTCAAGACCTTCGGTTTTGCCGGTGGCCGCGCCGATGTCTGGGAGCCGGAAGAGCTCTATTGGGGTCCGGAAGGCACATGGCTTGGCGACGAGCGCTACAGCGGCGAGCGCCAGCTCTCCGAGCCGCTCGGCGCGGTTCAGATGGGTCTGATCTACGTCAACCCGGAAGGCCCGAACGGCAATCCGGATCCGGTTGCCGCTGCCCGCGACATCCGCGAAACCTTTGCCCGCATGGCGATGAACGATGAAGAAACCGTTGCTCTCATTGCAGGCGGCCACACCTTCGGCAAGACGCATGGCGCTGGCGACCCCTCGCTGATCGGCGCAGAGCCTGAAGGCGGCGCGCTCGAAGACCAGGGCCTTGGCTGGAAGAGCAAGTTCGGCACGGGCGTTGGCAAGGATGCCATCACCGGCGGACCGGAAGTGACCTGGACGCAGACCCCGACCCAGTGGAGCAACTACTTCTTCGAAAACCTCTTCAATTTCGAGTGGGAACTGACCACGAGCCCGGCGGGCGCCAAGCAGTGGGTGGCGAAGAACGCGGAGCCGTCCATTCCGGATGCCTTCGATCCTTCGAAGAAAAAGCTGCCGACCATGCTGACGACAGACCTGTCGCTGCGTTTCGACCCCGAATATGAGAAGATTTCGCGTCGCTTCCTGGAGCATCCGGAACAGTTTGCCGATGCTTTCGCTCGTGCATGGTTCAAGCTGACCCATCGCGACATGGGTCCGAAGGTTCGCTACCTTGGTCCGGAAGTTCCGGCCGAAGATCTGATCTGGCAGGACGTCGTTCCGGCTGTAAACCATCCGCTGATCGACGATCAGGACATCGCCGAATTGAAGGCAAAGGTTCTGGCGACCGGTCTTTCGGTTCAGGAACTGGTGTCCACTGCCTGGGCATCCGCTTCTTCCTTCCGCGGTTCGGACAAGCGCGGCGGTGCCAATGGCGCGCGCATTCGCCTGGAGCCACAGAAGAACTGGGAAGCAAACCAGCCCGAGCAGCTTGCAAAGGTTCTGTCGGTTCTCGAAGGCGTGCAGCGTGACTTCAATGCGGCCCAGACGGGCGGCAAGCAGATTTCGCTTGCCGATCTCATCGTGCTGGCAGGTGCTGCCGGTATCGAGAAGGCCGCAAAGGCTGGCGGACAGGATGTGGTCGTTCCGTTCACGCCTGGCCGTGCCGATGCCTCGCAGGAGCAGACGGATGTAGCATCCTTCGCCGCACTTGAGCCGCGCGTCGATGGCTTCCGCAACTATGTCAACGAGAAGCGCCATCAGTTCATGAAGGCAGAGGAAGCACTGATCGACCGCGCTCACCTGCTGACGCTCACCGGTCCTGAAATGACGGCTCTGCTCGGTGGTCTTCGCGTTCTCAACGTCGGCAAGCCGGAGCACGGCGTCTTTACCGACCGTCCCGAAGTGCTGACGAATGACTTCTTCGTCAACCTTCTCGACATGAGCACCCAGTGGGCTCCTGTCGCTGGCGAAAAGGGCGTCTACGAGGGCCGTGATCGCAACACCAATGCAGTCAAGTGGACCGGCACGCGCGTCGACTTGATCTTCGGTTCGCACTCGCAGCTTCGCGCCTTCGCGGAGGTCTATGCCTCTGCCGATGCCGGACGCAAGTTCACCAAGGACTTCGTCGCTGCCTGGAACAAGGTGATGAACGCCGACCGCTTCGATCTCGTTTGATTTCTGAGGCCAGAAAATAAAGAAGGGGCGTGATGAAAGTCGCGCCCCTTTTCATTTGGCCTGACAACAAAAAAGCCATCCGTACTCGACGGATGGCTTCAGACCGCTGACAAACCCGCCGATTTTTTCGGCGGGTTTGTCTGTTTCTGGATGATGAAGTTTGTTGATCTGCTTGTGCGATGCTGAATAGGAGATGAGATTAGGCTGATCTCGTCATCCCCAGGCAGGTTTGGGTGTTTTCGTTACCGCCATTGCGATCTTCTTGATGTTTTGTGCAGCCGCGGCGATGAGGCACTGCCATCTGACCTTGGTCAGGCCGCGGAAGCGGGCATAGCGGTGCCCGTGAAGCTGTTTGGCATCAGCAAAGGATCGCTCCACCGTTTCCTTGCGCCGCTTGTAGATCGCCTTGCCCCGTGCCGTCTTTCGCTGAGCGTCGGTTCGCTCACGCGCATCTTGCCAGACATGGCGGGTGATGGTGCGTTCTGACCTGGCGCTTGCTGTGCATGATGCCAGAAGCGGACAGTCACGGCAGATGGATGGGTCTGAGCGATAGTGCTTGTAACCGCTGCGGTCGGTGGTGGCATAGGTGAGCAATTGTCCTTGCGGGCAGCGATAGCCATCGGTCTCTGTCTCGTAGACGAACGTCGACTTGCGCATCATCCCGTCTCTGGGTGGCGTCGGGTTGCGATAGCCGGTCACGCCGAGTATCTCTCTGTCCTCCAGCCCCCTGGCAATGCCTGGCGTGGCATAGCCAGCGTCCAGCCCAACCGCGCCGACATGGAAGTCGAAGCGTTGGCGCTGTCGATCGAGACGCTCCAAGTAGACGATACTGTCGTGCACATTGGCCGGCGTCACATGCGTGTCGGTGATGATCGCATGGTGCCCGTCAACCGTGCGGTGATCGAGATAGAAGAAGCCCTTAGGCTTGCCGTCACGCACCATGTAACCGCTATCTGGATCGGTACGACTGACCTTCGTCTCCTTCACCTCCGGCTCGCGCTCTTTCGCCTTCAACGGCTTCTGTCCATGGGACATGCGCTCCGCTTCGATCGCCCGATCGAGATCGGCCCAGTAATCGGCACGCGATTTCTGAAGCAGGGCCAGATCGTATTTGCCCTTGTTGGCATTGGCCTTCAGGTGGGTGGAATCCGTATAGAGCACAGTCCCGTCCACCAGACCGTGCCCGATCGCCTGCTCTACGATCGCATCAAAGATGTCCTGGGCAACGGATGTGTCGTTAAAGCGACGGCGACGGTTTTGCGATAGCGTCGAGGCGTCGAAGACGGGGTCCGTCAGCTTCAGCGCCAAGAACCAGCGATAAGCGACATTCACCTCGATCTCGCGTACCAACTGCCGTTCCGAGCGCACACCGAACAGGTAGCCGATGAACAGCGCCTTGAACATCAAGGTCGGGTCGAGCGGTGGACGACCGTTGTCGGCGCAGTAGAGGCCTGCAACACGATCATGGATAAATGAGAAGTCGATCACCGCGTCGATCTTGCGAAGCAGGTGATCCTTCGGGACCAAGCTATCGAGCGTCACCATCTCGAGAGCGGTCTGTTCAGGAGCAGGTTTCTTCAACATGTCCCAATGAATCATAAACCCTCAACTCACGCCAGGGGTTTGTCAGCAGTCTGAAGCCATCCGTACTCGACGGATGGCTTTACGTTGGGTGCCTAGACGATGCTTAGAGTGTGCCGTTGCGCTGCTGGATCATCATGTAGGTGTCGTAGGTGTATTCGGCGATCTGTGCCCAGAGATAGGCATCTTTCTTAAAGGCCTGCTGGCTTTCGTAAATGGTTTTGAAGTCTGGGTTCACCGAAGAAATGCCGGCATAGGTTTCGACTGCGGCCTTATGGCAGACGTCGAGGATTTCCTGGCTGAAGGGGCGAAGGATTGCGCCTTGTGCCACGAGTTCCTTGAGGGCCTTCGGGTTCTGCGCGTCGTAGCGTTCCAGCATATAGGCGTTTCCGGCGGCGCAGGCGTCTTTCAGGATGCGCTTATAGTTTTCCGGCAGGCCGTTATACTTCTCCAGATTGATGAAGGCGTGAACGGCGGGGCCGCCCTCCCACCAAGCGGGGTAGTAGTAATATTTGGCGACCTTGTAGAAGCCGAGCTTCTGGTCGTCATAGGGGCCGACGAACTCCGTTGCGTCGATCGTGCCCTTTTCAAGAGCGGCATAGACGTCACCGCCAGCGATCTGCTGGGGAGTGACGCCGACCTTCTGCATGACCTGGCCGGCAAGTCCGGCGATGCGCATCTTCAAGCCTTTGAGGTCATCGATGGTGTTGATTTCCTTGCGGAACCAGCCGCCCATCTGCGCGCCCGTATTGCCGAGCAGGATGGAATAGATGTTGTGCTTGGCAAAAAAAGCGTTCAGCAGATCGTTGCCGCCAGCCTGATTGAACCAGGCATTGGTCTGGCGCGCATTGAGGCCGAAGGGAATGGCAGTTCCGAGCGCGAAAGTCGGATCTTTGCCGACATAGTAATAGGAGCAGGTGTGGGCCATCTCGACCGTTCCGGCGCTGACTGCATCTGCCGCCTGGAGGGCCGGGACGATTTCGCCGCCGGCGAAATGCTGGATGACGAAGTTACCGCCCGAAGCTTCCTTCACATGATCGGCAACCAGCTGACCTGCGCCAAAGAGAATATCCAGCCCCTTGGTAAAGGAGGAGGTCATACGCCATGTGATCTGCGGGTTTTCCTGCGCGATAGCCGGTGCTGCGAGTGCTGCTGCTGTTACGCCTGCGCCTGCGGCGCCTGCGTTTCTGATAAACGATCTGCGATCCATCACTGATTGCCTTGACTGAAGCTTCGGCGAACCGCTTGGTACGCCTCCCGCCAATGTAATAACCACGTCCGATTGCAGCCTTCAAGACAATAGTGGTGATATTTCGGCCAGCCTTGAGTAACCTCAAGTTGAGATCGGCAACCCGGTCAGGCTTTAAGCGCCGGATCGTCAAAGGCAGGGTTGTAGAAGAGGGAGAGCGTCAGGCTTCTGGCGATGCGCTCCGCGGTTTGCATGAACCAGTCACGCGCTTCCTTCGTCGGCGCGATCTCATCCAGCGTTTGGGAAAACAAGGTCAGCCATTGGGGAAAGAGATCGGCGCTCATGCCGCCGACACCCATATGCGCCTGGACCGGCTTTCCGCCGTAGGCGCCAGTCTTGAATGCAACGGAAGACCAGAAGCTCTTCATCTTTTTCATGTGTTCCGGCCAGCGGCCTGAAAGCCGGTTGTCGAAGACAGGCCCAAGCGTGTCATGCTTACGGACACGCTCGTAGAAAGTCTCGACCAGTTTGGAAATAAAGGCCGCATCGACACCCATGCGCGCCATATCCCTTTCGGCGCGTTCTCGCATTGCGGCGCTGTGCGCAGCTCTTGCTGCCAAGTCTTCACTCATCGGTTATCGGGTCTGCCATGGATGGGGTGGAACGCAAATGTGGCATGGGTTGTTAACCATGCCACCGGTGGCCTCGCCGTCATTTACCTATTGCAAAGGGAAATGACCGAGTTTGGGCTCGCTGGAATGAATACCAGGAGCAATGGAAGATGGCCAGAATTCTCATTACCGAAGACGAAGACGCTCTGCGTACGTTTGTCGCCCGGGCGCTTCGCCTGGATGGACACGAAACCCACGAGGCCGCCGATGGCGAGCAGGGGTTCGAAAAACTGAGCGAACAGGATTTCGATCTTCTCCTGTCCGATATCCGCATGCCGGTGATGGACGGGATCGAACTGGCGCATCGTGCCTCGACGCAATATCCCAACCTCAAAATCCTGCTGATGACGGGCTATGCCGAGCAGCGTGAGCGTGCGGACGACCTTGTCACCAAGATCATCGATGTCGTTCCCAAGCCCTTCGCATTGCCGGACATCCGCCTTGCCGTGGCCCGCGCTCTCGCGGCCTGACGCCATTCGCGACGGGTTTGCTAACCTGTCGCTTCTGCGGCTTTTGCCGTTGCTTTGAAAACGGGCCGCAGAATTTTGCATGCATCGCTACCGCATGCTCTTTAAAGGCGTAAAACACCCCCCATATCCTTACTAGGTAAGCCGCGGCGGTCAAACGCGCCAAGGCTACGCGGCATTTGCAAATCTATCATGTGAGATGCCGAAGAGGGGTCTGCCGCTTCCGGGGGCTCCAATCCCAATGTGCCGATCTGTGCCGAAGGCGGGCAGGCCGGCAAAGGAGGTTATGATATGAACATTGAAAAATACTCAGAGCGGGTACGTGGATTTCTTCAATCCGCCCAGACCTATGCGCTGGCGCAAAACCACCAGCAATTCTCGGCCGAGCATGTGCTGAAGGCGTTGTTGGACGACGACCAGGGAATGGCGTCCTCACTCATCGAACGCGCTGGCGGCGATCCCAAGGAAGCAAGGCTTGCCAATGATGCGGCCCTCGCGAAACTGCCCAAGGTTTCCGGTGGCAGCGGCGGTCTTTCGCTGACGGCACCGCTTGCCAAGGTCTTTGCGACTGCTGAAGACCTGTCGAAAAAAGCAGGCGACAGTTTCGTAACCGTCGAGCGGCTGCTTCAGGCACTTGCTATCGAGACATCCGCGTCGACATCCGCATCGCTCAAAAAGGCAGGTGTGACGGCGCAGGCTCTCAATCAGGCGATCAACGATATCCGCAAGGGCCGCACCGCCGATAGCGCCAATGCCGAACAGGGCTTCGATGCTCTGAAGAAGTTTGCTCGCGACCTGACGGCGGAAGCGCGCGAAGGCAAGCTCGACCCGGTGATCGGCCGCGATGACGAAATTCGCCGGACGATCCAGGTTCTGTCGCGCCGCACGAAGAACAACCCCGTGCTCATCGGCGAACCGGGCGTCGGTAAAACGGCGATCGCCGAAGGCTTGGCGTTGCGCATCATCAATGGCGACGTGCCGGAAAGCTTGAAAGACAAGAAGCTTATGGCGCTCGATATGGGTGCGCTCATTGCCGGTGCGAAGTATCGCGGTGAGTTCGAAGAGCGTCTGAAGGCTGTGCTGAACGAGGTGCAAGCCGAAGCCGGTGGCATCATTCTCTTCATCGACGAAATGCATACGCTGGTCGGAGCCGGTAAGGCAGATGGCGCCATGGATGCGTCCAACCTCCTGAAGCCTGCCCTGGCACGCGGCGAGCTGCACTGCGTTGGCGCCACCACGCTCGATGAGTACCGCAAGCATGTCGAAAAGGACCCAGCCCTTGCCCGTCGCTTCCAGCCAGTTCTGGTTGATGAGCCGACGGTCGAGGACACGATCTCGATCCTGCGCGGTCTGAAAGAAAAATACGAGCAGCACCACAAGGTCCGTATCTCGGATTCGGCCCTGGTTGCGGCTGCGACCCTTTCGAACCGCTACATCACCGATCGCTTCCTGCCGGACAAGGCCATCGACCTGATGGACGAAGCCGCATCGCGCCTGCGCATGCAGGTGGATTCCAAGCCGGAAGAGCTGGACGAACTGGATCGTCGCATCATCCAGCTCAAGATCGAGCGCGAAGCCTTGAAGCAGGAGACGGATGCATCTTCGGCTGACCGGCTGAAGAGGCTCGAAGATGAGCTGACCGATACGGAAGAAAAGGCGGATGCCCTGACGGCCCGTTGGCAGGCGGAAAAGCAGAAGCTTGGCCATGCCGCGGATCTGAAGAAGCAGCTTGAAGAAGCACGCAACGAATTGGCGATTGCCCAGCGCAACGGTCAGTTCCAGCGCGCTGGTGAGTTGACCTACGGCATCATTCCAGGCCTGGAAAAGGAACTGGCTGCGGCGGAAGAGCGCGACAGCAACGGTGCCGCCTCCATGGTGCAGGAAGTGGTGACGGCGGACAACATCGCCCAGGTCGTCTCCCGCTGGACGGGTATTCCCGTCGACAAGATGCTGGAAGGTCAGCGCGAGAAGCTGCTGCGCATGGAAGACGAACTCAGCAAGTCCGTGGTGGGCCAGGGTGAAGCGGTTCAGGCCGTATCCAGGGCGGTACGCCGTGCGCGTGCCGGTCTGCAAGACCCGAACCGGCCGATCGGCTCCTTCATCTTCCTCGGCCCGACGGGCGTGGGTAAGACGGAGCTGACAAAGGCGCTCGCTCGCTTTCTCTTCGACGACGAAACCGCGATGGTTCGCCTCGACATGTCGGAATATATGGAGAAGCACTCCGTTGCCCGGCTGATCGGTGCGCCTCCGGGCTACGTCGGCTATGAAGAGGGTGGTGCGCTGACGGAAGCGGTTCGCCGCCGTCCGTACCAGGTTGTGCTGTTCGACGAAATCGAAAAGGCGCATCCGGACGTCTTCAACGTCCTGTTGCAGGTGCTGGATGACGGCCGTCTGACCGATGGCCAGGGCCGCACTGTCGATTTCAAGAACACCATCATTATCATGACCTCGAACCTCGGTTCAGAGTTCCTGACGCAGATGGGCGACAGCGACAATGTCGACTCGGTCCGTGAAATGGTGATGGAGCGCGTGCGTGGTCATTTCCGACCCGAGTTCCTGAACCGTATCGACGACATCATCCTCTTCCATCGCCTGCATCGCGATGAGATGGGTGCGATTGTCGATATCCAGCTTCGCCGCCTCGTTTCGCTGCTCAGCGATCGCAAGATCACGCTCGAACTGGATGAGGATGCACGGACCTGGCTTGCCAACAAGGGTTACGACCCTGCCTATGGTGCACGCCCACTGAAGCGTGTCATCCAGAAATCCGTTCAGGACAGGCTGGCGGAGATGATCCTGGGTGGCGAGGTTCCGGATGGTTCCACCGTCAAGGTGACTGCCGGCACCGACAGGCTGCTGTTCAAGGTCAAGCCCAACGCGTCGCATGATGGCGTGGCAGACGCTGCCTAAATTGATTAAGGGCTCCTTCGGGAGCCCTTTTTGGTTATGACCGATTTTTGAGAAAACAGATTATTCCGCATCGCCAGTGACGACGCCCACGAAAGGCAATTCGCGGAAGGCATAGGCCACATCCATGCCGTAGCCGACAACGAAGTAATCCGGGCATTCGAAGCCGACGAAGTCTGCTTCCAGATCTTCCTTGCGCTTGACCTTCTTGTCCAGCAGCACGGCAATGGAAACGTTGCGGGCGCCACGCTCGTAGAGCAGTTCCTTGGCGAAACGCAGGGTACGACCGGATTCGAGGATATCGTCGATCAGAAGAACGTCGCGATCCTTTACGTCGCTATCGATATCCTTGACGATCTTCACGCCTTGCGAAACGGTGCCGGTGCCATAGCTGGAGAGCGTGATGAACTCGACTTCCGGTGCAAGTCCACTATCGTGCAGGGCGCGGATGAGGTCGGCAGCAAAAATGAAGGAGCCCTTCAACACCGCAATGACCAGCAGATCCTTCGTCGGACCCTGGGCGATATGCTTTGCCATATCGCGGTTGCGCTCGGCGATCTGGTCGGCTGTGTAAAGCGGCTCGATGTTTTTTCCACGAACGACGGGCATGGTATCTCCTGCATTGCTCCGCAGACAGACAGATACTGCCGGCGGATGGAATGAAGGGGTTGCGGTAGCACAGTCAGCGGGCGGAAGCATCCGTTTCGATAAAGGAAAGCTTGATTTCCGGCGTTTTTCCACCGGGATGGCGCAGTTTTGCCGAGAAGCCGTGGCTCTGGCCCGGTCCAATTTCGGGGACGGGTGGCTCGATCAGCATGCTTGCGACCTTCTCTCCCTTCGCGGCGAAGAGATCGGCGCGGATGGAGGGGACCTCCTGGATGTTGTCGGTCATGTTGTCGACAATCCCGTTGATCACCAGAACTTCCATGCCACCTGCATCCTGCGGGGTGATGCTGATATGGGTGATGGCGAGTGGGTCCGGTGCCGCTGCAACGGCCTGTGTGTTCGTTGGAAGCACGGAAAAGCCACCGGACATGAAAAACATGCCAACGGCTGCGGCTGCGACAACGGCCGAATAGCCATCGACCGAAAGCGAGGAGAGCTTACGGTCGACCCAAGCGATCATCGCTTCAAACGTCTCGAGCGCACCGACAGTTCTGTGCTTGCCTTGTTGATAAGCCTTGCGTCGATTGTCGTTTCCGTAGTCACGATAGACCGTTTCCTTTACGGTCACGAAGTCGGCGTCGATCGTTTCCGGTCGCATAGCGGCTCTTGTCTTCGGCCGTACAGGCGTATCTGGCATCAAAAGGTCGTAATCATGTGCCGTTTGTTTGCGAAATGGACGGAACATAGCCATGAAGTCCCTTGGTCAGTTTTTCAGCCCAAGTTCACCCTGGGCATTGAAAGGAATCTTGACCAGTCGTAAATTTAATTGGTTAACGCTTCGCAAAGATCGCTTGCTTCGAGCCGCGTTTCCCGCCACTCGCGGGCAAGAAGCGATGGGGCGGAGATTCGAAGACGCTCAAGCGGACCGGAAAAGAAAGAGACTGGAAAAGCGTTGATCCATTTCGAAAATGTCGGGCTGCGTTACGGTATGGGCCCGGAAATTCTCAGGGACATGACCTTCGATATTCCCAAAGGGTCCTTCCAGTTCCTGACCGGTCCGTCCGGTGCGGGCAAGACGACGCTTCTGCGCTTGCTGCTGATGTCGCTGCAGCCGACCCGCGGCCATATCCGCATGTTTAACCGCGATATCTCACGCATCCCGCGAAGCGAGCTTCCAATGCTGCGCCGGCGCGTCGGCATCGTGTTTCAGGATTTTCGTCTGCTCGATCATCTGACCACCTATGAGAACGTCGCCTTGCCTTTGCGCGTTCGCGGTAAGGAAGAAAGCGCCTATCGCAACGATGTGATCGAGCTTTTGAAGTGGGTCGGGCTTGGAGAGCGCGTCAACGTTCTTCCCGCCATTCTTTCGGGCGGGGAAAAGCAGCGCGCCGCAATCGCACGCGCGCTGATGGACCAGCCGGAAATCCTCTTGGCCGATGAGCCGACTGGTAACGTCGATCCGCCCATGGCGAAGAGGCTGCTCAATCTCTTTCTGGAACTCAACCGTCTGGGCACCGCCGTCGTCATCGCCACCCATGATTTTGGCTTGATGGATCAGGTGGATGCACGCCGGATGATTTTGACCGAAGGGCGGCTCGACATTTATGAATGAGATGAACCGCAAGACGCTGAAGCCGAGAGCGCCGCAGCAGGGCGCACCGCAGATGCGCATCCGCCCGATGGCGCCGATCCTGCCGCCCTCCAATATTCAGGGCAATGCGCTGATCGTCGTTATTGCCATCATGGCGTTTCTCGCCTGTCTGACGCTCGGTGCCGTCAGCATGGTGCGCGCGACTGCCGCTAGTTGGCAGAGCCAGATTTCGCGTGAGATCACCATTCAGATCAAACCCGAAGACGGCCTCGATATGAATGCGGCGCTCAACAAGGCCCGCAATCTGGCGCTGGGTTTTGTCGGCACCCGCGAAGGCACGATCATGGACGATGCCGCGACAAGCCGCCTCTTGGAGCCATGGCTGGGCTCCGGGCTCGATCTGTCTGAGCTGCCGGTCCCGCGTCTCGTGATTATCACCATCGATGAAAACAACCCGCCGGACTTCGAAGCCATGCGGGCAATGCTGAAGACCGAAATCCCACAGGCCTTTCTCGACGACCACCGCACCTGGGTGGATCGTCTGGTCTCCATGGCGCATACGACAGTGATGATCGGTGTGGGCGTGCTGGTGCTGGTCTTCACCGCCATGGTGCTGACGGTGATCTTTGCCACGCGCGGGGCACTGTCCGGCAACCGGCACATTGTCGAGGTGCTGCATTTCGTCGGTGCCGAAAGCGGATTCGTCGCACGCGAATTCCAGAAGCACTTTTTAAAGATCAGCCTCAAGGGATCGGGGGCGGGCAGTGCTGTTGCCGCGCTCGTCTTTGTTGCCGCCGGCTTCTGGCAGTCGCGCTCCCTTGCAACACCGCAAAGCGATCAGGCCACCGCCTTGTTCGGCTCCTTCTCGGTCGGCATCGACGGCTATCTCGGTATTCTCGCGACCATGATCATCATTTCCCTGCTGACGACGATCACGGCGCGCATGACGGTGATCCGTACCATCGACGAGATCGACCGTATCCGTTCAGACCCGTCGAAGAGCGATGGCTTGTAAGCAGGTTTGGTGGTTGAGGGCCGGGCACAACCGCCTGTTCCTTGCCATAGTCCCTGCTTATGGTAACTCATGGCAATGAGTCGCATAGACCGGCACGATCATATGGCTGATTCGCCGCGGAACCGATTGTTCTCGCGACGCGGGCCCTTGCGCCGCTTCATCCGCGTCGCCATCCTCATTTTTGTTGTGACCGCCGGTGCCGTCTTCGGCGGATTTCTTTGGTTTGCCGATTCCGTTGCAACCATGCGCCCACCGGAAGGCGCAAGAGCCGATGCCATTATCGTCCTGACCGGGGGGTATCAGCGGATCGACCAGGCGGTCGGATTGTTGCGCGATAAGGTCGGCAAGCGGCTTCTGATTTCCGGCGTCAACCCATCCACGACACGCGCACAGATCCGGAAGATGACGCAGAGTTCGCCCGATCTCTTCGCCTGCTGTGTCGATATGGGTTACAAGGCGATCGACACGATCGGTAACGCCAATGAGGCGGCAGGCTGGATCCGCGACAAGGGCTATACCTCGATCGTCGTCGTGACCAACAACTACCATATGCATCGAAGCCTGCATGAGCTTAGAAGCGCCAGCCCCAATACGGAATTCATCGCCTATCCGGTCATCAACTCCGATTTGAGCCGCACCAACTGGTTTGCCAATCCCGACGTGTTGCGCACCATGATGTATGAATACGCGAAATTCGTCGTCGCCGCTCTCCGCGACCTGACAGGGATCGGCAAGGGCAACGGCCTGAGGGACTAAAGCCTGTCGCGCAAAAGCGTGAAGCGGTGTTGCGGCATCCCTTGCGACGAGACCAATACTCGTCGCGTAAGACGCGGGTTTGGAAGATCGCGCCGGGGTCTGAGCGGTCACTCAAAAACATCTTGCCCGTCTCGTCAGGCCTCCTTCTCGGCGGATAGGTCTTGCTGCATGGCCCCCGTATCGTGTAGGCGTTGCCCATCTGCGCTGGCGTGAAGAGGCACCCGTCTTCGGCTCAAGCGCCCGGAGATACCAGACACATGCTCAGACTACGTTCGGTTCTGTTCAACACCTTCTTCTATCTCAATCTCATCCTGCGCATGATCGTGCTGACGCCGATCTATTTCCTCGTGCCACGCAAACTTGCCTATGAGATTCCGAAGAACTGGGCGCGTTCCAACCACTGGCTCATGAAGACGATTGTCGGAACGACTTTCGAGGTGGAGGGACTGGAAAACATTCCGGCAACCGGATGTATCTTCGCGCCGAAGCACCAATCTTTTTGGGACACCTACGCGCTGCTGCCCGATCTGAAAGACCCGGTCTATATCTTGAAGCGCGAGCTGATGTGGATCCCGCTCTTTGGCTGGTATGTCGCCAAGCAGCGGATGATCCCCGTCAATCGTGCTGCACGTGGCAAGGCCATGTTGAAGGTCATGGACCGCGCCAAGGAGGAGATGGCCAAGGGTCGCGAGTTGATCATTTATCCGGAAGGAACACGACGTCCGCCAGGGGCGGAGCCTGAGTATCGCTACGGAATCGCGCGGCTCTATCGCGATCTCAAAGTGCCGGTGGTGCCGGTCGCGATGCATCCCGGCCTCTTCTGGCCGCGCCGCTCCACCATGCGCTATCCGGGCCACTTCAAGGTCCGCATCCTGCCGCCTATCCAGCCGGGACTCGATCCTGATACCTTCTTCAAGACGCTGATCGAAGTCACGGAGAAGGCAAGCGACGAACTCCTGATCGAGACTGCGCTCAACAATCCTGACCTTCCCATGCCGCCGACCGCGCAGAAGCGCCTTGCCGAGCTTGGTTTTTCGCGAGACTGAATTGCCTTAGCGATGTCCCAGATTCGGGTCTAAGGCACGATGTGTAGTTTCCAAGGGGTAAAGCGTCCTTCGCGCGCCCAATAGGACGCCCCGTCATAGACGAACCCCAAGCCATGACATGACATGCTGAAACCAAATACCTAAGAGCTGGGAACGGATGACGCCGATCTTAGAGCATCCGGTTTTGAAAGTGTTTGTGCGTGTTGACGTCGCTGGACCAGCGCAATCCTGGGCGACCTGCGACCAAGGCTGGTGATCGTCGTGTTGCTGGCCTTGCAACACGACGTTGCACTTCTTCGGGCTTCCAATAGCGTCAGCCGCAGTCATAATTCCTTCAGACGGCTGACAAAAGCAAAAGAAGCGAGCGCCGCACTGACCAGAGGGACAACAATCATGAACACGACATCCTTGAAAGGATGGTGGCTTCACGGCGTCGTGCTGGCCATCGTCATCGTTTCCGAATATATCGGCATATTGAGACTGCCAATCGGCATTGGCACCGTTGTATTCCTGCCAATTCTTTACGCTTTCGCTTTGGGCATCGCGCTCAATCCTAATATCTTGAAAAAGACCGCAGCGCTTATTCCTCCGGACGCTGTGAAGCTGGCCGGCACGATGATCACTATTTCCATCATGCCGTTCATCGCCAAGTTCGGTACCACTGTCGGGCCCCAGATCGACAAGATCATCGAAGCCGGTCCGGCACTCGTCGTTCAGGAACTCGGTAATCTGGGAACCATCGTCATTGCTTTCCCCGTTGCGGTTTTCCTCTTGAAAATGGGTCGGGAATCGATCGGGGCGACCTATTCGATTGACCGCGAGCCGAACCTGGCTGTGATCGCGGATCGCTTCGGCCTCAACAGCCCGGAAGGCGCAGGAGCCATGGGCGTGTACGCGACGGGTACTTTGATTGGCACATTCGTCTTTGCCATTGTGCCGCCGCTCATTCAGTCGCTCGGCTGGTTCGATTACCGTGCACTGGCCATGTCGTGCGGCGTCGGTTCGGGAAGCATGCTTGCCGCATGCACGGGAGGACTTGTTTCTGTCTTGCCGGAGAACAAGGATGTCATTCTGGCGCTCGCAGCTGCCAGTAACATCCTGACATATGCCACCGGTCTTTATGTTGGCCTTTTCGTGGCTCTTCCGTTGACGGAATGGCTCTACAAGAAGGCACGTCCGAACGATCCGGCCAACTGGGTAGTCAAAGGAGAGATAAGATGAGCATGAACTCGGTCCAAACCTCCTCCCTTGAGGAGCAACTTCCTATCCACGCCGAAGATGAGCGCGGGATCAATCTCGCCAACTACTCGGGCCTTCTTGTCATCGCCTGTGTCATCGGGCTTGTTGCAAATTGGATCGCGACAGGCGTCAATCCGCTTGTCGCACTGCCCGGCATGGCGATCTTGTATCTAGTGTCGGTGGCAGGCCTCGTTCTGGCGCGCTACCTGCCATTCTACCTGCCTGGTGTAGCCTGGACCTCGCTTCTGGCCATTATCGTGACGTTGCCATTCGTCCCAGGCTCTGCCTGGGTTCTCGAGAAGGTCACCGTGTTGAACTTCCTGGCCCTTGCAACGCCTGCTCTGGCTTATGGCGGCCTCGCGCTGACCAAAGGTGAGTTCGACATCGCCAGAAAGTCCGGTTGGAAGATCGTTATCGTAGCAGTCTGCGTGATGTTTGGAACCTTCATGGGATCGGTCGTGATCGCAGATCTTTCACTGCGGCTCACGGGTCAATAAAAATAATCCGGTCGCATATGGAGAGCGACCGGCATTTTAATCGAAGGAAAGCCGGTGCGGACATTTCTCAATAACGCGGATATTGTTGAGGCCGTGAAGTGGCGGCGTCATCTGCACCGTAATCCTGAACTGGGCTTCGAGGAAACGGAAACATCCGCCTTCATCGCTGCACGATTGGCAGAATGGGGCTACGCGGTAAAAACCGGTTATGGCAAAACCGGCGTGGTGGGCAGCTTAAAACGCGGCATATCCTCGAAGGCCATCGGTATTCGCGCTGACATAGACGCCCTCCCTATCATGGAGAAAAGTGGCGTCGAATATGCATCCCGCGTCGCCGGAAAAATGCACGCCTGCGGTCACGATGGTCATGTCGCCATGGCTCTCGCGGCGGCGAAATCGCTTTCTTCACAAGCCTTCAATGGCGCTGTCCATTTCGTCTTCCAGCCCGCTGAAGAGAATGATGGCGGCGGCAAGGCTATGGTCAAGGATGGACTTTTCCGGGACTTCGTCATGGATGGCATCTATGGCATGCACAATTGGCCCACCTTGGATCTCGGAACATGTGTGGCGCGTGATGGAGAAATGATGGCCGCATTCGCCACCTTCGAGATCAAGGTCACGGGACGCGGTGCCCATGGTGCGATGCCGCATGAGGGCGCAGACCCGATTGTGGCCGCGTCGCAGATTGTCTCAGCGCTCCAGACCATCGCGAGCCGTAACGTGTCCCCCTTGCAAAGCGCGGTCGTATCGGCAACGCAAGTTCATGGCGGCGATGCGTGGAACGTCATACCGGAAGAGGTCGTCGTCAAAGGTACGACCCGCTGGTTCGATGAGCAGGTTGGCGCGACGATAGAGAAACGCCTAGCAGCAATTGCAAATGCAATCGCTTCCGCGTTCGACTGCGTGGTGGAGATTGACTACCTGCGCCGCTATCCGGCAACAACCAACGACCCAGCCTGCGCCGCCATCATCCGCAACCTAGCGCCCCGAGTGCCGGGCATTAAGGTTGTCGATGCGGATCCGAGCATGGCGGCGGAAGATTTTTCCTTCATGCTGCGGGAAAAACGCGGTTGTTACTTCTGGCTAGGCGCAAGGAAAAGCGGGAGCAACCCGGGCCTGCATTCGCCCTTCTTCGATTTCAACGATGATGTTTTGCCTCTTGGGGCGAACATGTGGATAGCACTGGTCCAAGATCAACTTGCGTCAGCTTGACGGTTATCGAGGATTTGAGCCGAATACATTGACAGGATCGCCGCTGCCGCGAAATATGCGCTGATGGAAACGCTTGACGCCAAAGCTCTCCGGATCTTCACCGCGGTCGTGCGAACGGGTTCGATCCGAAGCGCGGCAGAACTCCTGCATGTTGCCGCGTCGGTTGTCAGCCGGCAAATCGCCGAAACAGAGAGAAACGTCGGGCTTCCCCTTTTCGAACGCAGCAGTCGCGGCGTAGGCCTGACCGATGCTGGCCGGCTGGTATTAGAGCATGCACAAAGGGTGATCGAAGACAGAAATCTTCTCTCCGAACAACTCGACCAGTTGCGTAGTGTCCAGCAGGCTCGCATCCGTATTTGCTGCGGCGAAGGGTTTCTCGGCGACATGATTGAGCACGGGCTCAAGACCTTCGTGAAGAGCTACCCATTGGTGGCCTATTCACTGACCCTCGGCAGCACCGACGATGTGCTGGACACTGTTGTCAACGGCGATTCCGACATCGGCATCGCCTATAATCCCGTCATTGATACGCGACTACGGTCGCTGGCCATTTCTCGACAGCCGCTGTGTCTCGTCGCACCGAACGGACACCCACTGCTTGCCCGTCCAAGTATCAGGCTCCAGGATTGCATGGCAGAAAGCCCCTATGCGCTGCTGAGCAAAGGACATGGGGTGACGCAGCTTGTCGCTCGCGTGGCCGCAGACTGCGGGATGGCAGTCGCACCATTGGTGGAGACACCCTCAATCGACGTGTTGAGGCGCTTCGTCATAGCGGAACTCGGCGTAACGTTCCTGCCAAACTTTTCCGTAGCGACGGAACTCTCCCGCTCGGCACTTGGCGTTGCCGAACTGAGCGACCCGCTATTGGCGCAGGCAAGTGCGCACCTTATCGTCAAAGCCCGTCGAAGACTTCCCACTTCTGTGGATCGCCTGGCAAGTCATCTCGCCTCGGCAATGGCTGCCTTCAAGGCGTAAAGGAGGCGTTGCTCCGGCTGCAACGCGTTGTTCCCCACGTTCCGACTACCGGCTCTTCCATGAAGATGAGAGGTTTGCCCTATCAAAATCAGCAGGGCTGAACGCTTATAAAGGGGATTTGAATGTCGGCAGGGATGCAAGCGACTGTAGGGGTCATCGGCCTCGGCAGTATGGGAATCGGCATGGCAACGACTTTGGCATCGAAAGGCTTCCGCACCCTCGGCTTTGACCTTTCGCAGGAGCGTCGCATCCTTGCAGCCAAATCGGCGGTCGGACCTTTAGAGACGATTGCTGCGGCATTCGAAGTGAGTGATTTCCTTGTCTTTTCACTCCCAACAGCAAAAGACGTCGAAGCCGTTATCGATCAACACATCGATATTCTCGAGCAGCGAAGTGGCACGCGCATCATCATTATCGACACATCCACCTCCGAGCCGGATGTCAGCCGCAAATTGGCGCGTCGTTTGGCGGAGCTGAATCATGGTTTTCTGGACGCACCGGTCAGCGGCGGTCCGGCTGGAGCCGCTTCTGGAAAGCTGACAATGATGATTGGTGGAGCGGAAAAAGATGTCGCACTCGCCCGGTCAGTCATCGAGGCTATGTCCGCCAAGGTGCTTCACGTCGGCGCAAGCGGATCTGGGAATGTTGCGAAGCTGGTCAACAATCTTCTCGCAGCAGCGCACATGATCACCACGAGCGAAGCACTCAAACTCGCGCTTTCGAGCGGCATTGATCCGGAAGCTGCCTTGCGTGTGCTGAATGCGGCATCTGGAAAGTCGATGATCAGTGAGGTGCATTTTCCCACCTGGATCATGTCCGACCGTTTTGACAGCGGCTTTTCCATGGGCCTGATGCGCAAGGATGTTCGCCTTGCGAGCGAACTGGCGCGGAGCACGGGGGCAGACCTTCCCATAGCCGAACTTGTGAGCCAATTGTGGAGCAAATCCGAGTTGAAAGACAGTGACGACTTCACCCGCATGGGCGCCTTCAAACCATCTTCAAAATAGGGTCGTGAGAATAATGAACATCATGAATATGACAGAGGATCAGGGTCCGCGCGTTCGCGAACTCTTCACGGGCTTTTTCAAGACCGACGAAATCGGCAGCTTCGTAAACGGTGAGATCGTGTATGGCTCAGGTGAAACGCTAAGCCTTACAGACCCCTCGTCCGGTCGGACCTTTGCCGAGTTTGCGGACGCTGGTCAGTCGGTCGTCGATGCGGCGATGGACGCGGCGGACGCAGCGCAACGTGAATGGACGAAGCTCACTGCATCCGCGCGCGGTCGCATCATGTTCGAGATCGGGCGCCAAATTCGTGACAATGCTGCCAACATTGCCGAAATCGAAAGTCGTTCCGCCGGTAGACCCATCCGCGATATCCGCGGCGAGGTCCTCAAAGTCGCGGAAATGTTCGAGTATTATGCTGGCTGGTGCGATAAATTGCATGGGGAAGTGATCCCCGTTCCCACCTCGCATCTGAACTACACGCGCAACGAAGCGATCGGCGTCGTGGTTCAGATCACCCCTTGGAACGCGCCCTTGTTTACGGGGGGATGGCAGATAGCGCCCGCCATCTGTGCAGGCAATGGCGTCGTGATCAAACCTTCCGAACTCACACCGCTCAGCACTCTCATTCTCGGCCTGCTGTGCGAACGTGCCGGCGCACCGCGCGGTCTCGTCAATGTTATCGCAGGACAAGGCGCAACAGCGGGACAGGCTGCCATCAAGCATTCCCGAACCGGGCTTGTGGTCTTCGTCGGTTCAGCTCATGCAGGATCACTTGTCGCAGCGGCAGCAGCAAAAAATGTGGTTCCGTGCATTCTGGAACTGGGCGGCAAGTCGGCAAACATCGTGTTTGACGATGCCGATTTCGACCGGGCCATTCTCGGGGCACAATCGGCGATTTTCGGCGGCGCTGGCCAAAGCTGCGTTGCGGGTTCCCGTCTCCTCGTTCAGCGCTCGATCCACGAGGAGTTCGTCGCACGTTATGCCTCTGCGGCCAATCGAATTCCTGTTGGCAATCCATTTGAGGATACGACTCAGGTTGGACCCATCAACAATCTGCGTCAATGGAACAAGATTGCAGAGATGGTGACGCTCGGCCTCAATGAGGGCGCAACCTTGGCGGCTGGCGGCAGCCGCCCGCAGTCACTGGAAGGAACGGGTGGCTTCTATTTTGCGCCAACCATTCTTGATAACGTGGCTCCAAGTGCCACTCTCTTCAGTGAAGAGGTCTTTGGTCCGGTTGTCGGCGTGACGCCATTTGACACGGAAGAGGAAGCGGTTGCACTAGCCAATAACAATCCTTATGGCCTTGCGGGTGCGGTCTGGACGAACAATGTCGCAAGAGCACATCGCGTCGCCTCCCAGGTGCGCGCCGGAACATTCTGGATCAACGGCTACAAGACAATCAGCGTCATGTCCCCGTTTGGGGGCTTTGGAAAGAGCGGGTACGGTCGCTCAAGCGGCAGGGACGCTTTGATGGCCTATACCCAGACGAAAAGCATCTGGGTCGAGACTGCGGTAGCACCGGGCATCACCTTCGGATATGTCGCGTAAGGCTCGTTCTGGAGCCGGAAAATTCCGGCTTCAGACGAACATGATTCCCGTGTTCGATGAAGGAATTCAATCGCCAACAAAGAACGAGCAATCTGCCACCAGTTTTTTGCATCATCGGCTCGATAGTCGGTTCCGATTTCGGGCCGATGCTGCAGGAATGCTTGGTCGGGCACCCCAAGCATCTCCTCGGAAAACTAATTCAGCTTGAACTCCAGCATCAGGTTTCGCTGGAGAAATGAGTGGTTGTCGTCCGAGACAAGGATGATATGCGTCGATCCGTCTGGTTGGGTCACCACATCCATGCCTTCCATATTGTCGATCTGATAGGACGGGCCAGCCTCGATCAGTGTTTCTCCATCGACGACAGAACCTGGGAGAATATCCTTGCCATCGATACGTCGGATGCGCATGCCCGCGCCTTCGCTGAAATTGAAGCGGCGCTCCAGCAAGAGCAGGTCGCCATTTGCCAAAAAGGCACCGTCGGTGACGGCGAAGTCGCCATGCTTCTTCACGGCGAACAGACCCTTCAACGGTCCCTCCAAGATGGCGGCGTAGAGGTTGCCGCTTCTGTCCACGCTATCTTCCGCCACTGCAACCAGCGCGCCCTTCAACGGTGAATTTTCCGGCGAAGCGACGAGCGTCTCCAGCCCAGCATTGCGCTTTAACGCGTTGTTCGGGATCAGATGCGGGAGCCTGCCGCTTGGCTTGGCATCTGCCAAATCCTTGTCGGGATAAATGCCGATGCGGTGGAACTGCTCATAGCTGACATAGAGATGATTGCCCCGCAGTGCCAAGCCTTCTGCATCCATGTCCACCTTTCTGCGCGCAGTGGTTCCGGTCTCGTTCAGCATCGGGTCGACGCGAACCATCGAAACGCCCGAGAGGACGCCCGTTTTTCTGTCGCGTTCAATCTCACCGGTCATCCAGTGACCGGTATCCAGAACGGCAACGAAGCTGCGTCCGTCCGGTCTGAGGCGAATGCTGGAAATTGCCCCGAAGGCGGGATCGGATGAACGCATCGACAGGCCGCCGATAAACTCCAGCATACCGAAATGCGTCTCACCCGACCCGACAAGGAAATCCTTGATTGGTGTGGACGTCACCGCGACTTCGGGGGAAGAGGCCCCAATCGCCGCCGGGGCCAGGATCGCAAGGGCAAAGGAGAGCGCGCCGATCACTTTGCCGGAAGACCGGCGGGGAGCATCGCCGCCGCCGCGAGGTGGCCTATCCCGCACGGCGCATCCTGCGGGATGGCTTGCCGGAGCTTGCGCTGGTATCCTCGAAGAGGGCGGCAAGTTGTTCGGTCATGGCGCCAGCCAACTCGTCCGCGTCCACAATCGTGACGGCACGGCGGTAGTAGCGCGTCACATCGTGGCCGATGCCGATCGCAAGAAGCTCAACAGGCGAACGCGTCTCGATCTGCTCGATCACAGCACGCAGATGCCGTTCGAGATAATTGCCCGGATTGACCGAAAGCGTCGAGTCGTCCACCGGCGCTCCATCCGAGATCATCATCATGATCTTGCGCTGCTCCGGCCGGTTGATCAGGCGGTTATGCGCCCACATCAATGCTTCGCCGTCGATGTTTTCCTTGAGCAAACCTTCGCGCATCATAAGCCCGAGGTTGCGCCGTGCGCGGCGCCATGGCGCATCCGCGCTCTTGTAAATGATGTGGCGCAGATCGTTGAGGCGGCCAGGAGAGGGTGGCTTGCCGTTGGCCAGCCACTGTTCACGCGATTGGCCGCCCTTCCAGGCCTTGGTGGTGAAGCCAAGGATTTCGACCTTGACGCCGGAGCGTTCCAGCGTGCGCGCCAGAATATCGGCGCAAGTTGCGGCGACCGTGATCGGCCGCCCGCGCATCGAGCCGGAATTGTCGATGACAAGCGAGACGACCGTATCGCGGAATTTCGTATCGCGCTCTTTTTTGAAGGAGAGTGGCTGCATTGGGTCGATGATCAGGCGCACCAGACGTGCCGGATCGAGATAGCCCTCTTCCAGATCAAAATCCCAGGAGCGATTCTGTTGCGCCATCAGGCGGCGCTGCAAACGATTTGCCAGACGTCCGACGGCACCTTGAAGATGCGCCAACTGCTTGTCGAGGAAAGCGCGCAGGCGATCGAGTTCTGCTTCGTCGCAGAGTTCCTCGGCATGAATTTCCTCGTCGAATTCCTGGGTGAAGATGCGATAATCGACCTTCTCGTTGAAATCGTCGAAGGGGCTGTTCGGGCGACGGGTTTCGCCGGGCGTCTCGGAATCCTCGTCGAGATCGTCGGACATTTCGTCTTCCGACATCTCGGCGCCATCCATCTCGCCGTCTTCCATCTGTTCCTGCGAGGCTTCGCTCTCCTCCGCAGGGGCAGCATCGGAGCCAGCGTCTTCCTCGACCTGCTCTTCCTGCTGCTCGTTGCTACGGGGCTGGTCCTCGTCGGATTCGGCTTCCTGCGATTCCGGCTCATCATTCTCGTCGCCGAAATCCTCCGCCATCTGCATGGAGGTCAGCATCTTGCGAACGAGCTTGGAGAAGGCCTTCTGATCCTCGATAACGGTAGAGAGGTCTTCGAGATCGCCAGACGCCTTGTCTTCGATGAAGGAACGCCAGACATCGAGAATCTTGCCGGCGCTTTCCGGTGGCTTTTCGCCCGTCAGCTTTTCACGCACCAGAAGCGCGACGGCCTCGGCAATCGGTGCGTCTTCCTGGGTGTTGATATTGCCGAAATTGGCCTTGGCGTATTTCTCCGTGTTCATCGCACGAATATTGTTCGCCATGCCCGGCATGCGCAGTGCGCCGATGGATTCCACACGCGCCTGTTCGACGGCGTCGAAAATCTGCCGTGCATCCGCACCCTGCGGCGACATCGTCGCGTGCACATCGCTGTCGTGGCATGCAAGACGAAGCGCCATGGAATCGCCAAGCCCGCGGGTGATCGCCACTTCCTGCGCCGTAGGTTTCTTGGAAATCTCCGGCAGGCGCATCCGCTCGCCCGCAAGCCCCGGACGCTCATTGGCGAAAACCACTTCGACTTCGGAACTGCCCGCCACCGAACGCACGCAGCCGGTGATCGCCTGACGCAACGGTTCGGTGTCGATCACCGTGCCGGATTTTGGTCTCGAATTATCGCCGCGCGCTGCCATGGTCTTTCCTGCCGATTCTGAACGCTCCGCGCAGACTTCGAAAGCCACGCGGGAGCGTCTTCGTCTTCACGTCTCAGATGATCCTCCGGCTTTTGCCGAAGCTCAGGCGCTGAGAACGATGTTTGCCGCGCTTTCCTTCAGCTCTACGCCGAAAGCACGCTGGTACTGTTCCGCCACCAGGGTCCGCTCCAGCTCATCGCACTTGTTGAGGAAGGTGACGCGGAAGGCAAAGGCGAGATCGCCGAAGATTTCCGCATTCTCTGCCCAGGTAATGACGGTACGCGGGCTCATCACGGTCGAGAGGTCACCATTGATGAAGGCCGAGCGGGTCAGATCCGCAACGCGAACCATCTTCGATGCGGTCTCGCGACCCTTCTCGTTGTCGAGGCTCTTCACCTTGGCAACGATGATGTTCACTTCCTGCTCGTGCGGCAGATAGTTCAGCGTCGTGACGATCGACCAACGGTCCATCTGTGCCTGGTTGATCTGCTGCGTACCATGATAAAGGCCGGTGGTATCGCCAAGGCCAACGGTGTTGGCGGTTGCGAAAATACGGAAGGCCGGGTGAGGGCGGATCACGCGGCTCTGGTCGAGCAGGGTCAGGCGGCCGGACGATTCCAGAACGCGCTGGATGACGAACATGACGTCCGGGCGGCCCGCGTCGTATTCGTCGAAGACGAGCGCGACATTGTGCTGGTAGGCCCAAGGCAGAATTCCGTCCTTGAACTCGGTGACCTGCTTGCCGTCCTTCAGGACGATGGCGTCCTTGCCGACGAGGTCGATACGGCTGACATGGCTGTCGAGGTTGACGCGCACGCACGGCCAGTTGAGGCGTGCTGCGACCTGTTCGATATGGGTGGACTTACCGGTGCCGTGGAAGCCGGACACCATGACACGTCGGTTATGAGCAAAGCCTGCAAGGATCGCCAGTGTCGTATCGCGGTCGAAAAGATAGTCCGGGTCCAGATCTGGCACATAGGCGTCGCCCTGGCTGTAAGCCGGAACACGCAGATCCGTATCGATACCGAAGACCTCGCGGACAGAAACAGTCGTATCCGGCAGGTTGGTAATATCAAGGTCAATTTTGCTCATCACGTCTCCAAGGCGGGTAGCAACCACCCGGCCACATCTTCATAAGGCAATCACAAAAAGGGCTTAGCAGAAACCCGATTGTTTTAACAATTGGTAGGCTTGAATTACAGCCCGAAAACGCTCTTCCGAACCGCGATCGCCACCATTAGCATCAGGATGGTGCTTTTTGACAAGCTCCTTGTAACGCCGTTTGATGTCATCCTGCTTTGCACCGGCTTCGAGCCCGAGCGTGTCTAAGGCTTTTGCCTCCAGGGTTTTCAGTTTGCGGTCCGGCTGGATCCGCTGGCCGCCAGCCTTTCCATCGCCAAAACCATTGGTGAATCCGAAGGGATCCCGGATGCGCGCATTTGCAGCACCCGAGCGCAAGGTGGAATGAAGCGGACTGTCTCGCGCGGTCTTGTTGACCCCCACTGTCCAGGTGGGGCGGTGGCCAGTGATCGCTTCCTTCTGGTAACGGGCGATCTCGCTGTCGGAGAGGCCCGAAAAATAATTGTAGCCCTTGTTGTACTCCTTCACGTGCTCGAAACAGAACATGAAGAATTTCCCCTCGGCGTTGCGGCCAACGGGTGCGCGGTGATTACCAGGCTTGTCGCATCCATCCCACTGACAGACGGGGGCCTGAGCCTCCGGCGGTTGCTCTCTTTTGCGACGCGTGCGGATGCGGTCGAAATATTTCGAATCCAGTTTCATGATATCCCAATTATGGTGCGCAAAAGGGTGCACAACAAGAATTGACAAAGCGGAATGTTACAGGCTTTTAG
This sequence comes from Agrobacterium sp. SORGH_AS 787, assembly GCF_030819035.1. NCBI lineage: Bacteria > Pseudomonadati > Pseudomonadota > Alphaproteobacteria > Hyphomicrobiales > Rhizobiaceae > Agrobacterium > Agrobacterium sp. SORGH_AS 787. The sequence continues at coordinate 1,396,628 of NZ_JAUTBG010000001.1, forward strand.
GGAGCCCCTTTAGGCCTGTGTGGAAACCGATCGCTCTCCGCCGCCGAGCTTCCAAACAGGCTCTAACAACGCGATCATCAGGAGATGGATGCCATGTCCCTGCGCCAACGCATGGAAAACAAGCTGCGGGAAGCATTTTTGCCGGATCGCCTGAATGTCATCGATGAAAGCCACATGCATGCCGGGCACCAGCCGGATATGACCGGCACGGGCGAGACGCATATGCGTGTTCAGATAGTGTCCGAGCAGTTCTCCGGCAAGTCCCGCGTGGATCGTCATCGTGCAATTAATGGACTGTTGAAGCCCGAACTGGATGCAGGCCTGCACGCACTTGCTATAGAAGCCGCGGCACCGGGCGAGCCGACGCGGTTTTAGAGCCAAAACCTTTGGAAAATCTGACCGCAGTACCTCAGTGTGAGGGGCAAATGTCATTCATCTACATTGTCACCGACTGCGAATTCGACGGTCCTATCCCAGGTCAACACTCAATGTTGTCCTTCGGCTCAGTCGCTCTGTCTCACAGTGGCGAGAGCCTCGGCGAGTTCGAAGTGGTTATCGAGCCGTTGCCTGATGCGAACCAAGACCCTCTGACCATGCAGTTCTGGCGCAGGCACCCTGAAGCATGGGCGGCCGCAACGTCAAACGCCGTTCCGGCGCCTCTGGCAATCGACCAGTTCATAGACTGGATAAAGTCTTTTGATGCCGACCCGATCTTTGCTGCCCATCCCGTCGCACTCGATGGGCCATGGTTCAATTATTACTTGAGCCGCTTCGCTGGCAGAGCCCTCTTCGAGGGGCCATGGATTCCCGATCGTCTTTTTAAGCACGCGCCGCTCTGCATCATGTCGATGGTTGCAGGAGCGACCGGGCGGGATTTCTGGCAGTGTGATGTCAAGCACTATCCACAGGAGTGGCTGGGTGCGATCGAGCACACGCACCGAGCAATCGACGACGCGCGCGGATATGCTCATCTGCTAAGCCGGCTGATCAAGGACTGACGGTCAACGCCAGCCTTGAGAGGTCGAGACAACCGATATCTATCTCGGATGCTTTTCCGACAGAAAGCTCTGCACTTCCGATGCCGCGACATCATCCGCCACGAAAGACTGGCCGATGCCGTGGGTCAGGATGAAGGTAAGCTTTCCGCCCTTGACCTTCTTGTCCTGAGCAATGGCCGTCATTAGCATGTCGACAGGCGGCAGCTGGCCTGGGATATCCTCCATCGAGGTCGGCAGACCCACCGCCTTCAGATGCGCTTCGACACGGCTTGCGTCATCCGGGCTTGCAAGGTTCATGCGGGCGGAGAACTGGTGCGCCAGCACCATGCCAATGGCAACGCCTTCTCCGTGAACCAGACGCTCGCTGTTATAGTCTGTTGCCGCTTCCAGCGCGTGGCCGAAGGTATGACCGAGGTTCAATAGCGCCCGAACGCCGTTTTCCTTTTCGTCCGCAACCACCACGTCGGATTTCGCCTGGCAGCTTGTGGCAATCGCTTCGATGCGGGCAGGCCCGCCCTTCTCGATCTCAGCCCAGTTCTTCTCAAGCCAGGAGAAGAATTCCGGCTTGTCGATCAGGCCGTATTTGACAACTTCGGCATAGCCTGCACGAAACTCGCGCGGGCTCAGCGTATCGAGAACAGCGGTATCGGCGAGAACAAGATCCGGCTGATGGAAGACGCCGACGAGGTTCTTGCCGTGGCGGCTGTTGATGCCGGTCTTACCGCCGACGGAGGAATCCACCTGCGCCAGAAGCGAGGTCGGAATCTGCACAAAACGGACGCCGCGGCGAACGATGCCAGCGGCGAAGCCTGCCAGATCACCGATGACGCCGCCGCCAAGTGCGATGACCGCGTCGTTGCGCTCGATGCGTGCGGCGAGGATGGCATCGCAGACGGTGACGAGATGATCGAAGCTCTTGGTCTTTTCGCCAGCGGGCAGGGTCAGCGATACGGCCTCAATGCCATCCGTCTGCAGACCATCCATCAATGTTTCGAGATAGAGCGGCGCAACGTGCTCATCGGTGATGATCGCGGCGCGTTTCCCCTTCAGCCGTGAGGAAATCTCTCCACCGGCGCGAGCGATCAGGCCCGGTCCGATGAGAATGTCATAGGCACGTTCACCCAGCGGAACATGAACGAGGCGCTCGTCGGTCTGGATGGCAGAGGGCATGGCATCAGGCTTTCTTGTTGAGGCTGGCGATGGCTTCTAGAACTTCCGTCGCGATGATCTCCTTGCGAACATCGCGGGATTCAATCGTAATATCGGCTTCGCAGTAGATCGGGTAACGTTTTTCCATCAGGGCAGCGAGTGTTGCCTTGGGGTCTTCGGTCTTCAGCAAGGGGCGATGATCCCGCTTGTTGACGCGTTCCCAAAGCACTTCGAGGTCGGCTTTCAGCCAGAGCGAAACGCCGCCACGCTTGATGTGTCTGCGGGTGTTCTCGTTGATGAAAGCCCCCCCGCCAGTGGAAACCACCTTTGCGCTGCCCCGAAGTAGCCGCTTGATGACGCGCGTTTCCAGCGCCCGGAATTCTTCTTCGCCGTAGTTGGCGAAAAGCTCTGAGATCGTCATGCGCGAGACGCGCTCGATTTCGTCATCCGTATCGACGAAGGGGATCTTCAATTGATGCGCGACCGACCTGCCGATGGCGGATTTTCCCGCGCCCATCAGCCCGACGAAGACGACGTTGCGCCTGCCAAGGGCGGCACGCGCTTTTTCTCCCAGACTCTGGGGAAGGGATAAGTTGGTTTCGCTCATGAAAGATGGCCCATTTGGCATCGGTATCTTCAAATGTTTACCAAGCGTCAAGCCAAATCGCGTCTTATAAGCATGTCGCGGAAAAGTGTGCAGCGGTTTTGCGATAACGACATGCGATGAAACAAGAACCTAAAGCCTAAAGCGCGAATCTGAAAGATCGCGGCGCGCTTTAGGCCACAGAAATAGCCCGACAGGATGACGCCGATTGTCAGGCGCAAGACTCGGGCGACGCCATACCCTTGCCAATATGTTGCCACAGGCAAGGCGACCAAATGCTGCGGAGTGATCATGCCCACCCTTTTCCGTTTCATCTTCATCCTCGCGGCGATTGCCGGCATTGTCTATGGGAGCATGGTGTCGCTTGTCTCGCTGGTGAAGCCGCGCGAGCGGGAAGTCACGGTGCGCATTCCTTCGGAGCGTCTCAACCCGCCCACGCCTTGAGGACATAAATCCATGTCTCGCCAGGATCACGCACGGCTGGAAGGCTTTCTGGAAATGATGAGCGCCGAGCGTGGCGCGGCGATAAACACGCTTGCCTCCTATGAGCGCGACCTCAGCGACCTGATGGAGTTTCTCTCATCTCGCCAGACGTCGTTGACCGAAGCAAGCACAGCCGACCTATCGGCCTATCTCGCTCATCTTTCCGCTCAAGGCTTTGCCGCATCCTCGCAGGCGAGGCGCCTTTCCGCGCTCCGGCAGTTCTATAAATTTCTTTATTCAGAGGGTGTTCGAGCCGACGACCCAACCGGCATCTTGGACGCGCCCCGCAAAGGCCGCGCTCTTCCCAAAACCATGAGTGTCGCGAGCGTCACGGCACTTCTGGCCAAAGCTGCGGAAGAGGCGAGCCAAGAGGGGCCGGCACAGCTGGGGCGGATCCGAATGCACCTACTGCTCGAACTGCTCTATGCCACGGGCATGCGCGTCAGCGAACTCGTCTCTCTGCCGGCAAAGGTCCTGCGTCACGAAGGCCGTTTCCTGATGATCCGCGGCAAGGGCAATAAGGACCGGGTCGTGTTGTTATCACGCACGGCAATCGAAGCGATGGAAAGATATGATGAGGCCCGCAAGGCGCTGACACCGAAGGGCAAGCCGCAGGAGGAAAGCCCCTGGCTTTTTCCCGCTGCCAGCAAGGAGGGTCATCTGCCCCGTCAGGTCTTCGCCCGTGATTTGAAGGATATCGCGATCCGCGCAGGATTGACTCCATCTGCCGTCTCGCCGCATGTGCTTAGGCACGCTTTTGCCAGCCATCTTCTGCAGAACGGCGCGGATCTGCGCGCAGTGCAGGAACTGCTCGGCCATTCGGACATTTCCACGACACAAATATACACACATGTGTTGGAAGAACGCCTTCAAGAGTTGGTTCAAACACACCACCCTCTTGCCAAACAGGGTAAAAACCTTGATTAGAGCGACCGGAACCGCCGGGAGAGCCCGGTCAAACCTTGCGCAAAACGATCGGAAACGGATCTCATGCTCAGCTACCTCGACTTCGAAAAACCCATTTCGGACCTGGAAGGCAAGATTCTTGAACTGAAGAAACTGGCCGCCGAAGACGAGAGCATCGATACGTCCGAGGAAATTTCGCGTCTGGAAGCGCGCGTCAACGATGCGATGCAGGATATCTACTCCAAGCTGAATGCCTGGCAGAAGACGCAGGTCGCGCGCCACCCGCAGCGCCCGCACTTCATCGACTACGCGAGTGCCCTCTTTACCGATTTCACGCCGCTTGCCGGCGACCGCAAATTTGCCGAAGATGCCGCCATCCAGGCAGGCCTTGGCCGCTTCAACGGCCAGCCGGTTGCTATTATCGGCCAGGAAAAAGGCAACGACACCAAGTCGCGCCTCAAACACAATTTCGGCAGCCCGCGTCCGGAAGGATACCGCAAGGCGATCCGGGTTCTAGAACTGGCCGACCGTTTCTCTCTACCCGTCGTGACGCTCATCGATACCGCTGGCGCTTACCCAGGTGTCGGTGCTGAAGAACGCGGCCAGGCGGAAGCCATCGCCCGCTCGACGGAGATGTGCCTCAACGCGAAGGTCCCAATCGTGTCCGTCGTCATCGGCGAAGGCGGCTCCGGCGGTGCAATCGCGATCGCGACTGGCAACCGTGTCTACATGCTCGAGCACGCGATCTATTCGGTGATCTCCCCCGAAGGTGCAGCCTCCATCCTCTGGCGCGACTCGACCCGCGCCAAGGAGGCCGCAACCAACATGAAGATCACCTCAGACGACCTGAAGGCGCTGGGCGTTATCGACGGTATTATCCCAGAGCCAATCGGTGGCGCGCACCGCGACCCTTCAAGCGTTATTGCCGCGACCGGCAAAACGATCGAAGCGGCACTGAAGGAGTTGACACCTCAGTCCGGAAGCCAGCTGCGCGCCGAACGTCGTCAGAAGTTTCTGGATATCGGGCGCAGCCTGTAATTCACTCGAGACCTCACTTTTTACAGCAAGGCGTGCCGTACTAGGCACGCCTTTTGCTTTTTGACGATGAGCCTGCCGATGCAATAAGAATGACGTGCTGCGAACGAAGCTTTTGTCTCGTCTAAATATTAAATATAAGGAATATTCATATCTATGACAGCAGGAGACATTCATGTCGTTATCGGCGTCGGTAAACGATAGCTCACCATCCCCGCTAAGGCTCTTGGAAAAGCCGCTGGCCTCCGGCATGTCGCGCGAGGTCTATGCTCTTCCCGGCACCTGGTCAAGGTACACACGAAGATACCGCCGCGCCGCTACTTCCAGAACATCCGGCTGCTATACATGGTGCGACGATTCTACAAGGCCATCGTCCCTATGCGGCGCGAGATACGAGAGTATGAGCGTGTCGCTGACGAAGGCCCTAGAACCGCGCGCCATCTCCAGCATTTTGCTGGCGTCGTTCTCACCGAGAGGGGCACGGGCATCCTTATAAAGGCCGTGCGCCGAAAAACGGTGGTCTTGCGATGACCCTTCAGGACGCGATAGAGAGCGGGCAATACAGCCAGCAGACGGACGAAGCGCTTTCGGAGTTTCTGGATTGGCTGGTCAAAAGCGACATCGTTGCCCGGGACGTGCACCTGACAACATCGTTGTGGACGAGAAGAACGGCGCGCTCGTCCTGATCGACGGGATTGGAGACAAGACCCTCCTCCCCGTCCGTTTACTTCTCTTGGTTGAATAGGAGCTACAAGAAGCGATTGGCCCGGTCGATCTACGCAGAGGTGGCTTATCGCTTCGTGAAATCGGCGCTGAGTAATCGATCTGTTCTTCTGCTCTTCATGTTCGCGGCACAGTTTTCGGCATCGACATTTCAGATGGTCACCTCATCGATGGCTGAAAATGCATAAGACTCTGAAGATTGCAAACTTCGCCTAGCAACTCTCGGCTCAATTCCGATCTTAAGTTGTATCCTAGCTTGCGAGGCAGAGGGGTGTCTCTATGGGGTTAAGAGAAATCATGAAAGAGTTTTCGATGTTGCCAGTTCTAGGACTGGCCGTGAGCGTGTGCGCAAAAAGACAGATGCGATCGTTCCGGTTGATGTTCCGATGGCTGCGTATAGCAATATGGACTGCCAGGCTTTGGCTCAGGAGTATCTGAAGGAGCAGGCCACTCTTTCCGCTGTATCCAAGCAGCAGAATGGTGCGGCAACGGGGGATGCTTTCGGCGTGTTCCTCATAGGCGTACCGATGTCCAGCACCTTTGGTGGTGACAAGAAAGGTCAACTCTCGATCACCAACGGGAAGGTAAAAGCGATCGAAGCCAATCTCCGAGGCGAAGAATGCAATGTTCCAACCGTCGGAAAACCCGTTGCGAAGAAGCCGAGGTAGCTGAGCTTTATTGGGCGGTAGATCTCGAGGGGTAGGCTTTCTTGTTGGTCATGATTGATGCGGACAGGTCACCGGAGGTGTGTGATCGTTACGGCGATTTCAACTTGATTGGCCTCTTCAGGTTTCTTCCTTCTGACCTTTAAGTACCTCCAAAAGCGAAATCAGCTTTGGATAACTGGCTGATTGATCCCTGAATCCAAACACCGGTCCTCGGTACTTTCTTAGGAATTCCATTATTGGTCCTATGTACCGAGTAAGTCGCGTGTCTTTAATAGACCGCATCTCTTCAAATGTTTCTACTGTGTGTAGGCCTCACGATCAGCATGTACATTCGGCTTTGCCTGTTGTAACAGGTGCCCTACGACGGGCGGCTCGCCGCGCAGGCGTATCTGAGGCGTGGAGCTGGGTTTTAAAAGCGCAGACATGCGTGTGAAATCGCCGATTGGCGGAGTCTCCGACTAGGAGTTCATGGTACAGGACGGATTAAGTTTGAAAGCTGTAATACTCGCTGGCGGTCTCGGTACACGTATCTCTGAAGAGACCCATCTTCGTCCGAAGCCGATGATCGAGATTGGCGGTAAGCCGATCCTTTGGCACATCATGAAGTTGTATTCCGCGCATGGGGTGAATGATTTCATCATCTGCTGCGGCTATAAGGGCTATGTGATAAAGGAGTACTTCGCCAACTACTTCCTTCATATGTCCGACGTCACGTTCGATATGAGCCACAATGAAATGCAGGTTCATCGACGTAACGCTGAGCCCTGGAAGGTGACTCTTCTCGATACCGGCGAGGCCACGATGACGGGCGGACGTCTGAAGCGTGTTCGAGAATACCTTCAAGGCGAGGAGAGCTTTTGTTTTACTTACGGCGATGGTCTTAGCGACGTCAATATAAGTGAGCTCATCAAGTTTCACAAACAACATGGGAAGCTCGCTACAGTGACCGCTGTTCATCCTCCGGCGCGATACGGCGCATTGGCCCTGGCTGGGACAAGGGTCACGGGCTTTGTCGAAAAGCCGCGTGGTGACGGCGGCCTCATTAATGGGGGTTTTTTCGTGCTCTCTCCAAAGTGCTTGGATTTTATTGAGGCGGACAGTTCCCCGTGGGAGGGCGTTCCCATGATCAGTTTGGCAGCCCAAGGCGACCTCATGGCCTTTGAACATGATGGTTTTTGGCAGCCGATGGATACCCTAAGGGAGAAGAATCTCCTGGAGGAACTATGGGCCTCGAACAAGGCTCCGTGGAAAATCTGGTGATCATGACTGGCGTGCTTCCGAATCACAATTTTTGGCGTGGTAAGAATGTCTTGCTCACGGGCCACACTGGGTTCAAAGGTTCGTGGCTGTCGCTTTGGCTGACGGAAATGGGGGCGCATGTCGCGGGGCTCAGTTTGCCCCCGGTGACTGAGCCGAGTCTTTATTCAAAGTTACCCGAACCGTCGAACAGCTATATCGAAGATATTCGCGACAGGTCAGCGCTTCTTAAAATTGGAGAAGCGGGATCGCCTGACATCATCCTGCATTTGGCTGCGCAGGCGCTCGTACGAGCAAGCTACGATGACCCTGTCGGAACATTTTCAACAAACGTGCTTGGGACAGTTAACCTACTGGAGTACACACGATGCCTGCCTTCCGCACGCGTCGTCGTGGTGGTGACGACAGATAAGGTGTATCAAAATCTCGAGCATCCTTTTCCTTATCGTGAGAATGATACTTTGGGGGGGCACGATCCGTACAGTGCGAGCAAAGCGGCCTGCGAACTCGTCGTTGCGAGCTATCGGGAGAGCTTCCTGAAGGGTGCTGGTGTGGCCGTGGCAACAGCTCGTGCTGGCAATGTGATTGGTGGCGGTGACTGGGCGGCCGATCGTCTTTTGCCGGATGCAGTTCGAGCATGGAGCTTTCAGAAGCCCCTTCTCGTGCGACGCCCTGAAGCCAGAAGGCCCTGGCAGCACGTTTTGGAGCCGCTTTCGGCTTATCTGGTTTTGGCAGAACGTCTGTGGGAAACCCCTCAGCTCGCTGGCAGCTATAACTTCGGCCCAGTAAGCCATGAAGCGGCTTCGGTTCGCCAGGTGATTGAGATTGCGCGTTCTGCTTACGGTGAGGGCGAAGTGATCTACGGCGATAGTGCAGACGGTCCGCACGAGGCCGGATGGCTTGCACTGGAGACCGCGAAGGCGCGACATAGTTTAGGTGTTATGCCGAGATGGACGTTGGAACAAGCGATCACGCGCACGATGACATGGTATCGAGATCTAGCGAATGGTGCAGATGCCCACGACCTCTGCAAGGCTGAAATCTCTGAATACGAGGCTGCGGCGTGACGCGGTTCACCATACACGAGTTGCCGCTATCGGGGCTCAAGGTCGTGGAGCGACAAAATCTTGCTGACCCTCGCGGCTTTCTCTCTCGCATGTTCTGCGCAGAGGAGCTAGCCACAGCAGGTTGGACGGCTCCCATTTGCCAGATCAACTTGACTAGGACAATTCAAAAAGGGACCGTACGCGGCATGCATTATCAGCACCCGCCGCATGCGGAGATGAAGCTCGTCAATTGCTTGCGAGGTGCAGTGCTTGATGTCGCTGTTGATTTGAGAAGTGGATCACCAACTTTCCTTCATTGGCACGCGGAACACCTCTCTGCGGACAACCGGCGTTCGATGCTGATCCCAGAAGGTTTCGCTCATGGCTTTCAAGCTCTGACCGATGATTGCGAACTTCTTTATTTTCATTCTGCGGCACATGCGCATGGCTCAGAAGGGGCGCTAAGCGCGCTTGATCCGCGTCTGAGCATTCAGTGGCCTTTAGAGATTACTGAAATGTCTGAACGCGACCGCTTGCATCCGCGTCTCACCGATCAATTCACAGGACTGATTCTATGAAGTGCCGCCATTGCGCCAGCGAGCTTCGCTGTGACTTTCTCGATCTTGGCTTTGCCCCGCCATCAAACGCGTACCTGACAAAAGACGCGCTCTCGAAGCCGGAAGTGTACTTTCCGCTGCGCCTGAAAGTGTGTGAAGAATGCTGGTTGGTGCAGACGGAGGATTATGCCTCAGCAGAGACCTTCTTCAGTTCCGACTACGCCTACTTTTCAAGCGCATCAAGAAGCTGGCTTGACCATGCATCTCGATACACTGACATGATTACGAAGCGTCTCGGCCTATCCAACGAAAGCATGGTTATTGAGGTTGCGTCCAATGACGGTTACCTGCTCCGAAATTTTGTCGCCGCCGGCATCCCTTGTCTTGGCATTGAGCCGACCGACAGTACGGCTGAAGCCGCAGAAGCCCAGGGAATACCGGTTCTGCGAAAGTTTTTTGGGGAGGAACTGGCGAAGTCCCTGGTATCGGAAGGTCGCACTGCTGATCTCATTCTCGGCAACAACGTATACGCGCATGTTCCGGACATCAATGATTTTACGCGAGGCCTCAAGGCGGCCCTCAAAAGCGAAGGAACGATCACACTCGAATTCCCTCATCTGATGGAACTGATCGAGCACAATCAGTTCGATACCGTCTACCACGAGCACTTCTCGTACCTCTCGCTCTTTACCGTGCAGAGAATCTTCGAGCAGGCAGGATTAAGAGTTTTCGATGTTGAGCAACTGACAACGCATGGCGGCAGCCTGCGAATTTACGGATGCCACGACACGGATCAGAGACCCACCCTAGAATCGGTTCAGCAAATTATCGATGAAGAAGCGGCCCGGGGTCTGAGAGCCAAGACTGTTTATGCTGGCTTCCAGCAGAAAGCTGAGGCTGTGAAGAACGACGTGTTGCGCTTTTTGCTGCAAGCCAAACAGGATGGCAAAACTGTAGGAGCATACGGTGCGGCGGCGAAGGGTAATACGCTTTTGAATTTTGCGGGCGTCAAGCCGGATTTGTTGCCTTTCGTTTGCGATGCAGCGACGGCAAAACAGAATAAGTACCTACCTGGAAGCCATATTCCTGTTGTTCATCCAGATGCGATGAAAGAGAGGAAGCCAGATTACGTGGTTATTCTGCCATGGAATATTGCGGGGGAAGTAACGGAACAGTTATCGTATTTGACCAAGGAGGGAAGTCGGTTCGTGACCGCGGTGCCGACGCTTTATATATCTTAGACACTTACTCTGTAGCTCTGTCCTCCACGCGTAAGCAAAAGCCGCCATACGACTGCGAAAACACGAGTTTGCCATTCAGATACTCGTCCACACGGAACTGATTATTTTGAGAAAGAAATGATTGAAGCGCTGTAAGGGGGTCATCACCTTTCTTGTATAGTTTTGATCGACGGATTGTGTCTGGTTCATCAAGGCGGCCAAGGATGGTATTGGTGACAACGAGGTAACACCCGGATGTAACGAGTTCAGAGTAGAGTCTGCATTCAGCCAGAACATGTTCGTATGAGTGATCGCTGTCCAATACGACCATTACACGTGAGTCGCTTTGGATTAGTTCTTTAACCCTGCTGAAGGTAACAGGGTCAAGCGAGTTTCCCTCGACCAGCCGGACTTTGTGGGAAAGCGGATGATTTGTTATCGTCTGTCTATTATGAGGGCGCACGTCGATATCGACGCCGACAACAACCGAGTTTGGGTTACCGAGCGCAGATAAAACTGAAGCCATGAAGATCACGGAGCCGCCACGCGCCACACCAACATCAACGATTACGTCGGGCTTCGTAGACCAGATTGCCTCTTGGGTTGCGACAATATCGGGAGGTATTTGTATGATTGGTACGCCCATCCAGCTCCAAAGATAGGAGTAGTCGTAGTCGTTCAGCAGCTTAAAGAGACGAACCGAATCTTCCTTGATGTGGCCATCTTGGCCTAATTGTAAAGTTTTGTTCCTCAATTTTTGGAGGAACTCGTTTTCATCGTCAATGCTCATCGTACTTTGGCTCTATTGTGAAGGTAAAAATCGTTATGCGTAGCAGGACGTTACTAGCATGCGCGGATGGTCCCGTAGGCAAAACCCTAGTTGAGTGGATGAGTACCCAATTTCCGGGCGTGCTCTCCTTGGTCGTCACCACATCACAGAACGACATATTTCGATACTGCGAAGCGCGTGGTATCGCGGTTGAGGAACTTGGTGGGCGTACGATAGAAGAGATAGTCTACTCTTCGCTCGGGACAAAGGTGGATACCGGTCTCTTGCTCTGGTGGCCAAACATCCTCAGAGTTTCAGACATAGATGTTTCAAATCAAGGATTTATTAACACTCATCCCAGTCTTCTGCCGCTTCATAGAGGAAAAAACCCCAACTTTTGGGCTTTGAAATGTGGAGAGCCATTTGGTGTCTCGCTACACTTCCTCGGTAGCGGAATCGATGATGGGGACCTCATTGCGCAGCGGCAGATTTTCTACGACTGGACAGACAATGCCGAGACCCTTTATCGCAGAGGCCAACAGGAAATGGTCGATCTGTTCAAAGCGACATTCCACTCAATTTTATCGGGAAATCCGGGAAGAATTAAGCAAAGTTTGGAAACCGGCAATTTCCATTATGCGAGAGAAATGGAAGAAGCTAGCTTTCTTGATCTAAACTCAGTTCAGCCAGTCAAAGATACCTTAAACCTTCTAAGAGCGCGGACTTTTTCAGGACACCCATCTTGCTGGTTTGTTGACGATCAAGGAGAGGAATATGAGGTGCGCGTGACGATCCAGAAGCGATCACCTTTGGATCGTTCATCTTGAAAAACTAAACGGCGTCAGTCGTCGTTTTACGAATCAAGTAGCCCCCTGGTGACGAAGAAAGAACCAGCTTGCCGTTGATGACAGGATCAACTTCAAACAGGTTACATTCGCCCATAAAATCTTGCACGGCCTGAAGGGGTTCATTGCCCTGGAGCCAGACCTTTGAACGTTTTGTGAAAGCTTGTTCAGGCGTCAAATGACCGATCACAGTGTCCGCAACCACCAGATAACAACCTTCCGTAACCAACTCCCCGTAAGCGCGACACTCGGCCAGGACATGATCTCGAGAGTGGTCGCTGTCAAGAACGACCATTACTCTCGCGCCCGGAGGGATTTGTTTTTTGACTTCTACGAGCGTTTCTGCGTCTACCGAGCCACCCTGGATCAAGGTAATATGGCGCGACAACGGATGGCTTTCTATTGCTTCTCTATTGTGTGCCCGAATGTCGATGTCTACACCGACAATTTTACCGTCGGTCTTGCCCATGGCAGCGAAAAGCGAAGCCATGAATATCAGCGATCCACCACGTGCAACGCCTGTTTCGATGATGACATCGGGCTTGGTATTCCAGATCACTTCCTGCGTTGCCATGATGTCAGCAGGTGCTTGTATAATGGGTAAACCCATCCAAGACCATTGATAAAAGTAGTCGTACTTATCAAGCATGATAAGTGTATCTATTGACTGACGAAATGCCACCTCATCTTTGCCAAGCGCCAGAGACATCTTTTTCTTGTGTTCTTCGAATTCCAGGCGATCGTCTTTTACGGTCATTGCGTCATATCCCTGCCGATTAGATTAGAAGAACTGAGTTCGGTGCTGTTCCCGGCTCTGTTACCGGCGGCGAGACACCAAATCAAGCACTACATTCGATACTCGGTCGATGTCATCGGAGCTCATATCGTGGTAGCTGGGCAAATTGATCGCTCGTTGCGGAATACTCCACGCATTCAAATTGTAGAGATTGGCGTTCTCACAGTGCTTTTCGAACATCGGCAAGCTGGAAAGAGGATGAAAGAAAACCCTCGCATCAACATCAGCCTCTTGAAACGCTTCTTGCAGATTTTTGGTTGTAATACCCAGTCTCTCAGAAAGGACGACTGTCGGCATCCAAGCTCCATTTATTGTCTCAGCATGCTCCGGGTTTAAAAATACATCTGAAAGAGTGCCGAGCTTATCTTTGTATAAGCTAAGGATCTCTCTTTTACGACCTACAAGCTCTTCGATACGCTCAATTTGACCGCATCCTATTGCCGCTTGTACGTTTGACATTTTGAATTTGAAGCCAATCACGTCCGGCCAAAATTGTCTTGTTTGCCCTCGCGCTCTTCCGTGGTTGCTGAGAGTCAGCACCTTTTCGAAAAGTTCTGCATCGTTCGTGACGAACATGCCGCCTTCACCAGTTGTGACGGTTTTGGTCCCATGGAAAGAGAAGGTACCGAAAAGGCCCATCGAACCGGCTTTTCTATCTCGATTTGATGAGCCAATTGCCTCTGCGGCATCCTCGATGACAGCAATCTTGTATCTCTCGCTTATCGAAAGAAGAGCGTCCATGTCGCATAGATTGCCGTAGATATGGGTCGCCACGATCGCTTTCGTTCGAGGTGTAATTCGCGCCTCGACTTGTGCCGGATCTAGACACCAAGTGTCTGGAAGTATATCAACAAAAATTGGTTTTGCGCCAAGGTGTAATATGGGAGCGGCTGTCGCGATCCAGTTCGTGTCCGCGAGGATAACCTCGTCCCCCTTGCCGACTCCGAGCGCTGCCAGACCCATTTGCAGCGCTCCTGTGCAGCTTGATGTTGCGATGGCGTATTTGACTCCGAGGTAGTCTGCAAACAGTGCTTCGAAGCGATTTATGTAATCATAACATTTGGCGCCCCATCCGGTATCCACGGCATCCGCCGCATATTTCTTTTCGAGATCGGTAATGGAAGGCTTCGTGTAGAAAATTCTGGTCATTTGAGAACGTCTCTATATTTGTTGCGCCAGTCGCCTGGGAAGGCGGGCCACGTCAGTTGCGGCCTCCCCGAGAAAGCCTGCTCACCCAACGACGCAGCTTCCGTTCGAACTTCATGCGCATGAGGGTGACTGGATAAAGAGATAAGTAGCTTAGTTTGAAAGATAACGGGCCAAGGGCCATAAATTGCCGAAGCATCGTCCGCTCAAAAATTGATGGTCGACGCTCTCCTTGCGTTCCGGCAGTCTTAACAGGCGCTGCTCTTTTATAGAGCCGGCTGGCACCAATAGAAAGAACTGGAACTCGTTCAAGGCAATTGGTTAACATCATCACGTCGCCAGGCGCGCCATAACCGGAAAAAATCTCAAAACTTTTGTTAGTGACCACGTGTCTGGGAAAGATCCCGTAAATCACGTTTGCTTTACCGAGGTTGGCAGGCTCCATTGCATATGCCAACTGCCGCCACAATCGGCTTCCTGCATATTGCATCGCTCGACCATTGGCTTGGTGGGCCATCATCTCGCCTTGATACGTTATCATTTGGAGATGGCCAAAGACGATTGCTTGCTCTTTTATTGCTGCAGGTACAAGCTGGGAAAGCCAATCATCGTCTATCCAGTCGTCGTGAGCCATCCACTTGAACAGTGGTGATGATGTTCGTTCGAACACAAACCGAAAGTTGCTCGCTGCGCCGATATTGTCAGGTTGCCTGACATACGTGATACGATTATCAATCCGCGCGAAATGCTCGCAAATTTGTTGCGTGTTATCCGTCGAAGAGTTGTCAGAAATGAAGACTTCGAAGTCTTGAAAGCTCTGCGCCAGTATCGATTCCAGGCATGTCTTGAGATGATCCCCTCCATTATAGACGGGTAGTCCGATACTGATGGTGGGCATTCACTGTCCTCGGCGTATATCCCGCTGTTTTTTGTGATTTATGTTAGATCGGCGTCCAAATCAAAATGCCTTTTCAGGCTTCCACCTAAACACGACCCGAAAGAGTGAATGAACAGCGTTTTCGGCACTTGAAAAATTAATTGGTGCCCCTTGCCGGAATCGAACCAGCACTCCTTTCGGAACCTGATTTTGAGTCAGGCGCGTCTACCAATTCCGCCAAAGGGGCAACTCCGAAGCGTGTCGGTTGGTATGCGGCGGACTACACGAACCACGGGTCTTTGGTCAACCTGTTTTTGTTGAAAACCGCGTTTGATGAAACTTTGCTTGTCTGCCGTGCGAGCGAAGACTCTCAGGATTGCAGTTCGGGTGCGACTGGATTAGAGCGGTGGGGCTTTTCGCCTTCCAGCGTGGCGTGATCCTTCAAGTTCGCGCCGTTTGCTTTGAGGCTTGTGAGGCCTCGTTCGTGGAGTTGCTGCACCTTCTGCGAAGCGATGTGCCTTAGTTTATGCGTGTTCAAGTGGTTTGCAGAATTTGGCATTATGAGGACGATCATGAGCGTAGGTGTTTCAGCAGAAAAAAGCCGGACGGTTTCGGCGTTGCTCGTCACGGCGGGCATGATCTTCACCGTTGGGTCGGCGTTGGGGTTTCAGCATATTGGTGGCTATACGCCGTGCGCGCTTTGTCTGCTGCAGCGTGACCCGTACTATTACGCGATCCCCGTCGGCGTTCTTGCCATTCTCGCCAGCATCTTCAAGCTGCCGGTGGCGCTCACGCGCTTACTGCTTGTCTTGATTGGCATCGCCATGCTCATTGGGCTCGGGCTTGGCGTCTATCATTCGGGTGTTGAATGGGGTTTTTGGCCGGGTCCGACGACCTGTGCGACCGGCGCACCGTCGATTACCACCAATGCCGGCAATCTCTTGAATGATCTCAACGCCATCAAGGCACCGTCCTGCAACGAAGCAGCGTTGCGTGTTCTGGGGCTTTCCTTTGCAGGCTGGAACGTGATCGCAAGCGCAGTGCTTGCCGGCATCGCCTTTTGGGGTGCGAGCCGTAAAAGCGTTTGATCAAAGCGAGATACGGACTTACAGCGCGCCGCGATGTTTGAAGCTTGCGGTTCGCTCTAAGCTTTACGTGTGGATCCCATTATCGCCACAAGCTTTAGAGCGCCGTGCGTCTCATTAGACGTGCAAAGGACGCTCGATCTCTGAGACCGTACGCATCGTACTTTCCGAAAATCAGTTTCGACTTTCGGGCCGATGCCGATTCTGTAGCCGTTGCACGCCGCTTTGGCCGCTCGGAGGTCACGAGCGTCACGGAATTCGCGTCTACCTTTGCCGTCGGAGGCAGTCCTCAGAAAGAATCAGGGCTGCAATTCGGTGTCCCAGTAGAGATAGTCCATCCAGCTTTCGTGCAGGTAGTTCGGCGGGAAGGATCGCCCGTTGTTGTGTAGGTCCTGCACGGTTGGCTGGTAGGGATGTTGGTGCGGGAACATGCCGGCCTGTTTTGGTAGCTTGCTGCCTTTCTTCAGGTTGCAAGGCGAGCAGGCCGCCACGACATTCTGCCATGTCGTCTCTCCGCCATGGGCGCGGGGGATGACGTGATCGAAGGTGAGGTCTTCGCGGGACCCGCAATACTGGCACTCGAACTTGTCGCGAAGGAAGACGTTGAAGCGGGTGAAGGCGGGGTTTCGCGTCGGCTGGACATAGGTCTTGAGGCTGACGACACTCGGCAATCGCATCGAAAAACTAGGAGAGCACACCGCGTGGTCATACTCCGCGATGATGTTCACACGGTCGAGGAAGACTGCCTTGATCGCGTCCTGCCAGGACCAGAGCGACAAGGGATAATAACTCAGTGGCCTATAGTCTGCGTTCAGGACGAGCGCGGGCAGGGCCTGGGGTGAAACTGCAATCGTCAAGGGCGTCTCCTGAGCGATTCTGCATCTACATCTGTATATTAGGTCCGTTGTTACAGGATTGTGAAGCCTCTAAATGAAGCGCGGAAAGAAAGGCGGATTTCAGGCGATCGGTAGCGCATCGCGCCGCGTGATCGAAGCGTAATAGGCCCAGAAAATGCGCGCGGCGACTGATTGCCACGGCGACCAGAAACGCGCCCTTTCGGCGAGTTCGTTTCGGCTTGGACGGACATCCAGCGCGAATGCGTGCATCACGGCGGCCTGAAGTGCCACATCGCCCGCGGGGAAGATATCGGCGTGCCCGCCGCAGAACATCAGATAGACCTCCGCCGTCCAAGGACCGATGCCTTTTAGGGCAGTCAGTTGTTGCATCGCGACGGTTGGTTCGAGGCGGCTGAGTTCGATCAGATCCAGTTCTCCTGCGGCGGCTGCCTCGGCGAGTGACAAGAGTGTCGTCCGTTTGGCATTCGACAAGCCGAAGCTTGAGAGGGTCGCCTCGTCGACGGCAAGAAAACGCTCGGCCGTCATCACGCCCGTTCCCGCCATCATGCGGCGCCAGATGGCATCGGCGCTGGCGCGAGACACCATCTGCGAAACGATGATATGCGCCAATCCGGCAAAACCCGCCTCATTCAGCCTGAGTGGGATAGACCCCGCCTGATCGATCACCGGCTCCAGACGGGGATCGATCAGGCGAAGGGCGGACACGCCCTCATCTATATCGGCCGTTGATTGGATGATCTTCATCTTAGAACCCAGCTCTTAATGACAGCTCGCCGCAAAACGTGGCAGAAGACACCATGACTTTACCCCTTCGTCAAAACTCAGTCTTTCGCTTCGCGCCCAGTCCGAACGGCTCGCTGCATCTGGGGCATGCGCTTTCAGCTTTCCTGAACCATGACATGGCCATCGCGCAAGGTGGGCGCTTTCTGTTGCGCATCGAAGACATCGATCTGACGCGTTGTACCCCTGCCTTCGAACAGAGCATCTATCAGGATTTGCGCTGGCTTGGCTTGAATTGGGAGGAACCGGTTCGGCGGCAGTCGGAGCATTTTTCGCAATATCGTGCAGCACTTGATCGTCTGATCGCGATGGGGCTGGTCTATCCGGCCTTCATGAGCCGGGGAGAGATCAAGGCCTTTGTCTCGGACTACGAATCGACCGGTCGAAGCTGGCCGCGCGATCCGGATGGGGCGCCGCTTTATCCTCCGTTGGACAAGACAAGAGACGTTCAAGACGTCGAAGCTTTGCTCGCCTCAGATGCAAAACATGCCTGGCGGCTTAATATGGATAAAGCCTTGGAGCAGCTTTCTGCGCCTCTCGTTTGGCGCGAGTCGGGTGAGGGCAGCGATTCTAGCGTCGAGGCGGACCCGGCGGCGTGGGGCGACGTGGTGCTATCACGATCCGATGCCCCATCCAGCTATCACCTGTCTGTCGTCATCGACGATGCGGTTCAGGCCGTCACGAAAGTGGTGCGCGGGCTGGATCTCTACCACGCCACCTCCGTGCATCGTCTGCTGCAGTCGCTGCTCGATCTGCCCGTGCCGGATTATCATCATCACCGCCTTATCTTGGGCGTGGATGGGCGGAAGCTATCGAAGAGCGAAGGCAGCACAGGGCTGGCTGTTTTGCGTCAGGCGGGGCTTACGCCGTCAGATATCCGCAGCCTCGTCGGCCTCTAGTGCCCGTCTGAGGCTGCCAGTACGGATGCCCGCCTTCACCACCCGGCGCACTCGGTACTTCATCAGTGCCGCATTCACCTCCGCCCCCAGCATGAAAATGACGCCGATCATGTAGAGGAAGACGAGGACGATCATCACAGAGGCCAAACCGGCATAGGTGGCGGCATAGTTGGCGAAGGTGGCGAGGTAGTATGCAAAGATGGCCGCCCCGATGATCCAGAAGATCATCGTCAGCAGAATGCCAGGCAAGACGTCCCACAGTTTGCGACGGCCCGCTGGCAGCCACAGATGCGCGGCAACCAGGCCCGCGGTCAAAACCACGATAGTGCCGTAGAGACCGAGATTGGAAATCGTCTGCAACACCTCGGTCAGAAGGGGCGAGCGGGTTTCGACAAATTTCAACGCGACGGGAACGGCAACCAGCACGATGCTGATGCCGGCAAAAATGATGACGGCGAGCACGACGTAAAAGAGGCTGAGCAAACGTGTGACGTACCACCACCGGGTTTCGGTGACGCGATAGGCGCGGTTGAGCGAGATGCGGATGGCCTCCACGCCGTTCGAGGCAAAATACGCCGCTGCCAGAACCGAGATCGTCAGCAAGCCACCACGCGGTATCGTCAGAACCTGCTGAACCTGCGCTGCGAGCGGCCCGGCAATGGCCTCCGGCCAGGTATCGAAGATCAGATGAACGGCCGTCTCCGAGAACTGATCGGCGCCGAGGAAACTCGCCAGTGCAGTGCCGAAAATCAGGAAGGGAAAGAGCGCCAACAGGCCAGACAGTGCCACATGGCTTGCCATCGCCCAGCCGTCATCCTCGGCGAAGTGGATATAGGCGTCGAAGGCAACCTTGCGGGCGAGGCTTAAAGCGGCAGCCATATCACCTCCTTGATCAGCATTTCATTCGTAACGTGCAATGAAATATGGAAAATAGGGTTTGAAGTGTATAGCGCCCAAGGCCGTGCATCGGTTCCATTTTATCGATAAGAATTGTGCGCTATTCAACGGGACGCAAGCTTCTATACCTGCTTGTTGAAGAGTCGAGGATACCATGTCTGAAAGGCCCGTCATCATCATCACCGGATGCTCCACCGGGATTGGTGCTTATTGCGCCAGCGCGCTTCACCGTGATGGCTGGCGCGTCTTCGCCACGGTGCGCCGAACTGAGGATATGGCGGCATTGGAAGGTCAGGGCATCGAGGCGCTGATCATGGACTATACCCGGCCGGAAACCATTGCCGCTTTGGTGGATGAGGTCGCAGCCCGCACGGGCGGCCGTATCGATGCGCTCTTCAACAATGGCGCTTATGGGCAGGCTGGCGCGGTGGAAGACATTTCTGTGGAGGTGCTGAGCCAGCAGTTCGAGACCAATGTCTTCGGCTGGCACGACCTGACCTGCCGTGTCATTCCATTCATGCGCAGACGAGGGCAGGGGCGAATCGTCCATTGCTCTTCCATTCTCGGCCTCGTGCCCTATCGATATCGCGGCGCTTACAACGCATCGAAATTTGCTTTGGAGGGGCTCGGCATCACCTTGCGCATGGAGCTTCAGGGCAGTGGCATTCATGTCAGCCTTATCGAGCCCGGCCCGATCGCCTCGAATTTTACGGCGACTGCTTTGAAGCATATCAAGGCCAATATCGATACCGAGAATTCGGTGCATGCGCAGGACTATCGACGCCAGCTTGCCCGGCTTGATGGCAGCGGGCCGGTCAACAAGCATAAGCTTGGCCCTGAAGCGGTGTACAAGGAATTGCATCACGCTTTGACGGCGCGTCGTCCAAAGCCGCACTACATCGTCACTCGGCCGGCAAAGCAGGGTGTGTTACTGAAGCGACTTCTACCAGCTTCTCTATTTTACAGACTTCTACGCAAGTTCGACTAGCTAAATCGCCGTCTCATCCGTTAGAACGCTTTGCAGTGGTCATTATCGCAAACCGCTGAACACGTGCGCGCGACATGCTTAGGGAGGCAATAGGATGTCCAGCTTTACCACCGTGCTTGCGGTCATTGTCATGGGGCTGGTCGTGCTGGTTCTCATTCGCGGTCTTTTCAACATGCTGAAGGGGACCGATGCCAACCGTTCCAACCAGCTGATGCAGCTACGGCTTATTCTTCAGGCCGTGGCGATTGTTTTGATCATGCTAACCTTGTGGTTGACAGGAGGCGGACGCTGATATGGTAAAACTCAACAAGATTTATACACGGAGCGGCGATGACGGTACCACGGCTCTGGTCTCCGGTCCGCGCCGGGCAAAATATGATCTTCGGGTAGAAAGCTACGGCGATGTGGACGAGACAAATTCGGTCATCGGCATGGCGCGCCTTCATACGACAGACCTTCCCGAACTCGACGCCATGCTGTCTCGCATTCAGAACGATCTTTTCGACCTCGGCGCGGATCTGGCTACGCCCGATGATGGCGAGCCCTTGTCTTACGAGCCGTTGAGGATCGTTGAATCGCAAGTCTCACGCATCGAAAAGGAAATCGATGCCTTAAACGACACGCTGTCCGATCTCAAATCATTCGTCCTGCCCGGCGGCTCGGCTGCGGCAGCGTATCTGCATCTGGCACGCACGGTATCCAGACGGGCGGAGCGGCGTATCGTGGAGCTTGCTAAGATGGAAGGCGAGATTGTCAGCCCCGCGGCATTGAAATACATCAATCGCCTTTCCGATTTTCTCTTCGTCGCCGCGCGTTTTGCCAATCACAACGCTGACGCGATAAAGGCGGATATCCTCTGGGTCCCGGGAAAGAATCGCTAAGTCGAGCGTAGAAGTAGAGGTCGCATTCCATGTTCATTCCGCTGCATGATGCGAACTCGCTGAAGCACATCAAGCTGCAATACGTGACGCTGTCGCTGATCGGCATCAACATTCTTGTCTGGCTCGTCGTGGGTGCATTTTCGAGCGAGCAGCAGGCGAGCGCTGCAGTCTTGGGGCTTGGTTTCATTCCCGCCGTTCTGTTCGATTATGCGTCTCTCGATCCTTCGCTGGTGCTGGTCCCGACCGATGCCACGATCTTCACCTATGCGTTTCTTCACTTGAGCTTCTGGCACCTCGCTTCCAACACGGTGTTTCTCTGGGTATTCGGCGACAATGTCGAAGATGCGTTTGGCCATCTCGGCTTCCTGATCTTCTATCTTGCTTGCGCCGCCGCCGGTGCGTTGTTTCACGGCTTCATCGCGCCGCAATCTCAAGGGCCGCTGATCGGGGCATCCGGCGCTGTTTCCGGTGTGGTCGCCGCCTACCTTCTGCTGCATCCACGTGTGCGGGTCTGGGTGCTGGTCTTCATGCGCATTCCGGTGCCGCTTCCAGCCTTTATTCCCTTGGTTTTGTGGGTTGGCCAGCAGTTCGTCATGTTGCTCTTGTACCCGGAAGAAAGCGTCTCCTGGGCGGCGCACGTCGGTGGCATCGTGACAGGGGCCATCCTCGTCGTTTTCTTTCGTCGAAGCGGCGTTCCACTGTTTGATCGAACGCTGGTCACGCCCCGGGCAGTCCGGCATAAAAATCATGTGCTGCAAGACGCTGGCGTGTCGCAAACGGAACGGCCATCCGACAGCATTCCGTGAAAATTATTCTGAGAGCGAGTATTTACGTTCACGTCAACGTAAGATATTTCGTGAGTGCATCGCGTCATGAGCATTGTTCCGTTGATCTCATTGGAAAAATGCGTATCCATGGCTCAACTTGATTGTCAGGAGGACCGTTTGGCGTATGCGCTTTATGGTCAGGAGTTGAAAGAAGGCTGCCGATGAAGATCCTTGTCCCAGTAAAGCGTGTGGTGGACTACAACGTGAAAATCCGCGTCAAGGCGGATGGCTCGGGTGTAGAGCTTGCCAACGTCAAGATGTCGATGAACCCTTTCGACGAAATCTCCGTTGAAGAAGCGCTGCGCCTGAAAGAAGCTGGCAAGGCTGAGGAAGTTATCGTCGTGTCCATCGGTCCTGCAAAGGCCGAAGAGACGCTGCGTACCGCGCTCGCGATGGGTGCCGATCGTGCCGTGCTCATCGAAACCGACGAGACTGTGGAGCCGCTGGCGGTTGCCAAGCTGCTGAAGGGTGTTGTCGAGGCGGAGAACCCTGGTCTCATCATTGTCGGCAAGCAGGCGATCGACGACGATTCCAACCAGACCGGCCAGATGCTGGCAGCGCTTCTCGGCTGGGGTCAGGGCACCTTTGCCTCCAAGGTTGAGCCGTCTGACGGCAAGGTTGCTGTGACGCGCGAAGTGGATGGTGGTCTCCAGACTGTCGAGCTAAAACTTCCCGCCGTCGTCACCACCGACCTTCGTCTCAACGAGCCGCGCTATGCGTCGCTGCCGAACATCATGAAAGCCAAGAAGAAGCCGCTCGACAAGAAGTCGCCAGCCGATTTCGGCGTCGATATCGCGCCGCGCCTCAAGGTTCTGAAAACCGAAGAGCCCGCTGGCCGCAAGGCAGGCGTCAAGGTCGGATCCGTATCTGAGCTGGTGTCCAAGCTCAAAGCTGACGGCGTCCTCTAAGGAAAGCGAAAGGGAGATAAACCATGGCCATTCTTCTTCTGGCAGAACACGACAATGCAACCCTTTCCGACCAGACGGCAAAGACGCTGACGGCGGCAACCGAGATTGGCGGTGACGTGCATGTGCTGGTCGCCGGTTCCGGCGCCAAGGCAGCAGCCGATGAAGCTGCGAAGCTCTCCGGCGTGTCCAAGGTTCTGCTTGCCGACGACGCATCCTATGCCAACCAGCTGGCCGAGCCGCTGGCTGCCCTGATCGTTTCGCTTGCGGCATCCTATGACGTGATCATCGCCCCTGCGACGGCCTCGGCGAAGAATGTGCTGCCACGCGTGGCAGCACTTCTCGATGTGGCGCAGATTTCCGAAATCACGGACGTCGTTTCCTCCGACACCTTCAAGCGTCCGATCTATGCCGGTAACGCGATCCAGACGGTTCAGTCGACCGACGCCAAGAAGGTGATCACCGTTCGTACCGCATCCTTTGCTCCGGCTCAGGCTGGCGGCTCTGCCTCCGTCGAAGCCGTCTCGGCGGCGGAGAACCCTGGCGTTTCCTCCTTCGTTTCGGACGCGCTTGCCTCTTCCGACCGTCCGGAACTGACCTCCGCCAAGATCATCATCTCGGGTGGTCGCGCGCTCGGTTCTTCGGAGAAGTTCAAGGAAGTCATTCTGCCGGTTGCCGACAAGCTGGGTGCTGCCGTTGGCGCATCGCGCGCTGCGGTCGATGCCGGCTATGCGCCGAACGACTGGCAGGTTGGCCAGACGGGCAAGGTGGTTGCACCGCAGCTTTACATCGCCTGCGGCATTTCCGGTGCCATCCAGCATCTGGCGGGCATGAAGGATTCGAAGGTCATCGTCGCCATCAACAAGGACGAAGAGGCACCGATCTTCCAGGTGGCCGATTACGGTCTTGTCGCAGACCTGTTCGAAGCCCTTCCAGAGCTTGAAAAAACAATCTGATAACCGCAATGATAGGAAGCGGCGCGTTTTTACCGACGCGCCGCTTTCGTTTTGTGGCAATATGCGCAACAACGAAGACCTGACGCGCAACAGGGTCAGTCTAAGAGACCGAGACGCGCTTGGATGTAATCAGCGCTGAGACGAACCTGACAGGAGATATATGCATGACAGCCCCACTCAAGAACATCGGTGTCATCGGAGCCGGTCAGATGGGCTGCGGCATTGCGCACGTGTCTGCTCTGGCAGGCTACAAGGTGCATATCTACGACGTGTCGAAGGATCGGATTGAAGCTGGGCTTGCCACCATCAACGGCAATCTGGCGAGACAGGTCTCCAACGGCAAGCTAGAGGACGATGCGCGCAAGTCTGCGCTCGGCCTGATCGGCGGCTCTTCCGATTTGAACGATCTTGCGGCCATGGATCTTGTCATCGAGGCTGCCACGGAAAACGAAGAGGTGAAGCGCAAGATCTACGCGCAGGTCTGCCCAGTGCTGAAGCCAGAAGCCCTGCTTGCTACCAATACCTCGTCTCTCTCGATCACCCGCCTGGCCTCTGCAACGGACCGTCCGGAGCAGTTCATGGGTATTCACTTCATGAACCCCGTGCCGGTGATGAAGCTCGTCGAACTGGTGCGCGGCATCGCGACTGGCGAAAAGACCTTCGATACTGCCAAGGACTATGTCCGCTCGCTCGATAAGGCGATCACTGTTGCAGAAGATTTCCCCGCCTTCATTGTCAACCGCATTCTTCTGCCGATGATCAACGAGGCGATTTATACGCTGTACGAAGGTGTCGGCACGGTGGAAGCCATCGATACGGCCATGAAGCTCGGGGCCAACCATCCCATGGGTCCGTTGCAACTTGCCGACTTCATCGGTCTCGACACGTGTCTTTCGATCATGCAGGTGCTGCATGACGGCCTGGCCGACAGCAAATATCGCCCCTGTCCATTGCTGGTCAAATATGTCGAAGCAGGCTGGCTTGGCCGTAAATCGGGCCGCGGTTTCTATGATTATCGCGGCGAGATTCCGGTCCCGACCCGCTGATCAGGGCTGCGTGGCTCCAGTCACCAGCGCCTTCGCATCGGGACTATCCCACGCAGCGGGGCCGTTCATCGAGGCCAGCAGGCAGCCCTTGTCGTCCAGAAGCAGGGTGGCTGGCAGGCCGAAGGCAAGGCCTTCCTTCTTCAACGTATTAAAGACACCCATCGAGCTGTCGCGATAAAGCTTAAGCGAATCGATCTTGTATTCGCTCATAAAGGCCTTCGGCTTATCATCCTCGCCATTGTCGATGTTGATTGTTACGACCTCGAATGCATCGCTGCCTTTTTCCTTTTCCAAGGCGTTGAGAGCCGGCATTTCCTCGCGGCAGGGCACACACCATGTGGCCCAGAGATTCAGCAGAACGGTCTTGCCCTTGATATCCGCTTGCGTCATCGCGGTGCCCTCGGCGGACTTGAACGAAAGCGGAATGACGCGGGGCTTCTCGGTCGGCGCCATCGCTGCGATCTGGCCTTTCAGCAGAGGCTCGATGCTGGCGATGCGCTTGGCAGCGCCCTCACATAAAGCCGCATCCGCCACCGCTGCCCCTTGAACCTGTGCTTCAGACCCAATATGCCTGAACAACACCACTCCCCCGCCGCTGACAATGCCGGCGATGGCGGCAATTGCAACAAGTCTGGCGGAAGGAAGTCTGAAAGGTCTTTTTTCTGTCATCGAATACTCCAGGGCATGCACAATGGCTGACGGCGCAGAACAAAAATCCTCCAACCAGATGTGGGGCGGACGCTTTGCCTCCGGTCCCTCAGCCATCATGGAAGAGATAAATGCCTCCATTGGCTTCGACAAGAAGCTTTACGCCCAGGATATTCGCGGCTCCATCGCCCATGCCACCATGCTCGCTGCAAAAGGCATTATTTCCGCCGAAGATAAAGACAAGATCATCGAGGGTCTGAACACGATCCTGTCAGAAATCGAGGCCGGTACCTTCGAGTTTTCGCGCAAGCTCGAAGATATTCACATGAACATCGAAGCTCGCCTGGCCAATCTGATCGGACCCGCCGCTGGACGCTTGCACACGGCGCGCTCGCGCAACGACCAGGTGGCGCTCGATTTCCGCCTTTGGGTCAAGGAAGAACTGCAGAAGACCGAAGGCATGTTGAGCGCATTGATCGCGGCCTTCCTCGACCGTGCCGAGCAGCATGCCGATACGGTGATGCCGGGCTTCACACACCTACAGACAGCTCAGCCCGTCACCTTCGGTCATCACTGCATGGCCTATGTCGAAATGTTTGGCCGCGACCGCGCCCGTGTTCGCCATGCCATCGAGCATCTGGATGAAAGCCCGATCGGGGCTGCGGCCCTCGCTGGCACCGGTTATCCGATCGACCGCCATATGACGGCGACTGCACTCGGCTTCCGTGAGCCCACTCGCAACTCCATCGACACCGTGTCGGACCGCGACTTTGCCTTGGAGTTTCTCTCGATCGCGTCGATCTGCGCCACCCATCTTTCGCGCCTGGCGGAAGAAATTGTCATCTGGTCGACGCCGCAATTCGGCTTTATCCGTCTGTCGGATGCCTTCTCGACCGGTTCCTCCATCATGCCGCAGAAGAAGAATCCCGACGCCGCGGAACTGGTGCGCGCCAAGACCGGCCGCATCAATGGCTCGCTGATTGCATTGCTGACCGTTATGAAGGGTCTGCCGCTCGCCTATTCGAAAGACATGCAGGAAGACAAGGAACAGGTCTTCGATGCAGCCGAAAGCCTTGAGCTTGCGATTGCCGCCATGACCGGCATGATCCGCGATCTGGAAGTGCGAGCCGATCGCATGCGCGCCGCTGCCGGTTCCGGTTACTCGACCGCGACGGATCTTGCCGACTGGTTGGTGCGCGAAGCGGGCCTTCCATTCCGCGATGCGCATCACGTCACGGGCCATGCTGTGGCACTTGCGGAGAAAAAGGGCTGTGATCTCGCCGATCTCTCTCTTGAGGAACTCCAGGCGATCAATTCGGCGATCACCGCCAGCGTCTTCGACGTGCTGTCGGTCGAGGCGTCGGTCGCAAGCCGCACCAGCTTCGGCGGTACGGCGCCGTCAGAAGTGCGCAAGCAGATTGCCTGGTGGCGCGCTCGCAACTGATCGAGCGACCGATCAATCTGGCGTTACGCCACCATCACAAGAAACAGGGTGCACAAGCGCCCTGTTTTTCGGTATCAGAGATGCAAGATTTCCTTTGGACGGGTCCATGCTCTTTAAAACCTCTCGCAGTATCATCATTCCGGTTAGCGTGGCGCTCGCCGCAGGTCTTGCTCTCTCCAGCTGCGGCCGCAAGGGCGATCTCGATGCGCCAAACACGCCAGTCGAGCAGCGTAACCAGCGCTCCAGCAACAAGGTGGAAAAGACACCGGAACGCCCCTTCATCCTCGACAAGCTTCTGTAACGGATTACAGCCGTGAACCATTTTCATTACATCGACGGCGTGCTGCACGCCGAAAACGTTCCCGTGCCTGAAATCGCCAAGGCTGTCGGGACACCGTTTTACGTCTATTCGACGGCGACGCTCGAGCGTCACTACAAGGTGTTCTCGCAAGCTTTCAGCGATGTGGATGCGATGGTCTGCTACGCCATGAAGGCCAATTCGAACCAGGCGGTGTTGAAGACACTGGCAAAGCTTGGCGCGGGTATCGACGTCGTCTCAGGCGGCGAGCTTCGTCGCGCACTGGCCGCTGGCGTCCCGGCAAGCCGCATCATGTTTTCCGGCGTCGGCAAGACACCGGCTGAAATGGATCTGGCGCTTGAGGCCGGCATCTATTGCTTCAACGTGGAATCGGAGCCGGAACTCGAGGTTCTCAATCTGCGCGCGGTGAAGGCCGGCAAGAAGGCGCATGTCTCCTTCCGCATCAACCCGGATGTCGACGCCAAGACCCACGCCAAGATTTCGACCGGCAAGAAGGAAAACAAGTTCGGCATTTCCTACCGGCGGGCACGGGCGGTCTATGCCCATGCCGCAACACTTCCCGGTATCGATGTCAGTGGCATCGACATGCATATCGGCAGCCAGATCACCGAACTGCAGCCTTTCGAAGATGCGTTCCGGCTTCTGCGCGAGTTGGTGGAATCTTTGCGTGCAGACGGCCACAGGATCAGCCATGTGGATATCGGTGGGGGCTTGGGCATTCCCTACAAGGACGACAACAATCCGCCGCCGCTGCCGGATGCCTATGCGCATATCGTCAAGAATGAGCTTAAGAGCCTCAACTGCAAGATTGTCACCGAGCCGGGGCGCCTGATCGTCGGTAATGCCGGTATCCTCGTGACCGAAGTCCTCTATGTGAAGGACGGCGGCGAAAAGGCTTTCGTCATCGTGGACGCGGCGATGAACGATCTCATCCGTCCGACGCTTTATGAAGCCTATCACGGCATCCGTCCCGTCGTGCAGCCTCCGGCCGATGCGGCGCGGATCAAGGCCGATGTCGTGGGACCGGTCTGCGAGACGGGTGATTATCTGGCGCTCGACCGCGAGATGGCAGCACCTGAGCCGGGCGATCTCATTGCCGTCAGCTCCGCCGGTGCCTATGGCGCGGTGCAGGCTGGCACCTACAATTCGCGTCTTCTCGTGCCGGAAGTGCTGGTCAACGGCGACCAGTTCCATGTTATCCGCCCACGCGGCACCTATGAAGAGCTGATCGCGCTCGACTCCGTGCCCGCCTGGCTCGACTGACATTGCAATCACGATTAGGCGACCAGCAGGAAAAATACGGGGCAAGTGCTGGCTTGCCCTCGTCTTCGCCACAAACAATGGTATCCTGCACGCTGTTGCACTGAGAGATTTCGCGGCTGCGGCAATTGCGAGATCGTGTGGCCAGACCGGGAGAACGGATTGATGACCACCAGGCAAGGCGGAAAAGGCGCTTTCGACAAGAGACCCGAGCTGGCACGGCGCGTGGCAGCCAAGCGGTTCTTTGCGAAGCTCGTCCTCTTTGCCGAGCGCCTTGCGCCGAAAACGCTTCTGCCTCTCTCGATCGCCGCGGTGTTTCTTTCGCTTGGCTGGTTTGGCCTGTTCCGGCAGATGCCAGACCTGTTGCGCTGGGCGGTCGTTTTTATCCTCGTCTTTACGTTCCTTAGCGCACTCCTGCCGATTGCGCGTCTGCGCTGGCCTTCGAAGGAAGAGGCGTCGCGCCTGCTGGAAGAACGTAACGGTCTTCCGCACCAACCGGTCGGCGTGCAGGAAGACGAGCCCGCTTTCGACACCCCGATTGCGCGTGCTCTGTGGAAAGAGCACCAGACGCGCATGGCCGAGCGGATCGCCGCACTCGATGCAGGTTTGCCGCGGCCGGATATAGCCCGTCACGACCGGATGGCGCTCCGTGCCATCCCGGCACTGCTCCTCGTTGCCGCATTCGGCTTTTCCTATTCGAACGGTGCAGGCAGCATTGCCGACGCATTTCGCAGCCGTCCGGCCTCCGGGCCGCTGAACCCGGATATCCGTCTCGATGCCTGGGTGACGCCGCCATCCTATACCGGTCGGGCGCCGATTTTTCTCACCAGCCAGAACGCCGATCGTGCCGATGCGGTCTCCGTTCCCCAATCCTCCAAGCTGACGATCCGCATGACGGGCGGGGCGGGCCAGGAAGAGGTTACTTTCGAGCCAGACGAGGCCGGCGCGTTGCAAAAGCTTACGCCGGATGGGGCACAGGATAAGGCGACAGTCGCAGCCGCGCCGCCGCAACCGAGCCCAGAGGGGCAGGCCATTGTTGCGCCCCGGACCTTTATCATGGAGTTCAAGGAAAGCGGGACGATCGAGGCCAACGGCCAGTCCTGGTTCTTCAATATCATCCCGGACAAGCCACCGGTCATCGCCTTCGACAATTTGCCGCGCAGGGCAGCCAATGGCGCGCTGGAGATCGGCTTTACCGCCAAGGACGATTATGGCGTGCGTGAAGCCCATGCCGTGATCGAGCCTCTCGACGTTCAGGCTGGCGCGACGCCGCTTTATCCGCCGCCGGAATACAAGCTCGATCTTCCCCGCCAAAACCCGCGTGACATGAAGGGCGTGACGAGCCGCAATCTGACCGAACATCCGATGGCGGGAAAACGCGTCCGGATCACGCTGGTGGCAACGGATGGCGCAGGGCAAGTGGGCAAGAGCCCGCCGCAGGAGATGATCCTACCAGGGCGCAATTTTTCCGAGCCGCTTGCGGCCTCGGTTGCCGAACAGCGTCAGATCTTTTCGCTCGACACGCGCCAGATGCCGAAGGCGATCGCCTATAACGAGGCGGTCAGCCTGCGTCCGGAAGAGACCATTCCCAACAAGACGCACTATCTTCTGCTGCAATCGGCGCAGACGCGTATGAAGCTTGCCTACAATGAGGAGATGCTGAAGGACGCCGCGGATTACCTCTGGGAAATTGCGCTTGGCATCGAGGATGGCGATCTGTCTCAGGCGGAAAAGCGCTTGCGTGATGCGCAGGATGCCCTTTCTCAGGCACTGGAGCGCAAGGCGCCGGATGAGGAAATTGCCAAGCTGATGCAGGAGCTTCGCGAGGCAATGAACGAGTTCATGAAGGAACTCGCGCAACGCATGCAGAATGCGCCGCAGGGCAATATGAACCAGCAGGCGCAAAACGTGCTGCGCCAACGCGATCTGGAAAACATGATGAACCAGATCGAGAACCTTGCCCGCTCCGGCAACCGCGATGCGGCGCAGGAAATGCTGTCGCAGATGCAGCGCATGATGAACAACCTGCAGGCCGGCAGGCCGCAGCGCGGTCAGCAGGGCCAGCAGCAGGAAAACAGCCAGCTGCGCCAGCAGATCGACAAGCTGGGCGAGATCATGCAGCAGCAGCAGAAGCTGATGGACGAGACCTTCAAGCTCGATCAGGCGCTACGCGACCGCATGCAGCGCGGCGATCCGCAAGAGGGCGAAGAGGGCGGCGAGCAGCAGATGGGCGAAAACGGCCAGCAGCAGCCCGGCGACCAGCAACAGGGCCAGCAGGGTCAACAGCAGCAGGGCCAGCAGCAGAACGGGCAAGGACAAAACCCCGATCAGATGACAGCCCAACAGCTTCGTGACGCCTTGAAAAATCTGCGTCAGCAGCAGGAGGGACTGGGCAAGCAGCTCGGTGATCTTCAAAAGGGCCTTCGCGATCTCGGCATGGAGCCGGGGCAGAATTTCGGCAAGGCCGAGCAGGAAATGAAGGGCGCCGGTGAAGCGCTGGGTCAGGGCCGGGGCGAACGGGCTGTCGAAGGCCAAGGCAATGCGCTGAATGCGCTGCGCCAAGGCGCACAGGATATGATGGGCCAGATCATGCAGGCCATGCGCCAGCAGGGCCAGCAGCCGGGCCAAGGTCAGCAGGGTATGATGGGGCAGGGCGACCAGAACGGCCGCGATCCGCTTGGCCGTCCACGCGCCAATTCCGGCCCTGATTTCGGTGATTCACAGGTTCGGGTGCCGGATGAGATAGACGTGCAGCGTGCGCGTGAAATTCTTGAAGCGATCCGTGAGAAGCTCGGCAATAATCCGCCTGCGGATGTGGAGCGCCGCTATCTCGAGCGATTGCTTGATATTCAGCAGTAGGCGCTTTTTATCCGGCTTCAATGGCGGCAGGATAGGCGGGCTCTCATATATCGGTGACGCACTCCGCCACTCGCCTGGCAGTGATTTAATCTCGGCAAACATCAGACCTGAAACCGTCACGGGTTGTATGGCGGGCAGATGCGTCGTCTCAGAGACCTCAAGCGTTCTAAAGGACATACATCGCTCCAGAACAAGCGGTAAGCGCACCGTTGCCTGTCAAGCGGGCGCGCCTGTGGACTGACGCAGGATCAGTTCCACCGGCCACAATTCCTGGCATTCCTGCACTGGCCTGCCGGAGATGATTTGAAGCAGAAGTTCGGTCACGCGCATGCCCGCCATCCGCATGGACGAGCGTGTGGTGGAGAGCGGCGGCAGCATGCTCTCCGGGGTCAGGTAGGGAAATACGTCGTCATGAGCGATGACAGACACGTCCTTGCCGATGACGAGACCCAATTGCGTTGCGGCGCGATAGACGCCTTGAGCCGTCATCATCGCGCCGGCCACGAAGGCCGTGGGGCGGGATGGCTGCTCCAGAAGCGCGCGGGCGAATCGAAAGGCTGTTTCCTCGCTGAAATGCTCGTTCATCATCAGCTTCGGGTCGGGCGAGAGCCCGTATTCCGAAAGCGCGTCGCTGAAACCCTGTTCGCGGTCGTTGACGAATGTTCGGCCCTTGGGTCCATTTATCAGTGCAATGCGCCGGTGTCCGCGTTCGAGAAAATGGATGGTGGGGCAATAGGTGACGTCGCGATTATCGATATCGAGCCAAGCATGCGGGAAGGACGTCTTCGATCGACCATGGACGATGAAGGGAACGCCGAGCCGGTGGAGCAGAGCGATGCGCTCATCCGCAGGGCGGGGTGAATGGACGACGATGCCATCCACCTTGCCGCTTGCCGCCAGACGGTTGAAGATTGCCAGTTCCTCATCGAGATTGTTGTCGATGGCGACGCTGACGAGAATATCGGTTTCCTGTCCTTCCAGGCGTGCGGCCATGCCGCCCATGAATTCGGAAAAAAAGTGACCGCCGCCGCTGCGGCCCATGACCACGCCGATGGCGCCTGCGCGTCCTGTCACAAGCCGCACGGCATTGGCATTGGGGCGATAGCCAAGTCTGCGCGCAGCCTCCATCACCCGCTCGCGGGTTTCCTGACGAACCTCCGGATAGCCTCCAAGTGCACGGCTGACCGTCGTTGGAGAAAGGCCAACCTGTTCTGCGAATTCCTTGAGCTTCATGATGTCCGCCGTTTTCATCTGCATGCTAGCTCAGATCGAATTTTTCAAGCAACAAAAATCGAAAGCGATTTAAAATTAGAAAATGTAGATGAAGCGTTGGAATCCATAGGTTTCTTCATCGTTGGTGCACTGCACAGAGAATAGCGCTTGAGAATCCCATTTCATGACCTATTGACAGGTTGAAGAGGAATTGTAAGCTTCAAAAAATTGAAAGCGTTTTCAATTTATGCATCGTCAAAGTTTCAGAGGGAGGAGAATGATGACGAACTTTTCTAAAAGGGCCTTGTTCCTATGCGGCAGCCTTTTGGCTTTTGCTGCATCCGCGCAGGCAGCAGAGATTGCCATGGCGGCCAATTCCACCGGCAAAAATCTCAACTTCATTCGCGAGCGGCTGGCCGAATTCGAGAAACAGAGTGGCCATAAGGTAAAGCTCGTGACGATGCCGCCATCGTCCAGCGAACAGTTCAGCCAGTATCGTCTTTGGCTTGCAGCCGGAAACACGGACGTGGACGTCTACCAGACGGATATCGTCTGGGCACCACAGCTTGCCGACCAGTTCGTCGATCTGACGGCGGCGGCCAAGGACGTGATCGGCCAGCATTTCTCGTCCGTGGTCGCGTCGCAGACGGTCGATGGCAAGCTCGTGGCCATGCCGATGTATACCGACGCGCCAGCGATGTTCTATCGCAAGGATCTGCTCGATAAATACGGCAAGCAGCCGCCGAAGACGTGGAAGGAGATGGCCGAGACTGCCAAGGAAATTCAGGACAAGGAGCGTGCAGCTGGCCAGAAGGATCTCTGGGGCTTCGTGTTCCAGGGCAGCGCCTATGAGGGCCTGACCTGCAACGCACTTGAATGGGTGGCGTCTGCTGGCGGTGGGCATATCGTCGAGACCAATGGCGATATCAGCATCAACAACGAAAAGGCCGCTGCCGCTCTCGACATGGCCAAGAGCTGGATCGGCACCATCTCGCCCCAGGGCGCGCTGGCCTATAAGGAGGAAGAGGCGCGCGGCGTTTGGCAGACCGGTAATTCCGTCTTCATGCGCAACTGGCCCTATGCCTATGCTCTTGGCAATGGCGCCGATAGCGCCATCAAGGGCAAGTTTGGCGTCGCGCCGCTGCCAGCGGGTGTAGAGGGTGAGGCGCCTGCCTCGACCCTGGGCGGCTGGAACGTGGCTGTGTCGAAGTACTCGAAGAGCCAGGATGCAGCCATCGAGCTGGTCAAGTTCCTGACCTCTGCTGAAACGCAGAAAAAGCGGGCTGTAGAGCTTTCCAATATGCCGACGATTGCTGCGCTTTATGACGATAAGGATGTCGCGGCCGCGCAACCCTTCATGCCGCAGTGGAAGCCGATCTTCGAGACGGCCGTTCCGCGTCCGTCAGCGGCAACCAAGGTGAAATACAACGAGGTCTCGTCGAAGTTCTGGGGTGCCGTCCACAACACCCTCTCTGGCTCCGGCTCGGCTGCCGAAAACCTCGAGCTTCTCGAAGTCGAGCTGACCGATCTCAAGGGCAGTGCCTGGTAACACTGTGAACGCGAAGCGGCACGTCTTGCCGCTTCGCCCCCTGTCCAATCGGTGGAAGCTCTCATGAAAACAACTGTCCCTGATCGATCAGCGGCGATGGTCGGCTCCGACCTGCAGTCGGAGCGGCTGCGCTCAGCCTGGCTGTTCCTCGCCCCGACCTTTCTCGTGCTCGCTCTTGTCGCGGGCTGGCCTCTCGTCAGAACCGTCTGGTTCAGCCTAACGGACGCCTCTCTGACCAACCTTTCCGACGCCGAGTTCGTCGGCCTCAAGAATTACATTTCGTGGATTACGCTCAGCAGTGGCCGCACCGTGTATCGTGGCCTCTTGGCAGATCCGGTTTTCTGGGGCGCTGCCTGGAACACGGTGAAATTCACCATCCTCTCTGTGTCGCTTGAGACCGTGCTCGGTCTCATCGTTGCGCTGGTGCTCAATGCCGAGTTCAAGGGCCGAGGCCTCGTGCGTGCCGCGATCCTCATTCCCTGGGCCATTCCCACGATCGTCTCGGCACGCATGTGGTCCTGGATGCTGAACGACCAGTTCGGCATTTTGAACGACATGATGCTGAGCCTTGGCCTCATCAGCCAGAAAATCGCATGGACAGCCAATCCAGAAACGGCAATGACCGCCGTGCTGATTGTAGATGTGTGGAAGACAACGCCCTTCATGGCGTTGCTCATTCTCGCAGGTCTACAGATGGTGCCGAAAGATATGTATGAGGCCGCCAAGGTCGATGGCATCCATCCGATCAAGGTTTTCCTGCGCGTTACGCTTCCGATGATCCGTCCGGCACTCATGGTCGCTGTTATTTTCCGCATGCTGGATGCGATGCGCGTCTTTGACCTCATCTACATCCTGACGCCCAACAATGCGCAGACGCGCACCCTGTCGGTGCTGGCACGCGAAAACCTCTTCGACTTCGACAAGTTCGCCTATGGGGCTGCTGTCTCGACGATGCTGTTTCTCATCATCGCCTCGATCACCATCGTCTATATGTGGCTTGGCCGCGTCAACACCGATGGAGGCGCAAGATGACGGCAATGACGGTTCTGAAAAACACCGCCTTTTATGCGCTCGTCGCCATCATCATTATAGTGGCCGTGTTCCCCTTCTATTACGCCATCCTGACGAGCCTCAAATCCGGTACGGCGCTGTTTGAAATCAACTATTTGCCCAGGGCATTCTCTTTCGGCAACTATGCCGACGTGCTGGCCAATGACAGCTTCCTGCGCAATCTCGGCAACTCGCTGATGGTGGCAACCTGCGTCGTGGCGCTATCCCTGCTTCTTGCGGTCACGGCGGCTTATGCGCTTGCCCGCGTTCGCTTCCGGGGACGCGCTCTACTGCTGCTGACGATCCTTTCGGTATCGATGTTCCCGCAGATCGCAGTGCTGGCGGGTCTCTTCGAATTGATCCGCTGGGCGGGCCTGTTCAACACGCCACTGGCGCTGATCTTCTCCTACATGATCTTCACGCTGCCCTTTACGGTGTGGGTATTGACGACCTTCATGCGGGATCTGCCGGTGGAAATCGAAGAGGCGGCGATCGTCGATGGCGCCTCGCCATGGGTCATCATCACGCAGGTCTTCCTGCCGCTGATGTGGCCGGCGCTGGTTACGACAGGGCTTCTCGCTTTCATCGCTGCCTGGAACGAGTTTCTGTTCGCGCTCACCTTCACCTCATCGAACGAGCAACGCACGGTTCCGGTGGCAATCGCCCTTCTTTCCGGAAGCTCCCAGTTCGAAATTCCCTGGGGAACGATCATGGCGGCCTCTGTCATCGTCACCGTCCCACTCGTCATCCTCGTTCTGATCTTCCAGCGACGTATCATTTCCGGCCTCACCGCCGGTGGCGTCAAAGGCTAGGAGAAATCTCATGACCAGCATTCAACTGCGAAATCTACGCAAGTCCTTCGGCGCTTTCGAGGTCATCACGGGTATCGACATGGATATCCGCTCCGGCGAATTCATGGTTTTCGTCGGTCCCTCCGGCTGCGGAAAATCAACGCTGCTGCGGCTCATATGCGGCTTGGAGGAAATCACCGGCGGCGAGCTTTCCTTCGACGGAGAGATCGTCAACCGGCTGACGCCTGCCAAGCGCGGTGTCGCCATGGTCTTCCAGTCCTATGCGCTCTATCCGCATATGACCGTTTTCGAGAACATGGCCTTCGGCATGAAGCTTGCCGGTTCCAGCAAGGAGGAGCGGCGCAAGCGCGTGGAGGCCGCAGCCGAGATGCTGCAATTGTCGCCTTATCTGGAGCGTCTGCCCAAGCAACTCTCGGGCGGTCAGCGCCAGCGTGTGGCGATCGGTCGTGCCATCGTTCGCGATCCGAAGGTCTTCCTTTTCGACGAGCCGCTTTCCAATCTCGATGCGGCCCTTCGTGTCGCGACCCGTCTTGAAATTGCCAAGCTCCACCGTAGCATGCATGACACGACCATGATCTACGTGACCCACGATCAGGTGGAGGCGATGACGCTTGCGGACAGAATTTGCGTGTTGCGGGACGGCCGTGTCGAGCAGATCGGTACGCCGCTCGAACTTTACGAAACGCCGGTCAATACCTTCGTCGCAGGCTTCATCGGTTCGCCCAAGATGAATTTCATCGGTGGTCGTTTCGCCGAAAGCCATGGGGCGCACTCGATCGGCATCCGGCCGGAGCATATTGTCGTTTCGGATGGCGCGGGCGGATGGACGGGCGAGATCGTCCACTCCGAAATGCTCGGCTCTGACAGCTATGTTTATGTCGATATCGGTGCGGATGAGCCGCTCGTCGTGCGCGAGGAGGGCGTTTCGCACCGGGCGACGGGGGAGAAGATCAAGCTCTCACCCGTCCCGGAACACATTCACCGTTTCGATGAAGCAGGCGTTGCTCTGAAACGTGCAGAAACACGCGGAGCCGCCTGATCAATTTCAGTTCGCCGGCGTTAACAACCCTCGCTGGTTTATCAAGGAGTATGTCTATGACCATCAACACCGTCGTCTGGGGCGAAAACATCCACGAGCATATCAATGAAACGGTTCGTGCTGTTTATCCCAACGGCATGCACAATGCGATCGCCGATGCCCTGAACAAGGACCCGGAGATCAACGCGACGACCGCAACCCTGCAGGAGCCGGAACATGGGCTTTCGCAGGAAAGGCTGGACCAGACCGACGTGCTGGTCTGGTGGGGCCATAAGGACCACGGCGCCGTTCAGGACGAGATTGTCGAGCGTGTCGCCAAGCGCGTCTGGGAAGGCATGGGCCTCATCGTTCTCCACTCCGGCCACTTCTCCAAGCCGTTCAAGCGGCTGATGGGAACCCCTTGCGCGTTGAAATGGCGCGAGGCGGGCGAGCGCGAGCGTATCTGGACCATCAATCCCCGGCATCCGATCGCTGCCGGCCTGCCGGAGCATTTCGAACTGGAAAATGAGGAAATGTACGGAGAGCAGTTCTCCGTGCCAGAACCGCTGGAAACCGTGTTTATTTCGTGGTTCCAGGGGGGGGAGGTGTTCCGCTCCGGTCTCACCTGGCGCCGTGGTGCCGGCAACATCTTCTATTTCCGTCCGGGGCATGAAACATATCCCACCTACCACGACGCCAACATCCAGAAGGTCATCAGCAATTCGGTCAAGTGGGCCTACAATCCGGTGGGCGCGTTGAAGAGCATCCACGATGCGCCGAACGTTCCCGTCGATAAGGCGCTCGAACCCATCGAGGAGCGTGGTCCCAAACTGCACAAGGCTGGTGAAGCAGGTTACAGGTAACTCATCATGAAGCTTCTTATTCTCGGTACCGGTGGAATGGCGAACACGCATGCCACCCATTTCTCTCAGATTTCCGGCGTGGAAACGGTCGCAGCCGTTGACGTGGACGAGGTGATCGTCCGTGCCTTTGCCGCGCGCCACAATATACCGCTGACCTTTACCTCGCTGGATGACGCGTTGGCATGGGGCGAATTCGACGCGGTCGCGAACGTCACACCCGACGCGATCCATCACCCAACCAGCCTCAAGCTTCTGGCTGCGGGCAAGCACGTCTTCTGCGAAAAGCCGCTTGCCGAAACCTACGCCAAGGCGTCGGAAATGGCAGATGCCGCCGAAAAAGCCGGTCTGGTCGCCATGGTCAACCTCACCTATCGCAACGTGGCGCCGCTTCAGGAAGCCCGCAAGATGGTGCTGGAAGGCCGTATCGGCAAGCTTCGCCACCTGGAGGCATCCTATCTCCAGAGCTGGCTGGTCTCGAAAGCCTGGGGCGACTGGATGACCGAGAGCAAATGGCTTTGGCGTCTGTCGACCAAGCATGGTTCGAACGGCGTGCTGGGCGATGTTGGCATCCACATTCTCGACTTTGCATCCTACGGTGCAGGCAGTGATGTGGAGCGCATCTTCACGCGTCTGAAAGACCTTCGATAAATATGAGGGCAACCGCATCGACGTCTATGATCTTGATGCCAATGACAGTTTCACCATGACGGCGGAACTGGCCAATGGTGCCATGGGCGTCATCCACGCTACCCGTTGGGCAACCGGCCACCTGAATGAGCTTCGCCTGCGCCTGCATGGCGACAAGGGCGCGCTAGAGGTCGTCCATACGCCGGAATATTCGACGCTGCGCGGTTGCCTTGGCGAGGATATCGAAAAGGCGGTCTGGCGGGATATCGAGCCTGAGCCGGTGCCGACGAATTACGAGAAGTTCGCCAAGGCCGTGATGGAAGGCGGGGTCGCCGATCCTGATTTCCGTCATGCAGCGAACCTTCAGAAGGTGCTCGATCTTTCGATCATCACGGATCGCGAACGGCGCGAAATCGCCGTCTGAACTTTCGACAGCCAACACGGACATCGAAGGCCGGGAGCCACATGCTTCCCGGCCTTCTTGCGTTATGATCCGCCAACACCTGGCAAACGGTATGTTAACAGGTGCTGTTCTAGGGTGATCCAGAGAGTGTCTATGCTGGAGCGCCGATATACTGAGGCGAACGCTTGTTAAAGCTTGGACATCTCTTTCGCGCGGGTCATGGTGATATTGTCCTCACCAGTTCCTCGTCTGCTTTTATGTGTTTGCGTTATGGGCCGGTGAACTGAGATGGCGATGAATCAGGGTGTGGTGGACGGGGCGGACTATCGCGAACCCACGCATGGACCGGAAAACCTGCTGCGGCTCGTCGCTCTTTTGTGGCGCAATATCCTGGTCATTCTTTTGAGCGGACTGCTCCTGGCAGCTGCCGCCTTCGGCGTATCGCTGCTCATCCCCAATTATTACACGGCAACGACGCAGATCCTGCTCGATCCGGAAGGCTCCCGGATTCTGGAAAGCGATCTGACCGCTCAGCCGCGCGCGGTCGATTCTCACGTGTTGAACCAGCAATATC
Source organism: Agrobacterium sp. SORGH_AS 787 (assembly GCF_030819035.1). Taxonomy (NCBI): domain Bacteria; kingdom Pseudomonadati; phylum Pseudomonadota; class Alphaproteobacteria; order Hyphomicrobiales; family Rhizobiaceae; genus Agrobacterium; species Agrobacterium sp. SORGH_AS 787. Next base: position 1,436,466 of record NZ_JAUTBG010000001.1, read on the forward strand.
TGCTGACATCGAATGAGCTTCTGACCCGGGTCGTCGAAAAGGAAAATCTACAGAATGATCCGGAATTCGGCGCATTCAATGCCGAATATACCGACAGCAAGAGCCGCACCCAGTTTGCCGTCGACAGATTGCGTAAGGCCGAGTCCGTCGCGATTGTCGGCAAGAGCTTCATCGTCAACGTCACTGTGAAATCCAGCAGCCCGGAGCAGGCGGCAAAGCTCGCCAATGCTATTGCCGATACCTACCTGGAACTCCGTTCGGAAATGAATGCCGACACACTGAAGCGCACGGGCGGCGGTTTGTCGGCGCAGTTGGAGCAACTGCGCAAGGCGGTGGAGGATGGCGATCGCGCCGTTCAGGCTTACAGAGCGACCCACAACCTCGCCAATGTCGCCGGCCGCCCTGACATCGAGCAGCAGATCTCCGACACCAATGCGGAAATCGCGCGTCTTTCCGGCACGATTGCAGAGAACGAAGCACTGGTCTCCGAACTGAGACAGGCCCGTAACGACCGGCAATATCTCCGATCGGTACCCGATTCCTCGCTCACCCCATCGATCATTTCGCTGAGAGCACGTTACCAGCAAAGCCAGGAGGAGCAGGCCGTTCTTGCGACCTCGCTCGGCGCGCAGCATCCAGCGCTTCAGGCCGCCAGGGCAAGAACCCAGTCGCTTGCCACCATCCTGGACGACCAACTCCGCAATTTCTCCACTACGACATCACGCAATCTCGACCGGCTGAAAAATCAACTGGCCCTTCTGCAGGCCAATCTCGATCGACTGACCCGCGCTCAAAACGGCGAAGAAAGCACGATGGTGCAACTGCGCGAGCTTCAGCGAAAGCTTGACAGCGATCGTGCCGTCTATGAATCCTTCCTGCTGCGAACCCGTCAGCTTTCCGAACAGCAGGGCACGCCGACGGAGAACTCGCGGATCATCTCGGTTGCCGAGGCACCTCTTCAGAAGGCTGGTCCGCCGAGAACCTTGATCGCCACCGGTGCCGGACTATTTGGCATGATCCTGGCGGCCGGCATTCTGGTGCTGCGCGACCAGTTCGGTGGACGGAACACAACGATCGCTGCCACTAATCCCTCGGTCGTCAGTCGCTTCAAGAGGACGAAGCCTGAAACGCCTGCAGTCGCGCCGCCTGTAGAGGAGGTTCAGGCAGTGCAATCGCCACCGGTTTCAACAATTGCGCCTGTTGCCGCGTCTGGGCCAGCCCTTGGGCCAACGCCTCCCGTTTCAGCTATGATCATCCCGGCCAAGCGCAGCCGCGCTCTTCTGGCCAACGAAAAGGAAGACTATGCGGGGCTCGTGAAGGAACTGTGCGCTTCCGTTCCTTTAGGCCAGGGATACGCGGTGCTGGTCACTTCCGTCGGTCCGCAAAATCGCGCCTCCCATACCGCATTCAATCTGGCCCATGCTGCTGCCCGTCTGGGAAGACGCGTGCTGTTGGCCGATGGAGCAAGTCGTGACCCGGCATTGACGCGCCTGCTATTGGATGTGCCCACGTCCATGGTGGACAAGGCTGCTGGGCAAGATGGCGGGCACGGCGGGATCATCGATTTCGAGGACGCGTCGTTGATGAAATTCCTGCCCGCTGGCGCCGACCTCCAGGCGCATCTCTCCGGGAAAATGGTGAGTGAGGAAAACGAGGCTTTCGATCTTATCGTCGTCGATGGCGGTATCGCCGACGCGCATCCGGTGTCTGCGCCGATTGCCAGGATGGTCGATGAGGTTGTGCTCATGCAAAATGAGGAGGATGCCGGAAGCACTGTTCTCTCACTGGTGGCTCTCGAAGAAGGTGGGCTCAAGCAGGCGCGGGTGGTCCGTCAAGACCGTACCGGCCTGCATTATTGAGGCCCGGCCTTGGCAGACAATAGGCATCCGGTGGTGAAGCGCATCCCATTCTGGAACAAGCGCCTCGGAGCGACGGGGCTCAGCATTCTCTTCAATACGGGACTTCGCGGATCGACGCTCGTTCTGCGCTTTGCGCTGTCATTCTACATCGTTAAGTTCATGGGACTGGAGGCCGCAGGCATTTATGGCCTGGCGCTCGGCGTTGTCACCACCGCACCGGCAATCCTTGGATGGGGCCTCAACTACTTCATCGCCCGCGATGTCAGTGGTAAATCGAACGGCGTGACCGGCGCTTACATGAAGTCGCGACTTGCGGTGACGATTGCTTCTCTGTCGCTGATGACGCTGCTGGCGGTCGTGGCGGCCTTTACCCTGGATTATCCGGTCAAACCTCTTTACGTCGTCATTCTGATCATCGTGTGGCTGGAGACGATCTCCTGCGACATTCATATGCCGCTGATCTCGAAGGAAATGGCGAGCGCGGCAAACATGCTCTTCTTCTTGCGAACGACATCCTGGGTTTTACCCGTGATTGCTCTGGGGCTCGCTTTCCCGACGTTCCGCAACATCGAGACGGTGTTCGTGGGCTGGTCGCTGGGCTACCTTGGTATGTTTGCCGGCCTGTTTTACTTCCTGCGCCACTGGCCGCTCGCGCGCATCGCCAAAGTACCGGTGCGATACGATTGGATCAAGAGCCGCATGCGCCGGTCTTGGATGATCCATATCAGCGAAATCTGTAATGTCGGGCTTGTCTATGCCGACCGCTATATCGTCTCGCTGTTGCTGACCTTGTCTTTAACGGGGGTCTACACTTTCTACTGGTCGCTGGCGAATGCGTTGCAGACGTTGATTTCGACCGCCGTGCTACAAATCGCCATTCCGAAATTGTTCAAGGCCTATAATGACGGCTCCGCAGAGGAATGGCGCCGGATGATGGTCAGGCAATTTGCCAAGACCGCTATCGCCGGTCTGATCCTCGGTGTGGCAATTTTTGTCGCTGGACGTGTCGTGGTAGAGGTCATGAACATGCCCGCGCTCGCCGAGCACGAGGGTGTTTTTGCGCTGCTGCTGCTGACGGCTGCGGTTCGCGCCTGCACCGATCTCATGGGTTTCGGCATGAGCAGCCTTCGGAAAGACGGTCACTACGCGGTCGTCAATCTCTCGAGCGTCATCATCTCGATCGGCATGAGTTTTCTTCTCATCAGCACGCTCGGTTTCATGGGGGCAGGGCTCGCAGCGCTTGTCTCCGCCCTGATAACGGCCAGTGTTTCGGCCTTCATGTTGTGGCGGGCTTCAAGGAATATTTAAAGCAGTTGATGCCTGCCAGGTTCAGGCAGAGAGGGGATGGGCATGGCAGTCGGTGAACCGCAGAAAACCCTCTTGGGGAAACTCGCAAAGGCGCTTTATCACGCCACGATACACAGTTTGCCGATCAAGCAGGCGACCCAACTCCAGTATTTCCGCTATCACCGGCTCTGGCCCGACATCGACAATCCCAAGACGCTCAACGAACATCTGGTCGCACGCAAGATCGCATGGCGTGAACCCACGGACGATCCACGTCTCATTACGCTGAGTGACAAGATTGCAGTCAAAGCGCATGTCGCCAAGGTGCTTGGCGAGGAATGGGTAACGCCGACGCTTTGGCGGGGTAAGGACCTTAACGATTGCCGCGCCCTTGCCGTTTCCCTATGTGATCAAGGTCAATCACGGGTCGGACCGGAACATCTTCGTCTACGGACCCGACGATCTCGTGGGCGCCAAGGAGAAGTGCGATCTCTGGCTTCAGGGACGCACAGCCTGGCGGCTTGCGGAAGAGTGGTACAACCATATCGAGCCGGAAATCTTCATCGAGCCCTTTATCGGCGAGAATGGCGAAGCGCCGGTGGATTACAAGCTGTTCTGCTTCGAGGATGATATTCCCTGTATTCAGATCGATACGGCACGCTTCAGCGATCATCGTCGCTGCTTCTACGACGAGCATTGGAATAAGTTGCCCTTCGGACATTACTATCCAATGGAGGACAAGGAGTTGCCGCGCCCTCCGCATCTCGATGCCATTCTGGCCGCGGCTCGAACCCTGGCGCAAGGCTTCGAATTCGTTCGGATCGACTTTTACGACAAGCCGTCTGGACCGGTTTTCGGGGAAATGACCTTCTCTCCCACGTCGGGATTTGGCGCCTTCCGTCCACCATCGACGGATGCCTGGCTTGGCACCTTCTGGCGCGATCATCCCAAAGGGCGGTTTTGCACATCTGGGGAGGGGTGATCAGCCTGCCGAAGGAAGATCGTTCGTGTCCGTGCGATCCGGAACAGTGAGAAGCCACGACAGGATGATGCCGCCCAAGAGCCATGCCGTCACGACATAGACGTAGTAGAAGCTTGGGGTGAAGACCGCGTTGAACAGGAACAGGAAGGCGATGTAGCCGCAGGCCACGCGTCGCACGCCAAGGCCGTTGCGTGGCAGGTCCGTGTGCACCCAAAGATGCAGCTTGCCGAAGTAGAAGCCGAAAAGCGTTGCGGCAAAAATGATGCCGGGAATGCCGAAATTGAGATAGGCCTCGCCGAAGAGTGTAGGGCGCAGACCGGCATGGAATTCTGGATCGAGCCCTGCCAGCGTCGTGGTGATGACGCCGGTTCGGTAGTCGTTGCGGAACTCGCTGATGAAGGCTGGAATCAGTGCCGTATAGCCGGCCAGATACGTCATGCCGTGATAGAACTGGCCTTTAAAGCCGCTCAAGATCCATGCGTAGTCGCGAAAATCCGAGAAGTTGTTGCCATAGAAAATCTGGGCGGTCAGGCTGTCGATCAAATCGGGTGCTGCCTCTCCCTCGGCAGACGAGCGCAATATTCCGAGGCCGACAGCCACCAGTATGAAGGCGACGGCGGAAAGGCCAAAGACGACAAGGTTGCGGTATCGATAGGCAATGATGACGCAGATGACGAAGGCAAACAGCGCTTCGATACTGGCGCCGCGCGTGCCGATCATCAAGCCGAGCGCGCTGCAGAAGAGGCCCATGGCAATGAATTTCCGGCCTCCCGTAAAGCCATAGACCAGCAGGCTGATCGCTGTGGTGGGAAGAATGACAGCATAGAGGTTGATGACCGGGCGGATCGAGGGATTCTCGAACGCGAACTCACGCCCCTCGAAGGGTCTGACGCCGAGAGAGAACAGTCCTGCCGTTGCGAGAAGAATGATGAGGAAGGACAGCCAAGCACCGGTTCGTGTTTGCCAGAAAGAGTAACCGCTTTCGATGAAGTCGAAGATGTAGCTTCGGCCTGAACTGAATGTCGCAAGGCCCATGCCGACGATCAAGAAAACGACGCCGATCACCGAGAGAAAGAAGGCTTGGTCAATGTGCTGCCGGATCGCAAAGATTGAGCCCCCAACCACCTCCATATTTTTCTCCGAGCTGGCGAAGATGGGCATGATGAGGATCGGCAGAACGGTGTAACGAAGCCAGAAATAAGAGGATAGCGTCAGCACGCCCCATCGCAAGAAGGAGCTGATATAATAGAGGATGAAGACCAACCAGCCGAGAATGAGGATGAGCCAAGCGAGATTGGACATTTCCAAGCCTTGTTCACGTGCCCGGCTGCAAAAATCGGCCAACTGAACCCGGTTCGGTTCAGGCTACGTTTCGTTGTCCTCACCATGCCCAAAATCTCTTAAGATATTGTTGACCATGTTTGTTGGTCGGGGGCATCGTTTACGCGACTTGGCCCCACAGCGGCTTTTGTCAGGATCTCATCCAGCGTGTCGTAATATCCGGATTGCTCGGCAGTGCCGTCGAATGAACCGATACCCGGGAAAAGCTCGTCACGCCTCTGCCACCATCTCTCCGGACCGATCGAGGCCGCTTTCTCCAGCAATCGGGCAAGCGCTCCAGGCTGCGCGGGATTATAGCACCAGCCGGTTTTTTCGGCTTCGACGATCTCCGGCGTTCCTCCCCTTGTGCTGCCGATGACGGGGACACCATAGACGCCGGCCTCGACGAGAATTCGGCTTTGCGGCTCGTGCCAGAGAGAGGGGACAACGACTGCGTCAGCAATGCGATAGATTTCCTGAGGTGCCACGAAACCGCGAAACTCGACATTGGCCACGGCGCCGAGGCGTTTTATGCAATCTTCCTCGCTCGGGCGACCGCGCCCCCCAACGACCAGACGGGCGTTGCTACCCGCAGGCAAGGCCTTGAAGGCCTCGATCAACTCGGGAACACCCTTTTCCTGGGACAAAGCACCGAGATAGCCGAAGGTGAAAATCTGCCCCGCCGGCTTTGTCCGGCCAACAATGCTTGTATCGAAGGATTGCAGCGGCGTGTTCTTGTTGTGCATGACATGCCAGTCAGCTTCTGCCAGAACACCATTCTCGATGAAACGCTGTTTCACGAAATTGCTGACGGCAATGACCGCCATGCCGTTTCCACGTAATCTCACGCGACGATTGATCAGGCTACAGTCGAAGCAAGGCGTTGCGCAGTTATCACCCCTACGGAACATGCTGGTCTTAGGACAGAGCAGGGCGTAGTCGCGCAGATGCAGACAGATCGGGATCCCTGCGTCATCGGCCGCATGAAAAATCGCAGGCTGCATGTAGGATGAGTTTTGTGCGTAGATGAGATTGAAATTCTCGCGTCTGAAAAATTCGGTTAGCCCTTCCACGCAGAGCGCACCAAACGCGGTGCGAAGATGCCATGCGGCACGGCGAGCGAAATTTGCCGATGGCTTGATATGGCCGGGCAGGTAACTGTTCTTCCAGGGAAGCCGAACCACACGGACATTGTTGGCGAGTCTGGTTTCTCCCGGGGGCGCCAAGGGGTCGCCCACCTTTCCGAGCGCCAGCACGGTAACATCATGTTTCTTGGCAAGCTCGGTCGCTCCAACGCGCGCCGATATCTCAGCGCCTCCCTCCGCTTGGGGAGCAAAAGTCTGCGAGACGATGCAGATTTTCACGCGTTTTCCCCTCGTTCATCGGGAGTGGTTTGTTACAATTGTCCCTAAATCGCAAATAACTCTTTAAATATGTTGAATAAACCTTCCTTGAGAAAGCATGTCTAAAGTCGTTGCATCAATCAAGTGCACTTTATTTCGAAGTCGGGAGGAAGGCGCATTTGAGCAAATCGGTGGCAAGTGCGTGAATTCTGTTTTACAAAATTACTGGGCAACAAGAACAACAACGCCGCGTATATTCACGCCAATGGTGGCCCAAGGGAAGAGACAATGAGGGTTCTGCACGTTTTTGAAACGCTACCGGGTGGCCCTGCGACCTATCTGAGTGAGGTCGTGCCCCATCAAGTGGCGAAATACGGAGCGGGGAATGTCAGGGTGATCGTTCCAGATCGTCAACTGTCTCATGCTCAAAATATTCCATCGTCCTGTATCGCCACATTCAGAAGGAACAGCCGTTACACGTCGCTACCGGCGCTGGCACGTGCTGTCACGGACGAAGTCAGATCCTTTCGCCCGGATGTTGTGCATGCCCATTCGACTTTTGCAGGTCTTGTCGTGCGCTCAGTCGGCGCGGTCAGCCGAAATTTTCCTCCCGTCGTCTACTGTCCGCATGGATGGTCTTTCGACATGGAGACGCTTGGTCCTCTCCGTCCCGTCGCAAGGCTGGGCGAGCGTCTGCTTGCGCCCTTCTGCCAGAAGATCGTTGCGATCTCACAGCACGAATATGACAGAGGGATCGGAGCCGGTATTTCTGCCGACCGGATGGTTGTGATTGAAAATGGTTTGTCGAGGAGCCGGCCAGTCGCGGTTCCTGTGGAGTGGAACGATCCGCGCCTTAAGGTGCTATTCGTCGGACGTCTGGACCGCCAAAAGGGTGTTGATGTGCTTCTGAAAGCCGCTCAGTTGCTTAATGGCGCGGCGGCTGTCAAAGTCATTGGCGCTTACGTCACGACCAAGGAAGAGCAAAAAAGGCCCATTTCTGCTCCTGACAATGTGGAGCTTCTGGGGTGGAAATCGCCCGAGGAGATTGCCGGATACATGAACGCCTGCGACGTGGTGGTCATGCCGTCGCGCTGGGAGGGTTTCGGTCTCGTCGCGGTGGAGGCCATGCGCGCCAAGAAACCGGTCATCGCGTCTGCTGTTGGCGGTCTTCGCTCAATCGTCCGCCATGGGCAAACGGGCTTCCTGGTTCCCGCTGAGGATAGTGACGCACTGGCGCAAACGATCGTCATCTGCGACGCGGCGGGTTGGCGCGAGATGGGGCTTGCGGGATACACGCGTTTTCTCTCTCGCTATCAGAGCGAACGGATGAATGATGAGCTCGTTGGTCTTTATGACGAGGTGACGGGTAAGGAAACCGCCGAGGTGCGTGTCCTCGCATGACCACCTTCATCAATGGGCGCTTCCTGACTCAAACGACGAGCGGGGTTCAGCGTTTTGCCCGCGAGGTCGTCATCGCCCTCGACAAACGATTGTCGGAAAACCCGACGGTGGACAAGTGGGTGCTTTTGGTGCCGGAAGGTGCCACGGAAAGGCTGCCTCTTCGAGCGATTACACAGCGCGCTACCGGTCGGTCTTCCGGGCATGTCTGGGAGCAGACAAGCCTTTACCAAGCAGCCCGGCAGGGCAAGCTCATCAACCTTGGAAACAGCGGTCCCGTCCTTCACCCGCGTGCGGTCACCGTCGTCCACGACGCTATGATTTTCCGCACGCCGGAGAATTTTTCGCGCAAATACCGCTTGGTTCATGGCTTGTTGGGCCGTCTTCTCTCGCGCCGCGGAAAAATCGCGACGGTGTCGGAGTTTTCGAGGCAAGAGCTTGAGAGTGCCTTCGGCGCCAAGGATATCGCGGTCGTTTACAACAGTTCCGAGCACATGGCTGCGGTTGTCAGGGATCAGACGGTCGTGTCGCGATTGGGGCTGGAGGATCAGCCCTATCTGTTGTTTGTCGGCTCGCGTACGCCCAACAAGAACCTCAGACGTGCAATGGAAGCCATCCGGATGATGGGTCCAGCCGCGCCCAAATTCGTTATTGCGGGGGCAGCTGCATCCAGCGTTTTTCAGTCCTACGAGGCGTCCGATCCGAGGGCGAATTCCGGAATCGACAAGGTCGTCTTCACGGGCCGCTTGTCCGATGAGGAGATCGCTGGACTTTACGCTGGAGCGACAGCGCTTCTTTTTCCCAGTCTCTATGAAGGATTTGGCATTCCGCCGCTGGAAGCGATGCTGTTGGGTTGCCCCGTGCTCGCGTCCGACATTCCGCCAACCCGGGAAGTGTGTGGCGACGCAGCATTGTTTTTCGATCCCCATCGACCGGACGACATGGTTCGCGCGATCAACGAGGTTTTGCACAAGCCGGAACATCGTGTGACGATGATCGAGCGTGGTCACCAGCGTGCGCAAGCGTTTTCCTGGGACAGGAGCGCGCGGCACCTTCTTGAAATTGTCGAACAGCTTTAAGTAAAGTTGAAGATACTCAATGTAATAGTCAGCTGCCATAGCGGCAGTTGGAAGAAAGTGATTCCAGTCGATGCGGATTTGTATCGTAGCTCAGACATTCGCGCCCCAGGAAGAGGGTGGTGCGGAGATCGTGGCGCGTATGTGTGCAAAGGAGCTGGCGCGCCATCATGAAGTCTTCGTTCTGTCGCTCGGAATGGCTGGCGACAGCTTGGCGCCGACGGGCGAAACGATGGGTGAAGACGGCATCAGAGTCGTCCGGGTGAATTGGCACAACAGCTACCTGCCTGGACATAAAAAGCCGTTGGTCGGACGGTTCGAGAAAGCACGTTGGCATCTCAAGGCGTCGATGGGCGCTGTTTCGGCCAAGGAGATTAAGGCGATATTCGTGCGGGAACGGGTGGACCTTGTCTACGCGCACAATTCAGCACGCATGCAGCCGGCACTCTTCGAGGCCAGTCGACAACTGAACATCCCTTTCTGCATCCATCTGCATGATTACGCGCTGATCTGTCCAAAATCGAGCATGTTCAGCGCCGGCGGAAATTGCGATACCGCGTGCTTAAAATGCCGTGTTCTGACATCGAGGCTGAAGTCGGATGGCGAGGGGATGACGGCGATTGCGGTCAGCGCGGCCCTGAAACAGACCTATCTTCGGGCCGGGGTTCTCACCAAAGCGGAATGGCATGTGCTGAGAAACGAGAACCTTCGCGAGGATAAGCTCCATAAGCCTTTTGTCGGACGAGACAGCGCCCGAAGCGAGATCTTTACCTTCGGCTATCTCGGTGCTCTATCGGAAGAAAAGGGTATTGAAGATCTCATCCGCGCTTTCGTCGACATGCCAAACCGACAGTCTGCCAAGCTTATTATCGCGGGTCGAGGCCGCGAAGATTATGTCCGTCACCTGCAGTCCATCGCCGATGGCGCGCCAATCACCTTTATGGGTTTTACACCGCCGGAGAACGTTTACGGAGTGGCGGATGCTGTTGTTCTACCTTCTCGCTGGCGCGAGCCTCAAAGCCTCATCCTGATCGAGGCGGCGGTTTATGGCGTGCCGCTGATCGCTACAAATCTCGGTGGCACACCTGAGATCGTGCAGGATATGAGAACGGGCTGGTGCTACGATCCGAGCGTAGCTGGTGCACTCACAGAAGCGATGGAAAAGGCGCTGAGGATCGGCCATGGACATTGGTGGGCTGAGCGCGACCACCTTTTCCCCGGCATTCGAAACTTCAAAGGCACAGCTGAAGCATCACGCTATTATGAAAGATTGAACGGACTTCTTATCGAAGCTCAGAGACAAGATCGTCTCCATCTGCAAGCTCTATAAAATAGTCGTCTGGGAAACTTGTAGTCTCTTTAGAGTTTATTTAGCCGATTGTCCGATTTTGCTTCCACTCCATGGATGGGACTAGGGGAATTGAACATGAACGCCGGCTTTTCTTCAGGCAATATGTCTTTGTCTATGCAGCAGGCATCTGTCGACTATCCGGTTACGTTTGCGAACACAGTCGGTCTTTTCAAGCCCGCGGACGTTGTCTTGCGCGGCGAGGGTACCGACGTGGCGGTTCTATTCGTCAGTTCATGGGGCTTTGAAGAATTGTGCGCACGTAAATTCTGGCGATTGCTTGCCGGCGATCTCGCAGCGCGTGGTCTGCCAAGCATGCGCTTCGACTATCCCGGAACAGGTGACGCAATTGACCCGGTCGATGACGACAACGGTCTCGATTTATGGCTCGACAGCATTCGCGCCGCGGCATCCAAGCTGCGGGAATTGTCACAGGCCCGCCACTTGATCCTCGTCGGCCATGGCCTTGGCGCGCTGCTGGCCTGGAAAGCTGCTGAGACGATGGAGAATGTGGTTGGTCTTGCGCTGGCCGCTCCCGCATTGTCCGGACGTCACTGGCTTCGAGAATTCGTGGCGTTGAGTCGTGTCGCCAATCCAGACGCCTTGCAGCACAGGACGCCTGCATCCGGCCCTGCCATGGGGGAGCAGATCTTTCCTGACTCTTTGGCTGCAAGCCTTCGCACCGTGACCTTATCAGCTTCCACCCGTGCTCCCGCACCCAGTATTCTTCTCTTGAAGCAGGAAAACCGTCCGGCAGACGAGCAATTTGCAAACCATCTTGCCGCTCTCGATGTCGAGCTTCGCGCCCAAGTCTTTCCCGACTACAACAAGTTCGTTCGGGACGTGCTTTTCTCGGTTCCGTCTGTCAGAGCCATTGAGACGCTTGCTGGTTGGGCTGCTGACGTTGCGGCAAAGCACGGCGACAGAAACAACACGCTGCGCCAAGACGGCTTTTCCGAACTTCTGATTCCTCAGAGGTTGAAGGGACGTGGATTTCAGGAGCGCCCTGTCCGGTTCGGCAATCACCAGCGACTCTATGGTATTATGTGTAAACCGCTTGGTCAGCGACAAGGTGCAACAGTCATCGTCGCTCCAACGGGCTATGAGCGTATGTCGGGCTGGGGCCGCATATCAGCCCAGATGTGCAGAGAACTTGCCCGCCAAGGCATCGCGTCGCTTCGCTTCGATGGAGCCAATGTTGCCGATAGTCCTCCCGCTGAGGGCGCGCCAGATCAGATTCTCTATCATGCCAGCCAGTTGGCCGATGTCCGGGCTGCTGTCGATTTTCTCGAAGCGGAGAACCATCTTCCCGTAGTCGTGACGGGACGTTGCAGCGGCGCGTGGGTCGCCTTTAAAAGCGCGATAAAGGACCCGCGGATCAAAGGTTGCGTGCCGGTCAACATCTATGATCTTTATATTCCAGACGAGGTGGATGTGAACCTGTTTCTCCGCTCAACCCGTCAGTCGCTCTCTGGATATGGCACCAAGTTCATGAGCGGGGCGCTCTGGAAGCGTGTGATGCGGGGTGACGTGCGCGTGGTAAGCGCGCTCTGCAATCTATCCAAGGCGTTCCTGGGGAAGGCGTTTTCCTTTCTTACTCCGCTGTCGGTTAAGTACCCTTATTTTTCCGATCGTGCCCGTTCGCTCTCAAGCGACTTCGGCAAGCTCGCCGCAAACGATACGAAGGTCACTCTGATCTACTCTGAGGGAGATGCCGGTTTCGGCATGCTTGAGCGCAATTTTTGTGGGCGCGGGCGTCTTTTGAGGGGGCCATACGGCAACCCTAAGATCGTCACCATTCCGAGGGCCGATCACAACCTCACCACTGCCGAGGCTCGTGAGGCTTGGACGCAAGAGGTGAGCACCGTCGCCCTTCAACTGCAGCCCAAGCATTAAGATCTGTTGCACCCTCCGCGACGGAAAGCTGTCACCGTACGGCTTTCATCCTTGACGTAGCCTCAAAAGAAAAGCGCGCCATCTGATTCAAATTCAGATGACGCGCTCATTGTTTTCAATGGTGAGTATCAAGCCTGTTCGAAAACGCCGTGGCAGTGCTTGTACTTCTTGCCGGATCCACAGGGGCAGGCCTCGTTGCGGCCGACCTTGCCCCATGTGGACGGATCGTTTGGATTGCGCTGTTCCGGTGGCACATAGACGTCGCTATTGCCCGCGGATGCGGCGGCAAATTCATCCTCACCGGTGAGCGGGTCGAGATGATGCGCCGTCATTTCCGGCAGTTCGGCCGGTGGTGGCGGATCGCGCATCAGTTCAACACGCATCAACTGGGCTGTAACCGCTTCGCGCAGATTGGCAAGCAAGGCCTGGAAGAGTTCGAAGGCTTCCGCCTTGTATTCCTGAAGCGGATCGCGCTGCGCATAGCCTCGGAAGCCGACGACGGAACGCAGGTGATCGAGGTTGACGATGTGCTCGCGCCACAGGTGATCGATCGTCTGCAGAATGACCGAGCGTTCGACGTAGGTCATCACTTCGGGACCGAAACGTTCGGCCTTATCTGCCATGACCTTGTCGGCAGCCTCTGTAATGCGCTGAAGAATATCGTCCTCAGCAATACCCTCTTCCTTGGCCCAATCATCGAGCGGCAGATCCAAGTTGAGAGACTGCTGAACGCCAGCCTTCAGGCCTTCGATATCCCACTGTTCCGCATAGGCATTTCCAGGGATGTGCTTGCCGACGAGAGCTTCGATCACTTCGTTGCGCATGTCCGCTGCGGTTTCACCGATATTATCGGCTTCCATCAGTTCGAGGCGTTGTTCGAAGATGACCTTACGCTGATCGTTCAAAACGTCGTCGTATTTCAGCAGGTTCTTACGCGTTTCGAAATTGCGGGCTTCCACCTTCTTCTGCGCACGTTCCAGAGCCTTGTTGATCCACGGATGGACGATGGCTTCGCCTTCCTTCAGGCCGAGCTTCTGCAGCATCGAATCCATACGGTCGGAGCCAAAGATGCGCATCAGGTCGTCTTGGAGCGACAGGTAGAACTTTGAACGACCGGGGTCGCCCTGGCGACCGGAACGGCCGCGCAGCTGATTGTCGATACGGCGGCTTTCGTGGCGCTCGGTGGCGATGACGTAAAGACCGCCACCGGCAAGCGCCTTTTCCTTCAACACCTTGATCTCGTCGCGGATCGCCTGTTCCTTAGCGTCACGCTCTGGTCCTGGCTCCATGCCTTCCAGCTCGCGCTCAAGGCGCATATCGACGTTACCGCCAAGCTGAATATCCGTGCCGCGGCCTGCCATGTTGGTGGCAATGGTCACAGCGCCGGGAACGCCTGCCTGCGAGACGATATAGGCTTCCTGCTCGTGATAGCGGGCGTTCAGAACCTGGAAGTTCTCAAAGCCTGTCTGGCGCAGCATGGTGGCGAGCAGTTCGGACTTTTCGATCGAGGTCGTGCCGACGAGAACCGGCTGATTGCGCTCATGCGCTGCACGGATCTCTTCGATGATCGCCTTGAACTTTTCTTCGCCGGTCCGGTAAACCTCGTCGTCTTCGTCGATACGCTGGATCGGCAGGTTGGTCGGGACCTCCACGACGTCGAGGCCGTAGATGTTGTTGAATTCTTCCGCTTCCGTCGAGGCCGTACCCGTCATGCCCGCAAGCTTGGTGTACATGCGGAAATAGTTCTGGAAGGTGACGGAGGACAGCGTCTGGTTTTCCGGCTGGATCTGCACCTTCTCCTTGGCTTCAAGCGCCTGGTGCTGACCTTCGGAGTAACGGCGGCCCGGCATCATACGGCCGGTAAATTCGTCGATGATGACGATCTCGCCATTGCGGACGATGTAGTCCTTGTCGCGCTGGAAGAGCTTGTGGGCCTTCAGAGCGTTGTTGATGTGGTGAACGATCGCAACGTTCTCGACGTCATAGAGCGATTCACCCTTGAGAAGGCCTGCCTGGCGCAGAAGATTTTCGAGCTTCTCGGTGCCCTCTTCGGAGAAGTTTGCGGAGCGCTGCTTCTCGTCGATTTCATAATCGTCTGGCGTCAGCATCGGGATGAAGGCATCGATCGTGTTGTAGAGATCGGAGCGGTCATCCAGCGGACCGGAAATGATCAGCGGCGTGCGCGCTTCGTCGACGAGAATGGAGTCGACTTCGTCCACGATGGCGTAGTTATGGCCGCGCTGGACCATCTGCGCCTTGTCATACTTCATGTTATCGCGAAGATAATCGAAGCCAAGCTCGTTGTTCGTCGCATAGGTGATGTCGCAGGCATAAGCTGCGCGACGCTCGTCGTCGTCCAGACCATGCACGATGACGCCAGTGGTCAGGCCGAGGAAGCCGTAGAGGCGTCCCATGATGCTGGCGTCGCGCTTGGCGAGGTAATCGTTGACCGTCACGACATGCACGCCCTTGCCGGCAAGTGCATTCAGATAAACGGCAAGGGTTGCCACCAGCGTCTTACCTTCACCCGTCTTCATTTCGGCGATGGCGCCCTGGTGCAGGATCATACCGCCGGTCAGCTGAACGTCGAAGGGACGCATGCCGAGTACGCGGCGCGAGGCCTCACGCGCAACGGCGAAGGCGGGGATCAGCAGGCTGTCGAGCGTCTTGCCTTCGGCAAGTTGCTGACGGAATTCCACTGTCTTTGCGGCAAGCGCTTCATCCGAGAGCGCCTTCATCTCATCTTCGAGCGCGCCGATGGCTGCAATATTGGTGCGATAGGAACGAACGCGGCGATCGTTTGACGAGCCAAACAATTTGCGGGCGATACCGCCGAGACTGACCATCCAACTGGCCCTTTCTGAAATTTCGTTTCGTCGGGCGCTTTAAGCGTCATCGGCAATAACGCACAAATGACGGACGACACCCCGAAACGCATCTGGACGCGAGATTGCGTGACAGATAAGAGGGGGGGCAAATGATGTCAACGGTTCTGCCCGTTACAGAATGGCCACATTCCGGTGTTTGGAAGTTTTTTCAGCCGGAAAACCACGTCTGGAGCCGGCTTTGTCTCCGAAAGGTTCAATATGTTGCGCTACAATAGAATCGCCGCTGCCGTGATCGTGGCCGGTCTTGGTCTTCACTTCCCTGCTTTCGCAGCGGAAGACGCCGTGGTGGCCACGGTTGGCGATCTCGAGATTCGTCAGTCGGAACTCGATCTGGCCATGAGCAATCTCGACTCCCAGCTGGCCCAGCTTCCAGATGAGCAGAAGAAGGTTGCCGCTCTTTCCAGCGCGATCGAAGTGAAGCTGCTGGTTGAGGGCGCGACTGCCGAAGGTTTGGACAAGACCGACGACTTCAAGAAGCGCCTGAACTTCATCTCCGACCGCGAATTGCACAACGCCTATTTCCGCAAGCACGTGGCTGACGCCATCACCGACGCCGAGGTGAAGGCCCGTTACGACAAGGAAGTCGCCGCACTTCCGAAGGAAGAAGAAGTCAAGGCTGCCCACATTCTGGTTGCGACGGAAGAAGAAGCCAAGGACGTGATCAAGCAGCTCGATGCCGGCAAGGATTTTGCCGAATTGGCAAAGGAAAAGTCGACCGACTCCAACAAGGACGACGGCGGCGATCTCGGCTGGTTTGGCAAGGGCCGCATGGTTCCGGAATTCGAGGAAGCCGCCTTCAAGCTGGAGAAGGGCACCTACACCAAGGAGCCGGTCAAATCGCAGTTCGGCTTCCATGTGATCAAGGTCGAAGACAAGCGTATTTCGCCTCCGCCAGCGTTCGATCAGGTCGAGCCGCAGGTTCGCCAGCTTGTCATGCGCGACAAGTATATGGATCTTATCAAGAAGGCTAAGGCCGAACAGAAGATCGATATCAAGGACGAGACGCTCCGCAAGGAATATGACGAAGTCAATAAGGCACAAGACGCTCAGCCGCAGCAGTAAGTGCCTCACACATAATAAGGGCGGCGCTGAGCCGCCCTTTTCTCACTTTCAGCTTATCTTCTCAACGCAGGTCGATTTCCATGTCCGCTGCCGTCTCCCCCCTTGCTCCAAAATCCTATCCTGAGATGCCCGTCATCCGCGGTGTGCGCATGGCGACGGCTGCCGCTGGCATCAAGTACAAGAACCGAACCGACGTTCTCTTGATGGTGTTTGACGAACCGGCCACCGTTGCGGGTGTGTTCACCAAGTCCCGTTGTCCGTCCGCGCCCGTCGACTATTGCCGAGCCAACCTTCCGGGCGGCATTGCGCGAGCCGTCGTGGTCAATTCCGGAAACGCAAACGCCTTCACCGGACAAAAAGGCAAGGCCGCGACCGACCTCACGGGCAAATCCGCCGCAGCTGCTGTCGGATGCAGCGAACGAGAAGTCTTCCTGGCGTCCACCGGTGTGATCGGCGAGCCGCTCGATGCCTCGAAATTTGCCGGCGTTCTCGACCAGATGAATACCGATGCCAAGGGTGATTTCTGGCTCGAGGCCGCAAAGGCCATTATGACCACGGACACCTATCCAAAGGTCGCTACCCGCACCGCCGAGATCGGCGGCGTCAAGGTCACGATCAATGGTATCGCCAAGGGCGCTGGCATGATTGCACCCGATATGGCGACCATGCTTTCTTATGTCGTCACTGACGCCGACATTGCGTCGCTTGCCTTGCAGGCGCTTCTTTCCGCAGGCGTCGGCCCGACCTTCAACTCCGTGACGGTCGACAGCGATACATCGACTTCTGATACCCTGATGCTGTTTGCCACCGGCGCTGCAGCAGCCGAAGGTCAGGCGCGTATTGAAAATGCCGATGACGCGAAGCTCGAAGGCTTTCGCGCTGCCCTCAACGATCTTCTGAGAGATCTCGCTCTTCAGGTCGTGCGTGACGGCGAAGGGGCGCGCAAGATGGTGGAGGTCACGGTCACTGGCGCTGAAAGCGATGCTGCTGCCAAGAAGATTGCGCTTTCCATCGCCAACTCTCCGCTGGTGAAAACCGCAGTTGCCGGAGAAGATGCCAATTGGGGTCGCATCGTCATGGCCGTCGGTAAATCCGGCGAGCTTGCCGATCGTGATCGGCTCGCCATCTCGTTTGGACATGTGCGCGTTGCCGTCAATGGTGAACGCGACCCGGCCTATTCCGAAGCGGAGGCCAGTTCGGTGATGAAGCAGCAGGATATTCCGGTGAAGGTGGATATCGGGCTCGGCAATGGCAAGGCAACAGTTTGGACTTGCGATCTCACCAAGGAATATGTCGAAATCAACGGCGACTACCGGAGCTAAACGGTGGAGGCCAAACCTATGCATAGCAGTGCCGTCAATTTGCCGCTCGTTCGCCGTCTGGAGGCGGTGAGCTTTCGTGCCTGGCCGGCATCGTCGGTCATCTATGACGGCAGTTGGCAGATCCGGCTGACGGGCTCGCATCCCTCCAAGCGCATCAACTGCGTCGTGCCCCTGGACCCATCCGATTACGGCAATTGCGGTGTTCGGCTTGAAAAGGCGCGCAGACGATTCGAGGATTTCGGCAGACCGCTGATCATTCGCGAAACAACGCTTATGCCTTCAGAATTGAGGGCTCATCTCTACGATAATGGCTGGACTGTTTTCGAAGAGGTGAAGGTGATGACGGCTGACCTCGTCCATGCCGAATTGCCTGAGACCATGGCCCATCTTCCCACTCATGACATCGGCCGGTTCGTTGAAGCGAGTCTCAAGGTGGGCAATGAAGACCCATCCCTTCGCTCGCCGATTGCCGAGATCGTCAGTTCGATCAAGCCCAATCTCGGCCTCTTCATCAAGGAAGAGGTGGAGGGTGATCCGCACGCCACCGTTATCTGCGTTCAGGACAATGATCTCGCAGGTCTTCTGTCGCTCGAAGTGGCGAGTGCAGCGCGCCGCAAAGGCGTGGGCCGCGAAATTCTGACCTCTGCACTGCGTTGGGCCCGGATCAGCGGCGCAAAGACCGCCTGGCTGCAGGTCGTCTCGACCAATGTGCCGGCGCTCGCTCTTTATGAGACGTTCGGTTTCGAAGAGGCCTATACCTATCGCTATTGGGGCAAGGACGACGCTTGATGGATGAGCCGCTCAAGAAGATCCTGCTGGTTGCGGCCTGTGCCCTCGTGGATCAGGATGGGCGGATACTTTTGGCCCAGAGACCCGAGGGCAAGTCGCTTGCTGGGCTCTGGGAGTTTCCCGGCGGCAAGGTGGAGCAGGGCGAAACGCCTGAAGAGACATTGGTGCGTGAACTGAACGAAGAGCTGGGCATCACCACCAAGATTGCCTGCCTCGCACCGCTCACCTTTGCCAGCCACACCTACGAGACGTTTCATCTCTTAATGCCGCTGTATGTCTGCCGTCGCTATGAAGGCATACCGCATGGCCGGGAAGGGCAGACCGTCAAATGGGTCAGGCCGCAGGCGTTGCGCGATTACCCTATGCCGCCCGCCGACGAGCCTCTCATTCCTTATCTTCAGGACCTCCTCTAAAATTCCTGTGATAAGACTGAAAATCGGTCCTTTTCAACAGGCCTATGCGTCCTGAAACGGCACGCCGTTAACCGATCGTTTAGCAAGCTCTGGCAAATTGCAGTGCTGAAGATTTGGTAAATGGCGCGTAGTGAGGCCGAGTATGAATGAGGATTTCTGGAAGACCGTTGAAGACCGCCAGTCTTATTCCGCCAAGTCACGCCGGATAGGCGTTTTGAACGTTGCGCTTCTGTTTGGTATGGTGGCCATTGCGCTTTCGCTGATCGTAACACCGATGCTGGCTGGCAAGACCTCACCGGCCCGCTTTGCGCAGGTGCCGGACAATATCGATATGATCAGCACTGGTTCGATCAAGCGCGGCGACCAGCCATCAACTTACAGCATTCGCCGCAGCATCACGCAGCCGATGCCGGGCTCCGTCTGCATTGTCGATGGATATTCCAGCGGTCGCGACTGCTGAGAAGCCGTCAGAGCATCAGCCCTGAACGCGGAACCGATATCGCGAAGCGCGATGCGTAGATGCGACCGAAGACAGGGCGTCTCATGATCTGCTAGATGCGTGAGATGATTTAACCGTCTCTTCGGTAATTTCACATCGTTTCATGTCGTTCGCAACGTCTCGTAGAAATGCTACGGACGCGGTAACGAAATCGACACCTCCTCGGCGCATCCTTGGACGCATGTTGATTTCGAGGCGATTATATTGCGTCTGTCCGGCAGGGATTTGCGATTTGTACGGGAAACATAATATCTGGCGTTACTTTCGTAATTTTGCAGCTGACAAGCGCGGCGCGACCGCGGTTGAATATGGTCTTCTGATCGGCATCATCGGCGGCGCCTTGATCCTTGGGCTGACAAATGTGCGCGACGGTCTTCTGGGTGTCTTCACCGCGGTTGTCAACGCGCTGAACAGCGCGATGTTATCCTGACGGCCAGTCCGTTTAATGTACGGAGAAACCCGTTCTCAGGAGCTTTTCGCCTTTAGCGCATCCGCAAGCCTGACATTGGCCGAACCTGGTTTCAGCGGCTTCTGCTGGCTTTCATGCGGTGCCCAGCCGGACATGTAGATGATGGAGAAGGTCGCCCTGATCCGACCGTCCGGATCGCTGTACCGTTCCGCGTAAAGCTCTGCTGCACGCATGAAGAAGCGGCGGGTAAGCGGAGTGCGGCTGCGGCCCATAAGCGGGTTTGCCATTCCCATGGCGCGCAGGTCTCGCATCAAAGGGAAGATGGAATCGTAGCGCACCGTATAGGTTTCCGTATCCGTGACCGGCAAGGCAAATCCGGCGCGCTGCAAGAGCGCACCGATATCGCGCACATCGGCAAAGGGGATGACGCGTGGGCTTGCGCCGCCAAGCAGTTCCACCTCTGTCGCCAGAAGAACGTCGCGAAGTTCCTGCAGCGTGCCGCTGCCGGGAAGGGCGGCCAGAAACAGGCCATCCGGCTTGAGCGCCTTGCGGATCTGGATCAGCGTTCCCGGTGTGTCATTGGTCAAATGCAAAGACAATGGCGAGATAACGAGATTGGCGGATGCAGGATCTAGCGCTAAATCTTCAAGGGATGCGACCTTCGCCTCCGCCTCACGGCCAAGAAAATCCTCACTGGTCTCGATGCGGGTCATCGAGCCCACCTTGCCTGTCTCCATGACCCGACGAGCGGTAACGCCCGTTGCGCCGTGAAGCTCGATTGCTGCATCGAAATGCCGCTCGACAATGGCAATCCGGTCGGCAATTTCGTCTGCCGCTATATCCAGCAGAAAATGAGCCTGGCGATCTCCGAGCTGCCATGCGCGCTCGCGATGTCGTTTGATGAGATCGGGGTCGAAGAGAATGTCCATTGGCGAACCTGTCATAACTTTGCTGTCGCAAAGGCACCCCTTTCCCCCTATTGTCAAGCGAAGGGGTGCAAGGGGAAGGCGATGGTTTCAAGGCAGATTGTCGTGCAGCCTCTGCATTGGTTGCTTAGAGGTGTCAGTAACCTGATCTACCCGCCGGCCTGTGCCGGCTGTGGTCGCGCTACAGGTGGCGCCGGGGCCTTCTGTGTTCAATGCTGGCCAGAGATAAAATTCATCGAGCGGCCCTATTGCGAGGTTTTGGGCATTCCATTTGTCTATGACCACGATGAAGGGATGGTCAGCGCCGAAGCGATATCCAATCCACCGAGCTTCGATCGCCTCAGATCCGCGACAATTTACGACGGGCCAGCCCGCAAGTTGGTCCACCAATTAAAGTATCAGGACCGTACGGATCTCGCGGGCCTGATGGCGTTATGGATGGCGCGGGCAGGCGGCGCAGCGCTTAGCGAATGCGATTGCATTATTCCCGTTCCGCTTCACCGCTGGCGATTTTTCTCGCGTCGTTTCAATCAGTCCGCCGAGCTCGCGCGCCATCTCGCGGAGATTGCCAACAAGCCTTTCCTTCCGGCAACTCTGATCAGGGTGAAGTCGACCAGCCGTCAGGTCGGCCTCTCGGCCGTTGCGCGTAGGAAAAATGTCCAAGGTGCCTTTGCGCTTTCGCCCGCGCGGGAGGGCGAGATTTTTGGCAAACGCGTGGTGCTTGTCGATGATGTCTACACCACTGGCGCGACAGTCTCGGCGGCCGCGAAGCGGCTCAAAAAATCCGGCGCGGCGGAAGTCACTGTTTTGACCTTTGCAATGGCCATATCCGGGCCTATATGACATGCCAACTTCGTGCTCCACGCAGATTTAGAGGTTCAGATATATGGCATCCGTTACGATCTATACGCGCGATTTCTGCGGCTATTGCGCCCGCGCCAAGGCTCTGCTGCAAAGCAAGAACGTGAACTTCACCGAATATAATGCGACGGAAAACCCGCAGTACCGTCAGGAGATGATGGACAAGTCCGGTCGCAACACCTTTCCGCAAATCTTTATCGGTGAGCAGCATGTCGGTGGCTGCGACGACCTTCATGCGCTTGATCGGGACGGAAAGCTCGATCCGCTTCTTGCTGCATAACAGCAGATCATTTGAAATGGACATTGGGAAGAGAGACATGAGTTTCAAGGCCGCCGCAATCCAGATGTGCTCGGGAACCGATCCCAAGCGAAACGCCGAAGCGATGGAAAAGCTCGTCCGCGAGGCGGTCGCGCAAGGCGCCGTCTATGTGCAGACGCCGGAGATGACGGGCGCTTTGCAGCGCGACCGTGCCGCACTTCAGGCCGTTTTGAAAGACGAGACTTGCGACATCATCGTTGCAACCGCGGCGAAGCTTGCGCGGGAACTCGGGGTTTATGTCCATGTCGGCTCGACGGCAATTGCGCGCCCCGACGGCAAGATCGCCAATCGTGGTTTTCTCTTCGCACCGGACGGCGACCGCATCTGCACCTATGACAAGATTCACATGTTCGATGTCGATCTCGACAATGGCGAAAGCTGGCGCGAAAGCGCCACCTACCAGCCGGGTGAAGCGGCACGCATTGCGGAATTGCCTCTGGCGACCTTCGGCTTTGCCATCTGCTACGATGTGCGTTTCCCTTCGCTCTTCCGGGCTGAAGCCGTCGCAGGCGCGCAGGTCCTGACGGTTCCCGCGGCCTTCACCAAGCAGACGGGCGAAGCGCATTGGGAAATTCTTCTGCGTGCCCGCGCGATCGAGAATGGTGCCTTTGTCATTGCCGCGGCGCAAGGCGGCCAGCATGAGGATGGCCGTGAGACCTTCGGGCATTCCATGATCATCGATCCATGGGGCAAGGTTCTGGCGGCTGCCGGAGGTGTTGGCGAAGAGATCATCGTTGCCGATATCGATCCCGCACAGGTCTCTGCCGTTCGAGGCAAGATTCCAAATCTGAAGAACGCGCGTGATTTTCAACTCGATACCGTGGCCTCCAGTGCGGCTTCCCGGAGTGCACTTGCTTGATACGCTACTCGCTGACCTGTGAACATGCGCATGCCTTTGAGGGATGGTTCTCGGGCAGCGCCGATTTCGACAGCCAAGTCGAACGCGGGCTCATCAGCTGTCCGGTTTGCAATTCGCAAGCCATCAGCAAGACATTGATGGCGCCTTCCGTCTCGACGGGACGGAAGAAGGACGCCATGCGCACACTCGCCATGGATACGGCGCAAAAGGAAGTTCTGACGAAGATCAAGGAAGCGGTCGCCGCAATTCGCGCTAATGCCGAGGATGTTGGCGACAAGTTTGCCGAAGAGGCGCGCAAGATCCATTATGGCGAAGTAGAAGAGCGCGGCATTATCGGTCAAGCGTCGCTTGAGGACGCCAGAGCACTGCTTGAAGAGGGGATTGAGGTTGCACCTCTTCCCGTTCTTCCTGACGACGTGAATTGATAGTCTGCCGAGTAATCGCCGTCGGTGGCATGCCAATGGCGATTTCCATGTTCCCGGTGCATACATATTAAGTACGCTGCGCTCCGGTTCTCGAAATCACCATTTTCGGCATGCCAACCGGAATTCTGAACAGCCTGAGAGGCCGTAAGTTACGCGGGTCGCTTCGCCAGCATCATGTAGTTGACATCCATGTCGGGAGACAGGTTCCACCTGTCCTGCAGGACATTATAGAAAACCCCCGTGCGGTGGATGATATCCAGACCGTTGGCGGTCAAAGGACGTTCCAGCTCGTCCGGGCGAACGAGCTTTTCATATTGATGCGTCCCGCGGGGAAGCCACTTCAAGACATTTTCGGCGGCGAAAATGGCAAGCGCACGGGCCTTCAGCGTTCTGTTGATCGTTGCGGCAAACATCAGTCCGCCGGGGCGGACCATCTGCGCGCAGGTGGTCAGGAAGAGGTTTACGTCGGCAACGTGCTCGACCACTTCCATGTTCAGGATCACGTCGAAGGTTTCGCCCGCTGCCTGCAACTGTTCGGCAGTGACAGCGCGATAATCGACCTGAACGCCGCTCTCGCGTGCGTGGGTGGACGCAATGCCGATGTTCTTTTCGGATGGATCGGCGCCAACCATCTCGGCGCCCATGCGCGCCATCGGCTCTGACAAGAGACCCCCGCCGCAGCCGATGTCTAGAAAGCGAAGGCCTTCCAGCGGGCGATGTGCCTTCGGGTCGCGCCCGAAGTTTTCACACACGCGGTTGCGAATATATTCGAGCCGGACAGGGTTGAATTTGTGCAGCGGGCGGAATTTCCCGGTTGGGCTCCACCACTCTGCAGCCATGGCAGAGAAACGATCCACTTCGCTCTGGTCGATCGTCGTTTTCGCGGTCTCGCTCATGGTGTTCTCCTGAATGCTTCTAGCCTGAAGTCGGATGATTGGGTGGTGAAGTCAAGGGTCGGGTCTTCATGGACGATGTATTCGGCCGCGGTCCATCGACGCAAGGAACTGTTTTAGCGGAGTTTTCGTTTCATGCTGCGTTCAGCAAGTGGAGCGTATTTTTCCCATACTGATTGCCGAGATCGGTGACCCGGCCTTTGCTTGAGGAGAAAAAAGTGAAGAAGAAAATATTTGGTGCGATTGCGCTTCTGGCGCTCATGGCCGCGCCAGCGCTCGCTGAGGCGGCAACGCGCGGATTTGCCACCGCCAATGTCAATATGCGCTCCGGCCCGAGTACCGCCTATCCTGCGGTCGTGGTGATTCCGAACGGGGCACCGCTGACCATCCACGGTTGCCTCTCCGACACGCCATGGTGTGACGTTTCGTTCAGCTATGGACGAGGCTGGGTGGCCGGTCGATACATCCAGGCGCTCTACCGTCAGAACCGTGTCTATGTCGAGCCGCGCTACTATCGCGACCTCGGCGTTCCGATCATCACCTTCGAGGTGGGCCGCTATTGGGACCGCTATTATCGCGACCGCGACTTCTATCGCGAGCGCGACCGTTGGCGCCGCCCGCCACCGGCAGGTGGCTACTGGAACGCACCACCGCCATGGGCCGATCGCGATCGCCCCCGTCCGCCGCGGGAAGAGTGGCGCGACCGGCGTGGTCCCGGCCCAAATGATGGGCGCTGGGAAGAGCGTTACGGCAACTGGGATCAGGCCGACCGTGACCGTCGCGAGCGCGAGCAGCAACGGATGGAGCGAGACAGAGAGCGTGAGCGCGACAGGGACCGCCCCCGTTGGGAGCGCGACCGTGACCGAGATGGTGAACGCAATCGCAACTGGAACGATGGCGAGCGCCAACGGCGCTGGCAGGAGCAGCAACAGGAGCCGTCCAATCAGGGTGGCATGTGGTGCCGCCCAGGCGATCGCAACTGCGAAGGTCGTTAAAACTGAAAAGCAAGACGGTGAGACCGCTGTGCGTCCTTTTGGACGCACAGCGGTCTATCTTTCTTTAAGTCTACGCATTGTGCTGTCCGAAAATCGGTTCGGATTTTTGGCCCGGCGCTGTAGCCGGGCTCTTTTTATGCGTGGTCTTTTTTCTTAGGCCCGCGCTTTTCGAAGGGTTTATCCTTTTTGCCCTCGAACTTTCCGGGCCGGTCGCCTGCGGCATTGGCCTTTTTCTTCCAGGGCTTGTCATCACCACGGCGCTCACCGCCGAAATCACTCTTGCCCACGAATTTCTTTTGGGCCTTTGGCGGGCGGGTGTCTTCGCGGCTCTTGCCCGTCATGTCGGGCTTGCCTTCCATGGCCTTGACCCGGATGCCCTTTTCAAGCGTCATGTCCTTGCCGAGAGCGGACTCGAAGCGGTCGACGGCGTCAGCTGCCAATTCCACATAGGTTTCCGTCTGCTGCATGCGGATCGCGCCGATATCCTGGCGCGTCAGCTTGCCGAAACGGCAGAGCATGGGGATCAGCCAGCGGGGTTCGGCATTCTGCTTGCGGCCGACCGAAAGGGTAAACCAGGCGCTATCGGCGAAGTCAGAGCGTTCACGGCGCGGCGCGTTATTCTCGACAGTTTCGAAGCTGTCGCGACGCGGCTTGCGGCCATCCAGCGCAACTTCTGCAATGTCTTCAGGCGCCGAGCGACCGGAGTGGTACATACGGACGAAGGCCGCAGCGACCTTTTCAGCGCCATGTTGCTCCAGAAGCTTGGTGACGAAATGGCGCTCGTCATCAGTAACTGCTTCGTTCAGCGATGGATCTGCCAGAAGGCGGGCACCATCGCGTTCGACGATCTCGTCGGCAGAAGGGCGGGTGAACCCAAGCGGGGCTGACCTTCGCGCCTTCGAGGAGACGCTCGGCCTTACGACGCTGGTTGACGGGAACGACGATGGCGCTGACACCCTTCTGTCCAGCACGACCGGTACGGCCAGAACGGTGAAGAAGCGTTTCGGAATTGGTCGGCAGGTCGGCGTGGATGACGAGTTCCAGGCCGGGCAGGTCAATACCACGGGCAGCCACGTCGGTCGCGACACAGACGCGGGCGCGTCCGTCGCGCATGGCCTGAAGCGCGTGGGTGCGCTCGTTCTGCGACAGCTCACCCGAAAGAGCCACGACAGAGAATCCGCGATTGTTCAGGCGGGCCGTCAGGTGGTTGACGGCGGCGCGGGTTGAGCAGAAGACGATGGCATTGCGCGCCTCGTAGAAACGCAGCGCGTTGATGATGGCGTGTTCGCGATCCGAAGGGGCGACCATCATGGCGCGGTATTCGATATCGACGTGCTGCTTCTGTTCGGACGCAGAGGCGATGCGCACTGCGTTCTTCTGGTAGCTTTCGGCAAGCTTGGCAATGCTGCGCGGAACGGTAGCCGAGAACATCAGCGTCCGGCGATCTTCCGGGGATTCCTCCAGAATGAATTCCAGATCTTCGCGGAATCCGAGATCGAGCATCTCGTCTGCTTCATCCAGCACCACGGCACGCAGCGACGACAGGTCGAGTGCGCCCCGCTTGATATGGTCGCAGATACGGCCAGGCGTACCGACGACGATGTGGGAGCCGCGTTCCAGCGCGCGCCGTTCGTTGCGGATATCCATGCCACCGACGCAGGAAGCAATCGAGACACCGGCAAATTCGTAGAGCCATTCAAGCTCGCGTTTCACCTGCATGGCAAGTTCGCGGGTGGGCGCGATGGCGAGAGCGAGCGGAGCAGCGGCTGCGCCGAAACGGTCGCCATTTGTCAGAAGGGTTCGCGCCAGCGCAATGCCGAAAGCAACCGTCTTGCCCGAACCGGTCTGCGCTGAGACCAGCGCGTCCTTGTCGGCAAGGTCTGGGTCAAGCATGGACTGCTGAACCGGGGTCAAGTCTTTATAGCCGCGCTTTTCCAACGCCTGCGCAATCGCAGGGGCGATACCCTGAGTGTCTGTCATCTACCGTCTTTCGGAATATGGATGCCTGCATTTGTCCCAAACGGACGACGCCACACAGGCCGTTAAGGCCACTATGGCCAATTCATGTGGCGCGCTTTTACTGTGATTGCCCGCATTTGTACAGTGCGGGGCGGTACGCTTACTGATTTTGGCGCGAAGGCTTGCCTGGAGCGCGGCGCGGGCACGCGTCCACAACCGTACCGCATGGTTCACAAACGGCATTGCATGGCCTTATCCTTTTCGCTAAGAGACCCGCAACCTGACAGCCCGGTCTCCGGGGGAAACGGGATGTGTGCTTATCTGCCGCTCTCGCGGCGCAGTGGGATGGTACTGGTCTAGGCTATGGCTCGCATTGTCATGAAATTCGGCGGTACATCCGTCGCGAACCTCGAACGTATTCACAATGTCGCCCGACATGTGAAACGTGAAGTGGATGCCGGCCATGAAGTGGCCGTGGTGGTTTCGGCCATGTCCGGAAAAACCAATGAACTGGTCGATTGGGTGCAGAACACGCCGAAGGTCGCTGGTGCCAGTGGCTCCGCATCTTTTTACGACGCGCGTGAATATGATGCCGTCGTCGCGTCGGGCGAGCAGGTCACATCGGGTCTTCTGGCGATTGCGCTTCAGTCCATGGGTGTGAACGCCCGCTCCTGGCAGGGCTGGCAGATCCCGATCCGCACCGACAACGCCCATGGCGCTGCGCGTATTCTCGACATTGACGGTTCCGATATCATTCGCCGCATGGGCGAGGGTCAGGTGGCTGTGATCGCCGGTTTCCAGGGTCTCGGCCCGGACAATCGCATTGCGACCCTTGGACGTGGCGGTTCCGATACGTCCGCCGTTGCCATTGCTGCTGGCGTCAAGGCCGATCGCTGCGACATCTATACCGATGTGGACGGCGTCTACACGACCGACCCGCGCATCGAGCCGAAGGCTCGCCGCCTGAAGAAGGTGGCATTCGAGGAAATGCTCGAAATGGCGTCGCTCGGTGCCAAGGTTCTGCAGGTCCGTTCTGTCGAGCTTGCCATGGTGCATAAGGTTCGGACCTTCGTGCGCTCCAGTTTTGAAGATCCCGATGCGCCGGGCATGGGTGACCTTATCAATCCGCCCGGTACTTTGATTTGTGACGAGGATGAAATCGTGGAACAGGAAGTCGTAACCGGCATCGCCTATGCCAAGGATGAAGCGCAAATCTCGCTGCGTCGCCTCTCGGATCGCCCCGGCGTTTCGGCCGCTATCTTCGGCCCGCTCGCTGAAGCGCATATCAACGTCGATATGATCGTGCAGAACATTTCCGAAGACGGTTCGCGCACCGATATGACCTTTACGGTTCCTTCCGGCGACGCTCCCAAGGCGCTGACGGTTCTGGAAGACAACAAGGCACAGATCGGCTTTGACGTGGTGCAGAACGAAACCGGCCTTGCCAAGGTGTCGGTCATCGGCATCGGCATGCGCAGCCACGCAGGTGTTGCGGCAAGCGCGTTCAAGGCGCTGGCTGAAAAGAACATCAACATCAAGGCGATCACCACCTCGGAAATCAAGATTTCGATCCTGATCGACGGCGCCTATGCCGAACTTGCAGTTCGCACTTTGCATTCTGCTTACGGTCTGGATAAAAGTTGATTCTTGAACGTCAGTACACGTTATTCGATTCTTTCCGAAGAACGGTGTTCTGATGCAAGTGTCGCTTTCGGCTTGAGAGCCGGGGGCGGTACGCCTTAGATTTGATTGAGCCTTTCGTGCGGGCCGCAAGGGTTTGCACGATCGGCATTCGGGAGCATGCGCGATGAGAGACCTTTCCGCAGGTCCGCGTGTCCTTCTCAGGCGGCTTCGCGAAATGATGGCGGAGCATCTTGAGCCGCAGGAGCGCCTCGACCAGATTGTCCGGCAGATCGCCAGCAACATGGTTGCCGAAGTGTGTTCCGTTTACGTGCTTCGCTCCGACAGCATTCTCGAGCTTTATGCCACCGAAGGCCTGAACAAGGATGCGGTCCATCTTGCCCAGTTGAAAATGGGGCAGGGTCTTGTCGGTACGATCGCCGCTTCCGCTCAGCCGCTCAATCTTTCCGATGCCCAGGCGCATCCCGCTTTCCGTTATCTCCCTGAAACGGGTGAAGAAATTTATCATTCCTTCCTCGGGGTGCCGATTTTGAGATCCGGTCGCACTCTTGGCGTTCTTGTCGTTCAGAACAAGACCAGCCGAACATACCGGGAGGATGAAGTTGAAGCGCTTGAGACAACCGCAATGCTTATTGCGGAAATCGTGGCGAGCGGCGAATTGAAGAAAATTACCCGCCCCGGCGTGGAATTGGACCTGACCAGAGCCGTCTCCATCGATGGCGACGCCTATGGTGAAGGCATCGGTCTCGGCCACGTTGTCCTTCACGATCCCCGCATCGTCGTCACCAACCTTCTGAACGAAGACGCCGATACCGAAATCCGTCGCCTTGCCGAAGCCATCGGCTCGCTGCGCATTTCGATCGACGACATGTTGCAGCGCCGTGATGTCGCGACCGAAGGCGAGCATCGCGAGGTGCTGGAAACCTACCGGATGTTTGCCCACGACCAGGGCTGGGTTCGCCGTATGGAAGAGGCGATCCGCAACGGTCTGACGGCAGAAGCCGCGGTCGAGAAGGTGCAGAGCGACACCAAGGCGCGCATGATGCGCCTGACCGATCCCTATCTGCGCGAGCGGATGCATGATTTCGACGATCTGGCCAACCGCCTGCTGCGGCAGTTGATGGGCTTTGGCGGCAGGGGTCCCGAACACGAATTTCCGGTCGATGCCATCGTGCTGGCGCGCGCCATGGGCGCTGCCGAGCTTTTGGATTATCCGCGTGAGAAGCTGCGCGGTCTGGTGCTGGAAGACGGCGCGGTCACGAGCCACGTGGTGATCGTTGCGCGTGCCATGGGCATTCCGGTCATCGGTCAGGCGACAGGTATCGTGGCGCTGGCCGAAAACAATGACCCGATCATCATCGACGGCGACGACGGCAAGGTGCATTTGCGGCCCGTCACCGACCTGCAGCGCGCCTATGAAGAGAAGGTTCGCCTCCGTGCCCGCCGCCAGGAACAGTTCCGTGCACTGCGTGACGTTGAGCCGATCACGAAGGATGGCCAGAAGGTCAGCCTGAAGATGAATGCCGGCCTGCTGGTCGATCTTCCGCAGTTGGAAGAGTCCGGCGCGGACGGTATTGGTCTCTTCCGCACCGAACTGCAATTCATGATCGCATCGAATATGCCGAAGGGCGAGGAGCAGGAGGCGTTTTACCGGAGCGTCCTGCGCCAGGCCAAGGGCAAGCCCGTAACCTTCCGCACACTGGATATCGGCGGCGATAAGGTCGTCTCCTATATGCGTGGACAGGAAGAAGAAAACCCGGCGCTCGGCTGGCGCGCCATTCGTCTGTCGCTCGACCGTCCAGGTCTGTTGCGCACCCAGATGCGGGCGCTTCTGCGTGCGGCGTCTGGGGCCGAGCTGAAGATGATGTTGCCTATGGTGACGGAAGTCTCGGAAATTCATGCCGTTCGCGAGTTGATGCAGAAGGAAGTTCAGCATCTTTCGAAGTTCAGCCATGCGCTGCCGCGCAAGCTGCAATTCGGTGTGATGCTGGAAGTGCCGTCGCTGATGTGGCAGCTCGACGAGTTGATGTCGGAAGTGGACTTCGTCTCGGTCGGATCGAACGATCTGTTCCAGTTCTCGATGGCGGTGGATCGTGGCAATGCCCGTGTCTCGGATCGCTTCGACACTCTGGGCAAACCGTTCCTGCGTATCTTGCGTGACATCATTCGGGCTGGCGAACGCAACAACACGCCGGTGACGCTCTGCGGCGAAATGGCAAGCAAGCCATTGTCGGCCATGGCGTTGATCGGGCTCGGTTTCCGATCGATTTCGATGTCGCCGACGGCCATCGGTCCGGTGAAAGCCATGCTGCTCGGGGTCGACGCGGGTCTGCTGGCGGAAGAATTGAATGCTGCGCTGGATGACAGCAAATCATTGGAAAGTACACGTGATTTGCTGGTGCGGTTTGCTGCAACGCATTCAATCCCTATCTAAGCTACGAAATAAAAAGTGGAGTATGTGACAGGTGGCGAAGCTTCCCGTCGAGAAAATGCGTGAGCTTGAACGCCGCTTCGGCGAGATCGAAGCGCGTATGTCTGCAGGCCCGGCCGCGGATGTCTATGTCAAGCTGGCCTCCGAATATTCGGAACTCCAGCCGGTGGTGAAAACCATTCGCGAATATGAGAAGGCGACGGCCGAGGCTGCCGATCTGGAGGCGATCCTGTCCGACAAGACGATGGATCGCGACATGCGTGAACTGGCCGAGGCAGAACTGCCGGAGCTTTCCGAGCGCATCGAGGCGCTGGAGAAGGACATGCAGATCCTTCTTCTGCCGAAGGATGCAGCGGACGAAAAGAGCGCGATCCTTGAAATCCGAGCAGGCACCGGTGGCTCTGAAGCAGCACTCTTCGCTGGCGATCTCTTCCGCATGTATGAGCGCTTCGCCAGCGGCAAGGGCTGGAAGGTGGAGGTGCTCTCATCTAGCGAAGGCGAAGCGGGGGGCTTCAAGGAAATCATTGCGACGATCAGTGGCCGCGGCGTGTTCTCCAAGCTGAAATTCGAGTCCGGCGTTCACCGCGTCCAGCGGGTCCCGGAAACGGAAGCTGGCGGGCGCATCCACACCTCTGCCGCCACCGTTGCCGTGTTGCCGGAAGCCGAGGACATCGACATCGAAATCCGCCCGGAAGATATCCGCATCGATACGATGCGCGCATCCGGTGCCGGCGGCCAGCACGTCAACACCACCGACTCCGCCGTCCGCATCACCCATTTGCCGACCGGTCTGATCGTGACATCCTCGGAGAAGTCGCAGCACCAGAACCGTGCGAAGGCGATGCAGGTTTTGCGCTCCAGACTTTACGACATCGAGCGGCAAAAGGCCGACAGCGAACGTTCCGCTGATCGCAAGAGCCAGGTGGGTTCTGGAGATCGATCCGAGCGTATCCGCACCTATAATTTCCCACAGGGTCGCGTCACCGATCACCGCATCAACCTGACGCTCTACAAGCTCGATCGCATCATGGAAGGCGATATCGATGAGTTGGTCGACGCGCTGATTGCCGATTATCAGGCGGGTCAGCTGGCGCAGCTTGGCGAGCAGCAGTGAGCGTCGAGACGACCGTTCAAGCTCTTGTGGCCGATGCAAAGCGGCGCCTTGCTGGAGCGGGCATTGCCGATCCATCGACGGATGCGCGGCTGTTGATCGGCGACGTGATCGGCTTTTCGCTCACCGACTTCGTTCTGAATGGATCGCGACTGGTTCATCCAGATGAAGCAAAGCGGATCGAAGGGCTGATCGCGCGGCGGGAAAAGGGAGAGCCTGTCCACCGCATCCTGGGACACCGCGAGTTCTACGGTCTAGACTTTCTCATGTCACCGGGAACGCTGGAGCCGAGGCCGGATACGGAGGCGCTGGTGGAGGCCGTGTTGCCACATCTGCGGGCCATCGTTGCGCAAAAGGGCAAGGCGCGTATCCTGGATATGGGGATTGGCACCGGCGCGATCTGCCTGTCACTGCTGCATTCTGTTCCTGAAGCCACGGGCGTCGGGAGTGATGTGTCGGCGGATGCCCTGGCAACGGCTTGGCGCAACGCGGAAAGATTTGGACTTCAGGAGCGTTTTCAAACGGTGGAGAGTGACTGGTACGACCATATTTCCGGGAAGTTCGACATAATCTTGTCAAACCCGCCTTATATTAGAACAGACGTCATCGATACATTGGGTCGCGAAGTTCGCGAATTCGATCCCTTGATCGCCCTGGATGGCGGTGCGGATGGCCTCTTCCCGTACAGAGTCATAGCTGAAAAAGCAGTGGATTTTCTCGAAAGTGGTGGAGTGGTCGGGGTCGAAATAGGCTACGATCAAATGGCAGATGTAGCGACCATATTTGCATCTGAGGGATATGATTGCGTCGACCGCGTCAAAGACTATGGCGGCAACGATCGCGTATTGATATTCCGCAGGTAGGTCAAAAAACAGCTGCGGGTGTTTTGTTCAAGGATATTTTGCAAAGCAAAAGAAAAGGCTTGGATTTCCGCAGGAAGCGGGCTAGTTTGCGGCCACATGCCGGGTGGCTGAGGGCGAGATAAGATTCGTCAGGGTTTGGATCAGTCCCGAAGCGGGTTCTCTTGGAGAACTCTGAAAGGCTGGGCATTTCCGGCATGTGATTCAGGAAACTTTGTTCGCAAGCGGCTAGATGCAGCATATGCGCATCGGGTCGGCAAACGCGAAGTCTTGTCTCTTTTGAGAGCAGGGCGCGTAGTGGTCGCGGTTCAAGGGAGGACTGGTTCCTTATCCGGATCGCATCGAAAAATGAGAATTGTCAGCACAACAGAATTCAGGTGAGCAATTGATGAGGCCAGGACAGCAAAACAAGCGCGGCCGGGGGCGTAATAACAACAACAATAATAATGGCGGCGGAAACAACAACAATTTCAACCGTAAGGGTGGAAATCCGCTGACCAGAACCTATGACAGTTCCGGCCCCGATGTGAAGATCCGCGGCACTGCCCAGCATATTGCGGAAAAATACGCAGCACTCGCCCGTGATGCTCAAAGCTCCGGCGATCGCGTCATGGCGGAAAATTACCTGCAGCACGCTGAACATTACAACCGCATCATCGCATCCGCTCAAGCGCAGATGCAGGAACGCTTCCAGCGCGACGATCGTGGTGAGTACGGCAACGACCGTGATGGCGACGATATGGATGGCAATGACAATGACGACGTCGTTGTTGTGCTGCCGATCGCGCATGAGCAGAACGAACAACGCTCTCATCGTCAGGATCAGCCCGAACGTCAGGAACGCCAAGAGCGGCCTGAGCGTCAGGAACGGCAAGATCGTCCGGAGCGTGGTGAGCGTCGCGATCGCCGCGACCGCCCAAATCGCCCTGATCGTCAGCCGCGCGAAGCGCAGGCCGAAGAAAGTGCAGAGACTGTCGACGCAGCGCCGGTCCCCGTCGCTCCGGTTTATGATGCAAGCTCGGCACCGCAGCCGGTGATCGAAGGCACGCCGAAGGAAGTGGCCGTCGAAGAGGAAGCCCAGGCAGAAGCCGGTGCAAGCGAGCGCGCACCGCGCCGCACGCGCAGCACCAGCCCGCGTCCTCGCCGCCCACGCCGCACGGCAGGCACCGAAGAGGCAGAAGGCGAGCAGCCTTCCGAATTGGAGAAAGCTGCCGAGTAAGGCAGTTCTTTCACAGCGATAAAAGAAGAGCGATGGGTGAAAATCCATCGCTTTTTTGTTGAGATGATGAGAGCGTCCCTACAATCCACCCATCGGCCCGACACTTGGTTTGATTTTCGGGCCGATGTACCGCGGTCACGCATTCCGCAATCGGCCCTGCATCAGATCGATAACGGCGCGTGCTGCTTCGAGCACATTTGTTCCAGGGCCGAAGACGGCAGCGACGCCGTGATCGAGCAGGAACTCATAGTCCTGACGCGGGATAACGCCGCCGACGATGACGACGATGTTCTCCGCTCCCTTGGCCTTGAGCGCATCGACAAGCTGCGGCGCAAGCGTTTTGTGGCCGGCAGCGAGCGACGACATGCCGACCACATGCACCTTGTTCTCCACGGCAAGATCGGCTGCCTCATCCGGCGTCTGGAAGAGCGGTCCCGCAATGACGTCGAAGCCGATGTCGCCAAAGGCGGATGCGATGATTTTAGCGCCGCGGTCGTGCCCATCCTGGCCGAGCTTGGCGACCATCATGCGCGGCTTGCCACCGACGGTGCTCGTTAGTTCATCGATGCGGTTGCGCAGGGTGGCGAATTCGGGATCGTCCTCATAGGCTGCACCGTAAACGTCGTGGACGACTTCCGGTACGGCGGCATGGTCCCCAAAGACGGCGCGCATTGCGTCTGAAATCTCTCCGACGGTGGCTCTCGCACGCGCAGCTTCAACAGCCGCTTCGAGCAGATTGCCTTGTCCCGTGCGCGCAACCTCCGAAAGCGTCGCCAATGTTTTCTCGACATTAGCCGGGTTGCGCTGGCGTCGCACGGTCTCCAGACGCTTGATCTGCGAGGCCCGCACGGCGGAGTTGTCGATATCCAGAATGTCGAGCGGCTCCTCATTTTCCAGCCGGAACTTGTTGACGCCGACGATGATCTCTTCGCCGCGATCGACGGCAGCCTGGCGTTTTGTTGCGGCCTCCTCGATCAGCCGCTTCGGCAAGCCCTCATCGACGGCCTTGGTCATGCCGCCCAGTTGCTCGACCTCTTCGATCAACGCCCAGGCCTTCTCTGCAAGTTCGTTCGTCAGGCTTTCGACATAGTAAGAGCCTGCCAGCGGGTCCACCACCTTGGTGATGCCAGTTTCGTGCTGGAGAATGAGCTGGGTGTTGCGGGCAATGCGGGCAGAAAAATCGGTCGGCAGCGCCATTGCCTCATCGAGTGCATTGGTGTGAAGCGATTGCGTGCCGCCTAGCACGGCAGACAGCGCCTCATAGGCCGTGCGGATGACGTTGTTGAACGGATCCTGTTCCTGAAGGGATACGCCGGAGGTCTGGCAGTGGGTGCGCAGCATCATCGAGGATGCCTTTTGCGGGTTGAACTCCTCCATGATCCGCGACCAAAGAAGACGTGCGGCGCGAAGCTTCGCCGCTTCCATGAAGAAGTTCATGCCGATGGCGAAGAAGAATGAGAGACGACCGGCAAAGTCGTCGACATTGAGCCCCTTCTTCAAGGCCGCACGCACATATTCGCGACCATCGGCCAGCGTGAAGGCGAGTTCCTGCACCAGCGTCGCACCCGCTTCCTGCATGTGGTAGCCGGAAATCGAGATGGAATTGAAGCGTGGCATTTCACGCGCCGTATATTCGATGATGTCGGCAATGATCCGCATCGAGGGTTCCGGCGGGTAGATATAGGTGTTGCGCACCATGAATTCTTTGAGAATGTCGTTCTGAATGGTGCCGGAAAGCTCGGCGCGTGCGCATCCCTGTTCTTCACCGGCGACGATGAAGGAGGCGAGGATCGGGATCACCGCGCCATTCATCGTCATGGAGACCGACATTTCCTTTAGTGGAATACCGTCAAACAGGATCTTCATGTCCTCGACGGAATCGATCGCCACACCCGCTTTGCCGACATCGCCGACCACGCGCTCGTGGTCGCTGTCATAACCGCGATGGGTGGCAAGATCGAAGGCGACAGACAGGCCTTTTTGACCTGCGGCCAGATTACGCTTGTAGAAGGCGTTGGATTCTTCAGCGGTCGAGAATCCGGCATATTGGCGGATCGTCCAGGGGCGGCCTGCATACATCGTCGCCCGTGGGCCACGGACGAAGGGCTTTAAGCCCGGCAGGCTATCGAGATGGGAGACATTCTCTAGGTCCTGTGCAGTGTAGAGCGGCTTGACGGCAATTCCCTCGGGCGTCTGCCAGGTCAATGTGTCGGGAGACCGCTTGAGTTCTTTCTCGGCCAGTTTCTCCCAATCCATCACCGACTTTTCCTCCGACATGCCTGTCTCCCTGTTGCGTTTCGTCTTGAGATAGCGACGCGCCTTTCGGAAGTCGCTGCAAGGACCAAACGTTTATCTCTCCATCCGGTCGCATCGGATTGCGACCAGACAGACACGTTAGAAAGCAATGGGTGATTTAACAACCGCTACGATCGATCAAGCTTATGCCTTGCGTCCAAGCGACATGATGCGTGCACGCAAGGCTTTAGCCAGGTTGCGGGTGTTTCGGTACATGTGGACCTGAGCTGCGACCTGACGCACGTCACGGTCGCTATTTTGCGAAAGGCCGATGACAAGCGTTCCCATCTCGGCAGTGTTGCCCCACAATTGGTTGAGCGGCAATTCCTCTTCTGGAACGCAGCTGTCGGTCCGGATGATGTTGGCGTCGTCAAGCTGCCATTCGGTCAGCCGATGGGCAAGAAGACGCTCCGGCATATAGTTGGCATAACGCTCGTTGAATGCCGCCTTCCAAATAAACGCTTCGCCCATGGCCATGAGGATGACGACGGAGGCGATCGCTTCACCGTTGAGGTTGAGCGTATGGATACGCGCCGAGTCGATCTCTGCCAGGTTGTTCATGGCTTCGCGGGCGAAGGCGGTGCGGTAGCGATCGGTAACGAGCGCATTGCGCTTGCGGTTACTCCTGCCATGCGCCTCCAGCGCCAGAAACTCCTCCATTCGCATGCGCACGTCGCGAGCCTGGCGGGCGACATCATAGGTGACCTCTCCCATTGCTTCCAGATCCGACCATTTGGCCTTGAGAAGCGCGCGGTCAGCGTCCGAAAGCCGGTCATGAAGAAAGCTGTCAGCATCCGGACCGTTTTCCAGAAGCGGCCTTCTGCCGCGTTCGGCGGTCGCAACCGGAAGGTTTCGGGTCATGGCGATCGTCCGGATCATTCGCACGAAGGGGCCATTCAACCGCGCCAAGGGAAGAACGAGCACCTTGGGGAGTCTGAGTTCCGGCTGCATCAGGGCGTCGAGCAGATTATCGACCGTTTCACCGGCACCTTCAATATCGACAAGCGGCGTTCCGAGTGGACCAAAGGGATTGGCCCAGGCGCGCAGAATGGATGGGCCGACGGAGAAGCCGGGCTTCTCGACGGTGAAAGGCATGAGAAAACGCATGCGGCTGCGCGTGCCATTTTCGTCCCGCATCAGGGCGAAGCGAACGGAGCGGTCGTCGATGCGCGGCATGGCTGGTGCCAGAAGCCGTCCGGTGAAAAAGACGTTCGGCTCCATCACGCGGTTGGACAGGAAATCGAGTTCTTCCTGAAGATCGTAACCAAGCTGGCCTGGATAGATGCAGAATTCGCGACCCTCGCGACCGACACGGATACTGCTATCCGCTTCGGGTCGCTCCAGTTCAACGGAGGTCTTCATCATGGCGAATCGATTTTCGCTGAAATCCGGATCGTTTGGGTCGCTTGCCATGCTCTTCTATACCATTGCTGGATGTAGGATTACCATAAAAGCCGAAGCAGCTTCCGTACTTTAATTGGTATCAGGCGAATGAGACGGGTGAGAAATCATCACGCTCCAGCGGGTACCACAACGTATTGATCATAGATCGGGATCGGACAAATGTTGAGTGCCCCCGCAACGAAATATTCGCATGAGATCATAAATCCGGAACGACGGGCGCGCGCTTGCGGGCAGGGAGAACTCCGAGGACCAGAGCGCAACCTATGATAATGATACCGGCACCGATGAATTGCGCTGCCGATAGCGGCTCGTCCAGAGCAAATGCACCGATGAACACCGCAATTACAGTCACCACGAATTCGACGCTGATCGTCTTGGTGGCGCCGATCGTCGCGACCAGGCGGAAATAGGTGATGTAGGTCAGCGCACTCATGACGATGGCAAGAGCGAACAAGTAGCCGATATCGAGCAGGGACGGTATTGTTGGAACAGGCACGACGGCAAGCAGGGGCAGAGTGACGACGCCGCCAGCGAAGAAAGAGCCGATAGTGATTTCCCACGAGCCAGTCCCCTTCAGGTAGCGGCTGGCATAGTTGCTGCCGAAGGCAGCGCATAGGCAGCCCAGCATGCAGGCGATGCATCCGAGCACAAAGGCCTCCGTGATGGGAACGGCGGGGAAGCCGACAAGAATGACGATGCCGAGGATGCCGAAGGCGATGCCGAGCAACGACTGCGGCGACATCTTTTCCAACCCCCAGAACTGACCGATCATCATGGAAAAGAGCGGAATGCTGGCGACCATGATTGCCGCCATCGCGGTGCCGATCAAGGGGGTGGCGTAGGAGAGGCCGATCAACTGTCCGGCAACGGTCGTCGCTCCCACCATGGCAAAGGCGCGCCACCCAGCCGAAAAATCCAGGTGACGACCGATCGCCTTGGCGACCAGATAGAGCGTGATGCTGGCGATGAAGCATCGGAGCGACACGGCCCCCACCCAGCCAAACGCGCCCACCACATGGAGCACGAGCATGAAAGAGAGGCCCCAGGCCACAGCAAGAAAGATATAGGCGGCGAGTTGGCCCGGCTTCATGACGTTGATTGTTCCGGCAAGAGAGGTGATGCCGGAACAGTTAGGCAAGCGTCCGGATTCGGTCAATTGGATTTTCCTCGCCGAAGCGGCCGCAAGTTGGATCACAGCGTGGCCAGCAGCCGGTTGCTCACCGTACCGCCTGAAGCCGCCTGCATGGAGACCTTTTTTTCCACAGCTTCGATAACGGTATCGGTGAAGTCCACACTGGTGAGTTCGCGGATATGGCCGAGACCACCCGGAGAAAAGACGTTCACCTCAAGGATCTTGTCACCCACAATATCGAGCCCGACGAGGAACATGCCGTCCTCCACCAGCTTCGGCCGCATCATTTCGGCAAGCGCCAGTACCTCGTCATTCACCTCGACCGCTTCCGCTGTGCCCGAGGCATGGATGTTGGAGCGCAGATCGCCCTTTGCTGGCACGCGACGCAACGCGGCATAGGCGCCGTCTCGCATCAACGGTTCGCCATTCATCATGAAGAAACGGATATCGCCATTCTTCGCTGCGGGCAGATAGGCTTGGGCGATAAGATAACCTTCTATGCTGATCGCCTCAAAAATTTGGTTCAGGTTCGTTTCCTTCGAGGAGCCGATCTTGAAGACGTTCTTGCCGCCGGAACCCTGCAAGGGTTTGACGATGACGCCTTTGGGATGAGCATCAGCAAAGGCGCGAATCTCCTCGACATTGCGGGAAATCAGCGTGGTCGGGCGAACGATTTCAGGAAAGCTCTGGAAGTAGAGCTTATTCTGCGCGAGCGCCAGGCCTTCCGGGTCGTTGAGAACGATCACGCCTCGCTGCTCGGCCAATCGGCCGAAGAGAATGCCGGAATGCACCGCCCAAGGCCGCGCGGTCTGATCGAGCGACGGATCGTTGCGTAGCATCAGCGCATCGATCTCCTCGATGTCGATGGTTTCTCGCTGCAACTGGCGTTCCTGCAGGACCGCGTGGAAACTCTCGACCTTCTTGTATTTTTGCTTTGGCATGACAAGCGCATGGACCACGAGCGTGTCATCCGGGCGCAAGGTAAAATCTCCGGGCGTCAGATAGATGACTTCGTGGCCGCGATTGAGCGCTGCCATCGCTAGAAGTCCCGTGGCGTAGCTTGGATGCTCCCCTTCGATTGAATTGACAAAAAACGCTAGGCGCATGGGTCCCTCTCCTTAAAGCGTTGCCATTTCGGCAATGGACAGTCCTGATCGTATTTTTTCGAGCCGCTCATTGGCGCGTGCCAGCGAGAGAAAAGCCGGGCGTATGCCGGGCGGTCGCAACAGTCCGCGGAGCGAAAGCTCCTGCATGATGGGGAAATGGGCTGCTGAAATCTTTCCCATCCAGAACGGATCTAGGGCGCCACCTTTTCGCAGATGCTGGAGGATTTCGCTCAAACCTCTGAGGTAGATGGCATCCTTCGGCAGTCCGCCGCCGCGATAGACGCGCAGCACCATGTTGAAGGCGTTTGCCTGATCGAAATGGTGCTCTTCCGTGACCAGCCGATAGGTCTCGACGAAACTTGCCCCATCGAGCATGGCGGCGCTGGCGACGACGCGTCCGGCCACGAGGCGCAGGCGCTGGCGTGTCATACCGCCCGAAAGATGCTCGGCCAGCACCGCCAAACCTTCCTGCACGCCCTCATAGCCGGAAAGACCGCTGCGAAAGAGCCGAAGGCCCTGGGCAGAGCCGTTGAAGTAGGTGAGCAGGTGGACGCCGATTTCATGGTGCAGCAATGCGTCGAGACGGCGCTGTTCCATGACCGTGTGGCGCGAGATCAGCAGCTTTTCGCCTGTCACCATGAGACCCGGTGGAAGGTCATCACGGATTTCGACGCGTGCCTTGAAGCTCGCCTCCTCCTGGTGATAGGCATCGACCATCTCCCGGGCCTTTTGCGCGACTTCATAGCAGCCGACCATCGGGATCTCGTCTTCATTGGCAGGCATCTTGCAGCGCGCAAGCACATCGAGCGCGAGTGCCAGCAGTTCCGGCTCGACCGAACCGTACAGCGCGCGACCGAAATCGGTATATTGTCGCTTGTGCAGGTGGGCGAGCATCGTCAGTTGCAGGTCGATCTCCTGCTGCTTCTCGCGGTAAAGATGATAGAGGACCGGGTCCTCCAGATGGTCGAAGGCGACCGAATAGAGCTTGCGCTTCTG
The DNA here is from genome assembly GCF_030819035.1 of Agrobacterium sp. SORGH_AS 787. Lineage (NCBI taxonomy): Bacteria > Pseudomonadati > Pseudomonadota > Alphaproteobacteria > Hyphomicrobiales > Rhizobiaceae > Agrobacterium > Agrobacterium sp. SORGH_AS 787. The sequence goes on from NZ_JAUTBG010000001.1 coordinate 1,477,789, forward strand.
CTCTTCCACGTCGACGCCCAGCGGGCGATAAAGGAAATGCGGCGCATACTCAAAATCGCTTTGCTTGAATTCCTCGAAGGCCTGACGCGCATTGATCGGCGTGACCGACAGGAGAAAATCGAAGGACTGCGCAATTTCATCGATCGAGCGGTCGGCACGGCGCACCGCATCGATGAACGCTTTTCGTCCGAGCGCGCGATGTGTGGTGATGTCGAGTGTATTCGTTTCAGTCGCAAAGGCCGAGAAAGCGCGAAGTCCGGCATCGAAGAGATCGGCGATCATCGTTTCGCGCAGGCCCGGATAGTCTGCTCCGGATTCCGGCTGGCGGTAGATGGGGGCAAAGCGAACGCTGATGCAGGGGAAAGAAATCCCAGCCTCGTTCAGCCGTAAGATCGGATCCTGGACGGGCTCCGGCCGGGTAATGCGCGGCGTGCGAAAACGAACCTCCGCATCGCAGATCGCCTTGATGAAGGCTTTTCGGGCGTTCTGGGTCTCGCGCTCAGTTGTTGCGGAGACCGCGACTTCGTAATGCGGGAGAAAGGGTGAATCATCGGCAAGCAGGATGTCGTGCTCCAGTTCGCCAATGTCGAGGATAACGAAGGCGCCGAAGCGCTTCACCATCTCGTTGCCGATCGCCTGGATGATCGGTGCGGCTTCTTTGAGGCTCGATGCAATGAGGTAGGAAGCATTGGCAGAGGCAATGTCGCGTGCTGCCAGATTCTTCGTACCGTATGTCAGGTGGAGGCAGAGGAAGGGAAGCGGTCGGTCGATATGAAGACGTCCATCCTTGCCGACATCCTTACGGATCGCCTGTCCTTCTGACAGAGCAGTTACAATTTGCGACAGCAGTGGCTCTTCGATGGCCGGTTTGAAAGGGGAAACATTGCTCATTGGCGTTCTCGCAACAGCCGTTCGAGCAGAGCTTCCAAATCGATCATGGTGCGTCTGAGATCGGCGATGACGCGCCTATCCGGTTCTCCGGTCCATTCGTCCATGAAGATCTTCTTGAACTCGATGGCAACGGCACATCCGGTTTCCGGATATCTCTCGTGAACGAAGCGTGTCTGCTCGCCGCGGCCTTGGAAGGCAATGTTCTCGCGAACGTCCAGCTTACGGCCACCAATATTGGCAGAAGCAAAGTGCTCCATCACGGCGTCCACTGCAAAGGCCCAGCGATCACGATCCATGGAGATTGTGCCGATATTGATGTCGGGTGCTTTCTCTTGCGGTGCTGCAGGTCCATCTGCGCCTTCACGGCGGTGATTGTAGCTGTGAACGTCCAGAAGGATGAAGCGGCCGTAGCGATGTTCAATGCGGTCCAGAAAGGCCGCAAGCATGGCGTAGTAATCGTCGTGGAGGGACAGAGATGCGGAAATTGCAGCATCCGCCGGCCGCTCATGCCAGACCTTCAGTCCCCATGACTGTTCAGGGGTCAGATAGATTGCGGCGTCTTTTGCGCGGTTGAGGTCGATCTCAAAACGGGATCTGTGACCGACGATCCGGTTGGTGAGACCGCCGACCATTTCGCCGGTAAAGGGATCTTCCTCGTAGAGCCGTTCCTTCTCCGACAGCGCGATGTTGGTCACGAGGTCATCGCGGAGAATATGGCCATCATGGATCGCGGTGCCGATGATCGGAGACTCCCCGAAAGAGGCCGACCATATTTGTCGCTTCAATGCGCTGGATCGCGTTCCGTTTTCCGTCATTTTCCCCTCATGAAGTCGGGGAAGAAACACGAATGCGCGAATGTTGGTTCCAGGATACCTCTACGCTACCATGAAATGGTCCGGGTGCCTTATGCGCTCAACCTCGTCGAATGCGAAAGCGATGGCCGTCCGCCGTCTTGGCGTTTTCGAGAAGAGCGTGGCCGTCTTCGCGGCACATGTGGGGAATGTCGATGGCCGCCAGAGGATCCGTTGTCTCTATGATCAGGTCTTCGCCAGACCTCATGCCGGCAAGCTTCTTGCGGCTACGCAAAACCGGAAGAGGGCATTTGAGCCCCTTCAGATCGAAGACTACATCCGTGGCCAAGGTCACTCCTTGGCCCAGAACTTCCAAAATGGTTTCTTTGCCGGCTCTTCGGGCTCCGGGGCGCTGAAGGCGAGCGGATTAACAGCGGGCACGGGCACGGACTGGGTGGCTGCCGTGGGTACCTGCGGTTTAACCGTCGTCGCGGAAGCGAGCATGATGGAGGATGGATGGGCAGCAACGACTGGCTGTGGTGCAGTCGGCTGAGACGCCGGAGCAGTCGCGCGCGGCACCGAACCAGAGGTAGATGCAATGGCTGTCGCGCCCGTGGCGGAGATGCCCTTCGCCGCCTTCTTTTCCATCAGGGCAGCGAATTCGGTTTCCTTCATCAGCTTGCCAGCCTTCAGAGCAGAGCCGGTCGGTGCATAAGCCGGTTCGCGCCCCTTGCGCTTGTCCGCAACCAGGACCTTGCGCTCCGCCTCGGTCGGATCATACCAGACCATGCCGTCGAACTTCTTCATCGCCTTGTCATAGGCAAGGTCGTAGGTCTTGTTGTAGCTCACCAATGTGCTGGCGAGTGCCGGCGGCGTGGTCATGGCGGGGCAGGCGGCACTGGCGTTGAACTGACCGCCCTGCGTCTGCTGATTGAAGACGTACTTCTTCTCGCAGACATTGACTTCCGGCGGACGCTTGGTGACTTCGAAATGATCGTAGCCGACCTTCAGCATCTTCCAGAATTCGTAATTCTCACTCTTATGATGGCGCGCCATGTTTTCCGCGGTCATGCGGAATGGCAGCGCCTGTAGCTGGATCGTCTTCTGGCCACCCTTGAAGGCGTCACGCGCGAAGGCGTAGATCTCCAGCATTTGCGCGTCGGTCATGGAGTAGCAGCCCGACGATGAGCATGCGCCATGGATCATCAGGTTCGTGCCGTTGCGGCCATTCGCCTGGTCGTAGCGATTCGGGAACCCGGTGTTGATCGAGAGATAATAATTGGAATAGGGATTCATGTGGCCGGGCGAAAGGTTGTAGAACCCTTCAGGCGCCTGCCTGTCTCCCTCTTTCACCTTCGGTCCGAGTTTGCCGGACCAGGCGCAGATATCGTAGGAAGCAATGACCTCGAAACGGTTGTCGCGCTTTGCTTTCCAGACTTCCAGCTTGCCTTCCTCCTTCAAGATGCGAATCATGATCGGCGCATTGCGATCCATGTTCTTCTTGTCCATCTCGGCAAGGATGGTGGGGGAGAGGGGATAATCGACCTTGTTCTTGACATGAGACACGTCACGCTCGACGGTTTCGAGCGTTTCGTTACAGCCCGCAAGCATCAGACCGGCGCAGGCAAGAAGAGCGATGTGTCTCAAACGCATGGGCGTCATACCGATTTGCATGATGTCTAATGCTCGTAAGGTAAATTGAATTTGATTACAAGTCAGTTGTTTTCTCTCGTGATTCAGGTCGTTGCGGCACGCTCTTTCATCGCTATATTCATGTCATGATCGCATTGTTCGAAGCCTACTGGCCCCACGTTCTCGCACTGCTCTCGCTTGTCATGGGGACCGTGGCTGCGGTTCACGCCACGATGACGAAACAGGAAGTACGCTCCGCACTGGGTTGGGTGGGCGTCATCGTGCTGTCTCCCATCATCGGTGCGTTGCTCTATGCCATTGCCGGCATCAACCGGATCAGGCGCAGCAACCTGGGGCAACAGCGGTCTTTGATGCATGGCACGATCATGGATCGGGTCGCGCGCTTCGATGCGGATAATACTCTTGTCGTCGAGCGCTTCGGGCGCCGCTTCGTTGCCATGAAGACCGTAGGCGACCGGGTGACGCGTGCGGCGCTCACCACGGGCAATATCATCGAGACCCTGTCCGATGGAGACGAGGCCTATGCGGCAATGCTCGAGGCCATCGGTGAGGCGCGTCGCTCGATCATTCTGGAAACCTATATTCTCGATCACGACCGGATCGGGCTTCGTTTCGTCGCAGCACTCGCTAAGGCGCAAGAGCGAGGCGTGGAGGTTCGTGTTCTGGTGGACGCCGTCGGTGCGCGATACTCGGTTCCGAGCATTCTCTCAAAGCTGCGACTGGAAAAGATCAAATCCGCGGTCTTCAACGGCAATGTGATCATGGGGCTCCGGTTGCCCTATGCCAATCTGCGCACGCACCGCAAGATCCTGATCGTCGATGGCAAGTTCGCCTTTACCGGCGGCATGAATATTCGCGAGGGCTTCACCCGCGAGTTCCATGGGGAGAAGCAATCGCACGACACGCATTTCAAGGTTCAGGGACCGGTCGTTGCCGATCTCTTTGCGGTCGCGGCGGAAGATTGGCGCTTTGCCAGCGGCGAGCGTCTGGACGGAGCAGTCTGGGATATCACCCTCCCCGATGGTATACCCGGTGAGCCGATCCTGATGCGTGCCGTCGCCTCCGGTCCTGATAACAGCATCGAGACGAGCCACAAGATGCTGATGGGCGCATTCTCCATCGCCCGGTCCTCGATCCGCATCATGTCGCCCTATTTTCTGCCCGATCGCGAACTGATCTCTGCCCTGACGACGGCCGCGCGCCGAGGGGTTTCGGTCGATATCATCGTTCCGGCGACCAACAATCTGATGCTGGTCGATCGCGCCATGACCGCACAGTTCGATCAGTTGCTTAAAAGTTACTGCCGCATATGGCGCGCCACCGGTCCTTTCAATCATTCCAAACTCCTCGTCATCGATGATCGCTGGTCCTATGTCGGCTCGTCAAATCTCGATCCGCGTTCGCTTCGATTGAACTTTGAGGTGGATATGGAAGTTCTGGACGAAGGCTTTGCGAACACAATATCGGAACGGATGGGGCTAGCACTCGAAAATGCAACGCCGGTGAAGCTGGAAGAGTTGAGGGCAAGGCCTTTTCTCGTTCGTCTGACAGAACGAGTATTATGGTTGGCCTCGCCTTACCTTTGACATCGGGATCGGGTCCAACCCTAACGCAATCCCACGGCGTGTTGCCTTGTGAAAATTGAGCCCGACTTTCACAAGGCAACATGCGTCGATTGAAAGAATTAGAGCGTCCTTTGTGCGGTCTTACGGACGCACGGCACTCTAGACAGGAACACGATGCGACCGAAAAACGATAGTCTCCCTGCAGTCTTCATCTCTTCGTTGCGCAATCGCAAGAACCGGCGATGTCTCGACCCCGTATCGACGCAGGAGACCTCACCCGTCGTTGCCTCCTACAATGTCCACAAGTGTATCGGTCGCGACGGTAAGTTTGACCCCGATCGCATCTGCAAGGTCATTCACGAGTTGCGCGCCGATGTGGTTGCGTTGCAGGAAGCCGATAGCCGATTTGGTGAGCGAACCGGTCTGCTTGATCTCGGGCGGCTTGAGCGGGATTGTGGGCTAACCCCGGTGCAGGTGGCCGGTGCCAGCAAGGCTCATGGGTGGCATGGCAATGTCGTGCTGTTTCGTGAGGGTGCTGTCCGCGATGTGCACACCGTCAAGCTGCCTGGGTTGGAACCCCGCGGCGCGCTCGTGGTGGAGCTGGACTTGAAGCTTGCGGGAACGGTTCGAATCATTGCCGCGCATTTCGGGTTGCTGCGTCATTCACGCGCGCAGCAGGCGAAAGCGCTGGTGGAGTTGCTTAACAAGCGCGAGGCGCAGCCAACCGTTTTGATGGGCGATTTAAACGAGTGGCGTTTGGGCAATGGCTCATCGCTCAATACCTTCCGCGAGGCCTTTGGGACATTGCCGCCCGCGGTGCCGAGTTTTCCTTCGGGACTTCCCGTGCTTGCGCTCGATCGTATCATCGCAAATCGCGAAGGCATGATCGAAAAGGTCGAGGCCCATGACAGCGCGTTGGCGCGTGTGGCGTCCGACCACTTGCCACTTAAGGCGACGATCAACGCAGATGTTCTCAAGATGTCTGTCGCTGGCTAGATCGCTGCGGGTTTTCAAACGGACAACCGAGTGCCAATTCTTCCGTCCCTGAACATCAGGCTTACCGGATCCCGCTTGGTATTCTTCGACCAATCTGACGAGGCAAATGATTTTCGCATTCAAGAATGCGGTATCTGGGTGCCCTTATCCCGCCCAAATGAACTTCTAGTCCATCATGGGGTTGGGGTGATTGAAGAGATTCTCCAACGGTCTTGAACAGGTTCGATCAATTCGTGGAACCATTTTGAGTGTGCGCAATTGAATGTCCGACAAAGACTTCAGGGCTGTTGGGTCACAGAATAAAACAGGAGAAAACAGATGAAAAAGACTTTTGCCGTTACGTTCGCTGCCATGACACTTGGACTGAGCGGTCCGCTTAGCGCAGTCGCAGCCGATCTGGCGCCGTACCGCGAAACCTACCAGGACAGCGATGACCGTAATGGCGTTAAGATCGGCTATCTGACCTGCGACGTTGGTGGCGGTGTCGGCTACGTGATCGGTTCGGCCAAGGAACTGGAATGCACCTTCAAGTCCACCGTAGGCGCACGCCGCACCGACAGCTACACCGGTGTGATCCGCAAGATGGGTGTTGATCTTGGCTTCACCACGCAAGGCAAGCTTGTCTGGGCAGTGTTCGCTCCGACGGCTGGTTATCACCGCGGCTCGCTCTCTGGCCTTTATCAGGGCGCGACCGCGGAAGCCACCGTTGGCGTCGGCGTCGGTGCAAACGTTCTCGTCGGCGGCACTGCCGGCTCTATCCAGCTGCAGACCATCAGCGTTACCGGCCAGGTCGGCCTGAATCTTGCTGCGACGGGCACCTCGGTTACCCTGACGCCTGCCAACGGCTAATCGGCATCATCGCGGCCACGTCAAAATGCCGCATGATCAACAATCGCCCTCTTCGCTATCATAGCGGGGAGGGCGTTTTCGTTATTAGACCAGAGAAATCCCATGAAGCCATTCTTGTCGCTCGCCGTTGCTGTTCTTTTGCTGTTGACGACTGGGGCTTATGCCGATGGCGATCCGGCGGCGGGTGAACGTGCGTTCGGCAAATGCTCAAGCTGTCACAACGTCGATACGCCCCGGACGCGTCTTGGACCACATTTGATGGGCGTCGTGGGAAGGCCAGCGGGGTCCGTTGCCGATTATCCGAATTACTCGCAGGCCATGAAGGATGCCGGGGCAGGCGGTCTCGTCTGGAATGAAGAGGCGTTACGGGAGTTTCTCTCAAGCCCGAAGAAGAAGGTGCCTGGCACCGCGATGCGTTTCTACGGCCTCTGGAGTGAAACGGAGATCGACAACATCATCGCCTATCTCAAGACAAAACCGGCTCCCTGAGCCAGTTATCAACGCGAGGCGAGAATGTCCTCCGCCTCATCGAGAGACATGAAATAGACGCGGCTCGCCAATTCGAAGCTGTAACCGCCTCTTGCAAAAGCCGAGATTTCCTTGTTCATCCGCTTCTCGTCGACCTCATCTTCACGGCGAAACGGACCAAAACGCCTCTTCCTGGCCAGCACCACGGCCGCGTAAAGATCGTCGCTCGCTTCAAGAGCGTGGGCTGCGACATCCTTGCTGACGCCTTTCTGGTTCAGCTTCTGCGCAATCGCCCGCTTGGACTTCCCACTGCGCACGGCAGAGCGAGTGGTAATTTCGGCAAAGGCATTATCGTCCAGCGCCTTGATTTCATAGGCAAAACGCACGGCAGAGTCGGCCAGTGCGCGGATCTGTTCTGCGGAAATGTCGTCGAACTTTTCTTTGGCCTTGCGGGAAATGGCATCGAAAAGCTGCCGCTCCGTCATCATCCGTCTTTCCAGCCGGTAGATCGTGGAATTCCTGGCCCATGTCAGCATGCGGCTTGTGGGAGCGGTCTCGGTCGGCTCGTCGCTCATGTCAGGTCTGCGGCGCCTCGCCCTGCGGGTTCTTAAGAGCGTAGACGCCTACCGGATGCTCGAGGCCGCGCAGCATTTGCGGGCCGATACTGTCGAACTGGCTCTTGTTGTCGATCATCGCAACGAAGTCCTCTGACAGCAGAACGCGCCTATGGACCGTCTTGGTCAGGGTTTCCAGGCGCGAGGCGATATTGACCGCCGGGCCGATCACCGTGAAATCGAGGCGGCTCTTGGAGCCGATATTGCCATACATGACATCGCCCACATGAACGCCGATACCATAACCGAAAGGCTCATGCCCCTTGTCGATATTGCTGGTGTTCAGCTCCTCGAGCGCCAATTGCGCCTCGCGAATGGCGGCGATCAGGTTCGGCCCTGCCTCTCCATTGTTCAACGGGAAGATCGCCAACAGGCCGTCGCCCATGAATTTCAGGATCTCGCCCCCATGCTTTTCGATCGGTTCTGCCAACGCATCGAAATAGCCGTTGAGCAATTCGATGACGTCGTCACGAGGCCAGAGGTCGGAAATGCGGGTAAAGTCGCGCAGATCGCAGATCATGATCGCGGCGCTGACCGTATTGCCGCTGCCGCGACGCGTCGCGCCCTCCAGAATTTCCTGGCTGGCATGCGGGCCGACATAGGTTTCCAGCAAGGTGCGGGCCATGCGGTTCTTAAGACGTATTTCGGAGACGAGAGAGATGGCTGGCACAAGGCTCTTCAGCGTCTGGATTTCGGAGTCTAAAAACCCATTCGGCCGGTCGCTGGCGAAGGTCAGCACATGGCGTTTGCCGAATGTGTGCTCAAGCGGCCAGGCGACATACTCCGTCAGCCCTTCTTCGCGCAAATCCCGATAGATCTGGTAGTCCGGCTCGATCGGGCCAGGCAGGTAGAGCGCCTGCCGGACCTCGTTCGCGCCCTTGTGAATGTCATAGAGCGGGCTGTTCAAATATTCTGCCGTCGTTTCGCTACCATAGGCATAGGTCGCAAACTCGGCTTCCGTTTCGCCTTGGTTCCAGAGGATGCGCGCGCCGCGCCATTGGGGGTGCTGCACCAGAAAATTCAGCGTTGCGCGTGCAATCGAAATACCCTGGCGTCGCAACCGCCCGCACATCTCGACGAAGATGTTGTCGATATAGCGATTGTCGCTCGTCTCCGTCACCAGCCAGTTGAGCACATCGCTTCGCTGATGCGGCCACAGCGCGGTCTGGTCGACAGGAATCGGAAGTTCTACGGTTTCCATCAGAGCCATGTGCTCGCCTCTCCGCCTTTGCACGATTGAAGAGGCGGCAGCACTCCCACTTCAATGCAGGGCATTTGGTGCATCATAACGGAAAATGGAAGAGCCGGGAGGATAAGAAATACTGGATATAAAAAAGGGCGCCTGCACGCGGTCTCCGCCGGCAGGCGCCCTTTTTCGATCTTGAAGGATCGTTTTAGAGAACGGCAGTCAAAGGCAGCTGAAGCGCGTTTGCAACGCGTTTCAGTCGCGACGGATCACTATCCGCGCCCGTTTCGAGCGCCAGAATTTCCTGCGAGGTCAGCCCGCAGGTCAGAGCCAACTGGTCGACCGTGTAACCTGCAGCGTTCCGCGCCGAGGCGATTTTGCCTGCAAAAGGGGCGCTGGTTTCATGTCCTGTAAAAGATGTAGAGACGGAAATCGTCATGAGTAATCTCCCTATAATAATGGACACTGAATGTGCCGGCGGCGAATGCCGTCGCGTTGAATTGCATGCGACTGCGCTGCAAAGGAGAGATGAATGTTGCAGCGCAGCAGGGAAAATAGCCATCTTTGCCGCGCTTGCAATAGTTAAATTGCGGTTAACGAATATACCTGTTCGTTGGCGGTTGTGCGGGTTGGTGAAACGAGCCGCGGATCACTGAAAATAGCCGCTGGAACCGCGTCGAAACCCCGAGGGCGGGATACCGGCAATTTGGCGGAATGCCTTGTTGAAGGCGCTGACCGAACCGAAGCCGCTTTCCATCGCGATGCTGAGAATATTGTCCTTGCCGTTGACCAGCATCGCCTGGGCGCGGGAGAGCCGGAGCAGTGTCAGATATTTCATCAGCGTCATGCCGGTCGATTTGCGGAAGACGTTCATCGCGTATTTGGGATGCAGGTTCGCGACCCGGGCAATATCCGTCGCGTCGATATCTTCAAGAAAATTGGCGGCGATGAAATCGCACATCCGCGCCACCGCAACAGAGGCGGCATTGTCCTGGCTGGTCGTTTTCGATGCCGAGGAGGTCGAGGAAATGACGCTGTAGGGTTCCATGAACATGCGCTCGACACGCAGTATCAACTCCTGCACAGCATTCTCGGCCTTCGCCGTGTCACCCGATCTGGCATAGTCCCGCCACCGGGCGAAGTTCTCATCATCGGCCTTTCCCGTCACCTCCGTCAGCATGGTGGCACCGCCCATCAGCATGGCAGAGACGGCGGGTGGAAGACGCATACGGAAGAAGTGAAAGAGCGGCAGATGCGCGCCGGCGTAAAAGGAATCGTCAGAAGATTCGTCCATCTGATGCGGTTGTCCGCCCCAGAACAAGCACATCTGCCCGGCGCTCATGCGGAACGTATGGTCGCCCATGCGATAGTGGACGCTGCCCGACATGACGTAATTGACCTCCACCTGCGCATGCCAGTGGGGCATCAGCATGACGGGCGGGTGCGCGTAGAAAAACTGTAGCGTCGTCGGCCATCCCTCGATGCTGCTGGCGCCGGGCTGATAGACGGCTTTTTCCTCGATCTTACTTTTCGACAAATTCAGGTTCCCATTTTACGAGACAGATTTCGTCACCCCGCTAATCTGCACATGTTCGCTTGAGAACGGCAATTGAAAAAAGGGAGGTTTTCAATGTGCTTTAAAATGACGGGCGTGGCGGTATCGCTCGCCCTGCTTGCGGCTGCGCCCGCTTCCGCGCAAACCACCATCACGATCTGGAGCTGGAACGTTGCCGCATCGGCGCTGAAATCGACCTTAGAGGGTTTCAACAAGGCCAATCCGGACATCAAAGTGGACGTGCAGGATCTTGGCAACAACCAGGTCTATGACAAGGCGCTCGCTGCCTGCGCCGCCGGGGGCGAAGGCTTGCCGGATATCGTAACCGTTGAAAACTTTGAGGCGGAAGTCTTCTGGAGCCGCTTCCCTGATTGTTTCACCGACGTGACGGCGCTCGGCTACACGCCTGAAAAGCAGGCGCTTTTCCCCGAATTTAAACGTACCGAACTGGAAGTCGATGGCGTTGCCTATTCCGTTCCGTGGGACTCCGGTCCGGTAGCGGTTTTCTACCGCCGCGACTTCTATGAAAAGGCCGGTGTCGATCCGGCAAGCATCAAGACCTGGGACGATTTTATCGCCGCCGGCAAGAAGGTCATGGAGGCCAATCCAGGCGTTGTCATGACGCAAGCCGACTTCAACGGCGATAGCGAATGGTTCCGCATGATCTCCAACGAGCAGGGTTGCGGTTACTTTTCGACAGATGGCCAATCCATCACCATCAATCAGCCGGCCTGTGTTGCGACGCTGGAAAAGCTGAAGCAGATGAAGGATGCGGGCATCATCACCGCAGCCATCTGGGATGAAAAGATCCAGGCCAACACCGCTGGCAAGGTCGCAAGCCAGATGTATGGTGGCTGGTATGAAGGCTCGATCCGCTCGGGCTCTCCGGACCTGTCCGGCAAATGGGGCGTCTATCCGATGCCGAGCCTGACCGCTGACGGTCCACGCGCGGCAAACCTCGGCGGCTCGTCGCTTGCCATCAGTTCCGTCTCCAAGAACAAGGAAGCGGCCTGGAAATTCGTCGATTACGCGCTGACGACGAATGAGGGCCAGGTGACGATGCTGAAATCCTTCGGTCTCGTTCCGTCGCTTCTATCTGCCGTCAACGATCCCTTCGTCAAGGAGCCGCAGCCCTATTGGCGCGGCCAGGCCGTGTGGACGGATATTCTGGCGACCCTGCCGAAGATCAAGCCAAGCAGAGGCACGGCCTACCAGTCCGATGCAGAAGGGATCTACCGCGCCGTCCAGACGAAATATCTGGCAGGCGGTTACCCGGACGCCAAGACGGCACTCGATGATGCCGCCAAGCAGATCGAATCCGCGACGGGTCTTCCCGCTGCGCAATGATCTCCCAAGCTGAACCAGAGCCGGGCGCCCCTCGCACGGGGCGCCCGGATAGGCTCAGCCTTCATGCTAATCATCATTCGGGAGGTGGAGATGCCCATCAGAACCAGGGTCGCCTATGCGTTTCTCGCGCCCTATCTTCTGATCTTCACGACGTTCTGGCTCTGGCCGATCATCAATTCGTTTCTGCTGTCGTTCCAGAACACGCGCGTCAATCCTTGGCGCTTCGCGCCGTCGATGAACTGGGGACGCCTGATCGGCGATCCCGCCTTCTACAATGCGCTTTACAACACGCTGATCATTCTCGTCATCCAGGTGCCGATCATGATCGCGCTGGCCACCATCATGGCCGTGCTGCTCAATTCTCCGCTTCTGAAAGCAAGACCGCTTTACCGCTTTGCCTTCTTCGCCCCGGTTGTCGTGGGTGAGGTTGCCTATGCCGCCGTCTTCCGTCTGATGTTCAGTGCCGATTTCGGCATCATCAACAAGATGCTCGTGACTGTCGGTCTCTCGCCCATCTCCTGGTTTGACAATGCGACAGCTGCCATGGCGCTGATCATCATTGCGGTGACGTGGCGCTGGGCAGGCTACAACGCCATCATCATCCTGGCCGGACTGCAATCCATCCCTGGCGACGTCTATGAGGCGGCGCGGCTGGACCGCGTCAGCAAACGCCAGCAGTTCTTCCACATCACATTGCCACTTCTCAAACCGATCATCATTTTCTGCATGGTGCTTTCGGTGATCGGCACCATGCAGCTCTTCACCGAACCGTTCCTCATCACCAATCGTGGCGGTCCGGGTGGCGGCACCGAGACGCTCGGCATCTTCCTTTACCGCCAGGGCTTCACCTCGCTCAATTTCGGTTACGCCTCGGCGATTGCCTATACGATCGCAGCCCTTGCCATCGTCATATCGCTCTTCAATCTCTGGGTCGGGAGGGAGCAGAAATGAGATCGAAATCAAGATCGCTTCTCTGGCAGAAAATCGCGCTTCACGCGTCACTCACGCCGCTTGCTCTGATCTGGCTTTTCCCGCTGTGGATGATGTTCGTCTTCTCGACCATGCCGGATTACGGCATCTTCAGCCCGAATATCGAGCTCATCCCGTCGACGCATTTCATCGAGAACTTCCAGAACCTACAGGCCGACACCGATTTTCTGCGGGCCATGTTCATCTCGATCACCGTGGCGGTGGTCTACACCCTCCTCTCCGTGATGCTGACTTCGATGGCAGGATGGGCGCTCGCGCGCTATCGCTTCGCCGGACGGTCGGTGGTCGTTGCCATCATTATCGGCACGATTACCTTGCCCTACGCCGTCGTGGTCATCCCGCAATTCATCATGGTGGCGCGCGAGTTCAAGCTTGCCAACACCTGGGTGGCGTTGATCGTGCCTCCGCTCTTCAACTCGCTTGGCGTGCTCTTCATGCGTCAGTCCTTTTCCATGATGCCCGGCGAGCTGTTCGACGCCGCGCGGGTCGAAGGGGTCAAAGAGTGGCAAATCTTCCTGCGCATCGCGCTGCCGCTTGCCCGCCCGACAATGGCCGCTCTTTCGATCATCCTGTTCCTGGCGTCGTGGAACAATTACCTCTGGCCGCTGCTGATCAATTCCCGTCCGGGCATGATGACAGCACCCGTGGCCCTCGGCACGCTGATAGGTCTTACCAAGGTCTCCTGGGGCGGCATCATGGCCGGGGCCGTGCTGCTCACCGCGCCAATTCTCGTCATCTTCGTGGTCCTGCAGCGCCACTTCATCGCCGGCATTTCAGCCGGCGCCGTCAAGTAATCCGGGAGGAGCCGCATGGCGGGACTTTCACTGAAAAACGTCGTCAAACGCTATGGCTCGCTGGAGGTGATCCACGGCGCGAGCCTGAAGATTGAGGACGGCGAGTTCGTCGTTTTTGTCGGCCCATCCGGCTGCGGGAAATCGACCTTGCTGCGCATGATCGCCGGTCTGGAAGATATCTCCGATGGCGAGATCGAGATCGGCGGCAACGTCGTCAACGATGCCGAGCCTGCCGATCGCGGCATTGCCATGGTTTTCCAGTCCTACGCGCTCTATCCGCATATGACGGTTGAAGAAAATCTGTCCTTCGGCCTTCGCATGAATGGCAATCCCAAGGCGGATACGGAAGAACGCGTTCGGCGTGCTGCAGAAATTTTGCAGATCAACGAGTTGATGCAGCGCAGGCCAAAGCAGCTTTCTGGCGGGCAGCGGCAGCGTGTCGCCATTGGACGTGCCATCGTCCGCGAACCGCAGGTTTTCCTGTTCGATGAGCCCCTCTCCAATCTCGATGCGGAATTGCGCGTCCAGATGCGGGTGGAAATTTCCAAGCTGCACAAGCAACTCGGCACGACGATGATCTACGTCACCCACGACCAGACGGAAGCGATGACGCTTGCCGATAAGATCGTGGTGCTGCGCGGCGGTCAAATCGAGCAGGTCGGCGCGCCGCTCGATCTCTATGACGATCCCGAGAATCGCTTCGTTGCAGGCTTCGTCGGATCGCCGAAGATGAATTTTCTGCCGGGCAAGGTCGCTCACGAGACCGCTGAGGGCGTTACGATCACGCTGGACCACGCGCCGGCATTCTCGCTCACCTTGCCGGTTGCGGCGCGGCCTGGGATCGGGGCACCGATAACGCTCGGGATTCGCCCGGAGCATTTCGAGGATGCCGGCAAGGCCGCCGATCTGACGGTTGCCGTGGATGTCGCCGAACATCTCGGCAATACCAGCTACGTCTATGCGCATCTGGCGGAAGAGTTGCCGTTGATTATCGAGCGCCCCGAGTCCCGCCATGTCGGTAAGCTCGACCAGCTCACCGTTTCCGTCCCGGCCAACAAGGCCTTCCTGTTCAATAGCGATGGCACGCGCCTGCGCTAAACCCCATTTCACATCCAAAGCAGACGAGGACTATCATGCCCGACCTTCAAACCATCCGCTGGGGCATCATCGGACCCGGCACCATCGCCAAGACCTTCGCCGAAGGCGTTGCCAACTCCACCACCGGCAAGCTTGTCGCAATCGCCACACGCAATCCCGATCGGCCCGGCTTGAGCGACGGCTTCCCCGGCGCCCGCATCGTCAATGGCTATGATGCGCTGCTGTCTGATGCCGAAATTGATGCCGTTTATATTGCAACCCCGCATACCGGCCATGCCGAATGGGCGATCAAGGCGATCCGTGCTGGCAAGCATGTGCTGGTGGAGAAGCCGATTGCGCTTTCTGCTTATGATGCCGACGCGATTTTCCATGAGGCGAAGAAGGCGGGCGTCTTCGCTGGCGAAGCCTATATGTACCGCCTGCATCCGCAGACCGCCAAGATCGTCGAGTTGGTCAAAAGCGGCGCGATCGGCGAGGTGAGGATCATCCGCTCCAGCTTCGGTTTCAGCATGGGTAGCTTCCGCGCCGATCACCGCCTGTTTGCCAATGAGACTGCTGGCGGCGGCATTCTTGATGTTGGTGGCTATCCGGTTTCCATGGCGCGGTTGATTGCCGGTGCCGTTTCAGGGCAGCCTTTCCTGGAGCCCACCAAGGTCTCTGGCGTCGCGCATCTTGGTCAGTCGGGGGTCGATGAATGGGCCTCGGCCGTACTGAAGTTTCCCAACGAGATCATCGCCGAAGTGTCCTGCTCGATCATGGCGAACCAGGACAATGTGCTGCGCATCATCGGTTCGGAAGGCCGCATCGAGGTGCAGGACTTCTGGTTCGCTTCCGGCCACAAGGGCGGTGTGGGCAAGATCGACCTGATCAAGGGCAAGGATCGCCAGACGATCGAGGTTGCCGAAGATCGTTATCTCTATTCATTCGAGGTGGATGCGGCAGGCGAGGCTATTCGCAACCAGTCCCAGGAATTCTCCTATCCCGGCATGAGTTGGGCCGACACGCTCGGGAATCTCCGGGTCATGGATCAGTGGCGCGCCTCGGTCGGACTGGAATATGGCGTGGAAAGTGCGGCCAAGCGCGTTCTGAACGTCACAGGCGGTAAGGTTGCGCCCGGCAGTTCCGTACCCAAGCGTCAGATTCCGGGCGTCGCCAAGCCCGCATCCGTCGTGGCGCTCGGTTTCGAGTTCTTCCCGAACTTTGCTTCCGCATCGCTGACGCTCGACAGCTTCTACGAGGCGGGCGGCAATCTCTTCGACACGGCCTTCGTCTATGGCGGCGGCAAGACCGAAGCGGTTTTTGGCGACTGGCACACCAGCCGTAACGTGCCGCGTGAAGAGATCGTGCTGATCGGCAAGGGGGCGCATTCGCCGCTTTGCTATCCCGATGTGATTGCCAAGCAGCTCGACGAGTCTCTTAACCGGCTGAAGACGGATTACGTCGATATCTATTTCATGCACCGCGACAATACCGATGTGCCAGTCGGCGAGTTCGTCGATGCGATGGATGCCGAGGTGAAGCGCGGGCGCATCCGCGGTATCTTCGGCGGTTCGAACTGGACGCGCCGGCGCATGGACGAGGCAATCGCCTATGCTGAGAAGACCGGCAAGACCGCGCCGGGCGCTCTTTCCAACAATTTCTCGTTGGCCGAAATGCTGGACCCAATCTGGGCAGGATGCGTGGCGGCCTCTGACGAGCCTTGGAAAGAATGGGCGAAAGAGCGCCAGATCCCGAACTTTGCCTGGTCCAGCCAAGGCCGAGGCTTCTTCACCGACAGGGCGGGCCGCGACAAGCGGGACGATGAGGAGATTGTGCGCGTCTGGTACTCCGAGCGCAATTTCGAACGCCGTGATCGGGCAATCGAGCTTGCCAAGCAGCTTGGCCGTCACCCGATCCACATCGCGCTTGCTTATGTGATCGCCCAGCCGTTCCCCGTCATTCCGCTGATCGGCCCGAGGACCATCGCCGAGCTGGAAGACAGCCTCTCGGCTCTCGACATCAAGCTCACGCCTGAGCAGGTTCGCTGGCTGGAAGCTTGAGTGAGGACGAAGATATTCGGCCGCGACTTCCTGCGGCCGGATGTCACCTGGATTGCAGGTTCGCGATATCGCTGTCGCCCGGAATGAGTTGCATCGGCCAGACGATGTGTCTGGGCTGGTCGGGATAGAAACTGCTATAGGCCGGCATGGTCGATAGCAGCGTCTTACCGACAGAGACTCCAAGATCGCGCAGCGACATGCGGAAACTCGTCAGCCTCGGTTCGAGAAATTGACCGCTCGGGCCCTCACGAAAGCCGATGACAGCCAGATCTTGTCCGGCGCGGAGATTAACCTCTGCAAGACGCCGGTAAAGCCCGATCGCCATCAACTCGTAAATCAGGATCAGGGCCGTGGGGCGTGGCCGCATCTGCAGCCACTCGCTTGCTGCGTGATAGCCACCCTGTTCGCTGGATCTGGCGCGGATGATGAGTTGTTCGTCAAAGGGGAGGGACGCTTCCTCCAGACCCTTGCGATAACCCTCGAGGAACACGTAGCCGAGGTTGATGTCGGTGTCGGGTGCTGCGACAGCAATCGAACGGTGGCCGGCGGCGGCAAGGCGCGCCACGGCGGTTCTTGCAACACCTTCGAAGTCGAGATCGATCCATGCGTGATCGGTGCTGGAACCTGTTCGACCGAGAGTAACGAAAGGCAGGCGCGTCTGCTTGAGAAAATCGACACGCTTGTCGATCCGGCTGGTGGACGAGATGACCATCGCATCCACCATGCGCCGCGCCACCATCCGCTTCAAATACTCATCCGGGTCTTCCTCTGCCGGGCACGGCAGCACAATCAGATCGAGATTGTGGGCGGAAAAGGCGCTTTGCAGCCCGTCCGTCAGGCCGAGAAAGAAGTTGTCCGCATTCTCGACCGTCTGCGCATCGCTACCTGTCATTAGGCCAATGACATTGGTCGTTCCCTGTCTGAGGCTCCGGCCGGACTGGTTTGCCACATAGCCGAGCTTTTCGGCGGCCTCCAGAACCTTGCGGCGCGTATCGTCATTCACGTCCGGCTTGCCGTTCAAGGCGCGGGACACAGTGCCGATGGAGATATCCAGATAATCAGCGAGCTGGCGTATGCCCTTCATGCATCTCCTCCTGGCGCACGACATCATCGAGGCATCTATCTACGGTCTTGACATATCTAACACCTTAAGCATAGTCTCGTAAACGTTTACGAAAGCTGGTTCTGCAAAGAGGAGTTTGCAGGGCAGCAGGGAGGACAATGTGACATTGAATGCCGTTTTGTGCGGGTGCGGAGCCATGGCCAAGGGTTGGCTGCGCGCGATTGCCTCACATCCAGATCTGCAATCCTCGATCCGCATCTGCGGACTTGTGGATTTGAACGAGAACGTTGCCAGGGCATTGGCCGATGAGTTCTCCCTCCACGATGTCGTCATCGGAAGCGATCTTGAGGATGTTCTCACCAAAACCAAAGCTGACGTGGTTTTCGACGTCGTTATTCCAGATGCGCGTTTCGGCGTGGTTTCCACCGCATTGGCGGCGGGTTGCCACGTATTGAGCGAAAAGCCGATGGCGCCTTCTCTGGAAGAGGCAAAGACGCTTCTGGAGCTTGCCAAAGGTGCGGGAAAGATACACGCCATTGTTCAAAACAGGCGTTATATCAGTGGTATACGTCGTCTTCACCGTGCCGTTCAAGATGGTGTGATCGGCCAGTTGACCGCCATTCATTGCGACTTCTTTCTGGCCCCCCACTTTGGCGGCTTCCGCGAGCAAATGCAAAATGTGCTGCTGCTGGATATGGCGATCCACACCTTCGATGCCGCGCGTTTCGTCGCCGATCAAAACCCGCTGGCGGTCTATTGCGTGGAGAGAAATCCAGCCGGCTCATGGTACGCCCATGGCGCATCGGCCAACGCCATCTTCGAACTTTCGAATGACGTTGTCTTCACCTATCGCGGCTCGTGGTGTGCCGAGGGCGAGCGGACAAGCTGGGAAAGCAACTGGCGTCTCGTCGGGTCGAAGGGCATGATCACTTGGGACGGGGAAGAGAACTTTTCGGCATCCGTGGCAGGAACCGAGGACGGGCTTCTGCGGGGATCATCTACCGTAAACGTTTCTGAAAACGTCGATGATGAGCAGGCGCAAGGGCATGCGAGCGTGCTCCTGTCATTCCTGCGCGCCATCGAAAATGGGACGGTCCCGGAGACCGTTTCCTCCGACAATATCAAAAGCTTGGCCATGGTTATGGGCGCGATTGAAAGCGCCCGCACGGGTCAGCGTGTTCTCATCGAAATTTGAGGTCTAATATGAGCGATCCAGCAAAATCCGTCCGCATCGGCACCATGGTCAGCGCCACAAAGGGGGACGCCGCCGAGCGGATTTCGGAAATCGGCGACCTCGGTTTCGAAAGCTTCGAACCGTTCTTCTGGCAGACGACCAATGGCCAGGATCTGGCAGAACTCGGCAAGCGCTGCGTCGACGCCATTGGCGACCGCGACATCACCATTTCGACGCTCGGCATGTTCGGTAACCCCTTGGAAGAGACGGAGATGGACCTCAAGACCCTTCAGGGCTGGAAGGACTGCATCGACAACGCCCATCATTTTGGCGCTACCTGCGTTGCTGGTTTTACCGGTCGCGTCCGGGGCAAGCCTTTGCCGGAAAGCCTTCCGCGCTACAGGCAAATCTGGAGCGAGCTGGCGAAACGCGCTGCCGACAAGGGTGTAAAGATCGCTTTCGAAAACTGCGCCATGGATGGCAATTGGCAAACGGGTGATTGGAACATCGCTCATAACCCCGATGCCTGGGAACTGATGTTCAACGAAACGCCGGACGACAATATCGGTCTGGAGTGGGAGCCCTGCCACCAGATGGTTTATTTGATCGACCCGCTGCCGCAGATCCGCAAATGGGCGCACAAGATTTTCCACGTCCACGGCAAGGATGCAACCATCCGCTGGGACGTGATCAAGGAACACGGCATCTTTGGCAAGCACCCTTTCGTTTTCATGCGCACCCCGGGCTTCGGCGATAGCAACTGGACCGACATCATTTCGGAGCTTCGGCTGGCCGGCTGGTCTGGCTCCATCGATATCGAAGGCTGGCATGATCCGGTCTATCGCGATCGGCTGGAAATGACGGGCCAGGTCCATGCGCTCAACTATCTCAAGCATAGCCGGGGAGGGGCTTTTGTCGATCTCGCCGCAGAATATGGAGGCGGCGACCCGTCGCTTCTGTAACAGTGAAGCCGGGGGGAGCCGGCATCGCACTGATGATCAAAGGAGGAGTATCATGACTATTGCAAAGTTGATGGGTGCAGTTGCACTTGCCGCATTGTCGACGCCTGCATGGGCCGAACAGGTTCAGATCAATCTCTGGACCGTCGACCGGCCGGGCGAATATCACTATAAGATGGCGGAGGAGTTCTCGGCGAAGAACCCGGACATCAAGGTCAATGTCCGCTCGGTTCAGTTTCCGGATATGGTCAATGAACTGGCGAAGGCCATGGCGACCGGCGAGGCGCCTGACGTTACCTATATCGACAATCCCGATGTGGCACTTTTTGCCTCGCGCAAGCTGCTGCTGGACATGAAGCCAATGATCGAGAAAAGCTCGGTCATCAAGCTCGATCAGATTCTCCCCGGCCCGCTCGCCTCCGTTACTTACAAGGACGGGGTCTACGGCATTCCGCGTGGCGCAAACACCATTGCGCTCTACTACAACGCCGACATGTACAAGGCTGCAGGGCTCGATCCGGACAAGCCACCGCAGACATGGAACGAGCTTTACGATGCCGCCAAGAAGCTGACGCAGCCTGATAAGGGCGTCTATGGCTTGGCCTTCTCCGCCGCAGCGACCGAGGAAGGCACATTCCAGTTCCTGCCCTGGCTGCAGATGGCGGGCGGTGATTACAACAAGGTGAATGTTCCGGGTGGCGTAGAAGCGCTGACGCTCTGGAAGAAGTTCATCGATGAGGGGCTTGCCTCCAAGGACACGCTGATCCGTGGCCAGTGGGATTCGACGGGCACCTTCAATGCCGGCAACGCCGCCATGAGCATTTCCGGCCCATGGGAACTGCCGCGCATGAGCCAGGATGCGAAATTCGATTACCGTGTCGCGATCCTGCCGGTTCCGAAGGAGGGCGCTCCGCATGCATCGGCTTTGGGTGAAGGCGACAACGTCATCGTTGCCAACTCCAAGCATCCGAAAGAGGCGTTCAAGTTCATCGAATATATGTATGAGCAGATGCCGCGCGTCTGGAACGAGTTCGGCTATGTTCCTGCCTATCCGGTCAAGGTCGACGATCCGAAGTATCCACAGGCCTATAAGGTGTTTGAGGAGTCGATGAAGTTTGCGCGCAATCGCGGCCCAAGCCCCGACTGGTCGAAGATCTCAAAGGCCATTCAGACCGCGATCCAGACGACCTTGACCGGCCAAGCTACAGCTGAAGATGCGCTGACGACAGCGCAGAAGTCGATCGACAAGATCCTCAAGTAAGCTGGTTGATCGGGTCCTTTGATCAAGAGGCTGCGGGCGCGTTGAGGTCCGCAGCCAGTTTTCAAACTGATTTAGCGCATGGTCCGCTTTGCTGGAATGCGGATGTGAGATGTCGGGAGGCGAAATGCTCCGTTTCAAAGTTTTCCGCGATGGCGGTGGATTTGACAGCGCGCTGGTTCTATTCGCGCTTGCCTACCTTATTACCTTTTCGGCCTTCCCGTTGATCTACAATCTGGTGATCTCGTTCCAGAGCGTCGATCTTTTTACCATCGCCACCTTCGATCGCCCGTTTGTCGGTCTCGATAATTACCGCGAGATCATCGACGATCCGCTGTTCATGCCGATCGTGCGCAACACCTTCCTGTTCGTCTTCCTGTCGGTGATCTTCCAGCTTGGGATCGGGCTGGCTCTTGCCTTGTTCTTCCGGCTTGATTTTCCCGGTGCCTCGTGGCTGCGCGGACTGTTTCTCGCGGGCTGGATCATGCCAGGGCTGGTGGTCGGCGCCATCTGGGGCTGGATTCTCGCCGGTGACTTCGGTGTGTTGAACTGGCTCCTGCAATCACTCGGTATCACTCAGCAGAAGATCTTCTGGCTTTCCGATCCGTCGATCTCGATCTACTCCGTTATCATCGCCAATATCTGGCTCGGCGTTCCCTTCAACATGATCCTGTTGTCGGTCGGTCTCGCCTCTATCCCCGATGACGTTTACGAGGCGGCGGAACTGGATGGAGCAACGCGCTTGCAGCGCTTCTTCACCATCACCCTGCCGATGATGCGGGCGCAGCTTGGTGCCGTCATTTCGCTTGGGATTATTTTTACCCTGCAGCAATTCGACCTCTTTGCAGCGCTCACCCAGGGCGGTCCGTCGAATGCCTCCAATGTGCTGCAATACTGGTCCTGGGAGCTTGCCTTCCGCGAATACCGCATCGGCCATGGCTCGGTCGTTTCCGTGGTGATGACCCTTCTGGTCATCGTCGTCGCCACCGCTTATGTCCGCTCGACGAGGCACGAACATGTTGTCTAGCACCCCCTGGAAACGTTGGCTTCTGCTGGCCATCGCCATCGCTGTCGTCGCGATCTACCTTTTCCCGCTCTACTGGATGTATGTGACGGCGCTGAAGACCAATACCGAAACCTTTGCCAACCCGCCGACACTCTGGCCACATCATCCCGAGTTGAAGGTTACCCGTGTCTGGAACGACATGGGCATGGATACTTTCATCCAGAACTCGCTGATCATCGCCTTCGGCACTGTTTCGCTGGTGGTGCTGTTTGGCACGGGCTGCGCCTATGCGCTTGCGCGTGTCCGCTCGATGTGGATGGATCTGGCGCTTTTTCTCGTCCTTATGTTGCAGGTCCTGCCGCCCTCCCTCATGGTCACGCCGATCTTTGTCGCATTCAGCCAGCTCGGCCTGCTGTCATGGCCGCGCACGGGCGTGATCCTGGCAACGGCGGCTAACAAGCTGCCGCTCTATATCGTTCTGGTGCGTGCGGCCTTCACCCAGGTGCCGCGGGAGCTCGAAGAGGCAGCACTGGTGGATGGCAACAGCCGCATCGGCGCGTTCCTGCGCATTTCGGTGCCGCTTGCCCGCAATGGCATTTTGGTGTCGGCCATCCTCATCTTCCTCCAGTCGCTGGGCGAATATGTCTACTCGCGCTCGCTCATCACCGACAGAGCGTTCCAGCCCGCGACCGTTGGACTTCAGTTCTTCGTCGGGCCGAATGCCTCCGACTGGACCGGCATCATGACCTTCGCGGCGATCTATGTGACGCCCATTCTCATCATCTTCGTCCTGCTTCAGCGCCGCATCGTCAGCGGCCTGACATCCGGAGCGCTCAAATGACATTGCAGATCGAACTGTCCGGTATCCAGAAACATTACGGCGCCTACCACGCGCTGCGCGGCATCGATATCGCCATCCCGAAGGGCCAGTTCGTGGCGCTTGTCGGCCCATCCGGCTGTGGCAAGTCGACTTTGCTGCGCACCCTTGCGGGGTTGGAGACAATCACCAGCGGCGCGATCCGCATCGAAGGCGAGGACATCACCCGCCAGCCGCCGCGCATGCGCGATATCGCCATGGTGTTCCAATCCTACGCGCTTTATCCGCATATGACGGTGGAGAAGAACCTCACCTATTCTTTGCGGCTGAAGGGCGTGTCCAAGGCTGAGGCACGTCGCAAGGCGGAAGAGATTGCCCAGATCACTGGCCTCACGGCCCTTCTCGACCGCTATCCGCGGGAGCTTTCCGGCGGCCAGCGCCAGCGTGTTGCGATGGGCCGTGCCATCATCCGCAATCCCAAGGCGTTCCTGTTCGACGAGCCACTATCCAATCTCGATGCAGCACTTCGCGTTCATATGCGGGCCGAAATCCGCAAATTGCACAACAGTCTTGGCGCGACCTCAGTGTATGTCACGGCATGACCAGATCGAAGCCATGACCATGGCCGATCATGTCGTCGTCATGCGCGCCGGTGTGATCGAACAGCAGGGAGCGCCGCTTGAACTCTACGACCGGCCGGTCAACCGCTTCGTCGCTGGCTTCATCGGCTCTCCTGCGATGAACTTCGTGCCGGCTGTCGCTTCGGAGGATGGACGAACACTTGTTTTGAATTTCGGCGGCACATCGGAACCTCAGACAATCCCGTCGCCGGTTGCCTTCACGCCGGGCGCACGCGTGACCGTGGGCATCCGGCCGGAGCACATCACGCTTGCACCGCCCGGATCATCGTCCATCACCCTGCCAGTCGGGATCGTGGAAACGACAGGTTCTGCTACCTCCGTCACCACGGCGACCCAGCCGGAAATGACGGTAGCACTTCAGGGAAGAAGCAATGTGAAAGCTGGTGACTTGGTCGGTTTCATCATCGATCCCGCGTCGCTGCATCTCTTCGACGATGAGACCGACAAACGGCTTTGATCCTCAAGGATCGGTAAAACCGGCTACATGCAGTTCCAATGCGCCTGCCTGCGGGTCGCTCTTGAAGAAGAGGGTGCCGTTGTCGTGGGATTCGGCTGCAACATAATCGAAGGTCACATCGGCTGTATCCGTCGCACCGTCTACACTGCGCAACGTGCCGACGACATGCACCGTTGCAGCCGTCGTCTGGCTGACATTGTGGATGGCGAAATTCACCCTGAAGCCGCTGCCGACAGGTTCTGTCGAGACGACGGAGAGCTCGAAATCCGGCTTGGCGTCGTCATAGCGATAGATGTCCCATGAGATCCATCCGAGCAGTGCCATCACGAGCAACGACGAGACGATGCCGGTGACCCATTCGATCCAGTGGGGCGATGAGGTTTCGATATGGCCGTCTACGGAAGATTTGGTCATGGCGTTCTCATAATACGAGGCGGGCGGAAGCGGCGCCGATCGCCGCGGGAAAGCACAAGATGACCACGGCTGCGGTAATCTCTGACAGGGATGTTCCCGTGAGCCGCTCGAAGCTCCACAGGCAGTAGAGGCTAATGCCAAGTGCAATGACATAACCCGGGATGGTGAAGCGGATGAATGTATGCCACCAGGCGATGTCTTCCGATCGGCCATGCCCGCCCTTGAAGTGCAGGGCATAGACGAAACCATGCATGAGCGTGAGCGACAGCAGCACGGTGATGAGTGTCTGATAGGGTGTGATCTTGTAGGCGATGAGGATCATCTCCTCTGTCGGGGCGACATTGAGCGCTAGGAAAAGGGCGCCCACCAACATCATGAACAGTTCAATGAAGTAGCTCGTTTCTGTCTCAGCGTCGTCGTCTTCCTCATCATCGTCTTCAGAATGCATGCCAAGCTGGCTGCGCCCGAGAAGCGCGCCGATGCTGGCGGGCACCGCCTGGATTGCGATCTTTGCCACCGTCGTGCTGGTCGTCACCTGGTCGTTGATCACCCCGAAGAGCGCAAGAATTGCAGCGCTGACGATGATCGCCAGGCCGTAAGCCGTCACCGCATCACGGATCGCTTCGAACCATGACGAGGTTTTTTCAAATCCCACGCGCTTTGCCAGGACGACCAGCAGCGGAATGTTGAGGACGCCGAGAAGAAGCAGCTTTTCACGCGACATGTAGAAGCCGAGGAACCACATCTCCATCGTCATGAACATCGGAAGCGCAAAGAGAAGCGCGCCACCGACACCGCGCGCGAGCCCGGTCAGAAACTCGGTTTCCTTCGATGAATTTTGCGTCGCGCTCTCAGCCATCTTCTTCCCCCGGATGAGCTTATAACCGTCTGAATTATGGCCGGTTCCAGCAGGCGTAGAAGAGGATATTCTGACGACGGTCGAGCGACTCAGTCGGGCACTCGGTCAAGGGGGTCCCGAAGTTAATTTTAGCAGCCGCGAAAGGTCCGTGTTAACCATTTGTTAACCAAATCACCGCTACCTCTCTATCAACGATTTCTTTACCAAGATGACCAAAGTGCTAACAGACTCGCGTTCGATCCGTATCAAGGGCCGCTCATTTCTGGCGGTCGTTCTATCTCCCGAGTCGCCGCTGGATGTCTGGCTGGAGCGACTTGACGATCTGGCAGCACGCTCTGCCGGGTTCTTTCTGTCACGTCCGGTGGTACTGGATGTGGCGGACCTGAAGCTCGATAAGGCAGGCCTGAAATCCCTGCTAGCGGAGCTTTACCATCGCAACGTCGCGATCATGGGCATTGAAGGCGCACGCCCTTCGATGATCGAAACCGGAATGCCGCCTGCACTCAAAGGCGGCAAGCCGGCCTCCGATGTCGAGGTGGAGCCGGTGGCGCTCGCCGAGGTGGAAGCCCCGGCGGAGCAACGCGCGCCTGTGACGGAAATCCGCAGCGTCGTGCAGTCGCTTATGATCAGCGAGCCGGTGCGCTCGGGCCAGTCGATCATTTTCCCGGAAGGGGATGTGACGATCGTCGGTTCAGTCGCCTCCGGCGCAGAAGTGATCGCCGGCGGTTCGATCCATATTTACGGCGCGCTGCGCGGTCGTGCCATGGCGGGCTCACTGGGCAACGCTTCGGCACGCATCTTCTGCAAGAAGCTAGAAGCCGAGCTTCTCGCCATCGACGGTGTTTATAAGGTCGCTGAAGATATCGACCCGAAGCTTCGGGGGCAGGCCGTCCAGCTCTGGCTGGAAAACGATACGATCAAGGCGGACAAACTCAATTAAGCCGTAAGCGGCAGGAAACAGGAGATCAGGATGGGGAAGGTAGTTGTTGTTACCTCCGGCAAGGGAGGCGTCGGAAAGACGACGTCGACCGCAGCACTTGGCGCCGCGCTGGCCCAGAACAAGGAAAAGGTCGTCGTCGTGGATTTTGACGTCGGGCTTCGCAACCTCGATCTGGTCATGGGTGCGGAACGCCGCGTGGTCTACGATCTGGTCAATGTCATTCAGGGCGATGCCAAGCTGACGCAGGCTCTCATCCGCGACAAGCGTCTCGATACGCTATTCCTGCTGCCGGCCTCGCAAACCCGCGACAAGGACAATCTGACGCCGGAAGGTGTCGAGTGGGTCATTAATGAACTGAAGAAGCATTTTGACTGGGTGATCTGCGATAGCCCGGCTGGCATCGAACGCGGCGCGACACTTGCCATGCGCCACGCGGATGTCGCCGTCGTCGTCACCAATCCGGAAGTGTCTTCCGTTCGCGACTCCGACCGTATCATCGGCCTTCTCGATTCCAAGACGATCAAGGCCGAACGCGGCGAGCGGATGGAAAAGCATCTGTTGCTCACCCGTTACGATGCGGCACGTGCCGAGCGTGGCGACATGCTCAAGGTCGATGACGTTCTGGAAATTCTCTCCATTCCGCTGATCGGCATTATTCCCGAAAGCATGGACGTGCTGCGTGCTTCCAACGTTGGCGCACCGGTCACGCTGGCTGACGCCAAGTCGGCACCGGCCATGGCCTATTTCGATGCGGCACGACGTCTGTCGGGTGAAGACATTCCGGTTTCCGTTCCGGGCGAAAAGCGCGGCATCTTTGCCAAGATTTTCGGGAGGGCCGCATGAGCATTTTCAACCTTTTCCGCAAACAGAAGTCCGCACCCGTCGCACGCGAACGGTTGCAGGTCCTTCTTGCGCATGAGCGCACCAATCAGGGTTCGGATCTGGTCGTCATTCTGCGTGAGGAAATCCTGGCGGCAATCGCCAAGCATGTGCAGATCGATAGCGATAAGGTCCATGTGAAGATGGACAGCGACGAGCATATGTCGCTTCTGGAAATCGATGTCGAAATCCCGCTGAGCGCGTCGCTCCGCGCAGCGTAAACAGCTTCAGATGACGCCGGGCACTGTCCCGGCGTTTTCTTTGGACGGTTTGAACTTTCCTTCTGCGACGATTCTGGACTAAGCCTTTCTAAAGCATGTCGTCATCGCAAAATCGCTTCACCCTTTTGCGCGACATGCTTCGGACCGATAGCGAAGGATGATTTGATGGCAGAGGCGGAGAAGGCGGACGAGCAGGAAAAGCAAACGCACCGAAGAGGTTTTGGTGTTTCTACCGTCTACGAAACGCTGCGCAATGAAATCATCGAATTGCAGCTGGCACCCGGCAGCCCGATCGATGAGCTACAGCTCTCAGAACGGTTCTCCCTGTCGCGCACGCCCATTCGCGAGGCGCTGGTGCGTCTTTCCGCCGAAGGGCTGATCACGACGCTGACAAACCGAGCCACCATCGTCTCCCAGATCGACTTTCTAGGGTTGCCGGAATTCTTCGATGCTCTGACGTTGATGTATCGCGTCACGACGCGACTTGCCGCCGCCAACCACACGGAGGTGGATATCGCGCAGATCCGCACCCTGCAAAGCGCCTTTGCTCTGGCCGTCGAGCAACGCGATGCGCTTGCGATGATTTCCACCAATCGCGATTTTCATGTCGCGATCGCGCGCGCCGGCGGCAACCGCCATTATGTCGAGCTCTTCACCCGGCTTCTCGATGAGGGACGGCGGATCCTGCGGCTTTATTATTCTTCCTTCAACGATGTCCTGCCCAATCAGTATGTCAGCGAACATGAGGATATGATCCAGGCGATCATCGAGCGGAATGTCGAGAGGGCCGACGCACTGGCCAAGGCACATGCCGATCAGATCGTCACCCAGATTCGTTCCTACATCACTGCCGATACCCGCCAGAGCGCCAATCTGAGCCTTTAGCCAAAACAAGGGTTGATAAAGGGCGACACCTTTGCGTTCCCATTTCTTGTATTTTATTTGTCGACAAGACTGTGGTTCGGTGCTATAGGAGCTGCATATCAAGCGGCAGTGGAGCCGCAGAAGGATTGGAAACCATGGCCAGCACGATCTTCACCGGATGCATTCCCGCCCTCATGACGCCTTGCAAGGCGGACAGAACCCCTGACTTCGATCTGCTCGTGAAGAAGGGCAAGGAGCTCATCGCCGCTGGAATGTCAGCGGTGGTCTATTGCGGCTCCATGGGCGACTGGCCGCTTTTGACGGACGAGCAGCGCCAGGAAGGCGTGCAGCGTCTTGCCGAAGCTGGCGTTCCCGTTATCGTCGGAACCGGCGCCATCAACACCAAGTCCGCAGTCAGCCATGCCGCACATGCTGCAAAGGTGGGCGCCAAGGGCCTGATGGTCATTCCGCGCGTGCTCTCCCGCGGATCGTCGGTTTCTGCGCAGAAGGCACATTTCTCTGCCATTCTGGAAGCTGCAAACGGTCTGCCAGCGGTGATCTACAACAGCCCCTATTACGGTTTTGCAACTCGCGCCGACCTCTTCTTCGATCTGCGCTCGCGCTATTCGAACCTCATCGGCTTCAAGGAGTTCGGCGGTAAGCAGGACATGACCTATGCCGCCGAAAACATCACCGCCGGTGACGATGATCTAACCCTGATGGTTGGTGTCGACACGGGCGTCTATCATGGCTTTGTCAATTGCGGTGCCGGCGGCGCCATCACTGGCATCGGCAATGCGCTGCCGAAGGAAGTGCTGCATCTCGTCGCTCTGTGCGAAAAGGCTGCCAAGGGCGATGCGGCCGCACGCGCCGAAGCACGCGAATTGGAAGAGGCGCTGACGGTGCTTTCAACCTATGACGAAGGTCCGGACCTCGTTTTGCACTACAAGTATCTGATGGTGCTGAACGGCGATACCGAATACACGCTGCACTTCAACGAAACGGACGAATTGAGCGCCTCGCAGCGCCGTCATCTGGAAAGCCAGTATACCTTGTTCCGCAATTGGTACGCGTCTCGTTATCCGGCTTGAATGCCGCATGCCTGAGGGCTTAGCCCTATTTTAGAACTCTGTCAGCGCGTCAGGAGTCCATTTCTGAGCTGCGCGATCAAGAACAAAGAAAAATGGGACGGCTGGACCTCAGCCGTCTTTTTTTTCAAGATCGGACGGACGAGCTCATCACAGGCAGAGTTAATCTGGAACAAAGCAAAAAACGGCTTCCTTGAAGGAGGAAGGGTCAACTGCGTCCAATCGACATGCATTAGGCAATGCTATTCTTCGCGCAATTTGTTTGGAGATTATTTAAAAGTTTAACCTACCGTTGCCCTAACGTTAGAGGGCTCGTCGTATGAAGAAGATTCTCAATTCCGTTTCTGGAAAGCTTATCCTGGCGACAGGAACAGCTATTGCCGGCATCATGATTGCTTACACTGCGGTCAATGTGGTCAACGTGAAGTCAGCAACAGAGCGTGACGTCATGGCGCTTGCCACCGAGAAGGCCGGCGCGGTCAGCGAGCAAATCGCTGGAGACATTTCCGTCGCGACATCGGCAGGCGCAACACTTGCTGCTACGATCGGCGGCTTCATCGAAAACGGTTCGCGCAGTCGCGCCGACATCGTTTCGATGATCGAGACAGTCGCGCCGCAATATCCGAACGTCTTCGGTGCATGGATGTGTGAACTGGTCGACGGCAAGAGCCCGAAGCCCACGGTTGGCACGGAGGGTCTCAACAAGGAAGGTATCTTCACGCCTTACTGGACCAAGAGCGACAGCGGCAAGGTTGAGTTCTCGACATGGTCGATCAAGCCGGAGGATGAGTATTACGGCGGCGTGCTAAAGACCGGTAAACCGCTCATCACCTCTCCCTATCTCACCAACATGAAAAAGCTCGTCACATCCGTCTCCGTACCTGTGACGGTGGGCGGCACCATGGTCGGCATGGCGGGCGTCGATATCAAGCTCGATGATTTGACCGCCAGCCTGTCGCAGATCAAGCCTTTCGAAGGCGGCAGCGTCATGCTGCTGGCCAGTAACGGCAAGTGGCTGGCGCATACCAACGCTGACAATCTGATGAAGGATTATTCCGATGTCGGCGCCGATCTCGTCAAGCAGGCTTTGGCAGACGGAAAGATGCGCGTGATCGAGGGTCTCCCGGACGGTTCTGTCCGCCTCGTCTATCCCTTCACCGCACCTGGCATGAATACCACCTGGGCGACGGTTCTGGACGTGCCTCCGGCCGTATTCTCCGGGCCTGTCTGGCAGCAGATCTACAGCATGCTGATCGGCGGCCTGATCATTCTCGGTGTGACACTTGGCGTCATCCTCGTTGCCACGCAGTTCCTGATCAAGAGGCCTCTGACGTCCGTTTTGGGTTCTGTCGGAAAGATGGCCAATGGCAATTACAAGGATCAGGTTGCCCAGACGGGCAAACCGGATGAACTTGGTAATCTCGCCGCAGCACTAGAAAAGTTCCGTTTCGCGCTTGCCCGAGGCGAAGACATCCAGGCCGAGCAGGAAGAACTCCAGCGCCAGGTCGAAACCGATCGCAAGCGCCAGAGCGACATCGACAATGCCAAGGCTGAAGATCTCCGGCATTTTGTCGAGATTGTTCAGAGCCGCTTCAATGCTCTGGCAACCGGCGACCTGACGGTTCGCATGAACGAGAAGGTCGCGCCGGAATTCGACACGATCCGCCAGAATTTCAACATCTCGGTTTCTGCGCTCGAAGAGGCGATCAGCAATGTCGTGCGTGCGGTCTATACGATCCGCTCAGGCCTCAGCGAAATTTCCACCGCCTCGAACGATCTTGCGCGCCGGACGGAGCAGCAGGCCGCCGCTCTGGAAGAAACCGTCGCAGCGCTCAGCGAGGTCACTCGTGGCGTGAATGATACGGCCGATGGCGCTACGAATGCGCAAAAAACCGTCGACAGCGCCAGGGCAGATGCCGAGAAGGGTGGCGATGTTGTTGCCCGTGCCGTTGCGGCAATGACCGAAATCCAGGGCTCGTCCAGCAAGATTGGCAATATTATCAGTGTCATCGATGAAATCGCATTCCAGACCAACCTCTTGGCGCTGAATGCAGGCGTCGAAGCGGCTCGCGCCGGTGAAGCCGGTAAGGGATTTGCCGTTGTTGCGCAGGAAGTGCGTGAATTGGCCCAGCGCTCGGCCACCGCGGCGAAAGAAATCAAGGGCTTGATCTCCACATCGTCCAGCCAGGTCGAAACGGGCGTGCACCTGGTTGAAGAAACGGGCAATTCGCTTGGTAAGATCGTCGAGCAGGTCCTCGGCATGAGCCAGACCGTCAACCAGATTGCAGCGGGCGCTCGTGAGCAGGCCATCAGCTTGAAGGAAGTCTCTTCTGCGGCTGACCAGATGGACAAGGTCACGCAGCAGAACGCAGCGATGGTGGAAGAAACCACCGCGGCCGCTCAAAATCTGTCACAGGAGACCGAAAACCTAGCCAGCATGGTGGGACGTTTCCGCGTCAGCGGTGAGACGAGGCTTGCCTCGAACCCGTCCCACGCGCGCTATGCGATGGCAAGCTGATTGACGAAACACCGATGAGCGCGCCGCGCGTCGAGGAGGACACGCAGCGCCCTCTCTCGTTTGAGTTACCATCCTTGCCGAAAACAGGTCCAGACCTTCGGGCCGATACCGTAGGGGCGAGGGGGCTTACAAGATGCCCCAGGCCCTGAAGCGTCCGCGACCCGTTACTTCGCGGAGCTCCAGCTGATTAGCAAGAACCATCGCCCCTTGAGGAGTGGTACCGAGTTCCTTGACAATCATGGATGTAGAAACGACGGGGTTTGCCAGAACCAATTCAACCAGATCCGGTAGCCTCGAATTCGAGCGCTTTCCGATCAACCGTCTTTCCATGCGGCTCTTGCCGTTCAAAAGCCGGTCATGCTCTTTCATGCCGAGCTCAGCCGCTTCAGACATTCCATCGAGGATCGCGATCAGTCTTTCTTCCTGATCGTGGGAATGACGCCGTTCTCTGTGAATGGCACGGAGGCCGCTGTTGAGCGCCGGCAGGATCGTCAAACCGTTGGAACGAAGTGATGCGGCGGCCAGTTGCCTACCGAGCCAAGGGCTTCGGTCCGAGACCTGAATATCGCGCCAGGCATCCAGAAGAATGGCCGCCTGCAGCGGGGCTGGATAGTCTGAATACCGGTCGAGGAGCTTACGCCACTTATGAAGTCGCTCCTCTTCACTCTCTTCATCAGACTGGTCGAGGGCAAGACGATCGGTGGATGGTTCCGATTGAACGCGGTAGCTCAAGGCATCCGCAACAATCGCGCTGCTGCGCGAGAGCACGGCGTCCATCTCGGCCAATTCATCAGCAAGAGCGTCTTGCGCATCATCTGGCTCTTCAGGGTCCGCGTCTTGCTCATCAGACACCAGTTTTAACGGCGCGGATTGTGACTGAACGTTCTTGCCGCGAAGCAGGTCGATGCCATGGTCGCTCAGCGCCCATTGTGGCGGATGACTTTCCATAAGCCGTCTGGCACGCAGGATACGGTGGGCATTGACGATTTCATTCGTCGGTGCACGAATGTCCATGCGTGCATCGTGCAGAACCAGATCCTCCACATGGACCAGTTCTCCGTCGACCCAAAGCGATGAGACAGCGTCGTGGAAGTTCTGTCGCTGCAGAAACCCCTCGCGGATAGGCGAGCGACTAACTCGTTCGTCAAGACGCGCCAAAGACTCCCCCGCTCGCGTCAGGGCGCGCAGGAGCCTCGTGGCTTTCAGTAGAGCGAACTCGTAGGTCATTGGATTCACTTAAGAGGGAGACCGCATTGAAAGCAATCCTGCCTGTTCGGTTTCAAACGATGTTCACAACTATCGCAAAGCGTGATGCCGATCACAGCCACAGACACGAGGACTGAATGCATGAGGCCGCCGACGCTGTGTCGAGGCCTCAAACCTGCTTTGGCAGATCGATCCGCGCTTCGAAACCCCGCTCGCGCCCAGGAGCCGGTGAGGAAAGGGTGAGCGGCGCATTCATGCGTTTGGAAAGATTGTCGACAATTGCAAGGCCAAGCCCGGACCCGGACGCCTGGGTCTGGCCGCGCATGAAGCGGGTCGTCAGGCGAGGGAGAAGTGCCGGATCGACGGGCGTGCCGTCATTGACGATCCGCACGGATCTGTTCTTATGGACGTAGATTTCGACCGGCGAATCCTCAGGACTATGCGTCAGCGCGTTCTCCAGCAGGTTTCGAACGACGATACCGAAAGCGTCCGGGTCGACCTTGCCCTTAAGCTGGCCGTCATCGGGCAGATGCAGGTGAATACGTCCGGCCCCAAGTTCTGACCGGCTCATGTCCTCGACGACGAGTTCCAGCACCGGCAGAAGATCGACGAGGGTATCGGAGATGCCAATACCGGCTTCCGCACGCGACATCTGCAAAAGCTTCTCTGATAACTGCGCGAGATTGGAGAGCGACAATTCTATCTGATCGACACGCGGGGCAAGATGGGGCGGAATATCCGCCTTCAATCGCTGCGCTTGGGCAAGCGCTCCGGCGATCGGCGTTCGCAATTCGTGCGCACTGTTGGACGCGAACGAGCGCTCCGCCTCCAGTGCTGACCGCAATCGCTCCAGCAGCAGGTTTACCGAACGGGCGATCGGATCGAGTTCGGCGGGAAGACGACCGGAATCGACCGGCGCAAGATTGCCGCCGTCTTTGCGGGCAATATCGTCTCTGAGCGTCTGGATCGGCGCCAGGGTGCGGCGGATGACCAGAATGACCGCAATGATGCTCGCCGGAATGAGAACAAGGACGGGGAGGATGAGCGCCGTAGATGCTTCCTCGATGGCCTCGCGCCGATTGGCAAAAGCATCGGCTACCTGAAGATAAAGATCGCCCTCAGGCGTCACGACGGTGTAAATCCGTTGAGTATCCGTATCGGCGAAACCCGGCCTCAGCGGCACGTCGAAGCCTTCACGGGCGCTGTCATGAGAGTGCAGCAAAACAGCACCGTCGCGATCGCGCACCTGATAGGTCAGATATTCAGAGCCGGTCGTGGGCTGGCCAAGACGGCGTTGTGCTTCCGGGCTTCGTTCGCGAAGGTCTTCCGCGACAAGCGGAAGCAATCTGTCGGCGGTTTCCTGGACGCCGCTGTCGAAAATTTCCGCAAACTCTTCTTCCATGACCATGACGCCAAGCGCGGAGGCGGCCATCCAGGAAATCGACAGGACGCTGACCAGCGCAAGAACCATCCGGCGCGTCATGCTCGGTTTATAAGGTCCGAGCTTAAAGGGTATGAGATCAGCGAATCGTATAACCAAGCCCTCTTACGGTTTCCACGCGATCGGAACCGATCTTCTTGCGCAGGCGACTGATATAGACCTCGACGGTATTGCTTTCGATCTCAGCGCCGAACTCATACAAGGTCTCCTGTAGCTGCGCTTTCGAGACAAGCGCGCCTGGTCTCTCTACGAGTTTCTCCAGCACTGCCCATTCCCGGGCACTCAGCGTCAACGCGCGATCTTGGACCGTGATGCTTTTCGCCGCCTGATCGATTTCGATGCCGGGCAACCTGACGATGGGCGTCGAACGTCCTTCATAGCGGCGCGACACGGCAAGCATCCGTGCCGTCAGCTCGCCGAGATTGAACGGTTTGACGAGATAGTCGTCCGCCCCGGCATTCAGGCCTTCGATCCGGTCGGAGACCTGATCGTGTGCGGTCAGGATGATCACGGGCACGGCGTTGTTCGTTTTGCGCAAGGCCCGCAAGAGGCTGAGCCCCTCGCCATCGGGAAGGCGTAAGTCCAGCAGGATGAGACCGTAGCTCACTGTCTGGGTTGCCGCCATGGCTTCGCTCAATGTCTTGAACCAATCCACGGCATGCCCTGCTGCCGCCACGTGATCTCTTAGCGCTTCTCCCAGCACATGATCGTCTTCCACCAGCAGAACGCGCACACCGACCTCACTCCAGAACTGCCAATGCGTATCGCTTCGGGCGGTTCGTCGTCAAGGCACATGCGCATCATGTCGTGGGCTTCGACTGGCACGCGTGGAACACGTCGAGCGACGGGTCGTAGACGGAGGTGGAGACGTTCATCATCCCAAGAATACTGTGGAAGAAATTGTCATGGGATTTACCACCGGCCTTTGCCTCATCGGCAAGGCAGGCGCGGTCGACGCCCATGGAGCGCGCGAAGTCATTGTCCATCCACACCAGGAAGGGAACATGCGTCTGCTCTGCTGGGGCGAGCATGTAAGGCGCGCCGTGGAGATAAAGCCCGTTCTCGCCAAGAGATTCGCCGTGATCGGAGGCATAGAGCATTCCGGTGGCGAGCCTATCGGAGCGGGCCTTCAGCTTGTCGATGATGGCAGAGAGGAAATGGTCGGTATAAAGGATCGTGTTGTCGTAGGAGTTGACGATCTCTTCGTCCTTGCAATTGCCAAGTTCCGAGGTGCGGCAGTCCGGCGTAAATGTCCTGAACTGATCGCCATAACGGAGATAGTAGGACGGGCCGTGGCTACCGAGCTGGTGGATGACGATGACGCTGTCCTTGGTGACGCGGTCGAGCCAGCTGTCGAGCCTGTCGAGGAAGATATCGTCACTGCATTCGCCGGTCTTGCAGAAGGTGGCATCGCGGGTTGCGCTCAAATCGAAATAGGGAATGCGGTCCGCCACGCCCTTGCTTCCGGTGTCGTTGTCCAGCCACTGCGAGTCGACCCCGGCATGCACCAGAACATCCATGAGGTTCTCATTGGAGAGCGCCTTGCTGTGGGTATATTCCGAGCGGGTGAACTTCGAGAACATGCAAGGGATTGAAATCGCTGTAGAGGTGCCGCAACTGACCGTGCTCGGGAAATAGATCACGTCTCTCTTCTTGAGCTCAGGGTTGGTTTCGCGGCCATAGCCATTCAGCGAGAAGTTGGCCGCACGTGCGGTTTCGCCTGCGACGACGACGGTCACGCGCGGTTTTCCGACGGCAATGACAGGAGGTTTCACCTTCGCGTCGAGGCCGGTCTGCGTGACGGTCAACTGTGCTTCCTTATTTGCGATCTGGAAGTAATGCGCCGTCGCAAAGAGTGGCGAAATCGGATTCAGGCTTTTGACGATATCCCGGTGCTGACGGATCGCAGTCGTGAAGGTCTTGGAATTCATCGCGCCAATGCCGCCGATGATGACGAGGCATGCAATCACGCTCAGCGTATTCCAGAACAACTTGCCGAGAATCGGACGGTGGCGGATGCGCACGAAAGCGAGAAGCAGGATGGGAACCAGCGCGTAGATCGCCATGTGCAGAAGGAAGGCGGAGGTGATCAGATTGTTTGCTTCGCCGGTGGTCGTCTCGAACGCGTTGCGGACCATGTCGCGGTCGATCACCGCGCCGAAGCGATCCATGAACCAGGAGCAAAGCGCGGAAATGGTAATCAGCACCATCAGGATCGGCTTCATGATGTATTTTGCCGAGAAGGTGATGAGCAGTGCGGCAAAAAGCGCCGCCATGGCCACATAGAGCGCGTAGATCGCGACGGGATAGGCGGACAGGTGGGTGTTAACCTTCGACCAGAATGTCTGGTTCATGAAGAACAGCAGATAGAGAGCGGCGATGACGCTCAAGGTAATGCTGCCGATTTCGGGACGACGGATTTCGCTGCCGTCCAGATGATCTGTCAAAGGTGCCAAGCGCCCACTCTCCTCGTGCCAATCGATGCACCGGACGCGCGTGAGCGCGTTTTGCTTTTCCGGCTAATCAACGCCTTCTGGAGAGATTTGCTGACACGAGACTGAACGGATCAGTCCGTCCATAAAGATATTTCTAAATTAGGGGAGGTAGGAGATGAGCCGCCGCTCGTCTGCTCGTAGTCCCGAGATGGTCTTTGTCGGCGTTTCCAAAACGGTTTCCAGCCGCTTGATCGCCTTCGGTTCGGTCGCCAGATCGAGAACGGAGGGGTGGACATAGCTTTTGCGGCAGATGGCTGGCGTGTTGGAGAGTTCTTCGGCGGCTGCCTCGCAAATGCTCTTGATGGTCGGGGCGCTGCCACTCGCCAGTCTCTCGGCGGCGTGGCAGAAGCCCGCAAGCGTGCCGCCCCAGGTGCGGAAGGTCTTGGCCGAAATACCTTCGCCCGCAGTTTCGGACAGGTAGCTGTTGAGCGCGCTGGAATCGATGGGATGGACCATATGGTTCTCATCTTGCCAAACGAAGAGCTGCTTGCCGGGTAAATCGGCAATCTCCTCCAGAATCTTTTGCAGCCGGGGATGACGGAGGCTGCGGCGCACCTTCTGTCCACCTTTTGCGATGAAACGAAGTTCGATCGTCTCGCCGAGCGACACGTGACGCTTGAGAAGGGTCGTCGCACCGTAGGTCCCGTTGCTTTCGAGATAGGTCTTGTTGCCGACGCGCAGATAGGCGGCGTCAAGAAGAAGAATCAACGCCGCAAGCGTCCTGTTCTGGCTGTTGATGTCCTTCTCGATGTGGGAAAGCGCCCGGCGGCGAATTGCCGGCAATGCCTCACCGAACGACTTCAGCTGGAAGAACTTTGTTTCGCCGCGAAATGCATGCCAGTCTACGTGATAGCGGTATTGTTTTCGCCCTCTTGCGTCGAAGCCGGTTGCCTGGAGATGACCCGAGGGTTCGATGCATATCCAGACGCGTTGATAGGCTGGGGGAATTGCGAGCGACCGTATGCGTGTGATTTCTATCTTGTCGGAAAGCAGCGTCCCGTCGGGAAGGCGGTAGGAAAACCCCTTGCCGCGCCGCTCACGGGCGATACCGGGCTCTTGGTCGCTGACATAGGTTAAGCCGATTTTCTTGAGGAGCCGGACAGGGTGCTGGTTCATGATCTTGGCGCTGCCTTCGAGTTTTCTCAAATAACTGCGCTGAACAGATGTCCGTTCCAGAAAAAGGAGCGGAACATGCCCGCTCCCTTCAATTTGATCAGACTCCGGTTGATCAGGCGTCCGGTGCCAGACGAATGATCTGAGATTTGCCGCCGCCACGCTCTTCGGTCACAGCGTAAACGGCGCCGTCCTTGCCAAGCTCGACATCGCGGATGCGCGCTTCCAGCGGCAGTCGCCCTTCCGAAACCACCTTGTCTCCGTCCATCTTCAGCACCACGAGACCCTGGGTGACCAAGCCACCGATCAGGAACGAGCCTTTCCACTCGGGAATGGCGTCGCTATTGTAGTAGACCATGCCGGACGGGCCGACGACCGGATCCCAATAATAGGTGGGCTGCTCCATACCCTCCTTGGCGGTTGCGCCCTCGCCGACCTTGTCTCCGCTATATTCGATGCCATAGGTGATCACGGGCCAGCCATAGTTCAGTCCGGCCTTGGGCAGGTTCAGTTCGTCGCCGCCTTTCGGACCGTGTTCGACGGTCCAGAGGCGTCCGTCGCCATCGAGCGCGGCTGACTGAATGTTGCGATGGCCATAGCTCCAGATTTCCGGCAGGGCATTTTCGCGGCCGACGAAAGGATTATCCTGGAGCGCCTTGCCGCTGGTGTCGATGCGGAACACCTTGCCCAGCCCGCTGGAGAGATCCTGTGCCTGAACGCGGGGCTCCTTGTCCGAACGCTCGCCGACCGTGACATAAAGCTCGCCATTGTTACCGAAGACGAGACGCGATCCGAAGTGCTTGTCTCCATCGTATGTGGGCATCTGACGGAAGATGACGTTGGTGTTTTCAAGAACCGCGGTCCCGTTCGTCTCGATCAGCTTTGCCGAAGCGACCGACGTGCCGTTGCCGCCATCGCGTGGTTCGGAAAAGGAGAAGTAGACCATGCCAGATGTATCGAAATCAGGAGCCAAAGCAATATCGAGAAGGCCACCTTGCCCGGATGACGCGACTTCTGGCACGCCCTCGATGGCAGGACCGGCCTTGCCATCCTTCACGATGTGCATCGCACCTTCCTTGGCGGCAACAAGCATACGGCCGTCGGGCAGAAGCGCCATCGACCAGAGATGTGGAAGGTCGTCAGCAACGACGGTCTTTTGCAGCGATGGCATCTTGTCTGGCTGTGGAGCCCGCGTCTGCCCTTCAAAGGCGGGTGTCTGGTTTTTTCCATGGGGCGGGTTCGTTTCAACCGGGCTTGCGGATTGCGCGAAAGCGTAGCCGGGAACGGTGAGAATGGCAGACAGAAGCGTGGTGGTTAGCAGGTATCGAACGCGCGGCATGGAACTCCCTTCCAGTTTAATTGAGCGGATCGGGAACATTTCGGTGTTTTTTAAGTTGCATCACCGCAAGGTCAAGAAAACTTGATCGTTACGTGTCCAATCCTGCAAATTCTCGTCTACACGATTTATTCGGGAACGTTCTTCTTCCGCCAGCGTTAATCTCGGTCGGTCAGGAGGGCATTATGCAAAGATTGGACAAGGAAGAGCTTGACACAGCCGAGGTCAAGCCAATTTTGAGTGTTATGGAATTTTGCCGTCGTTATCGACTGGATGAGTCTGAAGAGAAGCGTCTTCGCAAACTTTTCGGAGATTTTGCATCGCGTCATGAGCTTTTGATGAACGCCCAGCGCAAGCCGGTATTTCGTTAATCGGCGAGAGGCTCGTCCCGGAATATCATGAACACATCGTAGCGCGTGTTCTTTCCGGAAATCTGATGGGAGGGCTTCTGAAGCCCCTCCATAGGCGCAGCCCGAACCGGCCATTTCAATACAACTCTTTTGCGCGCAGCTTGCAGCGCTGCTTCCATCAGTTCCCGCTGGTCCGGATCTGAACCCACAACATCCCGCAGCACTCTCATTTCCTTTTTCACCAACGCGCTGTTGTGGCGTGGCGGGTGCATCGGATCGACAACCACTACGTCGGGTGACAACGTCTTGAGCAACTCTCTGGAGTCGCCGTGAAGCAATGTCATTCTGGACGCAATTTCCTCGTAGATACCGCCTTCGGCTTTTGCGCGGGCAATTCCGTCCTGCAAATGGACGTACATGTCTGGTGATCGCTCGATCAGTGTGACATTGGCGCCGAGCGAGGCGAGCAGAAATGCATCGCGGCCAAGACCCGCCGTCGCATCGACGACGAAGGGTGTCCGGCCCTTGGTGAAGCCGGCGGCCTTTGGCAAAGCCTGTCCCCGTCCTTCGCCCGAGCGCAGTCGGTGCCCGACGGCTCCCCCGACAAAATCAACGACAAACTCTTCTGCGTCTTTTTTTGCCATGGCTCGTCTCAGAAGGGAGCAGGAACACGGAATGTCACATCGTGACCGTACGGATGTCTGAAGCCCAGTTCTTCGGCGTGCAGTAGAAGCCGCTGTGCTGCGGCAAGGGCTTCGCCACCGGCATAAAATTCATCGCCGAGAATGGCGTGACCAAGCGCCTTCATATGCACCCGCAATTGATGTGTCCGCCCGGTTAAGGGACGCAGTTCCAGCCGTGTGGCGGGAAGGGACAGACGTTCCAGAACGCGCCATTGTGTCTGTGCTGCCCGACCGTTGTCCCAGTCCACGCGATGCCGCGGCTTGTTGTCCGGATCGATCGCCAGTGGAAGATCGATTTCGCCGCTTTCGCCCATGACCTCTCCCCAGACGATCGCCTTGTAGATTTTCGTCGTCGTGCGGTTTTCGAACTGGCTTGCGATAGCGGCATGGGCCTTCTTGTTCAATGACATCAAGACGATCCCGGAGGTGTCCTTGTCGAGCCGGTTGATCATCAACGCCGATGGAAATTGCTTTTGAACGCGGGTCGCGAGACTGTCAGCCAGCGCCGGATCTTTTCCCGGCACTGAAAGCAGACCGCTCGGCTTATCCAGCACCAACAGGCTCTCATCCCGGTGAAGGATCGAGATATAGGGCTCCAGCGGCGGGTTGTAGATCGGGTTGTGCAATTGGCCAGACATGCGAAGCCTCATAGCATGATTTGCGCGACACGCCAGAGCGC
Source organism: Agrobacterium sp. SORGH_AS 787 (assembly GCF_030819035.1). Lineage (NCBI taxonomy): Bacteria > Pseudomonadati > Pseudomonadota > Alphaproteobacteria > Hyphomicrobiales > Rhizobiaceae > Agrobacterium > Agrobacterium sp. SORGH_AS 787. The sequence goes on from NZ_JAUTBG010000001.1 coordinate 1,519,086, forward strand.
CGCCTGACGGTCTATTCCACCAGTGGCAGAAGGACACGCCCACTGGTGATGTCTTGAATCATCTGCGCGACGCGTTGCGCCTCGCTTGACGGTATGGAAAGGTTGAGGTCCGCCCCTGAGCCGGTAAATGTCTCGCTCTCGATGACCAGATGGTCGACCGACAGCAGGCGGGCTTTGACAAGCGCGAGGTCGGAGAAGCCGCAGGACAGCGTTAGTTGATGAGCCGGAATGATGGCAGCCTTTTCGGCGTTCCTGAGACAGGACCCCGCCGTTCCGCCATAGGCGCGAACAAGCCCGCCGCTTCCAAGCAGAATGCCGCCGAACCAGCGCGTAACGACGACGGCGATGTGATCGAGCTCATTTCCGTCAATCGCCTGGAGAATCGGTTTACCGGCCGTGCCGGACGGTTCGCCGTCATCGTTGAAACGGTAGCTTTGTCCGACGCGCCATGCCCAGCAATTGTGGTTGGCCGCCGCGACCGAATTGTCGGCTATGAAGCGTCTTGCAGCGCCCTCATTGGCAGCAGGACCTGCCGTCGCGATAAAGCGGCTCTTCTTGATGTCCTGTTCAAAAGTTTCCGTTCGGATCAGCGTGAACATGACGCCTTAATAGCGCATATACGCGTCGCGGCAAACGCTCTAAGAAGACCGAAAGGCGAAGGGTAGCAGTGGGCAATGCGAAGAAAACAGATTGCGATCATCGGTGGAGGTCCGGCAGGTCTGATGGCTGCCGAGGAATTATCCACATCGGATGTGGACGTAACTGTCTATGAAGCAATGCCGACCGTTGCGCGCAAGTTTCTGATGGCGGGCAAGTCTGGCCTCAACATCACACATGGTGAGGATTACGACCGATTCACCACGCGCTTCGGCGCCTCAGAAGCGCGGCTCAAAGGCGCGCTTGACGAGTTTACGCCACAGATGTTGCGCGAGTGGACGGAGGCCTTGGGGCAGGAGACTTTTGTCGGAACATCTGGCCGCGTTTTTCCTAAGGCGATGAAGGGCTCCCCTCTGTTACGGGCCTGGCTCAGCCGCCTCTCTGAGCGGGGGGTGGAGATCAAGCTCCGTCATCGCTGGATCGGTCTCGATGATGGCACGCTTCTTTTCGAAACGCCGGAGGGGCAGGTGGAGATCAGGCCCGATGCGGTCCTGCTTGCGCTGGGGGGAGCCAGCTGGCCGAGGCTCGGTTCGACGGGCCAGTGGGTGGGCGGTCTGAGACAGGCAGGTGTCGATGTCGCGGATTTCCAACCGGCCAATTGCGGGTTCGACGTGGCGTGGAGCGAGTATTTTCGCGAGCGCTTCGCTGGAGAGCCTGTCAAATCCGTCGTGACCACCTCCGACGCGGGTCGCTTCGAAGGGGAGTTCGTGATCACGCAGAATGGGGTGGAGGGGACGCTGATCTATGCGCACGCCGCTGCGTTGCGTGACAGTCTGCAAGAAGGCCGCCGAACTTTCCTAACCATCGATTTGGCGCCGGGCCGTTCCGAGGAGCGTCTTGCCCGAGATCTGGCGCGTGCGCCCAGCAAGGATAGTGTGTCGAACAAACTACGCAAAAGCGCCGGGCTTTCCCCGGTGAAGATCGCACTGTTGCGAGAATGCGCGGTCCCACAGCACATGTCGGCCAGCGAGCTCGCTCGGCTGATCAAGGCGGTTCCACTTGCTCTTTCCTCGCCGCGACCGATAGCCGAGGCGATATCGAGCGCTGGTGGGATTCGCTGGGAGAGCATCGACCAGAACTATATGCTGAAATCGCTACCCGGCACCTTCGTCGCAGGCGAGATGCTGGACTGGGAGGCACCCACTGGCGGCTACCTGCTAACGACCTGTTTTGCAACGGGAAAAGCGGCCGCACGAGGCCTGCTTCATTGGTTGATAAAGGTCTGTTAGTCACATGATTGTCATGCCTCTTGCGTCGCGCATGAAAAAAAGCTTGATAAGTGCGTTCAAATAGATAAGCGAAGCCTGCTTCTATTTCCTGTACTCAAGACTTGGCGTGACAAGTCGATGTTCTTGTGGGTGAATTTGCATGACTGATATGGGTGCTTTTGCGAGTTGGCCCGTCGGCGGTGGAGAGGCAGGTGCCTTGGTCCGCGCTTTTGACTGGTCCAAGACATCGCTTGGACCGATTGCGCATTGGTCGCAGACCCTTCGGCTTAAGGTGAACTCGGTCGTCAATTCACCCATACCGCAGGTTTTGATGTGGGGGCCGGATCATGTGATGATCTATAATGACGGCTACACCGAAATTGCCGGAAACTACCACCCGCGCGCTCTCGGCGGCACTGTCCCCGGCATATGGCCGGAAATCTGGGACTGGAACGAAAAGATCCTGGAAGCGGGTTTCCGCGGGGAAATACAGTCCTTTCGCGATCAGAAAATGGTTCTGCATCGCAACGGTGCACCGGAGGAGGTCGTCTTCGATCTCTTCTACACGCCGATCTATAATGACGCGGGTATTGTCGAAGGCGTCTTGTGCACGGTTCTGGAAAACACCGAGAAGGTGAAGACCGTTCAGGAACTGGCCGCAAGCCGTGAAGAACTCAGCCGCCTGACCTCTGCCCTTCCAATCCTCGTCGGCTTCATCGACTTAAATTACACCTATCGTTTCGCCAACGAGGGCTATCTGGAGTGGTTCGGCCGTGCGCCTGAGGAGGTTCTCGGGAAGCGCGTCATCGATGTCGTGGGCGAGACATTCTTCAATGAGCGCAAGCCATTCATTCAACGGGCCATGGCGGGCGAGCAGATCGTCTCCGACAGCAGCATCCAGCGCCCGGATGGGACGCGGCATGCGGCTGAAATCCGTTATGTGCCGAGGCGTGACCACAGGGGCGACGTCGACGGCTGCTATATCCTCATCATCGATATTGAGACGAGGAAGCAGGCCGAGCGGGACATTCTCGTCAGCAACAGCCGCTTTAAAGCTGCCGTCGAAGCTGTACACGGTGTCTTGTGGACGAACAGCCCTGAAGGCCGGATGCTCGGTGAACAGCCTGCCTGGTCACAGCTGACCGGCCAAAGCTATGACGAGTATCAAGGTTTCGGTTGGGCAGAGGCGGTTCATCCGGAAGATCGCGAAGGCTCGATCAATAGCTGGAACCGCGCCGTCGCGGCCAAAGCAACATATGTCTGGGAACATCGCGTTCGCCGTCGCGATGGTGTCTATCGCACCTATGCTATTCGCGGCGTGCCGATTATCAATGCGCAATCTGAGATTATAGAGTGGGTCGGCGTCCACACCGACATCACCGAGCAACGCACTGCCGAGGTGGCGCTGAAAGAGCATGCCGCCAATCTCGAACGCGAAATCCGTCACCGTATTCGCGCTGAAGATCAGCTTCGTCAGTTGAACGAAGGGCTCGAAGCACGCGTTGAGAAGGAAATTGCCGAACGTCGCCAGACGGAGATTGCGTTACAGCAGGCGCAGAAGATGGAAGCGATCGGCCAGCTGACCGGCGGCGTCGCGCATGATTTCAACAACCTGCTTCAAGTGATTGCCGGAAATCTCCAGCTTCTTGCCAAGGATGTGGCCGGCAACGAAAGAGCCGAACGTCGCGTCGGCAACGCGCTGGCTGGCGTCAGCCGTGGTGCGAAACTTGCAAGCCAGCTCCTGGCCTTCGGCCGTCGTCAGGCGCTGGAGCCGCGCGTCATCAATGTCGGTCGCTTCGTCGCTGGCATGGACGATCTTCTCAGACGCTCGCTTGGCGAGGCCGTCGAGGTCGAAGTGATCACCGCAGGCGGCTTGTGGAACACCTATGCCGATCCGACCCAGGTCGAGAACGCACTTCTCAACCTTGCCATCAACGCGCGAGACGCCATGGAGGGCACCGGGAAGCTGACGATCGAAGTCGGTAATGCCTCTCTCGATATGGACTATGCGCGCAATCATGCGGAGGTCGAGCCGGGTCAATATGTCATGCTTGCCGTCACCGATACCGGCTCCGGCATGCGACCGGAAATCCTCGATCGCGTGTTCGAACCCTTCTTTTCCACCAAGCCTGAAGGCAAGGGGACGGGCCTTGGCCTGTCGATGGTTTACGGCTTCGTCAAGCAATCCGGCGGCCATGTGAAAATCTACTCCGAGCTGGGGCAGGGTACCACAGTGCGCATCTACCTGCCGCGCTCCATGGCGGATGAAGACAGGGAGATCGTCGTTCATAACGGACCGGTTGTCGGCGGCTCTGAAACCGTTCTGGTCGTGGAGGATGATGACGAGGTCCGTGGCACCGTTGTCGAGATGCTGACCGATCTCGGTTATCGAGTCCTGACGGCGCGTGATGCGCAGGCAGGCTTGACGGTTGCCGAAAGCGGCGTGCCGATCGACGTCATCTTTACCGACGTGGTGATGCCAGGTCCGTTGAAGAGCAGCGAAATGGCGCGCCGGGTCAAGGAGCGCATGCCGCATCTCGCCATCCTGTTCACCTCCGGCTACACGGAAAACTCGATTGTCCATGGCGGCAAGTTGGATCCGGGTGTCGAGCTTCTGTCGAAGCCCTATACGCGTGAAGCGCTCGCCCGCCGTCTGCGGCATGTGATCGCCAACCAGAAGCAGAGAGTCGAATCCGGGCGCGACCGCATAGCGGATCACCCTGTCGCCAGTGAACCGACGAAGGTGGAGGCAAAGGATATGCTGCGTGTTTTGCTGGTTGAGGACGACGATTTGATCCGCATGAACACGACCGATATTCTGACCGAGGTCGGTCACATGGTGGTCGAAGCCGCGAATGCAACGCAGGCGCTCGATCTTCTCGATCGGGAAGAGGTCGATATTCTGGTCACCGATCTTGGGCTGCCGGATATGGGTGGTGCGGAACTCGCCGTTCTGGTGAAGCAGCGCAAGCCGGACATTGCGGTGGTGTTTGCCACAGGTGACAATTTCCTGCCAAAGAACGCGCCGGCAGGAGCCGTCCTGCTGTGCAAGCCCTATAATGAGAACGATGTGCGCTATGCCATCGGTCAGGCGATGAGCAATTCCTGATCAGCTATCAGGGCGTGTCACGATTTTAAATCGTGACACGCTTGATCGATGGCTCACCGTCTTGATCAATAGCCCCGCTGCATATCGACCGTCATCGGCAATTCACCGGTCTTTCGCCAATTGTGGATGTTTTGAGCGACGATTGCGGCAGATGAGCCTGGGTCGGTCGGCGCCGAGATATGGGGAAGAACGGTAACGTTCGGATGGCTCCAGAACGGTGAACCCTGGTCTAGAGGCTCTTTCTCGAAGACATCGAGAACGGCGTGGGCGATATGACCGCTGTCCAGAGAGGACAGAAGATCATCGGCTACGATAACCGCGCCCCTGGCGAAATTGATGATCGATGCGCCCGGCTTCATGCGCTGCAAGCGACGGGCATTGATGAGGCCACGGGTCTCTGCCGTCAACGGAACCAGGCAGACGGCGATATCGCTTTTTGCCAGAAGCTCGTTCAGCCCCTCTTCGCCCGATACCGTCGCCACGCCTTCAAGGTCTTTCAGCGAGCGGCTCCAGCCCATGACATCGAAACCGGCGCTTAGAAGACGTTTCGCGGATTCGGTGCCAAGCAGGCCAAGCCCGATCAGACCGACCGTGACGTCTTTGGGATGGCGGTATTCCAAGTCTTTCCAGATCTTCTTTTCCTGCTGTTGTCGGTAGTCCGGCATGTTGCGATGCAGGTAATAGGTCCAGGCGAGAACCGCTTCTCCCATGACGCGTGCCAGTTCCGGGTCTGTCAGCCGCACGATGGGGGGAGCGGTTGGCCCAAGTTCCGAAACGATCCGTTCCACGCCAGCCCAGAGGCTGTGGATCCATTTCAGTCCGGGAAGCCTGGCAATGTCAGCGGGATCGGGATTGGCGACGATCGCGATCTCAGCGGCTTGCCGCTGCTCCTCCGTCATCTGCCGTATGGAGACAATCTTTTCCCCCGGCATCGCCTTCGAAAGCGTTTCGATCCATGTCGCCTCCTCATCATCGGCTGATCGGGAAACATAAGCGATAGGGGAGGTCATGGGTCATTGTCCTGAATAAGATCGGCTGAGCCGACATAAAGTCGGAAAATGATCTGGAAATCCACCCCGCTATAGTGCCTGACATGAGAAATGCCCGCTTGATGGCGGGCATTTTGTTGCTTGATCAAACCGTTTCCGGCACGGGCTTTTTGGCGTCGGCATAATAGGCGCCGAACTGCTCGTGGTAATGTTCAGAGCCACCGGGGTCTGCATAGCGCTGAAGCTCCGCCATATCCGTCTTGTTCAAAACGATACCCAGTGTCTTGCTGGCGATTTCCGGTTCGTGGTTCATCAGGTTTTGAACCATCTGGATCGGTGTCTTGCCCCATTCGGTGACGAACACGAAGCCATCCACCTGCGAGGCAAAGGCCTTGGCATCGATCACCGGTACGACTGGCGCCAAGTCAACGATGATGTAATCGCAGGCTTCACGGGCCGATTCCATGAACTTGCGCATACCCGCGGACGCGAGCAATTCGCTCGAATGGGCGAACTGATTGCTGACGGAGACCGGCAGAATGCCCATCTTGGTGCGGCTGTCGACCTTGACTGCCTTGGTCCATGGAACATCATCCAGAACGACTTCGACGAGGCCTGCCGACTGGCGTGTGGTCAACATGCGGCTGAGGCCGGGATTGCGAATATCGGCATCCACCACCAGCGTCCGCTTGCCAGTCGTGGCGATCAGGCCTGCGAGATTGAGCGCCACGACCGACTTGCCTTCATTCGGCAAGCAGGAGATCACGCCAATCACACGGCACTGACGCTCTTGGATCACCACATCGGCCGTCAGTTTCACGTTGCGCAGCGTCTCGGTGAAGCTGGAGCGCGGGCTGTCCACGGCAAGCCGCAGCATCTTTTGGAAAGAGACCTGCCCGTTGTCTTCGATATTGGTATCAGGCACATCCGGCGTGGCCGCGCCAGTTTCCGACTTTCCGGTTTCGACGCCTTTTTCGCCAATGAACGGCAGGTAGCCCAGGAAGCGCATCCGCAGATTGTCACGCACGTCGGCGCCGGTGTGGAAGTAGCGATCCCGGAATTCCAGCACCGCGGCTAGGCCGCCACCGAGCATCAGGCCAAGCACGATCGACAGCGCCATCGTCATGGTCTTTTTCGGGCTTGAGGGCGATGTCGGCAGGCCGGCTTCGGAGATGACGCGTGCCTTTGCAATCGGGAAGGACTGCTTCTGCGAAGCCTCTTCGAAGCGGCCGAGATAGGACTCGTAAAGGGTCTTCAGCGCCGTTGCCTGCTGTTCCAGCTCCCGAAGCTTGACCATCGTTATGTTGGTCTGGGAGTTGCGGCCGGCCACCCGGTCGATGTTATCGCGCAAGGACTGCACACGTGACTGGGTGACATCGAATTCATTTTTGAAGCTACCAGTCAGCTGCTGAAGTTCCTGGTAGATCTGGCCCGCCAAATCCTTTTTCTCGGCCTCGAGAGCGATAGCCTGCGGATGATCCTTGCCAAACTGCTGGATCACGCCGCGCTCTCGGTCCGAAATGCCGATGTAGCGTTTGCGCAGATCCTGAATGACCGTATTGTCGGTGTCGCGTGCCGAAACGACAGCGTTATTGACCGCGTTGTCCGGCCCCTGGTCGATAATCGACTTGTATTGAGAGTAGCGCGCCTGTGCCGTCGCTGCATCGGCCTGCGCTGCAATCAATTGCCCGTTCAGATCGGCAAGCTGGCCTTCCGACATCAACTCGCCTCGCGACGATACAATGTTGTTGTCGGACTTGTATTTTTCGACGGCGAGCGAAGCGGCCTGCGCGCGCTGATTGAGATCCGTCAGACGTTCCTGTAGCCAGACCGAAGCGCGTTCCGATGCATCGAAATTGGCGTTCAACTGTTCGGTCAGATAGGAGTTGGCGTAGGTCTTGGCGATGTTGGCGGCAAGCTGGCGGTCGGTGGAGCGAATGGAGATCGCAATAACCGAGCTTCGACCGACGCGTTCCACCGTCAGCGCCTGTTGAATAACGGCAGCGGCCTTTTCACGCTTGCCGTTGCGGATTGCCTCTTCTGAGGCGGGCGTATCGCTTGGTGTCAGCAGGTCGACCACGGCTTTGACGGAGGATTTGACGATATCGACAGGGCCCGTCGGCGGGTTGACGATGGTGTCATTCTCGTCAAGCTTTGCCTTGTCCACGACCGTCAGAGCCATCTCTTTCGACTTCAGGATTTCAACAGCGCTGGCGATACGGTTGTCGATGACCTGGGCTGCAGGGACCGGGCTCTCCTCCTCGGCGTAACGAGACAGGCTTTCGTCGAGAAGCACCTGCGTCATTGCGGTATAAACCGGGGTTGCCAGAACAAGGTAAAGTCCGGCCAGAACCATGCTCGCGACGACGCAAGCGCCAATGATATTGGCCCGGCGTACCACAGCAGCCCACAGGCGGTCGAGGTCGATAAAGGTGTCGGAATCCTTTGCAGGGTCCGGGAAATGGCCGTTCGATCTAAAGGTTTTCTGGTTCATGGACCTACCTTGTCATTTTTATGGGCGCGTGACGCGTGGCAGTGGATTGCCTTCGGCTGTCCCGCTGCGTTCAGTTTCTGGCCGGCATTGCCGAAGATAAGGCTGAAGGAAAAAGCGTTTTCTTCAGCTTTTGCAGTCTGATGGAAATCGGCATGCGGAGATGTTTGACTGCGGCAGGGTCGCGAAGCGCGATCCTGATCGTGTCTGATACGGAGCGTCGTTTGATGCTGTCGACCAGCATCAGGAAGTGCCTGGCCTGGATAAGGCTTCTCGTTCTTTCGGCCTGCGCGTCCATCGCGGCCGGCAGAAGCGCGTATTGGCGCAAGAATTCCTTGTCTGCGGCGATCATCGCATCGACGTGATGGAGTTCGAGCACGCGCGAAATCGAGCCCTGTCGGATATTATAAATATATCCAGGCATTGGTTCGATGACACAGGAGGCGCCAGACGCGAGCGCTGACGCCAGAAGAAGGTAATCCTCGCCGATGCGCAGATCCTGGCGAAAGCGAAGGCCGTGGTCATTAAGGAAATCGCGACGGAAAATCGGCTTTACGTAGCCAAAATTGAAAGTCGACTTGAAGAGGATGTTGGAACGGATGAAGTCTTCGAGTGTGAGCAACCTTCTTGCTTGCAGGAAGGCGGGCTCGAACATCGTCTCGCGTGGGCGCCCGTCGCTATAGACGACATCCAGATTGTCGACGGCGATATCCGCGTTGGCTTTCTCGGCGCGCACGATCATCTGCGCCATGCGCTCCGGATAGACCATGTCGTCGGAATCGAGTACCGCGATCCAACGTCCCTGGGCAGCGTCGATCCCGGCATTGCGTGCGCCCCCTGGACCGAGATTGCTGTCGAGGGCTATCAGTTTGACGCGGGGATCGCGCTCGGTCACTGCTTGAACGACAGCGCGCGTCTCGTCCGGCGAGCAGTCATCGACCACCACCACCTCAAGCGAGACATTCTCTTGCGCCAGAGCGCTGTCGATCGCCGCGACAATCGTATCGGCTGCCTTGTAGGCCGCGATGACGAAGGTCACATCCGGTTCGGTTTGCAATGCGCTCATGCAGCCTCCACAGTGCCATATTGGCGGATTTCACGAACGCCGAAGATGCCGCTTAGCGATCCCGCATGAAGCGAAGTGCGCAGAGCCGAACGGCTGCGACGGACAGGATCGAAAGCGGTGAGAAAGGTGGTGGCCGCGCAATAGGTGATCTTTGCGGCCGTCGACAGGATCAGCGGAAGGCGTCTGAGCCCCGCCTTCTGCTCGGCCTGCAAACGTCCGTGCGTCTGGCCGGAGCGGAAGCGCCGTTTGGCAAGCCAGATGAAGCTGGCACGGCTTTGCGGTACAGGCTCTGTCAGCAAGGCATTTTCTGAATAAGCGATGCGTCCACCGTCCTGATGCATATGGGTGAAGAAATGCGTGTCTTCCCCGCCGCTTTGTCCGAGCGACAGGGCGAAGCGCCGGCCTTTGACCGCAGGAGAGGCCATGCGCAGAAGCGTGTTGCAGGTGTAGCCAGTAATGATGTCGCCATTGACCCAGACAGGCCGCGTCGAGTGGAAGTCGCCCTTTGTCATCCAGCCCGGCGCATCCTCCGCGTAAAGCGCCGTCACCGGGCCAAGCACGGCATCGGCTTGGGTTTCCTGTGCCGTCTTCAAAAGCTCGGTCAGCCAGTTTGCAGGCGCGGTCTCATCATCATCGATGAAGGCCAGATAGTCGGCCTCGCACTCGGAGAGGCAGGCATTGCGGGCAATCGAGATGTTGGATTTCGGGCAATGGACGTAATGGATCGGGAAAGGCGCTCGCTGTTGCAGGGCGTTGACCAGCTCCCGCGCGGATGGCTCTGCGTCATTGTCGGCGACGATCAGACGCACGGACACGTTCTCTGGCACATCCAACCGGAACAGCGAGAGCAGCGTATCCACCACCGTCGGGCGGCGATAGGTGCAGATGCCGATATCGACTTTCTCATGAGTTGCGGGATGATAGGTCACGAGACAGCCTTTCCTGCAAGTGGCTGGGGCGTGGCGAAAGAGCCCAGAAGCTCACACCAAAAACCTGTCGACCAGGCCAGATGCATGGTCATTGCCGAGACGGCCGCAAGCGGCCCGTAAGGATTCTTCTCTCCAATTGCCATCCAGAGGCCATAGCCCAGACATGCGGCAATCCAGAGGCAAAGTGGGATAAGGGCGATCCAGTGGACAAAGCCGAAGAGCGCGAGAGCCGCACAGGGCAACACCGCAAGCGGGATCATCTGGCGGATTTTCGGAATGGCGCGGTGCTTCAGCAGGTTCTTCGCTCTTCCCCGACCATAGGCCATGTATTGGCGAAACAGCGGACCGATGCTGGCGCGCGGATAATAGGTCATGCGTGTCTTGTCGGTCATCCAGATGCGGAAGCCCGCCTTGCGCAGGCGGTGATCGAGTTCAGCGTCCTCATTGTGACTGAAGCTTTCATCATAGCCGCCGACCGCCTTGAAGGCCTCGATCCGCATCAGGGCATGATGTCCGTGATCGATCCAGCGACCCTTGGCACCCTCGCGATGCTTTGAGCCGCCATTGCCGAGCTTGGAATTCTGCGCTGCCGCGGTCGCCCTCTGAAACGTGCCATGGCCAACAGTGTCCATGGCGACAACCACCGAATCCGCGCCCATCGCCACAGCGTCTTCCAGCAGACGATGGCAATAGTCGTCCGGATAGTCGCCATGCGCATCGATACGGATCATATAGTCGTAGCCCTCTCCGAAGACCTCTACTGCCAGGTTGATGCCCGCACTCTGGATGCGCTTGGGGTTGGCAAGCAGAATGACGCGCTGATCCTGTCTGGAGAAAGCGGCAACGATGTCACGGGTTCCATCCTCGCTGCCACCATCCGCGACGATGATCCGGTCATCGGAATGATTCAATGTGCTGGAAAATTTCAACAGCAGATCGTCGATCGTCCGTGCTTCGTTGAGGCAGGGAATGACGATCAATGTCTTCACGCCGGGAACAGAGACTGATTTCATGATGTCCTCCCGCTCAAAGCCATCGAAGGAACGGCATCGACCGGGCGCCCATCCGGTCGCATCGTCAGGGATTGAAGCACGCGGACAAGCTCCCGGCAGTCGTCTACGTCTGTAATCCACTGTTGCCGGTCGATCGCGGCCAACGTCTGGAAGCTTTGCAGATAGGAGGCATCGCTCAGTGCGGAGAACATTGCTTCAAGCGATGCAACGCTGGCTTTCTCAAGAACATGACCGATATTCCGCTGCTGCAGAAAGCGCGCCGTTTCGGTGCCTGCGACCGCAATCGGAAGAGCGCCGTGGAGACCGCCTTCGTAGAGTCTGTTTGGGAGGAGCCAGCTTGAGTTCTGTCCTTCTTCAAAGAAGTCGATAGCCCAGGTGAACTGGACATCGTTATAGATCGAGGCCAGATCCTCCGGATTTTTGTATGGGCCATAGAAAGTGAGATGAGGCGCACGTGCGACGAAGCTGTCGAAGTCATCGAATTCTGAATAGGCCGGGCGGCCGCGCAGGACGACTTCGACCTTGCCGTCCATCTTTGCGGCGAAGTCTGCAAGGATCTGCAGTGACTTGCGGCAACGCAATGCACCGAACCAGCCAATCTTCCATGGTTCTCCCACTTGCGGCACACGCGGGGACGGGGCGGGCATGTCGTCGCCATCCAGTGCCAGGACTTTGTTTTCCTGCAGCAGCACGGGAAGGTTAAGACCGGAACGGGGCTTGAAGTAATTCTCCACGAATGCCGGTGAACTTGTGATGAGAAGTTTGACGTTCCGCCCGAGCGCGCGCTGAACGGCGTTCAGCAGTTTGCCGGGCAGTCCTTCGTTCAACAGAAGCCTGTGGATGTCGAGACACTCATAGACGACCGGAACATGCGCGCCAAAGTGGCTGACGGCGCGCCGGGCAAGCGCCAGCATTTCCAGATTGCGAGCAATGATCACGTCCGGCTTCTTCACCGGCGACAACTTGGCTGGAAGTGCGAGGCTCGCTTTTGCCACGCAAGCCATTCTCTGAGCAAAGCGGCCATCGGCCGTTTGCCCAAGATCGATCGGGACGAGGCCATCGATGTCAGCCAGCCCGTTATCCGCGCGCCTGAATCCTGCAAGGCTGACGGTCGCGCCGCCCGCTTGCAGCGTCATGACGCGGCGGCGGATGGCGGGGTCTGCCAGATCATGCGCAAAATAGAGAATGTGGGTCATGTCCGATCCGTTCATCTTCGTCTGACTTTGGGCAGGATGCATCAGTTGGTTTGGCAGGCGACGGATTCCGAAAACTGGCACTTGTCCCCGAGTGCGGTGAAAGCGAAGCGATCGACCTGCATCGTGACGGGGCCGGAATAATCGAACTTGCCCATCCAGCTTTTCAGCGTGTCGGTGCCCCAAAGGCTGAAGAATATCTTCTGCGCGTTCTGCGGGATCTTCGATGGGTCGGTAACCTCATGAACCATCTTGCCGTTCACGTAGTAACGCAGCCGCTGAGGCTCCCAAACGAAGGCGTAGTCATTGAAGCCTTTGTCTGCACCACCCGGCACATCCACCAGCTTTTCATTGCCACCCTTTGCCGACACATACTGGTTCAACTGGACCTGATTGCTGTCCTTGCCCAGGATTTCCATGTCGATCTCGTCATGCGGCTTCTTATCGGTTGGCCCGATATAGGTGAAGAATGCCGAATTCAACCCTGAACCCGGTGCGGTCTTGATCCGCGCTTCATAGGTGCCGTAGCGATAGCGGCCCTTGGTCTGGATTTCTCCGCAGGAATAGTTGCGGTCTCCAAGCTTTTCGTTGCTGAAGCCCAGTTGCAGATGCCCATCTTCGAAGGCCACCAGCTTCTTGGACCATGTGCAGTTCTGGTGCGGGCCGTTGTTCCACCCATCCGAAACGTACCAGAAGGAGCGGTCCATGCTGTCGAAGTTTTCGATGAAGGACTTGCCGTTCTCTTCCTGAGACAAGGCTGGAGATGTGGCAGACGTGATAGCGATCAATGCGGCAGCGATGATGCGCGGCTGACATAGGGCGGGGTAGGTCATCGGTTACCTCCGTCGTTGTGAATAGGCGGGATTGGCAGAAGACTGGCTGGCGGCGATAGGTTCCACCGCGTCGTGATGAGAAAGAGGTTTGGGCTTGCCGCTGCGACTACCGGTTAAGACCGCGTAGAGAGCGGGTAGCCGTGCGCGGACCTGCGCATTGGTGATGATCAGGAGCAGGAAGGTCAAAGCCACTGCGCCGATATAGAAGGCGGGATAGAAGTCGAGGTCACCCTTGTTCCAGACCATCCAGAGGATGACGAGGAGCGGATAATGGGCGCAGAATATCCAGAAGCTCAGGCTACCGGTTTGCGATAGACGCTGGCCAAGCCGGTTCTGCACGAGCAGGGACGATGCCACCCAGAAACCAAGAACGCCGAAGACAGCCAGAAGATTGCGCAAGAGATTAAGACCGAATGTGAATTCCGGGCCTGTCCAATAAAGCGCCGTGGCAAGCCCGGCGGCGACGATCAGCGTTCCCACCGTCAGGGACTTGGCGTAAGGGTCGAGCATCTTCAGGTCGATCTTGTGAAGAGCGAGCGCAATGCCAAGTGTGAAACTGAACAGGATCGATTTCTTCTGCACGATCAGCAGGCTGAGGTCGGGGATTGCGGTCAGCAGCAATAGAATGGCCAGCGTCGGCAAAGCGAAGCGACGAACGAGAATCGCCAGAAGCGGCGACAGCAAAATGCAGACGAAGAGATCGCGGAGGAAATAGAGCGGCACATTGACGGGCAATTCTTCCACTGCAACGCCATGGCTTAGCATTTCGCGCGGGCTGGCGTTCCACAGGTCAGGAAAATAGCCAACACCAATACCTGCGCGCTGAAGCAGCATGACCGCAATGAAAAGCCCGCCATTCCACAGCAGGAATGGCAGAAGCACGGTCTTGGTCTTGGACTTGATCGTTGCCGGATAGTTGAAGGCGCTCCAGCCACGCCGGAACAGCAGATAGCCGGAAATCGCGCTCAGGCACGGCACACCAATGCGGAACAGGGCATCACCAAGGAACACCCGGAACCAATCAAAAAATCCGTATAGACCCAGAAACGGACTTGTCTCCGGATCGTGCGGAACGTGAACGAACACGATGCCGGATATCAAAATTATGCGCATCAAATTGATACGGGACGATAGGTTCTGATCAACAGTCACATCAGTTACCCTAGTTGGGCGGTGTCTCCCCTCACCGCGTTTCACACAGAGCGAACTTGAAGCCCGTGAGCAAAAGTTTGGTTTTCAGTTGAGGGCAAAATGTGGCAGCGCGGGAAAATCGCGCCGCAAGATATCAGGGGTAAATGTCTGGATGCTGATTTGCTAAAATAGGCGTCTTTATTAAGTGTATGATTTTATTGACGCTTAAGCTTCATTCGTTCCGGCATGCTGAAGCATTGGTCCTGTGGAGAAGAGGCAAGCTGTTATGCTGCATCGCAAAATAACTCTGCGATGCGCCTTATTCTCTTCGTCGCTTTTTGGACAGAGTCGCTTTGATGGTCAGATGCGGTTCATTGTCAGCTGGCGACGGGTGCAGGTGCGCCTTGGTCTTTGCGCGATCTCACCAGACCGATGATTTTGCGCAAAAGCGCGCGCTCGGTCAGCAGGATCAAAACACCGTAGATTACGCCGCCGGCGACAGCGCCGACGAGCACCTGCATATAGGCATGCGGAAGCGAGGCGCCCATCCATTGCAGAATGTAGCGGACCGCAAGGGCCATGATGAAGGCCGAAATCATCGGCCGGCTGCTGACATAGAGGCCCGAGAAGAAGGGTGTTTCGCTCGCCTTGAACACGGCCCAGGAATAGGCAATGAGCGTCGCGGCATTGACGATGCAGAGCCAGATCATCGCGTCGATCAGCGAGCCATAAACCGCGGCAACCCAGACCGCAGCAGTGGTGACGACGGCACGGATCGTGGCGGACCAGAAAATGCACACGCCCATAGCCGGCACCCTTCAGATAGGGAATGAAAGTGCTGCATGGGGTGAGGATGGCTTTCGACAGGGCAAGCAGGCCGAGCACCGGCCAGGCATAGGCCCAGTTCTGACCGAAGATCACCAGCATTGCCGGTTCTGCCACCGCCCAAAGGCCGAACATCATCGGTGCCAGGATGACGGTCAATACCTGCGTGCTGAACATCAGCGCTTCGCGCCGCCGCTGCCGGTCGTCCATCATGCGGCTGAAGGCGGGGAAGAGAACGCCCATCACCGCCGAGAGCACAACCTGGTTGGGAATGCTGGCGAAGCGATTGGACGCGGAGTATGCGCCAGCGTCGGCAAGCCCGAGATAGCGGGCGATGATCACCATCGGCGATTGAAAGGTGACGAAGTTGGCGATCTCCGAGCCCATCAGGCCCGAACTGAAGCCGAGCAAAGGGATCAGCCGCTTTGGCTTCATGACGAGGCGCGGCGTATAGCGTGACACGGCGTAGAGCCCGACGAGCCGGATCAGTGCTGCGGCGAAAAGCTGGATGATCAGAGCCCACACCCCAAAGCCGGCAAAGGCCAGCACGACGGCAATGATGGCGGCGGCGCTTTCCGACGTCATGCTCCAAATGGCGTCCTTGCTGAAATTCATCCGCCGCGCCAGAAGCGAATAAGCCACATCGCCTGCCAGTTGCAGGGGAATGAGAAAGGCCATGATGCGCAGCAGATAGGCGCTTTCCACCGCACCCAGCAGACCACCGAAGAACTCCGCGCCAAAGTAAAGGATCGCAGCCATGGTGCAGGAAATTGCCAGATTGGCCCAGAAGACGGTATGGATCGTATCCATATCCTCTTCCTTTTCCACAATCAGAGCGGAGGTCAGGCCAGCGCCTGCAATCATCGTCAAAAATTGCACGACCGTGAGTCCGACAGCGACGACGCCGAATTCTTCCGGGGTCAGCAAACGTGCAAGAATCGGGACTGTGACAAATTTAAGCCCGAATGTGCCTGTCTTTGATAACACGCTCCACCCGACATTGGCCGTGATGGTTTTGACGCTTGGGGCTGGAGGCATGGGTCCATCCTGTGTCTGGAGGCCGGCAAAAATCGTGGAGCCGGCGGGAGGGTTGCCACTCATCGGGGCCGTAAGTCTACGGCGGGCCCGACACTTCTTGATGAAACAAGGGGCGAAACAATGGCGAAATTTACAGTCGTTATTCCATACTACCAGAAGAAGCATGGCATACTTGGCCGAGCGCTCGCATCGGTTTTCTCGCAGGAATGCCAGGATTTCGATCTCGTCATTGTCGACGACGAATCGCCTTATCCCATTGAAAATGAACTGGCAGAGCTGAGCGACGAGCAGAAAAACCGCATCAAGGTGGTGAAGCAGGCGAATGCCGGTCCGGGTGGCGCGCGCAATACAGGGCTCGATCATGTGCCCGCCGAAACGCGTTATGTGGCCTTTCTTGATTCGGACGATATCTGGACGCCGGAGCATTTGAAAAATGCTGAGCTCAGCCTCGATGAGTTCGAAGGCGAATGCTACTGGGCGTCGATGCAGGCAAGCGACGAGTTCTATTACCACTTCGCCATGTCGGAACTCGAGAAGAACGAGGGTGCCGCGCGCTTGAGCGAATCACCGCGTGTCATAGAGCTGCCCGATCTTGCAAGCGTCATGCTGCGCAACTGGAGTTTCCTCCATCTGTCCTGCATGGTCATCGGCAGGCCGCTGTTTGAAAAGATCCGCTTCGATCCCGCCCTTCGCCTAGCGGCCGAAGACGTGCTCTTCTTCTGCGATTGCATCCTCGCATCCAAGCGCACGCTTCTATGCGACGATGCCGGTGCCGCGCGCGGCATGGGTGTGAACATCTTCCATAGTATCGACAACACCTCGCCGGAATTCCTGCGCCAGCAGTTCAACACATGGGTTGCGCTCGACACCTTGCAGAGCCGTTTTTCCAAACGTCCCGCCGATGTGGCTTCCATCGCGTCCTACAAAAACACGGCGCGCAGACAGGCGCTCTGGAGCCAGGCCGGCAAGCTGAAACGTCGCAAGGCGCCCGAGCTTGGCCTGCTGTTCAAATGGATGATGCGTGATCCGGCGATCTTGCGTGCTGCCTTCGAACTTGGGGCGGGCAAGATCGTCCGCTCGAAGTGATCGTCTCTTTCCGGGCTTTCCTTCAAGCCCTTTTTTCTTTCGGGAGAAATCCATGAAACCTTACCATTGGGAATCCCATCACGGGAATTTCGGCGACGACCTCAATCTCTGGCTCTGGGATTTCCTGCTTCCGGGGCTTCGTGATGTTCGTCCAGACGTTCTGCTTGTCGGCGTCGGCACCGTTCTCAACGATGTGCTTTTTCCACCCGGCCAGCGCAAGCTGGTGATCGGCAGTGGGTACGGGTATGGGGCGGTCCCCGATACATCGAACCCCGATCTCTGGGATATTCGTTGTGTGCGTGGTGAAATGACCGCCGCCAAGCTCGGATTGCCGGCTGAAAAGGGCATCATCGATCCCGCCGTGATGGTGACGGAGATGCCGGAGTTCCAAAACCTCCAGAAGATCTACAAGAAGACCTTCGTTCCTCATTGGGAATCGGCAGAGTTCGGCATGTGGGAGGCCCTGTGCGAACCGGCTGGTCTCACCTATCTCGATCCGAGAGGCGAGGCGAAATCCGTCATCAAACAAATCGCGCAGTCGGAAATGATCGTGGCCGAATCCATGCACGGCGCGATCCTTGCCGATGCATTCCGCGTTCCATGGGTCGCGGTCAGCACCTCGCAATCGATCAACAGCTTCAAATGGAGCGACTGGGCGGGAAGTGTCGGCGTGTCTTACGAGCCGCGTTATATTCCAGTCTCGACCCGCGCAGAGGCGGCAAAGAAGGGCTCGAAGTTCTGGGGCATGAGCTTTCCGCCGCCACCGCCGCCGGTCATCGTTGAACGCACGTCCGCGGCGCCTCATGACGATGGCGAAGTGCTGGTTCGTGCGGAGAGCCAACGCCCGTTGCGCAAGCTGGCAAAGCAGGTTCTCGCAGCGCCGTCTGTTCTGGCGCTATGGCAGGCAAGCCGTGCAGAGCCACGCCTCAGCCCAGATGGGCGGCTGGAGGAGCGCAAGGACCGCTTTCAGGCGGTGCTCGAAACCGTCAAACGAGACTACTTCTGACGTGACACACGCCGCTTGCTCCTTCAGGGAGACAGCGGCGTTCCTTTCAGGAGATAGCGGATATCGGCAGGCTGTGCGGGCTTCTTGCGGAAGCGTGCTGTCTTGTCGTGCCAGATCCCATTGGTGATGGCAGGAACAGCGGGAAGGCGCCGCAGAGCATGAGCCATGGCGCCGCCCAAGCCGTGCGTTGACTTGGCATCGAGGAAATCACGAAGCTCGAATTTTTCCCGAATGTGTCGCTCGTGCTGTCGGAGAACTGCCTGCTCTTGCGCCGAAAGAGCGTAGTCGGCGAGGATCTTGCGATCGGCCTCGTAGAGCAGCCTGAGATCCTGTGTGCTGTGTCGCCCGCTTAAGGAATTGCCGCGCACGATGGCACCATAACCGCAATTGCGGATGACCTTGTAGCGCGCACCTGAGGCGAGCGCCCGAACGTAAAGCTCGTAATCTTCGCCAAGGCGCAAAGCTTCGTCATAGCGAAGCCGATGCTGATCGAGAAACGCCCGGCGAATGACGGGTTTGAGAAAGCCGGTCTCACCACGCTCAACGCCTCTTGTTGAGATATTTCCCTCAACAAATTCCGTGAGCGTCAGGAAGTGATGCTGGGGCGCAAAGCGTCGCGGAACGATATTGGCAGCCGCAGGTGAGCCTTGTTGAATGAATGCGATGTTGTCTGCCACCAGATCCCAGTCATCCTCTGCCACCATGGCGGCAAAGCGGCCCTTGAAGAAGAAGTCGTCGGCATCCAGGATGCTGATCAGCGGTGCAGAAGAAATACCGATCGCATGATTGCGTGCGGCGGAAGGGCCACGGTTGACATCGAAGCGCTCGACGATCAGGCGTCCGGTTTGATCATCGCAGTGCTTCGCAACCTGAAACGTGTCATCGGTCGATGCATCGTCGATGACGACGACTTCGGAGACTTCCGGCTCTGCCAGCGCCGATCGGATGGCTTCACCGATTGTCGATGACGCGTTTCTTGCCGCGATGATGACGCAGATGGATTGTGAGCCCATGACTTTGCTCCCGTTCTTCAGCATTTGCCACGATTACTGAAGAGAAAACATGTCAGGGATGAGGAGAGGGAAGTGCTATTTCGCACCTGCGAAATATATTCGATGTCGCTTCAGTTAGTTGAGAGCGGTCAGATGTCCTTCAGCGTCGGGCGGCGACGGCTGACAGCGGCGATGTTTTCCGAGCCCGACTGCTCGGGTGAAGCAGGCCTGTCCTTCTGGAACTCCAGCGTCTTGCGCATGCGCTTCTTCTCACGCGATACCATGAAGACGACACCGATAAAGTAACAGATCTGAATGACGACAAGCGAGATAGCGGTCTGGATCAGCGTTGTGTAGAACGAGCCATGGATCCAATAGGTCGCCACTGCAAACACCAGCAAGGCGCAGATCATGCTGACGAAAACGCGGGGCGCGTACATGTCTCTCTCCTCGCCTGACGCTATCCCATGCTGCGGGATACAATTTTTCATTGGTTCTTTTTCCATAAAATATATGGGCAAATTGGCATCGTTTCAACCAAGTAATAGGCTCAAATACCCCGCGAAGCGTGAAATTCGCGTAAGGTTTCACGGTAAAAATCTTCTCAACAGAGATATTCTCGCATCGGATAATGCGTGGTGGTGCGGTAGTCGTCACAGGATGCGTGAGCGAAACGCGACGTCGAGGGGCCAATAATCGGTTCCCCTTCGCGTCTGCAGACTTCGTTAACTATGTAGCCCGTAAAACTTGGGAACCGATTCTCAAGCTGTCAGGTGTGCGTGTGCCCAAGCGTTCCGAAGTAATTGCGTTTCCCGTCAAAAATCGCGTCCGCGACATTCAGCGTTGCGTCGATATGCTGGAGACCCTCCACGGGGATCAAGCCAACCGTTTCTGGCGGGATGAGTGCCGCGCGCTTGCTCAGCATTTGACGGAACTCGGATATGACGAGACAGCCATGCGCCATGAGGTGATGGAGTTTCAGAACGCCGTTCAGACACAACTCTGGGCGCAATCCCAGACGGAAGAGGCTGTTCGCCGGGATACGTATTGAGAGTGTTTGACGATCTCTCCGATCGCGCCTAGCTCTTGTCGCGCAATTTGTGGCCCCGCCGGGAAGGTCCTGCAACGGAATTTCTCACCACAAGATCGGGTGTCAGCAACACTTCCGGCTCTGTAG
The DNA here is from genome assembly GCF_030819035.1 of Agrobacterium sp. SORGH_AS 787. Classification (NCBI taxonomy): domain Bacteria; kingdom Pseudomonadati; phylum Pseudomonadota; class Alphaproteobacteria; order Hyphomicrobiales; family Rhizobiaceae; genus Agrobacterium; species Agrobacterium sp. SORGH_AS 787. Next base: position 1,539,829 of record NZ_JAUTBG010000001.1, read on the forward strand.
GCTCTTCATTGTTGAGAAGCTGCAAAAGGAGCGCCATGGCGTGTTTGCCGATGGCGCTGCGGGGCTGGCGAATGGTCGTCAGCGGCGGCGACATGAAGACGGCTTGCGGGATGTCGTCAAAGCCCGTGACCGAAAAATCCTCTGGCACATCATAGCCGCGCGCCGAGAGGCCGATCATCACACCGATGGCAGTCTGATCGTTGACGCACATGAAGGCTGTCGGCAACTTGTCGCGCATGAAAAGCTGCTCGACCGCAAGCCTGCCGCTTTCCAATGTACCATCGCCCTCAAGGATCATGCGGCTACTTTTCGGCAGACCAGCCGCGTCCATTCCTTCGTCAAAGCCTGCCCGTCTGCGCATATAGGCGAGGCGAACTCTGGAATCGCCAATAAAGGCGATCTGCTCATGGCCCTCGGCGATCAGCATATCGACGACCTTGCGAGCGCCCGCCGTGTCATTGACCCCCACATAGGGAATGCCGCCATTGAAGATCGGTTCGAAGACGCCGACGCTGGGCGGGAGACGCGCCGTCATCGCCTGATGGCCGAAGGGCAGAATGCCGGTAAAAAGGATAAGGCCAGCCGTCTGGTTGGCGTTGAGAAATTTCAGATATTCGAGGCCGCGCTGCGCATCGTTCTGCGTGTGGCCGATCAATATGCCGTAGCCGTGGGCACGCGCCTCATTCTCCAGTCCAATGAGGATATTGGAAAAGTTGGGGTCGCCAATATCCGGCGCCACCACGAGAATCATGTTCGAGCGACCGAGTCTCAAGCTACGCGCCACTGCATTGGTGGTGTAGCCCGTGACGGCAATAGCCTGATTGACCTTCAATCGCGTCGAGTTGGCAACCTTTTCAGGGTTGTGAATGGCGCGCGATACGGTGGCAATCGATACCTCCGCAATACGGGCTACGTCTTCAATCGTGGCTGGTGGCGAATTGGACAAAGATAAGCCTCGGGTCTATCTGCGACCGGACACTACACACGCCGCGCGTTGCGTCAAATGGATTGATCACATCTGTGTAACAACTGAGAATGTAAACCTTTACATCAATAATGTAAAGGTTTACACCAGCGTTGCGGAATGGGAGCCGCGTGGAGGAGTGGATGGAAACCGTCGAAAACGGCAGTGCTGTGCTATGCGCACGCAGGGTTTCAAAATCGTTCAACGGGGTGCAGGTCCTCTTCAGCGTCAATTTCGAGCTGAAGGCAGGCGAGATCCACGCGTTGATGGGTGAGAACGGTGCCGGTAAATCGACGCTGGTCAAGGTCCTCTCCGGCTTCGAGCAGCCGAACTCCGGTGACATTCTTCTGGACGGGCAGCTTGTGAAGCTGCCGCCGAACGGCGCCGCGGAGGCGCTCGGCATCGTCATCATTCATCAGGAATTCAACCTTGCAGACCACCTGACCGTGGCGGAAAGCATCTTCCTCGGTCGAGAGGTGACACGCTTAGGCGTGCTGGACAGAAAGTTCATGCGCGCTGAGACGCGGCGCATTCTCGATCTCCTCAACTGTCATGTCGATGAAGACGCGATGATTTCGAGCCTCTCCATCGCGGAGAAGCAGATGGTGGAGATCGCCAAAGCCATTAGCCGCGAAGCGCGTATCGTCTTCATGGATGAGCCGACGGCTGTTCTTTCCCGCGAGGAGACGAATTATCTGTTTAAGCAGGTCCGAAAACTGCGCGACCAGGGCACCAGCTTCGTCTTCGTTTCGCATAAGCTGGATGAGGTGATGGAACTGACCGACCGGGTTACGGTCCTGCGTGACGGCCATTGGGTCAAGACCGCGCCCACCTCGATGCTGGATGGCGAGGCAATCGCCCAACTGATGGTGGGTCGCGAGCTTTCGAGCCTCTACCCGGCAAAACGTGAGCCGGATGTCGACGAGCAGATTGTGCTGAATGTCAAAGGTCTCTCCACGGGTTACGTGAAGGACGCCAGCTTCGAACTGCGCAAGGGCGAGATCCTGGGCTTCTCGGGCCTGATCGGTTCAGGCCGAACGGAGTTAATGGAGGCCATCGTCGGCATCAAGGCGCGGCAGGCAGGGGAGGTGGACGCCAATGGCGTGACGCTTCCTTCGCATGATCTGCAGGCATCCATCGACGCGGGTTTGGCCTATATGACCAAGGACCGGAAATCCAAGGGCCTGTTGCTGGGCTCGGGCATGGGGCTGAATCTCACCTTGCAATCTCTCGACCGGCATGGCCGCTTCGGCTATCTCAGTTCCGGCAGTGAGGCGAGAGCGCTGGAAAAGGCGCGCCGTCGCTTCGACATTCGGGTGCGCGACGGCAATGTGATGGTTGGCCGCATGTCCGGCGGCAACCAGCAGAAGCTTCTGTTGGCGAAGGTGATGGAGACCGAGCCGAAGATCATCATCATCGACGAGCCGACACGCGGCATCGATGTCGGTACCAAGCAGCAGATTTATCATTTCATCTCGGCGCTTGCGCGAGATGGTCATTCGGTCATCGTCGTCTCTTCCGAAATGCAGGAAGTCATCGGGCTTTGCACCCGCGTTGCGGTAATGCGCGAAGGCCGGATCGTTGGCATGCTTGAGGGCGACGAGATCAACGAGCATGAAATCATGCGCTATGCAGCCGGATTGAAAACAAAAACAGCGGCCTGAACGGACCCGATAAAGAGGGGTCATCGCAGGCAAGAGGGGCAGGACGGGAGGTCTGTTGTGGGTATGAGTGTAAGTGAAGACGGCAAGGAAAAGAGTGTCCGTCGGTCTCGATCCTTTCGTGACGTCGATCTGCGCGCCGTGGCGCCTTTTGTCGCGCTGCTGCTGCTTTTGATCGTCGGCGCACTGGTCAACCCGAACTTCATCAGCATCAACAATCTGGCGAATGTCGCAACCCGTAGCGCTTTCATTGCGATCATCGCCGTCGGCGCCACCTTCGTCATCTCTGCCGGAGACCTCGATCTTTCGGTCGGATCCATGGTTGCCTTCGTTGCAAGTCTCATGATCCTGCTGATGAATTCCGGCATAATTACCGATCCCGCGCTGATGCTGACAGCGGCAATTGTGTTCACCATCATTGCCGGTTCGCTCTGTGGTCTTGCTAACGGCCTGATCACTACAGTCGGCAAGATCGAGCCTTTCATCGCAACGCTTGGTACGATGGGCGTTTTTCGCGGCCTGACGACCTGGCTGTCCCAAGGTGGTGCAATCACGCTGCGCGAACCACAGTTGCAAAGCATGTATCGTCCTGCCTATTTCGGCACGATCTTCGATGTTCCTGTCCCGATCATCGTCATCCTTGCGGTGACGGCGATTGCAGCTTTCATTCTCTACCGCACCCGCTATGGCCGGCATGTAACCGCAGTCGGATCGAACCGCGACGTTGCCAAATATTCGGGCGTCGCCGTCAACCGCGTCCGCACCATCGCCTTTGTCATCCAGGGACTTTGCGTTGCAATTGCCGTTCTTCTCTACGTACCGCGCCTTGGCTCTACATCCGCCACGACAGGTATGATGTGGGAATTGCAGGCGATTACGGCCGTCGTCGTCGGTGGCACGGCGCTGAAGGGCGGGGCAGGGCGCGTCTGGGGCACGATATGCGGCGCTTTCATTCTCGAGCTCGTCGGCAACATCATGCTGCTCTCCAACTTCATCAGCGAGTATCTGATCGGGGCCATCCAGGGCGCGATCATCATCATCGCCATGTTGGTGCAGCGGTCGCTGATGCGCCAGCGCTGATAACACGCTGCATGTTTTCAAAGTCTTGGAGCGCCTCTACCCGTCTGATGGGTGTAAGGCGCTCCGGAAAACACCGGGTCGAGAGGTTGCCCGGCTTCGGAATCGAGACCTTATCTGTTGGGAGGAAGACACATGCGTAAAAGACTATTGGGAATGGCTGTCGCCATGGTGGCGCTGGCGGGGGTAGCACATGCAGAAGACAAGAAAGTAACGATCGGCGTTTCGATTCCGGCCGCCGACCATGGCTGGACATCCGGCGTCGTCTTCCATGCGGAACGCGTTGCCAAACTTCTGATGCAGGAGCATCCGGGCCTCAACGTCATCGTCAAGACCTCGCCGGATGCCGCAACGCAGGCAAATGCGGTGCAGGATCTGGAGACGCAGGGCATCGATGCGCTGGTCATCCTGCCGTCCGATCCTGATCCGCTGGTCAACGCCATCAAGGAAGTCAAAGGCAACGGCAAGTTCGTCGCCCTTGTTGACCGCGCTCCAAGTGTCAATGACGATACCGTGCGCGATCTCTATGTCGCCGGCAACAACCCGGCACTCGGCGAAGTCGCGGGCAAGTACATCGCTGAAAAGACGCCAGATGCTGAGGTCGTTATCATTCGCGGCCTGCCGATCCCGATCGATCAGCAGCGCCAGGACGGTTTCGACAAGGGTATTGCGGGCTCCAAGGTGAGGGTTCTGGACCGCCAGTTCGGCAACTGGAACCGCGACGATGCCTTCAAGGTCATGCAGGACTATCTGACGAAATATCCGAAGATCGACGTAGTATGGTGCCAGGATGACGACATGGCTGTCGGTGTTCTGCAGGCCATCGAGCAGGCCAAGCGTACCGACATTCAGTATGTCGTTGCCGGTGCAGGCTCCAAGGACATGATCAAGAAGGTCATGGATGGCGACAAGATGATCCCGGTCGACGTTCTGTATCCACCGTCGATGGTGGCAACTGCCATGGAATTGACCGCTGCCAACTTCTACGATCAGGTTCCGGTTCGTGGCACCTATATCCTGGACGCCACGCTGGTGACGAAGGACAACGCGAAAGACTTCTACTTCCCGGATTCGCCGTTCTAATCGAGATCGAGCTCTTCACCGGAGGCCCGCTGTCGAAGCGGGCCTTTTGCGTTTAGAGCGCCCTGCGACGTGTTGGACGGACCAAGGTCGCTTTACTTCACAATGCTGCAGCTCAAGAGAAGCGATTGGCGCGGAAGGGGTCGACGGGGATCGACGTATCGCGCTCGCAGACCAGTTCCGTGACAAGACGCGCGGTGGCCGCCGATTGCGTCAGGCCAAGATGGCCATGACCAAAGGCGTAGATGACGGAACGCGCGTTGCGCGATGGTCCGATCACTGGAAGACTGTCCGGCAGCGAGGGGCGGAACCCCATCCATTGCTGACCGCCTTCCGTTTTCAAACCCGGCAGAAAGCGGCTCGCCTTCTTCAGCATCGCTTCAGAGCGCCGGAAATTGGGGGGAAGATCGAGGCCACCGAGTTCGACAGCACCCCCGACACGCACGCCGCTCGACAGTGGCGTGACGACGAAGGCGTGGTCGTTGAAGTAGATTTGGCGTTTCAGATCGAAGCTGCCGACCGGGAGGGTGGTGTTGTAGCCGCGCTCGGTCTCCAACGGAACATCATTGCCAAGAGATGCGGCAAGTGGCTTTGACCAAGCGCCGGCTGCCAGGATCACCTTGTCAGCGTCGATCTTGTCGCCATTGGCAAGCGTCACGATGGTGCTTTCTCCGACCGCTTCGATCCTTACAGCCTCGCCTTTCCTGAAGCTCGCACCGCGCGCAATCACCAGTTCGGCTATGGCTTTGGTGAATTCGTGCGGGTCGCTGACTTGCAGACCGGCGGGCGTATAGACCGCATGCTTGAACTGTGGCGCGAGGCCCGGCTGCAACTCATCGATCTCGGTGCGGCCGATCCGGGAAAACGTAAAACCGGCTTTGGCCTTCTCTTCCCAATGATGGTTCGAAGCATCGAAGCTCGCGCTCGTGTCGTAGAGATCGAGCGTGCCGGTGTTGGAAATGAAGGATGACAGTTCAGGCATTGCAGCCACCTGCTGCATCTCGGATGCGGCAAGCGCCATCATCCTCGTTTGCACACGCATGCCATGTTCGAAAATCCGCTGCGAGCTTGCCTTCCAAAAGCGCCACAGCCAGGGCGCAATCTTAATAGCATAGGCTGGCGGAACGCTGAGCGGCCCGAGCGGATCGATCAACCATTTCGGCGCCTTCTTCATGATGCCGGGCGCGGGCATGGGGATGATTTCGGGAAAAGCGAGGATTCCGGCGTTGCCGGCACTCGCGCCGCGGGCTATCTCGCCGCGCTCCAGAAACGTGACTGACTTACCTTCATTCTGCAAATAGAGCGCCGACATGACGCCGACGATTCCTGTGCCGATGACCAGCACTTCACATTTGCCCAGAGAGCCGTTTCTATCCATGTCTCATCCATTCCGAACGAGATAAGCGCCGATCGCAAATCCGTCGCTTGCCTAACATTATTGGATATTGTTTGTCGACTGGCGTGTGCCACGTGCTATCCGGCCCAGGATTTGAAGACGGTCATATCCTGCTTCAAGGCTGCTTCGGTGATTTTTCCACATTGTCCGGTGTGATCAAAACGTAGCTGAACCTCTGCATCTTGCCGTCGACCGGAAAGTACATCGGCGCCTCGAATGTGTTGAGGCTGATGTTCCTCAACGTCACACCCATTTGAGCCTGCAGCCAATCCACCATACCAGCCGACTGATCGCGCCCTGTGACCCAGACAAACAGTACAGGATGATCGCTCGTCAGCGCGAAGGTGGGATCGAAGTCGTCGTAGGTGGTGGTGGCAACCTTGGTGTCGGGGAAGATGAAACGCAGATTTCCACCTGTGTACCAGTCGGATGTCACGATGAGAGAGGGCGAGATCCCCTTCTCTTGAAGATGCTGCCGGAAGACCTGCCAGTCGTTGTTGGACCTGGATATCTTGCCGAGCATCGCCTGGACCGGCACGGAGCCAATCAAAGCAACAGGTAAAATGGCCATGACGACGAGGCAGACGGGTAGAACTTTCTTGACGAAAACGGTCGGATCAAACGACCTCTGTTCAAGCCATAGAGCCGCGAGGATCGGGAAAGGCATAACGAGCGGGAGCAACCATCTGTCCCTTACCTCCGTCATTGTCGTTGCTACGATGACGATGAGGAGAACCGCCGAAAGCGCGATGAAGTAATGGAGGAAGAAACGAAGCCAGGGCGAAGCCTGTTGTTCGTCGGTTCTGGTGCCTGCCTGCTTTCCACGCGACGCGAAGAGTACCAGTAAAGGCAGGATCATCACGATGGCAGAGCCTGAAAAAACGTGTGTGATACCGGTCAGGATTTGCATCCACCGGCTTTCAGGCGCTTCTTCCGCCATCCGTCTGAGTGTCACATCCGACGCAAATTGCAGGTTTTCGAAAAGCCAGATCGAATGCGGCAGGAAGACAACGAGGCTGATTCCAACCGTCAACAGAATGCGCCAGTCAAAGATGCGCTCGCGGCCTTTCGGATGAAGCCAGACGGCAAGAAAGATGGCCGGAAGAATGAGGATGAAGTTGTATTTCGACAGCATCCCCAAGCCGACCGCAACCCCGGTCAGTATGTAGCCCATGGTGGTCGGTTTCTGGAGAAGCCGCACGCTCAGATAAATCGACCAGAGACTGGTCAGCATCAACATCGTCGTGTGGGTCAAATCGCGCTGCGCTTGCCAGAACAGTTGAGGGCTAAAGAAAAACGCCAAAGACGCTACCAGGATCAGAGACTTCTCTTTCAAAACGAGGTCCGCAAGCTTCACATAGGTAGCGAAGACCAGGAAAAGAACGAGGTTCTTTGCGACCGCAAGACCCAGCATGGACGTGCCGAAAATCGCAAAGATCGCTTGCTGATACCAGTTATAGAGCGGCGGCTGTGCGTCATAGCCGAGCGCCAGCCACTGGGCAAACAGCACCTGTTGCGCTTCGTCTATGCGTAGCGCCGGTGGCAGCAGGAGCCGAACCGCGACCTGAACGAGAAAGTAGACGCCAAAAAGGGCAATCACCGTGTTCGGATTTTTCACCAGAGAGCGGGAGAGTTGTCTGTAGAGACCGCTTATGCCCGACGCTCTTTGATCCAAGGATGTGCAGAGTGCCATTGTGGATCCAACTATTCGTCATCCGCATCCGCCAGATCGGCGAATGTTTGCGGGCGCGTTTTAGCACGGTCTAATTATTTTGCTCGTGAAAAATCGCAGCGTCGAGACAGAAAATTCCAGAGGATCGCTTGCGGAGCGAGGATGCCCGGCGCACCGGGCACCCTTTGGCATTAACGTCCGGCGTTATAGGCAGCAATGGCGGCCATGTTGACGATATCGCTGTCCTTGGCACCCATGGCGGTGATCTGGACCGATTTATCGAGACCGACCAGCAGAGGCCCGATCACGGTAGCGCCGCCAAGCTCCTGCAGCATCTTTGTTGAGATCGATGCGGAGTGGATGGCGGGCATCACCAGAACATTCGCCGGTCCAGACAGCCGCGCGAACGGATACTGGCTCTGCATTTTGTGGTGGTTGAGGGCGATGTCTGCCGCCATTTCACCGTCCACTTCGAATTTCACATTGCGCTTGTCGAGAATACGCACCGCTTCGCGAACCTTGTCGGAGCGTTCACCGGTCGGGTGGCCGAAGGTGGAATAGGCAAGCATCGCAACGCGCGGCTCGTAGCCGAAACGCCGCGCCAGTCCTGCCGCTTCTTCTGCAATATCCGCCAGGTCTTCGGCCGACGGCATGTCGTGAACGGCCGTATCCGCGACAAAGACGGTGCGATTGCGCGAGACGACGAGAGACACGCCGATCACGCGATGACCGGGCTTGACGTCGATACACCGGCGCACATCTTCAAGGGCTGTGGAGTAGTTGCGCGTCGTGCCGGTGACCATCGCGTCCGCATCGCCCATCGCCACCATGCAGGACGCAAAATGGTTTCGGTCATTGTGGATCAGTCGCTGGACGTCGCGCAGCAGCAAGCCTTTGCGCTGCAGGCGGGCGTAGAGGTAATCGATGTAGGAATCGACCCGCTCGGAAAGTCGCGCATTGGTGATTTTGATGTTCGGACGGTCGAGATCGATGCCGGCGCGCTCGGCATTGGCCTTGATGATGTCGTCGCGCCCAAGAAGGATGGCGGTGCCAAGTCCTTGCGCGGTGAACGAGATCGCGGCGCGCATGACCTGTTCTTCTTCGGCTTCGGCAAAGACCACGCGCTTTGGCGAGCGGCGGATCCGTTCGTAGAGACGCTGCGTGGTGGATGCCATGGGGTCGCGGCGTGCAGATAGTTCGCGGGCGTAGGCATCGAGATCGGGCAGGACGCGGCGGGCAACGCCGGTCTCGATCGCAGCCTTTGCAACGGCGACGGGGATCGCCGAAATCAGGCGTGGGTCGAAGGGAACAGGGATGATGTATTGCGGCCCGAAGCGGGGGCGGTTGCCCTGATAGGCTGCGGCCACATCGTCGGGCACGTCTTCGCGCGCAAGATCGGCAAGCGCCTGGGCTGCTGCGATCTTCATCTCGTCATTGATCTGGCGTGCACGAACATCCAGCGCGCCGCGGAAGATGTAAGGGAAGCCGAGAACGTTGTTGACCTGGTTTGGATAATCCGAGCGGCCCGTCGCCATGATGGCGTCGTCGCGAATGCGCGACACTTCTTCCGGTGTGATTTCCGGATCGGGATTGGCCATGGCGAAGATGATCGGCTTCGGTGCCATGGACCTGATCATCTCTTCAGTGAAGGCGCCTTTCTGCGAAAGGCCGAAGACCACATCCGCACCCTTCATCGCTTCCGCGAGCGTGCGGCTGTCGGTCTTCGTCGCATGAGCCGACTTCCATTGATTCATGCCCTCGGTGCGGCCCTGATAGATGACGCCTTTCGTGTCGCACATGATAATGTTGGCGGGGTTGAAGCCCATGGCCTTGATGAGGTCCATGCAGGCGATCGCTGCCGCACCGGCGCCGTTGCAGACCAGCTTCGTGTTGTTGAAGTCGCGCCCCGTCAGTTCAATGGCGTTGATAAGGCCAGCAGCGGCAATAATGGCAGTGCCGTGCTGATCGTCATGGAACACCGGAATGTCCATGAGTTCGCGCAGACGGCTTTCGATGATGAAACATTCCGGCGCCTTGATATCTTCGAGGTTGATGCCGCCAAAGGAGGGCCCGAGATAGCGCACGCAATTGATGAAGGCGTCAGCATCTTCCGTGTCGACTTCCAGATCGATGGAGTCGACATCGGCAAAGCGCTTGAAAAGGACGGACTTTCCTTCCATCACCGGCTTGGACGCCAGCGCTCCAAGGTTTCCAAGGCCGAGGATGGCAGTCCCGTTGGAAATGACCGCCACCATGTTACCACGCGTGGTGTAATCATAGGCTGTGGCGGGGTTCTCAGCGATCGCCTTCACCGGTACTGCGACACCGGGGGAGTAGGCCAGCGACAAATCCCGCTGCGTTGCCATCGGCTTTGTCGGAACGATTTCCAGCTTGCCGGGGCGGCCTTCCGAGTGGAAATCCAGGGCTTCCTGATCCGTAACCGATGTTCTTGTGCTGGGGTTCTTTGGCGCGTCTGACATGAGCTTTGGGTACTTTCCGTCTATCAACCGTATAAAATCTCTGCCGTAGTTATTGTATTTTTCGCGAGCATGCCAAGGTCCGAATGTTGTTCAGTGCAGCAAAACTGAAGGCGACGACATCGTAAGGCGATTCAATCGATTAATTGGGAATACTTGGTGATATGCCGAGCAGTCTGCTCTACCGCGCTATGTGGATAAAGTGCGGAACACCGATTGCTCGAGTGCCGATGCGGCGTTATACCCCAGGTTAAGGTCTGGGTGCCGATACTGGTTTAAGTAGGTGCATCCGTGCCGGGGAGGATTTATTCTGGTCGTTGACTGCCGGTCAAAACACCGGTTGTATCTGCATTGAATGGATCGATATGACAATTCTGTCGGACGCCGTCCCCATCGCTCTCTCCTGTTCAGTAATGCAATCCTCATTGAGGTTTGGCATCGCCATAATTCCTGCGGTCTGTCCCGGCGTTGCCGGATACTGAACGATCATTGAGCCTGGCCTTTCTGCCGGCTCTCAAATTGGACATTGATTTCATGAGTAAATCGTCAAATTCACTTTCACTTCCAGCCAGATTGTGGCTGCTGGTACTGGGCGCGGTCGTCCTTGCCGCAGGTTTGTTCTTCGCCATCGGCGGCGGCAAGCTCGTTGCGCTCGGTGGCAGCCCGTATTTCGTGACGGCAGGTGTCGTGCTTGTCGTTTCGGGTCTGCTGATCCTTCTTCGCAAACCTGCAGGCGCGCTTCTCTTCGGTCTGGTTTTCATCGCGACCGGCATCTGGGCGGTCTGGGAGGCAGGCTTGCATTTCTGGCCCTTGATCTCCCGCCTGCTGGCGATCAGCGTCGGGGCCACTGTGGTGGCGCTCTCCTCTCCGCTGTTGCGGCGCGCCCAGGGCAAGACGCCAGCCTATGGCTCGTCTTTTGCCATTGCTGCCATTCTAGCCATCGCCTCCGGCGCTGGTTTTGCTGGAATGTTCGTGGCCCATCCGACCGTCGCCTTCAAGGGTGAGGTGGCTCAACTGACGCCGGTAACGGCTGACAAGGAGCAGAAGAACTGGGAGCACTACGGCAATACGTCAGGCGGCAGCCGTTTCGTCGCTCTTGACGATATTACCCGCGACAATGTCAAAGACCTCAAGGTCGCATGGACTTACCACACCGGCGATACGCCGATCAGCCCCGGCGCGAATGGTGCCGAAGACCAGGAAACACCGCTGCAGGTTGGCGACACGGTTTTCCTCTGCACACCGCACAATAATGTCATCGCGCTCGATGCCGATACCGGAACTGAAAAGTGGAAAACCGAGATCAACGCCAAGTCGTCCGTCTGGATGCGTTGCCGCGGTCTTGCCTATTTCGATGCAAAGGCACCTTTGCAGCAGCCAACGGCACCTGGCTCGACGCCTGTGACGCCCGCGGTCGTGGCCGATGGTGCGCTTTGCCAGCGCCGCATTTTGATGAACACGATCACGGCCGAACTGATCGCGCTCGATGCCGATACCGGCGCGTTTTGCCCCGATTTCGGTACGAATGGTCGCGTCGATCTCAAGATCGGGCTTGGTAATGCGCCCGACCCGCAATATGTTCTCACTTCCGCGCCAACGCTTGCAGGCACGACGGTCGTCGTCGGCGGACGTATTGCCGATAACGTCCAAGTGGATATGCCGGGCGGCGTCATGCGCGGCTTCGACGTGATCACGGGTGAACTTCGCTGGGCCTTCGACCCGGGCAATCCTGAAATCACCAAGCTACCCCCTGAAGGCCAGACCTATACGCGCTCGACGCCGAATGTCTGGGCATCCATGTCCTATGACCCGGATCGGAACACGGTCTACATGCCGGTCGGCAGCCCGTCGGTCGATCTTTATGGCGCCACGCGCACGCCGCTCGATCATAAATACGGCGCATCGATGCTGGCGCTCGATGCAACGACGGGTCGTGAGAAGTGGGTCTACCAGACGGTTCATAACGACCTCTGGGATTTCGACGTACCGATGCAGCCAAGCTTCATCGATTTCCCTAAGGCGGATGGCACGACAGTACCTGCGCTGGTCTTCGGCACCAAGGCTGGACAGCTCTATGTTCTCGACCGCGCCACCGGTCAGCCTTTGACGAAGGTGGAAGAGGTTCCGGTCAAGCCGGCCAACATTCCGAATGAGCGCTATGCGCCAACGCAGCCGCGCTCCGTCGGCATGCCGCAGATCGGTGCGCAGACCCTTACCGAAGCGGATATGTGGGGCGCGACACCATTCGATCAGCTTCTATGCCGAATCGCTTTCAAGGGCATGCGCTATGAGGGCCTTTATACGGCGCCGGGCACTGACCTGTCGCTCAGCTTCCCGGGTTCGCTCGGCGGCATGAACTGGGGTGGTCTTTCGACCGATCCGACGACGAACACCATCTTCGTCAACGACATGCGGCTTGGCCTGTGGATCCAGATGAAGGAAGCCGCCCCGACCAAGGCAACGGCAAGCGGTGGCGAAAGCGTCAATACCGGCATGGGCCTCGTGCCGATGAAGGGAACGCCTTACGCGGTCGATAAAAACCGCTTCCTGTCTGCGGTCGGCATTCCTTGCCAGGCTCCGCCCTATGGCACGATGACAGCCATCGATATGAAGACGCAGCAGATCAAGTGGCAGGTTCCTGTTGGCACGGTGGAAGATACCGGTCCGCTGGGGATCAAGATGGGCCTTCCGATCCCAATCGGTATGCCCACACTGGGCGGCACGCTCGCCACACAGGGCGGCCTCGTCTTCATCGCCGGCACGCAGGATTACTATCTGCGCGCCTTCGACACCGCGACCGGCAAGGAAGTCTGGAAAGCCCGTCTTCCCGTCGGCAGCCAGGGCGGTCCGATGAGCTACAAGTCACCCAAGACTGGTAAGCAGTATATCGTCATCTCGGCGGGCGGCGCACGCCAGTCACCCGATCGCGGCGATTACGTCATTGCCTATGCATTGCCGAAATGATCGCAGTGTGAGACCATGAAGAAAAGCAAAACCCGGGAGCGATCCCGGGTTTTTGCGTAGAAGACCGCTGAGAACCAGGTGGAACCTCAATCGCAACGTGACGTTTGGAGAGTGTGTGCCGGGCAGTGGGCTCCGACATTCCACCAGTATTTGATGGGTGGTCTTGTGAACTTTCGTTGGTCCTCCCATAAGCCGAAGGTGGCGGTATCGGGAGTTTCCTATATTGTCCGGCGCAGAAATTTTATGCGTTGGAAAGGTCTATGCCGTGAATGAACAGGTTCGAAAGATTACTCCCGTACTTCTGGCAGGCGGCGCGGGGTCCAGACTTTGGCCGGTGTCACGCGATCAGTTGCCCAAACAGTTCCAGCCTCTCGTTGGAGAGCTTTCGACGTATCAGCAGACCTTAAAGCGCGTCAGCGACAAGAGCCTCTATGCCGAGGCGTTGGTGATCACCAACGAGGATTTTCGCTTCTTCGCAAGACGACAGGCCGAAGAGATCGATCTGCCGGCAACCGTCGTCTTGGAACCGGCGCGCCGTGACAGCGCTGCCGCCATGGCTGCTGCAGCACTGCTGGCGGATCGGCGCGAGAAGGGGTCGCTCGTTTTGGCGCTCGCGGCAGACCATGTGGTGCTGGACAGTGATCTTTTCGCGGATGCGGTGAGGCTGGGTGCGGAAGCGGCTGAGCAGGGAAATATCGTCGTCTTCGGCCTGACGCCGACCGAACCGCGTACCTCCTACGGTTACATCAATCCCGGCGAGACCATCAACGGCAATCAGGACCTTTGTGTCGTAGAGGCTTTCGTTGAAAAGCCGGATGAGGCGCGTGCTGTCAGCTACGTCGAAAAGGGCTATCTCTGGAATTCCGGCAACTTCCTGTTCCGCTCCGATATCATGATCGAAGAATTGAGGAGCCATGCTCCCGAGATCCTGGCCGCAGTTCAGGCGGCTGTCGAGAACCAGGAAGTCGATCTCGGCTTTGTTCGTCTCCATAAGGAAAGCTTTGAATCCTCGCCGAAGAACTCGATCGACTATGCCGTCATCGAGAACACCAAACGCATGGCAGTCGTACGAGGTCACTTCCGTTGGTCCGATATCGGTAGCTGGGATGCCATCTGGGAAATTGCCGACAAGCATGGCGCTGATAATGCGATCGAGGGGCAGGGGATCATTGTCGATTCCGAAGGTTGCCTCGTGCATTCCACCGGCTTGCTGACGACTGTCGTCGGTGCCAAGGATCTCGTCGTGGTCGCCACGAAAGACGCGGTTCTGGTCACGCCGAAGAACCGTGTCCAGGACGTGAAAGGCCTAGTGGAAACTCTGAAAGGTGGCGACCATTCCTTGAAGACGGAGAGGCACAAGCGCGCCTACCGTCCATGGGGTCACATCGAGCAGACGGATTCCGGTCATCGCTATCGAGTCAGCCACGTGAAGGTCGAGCCGGGTCATCGGATTTCGCTACAGCAGCATTATCACCGCTCGGAGCATTGGATCGTCGTTCGGGGCACCGCAACGGTCACGATTGAAGACCAGACTCGCCTTCTAACGGAAAACGAGTCGGTCTATATTCCGATTGGCAAGCCGCATCGCTTGGCGAATGAGGGCCAGATCCCACTGGAACTGATCGAAATTCAGACCGGCTCCTACCTGGGTGAAGACGATATCATCCGACTGCACGACGACTATAGGCGCGAGTAGAATTCGCGCCTCGATGTTGGGACGCGGATCGGCTCAGGCTGCGGAAGACAACTTGACGGTACCTTGTGCCGGCAAAAGCCTTAGCACTTCATCGGTATAGGCCATGCTGTTTTGAAGCGCCTTGTCGAGGTTGCTGACCTGTGACGGGTTCATCATGTGGAGATAGCCGCGGAATTCGAACATGTCGCGGAAGGCGGCGCGTTCGATGATCGGCGTGTTCAGCACGTTGACGTCGCGCTTGGCGAGCAGCGCTTTCGCTGCCAGCAGCGCGCGCGTCGTCACCATCGAATTGACGCGTGACAAGAGCACGGAATGTGGGATCTTGATGCCTGCACGATCGTCGAGATAGCGGAGGAGCTCCAGCACCTGTGCGGCACCCTGCGCATCCATCGTGCTGCCCTGAACGGGGATGATGACGTGGTTGGAAAGGCCGACGGCCGTTGCCAGAAGCGGAGACTGGGCGCCGGGCAGATCGACGATCACATGGTCGAATTTCTTGCGGTTGTCGAGCACATGCTGCTGCAGTGTGGTTATCGAAACATACGTGATGACCGTAAGGTCAATGCGGTGGTCGGCATTATCGCGCCACTTCGAGAGCCAGCGCTGCGGGTCGGTGTCGATCACGCAGACGCGCAAGCCCCGCCGCGCAAGCTCCGATGCCAAGAGAAGAACTGCGGTTGTCTTGCCTGCACCGCCCTTGGTGTTTGCGAACGTGATGACTGCCATGATGAACCCGAGCGTAAAAAGAGGGGGCGGCGATCATCGCGCAAGAAACCGCACCCATCTCATGGTGCGGTTCGATCATTCAACAATATGGTTAACAGGGTCTGAAGAGAAAGTGCGAGAAGTCAGCGTCTGTGGTCTTCCGCCATGATTTCGCGCGCGATCTGATCGAGCGAAACGATCTTGTCGACGCCGCCATGGGCGATCGCTTCCTTCGGCATACCGAAGACGATGCAGGAGGCTTCATCCTGCGCAATCGTGTAGGCCCCGGCCTGATGCATTTCCAGCATGCCGCGGGCGCCATCGTCCCCCATACCTGTCATGATAACGCCCATAGCGTTCGATCCGGCAGAGCGCGCGGCAGAACGAAAGAGCACGTCGACTGACGGTCGGTGACGGGAGACGAGCGGGCCGTTTCGGACCGAGACATGGTAACGTGCGCCCTGGCGCTCCAAAAGCATGTGCTTGTCGCCAGGTGCGATCAGCACGTGGCCGCGCAGAACCGGGTCGCCATCTTCCGCTTCCTTGATCTCGACTTCGCAGAGGCCATTCAGGCGCTTCGCGAAGGCCGCGGTGAACTTTTCCGGCATGTGCTGGACGATGACCATGCCCGGTGAATTTGCCGGCAGTCTCTCCAGCATTTCCCGCAGGGCTTCGGTACCGCCTGTCGAGGCGCCGACACAGATCACCATTTCCGTGGTCCGTGCCATCGCCTTGCCCGACGGTGGTGGCAGCACGGCATCTGCCGTCAACTTGGCCTGGGTACCAAGTGTGCTCGACGCGCGAGGCTGGGCACGCACGCTCTTGACCCGCGCATGCGCCGCACTCTTGACGACTTCGCAGATACGCAAGGCGGATTCCGCCAAATGATCCGCAGCGCCAATGCGAGGCTTGAGGATAACGTCGACGGCCCCTGCTTCCAAGGCCTGGATCAACGTTTCAGAACCTGCTTCGGTCAAGGAGGAGCACATCACCACCGGGATGGGATGCTGCGACATGATCTTTCGCAGAAACGTAATCCCGTCCATCCGCGGCATTTCGACGTCAAGGGTGATGACGTCCGGGAGATCGTCTTGGATCCTCTTTGCGGCGATGAAGGGGTCGGAGGCAGCACCGATCACCTCGATCGCAGGATCGGCCTCCAGCACAGCGGTCAGCGTTTGTCTCACGCTGGCAGAGTCATCAACGATGAGGACGCGTACTTTTTTGACCATGATAACCTACTGCTTGAGGAAAACCGTGTTGGCGACCTGTTTGACCGGCAGATTGATGCCGGTGACAGACTCCGAGTGCCCGATCATCAGATAGCCGCCGGGCGCCAGGCACTTGCAAAGCTCTGTCAGCACATGGGTCTGTGTCTTTTTGTCGAAGTAGATCAGCACGTTGCGGCAAAAGATGATATTGACCGGCGCGCCGATGTCATAGGACGGATTCATTAGGTTCATGCGGGCGAAGCCCACCTTCGAGCGCAGCTTCGGCGAAATGCGGACATCGCTGCGATATTTGTCTCTTGCCTGCATGACATATTTGCGTTGCATGGCGTTCGGCACGGGCTCCAGAAGATCCCGATTGTAGATGCCGGAATGCGCCTTCTTTAGAACGTCTGTGGAGAGATCCGTAGCGAGGATGCTGAAATCGGAGATCACGCCCTTCTCGACGGCTTCCGCCATGATCATCGCCATCGTGTAGGGTTCGGCACCCGTCGAGCAGGCGGAACTCCACGCGCGCGGCTGTCTGATACCCTGTTTGGCAAGCATCGGAAGAGCGGTTTTTTCAAGAAAGTCGAAGTGGTTCGGTTCGCGAAAGAAATCCGTCTTGTTCGTCGTTACCACGTCGATGAGATATATGACCTCGTCTTTCAGACCGTCCTGGCGAAACAGATACTCGCAATAGTCCGAAAAGGTCGGAAAGCCCGTCGCGCGTAAACGCTTGCGCAGACGGCCTTCCAGCATCGAACGCTTGGCGTCCGTCATCTTGATTCCGCAGTAATCATAAATGAAGGCGGATAGCTGGCGGAAATCGCGGGTGTTCAAACTATCTTCGAAGTTGACGCTAACAGCTGTACTCAATTACTCGTCCTCTCAGGCGGCGCGCATCGGGCCGTTGTCGACCTTTGCAAGCTCGCCGGCATCGCCAGAGAACAGCTTTGCGAGATCGATGATGACGACGAAATCGCTTTCGCGGCGAACGACCCCGGCGATATAGCTGGAGTTCCAGCGAATACCGATGTCAGGTGCGGTCTCGATCTGATCCTGCCTGAAAGGCGTGACCTCGAAGACTTTGTCGGCAACGAGACCGAGCGCCAGCACCTTTTCGACGAAAGGAATGTCGAGCACCAGAATGCGCGTATGCGATGTCTTCACCGTCTTGGTCATGCCAAGGCGTAGGCGAAGGTCGATGACCGGAACGCCCTGTCCGCGCACATCCCTCAGGCCGAGCAGATAATCAGGACCGTGAGGGATCTTAAAGGCTTCCTCGTGGTCGAGGATTTCACGAACGACGTCCACGGGAACCGCGAAGACTTCCTCGCCAAGGCTGAACGTCACGTATTGCATGGTAGATGTTGGGCTCGCCATTTGCGTCTTCTCCAGAAGTCTTGGTCGACATTGCCGATGAGGCGTGAAGGTGTTTCATATTGCAGGAAGCGGGAGGCTTCTTGCGCGACTTACTTGCTATTACCTGCCGTGCAGAAAATCATCATCGCTTGAGTCCGGTCCACCCATCGACATGTCCAGGGCAAAGCCCTTGGCACGAGCCTGTTGGGCATGCACGGTGCCAGTTGGCGCAGGGCGACGGACAGGAGCTGCAGGCTTTGTAACACTGCGGGGCACTGGCGCTGCTACCGAATGGCGGACAGGTACGGGCTTTGCCGGAGCCGCTGCCTCGGCACGCGCAACCTTGAAGAAAGCGATGCTCGATTGAAGCTCTTCGGCCTGCGCCGCCAGTTCTTCGGATGTTGCAGACATTTCCTCGGAAGCGCCGGAGTTCTGCTGCGTCACCTTGTCAAGCTGCTGGATTGCCTCGTTGATCTGGCTTGCGCCAATATCCTGCTCACGGCAAGCCGCAGAAATTTCGGCCACCAGTTCCGCGGTCTTGCGGATATCCGGAACCAAGCGGTTGAGCATCTCGCCCGCGTCGGTCGCGACCTGCACCGTCTCGCCGGAGAGCGAGGAGATTTCAGCGGCGGCCGCCTGGCTACGTTCGGCAAGTTTGCGGACTTCAGAAGCAACCACGGCGAAGCCTTTACCATGCTCACCGGCACGTGCAGCTTCGACAGCAGCGTTGAGTGCGAGAAGGTCAGTCTGACGAGCGATCTCCTGAACGATCGAAATCTTCTGCGCAATTGTGCGCATCGCAGCGACAGCACGACCGACGGCTTCACCGCTTACCTCTGCGTCCTTCGACGACTGGCGGGCAATCTTCTCTGTCTGGGCAGCGTTATCGGCGTTTTGCTTGATGTTTGCCGCCATCTGTTCCATGGAAGCGGATGCTTCTTCGGCAGAGGAGGCCTGCTCCGTCGCACCCTGCGAGACTTGCTCCGCGGCAGAGGAAAGTTGGTGACTACCGGCGGCAACCTGATCGGCGGCATTCGAGATACCGGCTGCCACCTTAGAGAGATTTTCCACCAACGAGTTGATGGCGTCTTTCATTTTCTCGTGGTCGCCTTCGCACTCGATCTCGACGAATTCGGTCAAGTCGCCGGTGCTGACCAGATCGAGAACACGATTGCCTTCCGCAATGGGCAGGATGATCGCGTCCAGCATGCCGTTGATGCCCGTCACGAGTCCGGCAAAATCGCCGGAAAAATGATCGGCAGCGCCGCGCTCACTCAGCTTACCGGCGGTGGATGCGTCGATCAGACGCTGAAGTTCCTTGATGATCTCACGGAAGTTGCCACGAAGCGTCTCGATCGTCTCGTTGATAAAGGCTTTTTTGCCAGGGAACTGTTCCAACTGGGCGTCGAAATTGCCTTCGCCGAATGCCTTGACGCAGGCCATCGCCTTCTTTTTTACAGCGATATGGCCCGCCACCATGTCGTTGATGCCTTTTGCCATCACCGCAAAATCGCCCTTGAAATGATCGACGGGAACAAAGACGTCGATATCGCCCTTGTCATGCTCGGACGACATCTTGTTCATCTCAGCGATCAGGCCGCGCAGATTGCCGCGTAAGGTTTCGATCGTGTCGTTTATGAAGGCTTTTTTGCCCGGGAGCTGCTCAAGAGGAGCATCGAAGTTGCCCTCGCCGAGTTCGCGGACGCAAGCCATTGCTTTCCTTTTGACGCTGATATGGCCAGCGACCATCTCGTTGACGCCCTTCGCCATTGCGAGATAGCTGCCTTTGAAGGTCTCGACTGGTATCGCCACATCGATGTCGCCGCGATCGTGTTCGGCGGACATGTGGGAGATCGATTGTGCAAAGGCTTCGACGGGACGTGTCGCTGCCTCAAGAAGAGCATTGACTGCCTCCAGAACATCTCGTGCACCGCCGGTCGCACTAGCGAGATCGGCGCGTGCAGATATGTTTCCTTCCTCGAAGACGGCCTGGAGACGCTTAATCTCTTCGATTGCCGTTGAGGGACGGGAGGATTTTTTCATCTGAACGTATAGCGACATCTCTTGTACCTTTACGCCTCTTAGAACTCTGGTGTTTCCTTGATCGTCAAACTGGCCGTTTGCTTCTTTGGGTCGTTGGTACCGGCGCGACTGCGTCGGTACCAACTAGCGATAAGATTTTTACGCGCTTTGCTTGAAGTCCTGGTCGTTTTCGTCCGGTCCGCCCATGGACATGTCGAGTGCGAAGCCGTTGGCACGCGCCTGCTGGGCGTGGACGGATTGCGAAGGAGCAGGGCGGCGAACTGGAGCGGCAGGTTTCGCAGTTGGACGATGCGTTGCCGCGGTAGCCGCAGGGCGGTCCGGTGCTGCGCGGCGGTTTGCATTGGCACGGTCCACCTTGAAGAAGGCGATGCTGGCCTGTAGTTCTTCTGCCTGTGCGGCGAGTTCTTCGGACGTGGCAGAGACTTCCTCGGAAGCACCGGAGTTCTGCTGCGTCACCTTGTCGAGCTGCTGGATCGCTTCGTTGATCTGGCTGGCACCGATATCCTGCTCGCGGCATGCGGCAGAGATTTCCGCCACCAGTTCCGCCGTCTTGCGGATGTCTGGAACCAGACGGTTCAACATATCGCCAGCTTCGGTCGCGACCTGAACGGTTTCGCCGGAGAGCGAGGAGATTTCAGCGGCGGCCGCCTGGCTGCGTTCTGCCAGCTTGCGAACTTCCGAGGCAACCACCGCAAAGCCCTTGCCATGCTCACCGGCACGTGCGGCTTCGACGGCGGCGTTGAGTGCCAGAAGGTCGGTCTGACGCGCGATCTCCTGAACGATAGAGATTTTCTGGGCGATGGTGCGCATCGCGACGACGGCACGGCCAACAGCTTCACCACTGGCTTCGGCGTTCTTGGACGATTGGCGAGCGATCTTTTCGGTCTGGGCAGCGTTATCGGCGTTCTGCTTGATGTTGGCAGCCATCTCTTCCATGGAAGCGGAGGCTTCCTCGGCAGAGGAGGCTTGCTCCGTCGCGCCTTGAGATAACTGCTCGGAAGATGAGGACAGTTCCTGGCTGCCGGATGATACGTTGCCGGCTGCGGCAAGCGCATCACCCACGACGCCACGCAGGCGCTCGACCATGTCGTTTACATGCGTGATCAGTACACCGATCTCGTCACGGGATGTCACTTGAATATTCTCTGTCAGATCACCTTCGGCTACCTTGCGAACCGCTGTCGTTGCCCTTGTGAGGCCGCGACTGATGGAGATGCTGATCCATATTGCTGAAACGATAGAAACGACGCCAGCGACTGAAGCGATAATCACAAGCGTGCTGAATGTGCTTTGGTAGGTAGCGTCGCTCGCCTCATCGGCTTTTTTTACGGCGGCTTCGGTCAAGCTGGAAAGCGATTCCGTCAGGGCGTCTAGCTTTTGACCCGCCACTGTTCCTTCATTCTGGTTCAAGGCAAGCGCGTCATCACGGCGACCCGTTTTCATGTAACCGACAAGACTATCTTCCAGCTTCTCGTAGCCAGCCCAGAATTCGCGAATTTCCATCCACTTGCTTTTGAATTCTTCGGGGGCTGCAGCTTCGCCCGCATTAAGCGCCGTCCTGAAATTTTTTCTCTCTTCTTCGATGGTTTCGAAGGCGGCGTTCATTTTCTGCTCGGTGGTTGCGAGCAAAAGGTCGCCCTCTGCCAAACCGAGACCATCAAAGGCCTTCGCCAGATCATTGGCTACATCATCCTGTTGGATTGGCCCGGTCATCATAGCATCTTGGAGCGTTGCCAATTGATTGACGCCACTGATACCAAAAATCGCACAGCCTGCCATGAGGCCGACGAGCAAGGTAAAAATCAGAGTGAGTTTCAATTTAATCGTAAAACGCATCGAGGTGTTCCTTAACTAAGTAGGACACATAGCCCATGCTATCATGCCGCTTTTCAAAGAGACCTTGGCCCCCGTGGTGGCGGGCTAAAGCGCCCGCCATGGTTTCGAGATGGTAGGGAAGTATCCTGGTTTCAGGCGGTTTCCCTGAAGTCGTGGTCATTGTCGTCGGGGCCGCCCATGGACATGTCGAGTGCGAAGCCATTTGCGCGGGCCTGCTGAGCATGGACGGTGCTGGTCGATGCAGGGCGACGGACTGGAGCAGCAGGCTTTGCCGCAGGACGGTGAGAGACCGCCGCAGCTGCAGGACGACCCGGCACAGAGCGAGCTGCTGCGGCAGCATTGGCACGCTCGACCTTGAAGAAGGCGATGCTGGCCTGTAGCTCCTCGGCCTGTGCGGCGAGTTCTTCCGAGGTCGCAGACATTTCTTCGGAAGCACCGGAGTTCTGCTGCGTCACCTTGTCGAGCTGTTGGATCGCTTCATTGATCTGGCTGGCACCGATATCCTGCTCGCGGCATGCGGCAGAGATTTCCGATACGAGTTCTGCCGTCTTGCGGATATCCGGAACCAGACGGTTCAGCATCTCGCCAGCTTCGGTCGCAACCTGAACGGTCTCGCCGGAGAGCGAGGAGATTTCAGCTGCTGCTGCCTGGCTGCGTTCTGCCAGCTTGCGGACTTCCGAGGCAACGACGGCGAAGCCCTTGCCATGCTCACCGGCACGTGCGGCTTCAACGGCGGCATTGAGTGCGAGAAGGTCGGTCTGACGCGCGATCTCCTGAACGATGGAGATCTTGTCGGCGATGGTGCGCATGGCGACGACGGCACGACCGACAGCTTCACCACTGGCTTCGGCGTCCTTGGACGACTGGCGAGCGATCTTTTCGGTCTGGGCAGCGTTGTCGGCGTTCTGCTTGATGTTGGCAGCCATCTCTTCCATGGAAGCGGAGGCTTCTTCGGCAGAGGAGGCTTGCTCCGTCGCACCCTGAGACAGCTGTTCGGAAGACGAGGATAGTTCCTGGCTTCCCGACGAAACGTTGTCAGCGGCCGCCAATGCGTCGGCCACCACCCCACGCAAACGTTCCACCATCGATTGAAGCGCAATGCCGAGCGTATCCTTATTGGAGAGCGGCTTCGGCGTCACGGTGAGGTCACCGTCGGCGATCTGGTTTGCGACAGTGGCGGTTTCGCGCAGGTTCGTGACCATGTGCAGCATGGCGTTGCCGAGCGTATCCCTGTCCGAAAGCGGCTTCACATCCTTGGAGAGATCACCAGCGGCAATGGTGCCCGCAACATCGGCGGTGGCACGCAGATTGACGACCATATTGCCCATGGCGATGCCAAGACTGTCTTTATCGGAGAGCGGCTTCACATCTTGGGAGAGATCACCCTGTGCGATATTGTTTGCGACCGCAGCCGTAGCACGGAGATTCGTCGTCATGACGTTCATGCTGTCGACAAGATCCTTGATCTCGTCATTGCTTTTGATTGCGATGTCCTGATCAAGGTCGCCAAGCGCGACGGCGCGGGAAGCGCGGATCGCCTGCTGCAATCCCCTGTTGATGCCAAGTGCAATCCATGTCGCGACCAGGATCGAGAGGACGATGATCGCTACGACGACGCTAATGAGAATTGTGCGGGATGTGGCATATTCCTCGTTGGTCGCTTCGTCCGTTGCCTTCAAGTCGGCAGCGATTTCGTTGTTCAGCGCTTCGAGCGTGCTCAATAGCGCGCGCGTTGCCTTTTCACCGTCGCCCATGGAGATCGCGCCAGCCTGGCGATTGCTTTCGGCTGTGTTCTCGGTTGCCAGACGCAGCACGTCTTCTTGCAGTTTTTCCCAAGCGGGAACGGCGGCCTTGAGCTCGATTACCTTGGCGTGGATTGCCGGATTGGTCTCTTTTTCAAGAGCTGAAGTGATCTGTCCGATCTTTGCGCGCTCGGTGCGTGCGGAGTCGACGTACGTTGAAATGCGAGCTGGATCTTCATTCAGCGCCGCGCTCTTTTCGCTAGCAATGGCATTCAGGATTGCGTCGGAGAGATCGCTTGAGTTGCGCAGATTGGCGGCGGGGCCCTGAACGATATCGGTCACTGCGGCATTAAGGGATGAAAGTTGGGTAATCGCCATGCCCGCCATGCCTGCTGACAGCAGAATGATGAGAGCAAAAGCAAGTGCAAGTTTGAGCTTAATCGTAAATCGCATCTTGATGGTGTCCTTGGATATGCCGATACGCCACGAAAGGGAGAAAGGCACTGGCTCTTGAAGGTTTGTTCGGGAATGGCAGTTGTTACTGGGGGTGAGGAGCCTGTGCTCGGTTGATCACAGGCTCCTCGAATATTTTAGGCACTCTCTCTGAAGTCCCGATCGTTATCGTCCGGTCCACCCATCGACATGTCGAGTGCGAAGCCATTGGCACGCGCCTGCTGGGCGTGGACGGAGTGGGTCGGGGCTGCGCGGCGAACGGGAGCAGCAGGCTTTGCAGCAGGACGGTGGGAGACCGATGGAGCGGCGGGGCGAGCCTGTGCCGTGCGACCATTCGTGGTGGCACGCTCGACCTTGAAGAAGGCGATGCTGGCCTGTAGCTCTTCGGCCTGTGCTGCAAGTTCTTCGGAGGTCGCAGACATTTCTTCGGAAGCACCGGAGTTCTGCTGCGTCACCTTGTCGAGCTGCTGGATCGCTTCGTTGATCTGGCTGGCACCGATATCCTGCTCGCGGCATGCAGCAGAGATTTCCGCCACCAGTTCTGCCGTCTTGCGGATATCCGGAACCAGACGGTTCAACATATCGCCCGCTTCGGTCGCAACCTGAACGGTCTCGCCGGAGAGCGAGGAGATTTCAGCGGCCGCCGCCTGGCTGCGTTCTGCCAGCTTGCGAACTTCCGAGGCAACCACCGCAAAGCCCTTGCCATGCTCACCCGCACGCGCGGCTTCGACGGCGGCATTGAGTGCGAGAAGGTCGGTCTGACGCGCGATCTCCTGAACGATGGAGATCTTGTCGGCGATGGTGCGCATCGCGACGACGGCACGGCCGACAGCTTCACCGCTGGCTTCCGCATCCTTCGACGACTGGCGAGCGATCTTCTCAGTCTGGGCAGCGTTATCGGCGTTCTGCTTGATGTTGGCTGCCATCTCTTCCATGGAAGCGGAGGCTTCTTCGGCAGAGGAGGCTTGCTCCGTCGCGCCCTGAGACAGCTGTTCGGAAGACGAAGACAGCTCCTGGCTGCCGGAGGAGACGTTGTCGGCTGCAGCGAGCGCATCACCCACGACGCCACGCAGGCGTTCAACCATCTTTTCAAGCGAGATGCCGAGCGTGTCCTTGTCGGAGAGCGGCTTTGGAGTCACGGTCAGATCGCCGTCGGAAATCTGGTTTGCGACATTGGCGGTGTTGCGGAGGTTGGCCGTCATCGCGTTGATGCGCTCGACAAGGTCCTTGATCTCATCATTGGTCTTGATTTCGACGTTCTGGTCGAGATCGCCAATAGCAACCGCTTCAGCAACCGTCATGATCTTGCGCAGACCGGTGTTGATGCCAAGCGCGATCCAGGTTGCAATGATCAGGCTTCCAAGGACAGCCGATGCCACCGCAATGATCATGATCAGACGAACCTGCTCATAGGTCGCCTGGCTCTCGGCGAGCGTTGTATCGACCCGTTCAAGTTGAACCCGCACGAGTTCTTTGGTGTTGGTGCCGATAGTCTGCGCGAGGGCGCGCATCTGGCCGTTGGAAAACTCAATGGCGCTCTGCTTGTTGCTGGCTGCCAGCAGGTCCTTCAGCTTTACGGACTCCCCGCTGAATTTTTCAAAATTCTCTATTACGGCAACCCAATAAGGCTTGCCCTGTTCGGAAGCCTGCGAGAGGCCTGTGCGGGCAAGCTCAAGAGTGGTCACCAATAGGTCGTCCGAGAGTTTGGTGTAGCGAGTGACGCCCGCAGCATCGTTCTCAAGCAGGGCATTCTTCTGCTGGCGAATGATCTCGGAGAGATTACGGTCGATCTGCAGCGCGTATTGCAGGCGCTTTTCCGGGCCGTTTGCCAGGTCGCCAATCGCGTTGTTGACCGTGCCAAGGCTGTTGATGCTGTAGAACGACAGCGCAGCAAGGACCGTGAGGATGATGCCGAATGCCAGCGTCAGTTTAAGTTTAATCGTAAATCGCATTTTGCCCCCGTAAGTGATGCTCAAGGCGCATCAGTGTTTGCTGGCCAAAAGATCCATTTTCTTTCAGTTCGCGGTGTCGTTCGTTATCATCCGCCCGGGTGGGCGAATGATATTTGCGCTCAAGCCTTTCGGCATCCTCTTGACCGTCGATCCCCCTCGACGGAGAGGGTCATACTTTTCCCAATTCCACGACATTGCCCTGGGCGATTGTCTTTCCGGGCATGCCCTCGCGCTGCGCCGAGAAGATCGCGATCAGGTTCGGCATGATGACGAACTCGGACCCGCGCTTGATCAGGCAGTTGATGTAGTCTGGCCGCCACCGCATGCCGACGCTGGGCGGCGGTTCGCTGGCGGACTTGGAGAAGGTCGTCACTTCGTAGACCTTGTCGGTTCTAAGCCCGACCAGCGTCTGCTCACCCTCCAGAGAAAGCTCGATGACGATGATGCGGCTGTCGATGGTCTTTTCCGCCGCATGCATGCCGAAGGCGAGACGGATGTCCGCCAGCGGAATGACCTTGCCGCGAAAATTGATGACGCTGGACACGAAAGCCTTGGCGCCCGGAACGGCCGTTTCGGGCAGAAGGTCGAGTATTTCCTGAACCTGTGCGGCCTCGATCGCAAAGGTCTCGCCTTCGATCGAAAAGGTTAGAACTTCAATGTCTTGGCGTTCTGCCCAGAAGTCTTCGGGCTGTTTCAAAAGCGGCTGGTTCATCCGGCAATGCGCATCTGCGCCTCCTGTTGCTGCCCTGCCGCAACCAGATGTGCGACGTCGAGAATGAGAGCGACGCTGCCGTCTCCAAGGATGGTGGCGCCGGAAAAGGTCGCGACATCATGGTGCAGCTTGGACATGGCTTTGATGACTGTCTGGTGATCGCCGATGATCTGGTCGACGACCAATCCGACACGTTCCGAACCGGTGGAAATGACCACCACCTTCTGGAACTGGTCCGGCTTGGTGCCGCTCTGGAAAAGCTCCCGCAGGCGGATGAACGGTACCAGGCTTTCGCGCAGCGAAATGAAGGACCGACCGCGAGATTTGACGTCGTCTTCAGGCGACAGTTCCAGGCACTCTTCGACTGCCGAGAGCGGAATGACGTAGCAGCCATGGCCGACACGAACGAGCAGGCCGTCGATGATGGCAAGTGTGAGCGGAATGGCGAGCGACACTTCCGAGCCTGCGCCTGGAGCACTGGTGATGTTGATCGTGCCGCGAAGCGCCTCGATCGTCTTTTTGACGACATCCATGCCGACGCCGCGCCCTGACAGGTTCGTGACCTGGGCTGCTGTCGAGAAGCCTGGCTCGAAAATCATCTGCAGGAGTTCTTGATCTGTCAGGATGGCGCCCGGCGCCACGAGCCCGGAGGATTCCGCCTTGGCGCGGACCCGCTCACGGTTGATGCCGCGACCGTCGTCCTTGATTGTGATGATGACGTCACCACCGGTCTGGCGTGCGACAAGCGAAACATGTCCGACTGGGTCCTTGCCAGCGGCTAGACGCTCTTCCGGTGTTTCCAGGCCGTGATCGCAGGAGTTGCGCACAAGGTGGACGAGCGGATCGGCAAGCCGTTCGATCACGGCCTTGTCCACTTCAGTGCTTTCGCCCTCGGTGATCAGCTCGATCTGCTTGCCGGTTTCGCGCGCCAGATCATGTGTCAGGCGGCGGAAGCGGCTAAACAGCTGGGCGATAGGAACCATGCGCAGAACCATCATCGTGTCGCGAAGCTCGCCCGAAAGACGCTCTACATCTTCTGAGACAGCACGCAGATGAATGTCGACACTGGTATTGGCAAGCTGCGACAAACGCGACTGGGCGATAACCAGCTCGCCGACGCGGTCCATCAACTCATCGAGCCGTTCAGCGGGGACGCGTACATTCTCTGCAGCTCTCCCCTGCTTGCCATCCGTGGCTGCCTGGACAAGCTGAGGATTGGCCTTGGCGGCTTCCTCGACAGGAGAAGGAGGTGGCACGATTTCCTGGGAAGTCGTAGCGTCCTCCACCTTCGTGATCTCGAGTTCCATGTCGTCCATGACGAAGATGAAGACATCGTCGATGGCGGAACGGGGCTGTTCGGTGGTCAGGGTTACGGACCAGCCGACATAAAGCTGCGTCGGATCGATTTCTCCAAGAGGAGGAATGGCACCTGTGTTGGCGACGACGGTGCACTCGCCGAGTTCGGTCAACTCATTGAGCAGGCCGAGCGGGTTGGTGCCATTCGCCATGGCGTTCTCAGGAAGGCGGAATTTGATGGTCCAGGTCGCACCAGAGATTTTCGGCTCGGTAACAGCAGCGGTCGCCTTTGAAACCGATGGAGCAACAGCCTTGCTGCCGGCGCCTTCACCGACGGCCGCCTGCAATTTGGCCAGCAACCGCTCACCGGTTTCGGGAAAAGCACTCGCAGGGTTGTCCACCAGGCGGCGCATATGGTCCTGAGCTTCCAGGACTGCAGCGATCAATTCGCTGGTGGCGGGAACTTCGCCCTTGCGAACGCGGTCGAAGGCCGTTTCGCAATGGTGGGTAAAGGCAGCGAGCGCCTCGAAGCCGAACATTGCGCCGGACCCTTTTAAGGTATGCAGACCGCGAAACACGGCATCAATCTGACTTTGATTGGATAGATCATGCAAAAGGTCGAGAAGCCCGCTTTCGATCTGCTCGAAAAGCTCTGCGGCTTCAGTCCTGAAAACCTGAATAGGGTCCAGCAGCGTCATTTACCGAGTACCTTTCTGACAATCTTGACGAGATTTTCCGGGTCGAACGGCTTGGTAACCCAGCCGGTAGCGCCGGCTGCCTTGGCGCGCGCCTTCATGTCGGCATCGGACTCCGTCGTCAAAAAGATGATCGGCACGCCGGTGTGGGCTGGAGACTGACGCAGCGATTCTATCATCTCCAAACCGTTCATGTTCGGCATGTTGAGGTCGGTGACGATGAGATCGAAGGGAGCGCTTTTCGCTTTCGCAAGTCCGTCAGCCCCATCGACAGCCTCGGTTACCTGGTAGCCGGCGTTAGTCAGGGCAATTTTCGTCGTCATGCGAATGCTTGCGGAATCGTCCACGGTAAGAATGTTGGCGCTCATTTAAATGTCCTTTCCATGCAGCCAGAAGAGGCGCGAAGCCTCGTCCATGTTCTCAAGAAAGCCGGCCCGCCCCAGCGTTTCCATGACGCTTTGGCCTGCTGGCTTTTTTAAAGTGATGAATTTGCCCTGCTCCCGGGCGTAAAGACGGGACGATTCAACAAGTTGAAGGAAACTCAGATCGACGGATGCGTCCTCTGGTATATCCAGCACAACCGCGCTGCTTTCCTTAAAAGCGGAAAGAAGGGTCTCGTGGATCGCGGCGATCCCCCTTATCGAGAGGGACGAGGGAAGAGTGACTGTTTCAGGGGTCATCGGCTTTCCTGGGTGTTTTCGGTTGGAACGCGCCCCTTGGGCGAAAGAGAAAGAGTGTCGTCGAGGCTGACGGCTAGGGCCGGTGGCTCGACATGCGCCTTGTTGACATACGTCATCAGTTTCTGGATGGCGGGCCACTGCCGATCAAAGGCTGCGACGCAGTCGGGATCGAAGTGCAATCCGCTGTTTTCGCGGATGTGGTCTCTGGCAGCATCGATTGCCCATGCCTTTTTATAGGGACGTTCGGTACACAATGCCTCGAAGACATCTGCGACCGCGACGATCCGTGCGACGAGTGGGATGTCCTTGCCCTTAAGGCCGTTGGGATACCCAGTGCCATCCCATTTCTCGTGATGGCCGCCTGCGATCGCTTCGGCAACCTGCAGGAGGCGCGACGTGCCATTGCCGAGAAGACTGACGCCGAACTCCACATGCTTGCGCATTTCTGCAATTTCGTCGGACGTCAGTTTGCCGGGCTTCTGCAGAATACAGTCGGCAATACCGATCTTGCCGACATCATGAAGCGGCGCCACGAGATAGATCATCCGGCAGGTTTCTTTATCGAGGCCGAGATCGGCCGCAATCAACTGGCTGATTTTGGCTACGCGAGAGATGTGATCACCGGTGGCGCCGTCGCGAAACTCGATCGCTCGCGCAAGGCGCCAAATAATTTCTTCTTCACGCGAAACGACTTCCTGCGTGGCGTGCGCCACC
Organism: Agrobacterium sp. SORGH_AS 787; assembly: GCF_030819035.1. NCBI lineage: Bacteria > Pseudomonadati > Pseudomonadota > Alphaproteobacteria > Hyphomicrobiales > Rhizobiaceae > Agrobacterium > Agrobacterium sp. SORGH_AS 787. The sequence continues at coordinate 1,570,217 of NZ_JAUTBG010000001.1, forward strand.
TCTTCTTCAAGCCGGGCGGCTTGACGCGAGAGTTCCAGATGGGCTTTGCGGAGCTGCACCAGATTGGTGGCGCGAGCTTGAAGTTCGATTGCATCGAAGGGCTTGGATACGAACTCTGTCGCGCCCGCCTCGATAGCGGCTATCAGGACTTCGCGCTGTCGTTCGGCAGTCACCATGACGATTGGCACGAGGTCATAATCGGGCGACTGCTTCAGTGCCTTGATAATGTCGATGCCCGTATGGCCTGGCATCATATAGTCGATGAAAAGCAGATCGACAGGATTGGCGAGACAATAGGTCAGCGCTTCGTCCGGCGCCGTAAATGTAATAAGTTTAATACCCTCAATATTGCTCAACGATGATTGAAGAGCAAAAAGTGCGGACCGGCTATCGTCTACGAGTACTACCTTCACCGTGGCTCCAGGCATTCGACAGGGAACAGAATTCCGTTCTTCGGTTTTGAAGCCGGAGCGGGCGTTCTTAAGGATGAGGACATTTGGGAGATTGGGCCTGCGTCATGCGCCCACTGCGACCGTCCCCTGCAATTCACAATGTCGGGAAAACACGGGATCGAGGTGCGGCTGTCAAAAGGTATTTAATATAACGATGGTTAAAGTCGCGTTAAAAGGCGATCGAAGGGTTTTTTTATTTCCAAGCGAAAAACATCAATAAATAAAAGGATTTGAGTTTATATTTGACAATACGCGAAATAGGTTTTCGCGGGTCTCAATACGCCGACGTCAAGGATGGAAGTATAAGCGGATTTCGAAAAATATTGATGAGCATTGCGTCATATTGAGAAGGCTTTTTTAGTTGGTTATATATTTTATGCTTGAAGTAGTATCGCGCACGCGATCCAATTTAGCAACGCGCCGTTGCCAGAGGGCGGACTCACAGGTGCGGAGCGTTCATTCCCGCAGATTCGATCTGAATGCTTCGCCTGATCATTCATTAAGTATCTGAAATTAATGAATATATTAAAGGATTAAAATTTCGTGTCGTGCCCGGTTGCACAATGAATATGATTCGCATACGGTCTTACGGCAACGTTTCAGTGAGGGAGGAGACTCATGCGCATTCGTTCTATCCTGACCGCTTTGGCGGCGAGTGTTATGCTGCCGACGGGTATAGCCGGAGCGACAGATCTTGAAGTAACGCATTGGTGGACATCGGGCGGCGAAGCTGCTGCGGTGGCCGAACTGGCGAAAGCATTTGATGCAACTGGAAATAAGTGGGTGGATGGCGCGATTGCGGGTTCCGGCGGCACTGCCCGCCCGATCATGATCAGCCGTATTACTGGCGGTGACCCGATGGGCGCCACCCAGTTCAACCACGGACGGCAGGCTGAAGAGCTCGTTCAGGCCGGTCTGATGCGCGATCTCACCGATGTTGCCACAAAGGGCAAGTGGAAAGAGGTCATCAAACCCGCAAGCCTGCTCGACAGCTGCACCATCGATGGCAAGATCTATTGCGCGCCGGTGAACATCCACTCCTGGCAGTGGCTGTGGCTCTCCAATGAAGCCTTCAAGAAGGCTGGTGTCGATGTTCCGAAGAACTGGAATGAATTTATTGCGGCTGGTCCTGCGTTGCAGAAGGCCGGTATCCAGCCTCTGGCGCTTGGTGGTCAGGCATGGCAGGCGAACGGCCTGTTCGATACGCTTGTTCTGTCACTCGGCGGCAAGGATCTCTACGAGAAGGTTTACAAGGACAAGGATGCCGAGGCCGCAGCCGGACCGGAAATGGCGAAGATTTTCGCTGCAGCCGATGCCGCCCGCAAGCTTGCCAAGGGCTCTAATGTTCAGGATTGGAACCAGGCCACCAACATGGTCATCACCGGCAAGGCTGGTGGTCAGGTCATGGGTGACTGGGCGCAGGGTGAGTTCCAGCTTGCCGGCCAGAAAGCCGGGACGGATTATTCCTGCCTGCCGGGTCTTGGTCTCAACGAATATCTCACGACCGGTGGCGACGCCTTCTACTTCCCGCTCTTGAAGGATGAAGCCAAGTCCAAGGCGCAGGAGGTGCTGGCCGAGACGATCGTCGATCCCAAGACGCAGGTTGCCTTCAACTTGAAGAAGGGCTCTCTTCCGATCCGTGGGGACGTCGATCTCAATGCAGCCAATGACTGCATGAAAAAGGGTCTTGCCATTCTCGGCAAGGGCAACGCTCTGACCAGCACCGACCAGTTGATCTCGGCCGACTCGCAGAAGCAGAAGGAAGACCTGATGGCGGAGTTCTTTGCCAACGAGTCGCTGACCGCAGAGCAGGCGCAGAAGCGCTTCGCGGACATCATCTCTTCGGCAGACTGATTATCAATCGCAAGGCATCGGCGGGTTTATGGCCCGCCGATCTCGCGACACTTCGACAGGCGCAGGAGATCGTGCCTGACCGGATATCTTTGCAGCATTGCTCGCCAGATGTCCGAAGCAACGATTGATAGGAGGGCATATGGCAGTAAAGAGCCATTCGGGACGTCCAAACCAGCTATTTCGCAATCTTAATTCCAAGATTGCCTCCATCCCATTGATCCTGACGTCGATGGTCATTTTTCTTGGCGGTACGATTTGGACGATTGTTTATTCATTCACAAACTCCAAGCTCCTGCCGAGAACGACCTTTGTCGGATTCGATCAGTATGAGCGCTTGTGGGCCGCTCCGCGCTGGATCGTTTCGATCCAGAACCTCGCCATTTATGGTGTCTTGTCGCTGATCTTCAGTCTGGTGATCGGCTTCCTGCTCGCCGCGCTGATGGATCAGAAGATCCGCTTCGAGAACACGTTCAGAACGATCTTCCTTTACCCCTTTGCCCTGTCTTTCATCGTGACGGGCCTCGTCTGGCAGTGGCTGCTTAACCCGGAGTTCGGCATTCAGTCGGTTGTCCGTTCGCTCGGCTGGGAAAGCTTTACCTTCGATCCGCTCTATAACTCGCAGATCGTCATCTACGGTATCCTGATCGCGGCGCTCTGGCAGGGCACGGGCCTCGTTATGTGCCTGATGCTCGCAGGACTGCGCGGCATCGATGAAGACATCTGGAAAGCAGCGCGTGTGGACGGTATCCCCATGTGGAAAACGTACCTGCTCATCGTCATTCCGATGATGCGCCCAGTCTTCATCACCACGCTCGTCATTATCGCCAGCGGCATCGTCAAGGTCTACGACCTCGTCGTCGCACAGACGAGCGGCGGTCCCGGCATCGCCTCGGAAGTTCCGGCGAAATACGTCTATGACTACATGTTCCAGGCCCAGAATCTGGGGCAGGGCTTTGCTGCCTCCACCATGATGCTGCTCACCGTTGCCATCATTATCGTTCCATGGGCCTATCTCGAATTCGGAGGGCGCAAGCGTGGCTAACATCAGCACTCTCAACACAGTCGCTGCCGGTGCCGATGCCGTCTCGGATCAGTTGAGCGGCCCTCGCGGTCGTAAACCCCGCAAGACGCTGTCGCGCCGCAACATCATCCTTTATGGTACGCTGATCGTCGCAGCGCTCTATTATCTCCTGCCCCTTTACGTCATGGTCGTGACCTCGCTGAAGGGCATGCCGGAGATCCGTCTCGGCAATATCTTCGCGCCGCCGGTGGAAATCACCTTCGAGCCCTGGGTCAAGGCGTGGGCGAATGCCTGCACTGGCCTCAATTGCGACGGGCTTTCCCGCGGCTTCTGGAATTCCGTCCGCATCATGATCCCGTCCACCATCGTGTCGATCCTGATCGCCTCGATCAGTGGCTATGCGCTGGCGAACTGGAAGTTCAAGGGTTCTGAGTTCTTCTTCTCGGTCCTGATCATTGGCGCCTTCATTCCCTATCAGGTCATGATCTATCCGATCGTCATCGTGCTGCGTGAAATGGGCATCTATGGCACGCTGACGGGCCTCATCATGGTTCATACCATCTTCGGTATGCCCATCCTGACCCTGCTGTTCCGCAACTATTTCGCGGGGCTGCCGGAAGAGCTCTTCAAAGCCGCACGCATCGATGGCGCCAATTTCTGGCAGATCTACTTCCGCATCATGCTGCCCATGTCGATGCCGATCTTCGTCGTCGCCATGATCCTTCAGGTCACGGGCATCTGGAACGACTTCCTCTTCGGCGTCGTGTTCACAAGGCCTGAATATTATCCGATGACGGTTCAGCTGAACAATATCGTCAACTCGGTCCAAGGCGTGAAGGAATACAACGTCAACATGGCCGCTACACTGCTGACGGGTGCCGTTCCTCTTTTCGTTTACTTCGTTTCAGGCCGACTTTTTGTGCGCGGCATCGCCGCAGGCGCAGTCAAAGGGTAAGTTCATGAATAAAAGCGTTTCCATTCGGGATTTGTCTCTGTCGTTCGGTGCAGTCAACGTGCTGTCCACGCTCAATCTCGATATCTATGATGGCGAGTTTCTCGTCCTTCTCGGCTCATCTGGCTGCGGCAAGTCCACTCTTCTCAATTGCGTCGCCGGACTTCTCGACCCGACCGAGGGGCAGATCTTCATCAAGGATCGCAACGTCACCTGGGAAGAGCCAAAGGACCGTGGCATCGGCATGGTTTTCCAGTCCTATGCGCTCTATCCGCAGATGACGGTGGAGAAGAACCTGTCCTTCGGCTTGCAGGTCGCAAAGGTGCCGAAGGACGAGATCGATCGTCGCGTTAAAAGAGCCGCGGGCATTCTGCAGATCGAGCCTCTCTTGAAGCGCAAGCCTGCCGAACTGTCCGGTGGACAGCGTCAGCGTGTGGCGATTGGCCGTGCGCTGGTACGAGATGTGGATGTGTTCCTGTTCGACGAACCGCTGTCCAACCTCGACGCCAAGCTGCGCTCCGAACTGCGTGTGGAAATCAAGCGCCTGCATCAGTCGCTGAAGAACACGATGATCTATGTGACGCACGACCAGATCGAGGCGCTGACACTGGCCGACCGTATCGCCATCATGAAAGCCGGCGTCATCCAGCAGCTGGATGATCCGGTCTCGATCTATAACCGTCCGAAAAATCTTTTCGTCGCGGGCTTCATCGGCTCGCCGTCGATGAATTTCCTGCGGGGTGAACTGGTCGAAAAGGATGGCAAGGTTGTCTTCACGACGAATGGCGTCAGCTTCAGCCTCGACGGTTATGAGGCTCTAGCACCGCTGAGCGCCGGCAGGCCTGTGGTTCTCGGCGTTCGCCCCGAGCATATTCGTGTGGACGCCGATATTACCGGCGGCGAGGTGCATGAGGCCGTAGTCGACATCGAAGAACCGATGGGTGCGGATAACCTCATCTGGTTGAAACATGCCGGCCATACGATCTCGGTGCGCGTCGGCGGCCATCGGCGTTTTGCCCCCGGAACCAGGGTCAAGCTCGGTTTCGACATGACCATGGCGTCCCTTTTCGATGCGGGAACGGAAGACCGCATTTGATCCTCTCATCTTCACCATTAGAGCCAAATGTCAGGAGAGACATATGACCAAACTCGGCTTTCAACTTTACAGCGCGCGCAATTTCCCGCCGCTTTCCGATATCCTCAAGAAGCTGTCTGCTGCAGGCTATTCCCATGTCGAAGGCTTCGGTGGCATCTATGCCAATATGGATGAGGCGGCTCTCAAGGGTCTGCGCGCAGATCTGGACGCCAATGGTCTCACCATGCCGACGGGCCATTTCGGTCTGGATATGCTGGAAAACGATCGCGAACAGTCTCTGAAGGTCGCCAGGACGCTTGGTATCGAGGCGATCTATTGCCCTTATCTCCTGCCTGATCAGCGCCCAAGCGATGCCGCAGGCTGGTTCGCCTTCGGAAAGCGTCTTCAGGAAGCAGGCAAGCCCTATCGCGATGCCGGCATTTCCTTCGGTTGGCACAATCACGACTTCGAGTTCGCCACGCTTGACGACGGCTCCACGCCACAGGAGCAGATCCTTGCGGGCGGCCCTGATCTGGAGTGGGAAGCCGATATCGCCTGGATTATCCGCGGCAATGCCGATCCGCTCGCCTGGATTGAAAGCTATGGCAAGCGCATCACAGCCGTCCACGTGAAGGACATTGCGCCCGCCGGTGAAAACAAGGACGAGGATGGCTGGTCGGATGTCGGGCACGGCACCGTCGATTGGAAGGGCCTTGTCGCGGCTTTGAAGAACACAGCCGTGAAGTATTACGTGGTCGAGCATGACAATCCAAGCGACGCTGACCGCCTGATCACGCGCTCCATCGAAGCGTTCAAGTCCTACTAAAAACACCGCGGTGAGCGTCAGCTCGCCGCAATCACCGCTTTACTTTCACGGGTGCCCGGCCAACGAAACCCACTATCGTCTGGTCGGATACCATCATCGAGACCACTTCGGAGTCACCCATCATGGCCAAGGAACTTGGCGTCGGCATCATTGGATGCGGCAATATTTCAACCACATACTTCTCGCTGTCTCCGCTCTTTAAAGGGCTCAAGGTGCTTGCCTGCGCTGACTTGAACAGAAGCGCCGCGGAACTTCGCGCCGAGGAATTCGGCGTTAAGGCGCAGTCTATCGAAGAACTGCTTGCGAATGACGAAATTGACGTCGTCGTCAACCTCACCATTCCGGCTGCGCATTTCGAGGTGTCCAAGGCCATTCTCGAAGCCGGTAAGCACGTCTATTCGGAAAAGCCGCTCGTGCTTAGCCTGGAAGAGGGCGAGGAGTTGCGCCGGATCGCGAAGGAAAAGAACCTCGCAGTTGGCTGCGCACCAGACACTTTCCTTGGCGGCGCGCACCAGCTGGCTCGCAAGCATATCGACGAAGGCGGCATTGGCCGTGTTACCTCAGGCACATGCCATGTGATGAGCCCCGGCATGGAAATGTGGCACCCCAATCCAGGCTTCTTCTTCCTCAAGGGCGGCGGTCCGATCCTCGATCTCGGCCCATACTACATTGCCAACCTGATCAATCTTATCGGTCCGGTGAAGCGTGTTGGCGCCCTGACCTCCATGGCAAACCCGACGCGTACCGTCACCAGCCAGCCGCTCAACGGCCAGGTAATCCCTGTCGAAACGCCGACAAACATTCATGCGCTCCTGGAATTCGTCAACGGTGCGACGATTACGTTGTCGGCAAGCTGGGATGTCTGGTCTCACCGCCATGCCAACATGGAGCTTTACGGCACCGAAGGCTCAATCTATGTGCCTGACCCGAACTTCTTTGGTGGCGTGGTCGAGGCCAGCGGTCGCGACAAGGACATCAAGCCGCTTGAAGACTGGGCGCATCCCTTCGGCGTCTCCAATCAGGAAAGCCCGAACGGCCCGCGCGCCAACTATCGCACGGCCGGCCTCGCAGACATGGTGATGGCGCTGATCGAAGGCCGGGACGCCCGCTGCTCGCTGGAGCGCTCGCTCCACGGCATCGACGTCATGACCTCAATCCTGAAATCCGGCGAAGAAGGCCGCTTCATCGAACTGACGACCACCTGCACCCAGCCTGCGGCGCTCGGCATCGAAGACGCGCAAGCTTTGCTGCGGTAGTATCGGCTGCATTTGAGGAGCCCTTGTCGCTGGCAAGCTCTTGTGAAGAACGGCTGCCACCGGGATGGCGATTTCGCCCCGGTGGTCGTCATATGGACCGGTGTCGCTTGATCGAAACCTTGTCTCCGGCGAGAACGAAAATGAAGCGCATCCTGACCAAGGATGCGCTTCAAGCCAAAGGATACGCTTCTAAAACTTCCTGCTCACCGAGAGCGTGAAGTTTCTGCCTGCCATCGCCGATACGCCGTCGGCGAGATAGGGGCTGTAGAATTTATCGAAGATGTTTTCTATGCCGGCCCTGACTTCCGTACCCGCCATGAACCCTTCTTTCGGCGTCCACTCGAGAAGCAGTCCGTGGACGCCGTAGCCTCCACTTTCAGGCCTCGCGTAAAAATGGCCTGTGCCTTGATAGTAAGGTGTGTGCTTCTGTCGGGCGACAAACTGTCCCGTCCAGCGCAGTGACAGATCCGAGTCTGGAATTCGATAGCCCAACGAGGCATTCACCGTCAGCGGGGTCATATCGCCGGGGTAGGTTTTCCCGCCGTAAATGTCGTTGATTGCGCCTTTGCGTGAGCCATTCATGATGGAAAGACCGAGGCTGCCGAATACGGTGTCCGACTCGTAATCCGCATTCAATTCCAGCCCGTAGATCCGATAGGATGGCGTGTTCCAATAGAACGGCACCGGGCCTGTCACATTTGCCAGATTGGCACTGCCAAACCGTCGGGTCACGGGATCGGTCACGTGATTGTAAAATCCTGATACAGAGGTGGTTAGAGTATCGCCTGTACTCCATAGATCGTAGAACTCCTGGGAGACCCCCACATTGAATGCGTTGTTGCGTTCTGACTGAAGATCTCTTGATGTCGCGGATGCCTTCGTTGCGATGCTTTGGGACGAGTAGAGTTCGTCGATAATGGGTGTCCGTAGGGCGTAGGCCCAGTCGACAAACAGCGTTGTGGACGCCGTTGCTTCCCAACGGGCGCTGAGCGCTGGCGTGAGACCATTGTAAGAAACTGCGGAGTAATCGTGGCCAGCCGCCGGGTTGTTATATATCGGCGCGGTGTTGGGTTTTCCCTCCATCCGAACGTGGTCGAAACGAAGTCCCGGAGTGATGAACACGCCGTCCGTTACTTCGACTTCATCACGAATGAAGGCTGAGATCGATGCCTGCGTGCCCTCTGGTACGATCCAGGATGCATAGTAGCCGTAATTATAGTTCGGATTAGCCCTGTTCGCGACGTCGTACATCCATGTGTCACGGTCTTGCCTGCCGATCTGGATGCCGTAGTTCAAGACGTGCGGCATATCCAGGATTTCGAACCTAGACGTGTTCTCTGCTTCGAACTTGATGTCTGAGTATTGAGCATCATTCTCTTGACCGCCAAGGGATGCGCCGGGCGTAAATCCTGGAATGATCGGGCGCGTACGATGCAGGCTTGTGGAGGAGAAGCTTGTCATCGCTTTGAAGTTCACGAGGTCGCTTTCGCCGTCATATCGATATTTGAGCGTGGCTGAAAAGTCGTCCAAGTCTCGCGCAGCCAGTGCCCGCAGGCGGGCCTGCTGTTTCCCATACCGGTCGATACTCGACTGGCTGACGGCAAGGCCGCCGCGTACGGCTGCCACCGGTCCCCAATCGTCGGAGCGTCCGTAGGTTACGGAAGCGCGAAGCTCGTGACCGTCGTAAGCAGCGCCACCATTGGCGGTAAATGTCGTGAGCCGATCGTTGGAGGCATCATAAACCTCTCCGCCGCCGACGCGCATATTACCGCTTTTGCGCCAGGTCCCCGACATCAGCCCGTCATAGGTCACCGGTGTGTCGAAATCGGATTGCCCATAGATCATGGCACTCCCTGTCCGCTGATTGTTCGCGGTTTGATAGCTTCCTTTCGTCCAGCCTCCGAAATTTTGGCCGGGCTTTAACATGTCCCTCGCCGTCTTTGTTTCCATCAGGATAGTGCCGCCAAAACCGCCATTCCCGTAGCGAACGGATGTTGCGCCCTTCTGAAGATCGACGCGCTTTAAGATTTCCGGCTCAATAAAAATGGAGCCCTGATCATAGAGCTCGAAATTCTTCGGAGCACCATCTAGCAACACTCTCGTGTCGGATGGTCGCGCAAATCCGCGGATGACGGTCTTCTGTCCCTGCAATCTTACGCCGCCGGCAGTCGCGACACCCGATGTTCGCTGTAGCAGTTGCGGAAGCGTGCTGGCTTGGGAACGTTCGATATCGGCTGAATCATAGGTTGCATTGCCAGGAGCACTTTCGTTGAACTCGCGACCTGTGATGATGATGGTCTTAAGTGTCGTGGCTCCGTCTGACGATGAGGGCTGGCTCGGCTCAGGCGCCAGCTCGATCTTTATCGTATCCGTAGAAATGTAACGATAGACCAGCCCCTTGCCTGACAGGAGGACCTCGAGCGCACGGCGTGCGTCCATCTGCCCTTTGATCTCCGGGCTCATTTTGCCCGTCGTGATCGAAGAATCGAAAAGAATTTGCAGCCCGGATTGAGAGCCTAATCGGTTGATCGCCGAGCTAAGGGAGCCTGCTGGAATGTCAAACGTATCCAGCTTCGCCGGCTGTGCAAAGGCATTGACCCCACCCCCAAGTGCTAAGCCGATAAGCAACGTCGGCAAAATATAGCTTCGACCTCTCGGTCGAATGTTGATGTGTCCACGGTCCATGGGGAGTCTCCGGATATTGGATGTTTTCATCCCCGGGACGAATGAACCTGAGTTTTCAGGACATGTTTTCTGAAATTTTTTGCCGGTTCTGTCAGCGCAGGATGGTGAGATAAGGCGTGACCTTGAGCAGCTTGATATCGAAAGCTTTAGCGAAAGACTGAAGAGCCTTGTCAGGATCGCTCATATCGAGGCTGCCGGACACCATCTTGCTCCGCAGTTTTCCGTTGGCGACCAAGATTTTTCCCGGGACGTATCGACTGACAGTCTCGATAACGTCCGTAACAGGCTGGTCTTCGAAAACCAGCCTTCTGCTCTGCCATTCAGTGACGGACTGTGGATTGATAGGAAAGACCTCGCTCATTCCAGACGCGGAAGCATAATTAACACCCTGATTCTCTCTGACGACCTGCATCTGATCTGCATCGGTGAGGCGCACAGCGACACTGTGCCGGACGACGGCCACCTTCGTTTCGGTTTCGAGCATGTTGACGTCGAACGCTGTGCCCAAAGCTGTGATGGTCGCGCCGTTCGCCTCTACGACGAAGGGCCTTTTTGGATCTGACGCAACGTCAACGAGCATCTCTCCGCGCATTAAGACGACGCGCCGCTCGTGTTGCGAGAACCGAAATGCAATGGCAGAGTTGGCGTTGAGCACGAGGTTGGAACCGTCGGGGGCTGTGAACGATGCTTGCTCAGCGATTTTCGTGACGCGATCTGCTCGTAAGTCTATAAAGGCATCCGTAATATAGAAATAGGAGCCGGCCGCTATTCCGATCAGGACAATGATGGAGGGCAAAATGGTCCTTGAACGTTGCTTGGATTTTGGCGGGAACTCAAAACCGCTTTCTCTTGCCGAAAGCCGTTTCGCATCGCCTACAAGACAGCGTAAACGCTCATAAGCTTTCGCATTGGCTTCGTCTCCGGCGACCCAGACTTCGAAATCCTTCTGAAGCTCTTCATCGTCTGGTCGGTCCCGCAACTCCAGGAGCCAATCGACCGCTTCCTCTTCAGCATTTCCGTTAAGATTCGGATGATTGCTCAAAGTGTTGGCTCCAGTCTTTGGAGGCAGTGCAGGTACGCTTTGCGCAGATGGCGATCGACCATATTCTTCGTCAGTCCGCTCTTCTTCGAAATCTCGGTCGATGTCAGTCCTCCGACCGCACTGGCAAGAAATACACGGCGCCGCTGCGACGACAGGTCCATGATTGCCAGTTTCAGAATAGCGAGCCTTCGACCGATGTCCGCGGTGTCTTCAGCGCTGTGGCGAGCGTCCGCTACACTTGCAGCCTCCTCGGAGTTGCCGGCGAATAACCGCTTTTCGAAGTTCATCCTTCTGAAGTGATCTATGCCCAGATTAATACAGGCACGAATGAGGAATGCCTTTACCGCCGACTTGTTTTCCGGAAGCCGTGGCTTTCCCATGAGACGCACATAGATATCGTGCACGATATCTTGCGACGCGAGAGGCGAGTGCCCACGCTTTCGCATGGCGCGACAAAGGTCGTCATAATAGGCTTCCATCGCCTCATTGATCTGAGATTGGGAAGCAGGCTTGCTCCACATGGGTAAGTGTCCGACTACTGGGTGCGTTGCGCTCTCATAGAACGGAAATCACACTCCGGCAACAAAAGATGACTTTAAAAATCATGTTATATATTGCGTACGTCTGGTGAAAGCGAGAAGGCTTTTTCCGGCTTCACAAGCTCCATCCTTTGCTCTAGAAGCCCAGTCGTTATCCGGTCGCAGCCCACCCGGTCAAAACAAGGGATCTCAAATTATGAAAACGATCGTCATCTGCTCCGGCGGATTGGACTCCGTTTCGCTCGCGCACAGAATTGCAGCGGAACATGAACTACTCGCTCTTTTGTCTTTCGATTATGGCCAGCGCCACAAGAAGGAACTGGACTTCGCCAGCGCATGTGCTGCGCGTCTCGGCGTGCCGCATCATGTTATCGATATCCGCACCATTGGTGCTCATTTGACGGGCTCGGCTTTGACCGACGATGTCGAGGTGCCGGATGGGCATTATGCGGAAGAGACCATGCGGTCCACCGTGGTGCCGAACCGCAATGCCATCATGCTCACCATCGCTTTCGGCCTGGCGGCCGCGCAGCAGGCGGATGCGGTAGCGATTGCCGTTCATGGCGGCGATCACTTCATCTATCCGGATTGTCGTCCGGGCTTTATCGACAGCCTCAACACCATGCAGGCCCATGCGTTGGAGGGCTATGCCAAGGTGGAGCTTTACGCTCCCTATGTCATGGTGTCCAAGGCCGATATCGTCACCGATGGGGCGAAGCACGACACGCCATTTGCCGAGACATGGTCTTGCTACAAGGGTGGTGCGCGCCACTGTGGCCGCTGTGGCACCTGTGTCGAGCGGCGCGAGGCCTTTCATCTGGCTGGCGTGAAGGATCCCACCGATTACGAAGACCCGGATTTCTGGGTGGCTGCCACCAGTGCCTATGCGGCGCAGGAGGTGCGTTGATGTTTCGCATCACCAAGGAATTTCATTTTTCCGCCTCGCACCAGCTGAAAGGGCTGCCCGCCGATCATCAATGTGCACGCCTCCACGGTCACAACTACATTGTCGAGGTGGAGCTTTCCGGTGACGAGCTGAACGAGCACGGCTTCGTGCGTGATTACCACGAGCTGGCGCCGCTGAAGCGCTATATAGACGACTGCTTCGACCACCGGCATCTGAACGACGTTCTCGGCCACGACATGGTGACTGCGGAGAGGTTGGCGCAGCATTTCTACACGTGGTGTAAGGAGCGACTGCCCGAAACGAGTGCCGTGCGCGTCAGCGAGACCGCCAAGACATGGGCAGAGTATCGACCGGCGGCTGCGCGATGAGTGCGGCTGTCGACGCGCCGCGCGACCTGCCGATCCGGATCAGCGAAATTTTCGGCCCGACCATTCAGGGCGAGGGGCTGTTGATCGGCTTGCCGACCGTCTTCGTTCGCACAGGAGGATGCGACTATCGTTGCTCCTGGTGCGATACGCTGCATGCCGTGGATAGCGATTATCGGGAAGACTGGAAGCCGCTCTCCGTCGAGGCCATTTGGGCGGAGGTCGAGAAACTCTCTGGCGGAAAACCTCTGACGATTTCGCTATCCGGCGGCAATCCGGCGATCCAGCCGCTTGGACCGTTGATCCGCAAGGGCAAAGACGAGGGATACCGCTTTGCGCTGGAGACCCAAGGCAGCATCTCCAAGGACTGGTTCTCTGACTTGGATTACCTCGTGCTAAGCCCCAAGCCGCCCTCCAGCGGCATGGAAACGGATTGGCAGGCCTTCGAACACTGTCTGGAGGCTGCTGGAACGGCACCTCAACTCGCGCTGAAGATTGTCGTTTTCGATGACGCCGATTTTGCCTTTGCGCGGGACGCGGCGTCGCGCTTTCCAGCACTCCCTGTCTATCTCCAACCCGGCAATCATACTCCGCCACCGCCAGACGATGATGATGCGCGGGTGGATGTCGACGGCATTATGGATCGCATGTTGTGGCTGGTGGAAAAGGTCGTGTCCGAGCGTTGGTTTGAAGCGCGTGTGCTGCCTCAACTCCATGTCTTGCTCTGGGGCAATCGCCGCGGCGTCTAAAGCTTAGCCCGCCAATACATGATGCGATTTTGCGATTTCGCCGTCCCGATAGGCAAGAACTCCGAGAGCGCTTTGGCAACGGTAAAAAGATAGCAGCCTGCTTTCAGTCGCAGTCGCTACAATGCGCGTCTGCCTCATAACGATTCGTCAAATTAAAGTGTAGTAGAGTTGGTCCCTGACGGAGATGATTTGCCGCTATGAGGAGGAACGTAGCGTCGGCTGATGCGTTAACCAGACACGTCGAATGGGAGGAAGCCATGTTCGATTTTTTGAAGCCAACTCATACCATTGTTGAGAATGACGAGGAGACCGGCACCTATGCCGATGCCTTGCTTCAGGTTCCCGAGTTGCAATTGACCAATGCCGCACACGAATATGGCCACGACGCCCATGCGCGTGACTACGGCGATCAGCGCGACATCGCGCGCAGTTCACTCGGATTTGTTTGAGCTCCAAAATAGAGCGCAACCCACCACGGACGAACGCGTTAAAACTACATGTCAGGAGAGCGGGCAGCTTGGTCTCGCGAATGGACTGATCCGGCGAACACAGTGGACCGGACGGCGATTTCAGCGGACCAATTGCCCGCAAACATTGGAGGCGAGACGCAATGGGTATTGTCCCACCAGAGCCAGATCCCACGACCCCGCCCATTCCGCCACAGCCTGAGATTCCTCCAATCCATGAGCCAGAGCCCGACCGCCTGCCGGATGAAGTTCCAAATCCCAACCCCGATGAGAACGATGAGCCACCGATGGTGGTTTAAAGCGTGTCGCGCAAAAGTGTGAAGCGGTTTTGCGATAACGACATGCGATAAAACAAGGACCTAAAGCGTGCGAGCGAATCGGAAAGATCGCGACACGCTTTAGGTTGGACAACGAAATGGCTTGCTGAGATGTGGCGAGCGCTTAGCGCCAAAACGCCAAGGCAATTCCATCCCCTTTGTAATCCCAATGCGCGGTCCGGCGACAGTCTCTAGATCAGTCTGTGCCGATCGAAGGAGGATAGGCTGCTCCAACACCGAGGCTCCATCGACATCGCCGGTAATAGCAAGCGCTTGGCAGAGTTTCCCGGGACCGGAGCACAGATTCCTTAGCAGATCAGTTCCGCGTCTTATCTTCATCAGTTCCACGCCTGTCTGAGGCTCAAGCGCCCGGATCAAAACTGCGGAGCCAGAGGTGCAAACGATATTGGCGCACCAATGGATGCCGTAAGAACGATAGACGTAGAGGTGTCCCGGAGGTCCGAACATGACACGATTGCGCAGCGTCGGCCCGTTGAAACTGTGAGAGGCGGGGTCATCAGGTCGATAGGCTTCCGTCTCAACGATGATGCCGCCCGTGTTGTGAAAGCGAAACTCCATCCCGATCATTGCCTTGGCAACGACCACTGCATCTCTGTCGAAAAAATCCTTGTTCATTTCAATATGGTGACGCGCGAAGACGAAGGGAACAACCCGTTTTTTATACAGTTTGTGGATGAGGCCGTTCGTTCTGGCCAAGACTTGACCGCCATCAACAGGAGGCCATCATGGCGCAGGAAAAAGTTGCACTCGTTACCGGCGCTGGATCGGGCATCGGTCGCGCTTCCGCTATTGCTCTTGCCAAGGACGGCTACGTTATAGGTGCGCTCGGCCACACCGCCGATGAACTTGACACGCTCGTCGCCGAGATCAACACCAATGGCGGCAAGGCCCTGACCTTGGTCGCCGACGTGGCGGACGAGGCTGCAATGGATAGGGCCGTGACCGCGCTTGTTGAATCCCATGGGCGGTTGGACGTCGTGGTGGCGAATGCCGGTATCAACGGTGTATGGGCGCCGATCGACGACCTGAAGCCGGAAGAGTGGGATAAGACCATCACGGTTAACCTTCGGGGTACATACATGACCCTTCACAAGACGGTGCCGTATCTGAAGGCCACCGGTGGCGGATCGATTGTCATCATCTCATCCATTAACGGCACACGCACCTTCACGTCGCCCGGTGCAACGGCCTATTCGGCCACGAAGGCCGGGCAGCTTGCGATGGCGCAGCAACTGGCGCTGGAGCTTGGCCAGTACAAGATCCGCGTCAACGCGATCTGCCCAGGCGCAATCGAGACGAAGATCGACGACAACACCCATATCCGTGGCTCTCATGAAACGGCAATCCCGGTGGAATGGCCGGAGGGAGACATTCCGATCACAGGCGGAGCGGCGGGCTTGAGCGAAGACGTGGCCGATCTGGTGGTGTTTTTAGCAAGCGATAAGTCCCGACATATTACCGGCACGCCGGTCTGGATCGATGGTGGTCAGGGACTTTTGCGATAGAGGAAGAAGCTGCTGATCCTGCTCACGTCGTTGTGTCTCTATGATTAACGGACTCGTAACGTAAATTCACGACTCTTTGTCCGATTGGGTGATTGCCGTTATGTGGTCACCTTCTTTAGGTAGGCACACGGCAGAGAGACGGGCAAGACGTTCCATGAACACTTTGGCAAAATCGGGTTTCGCAGCGACGAAGCTTCGAGGCATCATGATCGCATCGGCGCGCGCCGCAGCTATCATTGGGCTGTGCGCGTCGCTTGCCGCCTGTACCTCCATGGGTTTCGATAGCGCGTCGAAAGAGCCGCCTAAATTATCCTCCAAGGTTGCTGCCGCGATGTCTGCAAAAGGCATGAAGCCGGAAAGCCCGGTGCTGGTTCGCATTTTCAAGCAGGAAAGCGAGCTGGAAGTCTGGAAGGTCGATAAGACCGGCAACTATGCCCTATTCAAGTCCTATCCGATGTGCCGGTGGTCGGGCAAACTTGGTCCCAAGACGAAGAGCGGAGACAGGCAGGCACCTGAAGGTTTCTATCATGTCTCTTCCAGCATGCTGAACCCGAACTCGCAATATTACGTCTCTTTCAACCTCGGCTATCCGAACCGCCTTGAATCGGCTCTCGGCTATACGGGTGAAGCGCTGATGGTGCATGGCGCCTGCTCCTCGTCTGGCTGTTACGCCATGACCGATGCGCAGATCGGCGAAATTTACGCGATCGTCGAACGGGCGTTGAAGGGCGGGCAGGATCGCTTCCAGGTTCAGGCCTATCCGTTCCGCATGACGGCGAAGAATTTGGCGGCTTACAAGAACGATCCTAACTTCCCCTTCTGGCGCACGCTGAAGGACGGCTACGACTATTTCGAAGTCACCCGCCGTCAGCCGAAGGTGTCGGTCTGCGGTCGCCGTTATGTTTTCAATACAGAGTTCGCTGACGGGGAACCGGCTGATCCGCTTGCTGCCTGCCCACCGGCCACCAACCAACTCGACCCGCAGGTGGCCTCGCGGCTCGACATCGAGAAGCAGAAACTCGAAGTTGCGATGGCTGGGGGAACTTCCAGCGTGATGAACGCTTATGTCGATGGCGGAATGCATCCGAGCTTCCGCGCTCTTTTGAAAAGCAGCGGGGCAAAGACCATGGCCGGACGGGTTTCCGGTACGAAATATCCGATAAGCCGACCGGAAGCGGCGCTCGCCGATCCGTTTTCCGGCGCACGATGACGACACCATCGGCCCGGAAATCGAAACCGATTTCAGAAGGCACGATGCGCATATTTAAAGGAGATAGAGTGTCATTTCTCCGTCCCATAGGATGCACGGCGCTCTTGTTGATGAGGACCTGGATTGAAGAAGCATGAAACGACACGCCGGAGCTTTCTGTTCGGCACTGGCGGACTGGCCCTGACAGCACTTTCAGGGTGCACCACCACGCCACGCGAAACGGTGGAAACGCGCCCGAGAGTCGATCCCTATTACGCCGAAGTCTATGGGCCTAAGCCGGATGAGCAGTTCCCGCTGCCCGCGATTCCGTACCAGAAAATCGATCCGCGTTTCTATCGTCAGATGGTCGAGAACCCAACCGGCGAGCGACCGGGTACGATCGTCGTCGATACGGCGAACCACTTCCTCTATCTCACCTATGAGAATAATCAGGCGATGCGCTATGGCGTGGGCTTGGGACGGGCGGGCTTCGAGTGGGCGGGCAGGGGTGTCATCCAGTACAAGCGCCAGTGGCCGCGCTGGACTCCGCCAGACGAGATGGTCGCACGTCAACCGGAACTTGCGCCCTACAGTGCTGCCAATGGCGGCATGGCTCCCGGCTTGATGAACCCATTGGGCGCAAGGGCGCTCTACATCTTCAAGGACGGTCGCGATACGATCTACCGGCTGCACGGTTCGCCGGAATGGTGGACGATCGGCAAGTCCGTCTCGTCCGGCTGCGTTCGTCTGATGAATCAGGATATCGTCGATCTCTACAATCGTGTCCCGGACGGCACGCCCATTGTCGTGACCTCGCTTGCTCCACCATCACAGGTTATGGCTGGTGCGCCTGCTCCGCAGGTCGTTGCTGGTTTGCCGGGTACTTACTAATTCAAGGGAGCGTTGCCGGTCAGGCCGGCGTCGCTTCCCATTCGACGCAGATACGTGTTCCGGAATGCGCCTGAACACTACTCTGCTCCACCGTCGCCTTGAGGCTTTGAGCCATGGCCGAAATGAGCTTCGTGCCGAGCCCGGTTCCTTGCGGCTTCGGCTTGCTGCCCATGCCCACACCATCATCCTCGACGGTCAGTTGCAGCTTGCCCTCGCGGCTCTTGAGCGCAATTCGGATATCGCCGTCACCGCTGGGATAGGCGTATTTGAGGGAGTTGGTGGCAAGCTCGGTCACGATTACGCCGAGTGCCACCGCCTGATCGGGCGCTGCGCTGATCGTTTCCATTTCCGTCTTGATGCGAATGCGCTCATTGTCCGGGCCGGATTTCGCCAGCTCGTTGATGATCGAGGACAGATAGGCGTCAAGATCCACCACACCCATATTGTCGGCGGTGTAGAGGCTGCGGTGAACACCCGCGATGGCGGAGATACGGTTCTGGGTTTCGGATAGAACGGTGCGCGCCTCCTCGCTGGAAGCTGCGATCATCTGCATGCGGATCATGGCCGACACCAGTGACAGGCTGTTGGCGATGCGGTGGTTCATCTCCTTGGCCATCAGTTCTGCGCGTTCCTTGGCCCGCACGAGAAGACGCTCGGCCTCCTCTTTCTCCTTGCGAAGCTGGAAGTTAGCGCAGACCTGTTCGATGGAGGTCAAGAGCAGCGGGAAGAAGTCGTCGGCAACCGTTTTGATGACGTAATCCGCGGCACCCGCCTTCAACGCGTCGATAGCGATCTGGGCTTCGCTGGCGCCAGTGACATAAAGAACGGGTGTATCGCGGCTGCGGTCGCCGATGGCATTGAGAAATTGCAAGCCGGTGCCGCCATGGAAATAATGGTCGAGCACCACGGCGTCGAATATGCCGGCATTGAATTTCTCAAGCCCAAGAGCGACGGAGGGTGCATGGTCGACCTGAACGCCGTGCCGACCCAGCACGCGTGTAGCGAGCCGAGCGACTGCGGGATCATCATCGACATAAAGTATATGCACCGCTGTTACGCCTTTATGGAACCTGTATCACCGAGAAGAAGAGGCCAAGGTTTCTGATCGCGGTTGCAAAGCCTTCGTAGTCGACCGGCTTTGTAATATAGACGTTTGCGCCGAGATCGTAGCACTTCTGGATTTCAGTCTCGTCATCTGTCGTCGTCAGCACGACCACAGGCAGACGCCTGGTATGCTCGTTGCTTTTGATCTGCTCCAATATCCTGATTCCAGACATATCGGGAAGATTGAGGTCAAGAAGAACGAGAATATATCGGTCCTTGCTGACGAGGCCGTCGCGGTCCGGTCCGAGAATGTAATCCAGCGCCTTGTTGCCAAGCGTGAAGGGCACGATCTCGTTATTGACGCCTGCGCGTCGCACATTCTTTTCGATGAGGCGGGCGTGTCCTTCATCGTCTTCGATCATGACGATCGTGACTTCCTGGCCGGTGATTTTCATATCTCGTTACCTCGTGTGATTTTACGCAGATCGGTTGGCAAGGTGAGATGGAATGTACTTCCCTTGCCAAGTTCCGAGGCAACCGTAATGTCCCCGCCTAAATTTCTTATTAGCGAACGAACATGTGCTAGTCCAATGCCCTCGCCCTGCTGATCCTGATCTCCGGCACGCCTGAAGAGTTCGAAGATCCGCTCAAAATCGTCTTCCGCGATACCACGTCCATTATCTGTGATGTCGAGCCGAACGATACCACGTCCCTGCGGCAAGATGCGCGCAGAAATTTGGAGCGGACGACCCTTCATCTGATACTTGACGGCGTTGTCGAAGAGATTGCCGAGGATCTGGTCGAGCGAAATCCTGTCGCTGATGACCGTGAAGGGCTGCACATTGACATCGATCTCACCGCCCACCGCAGAAACCTGATGCTGTACGCTTGCGGCGGCTGCCGCCAAAAGCTCTTTCAGATCGACTTTCTCCGCCTGCAACTTACGCCGGCCATCGCGGGAAATCTTGAGGATCGCATTGATCAACTGATCCATCTTGCGGGTGGAGGAACGGATGAAGCCGATTGCTTCGGGCAGGTCTTCCTTGACGGCAAGGCGGGCATCCCTGATCTCGTTTTCCGAGAGCGTGGCGCCATCGGCCAGCACGTAGCTCTCGATGGGTTTCAGCGAGGCTTCGAACTCGGACAGAAAGCCCATGATGTTAACGAGCGGCGCGCGCAGATCGTGCGTCACGATATAGGCGAAGCGCTGGATCTCCTGATTGGCGCGTATCAAGTCACGGGTGCGCTCGTTGACGCGTTCTTCAAGGCCACGATTGAGGGAATCGACCTCTTCGCGAGAGCGCATCAGTTCGCCGACATATTTCGCGATCAGGAAAAGAGCGCCGCCCACAACCGCAATGATGGCGATAGCGCCGCCGATCGTCACCCAGCGAAGATTGTCGGCTGCCCGCAGCTGATCGGTAACGATGACGCGCAGGCGGTCATCCGTCACGTCCTGAAACTCATCCAAGGTGTTACGGATCTGCTGCATATAGAGGAGACCCGTATCGGCACGCACGATGTTGATCGCCTCATCGACCCGTCCCGCATCCACTAGTTCGATCGTGCGACCGATTTCGGTGATCTTTGCGTCGAGGGCCGTCTGGAGGACAGGAAGTTTCCCGGCATAGATCGGCTTGTCCTGAACGCTGGCCACGAGCCGCGCACGCTTTTCAGGAAGCGTCTGTACGGCTTCCTTATAAGGCGCGAGATAATCTTCCGTGCGCGTCAGCAGATACCCGCGCTGACCAGTTTCAGCGTCCTGGATGGTGGTGAGGACGTCCAGTATCCCTGCACGAATGCGGCGCAGATCCACAATCTCGCGGGAGTAATCATCGTTCTTTTGTACAAGCCAGAGCGATGCTCCAACCATTCCGATCAGCAGCGCTATGCCAAGCCCCAGCATGACCAGCGTTCGCCTGACAAAGGGAGAGAGTTTGACCAATGACGTCCCCACATCTCATTCGGCACAGTTGCCCGGCATGTCGCAATGCTCAGTTGAAAACGACCTATGCCTATCCTGTTGTTTATGCAAGTTCCCGCAGGCTTGCCAGCAGGATAGTACGGTTTCGCACAAAAGAGTTTGACTGTCGTCAGGGTAGTGGAACCAAAATTCTGCGTTTGCTGTTGTTGCTGCAAAGCTAAAACAGTTCTGGAGACCCCGATGAAACGGTTCGCAGCAGGCGTCGCCGCGCTCTTCCTATTGTCAACGACGACCGTCGTTCTTGCGCAAAACTACGAAGTCAGCAGTATTGCGCCGACCAAGAAAGTCTCGTCTACCAATTCCGTTACGAAGAAGCCAAAGCTCGCCAAGCGGACAAAAACAGCCGTGGCTGCCAAAACGGACGTTGCCCCAAAAGCGGAGGTTGCTCCTAAAGCTGAGGTCGCTGCTACCTACATCGTTGATGTGTCTGGAAAGCGTGTGCGCCTTATCGGCCCACGCTTTTATCCTGACAATTCCAACGAGGTGGAGTTGGCGGGGCGCAAAGACGCCTTGATGAGAGAAGCGGCGCTGATGGATACGTCCATTTCGACGGCTTCGCGATAAGCCGCTTGCTGCAATCAGGCGTAACGGCCTTTCATTCACTTGGGGATCTATATGGCGGGAAGTGCAAGAAGCGGCTGGATCAGGCCTGACGACGACGAGTCGCAAAAGGCCACGTTTCCAGAGCTGTTCTTCGATCTCGTCTTCGTCTTCGCTCTGATCCAGCTTTCCTATACTTTAACGGAAGATTTTGGAGCAACCGCCCTTTATGAGGCCGCGATCCTCATCCTTGCACTTTGGTGGCTGTGGGTGCACACCACTTGGCTTACCAATCTGCTCAATACCGATAAGGGGCCTGTCAGGATGCTCCTGTTCGGCCTCATGTTTGCAGGGGTGTTGCTTGCCGTCGCTTTACCAAAAGCGTTTGAGAGCCAAGGCATCATTTTTGCCTCGATCTATACGGCGATGCAGCTGTCCCGCTCGCTCTTCGGCCTCTATGTGTTCCACGGCGTCGATCACGGTAATTCCAAGACATTCGGCAGGATCACCGTCTGGCTGGTCGTTTCCAGCTTCTTCTGGATCGCAGGCGGCCTGACTGATAGCTTGACCTCTCGGCTCGTCTTATGGACGGTGGCGATCGCCATTGAATATATAGGGCCGCTTCTGCGGTATTATGTTCCTGGCATGCGTGCGCATGATGATGAGCAGCTTCTCCTTTCGGGCGAGCATCTTGCGGAGAGATGCGCGCTATTCGTCATCATTTGCCTCGGTGAAACGATCCTCACGACCGGCAAGACGGCAACGGAATATATGAATTCCAGCCTGACCTTTGTGGTGTTCTGCGCGGCCTTCTCCAGCACCGTCATCATGTGGTGGATATATTTTCACCACGGGCAGGAGCAAGTCTCGGAAAAGGCAGAGGAGACGGCGGAGCCTGAGAAGATCGCACAGAATCTCTTCAACTACGGCCACCTACCCATCGTTGCAGGCGTTATCTTGACGGCTGTGGGCGAGGACTTCAGCCTTTCGAACAGCCATGATCCTGCGACATTACGGGAATCGCTTGCGATATTGGGCGGGCCGATCCTGTTTTTGCTCGGCAACATCGGCGTCAAGGTTGCGGCATCCTATGTCAGGCCAGTGTCGCACTTTGTCGGTGTCGGAGTGCTGGTGGCACTCCTCTTCGTCCCAGATATTCCGCTTTATGGTTTGCAGATTGCCAGTGGCTCCATCCTTCTGCTCGTCGCGATCTGGGAATACGTCGCGCTTCGCAAACATGCCGCGGCAATAGGTTAGTCGCAGCACTTCGAACCGCGTTCAGCTATCACGCTCTTCAGCAGTCACGTCGAAGTTGCTGAAGTCTCCATTGTCGATGAAGGCTTTCAGCATGGCCTTGTAAGGCTCGGTATCGATCTTGTTGTGAACCAGCCACTCTGGATTATAGTAGGTGGCTGCGTAGCGATCTCCACTGTCGCAGATCAAAGAGACGAGCGAACCTTTTCGCCCTTCCTTCATCATCGCAGCTGCAATCCAGCAGACACCGAAGAAATTCGTGCCGGTGGAGCCGCCCACGCGCCGGAAGAGGCGTTCTGAGAGGACATGCATCGCAGCGATGGATGCCGCGTCCGGTATCTTGATCATGTGGTCGATGACGCCGGGGATGAAGGAGGGCTCGACACGCGGTCGGCCCACGCCCTCGATGCGCGATGGCGTCGAACAGGTGACGTTTCGATCTCCCGACATGTAGGATTGGTAAAAGGCCGAGTGCTCCACATCCACCACGCAAAGCCGGGTTGGAAGGTTGCGATAACGGATGTAGCGCCCGATCGTAGCGGAGGTGCCTCCGGTGCCTGCATTCATCACCACCCATGATGGCTCTGGATGCTCTTCGCTCTGCATCTGGTCGAAAATGGATTCGGCGATATTGTTGTTGCCGCGCCAGTCCGTTGCGCGTTCCGCATAGGTGAACTGGTCGAGATAGTGGCCGTTCGCTTCCGCAGCCAGCTTCTCGGCAACGGTATAGACTTCGGCGGGACTGTCGACGAAATGACAGCGGCCGCCAAAGCGTTCGATGGCCTCCACCTTCTGGCGGCTGGTGGAATGCGGCATGACGGCAATGAAGGGAAGGTCGAGCAGATGCGCGAAATAGGCTTCGCTGACAGCGGTGGAGCCGGACGAGGCTTCTACCAGCGTCGTCCCCTGCCGGATTTTGCCGTTGCAGATGCCGTAGAGGAACAGAGAACGCGCGAGGCGATGCTTGAGGCTGCCAGTTGGGTGCGTCGACTCGTCTTTTAGATAGATCGATATGCCGCGCAGGCCGTTGAAGACGGGCTTTACCAGATGGGTATCAGCTGAACGCCGTCCGTCGCCCTGGAGAATGCCGATGGCGCGACGCGCCCATTCGCGGTCTTCGCATGCCGGCAGCGGGGTGATTGGGGGCGTGGAAAGACATTCATCCATGGCGCTTGACCTCCATCTGCTCCAGCAGATTTACCACCAAACGCAGTGTGCTTGAATATTCTTTAAAAATCGTGTTTTCCATAAAATCATGCTCCCATGAAAAGATATGGAAGAAGAATGTTCCATGGAATCGTCCTATATTAGAACGATGACTTTGCAAAGTGGCTTGCTGCAAACGGGTGCAATAAGGCGCGGAAATTGAGGGCGCGCGCGTGGGGCTTCCAAATCTCACAAGACAGCGATCACCTCAGGCCGTGCCATCCACCAGAACGAAGGGCTGTCCCTTGGAGCACGTTTCGATGCGCGCCTCGACGCGATAGATATCGCGCAGCATAGCGGGCGTGATGACATCTTCAGTCGCCCCGCTTACCACCATCTGGCCACCGGCGATCACGATGGTGTTTTCGCAATAGCGTAGCGCGTGGTTCAGATCGTGAAGCGCAATCAGCACGATCATGCCCTCGCGACGGGCGAGGCTTGAGATGAAGTCCAGCACTTCGACCTGGCGGTGGAGATCGAGCGCCGACGTCGGTTCATCCATCAAGAGCACTTCCGGCTTGCGTACCAGGGCCTGCGCCAGAGAGACAAGCTGACGCTGGCCGCCAGACAATTCGCCAAGCCCGCGGAAGGATAGGTTGTCGATGTTCAGCGCCTTCAAGATGGCGTCGATCTCGGCCAGCTCGTCGTCGTGAACTTTCCAGCCGCTTCCTTGCTTCGCGGAAAGCAGGATGGATTCGTACACCGTAAGCACCGCATTGGCACCAGTGTCCTGGGGCATGTAGCAGATCGTCTTCGGGCCTTGCTCCGTCTGCGACAGCGTCACGACGCCTAGCCCGGAGATCAGGCTGGCAATGCGCTTGAAGAGCGTGGATTTTCCCGCGGCGTTCGGGCCGATGACGGCCGTGACGCTTCCGGCCCGCAGCATGTCCGTACTGACGTTGGAAAGAACCGTCGTGCGCCCATATTTCGCGCCGACATCCTGAAGAGCCAAGGCTACCATGCGCGCCTCCTGTTGGAAAAGATCAGGATGAAGAAGAAGGGAACGCCCACAAGAGCAGTGATGACGCCGATCGGCAGCACCGCGCCGGGGATCAGCATCTTGCTGACGACGGAGGTGACGGAAAGAAGAAGCGCGCCGCAGATGACGGAGCCGGGCAGAAAGAAGCGCTGATCCTCGCCCACCACCATGCGGGCAATATGCGGACCGACCAAGCCAACAAAGCCAATCGTGCCGACGAAGGACACCGGAATGGCGGCCAGCAGGCTCACCGTCAGCATGGTCTGGAGGCGCAGGCGACGGACATTGACGCCCATGCTGGCTGCCTTGTCATCGCCAAGCCGGAGCGCCGTCAAAGCCCAGGCGTTCTTCATGAAGAGCGGCACCGTCAGCACGAGAATGGCGGCCGTGACATAGACCTTTGCCCATGTCGCTTTGGTGAGGCTCCCCATGGTCCAGAAGACGACCGCTGCCAAAGCCTGTTCTGATGCCAGATATTCCAGCAGTGACAGGGCGGCATTGAAGGTAAAGACCAGTGCGATCCCGAGAAGCACAATGGTTTCTACGCTGACGCCACGCATCGTCGAGGCGAAGTGAATGAAGAGAGCAGCCAGCATCGCCATGATGAAAGCGTTGATTGGAACCATATATTCCACGGCGCCTGGAAAGATCGCGACGCCGCCGACGAGTCCCATGGCTGCGCCGAAACTTGCCGCTGCCGAGATACCAAGCGTGAAGGGGCTGGCAAGCGGGTTCGACAGGATAGTCTGCATCTGCGCGCCCGCGACGGAAAGAGAGGCGCCGACGGTGACCGCCATCAGGGCGATTGGCATGCGGATATCCCAGATGACCACGCGAAGCTGGTTGGCGACAGCCGCCGGATCGAAGATTGCACTCACAACGTTTGAAAGCGTGTAACGCGCCGGCCCCAGCGCCATGTCGGTCGCAACGCTGAGGCACAAAGCCAGAAGAAGACCGACGAGGATCAATATACGGCGACCGGCAAGTGCCCGGTATTGATGCCCTCCTGTCGTCGCTACAGGCATTTCGCTGATGGAAGCCATCTTAGTTTACGCCTTTTTCGAGAGAGACGAAGTAACCGGGCTTGTATGCGATAGGCAGGAACCTCTTGTGGAAGTCATCGAAGTTCTTTTCTGGATCAAGGTCAGCAAAGAGATCGGGATGAAACCACTTTGCGAACTGCTGGATCGGCACGAATTCGTAGGGAGCACCGTAGAACTGGTGCCAGACGGCGTGCACATTGCCATCTCTGACAGCCCTCAATTCGGGAAAGGGCGTGCGTGTCATGAGTTTGGCAAGGCGCTCACGCGAAAGCTTCATGTCCGCGCCGCGTCCGACCGGGACGAACTGGTTGATGTCGGATTCCGCGGCCCAGTTCGAACCTGTGACGATGATGTGGGCTGGATCGGCGACGACGAGTTGCTCCGGGTTGAGATCGCCGAAGGTTGTCTTGATCACGTCGGACGCAATATTGTGGCCACCGGCCTCTTCAATCATCGCACCGAAATTGACCGGGCCGAAGGTACGGCAGCAGGTGTTCTCGCCGGAGATACCCGGTGCGCGCTCTATGAAGACGCCAGGGCGTTTCAGATCCTTCACGGTTGCCAGCTTGTCGGTAACGAGTGCAATCTGCTCGCGGCGATAGGCCATGAACGCGTCGGCCCGCTGTTCGGCGCCGAAAATCTGGCCAAGGGCGCGAATGGAGGGTTCGGTGTTTTTCTCCGGATCGAGCCGGAAGTCGAGATAGACCACCTTGATCCCGGCTGCTGCCGCCTTTTCTTCGAAGCCGCTTTCCTTGGCGCTTTGCTCTGCCTCCAGGTTCAGAGTGATCACGTCTGGCGAGAGTGCAATCGCCGCCTCCAGGCTGAACTCACCCTGCGGTAGATAGCCGAAGCGTGGAAGGTCCTTGATCTGCGGAAAACGCTCGACATAGGCGGTGTAGCTGTCCGGGTCCTTCTTGATGAGATCATCGCGCCAACCGACGATGGTGTCGAACGTCTGGTCGCCCTTGAGGGCCGCGACAACATGAACCTGCCGGGCTTCGCCCAGGATCACCCGCTTCGCAGGCAGATCCATCTCGACGGTACGACCGGCCGCGTCGACGATTTGCCCTGACAAAGCCGGGGAGGAGAGCGTCGCAAGGATGATGGTTGCAATCGTGCCAAGCGTTTTGAAAATCATGGGATGACCCTCTTTTAAAAACAGCATGGCGAGGCGGATCAAGCCCGCCTCGCATTGTTCGTTTCTGGCCGTTAAGGCCCTCATGGTCTCGATCTTAAGTGTTGTCTTTCAACGAGACGAAGTAGCCGGGCTTGTATTCGAGCGGCAGGAAACGCTCATGCAATTCCTTGAAGGTCGCTTCAGGATCGAGGTCCTTGAAGAGATCGGGATGCAGCCACTTGGCGATCTCCTGGATCGCGACGAACTGATAGGGGTTGTTGTAGAACTGGTGCCAGATGGCGTGCACATCGCCGTTCTCCACCGCCTTGACGCCGGTAAAGCCCGGGCGTTTCGTCAGGGCCTCCAGCTTGCGATGGGCTTCCTTCAGGTCTGCACCATAGCCAACACCCACCCACTTACCGCCCGGAACATAGGCTTCCCACTTGCCGCCGGTGATGATGATCTGGTCTGGATTGGAAGCAATGATCTGCTCGGGATTGACCGTGCCGAAGGTGCCGGGAATGATGCCCTTCGCCATGTTGATGCCGCCAGCGATCTCGACCATCTTGCCGAAATTCTCATTGCCGAAGGACATGCAGCAATCGTCAGAATAGCCGCCAGCGCGCTCGACAAAGACGACGGGCTTCTTTGGGTTTTCCTTTTCGAGAACGTCGGTAACGCGCTTGATGCTGTCGGAGCGGAACTTGATGAAGTCTTCCGCGACCGCTTCCTTGCCCATAAGCTTGCCCATGAGGCGCATGCTCGGCTCGGTGTTTTCCATCGGCTTTTCGCGGAAGTCGACATAGACGAGCGGGATGCCAACCTTGCCGAGCTTCTCGATGTAGCCGGCTTCTTCCGTTGCCGTCTTGGCATCGACGTTCATCAAAATGACGTCGGGCTTCAGCGTAACCGCCTGCTCGATATCGAATGTGCCATCCTTCATGCCGCCGAACTTCGGCAGCTTGGCGATATCCGGATACTTTGCGAGATAGGCCGCATAGGTTTCCGGATCGGCTTTCGGCAGATCGTCACGCCAACCAACGATGTGTTCGAAGGGGTTGGTCTTATCCAAAGCGGCAAGGAAATAAATTTGGCGGCCTTCGCCGAGAATGACGTGCTTGACTGGCACGTTGACCTCGACATCGCGTCCGGTAACGTCTTTGACTGTCACTTTTTCAGCAAATGCCGGCCATACGGTCGACACTAGAAGGCCCATTGCAAGAACTGCGGATCTGCTCGTAATGCGCATTGAAAATAGCTCTCCAATAAAACTTTTGGCGCTTTAAGATTTTATGATTGCATTAGTCAAGTTTTATCTTTTAGAGGAATTCTGAACTGCAATCGCGAAGGTCGACCGGCATGGACAGCGCAAATGGTTATGGAAGCAATTTTGGTTTGAGAGATGAGATCAAGGCCTACTGGTCCGCTCGCGCTGCCACCTTCGATCTTTCTCCCGGGCATGAAATCTTTTCCGAGGACGAACGCGCTGCCTGGCATCGGCTCGTGCTGAAGCATCTGGGGGCGGGTGAGGGGAGGCTGGCGCTTGATCTCGCAAGCGGCACCGGCGTCGTCTCCCATTTGATGGACGATCTCGGCTTCCGCGTGACTGGCCTAGACTGGGCAGAGCCCATGTTGGAACGCGCAAAAGCCAAGGCGAAAAGCCGAAACCGACAAATTGCCTTTCGTATGGGCGACGCGGAAAACACCATGGAGCCGGATGCGACCTATGATGTGGTGATCAACCGCCATCTCGTCTGGACTCTGGTCGATCCGCAGGCTGCCTTCCGTGAGTGGCTGCGGGTCTTGAAACCCGGCGGTCAGGTGCTGATCGTTGATGGCGATTTCGTCAATGTCAGCCGCATGGAGAAGTTTCTGAAAGACCTCGCGAACTGGCTGCAAAGGCGCGGGCTTCTAAAAGCCGAAGCGGTGCACATGCCGCCGGATATGGCGGGCACGCATAATAGCATTCTATCCCGCGTCTATTTTTCCAATGGTGCGCGTGCCGAGGCGGTGGCCGCACTGCTGCGGGATGCTGGTTTTGAGAACGTGTCGATCGACACCGATCTTCGCGACGTTCACAAGAGCCAGGCAAAGAACTGGAATGTCCTGAAGGCTGCGGCGCGTGGCATTCAGCACCGCTACGCTATCTGTGCGCGCAAGCCGGGATAAGAAAAGCCCCGGATTGCTCCGAGGCTTCAGGATCGTGTGATCAGCCGGCTTTCGCCATCGCCTTGGCGGCCATACGAGCCCGGATCGACTCCACATCCGCTTTTGGCGTCGCCGCAAACAATGTGCGGGTGTAGCTGTGCTTCGGGTCGGAAAAGACCTCGTCGCGGGTGCCGTATTCAACCGCTTCGCCGAAATACATCACCATCACTTCATCGGCGATATATTTTACCACCGACAGGTCATGGCTGATGAAGACATAGGTGAGGCCGAACTCGTCCTGAAGATCGGCGAGCAGGTTCAGCACCTGGGCCTGGACCGAAAGGTCGAGCGCGGAAACCGGCTCGTCCAGCACGAGAAGCTTCGGGTTGAGCATCAGTGCACGCGCAATGGCGATACGCTGGCGCTGACCACCGGAGAACATGTGCGGATAGCGGTTGTAATGCTCAGGGCCGAGACCGACGCGCACCAGCATGTCGGTCGCCTTTTCGCGACGCTCGGCGGCGGACATGTTGGTGTTGATCAGAAGGGATTCACCCAGCACGTCGCCGATCTTCTGGCGCGGGTTGAGCGAGCCGTATGGGTTCTGGAACACGATCTGCACCTTCTGGCGCATTTCCGGCGTCAGGTGGCCGGGACGCGTGTCCATCTTCTCGCCATCGATGAAGAGATCGCCGGAGGTCGGCTCGTCGATGAAGGTCAGCATGCGGGCAAGCGTCGACTTGCCGCAGCCACTTTCGCCGACGATTGCCAATGTCTTGCCGGTCTCGAGCTTGAAGGACACGCCCTTGACGGCATGGACCGTCTTGCTCTTTTTCAGAAATCCGCCGGGGATATGGTAATCCCGTTTCATGTCACGGATTTCGAGCATGATCTTGTTGTCGCTCATGCCGTTTCTCCCCCAATGCTCGAGGCTGGCGTCGGTGTCCCGTCGAAGAACTGCGAAACGGTGGTCAGGCGATCGCCCGTTGCATTCTCCGGCAACGCTGCCAGAAGTGCCTTGGTATAGTTGCTCTTCGGGTTTTCAAACAGAGTGAGCACGTCGGCCTCCTCCATCTTGCGACCCTTGTACTGAACCACGACGCGGTCTGCCGTTTCCGCCACCACGCCCATGTCGTGGGTGATCATGATCAGGCCCATGCCGTTTTCGGCCTGCAGGCGCATGATAAGATCGAGGATCTGCTTTTGGATCGTCACGTCGAGCGCGGTCGTCGGTTCGTCGGCGATCAGGAGCTTTGGATTGCAGGCAATCGCGATGGCGATCATCACGCGCTGGCATTGGCCACCAGACATCTGATGCGGGAAGTGCTTCAGGCGTTCTTCCGGGTCCGGCAGGCCGACAAGCTTGAAGAGTTCAATGGCACGGGCGCGACGTGCCTTCTTGTCCAGACCCATATGGATGCGCAGAACTTCCTCGATCTGGAAACCGACGGTAAAGCAAGGATTGAGGCTTGCAACCGGCTCCTGGAAGATCATGGCGACATCCTTGCCGATCAGCTTGCGGCGATCGGATGCGCTGAGCTTCTGGATATCCTTGCCCTGAAAGAGCATGCGGTCGGCGGTAATGCGCGCCGTCCATGGCAGCAGGCCCATGACGGCCAGCATGGAAACGGACTTGCCGGAGCCGGACTCGCCGACGATGGCAAGCACTTCACCCGGATCGACCGAGATCGACACGCCATCCACGGCGCGGAACCAGCCATTGGCGGTTTCGAACTCGACGGTGAGATTATCGATTTGCAGAAGTGCCATATCAGGACCTCTTCAGTTTCGGATCGAGCGCATCACGCAAACCGTCGCCCATCAGGTTGATGGCGAGAACGGTGATGAGGATGGCAAGACCGGGGAAGGTGACGACCCACCATGCGCGCAAAATGAATTCACGCGCTTCGGCAAGCATGGTGCCCCATTCGGGTGCGGGCGGCTGCGCGCCCATGCCGAGGAAGCCGAGAGCGGCAGCATCGAGAATGGCGTTGGAGAAGGAAAGCGTCGCCTGAACGATGAGCGGCGCGGTGCAGTTCGGCAGAATGGTGCGGAACATCAGACGCAGCGGACCGGCACCTGCCAAGCGCGAGGCCGTAACGTAATCCTTGGATTTCTCCGACATGACGGCCGCACGGGTCAGGCGCACGAAATGCGGCTGAAGAACGAGCGCAATCGCGATCATGCCGTTGGTCAGCCCCGGTCCAAGAATGGCGACAAGAACAAGCGCCAGAAGCAGCGACGGGAAGGCCAGGATGATGTCCATCAAACGCATGATGGCGGTATCGAGCCAGCCGCGATAATAGCCTGCGAGAACGCCGATGACGACGCCGGTGGTCAAGGACAGGGTGGTGACGAAGACGCCGATGAACAGCGAATACTGTGCGCCATAGATCAGGCGAGACAGGATATCGCGACCGACAGGGTCGGTGCCGAGCAGATAAGTGAGGCGTCCCCCTTGGACCCAGGCGGGCGGCAGAAGGACGGCGTCACGATACTGCTCGAACGGCGAGTGCGGCGCGATGAAGTGTGCGAAGACGGCGATGATCACGAGCGCGATGAACACATAGAGCCCGATCACGGCGCCCTTGTTCTCGGAGAAATAGAACCAGAATTCCTTGAGCATCTGCTTGCGCATGGCGGCAGAGGAAACCGGTGCTGCGGTTTTGGTGATGGCGGTATCGGCCATGAAACGGTCCTCCCTTTAGTGCCGGATGCGCGGGTTGATCAGGCCATACAGGAGGTCAACGATGAGGTTGACGACCATGATGATGCCCGCAATCAACAGCAGGCCGCCTTGGATAACCGGGTAATCGCGGCGGAAGACGGAATCGACCATCCACTTGCCGATGCCCGGCCAGGAGAAGATCGTTTCGGTGAGGATGGCACCCGCCAGCATGACGCCGACCTGGAGACCGATGGTGGTGATGACCGGGATCATGGCGTTGCGCAGCGCATGG
Organism: Agrobacterium sp. SORGH_AS 787; assembly: GCF_030819035.1. NCBI lineage: Bacteria > Pseudomonadati > Pseudomonadota > Alphaproteobacteria > Hyphomicrobiales > Rhizobiaceae > Agrobacterium > Agrobacterium sp. SORGH_AS 787. The sequence continues at coordinate 1,602,605 of NZ_JAUTBG010000001.1, forward strand.
ATGCCGATCACCCGGAAGGGAGAAAGGCCCTTGGCGCGTGCGGTGCGCACATAGTCTTCGGACAGCACTTCCAGCATGGCCGAGCGTGTCTGGCGCGCAATGACGGCGAGCGGAATGGTGGCAAGCACGATCGACGGCAGGGCCAGATGGCTGAGTGCTGAGGCAAAGGCGCCCTTTTGACCGGAGAGCAGCGAGTCGATCAGCATGAAGCCGGTGACCGGCGGGAAGTAGTACATCAGCGAGATGCGTCCCGAAACCGGTGTCCATTGCAGAATGCCGGAAAACAGGATGATCAGCAGCAGGCCCCACCAGAAGATTGGCATGGAATAGCCGACGAGCGCGATGCCCATCAGACCCTGATCGAAGATCGAGCCGCGCTTGATGGCCGCGAACACACCTGCCGGAATGCCAATGCAGATGGCCAGTATAATGGCGCAGAAGGAGAGTTCGACGGTTGCCGGGAAGAGCGCGAAGAACTGATCGATGATCGGCGACTTGGACACGATGGACGTGCCGAAATCACCTGTCAGGATGCCCTTCAAATAGTCGAAATATTGGATTACCAGCGGACGGTCGAGACCGAGAGCCGCGCTGATCTGCGCATGACGCTCTGGCGACATGACACGTTCGCCGGAGAGAAGTGCGACCGGATCGCCCGGCAGAAGCCGGATGAACAGGAACGCGATAATGGAAACCCCGATGAATGTCGGGATGAGCACGGCAATACGCCGCACAAGAAAGCCAATCATGAGAAACCTTCGATCTGTTCCTTGAGGAACCTATGCTCTGGCACGAGGCAGTTTCGCCTGCTTATTGGTATGTTATGAGTGCCGCATAAAGGAACTGCCGCGCACCTTCAAGAAGATGCGCGGCAAGTCTGTTTGGGTGCAGCGATTACTCGGTGATGTCGACGTTTTCGAACGTGAAGTCACCCAGCGGGCTCTGGACGAAGCCCGTTACTTCCTTGCGCATCGGAACGATGGACAGGGAGTGGTCGAGCGTGGCCCAAGGTGCTTCCTTCTTGAAGACAACCTGAGCTTCTTCATAGAGCTTGGTGCGCTCAGCCTGATCGGTCGTAACCTTGGCCTTCTTCACCAGATCGTTGAACTCCTTGTTGCACCACTGTGCACGGTTGTTGCCGCCAACAGCTTCGCAGCCGAGCAGTGTGTCAAGGAAGTTGTCCGGATCGCCATTGTCACCGGTCCAGCCGAGCATGACGGCGCCGTCACGATCCTTGGCCTTGGAGCGGTCGAGATATTCGGCCCATTCGTAAGAAACGATTTCGACCTTCACACCGATCTTGGCGAAATCATCCTGAATGATTTCAGCAGCGCGGCGGGCGTTCAGCATGTATGGACGCGAAACAGGCATTGCCCAGACCTTCATGGAAAGGTCCTTCACGCCAGCGTCTGCGAGCATCTTCTTTGCAGCGTCGAGATCGTAGGTATCGTCTTCGATCTTGTCGTTATAGGACCACATGGTCGGCGGCAGCGGGTTCTTGGCAGGTGTTGCCATGCCCTGGAAGACAGCGTCGACAATAGCCTTTTTGTTGATGGCCTTGTTCAGCGCCTTGCGCACTTCGACCTTGTCGAATGGAGCCTGGGTGGTGTTGTAGGCGAGGTAGGCAACGTTGAGGCCTTCCTGCTCCATGACCTTGAGGTTCGGGTCGGCCTTCATCGACTGCACGTCAGCGGCATTCGGGTAAGGCATCAGGTGGCATTCGCCAGCCTTCAGCTTCTGGTAGCGAACGGCAGCATCGGTGGTGATGGCGAAAACGAGATCGTCGATCTTCGGTGCGCCGCCCCAATAATCCTTATTGGCCTTGTAGCGGATGACGGCGTCCTGCTGGTAGCCGACGAAAGCAAACGGACCGGTGCCGACTGGCTTCTGGTTCAGTTCTGCCTGCTTGCCTTCAGCGGCGAGCTTGTCGGTGTATTCCTTCGAAACGATCGAAGCGAAAGGCATTGCGAGGTTTGCAAGGAAGGGAGCTTCCGGACGGTTCAGCGTGAACTTGACCGTCATGTCGTCGACTTTTTCGACCGACTTGATCAGTTCAGGGAAGCCCATGCCGGCGGCATATTCCCAGGACGTGCCCGGAACATACTGGTGCCAAGGGTTGTCGGTCTTGATCTGGCGCTCGATGGAGAAAACAACGTCATCGGCATTCAGGTCGCGGGTCGGTGTGAAGAAGTCTGTGGTCTGGAACTTGACGCCGGGACGGAGCTTGAAGGTGTACTCCTTGCCATCCTTGGAAACTTCCCAGCTCTCGGCGAGCCCTGGAATTGGCTTGGTGGTGCCCTTTTCGAATTCCAGCAGGCGGTTGTAAACGGTGTGTGCAGCGGCGTCGAAGGTGGTGCCGGCTGTGTAGAGGCCAGGATCGAAGCCTTCTGGCGAACCTTCGGAGCAGTAAACGAAGGTTTTCGCACTGGCTACGTTTGCGAAGCACGTCGCCGAAAGCAGGGCGGCGGCGATGATGCCAAGTTTGTATCTCATATATGAGCTCCCAATTTTTTGTAAACGGCTCGCTTGTCCCGCGAATGCCGATTGATCGTCGTTATAAGAAAGTCTTTACATACTCAAGCGAACACTGAAACGATTCATATGATTTTTGATCAAATATTCAACTTTCCGCGATCTGATACTATTTTAGGCGATATCATTAGAATGTTATGATCGTCGGATCGGCTAAAAGTGATATATCCTTCTCTCGCAGCTACCTTAAGACATGCGAAAACGCCCCGCGAAAAGCAGGGCGCTGGAGAGGATATTAGCGGTTCAGTTCTCGACTTGTCGAGGTGCCTCAGGCTGCCGAGATTTTGTCGCCCACGACACGCCAGTTCACGAGGTTTTCCAGCACGGCCTTGATATGCGCGGGCTTACGGTTCTCGTAGTCGACGTAATAGGCATGTTCCCATATATCGATGCCGAGATAGGCGGGGCGACCGACAGCCACAGGATTGTTGCCGTCCTCATAGCCGACCAGCGCAAGTTTGTTCGCGTCGTCTCTGGTGAGCCATACCCAGCCCGTGCCGAAGACCTCATCGGATGCCGCGACGGCTTTTTCGATGAACTTGTCATAATTGCCGAATGCGGCGTTGATTTCATCCGCCGTTTTTCCCTCTGGTCTGTTCGGGCCGCCGGGTACGAACTGGTCCCAGTAGAAAATGTGGTTCCACGCCTGGGCTGCGTTGTTGAAGATTTTCTTGTCTGCCGCCTTTCCGTAAGACGCGGTCACGATCTCTTCCAGCTTCATGTCCGCATAGGGCGTGTCCTTCGAAAGCATATTGAGCTTGTCGAAATAGGCTTTGTGGTGCTTGCCGTAATGCAAGCCGACCGTTTTTGCCGAAATATGCGGTGCGAGTGCGTCCTCCTTGAAGGGAAGGGCGGGTTGCTCGAAAGGAGTTGCGGCACGGCCGATAGACGGCGTTGAAAGAACCGTTGCCGCAGCGGAGGCGGCGCCGGCAGCAAGGATTGCGCGTCTTGTTAGTATCATGGCGGTTCGAAGCTCCTGGTGATGAAGGTTTGAGTTTCGATAACCGCCGCAACTGGAAAAGGTTTCCCGGGGTGATGTGGTTTGGGGCGTGCTCCCGAACTTGTTATCGCGTCAAGTATACTCAAGGGCTGGCTGCACGAGCAGACGTTTCTTCTCCGTAATTATTAGCGACGGATGCGACATTCAGGGTTGCACGAAATTCTGGAGCGGTTAGCTTGTCCGCGGTTGTGCGGCGGAGGCTCGGTCCGTTCAACTGTATCGATACAGGAGGAAGTCAGACATGAAGACGATCAAGGGCCCCGGTTTGTTTCTGGGTCAGTTCGCGGGAGATGCCGCACCCTTCAATAGCTGGGACGCGATCACCAAATGGGCCGCTGAAAAAGGCTATGTCGGTGTTCAAGTGCCGACATGGGCGAGCCAGTTGATCGACCTTAAGAAGGCCGCGGAATCCAAGGATTATTGCGACGAGTTTTCGGGCGTTGCGCGCCAGAACGGTGTCGAAGTGACCGAGCTTTCGACCCATCTTCAGGGTCAGCTTGTGGCGGTCCACCCTGCTTATGATGAAGCCTTTGACGGTTTTGCAGCGCCGGAAGTGCGCGGCAATCCCAAGGCGCGGCAGGAATGGGCGGTGGAGCAGGTCAAACTCGCCTTGAAGGCATCGCGCAATCTCGGCATCGATGCCCATGCGACATTTTCAGGCGCTCTCGCCTGGCCCTTCATCTACCCGTGGCCGCAGCGTCCTGCAGGCCTGGTGGAAACCGCATTCGACGAACTTGCAAGACGCTGGACGCCGATCCTGGACTTCGCCGACGAGCAGGGTGTCGATGTCTGCTACGAAATTCATCCGGGTGAAGATCTGCATGATGGCGTTACCTTCGAAATGTTCCTGGAGCGGGTGAAGAACCATAGCCGCGCCAACATGCTTTACGATCCATCGCATTACGTGCTGCAGTGCCTGGATTATCTCGACAACATCGATATCTACAAAGACCGCATCAAGATGTTCCACGTCAAGGATGCGGAGTTCAATCCGACGGGACGCCAGGGCGTTTATGGCGGCTATCAAGGCTGGGTCAACCGCGCGGGCCGCTTCCGCTCGCTTGGCGACGGCCAGGTGGATTTCGGTGCGGTCTTCTCCAAGATGGCAGCCAATGATTTCGATGGCTGGGCCGTGGTCGAATGGGAATGCGCCTTGAAGCATCCCGAAGACGGCGCGCGTGAAGGTGCGGAATTCGTCAAGGCGCACATCATCCGCGTCACGGAGAAGGCCTTCGACGATTTCGCCTCCAGCGGCACAGATGACGCAGCCAACCGGCGTATGCTTGGCCTGTAATAGAACGATTGCGAGGACTGAAAACTATGGCAATTGAAGGAAAGACGACCGACAAGGCGTCCAAGCGTATTCGCCTCGGCATGGTCGGCGGCGGCAGCGGCGCTTTCATCGGCGGCGTTCACCGCATGGCGGCGCGCCTCGACAACCGCTTTGAACTGGTGGCAGGCGCGTTGTCGTCCACGCCGGAGAAGTCCAAGGCCTCCGGTCTGGAATTGGGGCTCGACGAAGACCGCTGCTACGGTTCCTATGAGGAAATGGCGGAAAAGGAAGCGGCACGCGAGGATGGTATCGAAGCCGTCGCCATCGTGACGCCGAACCATGTTCATTATCCCGCGGCCAAAGCCTTTCTGGAGCGCGGCATCCACGTCATTTGCGACAAACCGCTGACCTCCAACCTCGAAGACGCCAGGAAGCTGAAAGAGGTCGCCGATAAGGCTGATGCGCTGTTCGTGCTTACCCACAATTATACCGGCTATCCCATGGTGCGCCACGCACGGGAACTGGTGGAAAGTGGCGCGCTTGGCGATATTCGCCTGGTGCAGATGGAGTATCCGCAGGACTGGCTGGCCGAGCCGATCGAACAGACCGGCGCCAAGCAGGCGGTCTGGAGAACGGACCCCGCACAGTCGGGTGCAGGCGGCTCGACCGGTGACATCGGCACGCACGCTTACAACCTCGGCTGCTTCATCTCCGGGCTTGAACTGGACGAACTCGCGGCCGACGTACACACCTTTGTCGAAGGGCGGCGCCTGGATGACAACGCGCATGTCATGCTGCGCTTCAAGGCAAAAGACGGTAAGCAGGCGGCCAAAGGTCTTCTGTGGTGCAGCCAGGTCGCCGTCGGCCACGAAAACGGTTTGAAGGTACGCGTCTACGGCACCAAGGCGGGGCTGGAATGGACGCAGGCGGACCCGAACTATCTGTGGTTCACCAAGCTCGGAGAGCCAAAGCAACTGATCACCCGTGGCGGCGCCGGTGCAGGTGAAGCGGCAGCCCGGGTGACCCGCATTCCCTCGGGCCACCCGGAAGGTTACCTCGAAGCCTTCGCGACGATCTATTCGGAAGCCGCAAACGCCATCGACGCGCGCCGCAACGGTTCCGATCTCGACAAGGCTGTCATCTACCCGACTGTGGATGACGGTGTGAAAGGTGTTGCCTTCGTGGAGGCATGCATTCGTTCGTCAAAGGACAACGGCAACTGGGTCAAGCTCTAACACGACAAAACCGCCATGCGATCATGTCGCATGGCGGTTTGTTGAATTCTTATCGTAGCTTTCAAGCTGCGCCCGCTGGATCGCCAATCGGCAGAAGTGCGGGATTAAGCGTCGGATCGTTCGGATTCTTGGTATCGCCTGGATCCTGGACTGGCGGAACGGGCGGCTTTTCCTGAACTCGATCCGGAATGCCCGGTGTGGATGTTGGACCACGCGGGCTGTCGATCGTGGACTCGTCCAGTGGATCACGGTTTGGCATGGTAACCTCCTTCATTGTTGTTCGGTAGGTAAACAGAAGCCCGATACATTGGTTCCCATCTTACTCCGCAACCTGTCTCCGTGATCAGTCCCGATGCCTCGGCAACCACCGCGACAACCGTAATGTGCTGTTAACCACCTGTTATCCATGCCGTTAAAGTTTTAGCCAAATTCTAACCAAGTTTCTTTTTCCGCCATACCTTCGCGCTTATGTTGACCATAACAGCAGTCAGACAGGCGCTGTCGTCGGTTGCTTTCGGAATGATGCCTCCCACTAAGGGGCCCGTGGACTTGTATGGAGTTGATGATGTCCAATAAATTCAGATCTTATGGTGTTGCCGCTGCGGCACTTTTGGCTGCAAGCCCGGTTTTTGCTGCAGACCTTACCTCGTCCTACGAGGCGCCTCCGGCCTATAACGAGCCAGCAAGCTCGTCCTGGACGGGCGCTTATGCCGGTGGCCATATTGGCGCTGCCATGCCAAGTGCAAACCCGTTCCGTGACGGCAAGGGCTTGGCGCTCGGCGTTCAGGGCGGCTACAATTACGATCTCGGCGGCGCAGTCGTCGGTGGTGAACTTGAGGCAACCCATCTTGGCGATACCCGCGTCTCCGTTCCAAACGGAAATCTTCGTGAGCGCTGGCGGGTTGCGGCCAAGGCCAAGGCTGGCGTCAAGATGGACGAAACACTGATCTATGGTACAGCCGGTCTGACGGTCACGAGCCTTCGCGATGGCGACAATGTCGTCGGTCCTGATGGCATGAAGGAAGGCTACCTGCTGGGCGCTGGTATCGAACACAAGTTCAATCAGCAGATTTCAGGTAAGGTTGAATATAACTACGTCGCGACAAACGATGTCCGGACATTCTCCGGCGGCACCACATCGCGGACGGACATCAGCGACAACGTCGTCAAGGGCGGTCTGAACTACCACTTCTAATGTCTTTTGGCAGAGTTCAAACCTGCCAACAACTTCACTCAAAAGGCGGGCGACAGATAGCCCGCCTTACTTCGAACGGCACTCCGTGCGTACACCAGAGGCGTCAGCGAAGGTGTTGTCCGATGCATGGTAGGATGGATAGCGTGTTGCGCACCAGCGGATGTGCTGCACTTCATCTGCCGAAAGCAGAAGATCGCCGCTGCCTTTGGTCGCGCCGCCATTGCTGAACGCGGAGACGGAAGCGTTCGTGCCCTCTTCCGCAGAGGCCTCGCTCACATAAGCGGGGTTGATGACGCTCAGAGCGAGTGATGGGCCGCTTGCAGCGCACAGGAATGCAGCTGCTAAAAAAACTACGGATTTTACGTTTCCTGATCTTGACATTTTGGAAGTTCCTTTTCCGTATCTCGAAAAAGCAACGTGGCAAGACTGGCTTTGGTTCCCTTGTTAACGAAGTCTTAGAAGTAACGTGCCGGTGATAATCGATTATGAAGGCACTTTCAGTCCTGATTCGCATCTTGAGTTCCATCGTCCTCTCGATGTGATCCGTCTCCTTCGGCGGATCGGAGCGTTCTGTCGTTTCCGAGCAATTGCAATTCGCGACTTTTTTCGCTTTCAACTCGCGCCCCATGTCAGTGGGGCAGACAACAGCAGAGGTTGCACGCCGCTAAACTCGAAATGAAGTCCGTGTCGTCTTCTGTCTGGAACGCGAGGCGGCGGCTCAACGTTCTGCTGCGATGAAACAGCGCTGCCGCAATCTCATCTTCATTCTTGGCGATCAATTGTCTCACTCCATATCGAGTCTGGAGGGTTTTGATCCGGACCAGGATGCGGTCCTTGTGTGTGAGGTGCAGGAAGAGACGACCTATGTGCGCCATCACCGCAAAAAGATCATCCTCATTCTTTCGGCCATGCGTCACTTCGCCGAAGACTTGCGCGGCAGGGGATTTGATGTTCGCTACATAGAGCTGGATGACAAGGCGAACACGGGGAGCTTCACCGATGAGTTGAAGCGCGCCGTCAAAGAGATCAGGCCGGAGAGGGTCATTGTCACCGAGCCGGGCGAGTTTCGCGTCTTGCAGGCGATGGTGGGGTGGGAAAAGTCGCTAGGCATTCCCGTTGAGATATGTGCCGACAGCCGTTTTCTCTGTTCGAAGGAGGCGTTCTCCACCTGGGCCGAAGGGCGGCGCGAGTTGAGGATGGAGTTCTTCTATCGAGACATGCGTCGAAAAACCGATCTGCTCATGGACGGTGACAAGCCGGTGGGCGGGCGCTGGAACTTCGATGCCGAGAACCGGAAGCCGGCAAAGCCCGATCTCTTCCGGCCCTCACACCCGCAGTTTCCGCCTGACAAGATGACTCGCGACGTGATGAAATTGATCGATGAACGTTTTGCCGGGCATATGGGGCAGGCACAGGGCTTCGCATTTGCGGTCACGCAGAAGGATGCGGAACGCGCGGCAGACGCCTTTATTGAGCACTTCTTACCGGGCTTCGGCGAGACGCAGGACGCCATGCTCTCCAGCGATCCTTTTCTCAATCACTCGCTTCTTTCTTTTTACATCAATCTCGGCCTGCTCGATCCGCTCGATATCTGCCGGAGGGCGGAGCGCGCCTATCTCGAAGGCGACGCGCCGATCAATGCGGTCGAGGGTTTCATCCGCCAGATTATCGGCTGGCGGGAATATATGCGGGGAATCTACTGGCACTTTATGCCGGACTATGCGGAGCGCAACTTCTTCAAGGCGTCGCGGCCGCTTCCTTCCTTTTTCTGGGACGGGAAGACGGAAATGAATTGCCTCTCGACGGTCATTGGTGAAACCATCGATCACGCCTACGCCCATCACATTCAGCGTTTGATGATTACCGGCAACTTTGCGCTTCTTGCTGGCCTCCACCCTCACGCGGTGCATGAATGGTATCTCGAAGTCTATGCCGACGCCTTTGAGTGGGTAGAGATGCCGAACGTTATCGGCATGAGCCAGTTCGCCGATGGTGGACTGCTTGGGTCCAAGCCTTATGCCGCAAGCGGTGCCTATATCTCGCGCATGTCGGATTATTGCGAAAATTGCCAATATGACGTGCGCAAGAAGACGGAGGAGGGCGCCTGTCCCTTCAATTCACTCTACTGGGATTTCCTCGACCGGAACAGGAAGAAGCTCGACGGCAACCGACGTCTTGCTCAGCCCTACGCCACTTGGGGTCGGATGAAGGAGGAGCAGCGCAATGCTTATAAAGGTGCTGCGCGCAGGTTTCTTAAAAAGCTCGATGATGCGGAGCCTGTGTAGGAGTTCTCCTGATGATGATGAGTTCACTTGCCGAGGGATATCGATCGCTGGTCATCGGCTCAAGCGGCGGGATTGGTTCGGCGGTCGCAGAACTGCTGGAGGCGGACGAGAGGTGCTCAGAGGTGATCGGCCTTTCACGTTCCACCGATGGCTTGGACATCACCGATGAGAGGAGCGTTCAGGACACGATCGGGCGACTGGACGGCGAGTTTCATCTGATCTTCTGTGCCACCGGTGCGCTGACCATTGACGGTACTGGACCGGAAAAAGCGCTGAAGCAGCTTTCTCCCGATGCGATGATGAAGCAGTTTGCGCTGAACGCTCTTGGCCCTGCGCGGGTGATGAAACATGTCTCTGCGAGACTGCCGAGGCGAGAACGCGGGCTTATGGCGTTTCTGTCAGCAAGGGTCGGTTCGATCGGTGACAATCATCTTGGTGGGTGGATATCCTACCGTGCCTCCAAGGCAGCCTTGAACCAGATCATCCGAACCGCCTCCATCGAGATCAGCCGTACGCACCCGCAGTCCGTCTTGGCGGCAATGCATCCCGGGACCGTGGCAACCTCCCTTAGCGATGACTATAGCAACGGTCGTGATCGGTTTCGACCGGCCGAGAGCGCGACCAGAATGCTTTCCGTTCTGGATAGACTTCAGCCGGAGCAGAGTGGCAACTTCCATGCCTATGACGGCTCGAGTATCGAGTGGTGAAGCATAGGACGTTCAAGGCCATGCATGGGGGTCATTTCTGTCATGACTTGCTTCGCCCGTCCTGTAACCCTATCTCTGGTTCAATAATTCCGATCAAACAAAGCGCATTGCTCATGCATCTGCGAAGTGGATGCGAGGTTGAAGGCGCGCGCGGAGAGATATCCATGCAATCAGCACCGAAAAGCTTGCCGGAGATGAATGCTGGCGAGCGGTATGCCATGATGAATACCGTCAGTGAAGCCCTTTTCGATGCTGCGGAACATGCAGCGGAGGAGGGCGACGTGCGGCTGGCGGAGAATTTTCGCGCTATGGCGGCGATGATAGAAGGCGAAAGCGGCGACAGCTCTTCGAACAACTTCAGGCCCCTTGAGCTTATACTAAGGCAATCCATGACGCTTTTGCAGCTTTACACGGAGAAGGCGTCCGGAAGCCGGATGCTCCACTGACCGGCTTCACAGTGCTGCAAACCCAATCCTTGCCAGACTCGCAACAACCGCATAAATCTTTGGTGTGGCGTTAAGCATATAAGAAAATCCGCATGCAGCCTCGCGCTCAAATCTGTATTCTTGCCTAGGTAGACTGACATATAACGGATGCGGCTGTGAAATTATCGGTCATTCTGAAGACGCTCAACGAAGAAAACCGGATCGGTGCGGCCATCGAAAGCGCGATCGATGCGTTGAAGGCCGTGCCTGATATCGAAAGCGAAATCATTGTTGCCGACAGTGGTTCGAAGGATCGAACAATCGAGATCGCTTCTCGATACCCTGTCATCATCGCACAGATTCAGGCACCCGCCAAAGCCAGTTGCGGTGTCGGTCCCCAGCTTGGATTTCAATACAGCAAGGGGGAATTCGTCGCCTTGATGGACGGCGACATGCTGCTCGATCCGACATTCTTGCCCGAGGCCTTCGATTATCTTGATAAGCATCCCCGCGTTGCTGGTGTCAGCGGCGATATCAACGAGGTCAATCTCGATAATCTGGAATTTACCCGCCGCGTGCAGCGCATTGCATCGGAGGTCAAGCATGGCGTTCGCGATCGTCTGAACGGCGGCGGCGTTTACCGTCGCGCGGCGATCGAGGAGGCGGGATATTTCTCCGACCGCAATCTCCATGCGTTCGAGGAGTTCGATCTTGCTCAACGTCTTCGGCTGCGCGGCTGGACGCTTTACCGACTGGACCGGCGCTATGTCGATCACTTCGGTCATAACATCAACTCCTATGTGCTGCTGACACGGCGCTGGTCGTCGAAATATCTGCTCGGCACTGGAGAGCTGTTGCGCGCCGGCTGGCAGCAAGGGCGGTTCAAACAGATCATTCAAGAAAATCCAGAGATCAAGCTTTGGCTTGCCGTCTATGCCTGGTGGGCAATTCTGCTTTTCTGCCTGATCGGCAGCATTTTCCATCCTATCTGGCTGATTGCTTTTGTTGCCTTGCTCGCGCTGCCAATCGTGGCAATGTCGATCAGGAAAAAAAGTCTGGAGCTTGGCCTTTACGCCATTGTGGCCTGGTGCTTTCATGCGGCGGCACTTCCGTTCGGCCTCATATCGCGACGGAAAGATCCCGGTAGTTGGATTGAAAGCAGGTTGTTGAAGTCCTGATGAAAAAAGCCCTTCTACGGTTACTGGTCGTTTCGTGTGCATTGATCCGGCCAGCCTACGCCGAAGAGTGGCTTCCCGTCAGAGAAAGGTCGCTTGAAGTTCAGGCGGGAAGCCCGCTTGATTTTTCCGGCCTTTTTCCAGAGACAAAGATCGACGAGAATACGCGGATCGTTATCAATCCTGCCGGCAAGCTTGCAATGGCAAACGATGCCGCCGAGCCGCAGCGCTTCCTGTGTGCGTCTCTTGCGTTGAGCCCGGCGTCTGGCGGGTTTCCGGATCATGATGCTGCCGACCGCTATGCCCTGCAGCTGAAGAGGCACGGCTACAATATCGCCCGTTTCCATTATGTCGATGCCGCGTTGATGGCGGATCGCACCAAGGATTTCGACTTCGATCCGCAGGTGCTGGATCGCGTCCATTACCTCATGGCGGCACTGAAGCGAAACGGCATCTACTGGATCATGGACGGTCTGAGTTCAACGCGTGGGGCCTATGGCGGCTATGAGGACCGATGGGATCTCAATGGCGACCTCAAGGTCGATGCGCAGATTACGGATGCAGGCTTCAATCACTGGCTGAAGTTTCAGCAGGCCTTCCTCGGCAAGGTCAATCCCTATACCGGCATCGCCCCCATTCGCGATCCGGCACTTGTTGCCATCGTGCCCTTCAACGAAAACGGCCTGGAATTTGATTCCATCGTGCAAGAGGGCGTGCGGGGCAGCGTCTTTCAGAAGCAGCTTCAACCGCTCTTCAATGACTGGCTCTTGAAGAAATATGGCAGTGACGATGCGTTAAAGCAGAAATGGGGTTGGTGGACGAAGGAAGGCAGTCTTGAGGATCGTTCTGTTGCTCTGCCGACCAACCGTAATGAGCGCAGCGAACGGATGCGCGACCTGCAATCCTTCTTCATTGACGTAGAGCAGAACGCCACCCGGCGCATGACCAAGGCGCTTCGCGATCTTGGCTTCCGCGGTATCGTCTTGCCTTACAATAACTGGCCAACGATCCAGACCGGCATAACCCGCAGCATCCAGGATGCGGTGGCGATGAACATCTATCATGACTGGGTTGGCTCCTATGAACCGGGCACCAGCATTGAGGGGAAAAGCTCGCTGGAAGACGGGCTGCGCTACTTGAGAACCGTGGGTGCTGCACGGTGGCTGGGTCGGCCATTTATTATCACGGAATATGACCATCTCTTCTGGAACCCCTATCGGTATGAGGCAGGTCTTGCGGCACCCGCTTTTGCTGCCCTGCAGGGTTGGGATGTTCTGTGCCGACACGGGCACGGTCCGATTGTTTTGGCCTATGGTGAGGATTTCCGGTTCAAGAAGCAGATTCTGCCCTACACGATCGCACTCGATCCGGTGGCGCGAGCGGGCGAAACGCTGGCTGCGCTCGTCTTTCGCCGCGGCGATGCCAAGAGCACGTCGCTCGACATCCCTTTCCTCGTCGACGGGCAAAAGGGTCTGCCGCAAGGTGTCAGCGACATGGAGCCCGAGCTTCTCACACGCCTCGGCCTCATCGGGGCCATTGGCCTCCAATCTGTGACCGATGCGAAGCCTGATGTGGTTGCGGTTGCGCCGCAGCGTGAGGGTGAGACCGCTATGGCGATTGTGGCAAAGCTGAAAGCTGACGGTCACATCGATCCGTCCGCGCCGGCCGATCTGGATAGTGGTAAGGTGGTGAGCCAGACCGGGGAACTGCAACTGGACGCCGGAGCCGAGGCCCTGGCCTTGAAAACGCCGATGACCGAGGCGCTTGCTTTCGATAAGGTCGGGGACGGCGTCGAGCTAGGCGCTTTCAGCGTGAAGCAAGCGGATGGACGAGGATTGCTATCGCTGTCGTCGCTGGACGGAGCGCCGTTGAAAGAGAGCAAGCGGCAGCTTTTGATCCTGGCGTCGGATGCCCGCAATTCCGGAATGCGCTTTCGCGACGCGGATCAGCGCGTCATCGAAGATTTTGGCCATCTGCCGGTTCTCATCAGGCGCATGGAAGTCGGTCTCCGCTTTGAGGCACCCGGCACCTTCAAGATTTCTCCTGTGGGTCTGGATGGCCGTGTCCGTGCACCGGTCGCGACCGCCAAGAGTGGTAAAATCGTGCGTTTGTCGAACGACACGCCCGGCGGTCCCACGACCTACTTCCTGGTCGAGCGGACCGAATAAAACGCGTCACGATCTTTGAGATTCGCTCCTTGCGCTTTAGGCTCATATCGTCGCGCAGAGTGGGGTCTCAACCTAGTAAAAGTCGCGCGTCAGACGTGTCCAGCCTTCTCCACCCAGTCCGCCGTAATAGGCCCGGCCGCTCTCCATCGCCTCCTTGAACGCGGCGGAGCGGGAGTTGCGGATATCCCGGTGAAGTAGCGATACCAGATGCGGCTATAGCGGGAGAGCGAGCGGATTATCTCGGGGCGGGCCTGAGAGCAGGCATAGGTGAAGCCGGATCGTTCCAGGGCAAGCAGCGCCGCATCGACGACGGCACCTTGAGCGTTGTCTTCGTACAGAAGATCAAGGATATGCGCCGAACCGCCCATTTCGCCCACGACTGAGAAAACGCCAACGACATTGCCGTTCTTATCCCTGACCTGTGCCAGCATCAGTTTTCCGCGTCCGTCATCTCCGGCGGAGGCGTTGACAGCCCAGGTGACGTAGGCCTCGTCATAAACCGGCGCGACCACATAACGTGCCAGATAACGGGTTGCGTATTCGGCAAAGACCGCAGGGGTGGCTTCTGCAACACTGTATCCGTCCGCTGTCGTCACGTTTTTCGCAAGACTATTGTCAGGAAGCTGCCCTCGGCTGATGAGACGCGCAAAGCGGTCGAAAAGCTTGATTCTCAGGAAGCTGATAAGCGCAGGCAGCGGTCTGAACATCTTGTACCACCGAAGAGCCTGCACTTGGAGTTCTATCCCTCCAATCGCCTTGAAATGGGCAATGCCGATCGGGGCGCCGCTGTCGGTAAAGAGGATGTTATCGGATTTCGGCCGGGTGCTTAAAAACACCGCCGCGGCGGCTCGCGGATTGGCATCCGGCGTCGTTGCGAAGCCGCAGGTCAGCCTCGCAATCACGGTCTCCTCGCCGATGCGATAGGTGAGCGGTATGATGGTCAAGATGGTTTTCAACGCACCGGTTTCGTCCACCGATACAAGGCTGCCGTTCTCGGGTGTGTAATTTGGATGCGTAAACAAGATCTCAGACATGTGCGCTTCGAGCGCTTTCGTCTTCGGTTTGGAGCGGGACCGGAACACGGAACTGAAAAGTGCGCTCATCTGGGGAACATCGCCAAGCTCTGCGGGGCGGAGCTTTGACGTGTTTTTGTCGTCATATTTCAACCTCCTTGCGCGCTGCGATGGAGCGGGCGACATAGGCCCTGACTACGAGCCATGAAGCAATCACGATGCTAAATTCGATAATATAGGCTGAGATGAAAATTCCGTAGGGTGGCCAGATCCATGCAGCCACGCCGATGATGAGCGCGCCGATGCCGTTTGCGAGGTTCAGCACCCAGGCACGCGCTCCATGCTCACCGGCTGCTCCAAGAAGATCGACCGCAACCGACCAGATTGCGATCAGGAGGATCAGCGGCGCCAAGACCCGAACAAATGTCGGCAGGGACACATATTCCGTTCCGAAGATCAGAGGCATGAACGAGGCAGCGAAGAATATGACGAGGGCTGCGGCCAACCCAAGGCCAATCGCTATTGCGAGAATACGCATCGTCAATTTGAAAGCATGGTGGATGCCGTTGACGCTTGCCACCGCAAGGTGAGGGTAAATGAGCCGGTTGAGCGCTTCCACTGCCATATAGCTGCTATCGGTGATACGCCTGGCGACCCCGTAACTGCCCACCATTTCAGGCCCCGCCACCAAGCTGAGAACCAGAAGGTCTACATTCTGACGAAAAGCCCGAAAAATGAACGGTGTCGCGAAGAGGACCCCAAGGCGGATTTCGGCACGGTCCAGTCTGTAGTCTGGCCGCGCGATGCGAAAGGCGAGGAATCCGTAAAGCGCAAGCGTCAGTATGAATGAAACCATTTGCCACGTCGCCCAGCTTTCGACCGTATCGACCTTGAAGGCGATGCAGGCGAGAGCAGCTGTCAGTGTGCGGATCAGCGCGAAGCCCATAATGGAGGCATTGGCAGCGCCATTCCGTCGATGGGCGAGGAAGATGGTTTCGCCCAACATGATCAGGCGCACCAGGACGATATTGGTCAAAAGCAGCTGAAAGGTTATCCAGAGGTTCTCGCCTGACGTCTCCCCAAAACGCATAAAGTGGGGCAGGACAATTATGCCTATCACGATCAGCACCGCTCCACTGATACCGCTTAAGATGATGCCGTGGCCGAAGATCCGGGGGAAGCAGGACGGGTCTTGCGGTACGCGGCGGACGAGGGATTCCGATGCACCCATGCCGCAGAGATGGACAGCAATGTTGGTGACGGCGATCAAGGAAACGTAGCGACCAAACTCTTCGGCCCCGAAAGTTCGGGCCAGTATCGCGAATGTGACGAGTTGCGCGGCATTTGCAATCAGAAGACTCGCCGAGGAAGCGCTGTAAGACAAGAGCATTCCAAGCAATCTGGATGTATTTCCTGGTGCGTTTCTTGCCATGTATCATTCCATGCCCAGAAAGAGGTGGGGCGTAAACCATTTCTCAGCGGTCTGTGTGGTTTATGGGAGCTATAAGCTGAAAATATTTCGTTTCGATTGACACAGAGGTCTGGTCGCGCATGTACGAGTATCCAACGCAGAAGCGCGTCGAGCGCCCAACGCCGGAGCCTTCGCTGCGTCGAATCGTCGATACGAAACCAACTGCGGGTTTGGGCCCGATCATCACCCCCGGCAATGTCTTTCTCTGGTTGCGTCGTGGGCTCTTTGTCATTCTGCTCTTCGCTATTCTCGGCGCAGCGGCTGGCATTGCCTTCGGGATCCTAACCAAGCCGCGCTATACGGCCTCGATGGATATCCTGCTGCCGCCGCCTTCAGGTCAGGTCCTTCCAAATGAGTTGACGGTTCCCGCCCTTCAGAGCGAGGCCCAAATCCTAGACATATCCAGCAAAATTCTGCTGCTCAACTCCGGCAACGTTTTGAGACGGACTGTTGAGCGCGGGCATTTGCAGGAGCTTCCGGAGTTCAACCCCTCGCTCGAACCCGGCTTCAATCTGATGGAGGTGCTCGGTCTCGCCAACCCGCAGCCCCCAGGGGATCAAACATTGACGGCGATGCGAATTCTCGACAAGCGCATCAAGGTTGGCCGCGAAGGCGGAACCTATCTCATCAACATCAGCCTTTGGACGCGCGATCCCGAGCGGTCGGTCAAGATACTGGCGACACTCGCAGAATCTTTCAGACAGGAGCTTGAGGCTACGCGCAGTGATCTTGCCAAGAGCGCGAGCACGGCGCTCGCGACGCGCCTTGAAGAGTTGAGGCGTGCTTCGACAGACGCAGCCAATGCGGTCGTGGAGTTCCGGCAGAAAAACAATCTTCAGGATCTCGGCAGTGCAGGTTCCGTCAATGTTCAAAGTCTTTCGCAGCTCAATACGCGGTTGAATGATGCCAATTCCAGGCTGCAGGAGGTCAAGGCGCGCTACAATAAGCTGAGCCAGCCTTCGGCAAATGGTGGCACTGGGGCCAATTCGCTATCGTCACCGCTTCTCGATACGCTGCGATCGCAGTATTCCGTTCTCAAACAGCAATATGACGAACTGGCACTGACCTATGGGGAACGGTATCCAAAGCTTGCCGCATCGAGGGCGCAGCTGGCGACGCTCAGAGCCGAAATCGCTCGCGAGACAGAACGCGTCTTGCAAAGCGTCAAGCTTGAGATGGACCAGGCGCAAAGCACTGTCGATTCTCTGCGCAGCCAGATCAACACGGCCCAGAGCCGGGTCTCAACCGACGATGCGGCGCAAGTCGAATTGCAGGATTTACAGAGAAATGCCGAGGCTAAGGCAGCGCTCTACGATACGTTCCTGAAGCGCGCGGGCGAAACCGGAGAGCAGGAACAGCTCAACGTTTCCAATCTCCGCATCGTCACCGAGCCAGTACCGCCTGAGAAGCGCAGCTTCCCTCCTCCGACTTCGCTGCTTGCGATCGGTGGCCTGATCGCCGGGATCCTGCTTGGTGCGTTTTTCGTCGTCGCAGGTCGGACGTTGATTGAACTCAGACGCAACGACTGGCGGTTCGAGCGGATTATGTGATGCAGGTAACCACAATCTCGCCAGCTCAAGTCAGTCGACAGCATATGAAGGTCAGAGTTGCGACCTTCGTGGCGATCTTCCTGTTCTACTTTATTACTACGAACCCGTTTATCGACCTCGTGAAGTTGCAATCTGCGGGAACGGATATTGTATCGGGGTCAAACTTTCTCAATCAGATGACGTTTCTGCTGATTACGTCTCTGACCATCTATGCCGCCGTGAACCATCCTATGCGCTCGGAGGTTTGCCAGCCAAGAGTTTTGATCATTGCGCTTCTCGGTTGGTTTTTCATCTCGTCTGCGCTGTCGAACTATCCCATCGATGCGATCAAGCGGACGATCCTTGCGATCCTGACTTTCTTCAACGCAGGCATGTTCCTGCTTCTTCCGCGTTCAGAGGAGCAATTTGCGCGACTGATGCTTTATGGCACAGCCATCACGCTCGGGGTGGCTTATTTCGGCGTTGTTTTTCTGCCCCGGCTTTCGATCCATCAGGCGGCAGAAATTGTCGAACCGATGAATGCGGGCTACTGGAGGGGCCATTATGCACACAAGAACCTCACTGCTGCGGTGATGCTGCAGATCGCATTTTTCGGGCTCTACTTTCGCAGTGCAGGATGGAAGAAAAGCAGCATCCTCATTATCGTTCTGGCCGTTTTCTTTCTTATGCACACCGGGGGTAAATCTTCGACCGCCATGTTGCCAATGATCCTTGTTCTGCAATGGATATTCGAGAGGTTTCGCTGGACGCGGTGGTTCATCGCGGTGGGCGGTATCGTCGCCTTCAACACTCTGATCCTTGGCGCCACCCTATCATCGGATTTTCGAAGCCTGGTGGCCTCGGTCGGCATTGATCCGACCTTCACCAACCGCTCCGATATCTGGAAAATCGCCTTTGACGCGATCGCCAAATCCCCAATCCTTGGTTATGGCTTCCAGGGCTTCTGGCAAACGCCTGACCTTATGCATAGCCCTGCCGGTCTGGAGACCTGGGCGGTCCGGGCTTTCAACGGACATAACGCTTATGTGGATACGCTGCTGACGACAGGGATCCCGGGGGTGCTGCTAGCGCTGACGCTCGTCATTCTGGTGCCGATGCGGGCGATCGCGCGGCTGGACCGGGCGCCACCAAATGATCCGGCATTGACACGCCTCTTCCAGCGGACCTGGCTTTGCGTGCTCTACTCCGCCTGCCTCGAGGCTATTTTCTTCCAGAATGGCAGTCCGGTGTTTTTCGTTTTTCTTGTCTCCATTTTCGGCTTGGTCCTGCAGTCCAGGATGAGCCTCGTCAAAGAACCGGTTGTGACCAGGGAGGAAAGCCATGGCGTTTTTATCCAAAGTCAGTGATAAGCTTGAATATCTGCGAGACCGTTTTGCCGAACGTGCTGTGCGCGCTCTGCCTGCCTCGACGCTGAACGTTGCCTGCCGCCGCCCCGTTGTGTCCTTCACCTTCGACGATGTTCCTTGCACGGCGTTGAGCGCCGGTGCGAGGATTCTTGAGGAGAATGCGGTCCGCGGCACGTTTTACATTGCCGGAAGTCTCCTCAATCGCGTGGAGCCGGACCGCAACATAATCTCGGAGGAAGGATGCCGGGAGCTTGCTGCTGCGGGCCATGAACTCGGCTGCCATACTTTCGGGCACGAAATCGTCCATACGCTGCCAAGACGGTCCTTGCGTGAAAGTCTGTGTCGCAACGCCGCTTTGCTGGATAGTTTTGAGCCGGCGGTCGCAAAGCGAAACTTTGCCTATCCCTATAACCAAGGGTCGCTGCGGCACCGGCAGCTCTTTGCCGATCGTTATCAGACAGCGCGTGGCGGGGGAGATCGCATCAACCGGGGCAAGGTCAATCGCGGCTTTCTCTGGGGAATGGAAATTCGCCAGCCGGAACAGGACGCCCTTGCATTGGTTCGGCAGATTGACGCAGTGGTGAAAGAGCCGGGCTGGCTGGTGTTCTTCACCCACGATGTTAGCGATACGCCGACACCCTATGGATGCACACCATCGACCTTTTCCACATTAGTGCGCCATGCCGTTTCGAGCGGCTGCCTCGTTCTGCCGGTTCGCGATGCTCTTCAGCATGTGGAGAGTTGAGATGACGCAATGAGCGCGACGTTTCTGGCAATCAACAATTACCACTACCGCCGTGGCGGGGCAGACGCGATTTTTCTTGATCAGATGGAGATGTTTGCCCGCTCCGGGTGGAATGCCGTGCCCTTTTCTATGCAGCACCCAGACAATCTGCCATCGGAGTGGTCGCCCTATTTCGTTCCCGAGATCGAGTTCGGTCGTCAAGGCGGTCTGATGACGAAGATCGGTCATGGGCTGGAGATCATCTATTCTCGCAAGGCGCGACAAAGCCTGGCCGCATTGATTGACCGCGTAAGGCCTGACGTGGCGCATGCTCACAATGTCTATCACCACATTTCTCCGGCGATCTTTCCGCTCCTGAAAAAGCGGGGAATTCCCACGGTGATGACGGTACATGATCTGAAGCTCGCCTGTCCTTCGTACAAAATGCTGGCGCCGGATGGCGTCTGCGAAAGATGCAAGGGCGGTCGTATCTATAATGTCCTCCTTCACCGCTGCATGAAAGGTTCCGTAGCGTTAAGTGGCCTTGTCATGGTGGAGACGGCTGTGCACCGCGCGCTCCGTCTTTATCGCGATCATATCGATAAGCTCGTGGTTCCAAGCCGGTTCTACAAGCAGAAGCTGATGGAATGGGAATGGCCGGAGGATAAGCTGGTCTATATTCCGAACTTCGTCGACCATGCGATCAGCGAGCAGAGCTTCACCGTCGAGGAGGGTGATTACTTCCTGTTTGCCGGGCGCCTGGCGCCCGAGAAGGGCGTGGACACTCTCATCCGGCGCTGCGGCGCAGTCGGGGCAGCGTCTGCGTATTGCCGGTACAGGGCCGGAAGAGGCAGCGCTTCGGGCGCTGGCGCAGAGGGAAAATGCCGATATTCAGTTCCTCGGCCATCTCAGCGGTCGCGCCTTGCATGAGACATTGGCCGGTGCCAAGGCGCTCGTTCTTCCGTCCGAATGGTATGAAAATGCGCCGGTCAGTATTCTGGAAGCCTACGCCCTTGGGCGCCCGGTGATAGGAACGGATATCGGTGGCATTCCCGAACTGATCCAGCCCGGCCAGACAGGTCTTATCGCGGCACCTGGCGATAAGGATGATCTTGCACGGGCACTGATCGCGATGGACCTATTCTCGGCATCCGCACGCAACGATATGGGAAAGCGTGGTCGGGCCTGGGTAGAGGCGGAGTTTTCGCGTAACGCATTTTTTGAGAGGACGCTGACCCTCTATCGAAGTCTCGGGGTCTCAGCGCCCTACAGCGGCAGGCGGTAATTTAGATAGTTATAATTTTATATATGTTTGAAGGGTTTCGTCAATATAATGGCGGTAAGGTTGGGGATACGCGGCAGCGTGAAAACTGCCTGCCGATGGCTGCTGTTATAGCTGTGCCGTAGGAGTGGGGTTGGATGCCCGAGAGCAAGCGAGTGGTGGACTATGCGGCGTCGAAACAGACGACGGCACTTCGGGCGCGCAGCAATGCCGACGAGGTCCACTTTCCAAATCTGGATGGGGTTCGCCTATGCATGATCGGTCTGCGCGGTGTGCCAGGGGTTCCCGGTGGCATTGAAACCCATGTTGAGCAACTTGTCCCAGGGCTGGTAGAAAGAGGCGCAGACGTTCACGTCTATGCGCGCCAAAATTATGTTGCCGGTGAAGTGCCTTACGTCTGGCGCGGCGTCACTGTCCATCCGACATGGGCGCCGAGCAACACGCGATTGGAGGCCATAGTCCATACGCTGCTGGCTCTCTTCAAAGCCAGAATGCTCAAGCCCGACATCGTCCACATTCATGCCGTCGGTCCTTCGCTCGTGGCACCTTTGGCGCGGATAATGGGGATGAAAGTCGTCTTCACTCATCACGGCTATGATTACGATCGCGAGAAATGGAACGCGCTGGAAAAGAAAGTTCTGCGTCTTGGCGAGTGGGCGGGCATACGGTTTGCCCAAGGCCGCATCGTCGTCGCCAAACATATTGCCGATGCGATGCAGGCGAAGTTCAATCGCAGCGTCCATTTCATTCCCAATGGCGTGCAGATCGATATCGGCGCCGCACATGATGGCGTTCTGGATGAATTCGGACTGACGAAAGGCCGTTACGTTCTGCTGGTTGCGCGCCTTGTCGTAGAGAAGCGCCAGATGGATTTGATAGATGCCTTTCTGCGTGCCGACATGCCGGGCACCAAGCTTGTTCTCGTCGGCGGCGGCGATGCCAGAAGTGATTACGCAGAAAGATTGCGTGAACGCGCGAAATCTCATCCGAACATCGTGCTGACAGGATCGCAATCTGGCGCGCGGCTTGGGGGTCTTTTTGCCAATGCCGGCCTGTTCGTTCTCCCGTCCAGTCATGAGGGGATGCCGATCGCACTTCTCGAAGCGCTCGCCTATGGTTTGCCAGTACTAGCAAGCGACATCGAAGCCAATCTGGCGCTCGAACTGGATGCAGGCTCGTATTTCCGCCTGGGGGACATTTCCGCACTCGCCCAAGCAATGCAGGCAAAGTTGTCGCAGCGTCCGGACGCCGCCCAGCCTTCTGTGGAAATGGGAGAGACTGGCAGCACGATCATGTCTCGCTACAATTGGAACAGCATCTGCGAGCAGACGGCTTCTCTCTATCTGTCCGTTCTGAAGCGCAACTGGACGCTACAGTATAGGCCCCGGAAATCGGAACCTTTGAGAAAGCACGATGCGTAGATCCAAGGAGTTAGAGCGCCCTTTGTGGGTTCCAAGGACGCTTTGCACACTAGACTGAATCGACATTCCTCATACCTTCCAGACATGCACCGCGTCATAAACCGTCGAGGCGGTTGAACGATCAGCTTCTTCAAGCGTTGCTTTTCACACGCAACGGTGAGGAGCACTGGGTTGGTTTTCGATGCGAGCGAGGCAATGAGCCGGTTTGGAGAGAGCCACACGACCGTCGTTCTGTGGCAGCGTTTCGAAGTCTCGCACAGGGAGATGTTCGACTCCCTCAAGAGTGCGATTGAATTTATCCGGGGCAATAGTTTTCGCCCAACTCGCGTTGAACTGCATCTCCATCGAGGCGGGCACGACGTGCTGATTGCCGGTGATGAACTTGCACAGCTTCTACAGGAACATGCAGGGCAAAAAGCCTGACGAAACAGTGCTGGGCCACCCGAGCCTGAGGGGTGAGGCGAAGCCCTATTTTCGTGCTCGATCCGCCCTCATGCCTCTGCGGTTATCAGCCGCTTAGCGTGCTTTCTTGCGTTCCAACGGTCATCATGTTGCCACGCCACGAGACTGAAGACCCCATCCAGCTTCTTACCCAGATGAGCGGTAGCAACGCGTCCCGCATGATCATGGTTGGAAAGCTTGTCCACGAGACATGCCATCCTTTGAGCTTGGCGAGCGCCAATTCCGGGAGATAGAAGAGCCCAAGGATCGCTACCGTGATTGCCACGATTGTCTTGCCATCCGCCCCCGCCAGCATAGCTGCGGCCAGTGCAAGAAGGAGAGGAGGAATGCCTCCGACGAGGATCTCCGGTGCGAAGAATTGGGGGAAGGTCACTCGCCGCAAACGCGCCCAGCGTGCCTGCCTAGACCAGACTTCCGCGAAGCTGCGCGTACCGAGCGGCTGCTCGAAGGGGGCTGGTGCGAGGTGAACTTTGCGCCCGCTTGCACGGATAAGCTTGGTGGCTGCGGCATCTTCGGCAATTTCGGCACCAAGGGCTTCAATGCCGCCGAGTGAATCGAGGAGCGGCTTGTTCCAAAGCATCGTCTTGCCCTGTGCGAAGCCCTGACCCAATGTCTCTGCCGCATATTGGTACCGGCACTGGAAGGTGTTGAGGAATGTGCATTCCAGCTCCGACCAGATATCGGCTGGCCGGGAGCCGAGGGGCGGGGAGCAGACAAGGCCGCTATCTTTGCGCCACGCGCCCATCAAGGTCGTAATGTAATGATCGGGCATCAGCACGTTGGAATCGGCGAGAATGACCCATTCGCTTGTGGCTGCACGCCATCCTTTTACGCAATTGTTCAATTTCGGATTGGCGCTGATCCTATCATCGCCCAGCAGCAATGTAGCCTGAATGTGAGGAAAGGCGGCAATGTTCGATTTGACGTGGGGGATAACAGGGTCTGCGCTATCCGCCACGCAGAAGATGATTTCGTAGTTTGGCCAATCCAGCTGAAAGGCATGAGGGATGGTCAGTGCAGTGAAATTCTCCACGCCGCGTAGTGGGACGACCAGGGAGACTGGCGGTTGGTTCTGCTGCGCCGCACTCCTTCTTGCGGTCGATTTCACACGAACGGCCGTCAGACCTATGCTCAACAGGTGGACGAAGATCAGCGCAAAGGCGATTACGGCAAGAGCGATGTCCATGTGTAACTCCACACATCCGGATCGTCTGCCCGGCGTTTATGTCCCTATCGCAAGTATAACGCTTTCATGACAGATCAATGTCATATAGCATTCATTCTGCTGTGGATGGCGGATACCGTACGCCCGCCATCCTGTTACGCGCTGCTCGAAACTATCGTGTCATACCCCAGACATAGCCAACAAGTGCTGCCAGTCCCAATGCTTGAAGAGGACGCTTTCGGATCTGGCGGATCACCTTGCTCTGAGCGGACTGAATTTCGCTGCGGGTGATGCGTGCCGATGCGGAAAGCGCTTCCTGGGCCGACTCTGTGATCCGTCCAAGTTCGGAGCGAAGTGCTCTCACTTCTTCCATGGCATGGTCGGTTGCCGGTGTGTCTTGGCGTGCTTTGACGGCAGCAAGCGCCTCATCCACTTTTGGAGCCTCCCCCGTATCCTGCTCTTCTTCGGGCGCGGATGTCGATGTGGCTGTCGTTGTGGTTGTGTGGGACACGGGATCGGAGGCAGGGAAGGTGTCTTCGAGCCCCTTTTGAAGATCTTCTTTGCCGGTGCGCTGTCTTGCCTGCTCTTCATGCAGTGAGGCGACGGCAGGTGAGGTGGAATTTTGGTCGGACATTATTTTGTCTCCGTAAGGGTTCGTCGTCTCAACTTCTTAGACGCGGGAGGGTTCCGGTTCGATCAGGCACGATTAAGCGTCGCCACCTGCTTTTATCGTCGCGTCAACAGACAGCTCGGGCATCATGCCCCGCTCGATGTCCGAGCGATCACGCTCTACCTCGATGACGGTGTAGAGCGTCTCGTCGCGGAAAGCGCTAGCAAAGCGGGTGGAGACGTCCTCGGAAGGCTGCGCAGTCGCCGCGGAGGCATCAGGCTGTGCCTCGGCCGCGACGATACGTGCATCGCCTGACGACCGGGCGGCGACCAGGACTTCTCCATAGGAGGCGCCTTTATCCCAGTGTGGGTCATCTGCCTTTGCCACGGGAGCCAGCTTGTAGACGTTAAGGCTTTCGGATTGCTGCAATCGGCTGACGGAGCCGACCTCATTTGAGCCAACTGCGTGAGGTGGATCGGACATCTGAAGTTTCTCCCTATTCTTCTGACCGAACCGCAGACGGACAAGGCGGTTCCTTTACGGCCCCGCTTTGTCCAGTCTCAACCGTTAAGATCAGATCATGATCTCGCCACCGGTGACCGGGATGACGGCAGCAGTCATGTAGCTGCCGCGATCCGATGCCAACAGAACGTAGGCGCCGGCAAGCTCGGCGGGCTGTCCAGCGCGTCCGATCAATGTCTGCTCACCGAAGGTCTTGGTCTTCTCCACGCCCATGGTGGACGGGATGAGAGGCGTCCAGATCGGGCCAGGTGCAACGGCGTTTACGCGGATACCCTTTTCAGCGACCATCCCGGCGAGCCCGGCGGTGAAGTTTAGCACAGCACCTTTGGTGGAGGCATAGGCAAGCAGCTGTGGTGAGGGTTGCTTCGACTGGATCGAGGCGGTGTTGATGATCGAGCTTCCAGACTTCATGTGTGGGACAGCGGCCTTCGACAGGAAGAACGGCGCATAAATATTGGTCTTGAAGGTCTCGTCCCACTCAGCGGAATCGATGTCGGCGATATCCGCATAGGTGCGCTGGAATGCAGCGTTGTTAACGAGGATATCGATCTTGCCGAATTCCTCGACGGTGCGCTGCACGAGGGATTTGCAATGGTCTTCCGAGGTGATGTCGCCAGGAACGGCCACCACCTTGCGACCGGCTTCTTCCACCCATTTCACTGTGTCGCGTGCGTCCTCTTCCTCGTCGAGATAGGAGATGACGAGATCGGCGCCTTCACGTGCAAAGGCGATTGCGACAGCCTTACCGATACCGGAATCCCCACCGGTAATCAGAGCGACTTTACCGCTCAGGAGGCCGCTACCCTTATAGGAATGCTCGCCATGATCAGGCTTTGGCTCCATCTGACCGGTGGTCCCGGGCGGCGTCTGCTTCTGTTCAGGATAGGGCGGGGAAGGGTGGCGAGTCTCGGCATCCATGTCTGTGCTCCACAATTGTTGACGAAGCCCAAACACGTTTTAGCAAATGCAGTTCCCTCCAAGCTTTAGCGAACCCTCAAGTGTCTGTGGCGTTGCCGCAGTCGGAGTTCGATTGGTCCGGCACGCGGGACACTTGTCTCACGACCCAGCTATCCCGAGTACAGCGGGCTTGGCCGCGTGCCTTGCCAGAGCATCGGCTTGTTCATTCCATGGCAGGCCTACATGACCCTTGCACCATGCAATCTCGATCATGTCGCAGCGTGTCAGGCACGCGTCGAGTGCCCTCCAAAGATCGCTATTGGGGACGTCTCTGCTGCGACCTTTGCCATTCGGTGCACGTTTTCTCCATTGGTTCGTTCTCCAAATATGGCGCCATTTGTTGCACCCCGTCACCGCGTAGAAAGAGTCCGACCAGATCGTCGCTGCCTCCCCGATCGCATTCACCTCCAGCCAGCGTAAGGCTTCAAGAACGGCAACAAGTTCCGGCGCGCTGTTGTCGGCGCAGCTTATGCTGCCGGACCGGGAGCCTATATGGACGTCATTGCGGACCGAAATCACGCCCCAACCGCCCAGGCGCTTGAGCGGGTCATATGAGCCGTCGACGAAGAGCTGGAGGTTGTGTGGCATAGAGGGCGTCGTCATAGGCTGGGAATCTTTCGGTCACTTGTTGGCGATGCTCACAACGCGGCTAATACAGGCATGCTTCAGCCTTGCCAGAGCAGGCCCAACACAGGAAATACAGCGTTGTGCCTTTTTCCTCGGCAGAGTTCTAAAAATGAACTGCTCCCAAACAGCCAGCTATGCGTTTACGCATATCTCACCTGCGATAAAGGCCATTTATTATGCCGAGAATTATGGGTAGTTTCTACCTATCGAAGCGATGCACCTCCTCCCGCAAAGCTTCGAGTTGCAAATGTCCTTATCCTCCTCCCAAAGGGCATTTGTTAGAGCAGCAGCACTCCTCCTCCCAGTTGCTGTTCGATTATTTTCGAAAGCCTGCCGCACCTCCTCCCGCGGCAGGCTTTTTCGTTTTCAGCGTTTTTGTTTGCGGCGCAGGGTGACGAAGGTCACGACAGCAGCCACTAGGCCATACATCGTCCACTTGAAGGGAAGAGCATCCGCGGTTTCACTGCGGATCGGCAGAACGGTCACGGTGCCGGGAGAGGATTCGTATCCGGCTTTGCCTTCCGCTTTCGCCTGTTCGATCTGCTGAGGCGAGACGGCCCATTCCGCGCCTCGCGACTTATCCAGCATCATGAATGCCGCTCCGACAGCGATGCCGACGATGATGGTCACGACCAAGCTTCTGATATTTTGCATGTTTTACTCCTGATTTGCAGGAGCTTCTCTACAGCATCGACGGGAAAATCGGAATCGATTTGACATGTTTGTGTGCTACTGGGCAGCAGTTCGCCTTGGCCTGTAACGTAGCGAAATCCTACAGCATCGCCCCGAAAATCGGACTCGATCTTCGGAAATCACAATGCGTAGATTCAGAAAAGGCAAAGCATGCTTTGTGCGTCCAACAGGAGGCACAGCGCTTTAGCTGGTGTGTGGCGGTTGCCGTCGCTAACTGCTGCATGAAGTCCAGCAGGTCTGAGGTGAGGCGTGGGCCGTCCATCTCAAATTCAAAGGATCAATATATCTTGATCGCTTTTAAACTATCGCAATTTCGCCCAAGAATAAGATAAGACGGAGATATTGAGTAATAAGGAACATGTCGGGATGCGCTTGAAGCCCCTTTTCTTCAGCCTTGTCATCGGAATTGCAACCGTCGCGCAGGCGCGCGAGCCCGCGCAGATGCCGGTGCTGGAAGCCACTGCACCCGAGGCAGAAGCGGCCGCTCTCAGCGCACAGTTCCTGGAGCGTTATGCATACCGTCCTGTGCCGTTGGACGATGCGCTCTCCGTCAAGGTGATGAACAAGTATATTAAGTCGCTCGACCCCGACCGTATGCTCTTTACGCAGGGCGATATTGAGAGCTTTGCCAAGGACAGCAAGAAGATAGACGACGCGATCCTGAACAAGAACCTCGACATCCCGTTCTCGATGTTCAAGATTTACAATCAGCGTGTGACCGAGCGGATGACCTATGCCCGCAGCCTGCTGAAGAACGGCTTCGATTTTACGGTTCAGGAAGACTATCCGCTGTCGCGCGAGGATGCGCCTTGGGCGAAGACGGAAGAAGAGGCCAACCAACTCTGGCGCAAGCGGGTGAAAAGCGATTGGCTCAGACTGAAGCTTGCCGATCAGGACGAAGCGAAAATCCGCGACACGCTCGACAAGCGTTACAAGAACATTCTCGACCGCGTCGAGACCTATAAGGCCGATGACGTTTTCCAGTCCTTCATGGCCGCGTTCACCACTGCGGTCGATCCCCACACCGATTATTTCAGCGCCAAAGCATCGGCTGAATTCGATATCTCTATGAAGCTCTCTTTGGTGGGCATCGGTGCCGTGCTGCAGGAGCGCGACGGCTATACGACGATCCGCGAGCTCGTGGCCGGCGGACCAGCGCAACTCTCCGGCAAACTCGCTGTCGGCGACCGCATCATCGGCGTCGGCCAAGGCGAAGAAGGTTCGATCAAGGAAGTCGTCGGAACGCGTCTCGACGAGGTCGTGCAGATGATCCGCGGCGAAGCAGGATCTATGGTGCGCCTGGACATTCTGCCGGCCGATGCCGGAAATGCCAGCGGTCATCGGGTGATCAACCTGGTGCGCGATAAGGTCAGCCTCGAGAAGCAAGCCGCCAAAAAGTCCGTTGTTCCCGTCAAGCTTGGCGACCAGACATTGAAGATTGGCGTCATCGCACTGCCGACCTTCTATGAGGACTTCGAGGCGCGGCGTGCTGGCGACAAGAACTACAGAAGCGCCAGCCGCGACGTCGAAAAGCTTCTCGTCGAATTGAAACAGGAGAAGGTCGACGGCGTCGTCATGGACTTGCGCGACAATGGTGGCGGCTCTCTGGCTGAAGCCATCGATCTCACGGGGTTGTTCACCGGCAAGGGCCCGGTGGTTCAGCAGCGCAATGCAGCTGGCAAGGTCGAGGTCGAGAATGATGACCGCTCCACCCCGGTTTGGGATGGGCCGCTCGGCGTTCTGATCAATCGCGGTTCGGCGTCTGCATCGGAGATTTTTGCGGCCGCCATTCAGGATTACGGGCGCGGCGTCATCGTCGGTGACCCGAGCTTCGGTAAGGGCACGGTTCAGACGGTTGTCGATCTGGACAGGGTTGCTGGTAAGCAGGAGCCTGAGCTCGGCCAGCTCAAATTGACGATTGCGCAGTTCTTCCGGATCGATGGTGGGACGACGCAGTTGCGCGGCGTGACGCCTGACATCAATACGCCAAGCGTGCTGGACCCGAAGACGCTCGGCGAATCCAGCTATGACAACGCCTTGCCGTGGACGACGATCAAGCCTGCCAAGTACAAGAAGCTTGGCGATATGTCGGCACTCGTGCCCGAACTGGAAAGCCGCCATGAAGCGCGCATCAAGAACGATAAGGATTATCAGCGCTTCGTCGAAGATGCCGCAGAACTGAAGGCCCAGCGAGAGAAGAAGACGATCTCTCTTAACGAGGCGGAGCGCCGTAAGGAGATGGCCGCAGTCGCAGCAAAGCTCAAAGCGCGCCAGGAAGCCGGCGTCGTCGTGCCAGAACTCGATGACGGACTGCAAGCCAACGAACGAAGCCTCAGCGCCAACCTTGCTTTGGAAAATGCGCGGAAGAACGCGAAAGACGTGCTTCAGACCGAAGCGGCTGCCATCGTGGCTGATGTAGCGAATATCCTGCCTGGCAAGGAAAAAGCTGCGCGTTAAAATCCGAAGCGGATGGATGGATCTGCAGCGTCGGCCTGACAATCGATTTCGACTTGAAGGCCGAGGCGGCTATTCGAGGGCAAGGGCATTCCTTGTTAGCATTGTTCATGGCGCTCTTGGTGTCCGATGATATCGGGCGGTGCCGGTAACTGGCAGCTTGAATGTTGCCGGTTCCTCCTTGGCTGAGACAGCCGACACGAGCTCGTGACTGGCGAGAAAACCATTAACCTTGCCAAGGTAATTGTTCCGCCTGATAACTGTGCCTGCATTGTTGCCGATATACAGTATCGGCTTACTGCAAACGGAACCCCCTATGACGGCGCGCCTTAACCACTTCAAGCTTGTCGGTCCTGTTGCCTTTATTGTCGGGCTTTTGTTGCTCGGACTGGCTGCTATTTTGTTTCTCGGTGCGGACCGCTTGGATGCCGAGGCGAAGGCGCGGCAGCAGACGATGGTCGAGCGCAATGTCGCGATCTGGATGTCGGATATGGAGGTCGTTCTGACGTCCTGGACGATCTGGGATGAGGCGATCGACAAGCTCAACAACAATTTCGATCTGGGCTGGGCAGAGCGCAATCTCGGTCAGTCGGTGATCGGCACATCGAATGTGCGCTCGCTTGCCGTCATCGACGGCAACGACCAGATTATCTACGCCAAGACAGCGGATGATTTTGCCAACCATTCTTTTCTGAAACAGGAGCCGAGCGCGCTTGTCGCGGCGGCGCGGCCGCTGATTGACTCGGTGCGTGCGCGGGAGCATCAGCCCAAGAAGAAAGGAATTCCTGACCGGATCGCCTCCAGCAAGATCGAAGTTGTGGGGAACGACGCTCTCCTACTGACAGCCAGTCTTTTCCAGCCAGACATAGGCACTGTCGTCCCCAATACCGAACGCGCGCCAATCTTGGTTTCGGCTATCCCGATTGCTGGCAGCCTTCAGGCGTTTTTCGGTGAACGCTTCATGCTTGACGATGCAGCCGTCGAGCCGGCCGAACAGGTGAAACCCGACCGTGCCTTGGTGGATATCGCCGTTGCGCCAAACGGCCAGGTTCAGGTCCTGTCATGGCGGGCAAACACGCCGGCCCATGATCTTCTGCGCCAGTCATTGCCCTTCGCTGCGGCCACGCTCTGTATCTTCACCGTCAGTTGTGCGCTTGCCATTTCGACATCGCGACAGGCGCTGAGTATGCTCGTAGATGCGGAAAAGCGCATGCGGCATGCGGCAACGCATGATTTTCTCACAGGGCTTGCCAACAGAACGCTGGTCTCGACCAAGTTTACCCAGCTGGCGGAACACGGGCCCCTAACAGTCGTCTGCATCGATCTTGATGGTTTCAAGGCGATCAACGATCGCTTCGGTCATGCCGATGGCGACGATCTGTTGAAGCAGGTTGCCGAGCGCTTGCGTGGCGGATGCGCCGCGAACGACGTTTGCTTTCGCCTCGGAGGCGACGAATTTGCGGTGATGATGCCAAAGGTTTCGGAAGAGGAGGCGGATAGCCGTTGCCGTCAGTTGGCAGCGCTTATTTCCAAGCCTTACGAAGTCAACGGCACGATCATGACGGTTGGAGCATCCTACGGAATGAGCAGGGTTATGGCAGGGGAGACCTCACCGGATCCTGTCTTCAGACGTGCAGACGAGGCGCTTTATATTGCCAAGCGTCTCAATCGCGGTGCGGCTTCTCCATTCCGAGACGATGTAGATCTGGCAGCATCCTCGTCTTGATCCTTGGGACGCTTCCGCGCAGGTGGCCATCAGGCGTCAAGGACAATCGTCTTTAAGGTGCGAATGATCTGCGGGCTGGTTTGTCTGTGCTGCTCGGGCGCAAAACCGAATGCCACCAGAGTAGGGTCCTCTGCGGAAGAGGCACTGCCCGAGGCATGGATTTCGTGGATGCCGGTTGCGGCCAGAAGCTCCGGAACGAGATCGGCCGTTACACCACCGCCCGGCATGATGCTGATGCGGCCATTCGCCTGATGCGCGAGGCGCTTCAGCGTTTCCATTCCAAGCGAGACGTTCTTTGCGCAGCCTGAGGTCAGAACGCGGGAAATACCGAGATCAATCGCGGTCTCAAGCGCTTCGATCGGATCGCTCACCATATCAAAGGCCCGGTGAAGGCTGATGTCCAGACCGGAGGCCGCTTCGATCAACCTCTCGAGAACCTGCCGGTCGAGGCGGCGATCTGGAGTGGTTGCACCGATGACGACGCCGGGCAAACCGAGCTCCTGCGCCTGTGCAATATCCGCCTCCATGATGGCGACATCGGATGCATCGTAGATGAAGTTTCCGGCTCTTGGGCGGATCAGCGGATAGACAGGGATCGAGCTCGTTCTCTTCGCGTGTCGCATCAGTCCGTAAGACGGCATCAGTCCGCCAACGCCAAGCGCGGAGCAAAGCTCGATGCGGTCTGCGCCGCCTTCGATCGCTGCGGCGAGACCCTCTGCGCTGTCGACGCAAATCTCCAGCCGCCGCGCGGTATGATCAGCCATGATGTTCGCTTCCTTGTTGGGTCGGGAGGTCGTCCTTAACAGACGGTCGCTTGTGAAGGAAGCTGAGGAGTGCCACGCCGCAGAGGCCCGCAAAGGCGCCGAGCATTGCCGTGTGAGAATAATCGCTCACAGCCGTTCCGACTGAGAAGAGCAGCGAACTCAAGCCACCGGCCAGAAAAATATTGACGGCAATCAGCGAGCTCCCGAGACCGGCGCGCCGCGCGATGAGGTTTTGCAGATAGGTGATCGGCAAGGAAATGATACCGGCTGCGCCGAGGCCCGAGAGAGGTGTCAGCAAGTAGACCGTCATCGGGTCTTGCGCCAGCCCAAGACCGAGCATGTAGGCGCAATAGAGGAGCGCACTTGCGGCTATGGCGACCGCAGCCGATGTTTTGGTTTCCACCCACCCCCAAAAGAAGATGAACACGATTTCGAGGAGAGCGACAATGCCGACGATCGCGCCCACATCGGCCGGTTGCCCGCCAGCCTTTCCTGTGACGACCAGCGGCAGCACAATGCCGTTGACATGAAGGGTGGATGAGATCAGCGCAATGGCAAGGACGAAGGGCCAGATCTGGCGTGTGCCGAGATGGCGGATGGATGCCAGGAACGCGTAAGCTGGCTCTTGCCGTTCGGCATGTGCAACGCCGTCTTCCCGCATGAAGCGGGCGAAGAGAATGAAACAGAGTACGCAGGCGAGTGCTGCCAGTAAAAATGCCGGTAGCATGCTCGATCTGCCCGCGAGCGCATAGCCAACGATGCCCGGCACCAGCACCCAGGAAAGCGAGATGGCGGCGCGGACCGCTGAGTTGACGGCAATGAGATCACGCGGCGGCATGCTGGCGCAGCTCGCGCGAACATAGGCGAAGATCAGCGAGTTGAGTGCGCCATAAACCGGAACGGGGATGAGCAGCGCAAGCGCGAAAGTCCAAATGGTCGGAAAGGCATAGACTACGCCATAGCCCAAAGCCCCGGATATACAGGCTCCGAGAATGGGAAGTTTATAGTGGCCGAGTCGGTCCGAAAGGATGCCCATGCTGATACTGGCCGACACGTTGACCAGCGCGGCAATGAAACTCAGGATCGAGAAAGCCGCATCGGTCAGACCGAGTTCGCGAATGCCGATCAGTGACATATAGGGCGCGGTGGCGGCACCAGTGAAGCCGAAGACGAAGATACCGGCAGCCGAAAGCCGCAACTGGTCATGTCGATAAACAAAGGGCAGCGCCGACAGCATGGATCGTCCACTTAAAGCATGGTCCAAGCAAAAGTGTGGAGCGGTTTTGCGATGACGACATGCGGTAAAACAAGGACCTAAAACGTATGCGAATCTGAAAGATCGCGCACGCTTCAGGAGAGACAGCCTGCGATCACGCAGGATGGTAAGTTAGAGAGGCGCCCGTGTGGTGTCACGAGCGCCGATTGGTGATCCGACTGTCAGCGCTTGGCTTAAAGCCTTAACGCCACCGTGCGGACGGTTTCGCAGACGGTGTATAGTCGAAGTCTTTGACGAAAGGAAATGTCGGTTGCATCCGCCGCTTCGATGGCAAGGTCTCGATATTCTGGTTGATCACACCATCCGTCAGCGCCATCAGGTTGGGATTGGACAGTGGCTGAAGTTCTGGTGACAGATAACCGGACTTCACGACGAGCAACCGCACCTTGGCAGGATCGATGCCGTGGCGCATGAAGTCTGCAATATTATGATAGGGGCGACGCCGGGCTGCAAGAATAAGCGTGATACCGCCAATCTTGACCACAGCCTGCCGTTCGTCGGCTGGGCCGGGATCATCGAGGCTGATGACCTCGGCACCGACTTCAACGAAGGGGCTGGCCGGATCGAGCGAACCACCGATCTTGAGGCTGAGCGTCTTGCCGATGCCTGCGGCAAAGCAGGTTTCCACCGCCGGACGGTCGGTAATGCCGCCGATGACCGCGCCCTCGAAGCCGCGCAGGATCAGCGACTTCAACACATCCGCCCTGTCTCCAACGCCGCCACCGGTCGGATTGTCGCCTGAATCAGCAAGGATGACGGGTTGGGTTTCGGCTTTTTCTGCCAGATCGAGCATGGCTTCGAGATCACCCGTAACGGGACCGAAGCGAAAATCCTGCCTTGCCTGCCAGTAGGAGAGTGCAATCTCTTCGGCGGCGCGTTTCGCTGCCTCGGGATTTGACCCCGTGACCACGGCGCAGGCCGTTGCCCGTGGCTCGTCCGCCCAGACATAGCCAACCATCAGATTGGCATCCCAGACACCCTCGATCCGATCATGCTCCGGCAGGCGGTGGTAGAGCGACTTTGCGGGTTCGTCTTCCGTCGAGGTTTTCTCGCCGGGCAGCAGAACCGGAACCGGCGCCCACGCGACGCCCGGTTTTTCTCCCGTTTTCAGCATCCTGATCAGCATCGACCAGGCGCGCTCCATCGTCTCGCGCACGTCGATATGCGGCGCGGTGCGATAGGCGGCGAAGATGTCGATCTGATCGACGATCTTCTGGGTGACGTTGCCGTGCAGGTCGTAGCTCACAGCCAGCGGAGTATCCGGGCCGATGATCGAGCGCGCATTGGCAATCCAGTCGCCTTCGGCATCGTCCATGCCTTCGACATTCATCGCGCCGTGCATGGCGAGATACAGACCATCGAGGGGCAGGGTGGCCCGCAGCTTGTCGGAAAACTCTTGTTTGAAGCCTTCATAGGTGGCCCGAGAGACCGGGCCGCCTGGAATGGCGCGGGCATGAAGGAGTGGATGGATCTCCACGCCTTCGGTCGGCAGGAAGCTGAAATACTCAGCACCGGTCAGATTGTCCCCGCGCATCACGCGAAAGTCTTCAGGCTGCATCAGAACCGGAGAATAGGTGGAGCACTCCGTGTGAATGCCGCCGACTGCAATGCGTAACACCATGGTACCGTCTCCTATCAAAGCTTGGGGCTGAGGCGCACAAGCGCCGAAAATCGATCCCAATCTTTACGCTCACGCGGCGTCCACGCGGCTTCCGCCACTGCCGGTAGGCGAGGGAAGACCAGATGATTGAAGTAATCCCGATTGAGGAAATGCTCTGTCCAGATGCAGGCCTGGACGCCACGAAGACGTGGCTTCAATTCCTCGGGAAACTCGCCGACGGCCTCATAATGATAGGTGTGGTGCGGCGGCACGGTGCCGGCCCAGCTGGCGCCCGGCTCCTGCCAGGCCTCGTCCTGCACCATGTCGAGATAATAGGCCTGTCCCGGTGTCATCACCACGTCATAACCCTGTTGAGCCAACTCGACACCGACCTCCGGCGCACGCCAGGCCATCAGCAATGTGCCGTCCGGGTTGACGCCGCCGCCGTGGGAGACCTCGTCCCAACCGGCCATGCTCCGGCCTCTGTCCGCCAGCATTTTCTGGATGCGCTTCATGAAGTGGCTCTGTAGCCCGAAGGTGCCGTCGAGACCTTCTTTTTCCATCAGCTTGCGCGCCAACGGCGAGGCCATCCAAGTGTTGTCGGCCACTTCGTCGCCGCCAATATGGATGAGCTTTGAAGGGAAGAGCTCAACCATCTCGTCGAAGACCTTGCCGAGGAACACATAGGTCTCTTCAATCGCAGGATTGAGCGCGTTGTTGGGGAAGCCTTGAACCGAGCGGTAGCTGTCTGGCGCTTCCTGACCGTCGATCAGTTCGGGAAGAGCGGCCAGGATCGCGGTGCTGTGGCCGGGAATATCGACTTCCGGCACGACTTCGACATTCAGCTCGGTCGCATGAGCGACGACCGCAGCGACGTCAGCCTGGGTGTAGAAGCCTTCAACCGGCTCTGCTGCATTGCCGAGTTGCGGCAGCATCGGCTCGTCCGGCCCGCGCTTAACGCCAACGGTCGTCAATTGAGGATAGGCGCGAACCTCAAAGCGCCACGCCTCATCATCGGTCAGATGCCAATGGAAGACATTCATTTTGTACCAAGCCAGAATATCGATGAGACGCAGCACGTCTGGCGCTGGAGCAAATTGGCGCGACACATCGAGGTGGCATCCGCGCCATCGGTAACGCGGCTCGTCCTTGATGGTGCCCGAACCCGGGAAGTGGAACAGTGCCGCATTTCGGCGCGCGCCATCGTGAAGCTGCGCCAGTGCCGTCAGGCCGTATTGACGGCCCGCATTGCCGCCATAGGTGAGCAAGATCTCATCCTCGGCGAATGTCAGTTCATAAGCTTCTGCCGCGAGTGAACCGCTTTGCTGAAAACGAACAGCCTTGCCCTGTTCGACGGCAACCAGCGAAAATGGCTGATGGGCTACAGAAAACAGACGGCGATGAAGGCTGAGGACGGTATCCATCGCCTTCACGTCGGAGAGCGCGCTGCCTTCTGCCGGGTAGAGGACGACGGGTGTTTCGCCGGCTCGCAAGTCCGCCTGTTTCGGCCAAGGCAGAAGCGAGAAGGGTTCGGTGACGCGTCCTTCCGGCAGGAGCGGCTTTTGCGGCTCGCTGATCCTGCCTTCCAGCATCAGGTCGGCGACATCGATGGTGTGATGGGTGCCGTCGGAGAATGTCAGATAGGCGGATTTTGCCCCATCAGTTCTGTGCTTGGCCGGACGCCAGAGACCGCGCACGGTGAAGCGCCAGCTGGCGCCGGGCTCCAGAACGAAGCCGGCAGGCGGTGCATATTGGTGGAAGTTGGCGTTGCGCAGCAGGAACGTCGCGTTCTCGCAAGATGGGTCATCCATCACGCGCGTCAATGCCGTATAGGCGAGCTTGAAGTCGCTGATCGGCTTGTCAGTCAGGTTGACGAGGGTGAAGACAAACCCGCCTGAAGGGTCGCCCTCAATGGGATGCCATGCATTTTCGAGGCGGAATCCGGTCTTGCTCATCGTCGTTCCCTTGATTTTCATGCGTGTTCAGTAATGTTCGGATTGCGAGAAGGTGTGGGCCAGCTCGGCCTGGCCCGCCGTCAGCCCGCAATCGACAGGCAGGCAGATGCCGGTGATCGCGGCTGCCTGATCGCTTGCCAGGAAATGGACGGCATTGGCGACGTCATGGGTGGTGGCGATACGGCGCAGCGCATACCAGCGCTTGACCTCTTCGAAGACATTCGGATTGGCTTCGGCGCGTGCTTCCCAGGCTTGGGTGCGCACGGTTCCAGGCGCAACTGCGTTGACTCGTATTCCGAATTTTCCGTATTCGACCGCGATCAACTTGGTCAGATGGATCAAGCCCGCCTTGGCGGCGCTATAGGCCGGGTGGCCGAAGACGGCCATGCCATTGACGGAGGCGATGTTGACGACGGAGCCTTGTGTTTCCTTCAGGTCATTTTCGAGAGCCCGGAAGGTCAAGAATGCAGCCTCAAGGTTGAGGCTTGAATCCATGCGCCAAATCTCTGGCGTCGTGTCGTGTAGGGAAACGGCACGTGCCGCACCGGCATTGTTGACGAGGGTGACGACCTTGCCGAGGGTTGCGAGGTGGCTTGTCAAGGCCGCTAAGCTGTCAGCGCTGGTGACATCGGCTACGATTGTTACATAGGCGGATCCACCGCCAAGCGTGGCAACAGCACTTTCCAGAGCACCCGCATCGATATCGACAAGCGCTATGAGGTCATGGCTCGCAGCGAGCCGGGCAGCGATTGCGCGCCCGATATCGCCGGCAGCGCCGGTCACCACGGCGATGCGCTTATGGGTCGTCATAGTGTCAGTCTCCCAGTATCTGGCGGTCGTCGCCGCCATCGCGATGCTCCAGCAATTGCTGCTTGATCTGGCGCAGCGTGATGGTGGAGTGCTTACGGTTTTTGTAGGCCACGAGGCTGGCAATCACGTCGATCACGGCGAGATAGGCAAAGCGCGTCGAGGTGGGTCGGTAAATGTTATCGCCCTCGGGAAGGTCGATGCCGACGACATGATCTGCGAGTTTCGCGACCGGGCTTTTCACTTGAGTGAGCGCGATGGTGCGGATGCCATTTTCTTTTGCCAGCTTGAAGCAACGCATCAGTTCCTGATTGCGGCCGGAGAAGGACGAGCCGATGATCACATCGCCCTCCTGCGCTGCCGCAGTCAGCATAAGCTGCATATTATGATCGTTGCTGGCGGTGATGCGGGTGCCTAGCCGAAACAGCCGGTTCTGAAATTCGGTTGCTACCATGGACGAATTGCCGCCGGAGCCGAAGGCATAGACCATGGTCGCCGCCGCGATCCGGTCGGCCACGGTATCCAGCGCCTGTGGATCGAGCGCGCGGTGCATCATGAAGAGCGCGTTCTGGGCTTTGGTGATGATGTCTTCGGCGACATCGACCGCAGCCGTGCTCTTGGCTTCCGGATTGAGGTAACGCACACCGACATAGGCCGTCTTGGCAAGACGCACCTTGAAGTCGGCAAAGTTCTGGCAGCCGAGCCGACGGCAGAAGCGGGTGACGGTCGGCGGAGAGACATCCGCCTTTTCCGCCAATTCGATGATCGACGCGCCGACGGCGAAGTCGAACTCGTTCAGCAATATCTCCGCGATGCGCTGTTCGGATGGCGAAAACTGCGCTCTTTCATCCTGAATGGTCGCGAAGATATCCATCGGCCTGCTTTCAGGACTTGGGTTTATAGGCGATGCAGTCGATCTCGACCTTGCAGTCCACCATCATCGAGGCCTGGACACAGGCGCGCGCTGGCGGATGTTCGCCGAAATAGCTCTGATAGATGCGGTTGAACGTCCAGAAGTCACGCGGGTCATCCAGCCATACGCCGCAGCGCACGACATGCTCGACGCCGTAGCCCGCCTCATGCAGAATGGCGATCACGTTCTCGATGGTCTTGTGAGTCTGTTCGATGATGCCGCCGGAAATGATTTCACCATTTTCCATGGCGACCTGGCCGGAAACATGCAGCCAGCCATCGGCCTCGACTGCGCGTGCAAAAGGAAGTGTCTGTCCACCTGCGCCGGATTTTTCAGCGCCATATCGTTTGATGCTCATGGGATGGGCTCTTGCAAATTATTTTCGTTCTTCATTGACAAGTGACCATAGAAAACGGATTTTTGCCAGAGATTTTTGGTTGTCATGAAAATTATTTAGATCTGGAGCCCTCGATGCGCGATCCTTTCCAAAACCCATTTCCAGCTTCGGACAGCGCACGATACGCCATCTGGGAGATGCTTGTCCCGCGCGATATCGATGCGTTTCTGGCTGCGGATTGGTCCATGGTTGCGGGTGATTTCGTGGAGGATGGTTTCATCGGGATCAGCGGCAATCGCGAACCGAACCCCGACAAATGGACGCTGGCTTTCCCCAACCTCTCAGCATATCGCGATGAATGGCTGAAACAGGCTCAAGAGTTTGCTGAAGGCACCTATGGTGAAGATCCGCGCACGGCTATCTTTACCACGACGACCCTGGAAGAGATCGAGATTTCGGGCGAGACCGCACTGGTGCGCAAGAAATTCGACGGCAGCATCAAGAAAGCGGACGGCTCCGTAGACCTGATGAAGTGGCAGACGCTCTATTACTGCCGCCTGCATGAGGGCCGCTGGAAGATTTCCGGCTTCACCGGTTATCTGCCGAACCCCATGGGCCAGTGATTCCCGCCATTCGTTAGCAAAAAAGGCCCAAGCTCTTGCGCATCTTTACCGCGGCTCTCGCCACCGAGACCAATACTTTCGCGCCGATCTGTATCGACAGGCGGGCTTTCGAGGAATCGCTTTACGCGCCTCCGGGCCAGCATCCTGTCACCCCCACGCTGTGCACCGCGCCAATCACCGTCGGTCGCGCAGTCTGTGCTACCAAAGGCTGGACGCTGATCGAAGGAACCGCAGCCTGGGCTGATCCGGCGGGTTTGATCAACCGCCAAGCCTTTGAGAGCCTGCGTGACGAAATTCTCGATCAATTGCGGGCGGCAATGCCTGTCGATGCGGTGGTGTTGGGCCTTCATGGCGCCATGGTTGCGGATGGATATCTCGACCCGGAAGGCGATCTTTTGACGCGCGTTCGCGAAGTCGTCGGGCCGGACATCCTTGTCTGCGCCGAGCTCGATCCGCACAGCCATCTGACGAGCAAGCGCGTCGATGCCGTGAACTACTTCGTCGTCTTCAAGGAATTTCCGCATACGGATTTCGTCGATCGAGCCGAAGACCTCTGGCGTATCGCAGTGGATACGCTGGAAGGGCGGGTCAAGCCTGTCATGTCTGTGTTTGACTGCCGTATGATCGATGTGTTTCCGACGTCACGTGAACCAATGCGCGGCATTGTCGATCGCATGATGGCCTTAGAGAAGCAGGACCCGGAGGTGCTATCGCTTTCCGTTATTCATGGCTTCATGGCAGGCGATGTGCCGGAAATGGGAACGAAGACCATCGCGGTCACCGATGGCAATACAACCAAAGGGATGGCGCTGGCGCGCTCGATCGGGCTTGAGCTTTTCGACAAGCGTGGCACCTTCATGATGCCGCAGATCGGCGAGGCCGAGGCGGTGTCGCTTGCGATGAAGGCGGACACATCGAATGGACCCGTTGTCATTGCCGATGTGTGGGACAATCCAGGCGGTGGCACGGCGGGCGATGCGACGGTGCTGCTGCGTGAACTGATGGCTCAGGGCGCGACGAGCGTGGCTGCCGGTCTTGTCTGGGATCCGATTGCCGTACAAATCTGCATGGCGGCAGGCGAGGGGGCGGAAATCCCGTTGCGCTTTGGGGCGAAATCCGCCCCCAATACCGGCGATCCGATCGATGCCTTGGTCAAGGTCGTCAAAGTGGTCCCCAGTGCAGAGATGAAGTTCGGCGACAGCATCGCGCCCTTCGGTGACGCGGCACATATTCACTTCAACGGGATCGACGTGATCTTGGGGACGGTGCGGGTTCAAAGCTACGACCCATCGCTCTTCACCGCCCTCGGCATCGATCCGCTCTCGAAGAAGATCCTGCTGATCAAGTCGACCAATCACTTCTATGCCGCTTTTTCGAAGATCGCCTCGCAGATTCTTTACTGTTCTGCGGGTAAGCCTTATCCGAACGATCCGGCGACCAATCCCTATCGCCGCGTCAGGCGCGACATCTGGCCGATCATTCAAGACCCGCACGGCACCAAAGCGGCCTGACGTCACCGATGATCGTGAGAGCGGCAGATGCTGTCTCGGTGTCCATCGAAATGAACACATAAATTAAGGGCGCTTCCTTCAAACAAGGAAACGCCCTTAACTTTTATCTGCGCTTCAATCCGCCTTTAAAGCATGCCGCGCAAAAGTGTGCAGCGGTTTTGCGATAACGGCATGCGATAACAAAAACCTAAAGCGTATGAGCGAATCTGAAAGGTCGCAATATGCTTTAGACGAAACAGGGATCAAGCCAGAACTGGCATTTCCTGTGTCTTCCAGTCGATGCGACGTTCCAGCGCGTTGCCGTCGCCATCGAAGAGATGGCAATCCGCGCCGTTGATCGCGACCGAGACGGATTGCTCGACCGCAACCGGCGCAGAGCCTGGAAGAAGCGCACACCACTGCTGGCCGGAGGACAGTGTCGAATAGGAGATCGTGTTGATGCCAAGCCGTTCGATAACGCTTGGGATGGTGGTGATGGTCATGTCGCCGGTACCGAGGCTGAGGTGCTCCGGGCGAATACCAAGCGTCAGCGTATCGCCGGCCCGCACTTGTCCGCGCGCGACAGGCACCGTCAATTGCTTGCCCTCATAAGCAATGGTCACACCGGTGTCGGAGGCTTCCACGCAGGTCACGGGCAGGAGGTTCATCTTGGGATTGCCGATGAAGCCTGCGACGAAGAGATTATCTGGCTTGTGGTAGAGTTCCAGTGGCGAACCGACCTGGGCGATGCTGCCGGCATTGAGAACGACGATGCGGTCGGCCATGGTCATGGCTTCCACCTGGTCGTGGGTCACGTAGATCATCGTGGCTTTGAGCTGCCGATGAAGCTTGGTCAGCTCGATACGCATGTCCGAGCGCAGCGCGGCATCGAGGTTGGACAGCGGCTCATCGAAAAGAAAGATTTTCGGTTCGCGGACAATCGCGCGGCCGATGGCGACGCGCTGGCGCTGGCCGCCCGACAGCATGCCAGGCCGCTGTTCGAGGCGATGCTCTAGCTGCAGGATTTTGGCCACCGCATGCACCTTTTCGCGGATTTTATCCTCCGCCATCTTCTCGACACGCAGTGGGAAGGCGATATTTTCGAAGACGGTCATGTGAGGGTAGAGCGCGTAAGACTGGAAGACCATGGCGATGCCACGCTCGACCGGCGGCTTATCGTTAACGCGGATACCGTCAATGACGATATCGCCGTCACTGATCGATTCCAGGCCTGCAATCATGCGCAGCAGCGTTGATTTTCCGCAGCCGGACGGGCCGACGAAAACGACGAATTCTCCGTGCGGAACATTGAGTTGCACGCCTTTGAGAACTTCAAAGTCGCCGTAGAATTTTTTAACGTTGTTGAGATGAAGCTGACCCACGATCGTCTCCAGAGGGCCGTTTGCACCCAGTGCATTCGGCAGCGCTGTTGGTGTACCGCAAGGCTGTTCGATCCATGCGGTGGTGTCGAAGGGGACGCTGGAACCAGCGCCCCCTTCGGTTCGGTCTTACTTGTATTGCTCGAGTTCGCCCGACGCCTTCTTCAGCGCGGCTTCAGGCTCAGCCTTGCCGGTGACGACAGACTGGACCATCTCGATCATGGTGTTCTGGAAGCCCTTATAGTCGGTGAAGAGCGGCTCAGGACCACCGTAAGTGATGCCCTCGATCAGAGGCTTCCAGTAAGGGTCCTTTGCAACGAATTCATCGACCTTCGCGGAAGGACGCAGAGGCGTCAGGCCGGCATCGCCCTGAAGCTCATACTCGCCCTGGGGGCCAGGAGAGGTGATGAACTTGGCGAATTCGATCGCCTTGTCTTCCACGCCCGAACCCTTGAAGATGGCAAGGCTATCGGTGATGAGCAGCGTGCCTGGGCCCTTGGCCGAAGGGCCGAGCGGGAGTGTTGCGATCCCCCAGTTGATGCCGGTCTTCTTCAGGCGCGAAGCTGCACCCGAACCAGCCTGGATCATGCCGACCTTGCCGTCGAGGAAGATCGCGCGGATTTCGTTCTGCTCGTAAGCCGTTGCGCCTTCGACGGAGTAAGGCGTGATGTCCTTGTAGGCCTGCAGGGCAGCCAGCACTTCAGGGCTGTCCATGACGATCTTGTCGCCATCGATGACCTTGCCGTTGTTGGTGTAAACCCAGTGCATGAACTGGTGCATGGTGTTGTCGAAGGTCTTCGCAGGGAGGCCGTAACCGGCAATGCCGGTCTTTTCCTTGATCTGCTTGGCAAAGGCGATTTCTTCCGCCCAGGTCTTCGGTGGCGTTTCAGGATCGAGACCTGCCTTCTTGAAAAGGTCCTTGTTCCAGTAGAGAGCCTTGGTGGAGAAGGCGATCGGAACGCCCCACTGTTGGCCGTCAACGGTAACCGTGTCGACGATG
This sequence comes from Agrobacterium sp. SORGH_AS 787, assembly GCF_030819035.1. Lineage (NCBI taxonomy): Bacteria > Pseudomonadati > Pseudomonadota > Alphaproteobacteria > Hyphomicrobiales > Rhizobiaceae > Agrobacterium > Agrobacterium sp. SORGH_AS 787. Next base: position 1,646,767 of record NZ_JAUTBG010000001.1, read on the forward strand.
TGCGGGTAATAGGACTTCTTTTCCTCATCCGTCATCGGGACCGGAACGATCATGTCGTTCTCAGAGAATTGCTTCAGCGTGCGCGAGCCGACATAGGCCATGGCGGCTGGAGAGCCGGATGCTGCAAGCGTCGTTGCCTTGTCCTGGCACTGTTCCCAGCCCACGACTTCTGGCTTGACGGTCCAGCCTTCGTTCTTGCTTTCCCATTCCTTGATGTACTTCTCATGGATAGGGTCGATCTTGTCGCCGCAATAAATCCAGGAGATTTCCTTGTCGGCAGCCTGTGCAGACATGGCGCCCAGTGCTGTGGAAGCAGCAAGGCTCAGCGCGTAGAGGGTAAACTTGAATTTGGTATTCACGGTCAGTCTCCCATTCTCTGGTGGTTGTTTTATTGTTTCACCGCGCCTGCGGTCAGTCCGCTGACGAGATAGCGTTGCAGGAAGAAGATCACGATCATCGCCGGCGCAATGCCGACGAAACTTGCGGCCATGAGTTCGTTCCAGATGACCTCTTGGCGGCCGAAATAGGCGAACAGGCCAACCGGCAGAGGCATATATTCAGATTTTGAGTTGAAGGTTAGCGCGTAGATGAATTGTTGCGCATAGGCTTCGATGAAGGACGAGATCGCCACGACCATGATACCGGGCATTGCGACTGGGATGATGACGCGGCGCAGCGTATAGAAGTAGCCCGCGCCATCGACATAGGCAGCCTCATCCAGTTCCCGAGGAATGCGTTTGATGTAGGTGACCAAGAGCCATATTCCGGTCGGAATAATAAAGGCTACGCCTGGAATGATCATCGCCATATACGTGTTCAGCACGCCTATGGAACGCATTAGACGGAAGAGTGGGATCAGCAGTACAGCACCGGAGAACATCTTCACGGCGAGGAAGCCACCCAGCAACACATCCATGCCCTTGAAGTCAAATCTCGCGAAAGCGTAAGCCGCTGGAATAACGAAGACCAGGACGATCAGTGTGATGCTGCCCGAGATTAGGAAGGAGTTGAAAATGTAGCGGGCAAAGCCCGGTACGCTCACCCACATCGTTCTATACGCTTCAAAGGAGCCGTTTTCCGGCCAGAAGCGATAGGGTGACGAGAAGAGCTGGCTGAGCGGCTTCAGCGACACCAGAAAGCCTTCGACAAAGGGCGACAGCACAAAGATAAGGAACAGCGCGATGCCGCAATAGATCGCGAGGACTTCGTACCATTTGTAGCGGTTGATCAGTGCGGGAGGAGGTGTCATCGCTTCTCTCCGGGGGAAAGCTTGCTGACAATGCGGAAATAGGCAATGCAGAAGAGGGACAGGAAGATGCAGATCAACACGGCGCGTGCAGCACCCTCACCATACTTGTAAGAGCCGATCGCAGTCTTGTAGGTATCGATGATCATCGTCGTTGTTTCGCCGTTCGGACCGCCGCGGGTCAAAATCCAGATGATGTCGAAGGAGTTGAAGGTCGAAATCAGCGACAGCATCGACATGGTGATCATGGACGGGACGAGAAGCGGCAGCGTGATGCGGCGGAAACGATAAAAGCGTCCGGCGCCATCCACCCATGCAGCCTCATAGAGATCCTGGGGGATCGACTGCATGGCCGCGAGAAAGTACAACGTGACCATTGGAACGCCGATCCACACGTCGGTCACGACGGTCGCCCAGAATGCTGTGGAGCCCTGTGCCAGGAAGGCGACCGGTCCATCGACCAGACCGGCGCGTTGCAGCAGGCCGGAAATCATGCCGAACTGGCCATTATACATCCAGCCCCACATGAAGATGCCGATCGCCATCGGGACGATCCAGGGCGGCATTGTCAGTACTCTAAAGAGTGTCCGGCCTGGTACGGCAGCATTCAGCATGGTTGCGCCGAACGTGCCGATAATCATCTTGAGCGCCACGGAAAAGAACGTCCAGATGAAGGTACGGATGATGACTTCCGCAAAAGAAGCATTGAATATCTTGTCGTAGTTGGCCCAACCCACCCAATTTGTGGTCTTCTTCAGCGATGCGTCGGTGAAGGACAGAATAAAGGTATCGACAAGCGGGTAGGCGACGACCGCGAGAACGTAGAGAAGGGCTGGCGCCAAAAGCAGCCATGCGAAGAAAACGGCGCTTCGTCTGGTGTCCATGATCACCCTTTCATCAGGCGGAGCGCTTTTGCGCGTCTTCGGTGCCGTGGAGGCAAGCGTCGTACTTTGCCCAGACCGGCGCCAGATCGACCACCTTGCGGGCAGCACGCGCCTCGTCCATGGCAATCGCCAGGATGCCTGCTTCAATTGCGTCGAGCGCCGAAACAGGAAGGGCAGCCCCGGTCGTAACATGTGCGAAAACGTCGGCTGCCATCTGCTCGTCCGCCCCGTAATGGTGAGACTTCACCGATGGCGCCTGATAGGTGTTGCCGATCAGCTTGGCGCTGTCATGGGCGCGGTGAACGTCGAGGAAGCCCCGGACGAAATCGCCTTCCGCCATGCCCTTTGCGCCGACGACGCAGAAGCGGCGGAATTCATCAGGCACGTTGAGGTTCGTGTGGAATGCCAGTGACGCACCGTTTTCGTATTCGACGATGGCGGTCTGGAAGTCGATGATGTCTCCGTCGCTATCGAACACCTTGTCGGCACCCATCCAGCCGCTTGGCTTGCGGAAATAGACGTCGAGATCGTTGACGCCGCTATTCTGCGGAGCGTTTGTCGGCACAAAGCTGCGACGTCCGCCGAAGCTCGAGACATAGCGGGGGCGCACGCCCATCACGCCGTTATAAAGGTCGAGGTCGTGGCAGCATTTTTCCAGCATGAAGCCGCCGGCGTACTTGTCGTAGCGGCGCCAGTCTCGCATGAAGAACGCGCCGTGATAGGGTGCGATGTGCTCGGAGGCTTCGATCGAGGCGATATCGCCGAGAAGTCCCTGAGCCTGTGCCTGCCGCAGATCGCGGTAGAGCGGCGAGTAGCGAAGCACCAGACCGACCATTAGGCGGTCCTGACCATACTGGTTCAAAAGCCGTGCGAGTTCGAAGCTCTCTTCGATGGTGGTAACGATCGGCTTTTCGGTGAAGACCTTCAGGCCTGCCTCCAGACCGATGCGGATATGTTCCAGATGGAATGTATTGGGAGAGCCGATCATGAGAAGATCGAAGGTTTCCTTCGCGATCATCTCTTCAGGGGTTTCGTAAGCGCGGCCAGCCGAAATGTTTTCTGCTTCCAGCTGCTTCATGCCTGCTGGCTCGGGGTCGACATGGGCGACGATCTCAAAATCAGGATCGATTTCCGTGAAGACCTGGCCGAGATAGCCAAGGCGGAATCCGAGTCCGATTATTGCGACTTTCATGGCTTTGCAGCTCCCCTTTTCGTAATTTATTTTCGTAGCCTGTTGCAAATTTCCCGTATGGTCAACCGGAAAAACCGCGATCGATTGTAACTATGAAAATAATTTTCACACTCAGAATTGTTTTCTTGGTCTCCGCCTTTTGGGGGCGTGAGCGATGAACGTCTAAACACTGGAGTCTTGGGCATTTCCCCTCGCCAGCCACTTTCGGTTTTCCGCAGGCCGGTCGTCGTTGTTAATAACTAATACCAAAAAAATACCTTCTGTCTACAGTGGAACAAAAATTTCTTCGGAAGTGATCCTGGAATAGATGTTCGGCGTTGAAATCGCTGCAATTTTACTGGTTTTCGATTGATTGGTTCTGCATATTGCCAATGTGGCGTTGTATTGGTATCTGTTTTGGTATGGTGTCTGAAAGGGACGGTTTCCGCCATGGGAGGCGGGACTATCGCTTGGGCACAGATCGGAGAGGCGCAATGGACGGTGTTTTGCCGTTTGGTGAATTGCAGGCATTAAGAGGCGGGCCGCTTTACCAGAAGTTGCGCCGCCTGATCGAGGATGCCGTCTCCACGGGCCGGCTGAAGCACGGGGATGCGCTACCGGCCGAACGGGATATCGCCGACGCCGCAGCGATCAGCCGGGTGACGGTCCGAAAGGCCATCGACGAATTGGTCGAGCAGGGCATTTTGGTGCGCAGGCACGGGTCTGGAACCTTCGTCGCCAAGCCGGTGCCGAAGATGCAGCAGCCCTTGACGCGTTTGACCTCTTTTACAGAAGACATGCGTCGTCGTGGAATGGTTGCAGGATCGCGGTGGCTGGAGCGCGGGCTCAAATTCCCGACCCCTGAGGAAACCATGATGCTTGGCCTGTCGGGCGGGGCGCGTGTCGCACGGATCCTGCGTCTGCGCACGGCCGACGATATGCCGATTGCACTCGAGCGCACCAGCCTTCCGGACGATATTCTGCCTGAGCCTGAGAAGGTGGAAGATTCGCTTTATCTCGCGCTGGCTGCCCGCGACATTCGCCCGGTTCGCGCCAATCAAAGAATCTCCGCCGTGCTGCTGCGCGATGACGAAAGCGAACTGCTGGAGGTTCCACCGGGCTCCGCTGCACTTTCCGTGCAGCGTATCGCCTATCTCAGTACGGGGCGCGTGATGGAAGTGTCCACCGCGCTTTATCGCAGCGACGCCTACGATCTCGTCGCAGAACTCACGATCGGCGCCTGATCAAAACCGAGAGGCCATACTAATGACGACAATGATGCGACGCGAAATCGACGAGATCCCCCAGGCCGTAGCCCGGCTGCTGGATGCCGGGAAAGACGATATTTCGCGGGCAGGACACGCTCTTGCGGCCCACGATCCCGCCGTTGTGGTCACGGTCGCTCGTGGCTCTTCGGACCACGCAGCCTATTTCCTGAAATATGCCATAGAGCTTGAACTCGGTCTGCCGGTCGCGTCTCTCGGTCCCTCGCTGGCTTCGATCTACAAGGCGCCACTGCGCCTGCAGCGGGCTGCTGCCTTCGCGGTTTCGCAGTCGGGTGCAAGCCCGGATATCGTCTCGATGCTGGAAGGTGCAAAGGCAGGCGGCGCATTGACCGTATCTCTCGTCAATACGACACCATCCCCTCTCGCCGACACTGCCTCGATTGCGCTCAATATCCAGGCTGGGCCAGAAATTGCGGTTGCCGCGACCAAGTCCTATGTCAATTCGATCGTTGCCGGACTGGCAGTTCTCGGTGAATGGAGCGGCTCGGACTCCCTGAAGAGGGCGGTGGCAGCGCTGCCCGATCATCTCGACAAGGCGCTTGCGCTCGATTGGAGCGGGCTGGTGGAACCGCTGGCGAAGGCAGAATCTCTTTATATGCTTGGCCGTGGCCCGGCACTCGCCATTGCCACGGAAGCAGCGCTGAAATGCAAGGAAACCTGCGAGCTGCACGCGGAAGCCTACTCATCGGCCGAGGTGCTGCATGGCCCGGTTTCGCTGGTTGCCGAAAGCTTTCCCGTGATTGCCTTTGCCGCACGTGACAAGGCGGAAGCCTCGATTGCCGAAACGGCATCCGGTCTCGTCAGCAAGAATGCCAATGTCTATCTGACATCCGACAAGGGCAGGGGTGCCACCGTTCTTCCCTTCGTTGAGACGGGTCACCCGCTGACCGATGCCTTGGCGCTGATTGTCCCTTACTATGGCATGGTTGAAGCGCTGTCGCGTGCGCGTGGCTTCGATCCCGACAAGCCTGCTGCCCTCAAGAAGGTGACAGAAACACGATGAATGCTTCATTCGCGTTGTGTGGCGGCCGGGTTTTCAACCATGCCACTTTTCTGGATGGCTACGCGGTTGTCGTTGAGAATGGTCGTATCAATGCCATCTTAGCTGAGGCGGATCTCTCTTCCTCCATCGAGCGGCGCGACGTCGCCGGTGGCCTCATCGTTCCCGGATTTATCGATCTTCAGGTGAATGGCGGCGGCGGGGTATTGCTGAATAATCAGCCCGACCTCGACGGCATCCGAACGATCTGCTCTGCCCACGCAGCCTACGGCACCACCGCTCTTCTGCCGACCGTGATCACCGATACGGTCGATATCCGCGCAAGGGCCGTTGCCGCCGGTGTTGCTGCCTTTGCGGAAAACGTGCCGGGCTATCTCGGTCTTCATCTTGAAGGTCCGCATCTGTCCGTCGCTCGCAAGGGGACCCACGATCCTTCGCTGATCCGCCCCCTTGAGAGTGACGATCTGCATTTCCTCGTCGGCAAGGCCGGTCACTTCGGTGAGGCCCTGATCACGCTAGCGCCGGAAAGCGTCTCAGCCGCAGATGTCACCAAACTGGTTGAAGCCGGATATGTCGTGAGCCTCGGTCACACCAATGCGAAAGCGCGTGACATTTTGCCTTATGTCTCGGCTGGCGCATCCATGGTCACGCATCTCTTCAATGCGATGAGCCAGATGGAAAATCGCGAGCCGGGGCTGGTCGGTGTGGCACTCGCCAACGGCCGCTTGTCCTGCGGTCTTATTGCCGATGGGTTCCATGTCGATCCCATCGTGATGCAGGTGGCGCTCGCTGCCAAGCAGGGGCCAGGCCGGATATTCCTGGTAACGGACGCCATGTCGACCATCGGTACCGATCAGCAAGGATTCCTCCTCAACGATCGTGAAGTGTTCCGACGTGGAGGGCGTTTGACGCTTGCCGATGGCACGCTTGCAGGCGCCGATATCGATATGCTGTCCTGCGTGCGTTTCGCCCATGAACATATCGGATTGCCCTTGACGGAAGCCCTGAATATGGCCTCGCTCTATCCGGCGGAGGCGATTGGTTGCGCCACCAAGGGCAGTCTCGCCGTCGGGATGGACGCCGATGTCCTGGTGTTGAAACAGGATCTGAGCCTGATGGCGACCTTCATCGCCGGCGCTTGCGTCTTTGGTAACGATTTCTCACAAGGGGCTGCGGCTTGATCGTCTGTTTCGATATTGGCGGCACCGCCATCAAGGGCGCTGGTGCCTGGGCGGTCGATGACATCCGCCCGGTTGCGCGGCGGCAAACGCCGATCCATGATTTCGATGCCTTCGTGAACGTGTTGAAATCCGTGATTGAAGACATCGGAGAGAACCCGGACTGCGTCGCGCTGTCGATTGCTGGCGTCATCGACCCCGATACCGACCGCGCCAACATCGCCAACATTCCCTGCGCTCATGGACGTCTTTTGAAAGCAGACCTCGAGGCAGCGCTTGGGCTTCCCGTGCTGATTGCCAATGATGCGGACTGTTGCGCGCTTGCGGAATATGGCGCAGGCGCAGGGCGTGGCCATCGCGTCGTCTTCGGCGCTATTCTCGGGACGGGCGTTGGCGGCGGCCTCGTTGTGGATGGCAAACTGATCAACAGTGCCGGTGGCTTTGCGGGGGAGTGGGGCCACGGTCCCGTTGCTGCCACACGTGCCGGAAATCCGCCTGTGGAACTGCCGCGCTTTACCTGCGGTTGCGGACTCGATGGATGTGTCGATGCCATTGGCAGCGCGCGCGGCATGGAGAAGCTGCACCGTCACCTGACCGGCACCGATATGAATGCGGAAGAGATTCTGGACGCCTGGCAGGGCGGCGATGAAAAAGCTGCGCGCACGATCGAGATCTATATCGATATCGTGTCCGCGCCCCTGTCGCTCGTTATCAATATGACCGGCGCGACCATCGTTCCTGTCGGCGGAGGGCTTTCCAACTCGTTGCCGCTGATTAAGGCGCTCGATCAAGCCGTGAGAGCGAGAATTCTCCGCAAATTCCAACGTCCGGTCGTGGTCAAGGCTGAATGTGCCATTGAGCCCGGCCTTGTCGGTGCGGCAGTCCTTGGGTTGGCATTTACCTCGTCTGACGGTTAATTCCTAAGAATGAGTTCGCTGCGCAATCTTAGCTGCTTGCTTATAATGTCGCAGTGGCAGCGTGAGACTGAGTAACGGTATTGTCTCCCACCCACCGGGCCGCGGGCTCGATTCCGCCGAGTGGGAATAAATGGAGCTGCGATATCAGCGACGCCGGATTGTTCTCGACGTAAGTGGTGAGCGCCTCCACCATCTCGGTCGGCTCATAGGGCATGAGCAAGCGCGTTACGTCCAAAGCCCGCTTTTGCAGCACCTTCAATGAAGGGCCGACGCCGCAGGATATGGCGAACTTGATCAGGGTCTGAAGTTTGGCTGGCCCCGCAATCCCCACATGGATCGGAAGGGTAATGCCAGCCTCTGCGATCCGTTCCGCCCATGTCGTGATGACCGTGGGCTCGAAGCCGAATTGCGTGACGATGGCCATCTCGGCATCGGTCACGCGAGAAAAGTCCGCTTTCCATTTCAACGCGCTATCGACATTGCGCGTCGTGCCGTCCGGATCGATGTCACGGCTCCCTTCCGGGTGGCCTGCCACATGCAGGCGTTTGAAACCATACCGATCGAAGAGGCCGCTCTCCAGCAACTGGATCGAGCTTTCGATTGAGCCGACGGGACGTGTTTCTCCACCTCCGAGCAGCAGGGCCTCGGTCACATCGGACTCATGGCGATAGAGTTCTATCCAACTCCCCAGAGTGGCGATGTCGGGAATGCTGCGTGCCGGAAAGTGCGGCATGACAGCAAAACCGTCCTGGCGAAGGCGCTTTGCCGTGGCGACCATGTCCTGGATCGATGTTCCCGCGATATGGGCGATATAGACCCGTGTTCCAGCGGGAAGAAATTTGGAAAAGTCATTGATCTTTGCGGCGGTCTTCGGCGTCACCTCAATGGAGTAGGGATTGAGCAGAGCGCTGGAGGATTTTGCACCAGCGCCGCTCTTGTTCTTCGCCCGATCGGTGAATTTCAGTATTGCCATATGCTGATTTTCTTTCTGCCTGCCACGCGCCAGGTTTAGAGGAGCCGCCATTTCCGAGCCAGATCTGCAATTGGACTGCGTCTGATCTGGGGTAATCGGCCTGTTTGCTCTTTTTTATCCATCCCATAGAATCTCGCAGAACGATGTCAGGATATCTTTACTCTCTTGCTTAAGAGTGGTGCTCGCAAACTGCGACGTAACGAGACGCTAGAAGATAAATTTGACCTGATTTTTATTTGATAAGAGGCAAAAGTGAGAGCCAGATGCTCTTGAGCACGGAAAGTGCGGATCATTTCGAGGCAGACGCGCCAGCACGGCCGGCCAGAGTTGTCTGGTACCAGTCGTTGTTCTGGAAGATTACCGTTTCGCTCGTGTCCAGCATTGTGCTTGCCTACCTTGTTGGTGCCGCTGTCGGCTGGATCATGGTCGAGCGGGACTCGCTCGACCAGTGGCGTCGAGAGGCAGAACTGAACGCACAGGTGACGAGCTCTGCGATCCGTACGATCTACACCTTCATCTCCATCGACAGTGATAATAGCGGCCAGATCGTCAAGATTACCAGCGAACGACCGCTGGGGGATGATGCGTCCATTCTGGATACTGGCTTCAATCCCGGGGATGTTCTGGCGCTTGCGGCTGCGCAAACCAAGAACAATGTCTGGATTTTTCAAAAGGACCCCACTGGACAGACCTTCACCAGTTCCGCCGACGCGTTGGGGGACGTGGAAAATATCTCGTTGAAGCTGCCCGAAGACACGGCATTGAATGCATTTTACGTCGGTTTTGCCGAACTCGGTACCGTGCGGCACTTCATCGCTTTTGTTCCCGTGGTCAATCAAGACGGAAAGCTGCAGGGCGGTGTGGTGACGACGATCGGCGAGGCATCCGAGCTTCTCGAAACACAAACCAAGCTTCTGCATAACTCCCTTGCGCTTCTCATCACCATTCTGTTCGTAACTGGTGGGGTCGTTGCGCTCATGATGCGCAAGGTCTTCATGCCGGTGCCCGCGCTGATCGAAGCGTTGACCAAAATCGCCCATGACGACACAGCCTCGGTGACGCCATTTCAGCATCGCAATGACGAAATCGGTCGGGTGGCGGTCGCGATTGAGAAGGTTCGCGAAGCGGTGGTCGAGCGGGAGAACTTGCGCCAAATCCGCGACGTGGCAAAACAGATGGAACATCTTGCCCATCACGATCCACTGACCGGACTACCAAACCGTGCCTTCTTCAGCAAGCGTCTGGAAGGTGAGATCGCAGAGTTGGCGAACGGCCATCGTTTCAATCTCATGCTTCTCGATCTCGACCGCTTCAAGGCGGTCAATGACGTATTGGGCCACGCAAGCGGCGATGCTCTTCTCGTTTCCTTCGCAGAGCGCCTACTGCAATTGATCGGGCCGCAGGACATGGTCGCCCGGCTTGGCGGTGACGAATTCGCTATCCTGCAGATCGTCCGAAAAAATGCGGTGCGTGAGGCCGGTCGCCTGGCGAAGGGTATCATCGCTTCTGCATCGCGGCCCTTTGTGTTGCTGGGCAAAGAGGCGTCCGTCGGAGCCAGCGTCGGCATTTCGATAGCGCCGCTTCACGGTCATGAGATGTCCGAATTGCTCAAACACGCGGATGTGGCGCTTTACTCCGCCAAGTCCGAGGGCCGTGGGAATTTCCGGTTCTTCGAACACGGAATGGAAATGTCGAAAGAACAGGACCACGAACTGCAGCAGGATCTCGACCTTGCAGTTCAGCGGGACGAACTGGTGCTGCACTATCAGCCGATCTTCTGTTTCTCCAATCCAGAGCCTGTCGCCTATGAAGCGCTTGTGCGCTGGCAGCACCCGGTTCGCGGCTGGGTGACACCCGACGATTTCATTCCGCTGGCCGAGAAGACCGGCCAGATTTGTGCAATCGGCGACTGGGTGTTGAAGCGCGCGTGCCAGGAAGCCATGCGACTGCCAAATGACGCAACAGTGGCCGTCAACATCTCCGCGATCGAACTACAGCAGGGTGATCTTGCCGAAAAGGTTCAAAGGGCACTGACGGATAGCGGCCTGCCAGCATCGCGGCTCGAGATCGAGTTGACGGAAACCGTTCTCCTGTCAGGAGCCGAGGCTACAACATGTCTGCAAGACATCCGGGCGCTTGGTGTCAGGATCGCGCTCGATGATTTCGGGACCGGCTATTCCAGCCTTGCCTATCTGACCAAGCTTCCGATCGGCAAGATCAAGATCGACCGCAGCTTTATCGCCGAAGTGATGAGCAACACGCAGAGCCTCGCAATCATTCAGGGTCTCATTCACATCGCCGCAGGCCTTGGACTAAAAACGACGGCTGAAGGCGTGGAAACGCAGGAACAGCTTTCGCTGCTTCGCGCTGCCGGATGCGACCTTTTGCAGGGTTATCACCTCGGTCGCCCAATGCCTCTATCGGAGATTGAAAACCTAAAGCATTCCGATCCTGTCAAAATAGCTCACGGTTAGAAAAATGGAATTTTTTCATATTTTTAGATATTTCTGGTCAAGACGGTCGCGTTTTCTCTCAGTCCCGCTCACTCTGCTCGCATGCAACTTTCCTCTGTCGCTGACCGCGCAGGCCGGCAGTGTTGCGAACTCGACCGTCGATAAGATTAAGCAGACGAAGACGATCACCATCGGGCATCGTACCGATGGGGTCCCTTTCTCCTATGTCACGGCGGATGGTACTGTGGCAGGCTATTCCATCGACATCTGCAAGGAGGTTGCCGAGTACATCCGGGATGCGCTCAAACTTGACAGGATCAAGGTCGATTACGCTGTTGCGACGCCAGGAACCCGCTTCGTGCTGGTCAAATCTGGCAAGGTCGATATGGAGTGCGCCGCAACGACCAACAATGCGGAAAGACGCAAGCAGGTGGCATTCTCTTATCCGCACTTCTACAGCGCCACGCGTTTTGTGGCGAAGAAGGCGAGCGGCTTCAACACGATCCAGGATCTCGCAGGTCGATCCGTCGCCTCGACGACCGGCACCATCAACATCGAGCAGTTGCAGGACGTCAACAGAACTCACAATCTGAACATCTCGGTTCTGATCGCCAAAGTGGATTCCGAGGGCTTTGCAATGGTGAAAAACAACCGTGCATCCGCCTTCGTCATGGACGATGTTCTTCTCGCCGGACAGGTCGCTTTTTCGGACGCACCAGAGGAATATGCGATTTCACAAGACAAGTTCGGACCCGCCGAACCCTATGGAATTATGTTGCCCAAGGATGACGTTGCATTCAAGACGCTGGTCAACCAAGCCCTGTACAAGATTTACACGAGCGGCGAGATAAACAGGATTTACGATAAGTGGTTCATGTCTCCGGTGCCGCCGATGAACCGCAATTTCAATCTCCCGATCTCGGAGGAACTGAGGGCGGAATTCAAGAATCCAGCGGAGTATGATCAATGAACTCGACCTCTGCTGCCCCTCTGGCGAGATACGCAGCATCTTATATCGGAGTGATAAATTCCATCAGGCAGAGAAACCTAAGTGCCGTGCGTCTCGGAACCAAGCTGTAGTGGTGGTCCGATTTTCACAGATGGCGTTTGGTGAGCATGTGCAGGCTGTAGAGGTGTGAAAGTCAAAACACGAGGATTTGGAACATGAAGGTCGTCGATTTTTCAGAGAGAGAGGCGTCTAAGCTAAAACGCTTCCTTCCTAGTTTGCTTGCTGTGATCGTGTTTTCTCCGTTGTTTGCGCTGTCCGCGGCGGCCAACGAAACAGAGAGCGTGACGCTTGAAAAGATAGCGCGAACGAAGACGATTACGATCGGGCATCGCACGGATGAATTGCCGTTTTCCTACGTGACGCCAGATGGCGTCGTGCGCGGCTACTCTATCGACATTTGTCAGAGGATCGCGGATCACGTCCGAGATGCGCTGAAGCTTGATGGGCTCAAAATCAATTATGTGGTGGCCACGCCAGGAACGCGTTTCGTTCTGGTTAAGTCGGGTAAAATCGACATGGAATGCAGCGCAACGACCAACAATGCCGAGCGGCGAGAGCAGGTGGCATTTTCCTATCCGCACTTCATCACCGCGACCCGTTTCGTGTCGAAGAAATCCAGCAATCTTAACAGTATCAAGGATCTTTCGGGGCGAACCGTCGCTTCGACGACAGGCACCATCAACATTGCACAGTTGCAAAACGTCAACCGGTCGCAAAAACTGAATATCTCGGTGGCGATTACCAAGGTGAATTCCGAAGCATTCAGCATGGTGGAGAACGATCGAGCATCCGCCTTCGTCATGGACGATGTGCTGTTGGCCGCGCATGTGGCTTTCTCCAAGACACCGGAGGACTATGCGATCTCTCGGGAGACCTTCGGACCTCCCGAGCCCTATGGCATTCTTTTGCCCAAGGGGGATGATGCATTCAAGGCGCTGGTCAACGAGGCTTTGTTCACAATGTTCACCGGCGGTGAGATAGAGACGATCTACAATAAGTGGTTCATGTCCCCGGTGCCGCCGGACAATCGAAATTTCAATCTTCCTCTCTCTTCGGAGCTGAAAGCGGCTTTCAAGGAGCCGAAGGAATATCTGCAATGAAAATGCGTATCCTCCAAGGTCTCTCGTTGATCTTTTGCCTTGCAGCCCCTTTTCGGGTGAGCGCCGAAGACAAGATTTTCGACACGCCGACTCTCGACAGGATCGTCCAGACGGGAAAGATCAGGATCGGTTACGGTTCGACAGCGCCGTTTTCGTTCCTGAATGCGGATGGTCAGGTTCTTGGTTACTCGATCGATCTCTGCCGCGGCGTAGTGGAACGGTTGAAGCAGCGTTTGAAATTGCGATCTATCGACATAGAGTTCGTCCCGCGCACGCCAAGCAATCGCATCCAGCTTTTGAACGACGGGAGCATGGACATCGAATGCAATGCCAGCACCAATACGACGGAACGGCGCAAGAGTGTGGCGTTCTCGTACAGCCATTTTTACGGCGTGACGCGCTATGTCTCTTTGCGTAAGAACGGATTGGCGAAGCTCGACGATCTCAAGGGCCGCTCGGTCAGCGTGGCACTCGGCACGGTCAATATCAACGAGATCAATGACATCAGCCGAAAGCGGAGACTTAATATTTCACCCGTCCCTGTCGACAGCCTTCAAGCTGCATTCGACATGGTCACGGATGGTCGTGTTGCCGCCTTCGCAATGGATGAAGTCCTGCTGAAAACGATGATCGCTCGCGCGCAGAATCCTTCCGATTATGCGCTCTCGGACGAACAGTTGACGGATGTACAGCCGCTCGGCTTCATGATGCGCTTGAACGATAAGCCTTTTGTCAATGCGGTGAATGAAGGATTGGCCGACATCTATAAAACTGGGGCAGTCAGGGATATTTATAAGCGGTGGTTTGAAGACCCGATGCCGGGGCTCAACATCAAACTCGATCTGCCGATGAACCGGTGGCTCATGGACGCGATCATAAATCCGAAGGTAATTGAATGATTGGTGGGGAGAGGGCGGCTCGTCCTTTCCAGGAAATTCTCATCTCTCCCATTTAGGAGCGGGAGATGGGGGCAGACAAGTCCGATCAGCTTTGGGCAGGCAGTTTTAGGCCCTCGCGCTGAAACGCCCGTTGCACGGCGGGCCGATTGGCCATCCGTTGCGCATGCGCTGCCCAGTTTGGGAAGTCGTTGGCCATATCGAACCCAAGCACCGGCCCACGTCCCCAGGTCCAGAATACCAGGAGATAGGGGTCTGCGACGGTATAGAGATCGCCGATGGCCCAAGGCCCCGCACCGAGGCGGGCGTCGACGGCTCGCCATAGATCGCGGCTCGTCTCCAAACCCTTCGCGCGGACATCTTTCAGTGCCTCTTCGCTTTCTGCATAGCGCTCCGCGCGGCGGACATGCGCATAGGCGACATGGACGGTAGAGGCGATCCAGCCGAGCCATTCCGTCACGCGCGCTTGATCGCGCAATTGTTCCGGCCATAATTTTGCGTCGGGAAAAGAGGTGGCGATGAACTGTAGGATGGCGGGGTTTTCCGTCAGCACCCAGTCATCGACGCCGAGCGCCGGCACACGGCCTTTTGGATTGATGCGGAGATAATCAGGTTTGCGCTGCTCTCCGGACGCCGAGTCTATGCGGACCGGTTCGAAGGTCGCGCCCGTTTCTTCAAGCGCGATGTGCGGCGCGAGCGAACAGGCGCCATTGCTGTAAAAGAGGCGCAACAGTTTTGCCATGACGATCTCCCTTTGGCTTCAAGAAAGCTACCGCGCACGTCTATTGAGGGAAAGTGACGAGGGAGCATAGCGGCTTTGCATCAATGTGTTCCCTTCACCTCTGCTTTAATTTTTCCGGAACCAATAGCGGAGGGCCACGTTCGATTGGCAGGAGACGCGCCGTGTCAAACGGACGTGATGGTGCTGGAGAACATCAGGATTTTTCCGTTTTCTCCCGATGGCCAACGAAAAGGCAGACGAGCTTCTCATCCATCCGGCCGTCTCCGCCAATCTGCCAAAATAATTTGGCTGCCAAGGAGGTTTTGACGTGGAAAAGACCGAAACGCGAAAGCTTGCGGAAGAATACATGCTCCTCGGCGGCACCCGCCAGGTGATGATCGACGACAACAAGACATTTGTTCGCCAGTACGACAACGAGCCTGAAGAGGCGGAACGCTTCTGGCAGGAGCGCATCGCCGCTCTCGACAAGGAGCGGATCGCCGATGTCGAGTTCTTTCTGCCGTCTGTGAATTCAGACGTGGAATCCTAACGAACCTACCCCCAACAAATATGCACCAGGAAGGAAACAGCCATGACTGCTATCAATTCTGCCAAGATCGTCATTCTCGCGACCGACGGATACGAGCGTTCGGAGCTTCGCGTGCCCTATGAGGAACTGAAGCGCAAGGGCGCGGACGTCAAGATCGCCTCTATCAAGGACGGCGAGATCAAGAGCTGGGATGAGAAGGACTGGGGCGATAGCGTTAAAGTCGATCTTCTCGCAAAAGACGTTCGGATCGAAGACTTCGACGCTCTCGTGCTTCCGGGCGGCCAGATCAACCCCGATGTCCTGCGCACCAATGATGAAGCGATGCGCGTGGTCAAGGAGTTCGTGAAGTCCGGTAAAGTAGTGGCGGCCATTTGCCACGCACCTTGGCTTCTCGTCGAAGCCGATGCCGTGCGCGGCCGTGAGGTGACCTCATACGGCTCGATCAAGACTGACGTGAAAAATGCCGGTGGCATCTGGAAGGACGAGAAGGTCGTTTGCGACAAGGGCATCGTCACGTCCCGTAATCCCGACGACCTGGAAGCCTTTGTTGCCAAAATCGTGGAAGAGGTCGAAGAAGGCCGCCACGACCGTCAGGCAGCATAAGCTATTTTTCATAGCTTGAAAGCCAATCAAGGGCTGGTGCGCAATCTGCGCGCCGGCCTTTTTGTTGCAGGCCCATACCATAGGAATAGGATAAAAGAAGAATTGCAGGACGCCCGTGCGCGTTACGAGTCGGAAGGCTCTAGACATGACCGGGATGCAAAATTCACCACATTTCTGCCTTAATTACGCCATCCTTTTGACCCGGAAACGTTTCAGATGACCGTTGAAATTAATCTTTTCCAACAAAATCGGTTTATTTTTAATTATTTTGTGTGTGCGCTGCCGTAATTTTGCTGCGCCGCATATAAGAAATATTACATCTATCTTATTTAGCAGGCGCCTGTGTATTCGCCCTTTTAATTGCGAAAACCAGTAAACCAGAAGAACAGCTTTAATATAAATAGGGATGCAATACATATGTTTGGTAATCATGCGTGAACTGCATGACGAACACCTGCCGTTGTTCCTTTTATAGGCGGTTATTAATAGTCTCGGCCAACATCATGTGAGGAATTTGGGGATGCCCGTTTTAGGGTGCCGGGTAACGCTGCCTCACAAAAAATTCAAAAGCATCAAATTCCGACCACAGAGTTCATGTCTCATGATGACTGCATGACGCGCCCAACGGGTACCGACCTATCGCAAAACATAAATGGAGTTCTCTCTATGAAGTCCGCGACTCGATCGGCTGTTTCGCCGCTTAGTGGTTCTGAAGAGTTTGATGTGAGCTTTCCCATCGGGGGCATCGTGAAACGCAGTTTCGATGTTTCCTCGGCACTGCTCGCACTTCTTGTCCTCAGCCCGATCTTTCTCATGATCGTGGTCTTGGTCAAACTATCCGACAAGGGACCTGCTTTTTACGGCCACCGCCGTATCGGCCATAATGGCCGCACGTTTCATTGCCTGAAATTCCGCACGATGGTCGTGAACGGAGATGAGGTGCTGAAACAATATCTTGCTACCGATCCGCAGGCTGCGGAGGAATGGCGCCAAACGAGAAAACTGAAGAACGATCCGCGTGTGACAGCGGTTGGCAGCGTTCTTCGCAAGCTGAGCCTTGATGAACTGCCACAGCTCATCAACATCATTCGTGGTGAAATGAGTGTTGTCGGTCCTCGTCCTGTCGTGGACGAAGAGCTCAACTATTATGAAAGTGCCGCGCGCTACTATCTCAGCACGCGTCCTGGTCTTACCGGTCTCTGGCAGATCAGCGGTCGAAACGACGTCTCCTACAAGGAGCGCGTGGATTACGACACGCAATATGTTCAGAACTGGTCAATGATGAAAGACATTTCCATCATCATGAAAACCGTGCCCGCTGTCTGCATGTCCCGCGGCAGCTATTGAAGCCAGAATAGACACTCGGCGTGAACGCAGGACCTCCCACCTGTGCCATGCCTTGCGGCTGCGACCGGACTTGCACCGGTCGCGCATTCACTTTTCAAGGCATCAACATGGAGTTTTACATGGTTGGCATTGCCGACGAACCTCTCCCTAAAACATGGCGTAAACGTACCGCTTTGGCTGTCGCCGCAGCCCTGCTGCTCATCACTCCGCTGAGCGCTCTCGCACAGGATGGCCAGTATCGACTTGGAACCGCTGACAAGCTTCGTATCCGCGTTGCGGAGTGGCAGCCGGCAGACGGCACCATCCGTAACTGGGATGTGATCAACGGCGATTACTCCGTCGGTCCGTCCGGTACGTTGTCACTTCCGTTCATTGGTCAGTTGAATGTCGCCGGAAAGACTGCGGGCGAGGTGGGAGAGGCGATTGGCGCAGAGCTTCAAAGCAAGTTTGCCCTGCGCAACCTTCCGTCGGCTTCCGTCGAAGTTGCCCAGTTCCGACCGGTCTTCCTGACAGGTGACGTGCAAACGCCGGGCGAATATCCCTATGCGCCCAACATGACGGTTTTGAAGGCGGTCAGCCTCGCAGGTGGTCTGCGCCGTTCCGATGCGGGGCAACGTTTTGCGCGTGACTTTATCAATGCCCGTGGTGACGCTGCCGTCTATGACGACCAGCGCGGCCGTCTTCTGGCACGTCAGGCGCGTTTGATTGCCGAGGTGAGCGGCGAGCAGGAGATCAAGAAGACGCCTGAAATGGAAAAGGTCGTCAATATCGACGCGCTCCTGGAAAGCGAAAGCGCGCTGATGAAGTCTCGCACCGAGCGCTATACGCTTCAGTTGAAGGCGTTGAAGGATTTGCGCGAACTGCTGGATGCGGAAGTGGAATCTCTGCGTAAGAAGGCAGAGAGCCAGCAACGGCAGTTGCAATTGGCCAATGAAGACCGCGAGAAGGTCAATCGCTTGAACGAGCAGGGCCTTGCACTCGCTCAGCGCCGCATCTCCGCAGAAGAACGCGCAGCCGAGGTGGAGGCCACGCTTCTCGATATCGATACCAATGCGCTTCGCGCCAAGCAGGATATCAACAAGGCGGTCCAGGATGAGATCAACCTGCGAAACGATTGGGACGCGCAGCGATCGAAGGAGTTGCAGGATACGCAGGCCGAATTGCAGAAGCTGAACCTTCAGCTTTCCACCAGTCGAGAGCTCATGTCGGAGGCCCTGGCGCAATCCGCTGAAGCTCTGCGTTTCGATCCGTCCGGCAAATCTGCCTCGATTTCCTATGTCATTGTGCGTGAAGACAAGGGAAAATCGAAGGAAATTAAGGTTGACGAAACCACGGCTCTTGAGCCTGGCGACGTTATCAAGGTTTCCTCGGAAGTGCTGATGCAGTGAGGCGGCGATGCGGATTGCGAAATCGGCACTGATCGATCCCGATAGAAACGGACTTTACGGAACGGCGGCGGTGGCGCTGTCCTTCTTCGTCTTCGCCTATTCGTCGAAGTTCGGCCAAGTCTCGATCCTTGCCTATTACGCCGTCTGGCTGCCTCTGGTCGTGGTCGATTATCGTCGTGTCCTTGGCAATTATGCTCGCTATTTCTGGATTTTCGCCTTCGGCATTCTGGCGATACTGTCGAGCTTCTGGTCGGATGCCATGTCCGTCAGCCTGCGCGCCTCCATTCAGTACATGACGCATATCGTTTGCGCGCTGATTGCCATGCGTGTCATCTCTATCCGCACACTGACACGCGGCGCGTTAATCGGCATCACTCTCGTGCTCGTCTACTCGCTGCTCTTCGGCACCTATCTTTTCGATGCGCTGGATGGCACGACCAGCTTCGTCGGCGCCTTCTCCTCGAAGAACCAGCTGGGTTTCTATGCCTCGCTTGGCGTTCTCTTTGCCGCAGCCTCGGTGCTCGTGCTGCGTCAAAGAGGCGTATGGTTGCTGATCGCAGGCGTTGCCGGCCTCATCTCTGCCTACAGCCTGCTTGCATCCCAATCGGCGACATCCGCGATCACTACCGCCGCCGTCGTTGTCATGATGGCGGGTCTGTTACCGCTCTGGGCCTTGTCGCCTGGCAATAGGAAAATGCTGTTTTTTGCAGCCGTTGGCCTCGGTGGCCTGTTTGTCGTGGCCGCGCTGCAGTTCGGTCTCTTCGACGCAATTCTTGGCGTGTTCGGCAAGGATACGACGTTGACGGGACGCACCTATCTTTGGCAGCAGGGTATCGAGGCGGCCAAGCGTGCCCCCATTTTCGGTGTCGGCTATCAGGGCTTCTGGGTGCCAGGGTTTTCCGATGCCGAAAGGTTGTGGGACGATTTCTTCATTACCGGTCGTAGCGGCTTCCATTTCCACAACACCTATATCGAAGTGGTGGTGGAGAACGGCTTCGTCGGTCTCATTCTGCTGGCGATCCTGCTCTACGGCACGCTGTTGGGCCACTTGCGCTCGATTTTGATGCGCAATCAGGATCCCCAGGCGCTGATCCTGTTTTCGCTCTGCGCTCTTTTTGTCGTCCGCTCCTTTGTCGAGATCGATATTATCTTCCCATACCAGATCGGCTCTTTCCTGCTGTTTTATGCGGCTGGCAAACTCAGCCTGCCGCGGCGCACCTCTGTGGTCACATCGCCCTTCATGGCCGGTCTCTCGGTACGGCCATTGGCGGGAGGATAGAGCGTTTCAATTTAACAAGGAAACGCTCTAAAGAATCTTCTCACCCCTCCACAGGAGTCCGGCGGAGTCGTGTTGACTCTTTTGTGAATATAGAACAAAAAGTGAACATTAGTTTTTTAGCGTGGAATGCTCTGAGAAGTTTCGTGTCATGCAGAAGCGCGCAGAACAGCTTGTCGTGGAGGAATTGCGAGAAAGGCTGGAGAGGATCACCCAAGGTCCTGCCAGACAGCAGGAGACTCTGCCCTTCAATATTCCTGCCATCGATGAGCGGCTTCCCGGTCAAGGCTTGAAGCTTGGCAGCTTGCATGAGGTGAGCGGTGGTGGAAACGGGGCCGTGGATGGTGCAGCATCAGCGCTCTTTTGTGCGGGCATCGCGGCCCGGTTAAAGGGCAAGATCCTGTGGTGTGTGACCCGTCCCGATCTCTTCATGCCAGCCCTCACGCAGGCAGGGCTTTCGCATAACCGGCTGATCATCGTCGAGTGTCGTGATGAAAAGGGCGTGCTGGACTGTTTTGAGGAAGGGCTGCGCTGCAACGGCTTTGGCGCCGTGATCGGTGAAGTGTCGAAGCTGCCGATGAACATGTCGCGGCGGCTGCAGCTGACGGCGGAAGCTTCCGGCGTGGCAGCCATTGCTCTTCGCCGCTGGCGCCATGTGAGTGGTGTTGGCGATTTCGGCCAACCAACCGCAGCCGTCACCCGGTGGCGCATTTCCATGCGTCCGTCCACACCGTTGCCGGTGCGCGGGGTAGGGCGATCCCGCTGGCTTGTGGAATTGCTGCGTGTCCGGGGCGGCGAACCTTTTGAACTGGAAGTGGAAGCCTGTGATGCAGAGGGTCGTCTCGCTATACCTGCCGACATGGCAGACGGATCGATACCGCAGGATGCTTGGGGACGCAGCGCCACCGGTTGAAACACCCGTGGTGATGATTGCGCGCCAGGGAAGCCGCCGGCTCGTGGCTGCTCTTAATAGCGCCGCGATGAAAGCGGGCTTGCGCCCTGGCATGCCAGCCAGCAAGGCGCAGGCCATTCTGCCGGGCCTTGTTGTCGAAGACTTGAAGCCGGAGGATGATGCAAAAGCCCTTGAGGATCTGGCCTTCTGGTTTTTGCGCATCTACGCCCCCATCGTTGCACCGGACGCGCCCGATGGGCTGGTGCTCGATACGACCGGAGCCGATCACCTGCATGGTAATGAAAGGCTGATGCTGACAGGCATGATCAATCGCCTGCATGCGCTGGGTTTTACGGCGCGTGCGGCAATCGCCGAAAGCTGGGGCGCTGCCCACGCGCTAGCCCGCTTCGGGCGCGAGGCCGTCACCATTTTACCTGAAGGTAGCGTGAGGGAGGCTCTCGCGCCGCTGCCGCTTGCCGCCTTGCGACTGGATGCCCATCTGGTCAATGAGCTGAAGGTCCTTGGCTTTCGCCGTATTGGAGAACTGGCAGCCGCGCCGCGCGCGCCGATCACCTTGCGGTTTGGCCCCGAAGTGGGGCGCAGGCTGGATCAGGCTCACGGTGTCCTGTCGGAACCGATAGAGCCAGTCCGCGTAGCAGAACTGGTGACGGTGCGGCGCTTCTTTCCCGAACCGATTGGTGCTGCAGAAACCATTGCAAAATACACTCGAAAGCTTGTGTCCGACCTCTGTCTGGATCTGGAGAAGCGGGGTTTAGGTGCGCGTCGCGTCGATCTGGTTTTCCATCGGGTGGACAGTGGAGTGCAGGCGATCCGGGCTGGAACCTCCAAACCTGCACGCGATAGCAAGCAATTGTCCCGCCTTCTGACTGACCGTATCGAGACGATCGATCCGGGTTTTGGTATCGAGAAGATGACGCTGACGGCAACCCATGCCGAGCCGCTTCTTGCCGGACAAGCACGTTCCATTCTTCTGGAAGAGGCAGGAGGCGATATTGGTGAGGCTGTCGATATCATCCTCAACCGTGGCCACAAGGTCTATCGCTATGCCGCCGTTCAAAGCGATGTACCGGAGCGCTCCGTTGAGAAAATTCCAGCCGAGGCTACGGATGCGCCCGGCTGGCCGGAACATTGGCCGCGACCGGTGAGGCTTCTGTTCAGGCCGGAGCCGATCCAGACAGTGGCACTGCTTCCCGATCATCCTCCCCGAAGCTTCACATGGCGCGGGGTGCGTCACATCGTCAAGCGGGCCGACGGGCCGGAGCGCGTCTTTGGCGAATGGTGGAAGCGCGATCGAGAACTCTCGGCGGTGCGCGATTATTTCCGCGTGGAAAATGAGAGCGGTGAGCGTTTCTGGATCTTCCGTTCCGGCGATGGCGAGCACACAGAGACTGGCACCTTGGACTGGTTCATGCATGGATTTTTCGCATGAGTGCGGGTGTTCGTTACGCCGAGCTGCAGGTGACCTCGCATTTTTCCTTTCTGCGTGGCGCCAGTTCCTGCGAGGAACTTTTCGCTCAGGCTAAAGCGCTCGGCATAGAGGCACTGGGCATTGTCGATCGCAACAGCCTCGCGGCCATTCCCCGGGCGCATAAAATCGCCGAGGAGCTTGGGCTTCGGCTGGTGGTCGGCTGCAGGCTGGATTTGGTGCAGGATGTCTCCGTGCTGGTCTATCCCACGAACAGAGAGGCCTATGGTCGGCTATGCCGTCTGCTGACATTCGGGAAGAAAGGCGGCAAGGCTGGCAAGTGCTCGCTCACATGGAGCGATCTGGTTGCCTATGGCGAAGGGCTGATCGTGGTTCTCCTGCCGGATGAGACGGATGAAGGCCTTTCCAGCCATCTGCGCCGGATAAAGACGGATTTCGGTCATCGCGCCTATGTGGCGATGAGCCTGCGCCGCCGGCCAAATGACGCGCTGCGTCTTTATGAACTGTCGCAGATGGCAGCGCGCGCCGGTGTGGCAACGGTCGTCACCAATGATGTTCTTTTTCATGAGCCCGGTCGTCGCATGTTGCAGGATGTCGTCACCTGCATTCGCCACAACTGCACGATCGACGATGCCGGCTTCAGGCGCGAGCGTCATGCGGATCGCTATCTGAAGCCGCCGGAGGAAATGTACCGGCTTTTTTCTGCCTATCCGGATGCGTTGGAAAACACACTGAAGATCGTGAAGAAGTGCCGGTTTTCCCTCTCGGAACTGGAATATCAATATCCGGACGAGCGACAAGTCCCGGGAATGACGGCACAGGAAGCGCTGGAAAAATTCGTATGGGACGAAGCGCCGAAGCGCTATCCCGATGGTGTGCCGGAGAAGGTGGAGCAGACGCTGCGGCACGAATTGGCCATCATCGCCAAAAAGAAATATGCCCCCTATTTCCTGACGGTCAATAAAATCGTCCGGCAAGCGCGTGAGATGAAAATCCTCTGTCAGGGACGGGGATCCGCGGCCAATTCGGCGGTCTGCTATGTTCTCGGCATCACGGCCATCGATCCGGATGAGAGCGACCTTCTGTTCGAACGCTTCGTCTCCGAGGACCGCGACGAGCCGCCGGATATCGATGTCGATTTCGAGCACCAGCGGCGCGAGGAGATCATTCAGTGGATTTACGATCATTACGGGTTCGATAAGGCGGCCCTCTGCTCCGTGGTCACTTGTTATCGCGGCAAGGGGGCCATTCGGGACGTGGGCAAGGTGCTTGGCCTTCCCGAAGACCTGACAAAGCTCATGTCCTCGCAGATCTGGTGGTGGACGGAAGGCACGGGCGAGAAGCATGCCAATGAATTGAACATCAATCTGGAGGATCGGCGCGTCAGGCTTGCCTTCGATCTCGCACGCCAATTGATCGGAACGCCCCGCCATTACAGCCAGCATCCCGGCGGTTTCGTTTTGACCCATGACCGGCTAGACGAACTCGTTCCCATTCTTCCAGCATCCATGAAGGACAGGCGGATCATCGAATGGGACAAGGACGATATCGAGATCGTCAAATTCATGAAGATGGATTGCCTGGCACTCGGCATGCTGTCCTGCATGCGAAGGGCTTTCGAAATGCTGACAGTGCGTAAAGGCTACGAGTTTGGCCTGACCAGCATCGATAGTGGAAACACAGCTACCTATGACATGATCTGCAAGGCCGACACGATCGGCACCTTCCAGATCGAAAGTAGGGCGCAGATGTCGATGTTGCCGAGGCTGAGACCGAGGGAGCTATACGATCTCGTCATTCAGGTCGCAATCGTGCGACCGGGTCCGATACAGGGCAATATGGTCCATCCCTATCTGAAGCGGCGTCAGGAAATAGCTGAGGGCAAGAAGATCGATTACGAGCATCCCACCCTTGAAAAGGTTCTTGAGAAGACGCTTGGCGTTCCGCTGTTTCAGGAACATGCCATGCGCATTGCCATCGACTGTGCCGGCTTTACCCCCAGTGAAGCGGATAAGCTGAGACGGGCGATGGCCACATTCAAAAATGTTGGGACTATCGCGAATTTCGAAAAACGGCTTATCGGAGGGCTTATTGAAAATGGCTTTAGCGAAGAGTTTGCCAAAAGACTCTTCGCTCAGATTCAAGGTTTCGGCAGCTATGGCTTTCCCGAAAGCCATGCAGCCTCCTTCGCCTTGATTGCCTATGCATCGGCATGGGTGAAGTGCCACCATCCTGATATCTTCTGTGCGGCGCTGTTGAACTCCCAGCCGATGGGATTTTACGCCCCTGCACAGCTTGTTCGCGATGCACGCGACCACGGCGTCGTGGTTCGGCCCGTCTGCGTCAATGCGAGCCGATGGGATTGCGTGCTGGAGGAGAAGGTCGGCCCGGAGCGCAACGCCGTGCGCCTTGGTATGCGGCTGGTGAAGGGGCTGTCCAACGAGCATGCGGGACATATCATAGCCTGCCGGCAGGAGCGGCCTTTCCAATCTATTGATGATTTATGGAGACGGGCAGGGGTGCCGGTTTCCGCGCTGGTCTGTCTTGCCGAGGCGGATGCCTTTCTTCCGTCCCTCGGTCTCTCGCGTCGTGAGGCACTGTGGGCGATCAAGGGCCTGCGCGATGAGCCCCTGCCGCTTTTCGCCGCTGCCGCTGCACGAGAGAACGCGTTGATCGAGGAGTTGCAGGAGCCGGAAGTCAACTTGCTACCCATGACCGCAGGCGGAGAGGTGGTGCAAGACTATGGTCATGTAGGCCTGACCCTGCGAGACCACCCCATGAGCTTCCTGCGTCGGGATCTCGCCCGACGTCGGATCGTAACATGCGCTGAGACGCTCAAGACGAATGACGGTCGCTGGCTGGAAGTGGCCGGTCTGGTGCTCGTGCGGCAGCGCCCCGGCTCGGCAAAGGGCGTTATCTTCATGACGCTCGAAGACGAGACCGGCATTGCCAATGCCGTCGTCTGGGTGAAGACCTTCGAGAAGTATCGCCGTGTCATCCTGTCGGCGGGGATGGTTGGGATTTACGGCAAGCTTCAGCGTGAAGGCGAGGTCGTCCACGTCGTTGCCCACCGTATCACCGATCTGTCGGATGTTTTGAGAAGTGTCGGCGAGAGGGATAAGCCGTTTCCGCTGCCGCATGGTCGCGGCGATGAGTTTCATCACGGGATACCGACGGCGCGTGACAGGCGCGGATTGCCGCCGAGATCAGCTCTTCAGGAGAGCGATGAAGATCACATCACCGTCAAGGGCCGCAACTTCCACTGAAATATAGCCACGCGTGTCACTCGCAAGCGGACTGACATTCTTGGGAGAGGTGATTCAGGTCAGAGCGGCGTTCTTGATCCGGTCTTTGCCGACTTCGATCACATGCCGCATGGCCTTCACAGCAGCGTTTTCATCTCGCGCTGCAATGGCGTGAACGATGCGCAAATGGTTGGCAGCAATCTCTGCGATGGTTGCGGGAGCAGAGGCTGGCGACGAGAGTTTGAAGGAGATGGCCAGTGCTGCCTCGATCAATCCGCTTGCCGAGCGCATGAACGGGTTGCCGGAAATGCTGGCGACGGCGAGGTGAAATTCCAGATCGACCTTGGCGATGCTCTCGGCCGTATGGTGGGTGTTATCGAACTTGGCTGCAATCGCGTAAAGGGAAACGATATCCTCGCTGGAGGCGTGCCGTGCCGCCGCGGCTGCCGCGGCAGGCTCCAGCGCCAGACGAATTTCGGCCAGATGCTCGATGAATTCTGGGTCGAGGCCCGCTTCGCAACGCCACCCCAGCACATCCGGGTCAAAGAAGTTCCAGCTCGACTTGTCGAGAACGCGTGTACCGACTTTTGCCTTGGCCTCCACCAGCCGCTTGGCGGCCAGCGTCTTCATCGTCTCTCTGAGAACGGTTCTCGAAACACCGAAGCGAAGCGAAAGTTCGGCATCGTTGGGAAGAAGGGAACCCTCCGGTATCCGGCCCGAAACAATGGCGCTGCCAAGTTCCGCCACGACGTGCGCATGGCTGTTGCGCCGCTTTCGTCCCGATATCGTGTTTTCCAGTAACCCCAACAACTATCTCCCTCGCTGCTGCTATGCCGGGTGAGCCGCCGCCATTCTTCTGTTTGAGTACCAGATGATTGTGCGTTGCAAAACGATGAATATGAACAGAAGTATGCCGATGACGATTTTCGTCCACCAGGATGACAGTGTTCCATCGAAAACGATATAGGTCTGAATGAGGCCCTGGATCATAAGACCGATGAAGGTGCCGGCGACGAGGCCTGTTCCGCCTGTCAAAAGCGTTCCGCCAATGACAACCGCCGCAATCGCATCCAGTTCGACACCCACAGTTGCCAGAGAATAACCGGACGAGGTGTAGAGCGTGTAGACGATGCCCGCGAGGCCGGAAAGAAAACCGGAGAGTGCGTAGATGCCAACGGTAGTTTTGGCGACGGGAACGCCCATCAGTTCTGCCGATTGCTGGTTTCCACCAAGCGCGTAGACATTGGCGCCGAAGCGTGTGCGTGCCGCAACCAGCATGCCAACCGCGAAGACGACGAGCATGACGATGGCAAGCGCCGTCAACCGACCGCCGCCGGGCACGCGAATGTAGAAGCCTTGGATCGCGTCGATGACCGGATGGGAGATCGGAACGGAATCGGTCGACATGAGATAGGCGGCACCGCGAGCCAGAAACATGCCCGCGAGGGTGACCACGAAGGGCGGGATTGCGAGAAAGCGGATCATCGCACCCATGAGGCTGCCAAAAATCGTCGCGATAACGAGCACTGCTGCAAAGGCAATGAGCGGATGAACACCATATCCGTTGACGAGCACGGCAACGAAGACGCTGGCAAAAGCAATGACCGAGCCAATGGACAGATCGATCCCGCCAGACAGGATCACGAATGTCATGCCGACAGCCGCAATGCCGAGAAACGCATTATCTGTCAGAAGATTGCCGATGACCCTTGTGCTGAGAATGCCGGGGTACTGGGATACGCACAGAGCATAGGCAATGATGAAGATCGCCAGCGTGGTGAAAAAGGGAAGGTTGCGGGTGTGGATCATCGCGCGGCTTCTCCTTTGTTTGCGGTGGGTGCCGGTGCCGCCGGGCTTGGTTTCTTTGGCGTCTTGGCAAAGCCCAGAAGCGTGACGAGTGCCGGCGATTGAAGCGTCAGAACCACGATGATGATGCCTGCCTTGATGATCAGGTTGAATTCCGGAGGGAAGCCCGAGACGAGAATACCGGTATTGATCGTCTGAATGATCAGCGCGCCGATGAGCGAAGCAGTGATGGAGAAGCGTCCGCCGTTCAGGGACGTGCCACCGATGACGACCGCCAGGATTGCATCGAGTTCCAGCCAGAGCCCGGCATTGTTGGCATCTGCACCGCGAATATCCGCGGTCACGATCATACCGGCGATTGCTGCACAAAGCCCCGAAATCGCGTAGACGAAGAACAGCAGGAAGCGGGCGCGAACACCGGCAAGTGCTGCCGCACGGCGATTGATGCCGGTTGCTTCGATCAGGAAGCCGAGCGCGGATTTGCGCACCAGAAGACCGATGAGAACGGCACTCGCCACCCAGATGACAACGGGGAGCGGAACGCCTGCAAAGGAGCCAGAACCGATGGCGGCGAAGCTGTCATTGTTGAAGGTCAAGATGACGCCTTCGGTGATCAGCTGTGCAATGCCGCGGCCGGCAACCATGAGGATGAGGGTGGCGATGATCGGCTGGATATCCAGCACGGCAACAAGGATGCCGTTCCATATGCCGCAGGCGATGCCGACTGCCAATGAGACGGCAATCACCACCGGAATGGAATGCCCGGCGCTGATCAGCGTGGCTGCAACCGCACCGCAAATGGCGATGACCGCGCCAATCGAAAGATCGATACCTTTGGTGGCGATGACGAGCGTCATGCCGATCGTCAAAAGTGCGACGGGCGCAGCGCGCACCAGAATATCGATAAGGCTGCCGTAGAGGCGTCCATTCTGCATCGAGACATTCAGGAAGCCAGGTGAAATCACCGTAATGGCAGCAAGAATGATGAACAGCGCGATGAACTGCGGGGCCAGTCTCTTCAACTTCAATGTCACGCTCTTCATCACGCGGCCTCCGTGCGGGCGGAGGTCGCAATCGCCTTCATGATGTTTTCGGCAGTCACGTCGGATCCCTTGAGTTCTTCAACATGGCGACGGTCCGACAGGACGATGACGCGATGGGCGACCGCCGTCAGTTCTTCCAGCTCCGAGGAAATGACGACGAGCGACATGCCCTCCTGACAGAGCTTCTCGATCATCTTGAGGATTTCGGCGTGGGCACCAATATCGATACCGCGCGTCGGCTCGTCGAGAATGAGAAGGCGAGGCTCGGTCGCCAGCCAGCGGGCGAGGATTGCTTTCTGCTGATTGCCACCGGAGAGAAACTTGATCGGCCGTTCACGATCGGCGGGTCGGATATCGAGCGACTTGATGAAGTCATCGGCAAGCGCTGCCTTTTGACGCTTGGAGATCGGTCGCATCCAGCCCTGGCGGGCTTGCAGGGCAAGCGCGATATTATCGGCGACGGAAAAATCGCCGATAATGCCGTCGGTCTTGCGCTCTTCAGGACAGAAGCCAAAACCCTGTTCAATGGCCGCTTCCGGGGATTGGATGGACACCTGCTTGCCATCAATGGTCGCCGTTCCGCTCTCCGGCTTGTCGATGCCGAAGAGAAGGAAGGCGGTTTCGCTGCGGCCAGAACCGAGGAGCCCTGCAATGCCAACCACTTCTCCCGGACGAATATCAAGATCGAAGGGTTCGACGCTGCCGCGCTTGCCGTAGCCTTGAAAACGGATGGCGGGTGCACCTTCGACCGCATCATTGTCGGAGGGCTGGCGATTATGCGTGACATTTTGCAATTCGCGGCCAAGCATCATGGAAATGAGCTCGCCTCTCGGAAGCTCCGAAATGGTGCGCGTGCCTACCAGCTTGCCATTGCGCAGAACCGTGACGCGGTCGGCAATGTCGTAAACCTGGTTGAGGAAGTGCGTGATGATGACGATGCCAAGGCCTTCGGCGCGCAACTGTCTCAACACCGTGAAGAGCATCTCGACTTCATGCGTATCGAGACTGGCCGTCGGCTCATCGAGGACGAGGACCTTGCCGGAGAGATCGACAGCGCGCGCAATGGCAATGATCTGCCGGATGGCGACGGAATAGCTGGAGAGAAGGGCATCGACGTCGATGTTCAGGCCGTAACGGCCAAGCAACTTCTTTGCCTCGTCGCGCATAGTGCGCTTGTCGATGAGGCCGAAGCGGCGCGGCTGTCGGCCGAGAAAGAGATTTTCGGCAACGGTCAGGTTTTCCAGGAGATTGACCTCCTGGTAGACGGTGCCAATGCCAAGAGCCTGGGCTTCACCGACATCGGTGGGGAAAATCTCGTCGCCATTGAGGCGCACTGTTCCCTTATCGCGGGTGTAAACGCCGGTCAGGATTTTGATGAGCGTGGATTTGCCGGCACCATTTTCGCCAAGCAGCGCGTGGACTTCGCCCGCGCGCAAGGTGAAATCGACATTGTCGAGAGCGGTTATGCCGAGGAAGGACTTACCGATGGCACGTGCTTCCAGAAGGGACGTTTGTTCGGACATTCTGAAGCATTCCATTGAAGAAAAAGCGTGAATGGAAACGGTGCCGGAGCACCGTTCCGATCGCCAGTTCCGATTTTAGGCAGCAAAGAGCAAGCGGGCACCCTGCAATGCGCAAGAACGGAAGCGTTAGAGCATCTGGGGTGAAGCGGGCTTCACCCCCAAGCTGGGCTTAGTAGCCGAGGTCTTTCTTGGCTTCGTAGACCTTCATCGGATCGTCAGACGCCGTGTAGAGCTTGGATTCCGTCTGGATCCACTTCTTCGGCTCTTTCTTGTCCTTCAGGTAGGCTTCAAGTGCATCGAAGGCAGGGCCAGCCATGTTCGGCGTCAGTTCGACGGTCGCGTTCGCTTCACCGGCAGCCATGGCCTTGAAGATATCCGGAACAGCGTCGATGGAGACAACCTTGATATCGGTGCCGGGCTTCAGACCGGCTTCCTTGATGGCCTGGATCGCGCCGACAGCCATGTCGTCATTGTGGGCGTAGACGGCGCAGATGTTCTTGCCGCCATTTTCAGCCTTGATGAAGCTTTCCATGACTTCCTTACCCTTGGTGCGGGTGAAGTCACCGGTCTGCGAGCGGGTGATCTTGATGTTCTTGTGCGAAGCGATAGCTTCTTCGAAGCCCTTCTTGCGGTTGATGGCAGGCGAAGAACCGGTCGTGCCTTGAAGCTCGACGACGTTACAGTCCTTCGAACCGACATCCTTCACCAACCAGTCACCGGCAACCTTGCCTTCGTGAACCTGATCGGAAGTCACAGCGGTCAGGTAGAGGTTGTCTGGTGCTTCGATCTGACGGTCTAGAAGAATAACAGGAATGTTTTCTTCCTTGGCTTCTTTCAGAACGGCATCCCAGCCCGTGGCCACGACAGGTGCAATCAGAATGGCGTCAACGCCCTGCGCGATGAAGCCACGAACGGCCTTGATCTGGTTTTCCTGCTTCTGCTGCGCGTCGGCGAACTTGAGATTGACGCCACGCTTTTCGGCTTGCTGCTTGGTGACGGTTGTTTCCGCAGCGCGCCAGCCCGATTCCGAACCGATCTGCGAGAAGCCGACGGTGAGTGACTTTGCGGATACGCCGGATGCAAGGCATACGGAAAGAGCGACGGTAACCGCCGCGAGTGCTTTTTTCATCTTTAATCCTCCCAGAGATGATGTCGGCTGACGAAGCGATATCAGCATATAGTAATATCTTTGGAAAGAGATTTTTTGCTTAAAATCGTCATCGAGGGCAAAATGGAACAGGTCATTCCAAATAATGTCATTTAGATTCAATGAGATAAATTAGTAATATTTTTTCTCAGCGTCTGCCGTGCCTGCCCGCATGTTCCTTGACAATTGCGTGGATGCCGAAATAGTAATACGAATACAAAGAACAATCTGCGGCATTGACCGCGTTCCTCACTTGCCCCAGATCAGGCAGGGGAAGAAAAAGATTGAGGCGGGAGGAATCGTGCGAGTCGTCAGCGAGAGTTTGGGCGCAGTGGAAGGTTTGGGCCGATGTCCGCCTTGCCAGATGTCGTCGTCTCCGCTACGCGTTTGCGTGGTCCCATTGTCGACGCTTCACCATGAATTCGTCGCACTCCCGTTGACCTACCCGTTCGCCACTTCCGGCTGGAGACCACTATCATGACAGACTCGAAGAATTTGACCGCCCCGCAAGGCAAGCTGCGCTCACGCGCGTGGTTCGACAATCCCGCAAATGCCGACATGACGGCGCTCTATCTCGAGCGTTACATGAATTTCGGTCTGAGCCAGGCTGAATTGCAGTCGGATCGCCCGATCATTGGTATCGCGCAGACGGGTTCCGACCTTTCGCCTTGCAACCGCCACCATCTGGAACTGGCGAACCGCCTTCGTGAAGGTATCCGCGAAGCGGGCGGCATTGCCATCGAATTTCCTGTTCATCCTATCCAGGAAACCGGCAAGCGCCCGACCGCCGGTCTCGACCGTAACCTTGCCTATCTCGGCCTCGTCGAAGTACTTTATGGCTATCCGCTCGATGGTGTCGTTCTGACGATCGGCTGCGACAAGACAACGCCTGCCTGTCTCATGGCGGCGGCCACCGTGAACATTCCATCCATCGCCCTTTCCGTCGGCCCGATGCTGAACGGCTGGTTCCGTGGCGAGCGCACCGGTTCGGGCACCATCGTCTGGAAGGCTCGTGAACTTCTGGCGAAGGGCGAGATCGATTATCAGGGCTTCGTCAAGCTCGTTGCTTCCTCCGCGCCATCGACCGGCTATTGCAACACCATGGGCACGGCGACCACGATGAACTCGCTCGCCGAAGCGCTCGGCATGCAGCTTCCGGGTTCTGCCGCGATCCCCGCGCCTTATCGCGATCGCCAGGAGATTTCGTACCTCACCGGTCTTCGTATCGTCGAGATGGTGAAGGAAGACCTGAAGCCGTCCGATATCATGACCAAGGATGCCTTCATCAACGCCATCCGTGTCAACTCGGCAATCGGCGGTTCCACCAATGCGCCGATCCATTTGAACGGTCTTGCACGCCACGTCGGCGTCGAACTGACCGTCGATGACTGGCAGACCTATGGCGAAGAAGTTCCGCTGCTCGTCAACCTGCAGCCAGCCGGCGAATATCTCGGCGAAGACTATTACCACGCCGGTGGTGTTCCGGCCGTCGTCAACCAGTTGATGGAGCAGGGCCTCATCATGGAAGACGCCCTGACCGTCAACGGCAAGACGATTGGCGAAAACTGCCGTGGCGCAATCATCGAAGACGAAAAGGTCATCCGTCCTTACGACCGTCCGTTGAAGGAGCGTGCAGGTTTCCGCGTTCTGCGTGGCAACCTCTTCTCTTCCGCCATCATGAAGACCAGCGTTATCAGCCCGGAATTCCGCGAGCGTTATCTCTCCAACCCGAACGATCCCGAGGCTTTCGAAGGCCGTGCGGTCGTATTCGACGGTCCGGAAGATTATCACCACCGCATCGACGACCCGTCGCTCGGTATCGACGCGCAGACGGTTCTCTTCATGCGCGGCGCGGGCCCGATCGGCTATCCCGGTGCAGCTGAAGTCGTCAACATGCGTGCTCCCGACTACCTGCTGAAGGAAGGCGTCAACTCGTTGCCTTGCATCGGCGACGGCCGTCAGTCCGGTACCTCGGGCAGCCCGTCGATCCTCAATGCCTCGCCGGAAGCGGCAGCAGGTGGCGGTCTTGCCATTCTTCAGACCGGCGACCGCGTTCGTATCGATGTGGGCAGAGGCACGGCCGACATCCTGATTTCGCCGGAAGAGCTGGCAAAGCGCTATGAGGCGCTGAATTCTCAGGGTGGCTACAAGTACCCTGATCACCAGACGCCTTGGCAGGAAATCCAGCGCGGCATCGTCGGCCAGATGGAAACGGGCGCAGTTCTTGAACCAGCCGTAAAGTATCAGCGCATCGCCCAGACCAAGGGTCTCCCGCGCGATAACCACTAACTTGGTTTGCTGACGTGCCGGAGTAGTCCGGCACGTCATTTCCTCGCCGCCGGTTGTTACTCAGCCGGCGGCTTTTCTTTGTCCAAGGCCTGTCGCGATCTTTCAGATCCGCTCTTTACGCTTTGGTCCTTTTTCCCGTCGTATGTTGTTATCGCCAAACCGCTGCACGTTTCAGCGCGATGTGCTTTATCCGTCTGACGTCATAACCGTAACTTCGCCATCGCGTTTGATTTTCACGGCAGAAAGGCGTCGCGTCATGAAGGCGCCGGTATCGACATTCAGCCGGTTATCGACCATCGCAACGTTGCGCACCGGCGTGTGACCGTGAACCGTCAGGAACGGGTTCGGCACCGAGGGCGCTCCCTGCTGGCTCGGACGGAGCCAGAGGAGGTGTTTATCCTCCTGCTGTTCGAGGGGAACGTCGTTCAAAAGCCCGGCATGGACGAAGCATAGTCCGGGCACCGCGATCAGCGAAGGAAGGCCAGCCGCAAAGGTGATGTGATGGGGCGGAATGGCCTGCTGCACCGCTATGCGCAATTGCCGATTGTCGTCCGGTAGCCAAGGAATACCGTAGGACTGCAAGGTTTCCAGCCCGCCGAATTCCAGCCAGCGGTGATCCCGGTGAGGATTCTTGAGAAAATCCAGCATCGAGTCTTCGTGGTTTCCCGAAAGGCAGAAACGCTGAATGCCATCAGGCTGGGTCGTACTCAGCTCTTCAAGGACGCCAGAGGATTTCGGTCCGCGATCGACATAGTCGCCGAGCATGATGATCCACTTGTCGCCCGTCTCCAGCGCAGCGTCGGCTTTGATCTTCTCCTGCAGGATGTGAAGAAGGTCGAGACAGCCATGGACATCGCCCACTGCGTAGATGACCTCCGGTCGTTCGGAGAAGAAAAGCTTTTGGCGCATGGCGGGACCATATATCTCGAGAAGGGGCGGGAGCCGCGGTATTGATCCCAAGCCTTAGAGCACTTCGTGTTCAAAGGGAAACGTTCTACCGGACTGCGCGACGGGATGATCTTTTGGCGTTCAGACCGGCTGGAGTGAGGCTTCATCACGCCAGGGGTGGCAGTCCTTCCCGCGCTCGTATGAGTTCGATCAAATGGCGTAGCGCCGGGTGGTTTTGCCGTCGGCTGGGATAGTACATGTGGAAACCTGCACCAGTCGACGACCATTCCGGCAAGACGACCTCCAGCCGTCCTTCGCGCAATTCCGCGTCAGCACGCCGTTTCAAGACATAACCGAGACCCAGGCCATCGGCGGCGGCATCGATGGTGGTCTGCGTATCGTTGATGGTGCAGGTTCCAGGCACGTCGATCCGCATCATGGCATCGCCATTGCCCAACTCCCATCGGAAGGCGGAATTGTCGCCCAGCAGAAGGCGCAGGCAGGAATGCTGCATCAGGTCCTCAGGGCTTTTCGGTCGGCCATGGGTGTCGAGATAGCGCGGGGCGCCGACGACCACCCATTCCAAAGGCTCGGTGAGCGCGACGGCGATCATATCTTCGGGAACTGTATCCCCATATCGTATCCCCGCATCAAAGCCTTCAGCCACCATGTCGACAGGGCGATTTTCGACGACGACCGTAAACCGCATATCCGGCAGGAGCCTGCGAAAGGTCGGTAGCACCGGGCTGACCAGAAGGCGACTGGCGTCGGCAGGAATGTTCAGGCGCAGCTCGCCGAAGGCGCCGGCATGTCCGTCCTCCATCTCGGACAGTGCCGAGGCGATCTCGTCAAACCCTGCCTCAAGGCGTGCGGCAAAGCGCAAACCCGCAGGCGTCGGCGCAACGCTTCGGCTTGTACGATTGAGGAGCTTCGTGCCGAGGCGCTCTTCCAGCCGGCGGATCGCATGGCTCAGAGCAGATGCCGTGATCCCTAGTTCGATCGCGGCTGCCTTGAAACTGCGGCGCCGGACGACGATGGAGAACGCGGCGAGGTCCGGCAGCTCGGACCGAAGGAACGGTGGCATGAATGATTTCCGTTCAGTGCATCGTTGAATGTGGTGCAAGGATAAGACCTTGCTTCTATGCCTGCAAGGCCTAGGGTCGGTCCAACTGAAGCGTGCGGAGGAGCACCCCATGTGGCACGAATTGACGATTCCGGATTTGAACGACCGAGCCGTTCTCATAACAGGAGCCTCCACGGGCATCGGCGCCGCAGTGGCGAAGGCGCTTGCCGCGCAAGGGGCAAGGGTTGCCGTCCACTACAATGAAAGTGCGGCGGCCGCCGAGGCGGTGCTTGCCGATATTCGCCACGCTGGGGGCGAGGCCATCCTTGTTCAAGGTGATGTGTCCCAGCCGGGCACGAGTGAACGCGTCGTCGAAACCGCTGCGGAAAAGCTCGGTGGGCTCGATGGGCTCATCAATAACGCCGGAGGCATGCTTGGTCGCGTGCCGACGGCGGACATGGACGACGCCCATTATGCCCGCGTCATGGACCTTAACGCCCGCTCCGTCTTGGCTGCGACGAAGGCAGCTGTTCCGTTCCTCAAGCGGCGCCAGGGCTTCGTCATCAACACGAGCTCGATTGCGGCGCGCAACGGTGGCGGCAATGGCGCAATCCTCTACGCTGCCGCCAAGGGCTTCGTCTCGACGATCACCCGTGGCCATGCAAAGGAGTTCGTTGGCGACGGGATTCGCGTCAACGCCGTTGCACCGGGCATTATCTCGACACCCTTTCATGATCGCTACACCAGCCCGGAAATGCTCGATGCCCAGCGGCAGAGCGTGCCAATGGCCCGTGTTGGTACACCGGATGAATGCGTTGGCGCCTATCTCTTTCTCGCATCACCACTCCTGTCCGGCTACATCACCGGGCAGACTCTTGAGGTGAACGGCGGACAGCTCATGCCGTGATGGCGTCTTCGACACCTTTGCCTCGCCCAATCTTTGACATCGCCCATCGGCCCACCGGCTTCTCGCCGAAGTCTCGATCTATCTATGGAGTATATTCATGACCATTCAGACACGCCGTCTCGGTCGCACCAACTGGAACATCTCGGAAATCGGTTTTGGCGCTTGGGCCATTGGCGGCTCGTGGGGAGACGTGGATGAGGCTGATGCCAAGGCCAGCGTCCATGCTGCGCTCGACGCCGGCATGACCTTCATCGACACGGCTGATGTTTACGGTGACGGTCGCTCGGAGCGCATCATCCGTGACGTGCTGAAGGAGCGGGGTGGCGAGCGGCCGATCGTTGCAACCAAGGCGGGACGTCGGCTTAGCCCGCATGTCGCCGACGGATATACCAAGGCCAATCTTGAGGCTTTCGTTGATCGGAGCCTCTCGAACCTTGGCGTCGAGGCTCTCGACCTTGTCCAGCTTCACTGCCCGCCGACAGAGGTCTACTATCGACCTGAGGTTTTCGGTGCGATGGATGACCTCGTTGCGGCAGGCAAGATCCGCTTCTATGGCGTATCGGTGGAGAAGGTGGAAGAAGCGCTCAAGGCCATTGCCTTCCCGAACGTCTCGACCGTTCAAATCATCTTCAACATGTTTCGGCACCGTCCCGCCGATCTGTTCTTCTCCGAGGCCAAGCGGCGCGATGTCGGCGTCATCGTGCGCGTGCCTCTGGCAAGCGGTATGCTGACGGGGAAAATGGGCAAGGACTCGACCTTCGCTGCCGACGATCACCGCAACTTCAATCGCCATGGTGAGGCATTCGATGTCGGCGAGACCTTTTCGGGTGTTCCTTACGATGTTGCGCTTGAGGCGGTCGAGGAATTGCGAGCGCTTGTTCCGAGCAACGCCACCATGGCCCAGTTCGCGCTACGCTGGATATTGATGGAGGACGCCGTGTCGGTCGTCATTCCCGGTGCGAAAAACCGTGATCAAGCGACCGCAAACGCCGCGGCGAGCCGCGTACCGGCAATCCCAGAAGAGGTTATGGAGAAGGTGAGGGCGCTCTATCGTGAGAAAATCGCGCCGCATGTCCATCAGCGCTGGTAGATAAAGATACGAAGAAGAGCGCCGTGGATCGTATCACGCACGGCGTTCCGCAAGCCGAGGTTTTGTATCCTTCACTCTCATGAGATCAAAGTAAGTCGTATGACGCATTATTTGTCTTTCTGCCGGTTCTCACCCTAAAATGGTCCAGTTTCTGGAAACTACTGTTGATGTTGCTTTGGAAGCAGGGGAGGAAGGACATGCCGCTGCAAAACCGCGTCGATCCATTCGGGGATATTCTCGACCTGCCAATGCGGGGTCTCTTCACCGGCAATCGCGGCATCATCCACGATCCGGCGTCAAGGACGCTGACAGCCAAGCGCTGGGCGTCGAAATCCTGGCTGATTTGCAGTTGCAACTATAAGGGCGTTCGCCGTGACGTGATGGCATCGCGAAGCTGGACGGAGCTGTTCTTTCTGGATGAGGCGACTGCCCTGGCAGCCGGGCACAGACCCTGCTTTCAATGCCGGCGCGAAGAGGCCGGCAAGTTCGTCGCCGCCTGGGTCGAGGGCAACGGTTCACCGGCAGGCTCCATCCGCGATATCGATGCGACGCTGCACCGGGAACGCCTGCAGATGAAGCGGAAGCGCGTCAATGTCCTGCTGACGCCTGTCGAAGAGCTGCCGGATGGGACGATGATTGCGGCCCAAGGCGAGGCCTATCTCGTTGCCAGTGGCAATACCTACCGCTGGAGCCCTGAAGGTTATCGTCGGACGTCCACGCTCCCCTTCGTCGACGGGCTGTTGACGCCGCCTTCGACGCTAAAAGCTTTGGAGGCGGGCTATCGCCCCGTGCTCCATCCGTCTCTTGAGACCGCCGATCAGGATGCTGCCTGATGATGAATGACCTCTTCGCCGGGCTCGAGCCTCAAGAGGCGTCCCGGCAGGATATGGCAGACGGTGCCGTGCTGATGCGTGGCCATGCGCTCTCGCAGGCAGATCAACTGATCGACGATATCCACCGCATTTCATCGTCGGCCCCCTTCCGGCACATGGTCACGCCCGGTGGTTTTTCCATGTCGGTCGCGATGACCAATTGTGGCACCTATGGGTGGGTGACGGATCGGCGCGGCTATCGCTATGAGCGCCAGGATCCTCTGACCGGCGAGAACTGGAGCCCGATGCCGGAGAGCTTTCTGTCGCTTGCGGTAACGGCGGCACACGAGGCCGGTTATCCCGATTTCATACCGAATGCCTGCCTGATCAACCGCTATGAGCCAGGCGCGAAAATGGCGCTACATCAGGACAAGGATGAAAGGGACTTTTCCCGCCCCATCGTGTCCGTGTCGCTTGGCCTGCCCGTTACATTCCAGTTTGGCGGGTTGCAACGCACGGATCCTGTGACGAAGTATCCGCTGAAGCATGGGGACGTGGTGGTCTGGGGCGGCGCTTCCCGGCTCTTTTATCATGGCGTGCTGACCCTGAAGAACGGCATCCATGAGAAGGCGGGTGCTTTCCGCTATAATCTTACCTTCCGCCACGCCGTCGTTTGATGATGAGATGACAGAGCTTTACTAAGCGGTCGGAAAATAGTTTCAGAAAGAAACGATTTTAACGACTATGTTAACTGTAAAAACGATCTCCGCGCTTTCCTAAAGCCGCGTTTACTTGTCGTTTTGTCATCCCGTGTAGCGTGAAAGCACAACACGAGATCGGGAAACGACCATGGGTGCAAAGCTCAAACCGAACAGGGCATACAATACAGACCGCCAAATTGAGTTTAACAGTAAGCTGACGGCTGCCCATGCTCGCATCGAGAAGCGGTTTCTCGACGGCGGCGCAGTGCTCGTTTCCGTCATGGAGATGCTCAACGATCTCATCGGCATTCTCGACGGGATCACCGGGACGATGGACCAGGGCAAGACCGAAGAAACGGTTGCCGGTCTGCGCAGGACGATGACAGATCTGTCGCATCTGCCGGAAATCGAGCGCGATCGTAAAGCCGGCTTCGAAGCACTCACCACCATGTGCTCCTCGACCCGCGTCCATATCGACGATATTCACGAGACCATCCGTTACCTCAAGACTTTTGCCGTGACGGTGAAGATTGCCGGTGCAGGCCTTGCGGAGTTCTCCGGCTTTGCCGACGAAATTCGCGAACGCATCCAGTCTGGTGCGGATGAGGTTGGCCGTTTTGGTGCCAATCTTGAGACGATGCGTCTGCAACTGTCCGATGCCCGCTCATTTTCTACGAAAACCCTGACCGACTTCGGCGCGATCATTCCCCCCATCATCAAGGGACTGACGGAAAATTCCGCCCGCTTCGTTGACCAGCACCGGGAGATGGCGGAGATCGCGGGACAGGTCAAGAAGATCGCCCAGGGGGTGCAGGGCAAGATCGGTTCCGTCCTGTCCAATCTGCAGATCGGCGACATTACCAGACAGCGCATCGAGCATGTTCAGAGCATTCTCCAACTTTTGGAAGAGTTCGTCTCCTCACCGGAAGGCGAAGCGCTTACCGGGACCGAACATGAGGTGCTGCGCGAAGCGGTGCTGCAGCTTGTCAGTGCGCAGATGGACGAAACGGCTGCTGACTTCCAGCGGGATTGCAGCAAGATTTTCACCAGCATTTCCAGCTTCACCGATGATGCGGCACGCATTCTCTCACTGCGAGATGAGCTCGTCGATCGCAGCTCGAATGGCGACAACAACGTCCTCGCGCTGATGGAAAAGGACATTGTCGAGGCGTGCAAGCTGGCCGAACGTGTTCAGGGAAGCAGCGGTGATGCGGACAAGGTGGTCATCTCCGTTGCCGAGAGTGCCCAAGAATTGTTGCGCGGTATCGAGGTGCTGCGTTCGATCAAGATCGACATCCATTATATGGCGCTAAACTCCAACCTGCGCTGCTCCAAGCTGGGAGAGGCCGGACGTTCCGTCAACGTTGTCAGCGGAGAGATGCGGATTTTTGCTGGCAAGCTAGAAACACCGGCAGACGCAATCGTCGAGGATCTGCGTGGCGTAGAGATTGCGACACAGGCGCTGGTGGAACAGGGGCAGGGCCTTTCGAAGAACTTCAGCGCGCCGCTCAACGAAGCGCTGGATTCGATCCGACATGCCAAATCTCAGATGGAGCAAGGGACGCAGGCGCTTGCCGAAGAAGGCCAGGCCGTCTTCAGCCGCATCAGTGCCGTCGTCACCACCCTCGATTTCGAAAGCGAGCTGGGTGCCACCTTCAACGATTGCTGTAATATCGCAGCGCAGTTGTCGGAGGGATATCAGGCCGATGTGTCCGGCTTCACCGATAAGATCGAAGGCTTTTCATCGCGCGTCTACAAGCTCTACACCATGGCGCATGAGCGCGATATTCACGTGCGATATCTGCCGTCGAGCGGTGCCAGCGCCCATGCTTCCGCCGCACCGACAGCAGAGGCAGACGATGATGATCTCTTCGCCGATGCGTTGTTCTGATCGCTGAGCATGCATTTCACAGTCACGAGAAAGCCGTGGAGTTCGCTCCGCGGCTTTCTGCTTTAAGGCATATGCGCATCGGTGCTGGCTCGACGCTGTAGGTCAACGCATTTTGGGGTTGCAAAAGCGAGCGGGATGTCCGATCCATCCTGCACTGCGTTCCAGAAAGTGGACGCGTTCATGATTGCTTGAAATTCCGGTAGCCGATCGGCGTTGAACGGGCAAGCATCGACAGCCAGTGGTGAATGAGCATGACGGGTTCTTTGGAGGCTAGGCCGCTTTTCGGCATCAGTCTCGCGGCTATGGGCTATGCCTGCTTTGCCATGCAGGATGCGTTGGTGAAGTACCTTGTCGAAACCTATTATGTTCCGCAAATTCTTTTCGTCCGCAGTGCCGTCATCGTGGCGATCACCGGAACGCTGGCTTATTTCTACCGTCATCCGTCGATTTTGAAGAGCAAGTATCGCGGCACGCTCGCGCTTCGCGCGACGTTGATGCTGATCGCCTGGATGCTGTTTTACAGCTCGTCGCTTTATCTCGGTCTGGCGGAATTGACGACACTCTACTTCTCCGCACCGATCATGGTCGTCGTTCTCTCGATCTTCGTTTTGAAGGAGAAGGTCGGCGTGGGGCGTTGGATTGCTTGCGCCTTTGGATTCGTCGGCGTGCTTGTGGCAGCCAATCCGACGCACTCGCCGAACTGGATTCCGGCGCTTCTATGCATCGTTGCCGGCTTCTGCTGGGCTTGGAGCACCATTCTCGTTCGTATCGTCAGCAAGAGCGAAACCACGCTGACGCAAATGTATGCGACGAGCGCTCTCTTCGGTATCGCCTGCGCACTGGCTCTGCCGTGGCTGTGGAAGAACCCGGACATGCAGGGGTGGGCGCTGATGATCGGGGTGGGCCTGATCTCGACGCTCGGCCAATTTCTTCTCTATGAGGGATTCCGGCACGCGGAAGCTTCCTCCCTCGCTTCTGTCGAATATACGGGGCTGATCTGGGCGTTTCTCTACGGCTATCTTATTTGGGCGGAAATTCCGGCGGCCAACGTCTTCATTGGGGCTCTTCTGATTGTGACCGCCAGCCTTGTGCTTGTCGGCTGGGAGAGGCGAATGGTGGGATCGCCCAAGGAGCGTATTCTTTAGACGTTACGCTTTCGTGGTGAACATGCTGTCGCTGTCAAAGCCGCCTTGTTTGGGAACATCCACGCTGTCGCGACGTTTGCGAGAGCCTGTAAAAGGAGACTCTCATGGCAGTTGTTTATCATGTCGATCAACATGACGGTGGATTTGCGTATCGTGTCGATGATGTCTGGTCGGAGACCTTTCCAGACCACGATACGGCTCTGGAAGCCGCGCGGGATGCAGCCCGCCGCCAGCAGATCGGCGGAGACGAAGTGGAAATTTCCTACCAGCTTTCCGATGGAAGCTGGCAGTCGCAGCATGTGAACGGCGGAGACCGGCCGGATACGGATGTCGTCGACGACACTTCAGACCGATAAGATGACGCTTCCGCCCATCATCGTCACGGCACATATTGCCCCAGGCGATATGGCATATTTCGAGCAACTGAGGCGGGAGTATTTTCCGCCCCATCGCAATTTTCTCAAAGCGCACATCACCCTGTTTCATCACCTGCCGGGGCGGGTGTTTGACGACGCATTGGGTCTTGCAGACGAGGTTGTGGCTCGGACGAAAGCCTTTTTGGCAGAGGTTTCGGGCGTTCGGCATCTGGGCGCTGGAGTTGCCTTGGAGATCAAGAGTCTGGAATTGGAAACCCTGCGCGCGGATCTTTTCAACGCGTTTGGCTCGTGGCCCGGCCCGCAGGATCGGCAGAAATTCAAGCCGCATATCACCGTCCAGAACAAGGTAGAGAAAGTGTTCGCAGACAGGCTCCACGATGAACTGCGAGCCGACTTCCAACCGCGTCGGATCGCGATCCTTGGAATTGACCTGTGGGACTATCTTGGTGGACCATGGAAACACCGCGCGTCTCTGCCGTTTCCGGAATAGGGTGGTCGCGACTGTCCGCCGACCAACACGAAAAGTGATGTTTCCAGCGATGCTTATAACCCTCTCCAATGTCAGTAAATCCTACCAGACGGCTGAGGGGCCGATCACCGTTTTGCGGGGCATAGATCTGTCGGTGGATGCCGCGCAGAGCGTGGCTCTGACGGGTGAATCGGGCAGCGGAAAGAGCACACTTCTTCATCTCGCAGGCGGGCTGGATCGGGCCGATGCCGGTTCGATCATTGTGAATGGTGAGGACATTACCGCGCTGGATGAGGCTGGGCGTGCCGGCTACAGGCGAAAGACGGTCGGCCTTGTGTTTCAGCAGTTCAACCTCATTCCTTCGCTCAGCGTGGTAGACAATATTGCCTTTCACGCGAAGCTTGCCGGACGCTACGATTCAGTTTGGGTGAGTGAACTCGCGGAGACCTTAGGGCTTGATGCCCTGCTCAAGCGCTATCCCGAGCAATTATCGGGCGGTCAGCAACAGCGCGTGGCGATCGCCCGGACGCTTGCGGCACGCCCCGCGCTGGTTCTGGCCGATGAGCCGACCGGCAATCTGGATGAGACAACCAGCGAAGTGGTGCTCGACTTGATGATCTCGCTGAGCCGAAGTGCGGGCTCGGCATTGCTGCTGGTGACACATTCAAGCCGCATGGCGAGCAAGCTCGACCGGCAGGTGGTATTGCGCGGCGGAAAGATCGTCGCATGATCTGGGCCGTGTTCCACGCGCTGATGTCGCACTGGCGCTACCGCCCGCTCCAGCTTGTCACACTCGTGCTCGGCATCGGTCTGGCAACTGCGCTCTGGTCCGGCGTTCAGGCCATCAATGCGGAGGCGAGGGCAAGTTACGCCCGTT
Source organism: Agrobacterium sp. SORGH_AS 787 (assembly GCF_030819035.1). Lineage (NCBI taxonomy): Bacteria > Pseudomonadati > Pseudomonadota > Alphaproteobacteria > Hyphomicrobiales > Rhizobiaceae > Agrobacterium > Agrobacterium sp. SORGH_AS 787. The sequence goes on from NZ_JAUTBG010000001.1 coordinate 1,690,377, forward strand.
CAGCCTCGATCATTGAGCAAGGCAATCTTCCGCACCTCATCGCCAAAGACGGAGGCTTGATCGCGTCGGAAAACTTCGGGGCGCTGCGGCGGGCCGGATGGAATGTCTCGCCGGTGATCGAGGGGGATTACCGCTTCAACACCGTGCGGATCAGGCTGATCGGTGTCGATCCGCTGACGATGACGGGAGAGGGCGGCCCAGTCAAAATTGCGCGTTCATCCGATCTGATGGACTGGATGAGAGACAAGGGGCTGTTGATCGTCTCACCCTCGACTGCAGCGCGGCTTGAAGGCCAGACGCAGATTCCTTTGAGGATATCACCAGATGTGCCGGATGACGCTGCCTTCGTCGATATCGGGCTTGCGGACAGGTTGTTAGAACGAAATGGGCGACTGAGCCGCATCGTGATGGCACAGAGCCAGCGTGGCGGTTTACCGGATTTGCAGAAAATCACGCCACAGCTTCATATCCAGCCGATGGAAGACAGGGCTGATATGGCCCGACTGACCGACAGCTTCCATCTCAACCTGACTGCCTTCGGCTTTCTCGCCTTCATTGTCGGCCTCTTCATCGTCTACTCGGCCACCGGCTTGTCGTTCGAACAGAGACGAGCCAGCTTTCGTACCATCCGCGGGCTTGGCGTTTCGCTGCCCATGCTGACCGCACTATTGCTCGCGGAAATCATGGTTCTTGCCCTGCTGGCGGGGATGATCGGTGTTGCGTTGGGCTACCTCATTGCCTCGGCGTTGCTTCCGGGTGTCTCATCGACGCTTCGCGGTCTCTACGGCGCCTCCGTTCCTGGAAGCCTTCAACTACGCCCGGAATGGTGGGTAACGGGAATGGGTATGGCGCTTGTCGGCACGCTTCTGTCTTCCATCCAAAGTCTATGGCGGGTGCGACACATGCCACTGCTTGCCTCTTCGCAACCGCAAGCCTGGGGTCTTTCATCGGCTCGCGCGCTCCGTTTTCAGTCCGTCGCCGGGGCTGGTCTCCTTGTCATCGCGCTGCTGGTCGCCCTGCTTGGCAAAGGGCTTGTCGCTGGCTTTGCCGTGCTGGGCGCCTTGCTCTTGGGTGCTGCGCTGCTTCTGCCCGCCTTTCTGTCAAAGGCGCTGACAGGGGCGCAACGGCGTGCGAAGTCGGCGCTGAGCGTCTGGTTCTGGGCCGATACCCGCCTGCAATTGCCCGGCCTCTCTCTTGCCCTGATGGCGCTGCTTCTGGCGCTCTCTGCTAATATCGGCGTAGGGACCATGGTATCGAGCTTTCGGATGACCTTCATCGGCTGGCTCGATCAGCGCCTGGTGGCTGAGCTCTATGTGACAGCGAGAAATGATGAGGAGGCCGCTCGCCTCCGAGCATGGCTGCCGGAGCATGCTGATGCGGTGCTGCCGATATTCAGTGCGGAGGGCGAGGTCAGGGGCAAGCCTGTGCAGATATCAGGCGTAGCCAACCATGCGACGTATCGCGATCATTGGCCGCTGCTATCGCATGAGCCGGACGCTTGGGACGCTGTCGCAAGCGGGGACGGTGCTCTCATCAATGAGCAGCTCTGGCGCGCAGAGAATTTGAAGCTCGGCGAAGCCCTGCACTTGGCGGACGGTTGGACAGTGCGGATCGTTGGCGTTTACTCCGATTACGGCAACCCGCGCGGCCAGCTTATGGTTGGCGCCGATGCTTTGACAAGGCATTATCCGCAGGCATCGAGGCTGCGCTATGGTGTCCGCGTCGAGCCTGGGCGTGCCACTGAACTGAAAAGGCAGATGGTGACGGAGCTCGGCTTGCCCGAAGGCAATATTGTCGATCAGGCAGCGATCAAGCGGCAGTCTCGGGCGGTGTTTGAGCAAACTTTCACGGTGACGGCGGCCCTCAACATTTTGACGCTCGGCGTTGCGGGATTTGCCATGTTCGCAAGCCTTCTCACGCTTTCCGGCGCGCGACTACCCCAGCTCGCACCTGTCTGGGCCATGGGGATCAGGCGGCGCAATCTGGCGCTTTTCGAAGTGTGGCGAACGCTGGCTCTCTGGTTCACCACCTTCATTTTCGCCATTCCCGTTGGTCTTGCCCTGGCATGGGTGCTGCTGGCGATCGTCAATGTCGAAGCTTTCGGCTGGAAGCTTCCGATGATGATCTTTCCGCTGGAGTGGCTTCGACTTGGTGTCATCGCGCTGATCGCAGCGCTCCTCTCCATCGTTCTGCCCGTGCGCCGCCTGGCCTCTATCGATCCAGCCGATCTTCTCAGGGTGTTTGCCAATGAGCGGTAGAATGCTTCTGCGCCTCCTGTTTTTATGCCTCACTTTGTCGCAGCCGCTGGCGGCATCGGCGCAAGGCTTTGCGGGGCTGGGCTCGGATGCAGAAGGCTTTGCCATTCCGCAGCGCGGCGTGAGCTTGAGTTTTCCCAGGGATCATGGAGCCCACCCTGACTATCGCATCGAGTGGTGGTACGCGACCGCCAATCTGACGACGGAGGATGGGCGGGCTCTTGGGGCGCAGTGGACGCTCTTTCGCTCCGCCCTAGCGCCCACCGACAAGCAAGGCTGGTCGAGTTCCCAAATCTGGATCGGTCACGCGGCCGTCACCACGGCGGAGAAGCATTTCGTTGCCGAACGATTGGGCCGGGGCGGCGTGGGCCAAGCCGGCGTTGACGTTTCCCCCTTCAAAGCCTGGATCGACGATTGGCAGATGACGGCCCGTCCGGAGGGATCCGGCGATGCTTTGGATCATCTGACGCTCACGGCAAACGGTAAAGAATTCTCCTATCGACTGCAACTGGATGCCAAAGGACCTCTTGCGCTGCAGGGAGATCGTGGCTTTTCGGTCAAGTCGCTCGCAGGGCAGGCGAGTTACTATTATTCCCAGCCCTTCTATCAGGTCACGGGCAGTGTCGAACTGAACGGCCAGCCGGTCAAAGTCAGCGGGCGTGCGTGGCTCGACAGGGAATGGTCGTCGCAGCCGCTCGCTGCCGATCAGACCGGATGGGACTGGTTCTCGCTTCATCTGGCATCGGGCGACAAGGTCATGGCCTTCCGGTTGCGGGACAACAAGGGTGGGTATACGTCCGCCAATTGGATATCTGCCGATGGCAAGACGACGCCGCTTTCGTCCGATGACGTCATTCTCGAACCTCTGCGAAGCGCTGACGTCAATGGCCGCTCCATCCCGGTGGCATGGCGGGTAAGGATCCCTGGGAAAGGTCTCGATATTACGACACGTCCCCTCAACGAGCAGGCTTGGATGGCGACGTCGACGCCCTACTGGGAAGGACCAATTTCCTTTGAGGGCAGCAGCAATGGTGTGGGTTATCTGGAGATGACGGGCTATTGATACGCAAGCCTATGCACAGAATCGTCTCTGCGATACAGAGGAAGTGAGTTGATACCATGATCTCGATGCCAGGGGCGGCTGTCGCAAAGGCGATGGCCGGACAAGAGTGCGAATAGAGACGTCTGAGACGAGTGCCTTTCCCGCCGTCAATCTTTTCGACGATATCCATCGGTCAAGCTTCGACTACTTCTGGTCGGGTGCTCACCCCGATACGGGCCTGCCCTTCGACCGAATGAGCGCCGACGGAAAGCCGATCAACGACATCGTCTCGATATCGGGCACAGGCTTCGGTCTCATGGCGATCCTCGTCGGTGCCGAGCAGGGCTGGATAGCTCGCGGTCAAGCTCTTGAGCGTGCTGTCCGAGTTCTCAAGTCGCTCTCATCTGTGGAGCGGTTTCACGGCGCGCTACTCCATTTCGTCCATGCGCAGACGCTGACAATTCTCCCCTTCGGTCGCAAGGATGATGGCGCCGATCTGGTGGAAACATCTCTGTTTCTACAGGGCCTCATCTGCGCCCGAGAGTATTTCGCAGGACAGACGGCAGAGGAAACGGCTTTCAGAGCTTCGGCAAATCAGATCATTGAAGGGGTCGAATGGTCTTGGTTTACACGCAAGAAGGATGGGCCGCTCTACTGGCATTGGAGCCCGAAGCACCATTGGGCGCGCAATGTGCCGATCACCGGGTGGAATGAAGCGCTGCTCGCTTACGTGCTTGCGGCCGGCGCAGAGCATCATGCCATCAAGCCGGAGAGTTATCATGCCGGTTGGGCAAGGCATGGCGAGATGGTCAATGGGAATACCTATCTTGGCACGGTGTTGCCACTTGGCGAGCCTTTCGGTGGCCCGCTGTTCCTGTCTCAGTATTCATTCTGTGGCCTCGACCCATTCGGCCTTCGAGACCGCTACTGCAATTATGCGGAGCAGGTCACGGCCCATGCCCGGATCAACCATGATTATTGCAAGGGGCAGCTTGGCGCTCAAGCCCCTTGGGGCATGACGGCCTGTGACGGGCCGAAAGGATATCGCGCCTTCTCGCCCACGGTGGACGGCGGCATTATTGCGCCGACAGCCGCGCTCTCAAGTTTTGCTTATCTACCGGATGAGGCGGAAGAGGCGTTGGATATGTTTGCGTCTTACGAAGATGGAAAGCTGCTAGGACGATATGGCTTTGTCGATTCCTTCTCACCCACAACCGGTTGGACGGCGCAGACGCATCTGGCAACCAATCAGGGGCCGATTGTCGCGATGATGGAGAACCATCGCTCCGGTCTCCTCTGGCGGTTGTTGATGCATGCGCCGGAAGTACAGCGCGGACTGGATCGGTTGGGTTTTGAACGCTTGAAGTGAAGGTCCCCACTTTGGTCGTCAGCCTTCAATGAAAACGTCATCCCCGGCGCGCAGTGTACCGGTCTCGACGACGTCGCAATAAACGCCAAGACACCTATGGTTTGTTCGAAGGATCGTTCTCAAAACATCTGGTTGCTCAGGCAGTTCCGGTTGCGCGATCAGCGTCATGCCGCAGCGCTTGGTCTTCTCAATCACGATGGCACGGATGTTGCCGATGTGCAGGATAGCGCCGATCCAGCCGTCCTCGGGAAATGGATCTGTTATCGAAGCTTCCAGAAGGATCGACGGTCTGAAGCGTCTGCGATCCGCCTCGCCTGAGGTTAACCGGTTTTCGATGTGCTCGATGGAGGCCGAGGAGAGAAGGTGAAGCGGGCTTGCCTGATAGGCCCTGCCGATGACCGGAAGCCGCGGTCCGAGCTCCTCCGCCGTATCGGCATATTTGCCAATAGAGACGGCGAAGCCGAAATGTGAAGACAGCCGTCTTGGAAGATGATGGTCATCGATGGGCAGCTCATTCCCATCGGGAAACCGGAGCCAGGTTTTCCCGGCACCATCTATTCGGCTCGAAAGCAGGAGAGCAGGGCGCCAGCGAACATCCTTTTCAGGAGTGGCGATGGCGCCCGAGTTGGTCTCGAAAAGCCCAAAGCACCGATCACCGGCAATGCCTCGTTCATGAAGGGTGACGGTTTCACACCTCTCGCCTCCAGTTGAACTGACGGGATACCGCCAGATTTCCTGGATGTGGCCGACTTTATCCATGCTGCGAATTCCAACGGTTGATCAGAATGCATCCCTTTGACGGGAAGCGTTCTTAAGCCGTAAGGCGCTCGTGCAGGTCAATTTTCGCCAAGTCCTTGATGATCGACCCTGCAACGGCTTCTCCTATCTCAGCGGCACTGGTAATCCCCTGTATAAACGGATGTTTGTGCAGGAGATAGGGAATTGCTGCGCAATAGAGCGCTGTTTGAAGTCCGCCCCCGGAAATGACGCGATAGTCCTCATCCACATCGATGCCCCCGAGATGCGCGATCTCGCGTGCATTGCCATCGGACAGCACGCCAAGCTCCAGCACGGTCGGCGCCTCCCGAACAACCTCACCGCTTACAAGGCTTGGGAAAGGAATATCCTTGGCCGAGTGCGCGCTTTGGCCCGTCGCGTCGATAAAGGTATCGAACTGAAGGGTGGCATCCTCCATCGTCACAGTCGCGCCCCGATGGCCCGGCGTCGTTGCGATCTCATAATCGTTCCCGAGTTTCTGGATGGACAGCACGCCAGCATTGCGAAGCGCCAGCAAACGCTGGATGGAGAGATGCGGGACCGTCGCATACTCATCGATGAAGATGCTTTTGAAAGACTTTCCGAACCGCTTGAAATCCTTCATGTCCAGATGCGGCACGATCCTGGCGACGATTTCGTGGGTGATCATGATCGCGTTGCGCCACGGCACCGTGATCTCCTTGGTCATATTGCTCTTCGCTTCGGCCAGATTGAGCGCTGCCCAAGCGAAGGGGTCCGTCCCGGAGCGGTACGCATAATAGGCGTCGGCAAAGTTATCGGCGTCCAGATCCGACAGTCCGATCTGCATGGCGTAGTCCGGATCGCGCAGGGAGAGTTCCTGACGGAAGAGTTCGAATGTCGCATCCAGAAGACCGGTCGGTCCTTTGGCAATCAGAGCATCGACCGCTTCTTCCGTGCAGACGGTCGGTGTTTCATAGGGGATTGGGAAATAGAAGTCTGCCTCTGGCAGTAGTCCTTTTCGCGACATGAGCGTCGCGTGAAAATCATTGGCGTCGCTTGCAGGCTTGTAGGTCAGTGCGCCAGCCTCGTCGTAGATGAAAGAGCCGTTGGACGTCGAGACGGTCATCAGTGCATCGATGGCACTGAGCGACGTTCCGAGAATGCCAAGCCTACCGCCGCGAATTTTTTCCAATGCGGTAGCGGGCCAAGGCGACACGAAATAACCGGGCTTCGTCTCGGTCGTTTCAGGCCAATCATGACCAGTCGCCATCACCACATGGCCGAAGGCGCTTCCCAGTTGGTCGGCATGTTCCGTTTTTACCTGAATGGCGCCCGGGCCGACGATGATATCCGAAACACGATGGCCAGACTTCACCGTAACCACGTGCCCTCTCTCCTCTGCTAAGGCAAGGAGGAACCGGAATTGCGTATGCAAATAGTCTCCCAGCACCACGCGCGGATAGAACTGGCGCTCATTGATCTCGGTTTTCACGATACCAAAGCGCTGGAGATAATCGTCCGGCTGCTGTTTCAACCAGTCCATCAACGTCTGGCCGATCAATGGAATTTCGATGCTCGGAATATTGCAGAGCATTACAGGATCGTTGATGCCCGGCAGATAGGGCGTTCCTTTGCCGGCTTCGCTCTCCGCTTCATAAATGGTGATGTCGAGAGGAGTGGCGGACTCGATCAGGTTTTTCAGCGTGTAGATGCCGGTCGGACCCGATCCAATAATGCATATTCTGTTTTTCACGAGGATCCCGCCTAGTCCGGATGATAATGATGACGAGATTAAAGACCAGGATCAGGATGTTGTTCCATCTTTCCTCAAAGCGTCCGGTAACGGACGGTGAGATCCTTTTCTTCGACGGCCAAGTCGGTCTTTTTCGTCGGAACGAAACGGCCCCCGGCTCATTTTCTTGGCGTCAGCAACGATAAAGCAGGAGGAAATACCAATGGTATCTGCAGACAACATTCGCGAGCATATGGAAGTCAAATCCGCTGATGGAAGCCATGTCGGCACCGTCGACCATCTGGAAGGCCAGAGCCGCATCAAGCTCACCAAGAACGACGCCGATGACGGCAAGCATCACCTCATCCCTCTGGAGTGGGTCGATCATGTCGATTCCCACGTTCACCTCAGCAAGTCCGCATCGGACGTGCGACAGAACTGGGAAACACTCAACTGATTGAGTGATACCCAATTACGAAAAATGCGGCCTTTGAGCCGCATTTTTCTTCGCTTTCATTCAGGCCAGCAGCGCTATCAGGCGGCGCGTTCCAGGCCCGGCGCTTCCACCCCGGTCCTTTCGACATATTCGGTGTATCCGCCATCATATTGATGGATACCATCCGGCGTCAGCTCCAGAACCCGGTTGGAGAGGGCGCCTAGGAAATGGCGGTCGTGCGATACGAAGAGCATCGTGCCTTCATATTCCGAGAGCGCCTTGATCAGCATTTCCTTGGTGTCGAGATCGAGGTGGTTGGTCGGCTCGTCGAGGACGAGGAAATTCGGCGGATCGAACAGCATGGCGGCCATCACCAGTCGCGCTTTCTCGCCGCCCGAGAGTACGCGGCACTTCTTCTCCACATCATCGCCGGTAAAGCCGAAGCAACCGCTGAGCGCACGTAGCGGTGCCTGTCCGGCCTTTGGAAAGCGCTGTTCCAGCCATTGCAGAATGGTGGCTTCGCCGTCCAGGAGATCCATGGAATGCTGGGCGAAATAGCCGAGCTTGACGCTCGCGCCGATCGTCACGATGCCATCATCCGGCTCGGTGCTGCCCGTTACCAGTTTCAATAGCGTGGATTTGCCAGCGCCGTTGACACCCATGAGGCACCAGCGTTCCTTGCGGCAGATCATGAAGTCCAGCCCGTCATAAATGGTGCGGCTGCCATAGGCCTTTTTGACCTTCTTTAGCGACACCACGTCTTCGCCGGAACGTGGCGCAGGAAGGAATTCGAACGCCACAGACTGGCGACGACGTGGCGGCTCGACGCGCTCGATCTTGTCGAGTTTCTTCACCCGGCTTTGCACCTGGGCGGCATGCGATGCACGCGCCTTGAAGCGCTCGATGAACTTCAGTTCCTTGGCTAGCATCGCTTGCTGGCGTTCGAATTGCGCCTGCTGCTGCTTTTCGTTCTGCGCCCGCTGCTGCTCGTAAAAGCCGTAATCGCCGGAATAGGTGGTCAGCGAGCCGCCATCGATCTCGATGATCTTGTTGACGATGCGGTTCATGAACTCGCGGTCGTGAGAGGTTATCAACAACGCGCCGTCATAGGTCTTCAGGAAGTTTTCCAGCCAGATCAGGCTTTCGATATCAAGGTGGTTGCTCGGTTCGTCGAGAAGCATCACGTCAGGGCGCATCAAGAGGATGCGGGCAAGTGCCACGCGCATCTTCCAGCCACCCGAAAGCTTGCCAACGTCGCCATCCATCATTTCCTGACTGAAGCTCAGGCCCGCCAGCACTTCGCGCGCGCGACCCTCGAGCGAATAGCCATCAAGCTCTTCGTAACGCGCCTGCACTTCGCCATAACGTTCGATGATCTCGTCCATCTGGTCCAATTGGTCGGGATCGACCATGCGAGCTTCGAGCTCGCGAAGTTCAGCGGCAATGACGCTGACGGGGCCAGCGCCTTCCATGGCTTCCGCAACCGCGCTGCGGCCAGACATCTCTCCGACATCCTGGTTGAAGTAGCCGATGGTGATGTTCTTTTCGGCCGCAACTTGACCCTCATCCGGCAGTTCCTCGCCGGTGATCATGCGAAACAGCGTGGTCTTGCCGGCACCGTTCGGTCCCACGAGACCGACCTTTTCGCCGCGGTTGAGCGCCGCGGACGCCTCGATATAGAGAATGCGATGGCTGGCGGACTTGCTGATATTTTCAATGCGGATCATGGGGAGCGGACCAAACTGTCAAAACGTTGCGCCCCTATGCCACGACCCGCCTGCGGTGTCATCCGTTGAATGATGACGGACCCCCAAGAACGGTGCCAAAGCCGCTCTTAAAAGAAAAAGCGGCCCTTATGACCGCTTTTTCGTCTTCTCGCCTTGGGAGGCTGGTTATGCCTGGGGCTGCTTGGTCTTGCGCAAATAAGGAAGCACCGTGTCGAAGGACCCGAAGCGCTTCACAGCATCTTCATTGGAGACGGCAGCGGTGATGATGACATCGTCGCCCTGCTTCCAGTTGGCAGGCGTCGCTACCTGATGCTTTGCCGTCAACTGAATGGAGTCGATCGTGCGCAGGATTTCATCGAAGTTACGGCCGGTGGTCATCGGGTAGGTGAGGATCAGCTTGATCTTCTTGTCGGGGCCGATGACATAGACGGAGCGCACGGTGGCGTTGTCCGCCGGCGTGCGCCCTTCGGAGCTGCTGCCCGCGTCTTCCGGCAGCATGTCGTAGAGCTTGGCGACCTTCAGTTCCTTGTCGCCGATCAGCGGATATTCGACCTCAAAGCCGGTGGCGGTCTTGATGTCCTGCTTCCACTGCGCATGGCTTTCGACCGGATCGACGGAAATGCCGATCACCTTGACGTTGCGCTTCTTGAATTCCCCATCAAGGCCTGCCATCGCGCCAAGTTCGGTGGTGCAGACGGGTGTAAAATTCTTCGGGTGAGAGAAGAGAACTGCCCAGCTATCGCCGATCCAGTCATGAAAGCTGATCTGGCCCTGGGTCGTGTCGGCGGTAAAGTCCGGTGCGGTTTGGTTGATGCGCAATGTCATTGTCTGCTCCCATTCACATGTTGACGGGATAGTGGCCCGAAACCGGCTTCTTGTCGCCGCAGATTTATGCTCGCAGATCGGCTTCAAAGAAAAATAAGTCTGAAGTTGGAGTATTGGCGCAAAATTTATCCCAATAGGGAGTGATGGCCGAACCATATATTCGGCCATCACTCAATTAGTAGATCCTTACGAGATGACCGGGTCGAGCGAGCCAGAGGCATAACGCTTTGCCATGTCGCGCAGCGCGATCGGCTTGATCTTGGCTGCCTGACCGGCGGTATTGAAGAGCTCGAAACGCTCCTTGCAGAGCTTGGTCATGGCTTCGCGCGCAGGCTTGAGATACTTGCGCAGATCGAATTCAGCAGGCTCTTCGACAAGAACCTTGCGGATCTGACCGGTGATCGCCATGCGGCAATCGGTGTCGATGTTGATCTTGCGAACGCCATTCTTGATGCCGCGCTGGATTTCTTCGATCGGAACGCCGAAGGTCGGCTTGATCGCACCGCCATAGGCGTTGATGATGTCCTGCAGATCCTGTGGCACTGTGGAAGAGCCATGCATGACAAGATGCGTGTTCGGCAGCTTGCGATGGATTTCTTCAATGACGTTCATGGCCAGAACGCTGCCGTCGGGCTTGCGCGTGAATTTATAGGCGCCGTGGCTGGTGCCCATGGCGACGGCCAGCGCATCGACCTTGGTCTCGCGAACGAATTTCACCGCTTCGTCCGGATCGGTCAGGAGCTGGTCGTGCGACAGAACGCCTTCCGCACCGTGACCGTCTTCGGCCTCGCCCATGCCGGTTTCGAGAGAGCCGAGAACGCCGAGTTCGCCTTCGACCGAGATGCCGCCATAATGCGCCATATTGGTAACCTGGCGCGTCACACCGACATTGTAATCCCAATCACCAGGCGTCTTGCCATCGGCCTTCAGCGAGCCGTCCATCATGACCGAAGTGAAGCCGGCCTGAATGGCCGTCATACAGTTGGCAGGCTCGTTGCCATGGTCGAGGTGAACGCAGACAGGGATGTCCGGATAGATTTCCACTACTGCGTCCATCATGTGCTTGAGCATGATGTCATGCGCATAAGCACGCGCGCCGCGCGAGGCCTGCATGATGACGGGTGCGTTGGTTTCGCTGGCAGCATCCATGATCGCCAGCGCCTGTTCCATATTGTTGATGTTGAAGGCGGGCACGCCATAATCGTGTTCAGCTGCGTGATCGAGCAGTTGGCGGAGCGTAATTCGAGCCAAGGTTTCTCCCCTTAATTGAGGTCGCCGTCGATTGCGGGGACCATTTGAACCGAGTGTGTGACCGATTTTTCATCACGGAAAACACTCTTGTCTTGAAGGGAATAACTCGCCAAGCACTTTTTAACGGCACGAGTTTTTCAAACGATTTGGATCGAATCTTTTTTTGGGATGGTCCGTCAAACCGGTGGCTCGCTTGTCTTTTTCAACTTACGCGAGAGTCGAATCATTTCTTTCAATGGACCAATTCAAAAGAAATTAACCTGTCGTAGTTGAGCGAAAACCCGTCGCTTTCTGCGCAGGCTGTCGGCGGTCTTCACGCCATCATCCGTTCAAGCTTGCAAAAGACAAGAAATGAGCCTGGTGCCAGCGGCGCACTTGCGCTTTCATAGATGCCGCCAACAAAGGGAACAGATATGAACAAACTTCTTGCATCGACCTGTCTTCTATTTGGACTGTTGGGTGGCGCTGCCGCCGCCAACGCTGCCGAATGCGGTAGCCCCACCATCGCCAGCATGAACTGGCAGAGCGCTGAAGTGCTCTCCGCCATCGACAAGATCATCCTCAACGAAGGCTATGGCTGCACCGCGGAGATCACCGTCGGCGACACCGTTCCGACCATCACCTCGATGGCCGAGAAGGGCCAGCCGGATATCGCGCCGGAAGCATGGGTGGATTTGCTTCCAGATGTCGTCAAGCGCGGCGTCGATGAAGGCAAGCTGGTCGTCGCGGCCAAGGCCCTCAAGGATGGCGGCGTTCAAAGCTGGTGGATCCCGAAATATTTCGCGGACGCGCATCCTGAAATCAAGACCTTCGCAGATGTCTTCAAGAACCCGAAGCTGTTCCCAGATCCTGAAGATCCGAGCAAGGGCGCTGTCGTCAACGGCCCTCAGGGCTGGGGTGGTACAGTGGTAACCGCGCAGCTTTTCAAAGCCTATGGCGGCGAAAAGGCTGGCTTTAACCTGATCGACAGCGGTTCTGCGGCCGGTCTCGATGGCTCGATTGCAAAGGCTTATGAGCGCAAGCAGCCATGGGTCGGCTATTACTGGGCGCCGACCGCGATTCTCGGGAAATACGAGATGGTGAAGCTGACGCAGGACGTGCCGAACGATCCGGCGGAATGGAAGCGCTGCAATACGGTTGCCGATTGCCCGGATCCCAAGCCGAACGCTTGGCCGGTTGACCAGGTCGTGACGCTCGTCGCCAAGCCCATCTCCGAAAAGGCTGGCCCTGACGTGATGGCCTATCTCAACAAGCGTTCCTGGGACAACGCCACCGTCAACAAGCTGATGGCATGGATGACCGACAACCAGGCGACTGGCGAAGACGGCGCCAAGCACTTCCTCAAGGAAAATGCCGACGTCTGGACAACATGGGTCTCGCCGGAAGCAGCCGCGAAGATCAAGGCGTCTCTCTAACTACTCCCCCTCGCCACGCCGTTCTCTTGAGAACGCGCGGCACGCGAAACGACATGCGGCGCCCATCTGCCGCGTGTCAACGCCGTGGGTGACGATACGTCACTGTTAGACCGTTCCCCCTCCAGGGGCAACGCTCACAGGGGATGACTATGGATTGGTTTTACACATTTCCGCATATGAATGATGAGGCTCTCCGGAACCTCAAGAAGGTGATCGACGACGGCTTCCGCGGCTTTACCCGAGAATGGGGCGGCGCTATTGAAACGTTCTTTTCGCCGCTACAGCATTTTCTGATCTCGGCCGAACGCTTCATGACACAGACACCGTGGCCGATCATCATCCTGATCATCATGGGAATTGCCTGGGTTGCAAGCCGCAGCATCAAGATCGTTTTCGGCTGTATGATCACACTTCTCCTCATCGGTTATTTCGACATGTGGACCGACACGATGCGGACAATCTCGATGATCTTCGTCTGTACGGTCCTGTCCATCGCGATTGGCCTTCCGATCGGCATCGCCATGTCGCGGTCCGATCGCTTCCAGCGGATCGTCAATCCCGTGCTGGACGTGATGCAGACGATGCCGAGCTTCGTTTATCTGATACCGGTGGTGATGCTGCTCGGCATCGGCAAGGTTCCTGGCCTGATCGCCGTCGTCATCTATGCCATCCCGCCGATGATCCGCCTGACCGATCTCGGCATCCGCCTGGTCGACAAGGATGTGCTGGAGGCGGCAGATGCCTTCGGTTCGTCAGGCTGGCAGAAGCTCTTCAAGGTACAATTGCCGCTCGCCTTGCCGACGATCATGGCGGGTATCAACCAGACGATCATGATGGCACTTGCCATGGTGGTGGTCGCATCCATGATCGGTGTGCAGGGGCTGGGTCAGCCGGTGCTGAAAGCCATCGCCAACCAGTACTTCACCCTCGGCATCTTCAACGGTCTTGCCATCGTCGGCATTGCCATCATCTTCGACCGGATCAGCCAGGCCTATGGCAAGCGGCTTCAGAAGCACCAGGAGGTCGCCCATGGCTGATGGTTTCGGCGGTATTGAAATCCGCAATCTCTACAAGATTTTTGGCTCCAACCCTCAGACCCATGTGGAGGCCGTGCGCAACGGCCTGACGAAGGGAGAGTTGAACGAGAAGTATGGCCATGTGCTCGGGCTTCGCGATATCAACATCACCATTCCATCCGGCTGCATTCAGGTCATCATGGGCCTGTCCGGTTCCGGCAAGTCCACGCTGATCCGCCACATCAACCGGCTGATCGACCCGACCGCCGGTGAGGTGCTGGTGGATGGCGTGGATGTTGTGAAGATGTCGCCGACGGAGCTTCGCGAGTTCCGGCGTCATCAGACGGCCATGGTGTTCCAGAAGTTCGCGCTTCTGCCCCACCGCAACGTGCTGGACAACACGATCTATGGACTCGAAGTCCAGGGTGTGGCGCGTGACAAGAGCATCGACATCGCTATGCGGTGGCTGGAACGCGTTGGTTTGAAGGGTTTCGAACAACGTTACCCCAACCAGCTATCAGGCGGCATGCAGCAGCGTGTCGGTCTCGCGCGCGCGCTTTCCAACGACGCGCCGGTGCTGTTGATGGACGAAGCCTATTCGGCGCTCGACCCGCTGATCCGTACGGATATGCAGACTGTGCTTCTCGATATTCAGAGCGAGATCAAGAAGACCATCGTGTTTATTACGCATGATCTGGATGAAGCACTCCGTCTTGGTGACCAGATTGCCATCCTGCGCGATGGCGAAGTTATCCAGCAGGGCGACAGGCAGGATATCGTGCTTCGTCCCGCCGACGCCTATATCGAAAGCTTCGTCAAGGAAGTGAACCGCGGTCGCGTCGTCAATGTTGAGGCCGTCATGACGCCAGTGCGCAGCGGTGTCGTTGCGGATGCACCGCCGGTTCCTGCCAGCACCAGCATTGAAGAGGCCATGCGTCTGCTTGCTATCGGCGGACATGAGGTTGCGACGGTTGTTGGCAAACAGGCAGAGCCGCTCGGCATCGTGACGTTCCGTCAACTGGCTGGCGCCATGGTCAATGCGCCTGGATCTGGGTCTGCGGAGCTTCCTCACGGGAACAATGTCGTTCGTGCGCAGGCCTGAACGGACTGTTCACTAATCGCTTAGGTACATCCTGCTGGTGCCGCACTATATGTGGGACAACCACATTAATTGAGCCAGCAGGTTTTACCTTATGAAGAAGATCGGTTTTCTGTCCTTCGGCCATTGGAGCCCGGGGCCTCACTCGCAAGCACGTACTGCCAAGGACGTTCTGCAACAATCCATCGAGCTCTCCGTCGCCGCTGAGGAAATCGGCGTCGATGGTGCCTATTTCCGCGTGCATCACTTTGCGCGCCAGCTTGCTTCGCCATTTCCGTTGCTCGCGGCAGTCGGCGCGCGCACCAAGTCGATCGAGATCGGCACGGCCGTCATCGACATGCGCTACGAGAACCCGCTTTATATGGCGGAAGATGCAGGCTCCGCCGATCTGATAGCCAACGGACGTCTTCAACTGGGTTTGAGCCGAGGCTCGCCGGAACAGGTGATCGACGGCTGGCGCTATTTCGGCTATCGCCCCGCGGAAGGGGAGAGCGATGCGGACATGGGCCGTCGCAACACAGAGATATTGTTGCAGGTCCTCAAAGGCAAGGGCTTTGCCGAGCCCCATCCCCAGCCGATGTTTCCGAACCCTCCGGGTCTGTTACGACTGGAGCCGCATTCCGAGGGTCTCAAAGATCGCATCTGGTGGGGTGCGGGCTCCAACTCGACTGCGGTCTGGGCGGCAAAACATGGGATGCATCTGCAAAGCTCGACGCTGAAAGACGACGAAACCGGTGAACCCTTCCACGTCCAGCAGGCGGCGCAGATCCGCGCCTATCGCGAAGCTTGGAAGGAAGCTGGCCATAGCGGCACCCCACGGGTGTCGGTGAGCCGGAGTATTTTCGCTCTGGTGGATGACCGCGATCGCGCCTATTTCGGTCGGGGCTCGAAAGAAAGTGACAGTGTCGGCTACATCGATGCCAATACGCGGTCGATCTTCGGTCGGTCCTATGCAGCCGAGCCGGATGTCTTGGTGAAAGAATTGGCGAAGGATGAGGCGGTGGCCGAAGCCGATACCCTGCTGCTGACAATCCCCAACCAGTTGGGTGTGGACTATAACGTCCATGCACTGGAAGCGATCTTGAAACATGTTGCGCCGGAACTTGGCTGGCGCTGATTGATTAGGAAAGCCGGGGAAAATGTTCCCCCGGCTTTCGCTCTCTTAGAGCGTGTTGCGATCTTTCGGATTCGCGTTTCACGCTTCAAGCCCTTCTCGCATCGCGTATCGTGATTGCAAAACCGCATCACACTTTTGCGCGACATGCTTTGGGCCTTCGACTTACTTCTGCCAGCTCTTCACCAGTTCGTCGTAGTTGACGGTAAGCGGCTTCTCCTTCTCGTTCTCGACTTTTAGCTGCGGTGCCAGCTGATAGACCATGGCGACGCTGCGGTCCTGCACGCGTTTGCCCGTCACATCGGCGCCGTCGAAGATCAGCGAGCCTTCGGTCGGCTTGTCGAGGCCGGCCATCAGTCGCATCAAGGAGGTCTTGCCGGACAAGGTCGGGCCAAGCAGGACATTCAGCGTGCCCCGCTTGAGTGTGAGATTGGTCGGGTAGATATGATAATCCCCGCCCACCATCTTCGCGATGTTGCGCAATTCAAGCATTCTGTCCCGCGGCCTCCTCCACCACCAAGATGTCTGCAATCAATATGTCTTACGCAGCGCCGTTACGACGCTTCTTAATCAGTCGTCTTAAGCAGCCTTTGTCGTCATGTATTCGTTCAGGGCAGCGGCTTCCTCTACGGAAAAATGCAAGCCCTGCTTGGTCCTGCGCCAGAGCACATCCTCGCTCGTTCTGGCCCATTCCTTTTCCATGAGCCAGGCGACTTCGCGTTCGTAAAGATCGCCGCCGAAATGACGACCGAGCGCCTCCACACCTGTCGCATCTCCCAGGAAGACCGCAGCCTTCGTTCCGTAAAGCCTGACAAGACGGCGGGCATGGCGATCCGAGAGAAAGCCATAACGGCCCTTCAGTCTTGCCACTTCAGCATCATAGCCGGTCGGAGCAAAATCGCCGCCCGGCAACGAGCTTTTCGCCGTCCAGGGCGAACCCTTGGTGCCGATCGCTTCATTAATCTTTTCCAGCGCATGTTCGGCAAGGCGACGATAGGTGGTAAGCTTTCCGCCAAAGACGTTGAGCAGCGGCGGCTCGCCGGTGTTCTGCTCCAGCTTCAACACATAGTCGCGCGTGGCTTCCTGCGCCTTGGATGCGCCGTCGTCATAGAGAGGACGAACGGCGGAATAGGTCCAGACGATATCATCCTTCGTCACGGGCTCGGCAAAATATTCGCTGGCCGCCTTGCAGAGATAATCCGTTTCCTCGTCGCTGATCCTCACCTGCGACGGATCGCCGTCATAGTCGCGGTCGGTCGTGCCGATCAGAGTGAAGTCAGTCTCGTAAGGAATGGCGAAAATGATGCGGTTGTCGGGGTTCTGGAAGAAATAGGCGCGGGGATCGTCAAATTTCTTCTTCACGACGATATGGCTGCCCTGAACGAGGCGAACATTGTGAACCTGGTTTTTCCCAGCCGCGTTGGACAGAACCTGATCCACCCAGGGACCGGCGGCATTCACCAGCATGCGTGCCTGCACGGTTTTCACGTCGCCGCTTTCGATGTTCTGGACGTTGATGGTCCAAAGCCCGTTTTCGCGCCGGACCGAAGTTACCTTCGAGCGGTTCATGATGTCCGCGCCGCGGTCTGCCGCGTCGCGTGCGTTCAGCACCACGAGACGCGCGTCATCCACCCAGCCGTCGGAATATTCGAAGGCCTTGGTGAAGAGCGGCTTCAACGGCTTGCCAGCCGGATCGCGGCGCATGTCGAGAGACTTGGTGGCAGGCAGCAATTTGCGACCGCCGAGGTGATCGTAGAGGAAGAGACCGAGCCGGATCAGCCAGGCGGGGCGAATGCCACCCTTGTGGAAGGGCAGAACGAAGCGCATCGGCCAGATGATATGGGGCGCCATCGCCCACAGAACTTCGCGTTCCATCAAGGCTTCACGCACGAGACGGAACTCATAATGTTCGAGATAGCGCAGGCCGCCATGGATCAGCTTGGTGGCGCCGGAGGACGTGCCGGAAGCAAAGTCCTTCATCTCGGCCAGCGTGACGGAATAACCCCGGCCAGCCGCATCACGCGCGATGCCGCAGCCATTGATACCGCCGCCGATCACGAAGATGTCGCGAACCGCCTCTTGAGCCACCTGTCACCACTCCCTGCTGTCTTGCGCCTTGAAGGCGAAGCATTTTTTGTTAAAGGGAAAATAAAAGGAACTGAAAGCGAATGTCAAACGAAACTATCGTCTATGATGTCTGTCTCTCGTGGGGTTGTTTCGATCAGCTCGACTCCTGCTTCCCGGCAGATGTTGCGGATGGATTCCGACGGGCAATGGTCGGTAATGAAGGTCTGAACCTGCGAGAGATGGCCGATACGGACGGGGGCTGTGCGGTCGAATTTGCTTGAGTCGCTGGCAAGGATCACATGGCGCGCATTGGCGATGATGGCCTGGGCTACCTTCACCTCCCGAAAGTCGTAGTCCAACAGAGCGCCGTCCTGATCGATTGCGGAAACGCCGATCACCGCATAATCCACCTTGAACTGACGAATGAAGTCCACTGCCGCCTCGCCAACAATGCCGCCATCGGTTCCGCGCACGACGCCGCCGGCTATAATGACCTCGATGGACGGGAAGATACGCAGCCGGTTTGCGACATTGATATTATTGGTGATGACCATCAGTTCCTGATGATCGAGCAGCGCATCGCCCACCGCCTCCGTTGTTGTGCCGATATTGATGAAGAGCGAGGACTTGTTGGGGATGATGTTTGCTGCCGCCTTGCCGATGGCCTGCTTTTCGCTCGCGGCAATCGAACGGCGCGCCTCGTAGCGCATATTTTCGGTGCCATTCGGGAAAATCGCGCCGCCGTGAATGCGGTTCAGCGTTCTGTTTTCGCAGAGTTCGTTCAAGTCCTTGCGGATCGTTTGAGGCGTAACGGAAAAGCGTGCCGCGAGGTCTTCGACCAGCACTCGTCCTTCGGATTTTGCAAGCTCTATGATCTCGGTTTGACGCGCGCTGAAAAACATTGAATGACGCCCTAAAATCTTTTCGTTTTGTTTCAGTTTAGCCAAAAACGAAAGCCGCTCAAGCGCCCTTCACTCTCTTTCCCCATCAGCCTGTCGGCAGAGGATTCTCTAAAAGGTGGGCTCTATTTGCGCTTCTCGGTTCATCGTTTTCCACAGGCAGACGTCATGTCTCAACGAAATTTGTCAGTCAGCTTGACCGATTACGACGTCGCGTATCCCGATATTTTTCCAAGATATTTTGCCTTGCCGCATTGTTGCGCATTCATGAATATTGCCTGCTCAAAAGGCAGGCCTGAAGTGGCTGAAAATATTGGGGGTTGCGCGTCAAGCCAATTTGCCCTTGTTTTAGGCCTCTCAAACTGTCTGGGAGCATTAAAAAAATGATTTCGTTTAAAACGACAACGCGAGCCGCAATTCTTCTCGGCTCACTTCTGATTGGCGCCAGTTCCGCTCTTGCTGAAACCGTTCTGCATCGCGGTAATCCGGGGGAACCCCAAACTCTCGATCAGGCACAGACCTCGATCAATATCGAAGCCTTCATCCTCAAGGACCTTTATGAGGGCCTGACGATTTACGACGCTGCCGGCAAGATCGTTCCCGGCACGGCGGAAAGCTGGAAGCTGTCGGATGACGGCACCGTCTATACGTTCAAGCTGCGCGATAACGCCAAGTGGTCGGATGGTTCGCCGGTGACGGCTGAAGACTTCGTGTTTTCCTACCAGCGCGTTCAGGACCCGAAGACGGCAGCCAAATATGCCAATATTCTCTACCCCATCAAGAATGCCGAAAAGATCAACAAGGGCGAATTGCCGCTTGATCAGCTTGGCGTGAAGGCGGTGGACGATAAGACGCTCGAAATCACGCTCGAGCGCCCGACGCCCTTCTTCCTCGAGCTTCTCGCGCACCAGACCGCACTGCCTGTTTCCAAGGCGAGCTTCGACAAGAACGGCAAGGATTTCGTCAAGCCGGGCGTCATGGTCTCGAACGGTGCCTATACGCTTCAGTCGCACGTGCCGAACGACAGCCTGACGGTGGTCAAGAACCCGAACTTCTGGGACGCTGCCAATACCAAGATCGACAAGGTGATCTTCTACCCGATCGACGACCAGGCCGCCTCGGTCCGTCGCTTCGAGGCCAAGGAAATGGATCTCGCCTACAACTTCTCGGCCGATCAGCTCGATCGTCTGCGCAAGTCCTATGGCGAGCAGGTTCATGTGTCGCCGACCCTTGCGACTTATTACTACACCTTCGATACGCGCGAAGCGCCCTATAGTGACGTGCGCGTCCGCCGCGCGCTTTCCATGGCTGTCGACCGCGACTTCCTGGCCAAGGAAATCTATAGCGGTTCGCAGGTTCCGGCTTATTCCATGGTGCCGCCCGGCATGGACTCCTACGGCGAGCCGTCCAAGGCCGATTTCGCAACCATGTCCCAGCTTGACCGTGAAGACGAAGCCCTCAAGCTGATGAAGGAAGCCGGTTACGGTGAAGGCGGCAAGCCGCTCTCCATCGAAATCCGCTACAACACCAACCCGAACCACGAGCGCGTGGCTACCGCCATCGCCGATATGTGGAAGAACACCTTCGGCGCCAAGGTTTCGCTCGTAAACCTCGACGTCGCCTCGCACTACGGCTACCTGCAGGAAGGCGGAAAATACAATGTCGCGCGTGCCGGCTGGGTTGCCGACTATGCGGATGCTGAAAACTTCCTGGCGCTTTCCATTTCCTCCAACAAGACCTTCAACTACGCCAAGTTCAACAACGCCGAATATGATGCGTTGATGAAGAAGTCTTATGAGGAAAAGGATCCGGCAGCCCGCTCCAAGCTGCTGCATGAGGCTGAAACCATCCTGATGAAGGAGCAGCCGGTGGCACCGCTTCTGACCCAGGCCGATCTCTGGCTGGTCTCGGATCGCGTCAAGGGTTGGCACGACAATGCCGCCAATGAACACTTGAGCCGCTTTCTGAGCGTTTCCGAATAAGCAGCGCTGGCACGGCGGTTGATAACCCCGCCGTGCCATGCCCGGAGCCTGAAAAGCCATGATTTCATTTGTTCTGCGCCGTCTGGCGAGCGCGGTGCCGACGCTATTTATCGTCGTCACCATTTCTTTTTTCCTGATGCGTTTTGCACCGGGCGGTCCGTTCAACCTTGAACGGCCCCTGCCGCCACAAACGATGGAAAACCTGATGAGGATCTATCATCTGGATGAACCATTGTGGCGTCAGTATCTGATTTATCTGCGCAATGCGGTGACCGGCGATTTCGGTCCGAGCTATATTTACAAGGATAACACCGTCGCGCAGCTGATCGGCAAAGGCCTGCCTTACTCGCTGGAGCTTGGCTGCTATGCGCTGCTTCTGGCGCTGATCGGTGGCGTGCTTGCCGGTACGTTTGCGGCCCTTCGGCAAAACAGCGCCTTCGATTTCTCCATCATGTCGATTTCGACGGTGGGTGTTACCGTGCCGAACTTCGTCGTTGCGCCGGTGCTCACACTCGTCTTTGCCGTCTTCCTCGGCCTGCTACCTGCCGGTAGCTGGGGTGACGGATCGCTGCGCTATCTCATCCTGCCGACGATTGCGCTTGCACTGCCACAGCTTGCGGTGATCGCGCGTCTCACGCGCGGTGCGATGATCGAGGCTTTGCGGATGGACCATATTCGCACTGCCAAGGCTTATGGCCTTCCGGCAAAAAGCGTCGTGGTTTTCCACGCGATGCGTGCAGCCATGCTGCCGGTCGTCTCTTATCTGGCACCTTGCGCTGCTGCGCTTCTGACCGGTTCTGCCGTGATCGAAACGATCTTCACCATTCCAGGTGTTGGCCGTTATTTCGTTCTTGGCGCCATCAACCGCGACTATACGTTGGTCATGGGAACAGTCGTTCTCGTTGCCATCTTCGTCATCCTCTTCAATCTCGTGGTCGATATTCTCTACGGCCTTCTCGATCCGAGGGTTCGACATGACTGATATTTCGACCAATCTTCCACCCCAAGCCGAGGTGCAGAGCCGAAGCCTGTTCCAGCTGGCAACGATGCGCTTCCGCCGCAACAAGGCGGCGATGGCGGGTTCCGTCATGCTGGTGCTGATCACGCTCTTCTCTTTCATCGGCCCCCATTTCCTGAGCCACACTTATGATCAGGTGTTCTCCTCCTACGTCTCCGTGCCGCCAAGCCTGGAACCCCGTCCGGATGTGAACAATCTGCAGGAGGTGGTGGAGGGTGTGGCGAGCCGTGCCCGCGTCGAGCTGAAGGAATTTGCCGTCAGCGGCCAGACCTTTACCGCCACCGTAACCTCCAGCAGCGCCATCGATCCGCGGACGACACGCTACTTCGACCGTGCCAACGAGTTCGAAAACACCAAGGTCGTGGCCACCGAAGACGATGGCCGGACACTGAAGCTGGAAGGCGAGGTGAACCGGGAATACTTCTTCTTCGGCACCGATACCAACGGACGTGACATGCTGGCCCGCGTGATGCTGGGCGGGCAAATCTCGATTGCCGTCGGTGTGTTGGCAAGCCTTGTGTCGCTCGGCATCGGCGTCGTTTATGGCGCGACCGCCGGTTACATCGGCGGGCGTGTCGATAATGTGATGATGCGCTTTGTCGAAATCCTCTATTCGCTGCCCTTCGTCTTCCTCGTCGTGGTGCTCGTGGTCTTCTTCGGCCGAAGCTTCATCCTGATCTTTCTGGTGATCGGGGCTGTCGAATGGCTAGATATGGCGCGTATCGTGCGTGGGCAGACGCTGGCGCTCAAAAGACGGGAATTCGTCGGTGCCGCGCAGGCGCTGGGCTTGAGCGACTGGCAGATCATCCGCCGTCACATCATCCCCAACACCATTGGCCCGGTCGTCGTTTTCGTCACCGTGGTGGTGCCGAAGGTGATCCTGCTGGAAAGCTTCCTCTCCTTCCTTGGCCTTGGCGTGCAGGCGCCGTTGACGAGCTGGGGTGCGCTGATTTCGGAAGGCGCCAACAACATGCAGTCGGCACCCTGGCTGTTGATCTTCCCGGCTCTGTTCTTCGTGCTGACCCTGTTCTCCCTCAATTTCGTGGGCGACGGGTTGCGTGACGCACTCGATCCAAAGGATCGCTGACATGACGACATCTGAAACCATATTGACGGTTCGCAATCTCAAGGTGGACTTCACCACGCCGGATGGCATGGTCAATGCCGTCAAGGGCATCGATCTCGATGTTCGTCAAGGTGAGACGCTTGCCGTGGTCGGTGAATCCGGCTCCGGCAAGAGCCAGACGATGATGGGCATCATGGGGCTTCTGGCTTCCAATGGCGTCATCAATGGATCGGCGAAATATCGCGGGCGCGAGTTGATCGGCCTTCCGGTCGATGAACTCAACACCATCCGCGGCGCGAAGATCACCATGATCTTCCAGGAGCCGATGACCTCGCTCGACCCGCTTTACCGGATCGGGGCGCAGATCGCCGAGCCGATCCTGCATCATCGCGGCGGCAGCAAGAGCGAGGCGCGCGCGCGTGTTCTCGAGCTTCTGAAGCTTGTGGGCATTCCTGACCCGGAACGCCGTATCGACAGTTACCCGCATGAGCTTTCCGGCGGGCAGCGCCAGCGCGTCATGATTGCCATGGCGCTGGCAAACGAGCCGGACATTCTCATTGCGGACGAGCCGACGACAGCACTCGATGTCACGATCCAGGCGCAGATCCTCGATCTTTTGAAGTCGTTGCAACAACGCTTCGGCATGGCTGTGGTGCTGATCACCCACGATCTCGGCGTGGTGCGCCATTTCGCCGACCGCGTCACGGTGATGCGGCGCGGTGAGGTGGTCGAGGCGGGCACGACGGAGGATATCTTCGAACGCCCGCAGGCCGATTACACCAAGATGCTGCTGGATGCCGAGCCGAGCGGCCACAAGCCGCCGGTCGCTGACGGCACGCCGGTCGTGCTTTCCGGCCAGAACGTCACCGTCGATTACGACATTCCCGGTGGCTTCCTCTCCAAGGCGAGCGTGTTTCGCGCAGTTGATGGCGTGAATATCAATCTGCGCCAGGGTCAGACCATTGGTATCGTGGGGGAATCCGGCTCCGGCAAATCGACGCTTGGGCGCGCGCTTCTTCGGCTCACCAATGCCAAGGGACGGATTACCTTCGAGAAGAAGGAGATCACGGGGCTGGATCGCAAAGCGATGCGCCCCTTACGTCGTCGGCTGCAACTTGTGTTTCAAGATCCCTACGGTTCGCTCTCGCCGCGCCAGACGGTGGGCGAGATCATCACCGAAGGCCTGTTCGTCCACGAGCCGCAATTGAGCCGTGCCGAGCGGGACAAGCGCGCCATCGAAGCGCTGAAGGAAGTGGGTCTCGATCCTGCGGCCCGCAACCGCTATCCGCACGAATTCTCCGGCGGCCAGCGCCAGCGTATCGCAATTGCCAGAGCCATCATCCTGAAGCCGGATGTCGTCATTCTCGATGAGCCGACCTCGGCGCTGGACCGTTCGGTACAGGGCCAGGTGATCGATCTGCTGCGCGAATTGCAGAAGACGCACGGCCTTTCCTACATCTTCATCAGCCATGACCTTTCGGTCATCAAGGCGATTTCGGATTATGTGATCGTGATGAAGGATGGGAAGATCGTGGAAGAAGGCGAGACCGACGCGATCTTCAACGCGCCTTCTGCCGACTACACCAAGACGCTGATCAAATCCGCTTTCACTGCGGATGTAGCAGCCTGAGGTGGTGATCCCTCAATACGCACTATCAATCGTATATGCCCCGCTTCGGCGGGGCATTCTATTGTAATCTGCTTGCCTCCCAAGATTACTGCAAAGGAACCAGTGAGGCTTCTCGACGTTATAGCGCTGTGAACATTGACGTGTGCCGAAGTAATGGCACTGAGGAGGCAACATGCGAAAGATTATTCAAGTTGCAGGACTTGCTATTACTATGGCAGTTTCAAGCGTAGCCGTATCTACCGTTGCAAAGGCGCAAGATGTTGAACTGCGGATCGGCCCAGATGGCGTCCGTCCGGTTATCCGCGACCGCGATCGCGACCGCCGCGACATGGACCGCCGTGGCCCGCCACGCATGGCCGGCTGCAGCGAACGCGAAGCTCGCGCCGCCGCTCGCGCCTCTGGCCTGCGCGACCCGGAAGTGGTCCGCATGACGCCACGCCGCGTGGTCGTCGAAGGCGACACGCGCCGCGGCCCCGACACCATCACTTTCGCCAACCAGCGAGGTTGTCCAGAGATTTGATTGAGGTTTTCGGAAGAGGTTGGAAAGGCTCGCTTAGGCGGGCCTTTTTTGTGTCGCGGTGGTGATTGAAGAGGCAACTACGATGACCCGCCACTTTACATGGAAATACTCAATCTTTAACTTCTTCTCTGCGTTGTATTTTCTGATTTTTCGAATCAATAGGTTTAAATTTTGACATTTGATTACTGCAGAATGGAGAGGATACTCCCGTTCCATTGCGTGAATTGAGCGCAGCGGGGTGAAGAAATAGGACAGTCATGAGCAGAATTGAAGATACTGTGGGTCGCGCTGGGTATGAGAGAGACCCGTATTATTCCTATCGCTATGATGCTGAGACCGTAGATGCCATTGAGGCGCTGGTCGGTAAGCCTCTTCCAGAAGACATCCGGTGGTACCTCTTGAATATCGGATCCTGGAAGTTGGAGTATGATTACAGTGCCGTACTTGTTGCGCGAGGCGACGCTCTTCTCAATTTGAGATTCAAAGGCGTGGAAGATCAGG
Organism: Agrobacterium sp. SORGH_AS 787; assembly: GCF_030819035.1. Taxonomy (NCBI): domain Bacteria; kingdom Pseudomonadati; phylum Pseudomonadota; class Alphaproteobacteria; order Hyphomicrobiales; family Rhizobiaceae; genus Agrobacterium; species Agrobacterium sp. SORGH_AS 787. The sequence goes on from NZ_JAUTBG010000001.1 coordinate 1,716,079, forward strand.
CTTTCTTCAAGAGCCGATACGAGCATTATCTGGATCGCAACGAGGGCGGACGACTACCGGGCAACCCAGCCCTTTATTATCCGCTTTGTGAAATAAGCGGAGAGTTTAGGCCTAGTGTAACGCTTCGGTTGCTCGTTGATTTAAATGAAGGGGAGGACTTGGGTTCGATTTGGGGTGTCCGACCCATTGGCTATCATGACGATCAAACACCTTCTGAGCCCATACGCCTCGCGGATGATTTTGCAACATTCATTGAACAGGTGGGGCCTGAGAGAAACCTCCGGGCAAAAGCGGAGAAAAACAATGAGGCTCTTTTTAAGCGGTTGTTCGCCAGTGAAATAAAAAAACCGAGCGTAATCGCCTCCTCTGCATCAACTCCGGAAATTTTGTTGCAAGGCTACTTCGACCGGCGCGAGGAGACCATTTTTGATGGCGCTAGAAACATAGAGTTCGACCATTACGTTAGCGGGCGAAGATTTGAGACATCGGAGGATATCAAAAAAAGTGCGATAGCCAGCGGTCATGAAATGCCAACGAACGCCTTTCATGGTTCAACTGCTGTCGTGCGACGCGCTATTCGGTTTGGGATGCCCACTCCCTATGATGGCGGGTTTGTCGGACAGAAGCTCTCCAAGGGTTTTATGACGATGACCGTAAAGAGCACGATTGGGGACGAACTGACTTTCGATGAGCAATACCTGCTGTATTATGATATAAAATCGGGACTTTGGACAATCGTTCGGCGTCTTGAGGGAGCGATTAAGGATGTGCGTGTGAAGGGCATCGGCACCTTCGGTTTCGACACAACATATAAATGGCACCTCAAGAAGAAGGTGGCTCCGGTCTGGGCGGAGTTCAAATGTGAACTTCACGTCGGTGGTGAGGAGGATGCGCTGACTGCTGAAGTGATAGAATTCATAACTGAAATACTCAGTAAGGCATCCTTCCGAAAAACTTTCGAGGATCACGTCTTTCACATTTACAGAGAGCGATACTATCCCGAGTTTGAGGCCATGGATGCGGAGGAAAAGCAGGAGTGGATCAAGGACTTCCCACAGATCAACTCAAGCCCAGAAATTTGGCCGTTACTTGGGCGAAAGGCATCAATCTACGTTCATGGAGGAAGGGCGTTTACGATCCACGTCGAGGCAGGGTTTGATCCAGAGCACGGACTCGATATTAGAGTTGAAAACTGGAACGTCGTCTAACTCAAGTTTTCCGGTGCATTCTGCGACCCGCTTGCTCTGTTTCCTCTGATTTGTGTTGAGGATTGGAGCGGTACGACCTCCTAAGACACCAAAGGAATAGGCCGTCACGTTCGTTCGAGCGTAACGGCCTAAAAAGAAGCCTTAGTTTTGAAGCGAGGTCACGTTTGAATCTCGTGAGTAAACGAACGCAACACTACAGCTTCTCCGAACTTTGACGCCCCACTTTATGACCTTTAAGTGGGGCAATCCAGTCATCAGCTGCAACCGCTCGTCGCACCGCACGTGTCGCACTTCTCGCAAGTCCCATTCCGGACCATCGTGAAGTTCTGGCACTCGGAGCACATGTTGCCGGTATAGCCCTGAGCGATCGAGCGCATGCGGCGTTCGTTTTCAACCTTCTTGGCGTCGGCTTTAGCAGAGGCTGCGTCCGCTGCGGCCTTGTCCGAGAAGAGACCGGTGGCTCTCTGTTCGGTTTCGACCACTTCTTCTACAATCTCTTCGGCCAGTTCGCGGGCGCGTTCCTCATAGTCGCGCTTGAAGGCGACGACGTCCGAGGTGGCGACTGAAACGGTTGCCTCCAGCTTGCGGGCTGCGTTGCCGGAAATGGCTGTCACATTGGCCGAGGCGCGGGCAGGGGCTGCCGTTGCCGAACCCTTGATTTCTGCCGAGCCACGTTCGCTTCCATTGTTGGAGACGAGCGTTGGCTTGTAGCCGCGGGTCAGGCCCTTGGAGACGACATCTGCCTTGCCTTCGGACACGCCGCGACCAAGTGCGGTGTTGGAGAAGTCCGACGTATCGACATGCGCCAGATCGTGGCGGCCGAGATAGGAGATGGCGAGTTCGCGGAACACGTAGTCGAGGATCGACGTGGCGTTCTTGATCGCATCATTCCCCGTAACCATGCCGGCAGGCTCGAACTTGGTGAAGGTGAAGGCGTCGACATATTCTTCCAGCGGCACGCCATATTGCAGGCCGAGCGAAACGGAAATCGCGAAGTTGTTGATGAAGGCGCGCAGTGCCGAGCCTTCCTTGTTCATATCAAGGAAGATTTCGCCAAGACGGCCGTCGTCATATTCGCCGGTGCGAAGGAAGATGGTGTGACCACCGATCTTTGCCTTCTGGGTGTAGCCCTTGCGGCGGGTCGGCAGCTTTTCCTGGCTGCGAACGACACGCTCGATGATGCGCTCGACGATCTTTTCGGTGATGGTGACGGCCTGGGCTGCCTGTGGCTGAGCCAGCAGCTCTTCCATGGCGTCCTCGTCGTCCTCATCTTCCACCAGCGAAGCATTGAGCGGCTGGGAAAGTTTGGAGCCATCGCGGTAAAGGGCGTTGGCCTTCAACGCCAGCTTCCAGGACAGCATGTAGGCTGCACCGCAATCTTCCACCGTCGCATCGTTCGGCATGTTGATCGTCTTGGAGATCGCGCCCGAGATGAAGGGCTGTGCCGCCGCCATCATGCGGATGTGGGATTCGACCGAGAGATAACGCTTGCCGATCTTGCCGCAGGGGTTGGCGCAATCGAAGACGGACAGATGCTCGTCCTTGAGGAACGGCGCGCCTTCCAGCGTCATCGCACCGCAAACGTGAACGTTTGCCGCTTCAATGTCCTTCTTCGAGAAGCCGAGATGCTCCAGCAGGTTGAAGCTGATGTCGGACAGCTGCTCGTCGGAAACCTTCAGCGTGTCCTTCAGGAAGTCCGCGCCGAGCGTCCACTGGTTGAAGACGAACTTGATGTCGAAGGCGCTCTTCAGCGCGCCATTGACGGCTTCGATCTTCTCATCGGTGAAGCCCTTGGCTTTCAGCGAGCCGGGGTTGATGCCAGGCGCCTGGTTCAGGTTGCCGTGGCCGACAGCGTAAGCTTCGATCTCGGCAATCTGGCTTTCCGAGTAGCCGAGCGAACGCAGCGATTCTGGAACCGCACGGTTGATGATTTTGAAGTAGCCGCCGCCGGCAAGCTTCTTGAACTTCACCAGCGCGAAGTCGGGCTCGATGCCGGTGGTGTCGCAATCCATGACGAGGCCGATCGTGCCGGTCGGCGCGATGACGGTGGTCTGGGCGTTGCGGTAACCGTTCTGCTCGCCAAGTTCCAGCGCCTTGTCCCAGGCTGCAACCGCGTGCTTGATCAGCTCCGGATCGGTGCAGTCGGCATGGATGAGCGGAACCGGGTTTACCGACAGGCCTTCGTAACCATAGGCGAGGCCCTGGGCCGCACGGCGATGGTTGCGGATAACGCGCAGCATGTTGTCACGGTTCGGCGCAAAGCCCGGGAAAGGACCAAGCTCACCAGCCATTTCAGCCGACGTCGCGTAGGAGACGCCGGTCATGATCGCGGTCAAGGCACCGGCAATCGCGCGGCCTTCATCGCTGTCATAAGGAATGCCGGACGACATCAGCAGGCCGCCGATATTGGCGTAGCCGAGGCCGAGCGTGCGGTATTCGTAAGAGCGCTCTGCGATCTGACGCGATGGGAACTGCGCCATCATCACCGAGACTTCGAGAACGACGGTCCACAGGCGAACCGCATGTTCGTAATCGGCAATGTTGATCTTCTTGGTCGCCGCGTCCTTGAACTGGAGGAGGTTCAGCGAAGCAAGGTTGCAGGCCGTATCATCCAGGAACATGTATTCCGAGCATGGGTTGGATGCGCGGATGGAACCGGCGGCTGGCGAGGTGTGCCAGTCGTTCATGGTGGTGTTGAAGTGCAGACCCGGATCGGCAGAAGCCCAGGCGGCATGCGAAATCTTTTCCCACAGGTCGCGTGCCTTCAGCGTCTTCATCACTCTGCCGTCGCGGCGTGCGGTGAGGTTCCAGTCGCCGTCGCTTTCGACAGCGCGCAGGAAGTCGTCCTTCAACGACACGGAGTTGTTGGAGTTCTGGCCGGAGACCGTGAGATAGGCTTCCGAATCCCAGTCCGTATCGTAGGTCTTGAACTCGATATCCTTATAGCCCTGCTGGGCGAACTGGATGACGCGCTTGATGTAGTTTTCCGGAACCTGGTCCTTCTTGGCAGCGCGGATTTCGCGCTTCAGGGCAGGGTTCTTGGCGGGATCGAAGCAATCGCCGTTGTCGCCTTCGCAGTTGATGCAGGCCTTCATGATGGCCTTTAGGTGCTTGGCGACGATCTTGGAGCCGGTGACGAGGGCAGCAACCTTCTGCTCTTCGTTCACCTTCCAGTCGATATAGGCTTCGATATCCGGGTGATCGGCATCGACGACGACCATCTTGGCTGCACGACGGGTGGTGCCGCCGGACTTGATGGCGCCGGCTGCGCGGTCACCGATCTTTAGGAAGCTCATCAGGCCGGAGGACTTGCCGCCGCCGGAAAGCTTCTCGCCTTCGCCACGCAGATAGGAGAAGTTGGAGCCGGTACCGGAGCCGTACTTGAAGAGGCGCGCTTCACGAACCCAAAGGTCCATGATGCCACCCTCATTGACGAGATCGTCTTCAACGGACTGGATGAAGCAGGCATGCGGCTGCGGATGCTCGTAAGCGGACTTGGACTTGGTCAGCTTGCCGGTGAAGGGGTCGACATAGAAGTGGCCCTGGCCCGGACCATCGATACCATAGGCCCAGTGCAGGCCGGTGTTGAACCACTGCGGCGAGTTCGGCGCGACGCGCTGGGTGGCGAGCATGTAGGCGAGCTCATCGCGGAAGGCGAGAGCATCGTCTTCTCGGACGAGAAATACTTGCCCTTCCAGCCCCAATAGGCCCAGGTACCGGCGAGGCGATCGAAAACCTGACGCGCGTCGATTTCCGAACCGTAACGCTCAGCCTCAGGCAGATCCTTCATGGCAGCCGTATCGGCAACGGAGCGCCACAGGAAGGACGGGACGTCGTTCTCTTCGACTTTCTTCAGAACCTTCGGAACGCCAGCCTTGCGGAAATACTTCTGCGCCAGAACGTCGGTCGCCACCTGGCTGAACTGCGCCGGCACATCAATATCCGCGAGGCGGAACACGATGGAACCGTCCGGATTCTTGATTTCGCTGACTGCCTTGCGGAATTCGATTTCCGCGTAGGGCGACTGGCCGGGCTTCGTAAAGCGGCGTTCGATGCGCATCGTAGGTGTCCTTGTCCGTTGGCGCCCGATCAGGCGCAAAATATCGTTCTGGCTTCGCATGGGCCATGCGCAGCCAGTTGTCTGCCGATGAGTTGGAAACGTTCATCCTTGGATGTCGTTCCCTTATGTCGTGGTTATCGTGGCTGCAAGCATACTATATATAGTATTAACAGTTTCTTGTCGCCATACCCCGCCGCACGTTTTGACAGCTCCCTGACGGACACAGCCCTACGTTCCACACCCCTCGTGGTTGGAACGCAAGACAACGCGTGAACAGATACAGGAGAGAACCGCAGATGAAACTGCCGATTCCGTTGCTGCCGCAACATGGAGCTACTTTTAGAAAACGTGCTGATTCCGTCAAGGCCTAGTTTGTAAGGGTTCATTTACCACAAGATGTGGTGGGGATAGGGTGTGGAAAACGGGGAAAGAAAAACCTTCCATAAATATCAGGCACTTGCGGCGACCAAACCCTCGCCTCTTCCCTTGCGTGAAGCTTGCCTGTCGTTACGGAGGGGGCGATATGGCGCCACTGTGGGAACTTCTCGTTGTTGCGTACAAGCAACAAGTGCCATGCCTATCCACAATGTTTGCGATGCGTGGGGCGCGTGGAGGTGCCTCGATACAAGATATAGCGGTAGCCGGAAGGGTTTCCGGTTCGGGCTCCCACGCCAGAAGAGAAACAGAACAGCAAAATCTTGAAACGACGACGGGCCTTATCTAACCTCCGATCACGATCCATGGAAGGGACACCCGATGCAATCATCGCTGCCACAGATTTTTCTGGTTCGACACGGCGAGACGGCTTGGTCGGTGTCCGGTCGTCACACCGGAAGGTCGGATATCGATCTAACGCCGAACGGAGAAAATGCTGCAAGATTGCTCGCCGAGCGACTGAAAGGGATCACCACGGATGTGGTCTGGTCGAGCCCTTCTCTGCGCGCGCGCAGAACATGCGAGCTTGCTGGATTTGCCTCCGGAATGTCCGTGAAGCCGGACCTCAACGAATGGGACTACGGACAATATGAAGGCATCACCACGAAGGAGATCCACCAGACGGCACCCGGCTGGCAGCTTTTTCGTGATGGCGCTCCCGGCGGTGAAAGCATTGAACAGGTGGGCGCGCGAGCAGATCGTATCATCCACGATATCCGGGTCAGCGGGGAGACCATCCTGATCTTCTCAAGTTCGCATTTCCTGCGCGTGCTGGCAGCCCGGTGGCTTGGGCTTCCACCTGAATACGGACGAAGCTTTGTCCTTGGTACGGCAAGTGTCAGCGTGCTGGGCTACGAACACGATATCGAGGAACCGGTTATTCGGGCATGGAATAGCTGATCGATCCTGAGGGCGGATGCATCTGTACCTGCGTAAATGATCATGGTCGTCATATTGGGGTGAGGGATGCCACCGGAAGCAACCTCGCCTTCACTATGATGGGTTGCGGCACGATTATGCTGACTTCCTGTAGGGAACGGCCGCGCGACCCAGCTTCAGCGCATTGGCCCACCATTCCAATCTACCCATCATGGTTTGGAAGGCCGTCTCGGAGTCTTTTCCGGCGGCCAGCTTGCCACCCGCATCCACCATCGTCCACGGATTGGAGAAGCTGACGACATCCCGCATCGTCGCGGCATGGGTTTCGGAAAAGACGGTGCGGAGATGTTCGACGGCACGAAGGCCGCCAGAAACGCCGCCATAGGAGACGAAGCCGACGGGCTTTGCATTCCATTCGGCGTAGGCGGAATCGATCAGCGTCTTCAGTTCGCCCGTGTAGCTGCGATTATATTCCGGCGTGACGATAATGAAGGCATCGGCGCGATCGAGGCTCTCACGCAATGCCTTTACGGAGGCAGCCTCTGGATCATGTCCGAGCGGCAGCTTGAGTTCGCGAGGGTCGAGAAGCTCCACCGTGAGATGAGGCATCGATGCCAGCCGTTCGGTCACCCAGGCTGCGACGATATCGGCAAAGCGGTTGGCGCGGGCGCTGCCCAGAATAATGCGAAGCGAGAGCGTTTTGTCTGTCATGGATATCCCTTTCAGCGTTGACCTTCATGTGGTAATTCCTCAAGTAAGGTTGAGGTCAACAGGCATGACGAAAAAACTTCAGCAGATTCCTTTGGTGCGGGATCTCTCCGTCGGTGATGTGGCCGAGCGCGCTGGCGTGGCGGTCTCGACGCTTCATTTTTATGAGGCCGAAGGGCTGATTAAAGGCTGGCGAAACAGCTCCAATCACCGTCGTTATGGACGCGACGTGCTGCGGCGCATTGCCATCATCAAGGTCGCGCAGAGAGCAGGCGTTCCGCTCAAGGAAATTCAGCAGGCTCTGAACACCCTGCCGGATGGACGAACACCAACCGCTAAGGACTGGCAGCGGCTTGCCACCCATTGGCAGGCCGAACTGGATGACCGCATTGCGCGCCTCACGCGGTTGCGCAATCAGCTGACCGGCTGCATCGGCTGTGGGTGTCTATCGACGGAGGAGTGTCCGTTGCGCAATCCGGCGGATATATTGGGAGATAAGGGCAGCGGGCCGGTGCTGCTGGAGCCTGGGCCGTGAGGGTGCAATTTCGCAGACCTTCGAAGCAAGATGCGATTTGGGAAAGCAAGATCGGCTCATGTCGCGCCAAACCTCAGAAGACTTGGCGCGACATGATGGATGCGCGGTGATCAGCCGGGCGCGCCCTTGGCGATCGGCTCCTGATAGGTGAAGCCCATGTCCCATGGGAAGTAGATCCAGGTGTCCTGGCTCACTTCGGTGACGAAAGTGTCGATAGTGGGAACGCCGGTCGGCTTGGCATAGACGCAGGCAAAATGCGCCTTTGGAAGCATCTCGCGCACTTCCAATGCGGTCTTGCCGGTATCGGTCAGATCGTCCACGACGAGAATGCCTTCACCGGATTTCTCCAGCAGCTCAGGAGAGATGCCCTTCAGCAGAATGGTATCGCCCTGATTGAGGTAATCGTGACGGGTGGCGATGCACACCGTGTCGATTAGGCGGATGTTGAGCTCGCGGGAGATGATGGCTGCCGGAACGAGGCCGCCGCGGGTGATACAGACAATAGCCTTGAACTCCTTGTTCAGGCCGGCAAGACGCCATGCCAGTGCGCGGGCATCGCGGTGAAACTGATCCCAGGAGACTGGGAAGGCTTTATCGGGAAGGGACATGGTGGGTCTGCCATCTCATTCAATTGCTAATGGCTTTGGCTAATAGCGGCAAGAAACGGCAAAAAGCAAGTCCGCGCGTTTGCGGCGATCATGATCGCGCTGACGGTACCCACGGAGGCGCTCCGAGAACGTCCAGCGATCTCTTTTTAAGAGGCCGCGACGCGTCGCGGTCACGTGGATGGCTGTCAGCAGCCCTTGCCGCCATTGGCCCAGCGCTTGATGTCAGCGGAAATGCGCGGTGCGTGACCGTCATTCATCACAGGACCGAAGGCCTGAAGATTGGCCGGATTGCCTTCGGCCTGGACCACCAGCATCGGGCGCGATTCCGGGCTGTTGCGCGGGACGAGCAGAATGCGCGGACGTCCTGAGAAGGAGTTGAGTTCCGGCGCGAGGCGATAGGCCTTGAAGGCCGGATCGCCAGACTTGAACCAGCAGGCATTGGCGCCAAGGGCGATGCGCTCCATCACCGGAAGGGCCGACTGCGACGCAACCCGCGGCGCCTCAGGCTTAGGCTGGCATGCAGCAAGTGCGATTGCTGCGAGGCCCAGAGCGGCGATGCCGATGGAACGTGTGGGAACGGTGCGGTTCATTCTTCAATCCAGCAGGAGCGGCAAAAAGAAAGCCGGGCTGATGCGCCCGGCTCGATGCTGTTGATATCAGGCAGCGATAACGCCGAGCGCCGAGGCGAATATGCCGCGGCCATCCTTGCCGCCATGGGCCGCTTCGATGAGGTTTTCCGGATGCGGCATCATACCGAGAACATTGCCCTTGGCGTTGATAACGCCGGCAATATCATTCAGAGAGCCGTTCGGGTTGGTGTCTTCCGCGTAACGGAACACCACCTGGCCATTGTCTTCCATCGCCTTCAACTCGTCGGCTTCGACGAAGTAGTTGCCATCGTGATGGGCGACGGGCGAACGGATGATCTGGCCCTTATCGTATGTGCGGGTAAACTCGGTGTCGTTGTTGACGACCTCGAGCTTGACTTCGCGGCAGACGAATTTGAGCGAGGCATTGCGCATCAAGGCACCTGGCAGCATTCCGGCTTCGACGAGAATTTGGAAGCCGTTGCAGACGCCCAGAACCTTGACGCCCTGTTCCGCCTTCTCGCGGATCGCCTGCATGACGGGCATGCGGGCCGCGATCGCGCCACAACGAAGGTAATCGCCATAGGAAAAGCCGCCGGGGATGACGATCAGGTCGACATCCGGGATTTGTGTTTCCGTCTGCCAGATGGTGACGGGTGCCTGGCCCGAAATCTTCGTCAAGGCCGCGATCATGTCACGGTCGCGATTGAGGCCAGGAAGCTGGACGACTGCGGATTTCATGGGCCTTGGCTCCGAAATTCAGAGCATTTCCAGCAAACGTGTCTGCGGTTTTGCGTCCGGAAATGCGTCAAACAAAGAGTGAAAGCAATGGAGGTGAACCACCGTTCACCGCAATTGCTCTAGAGGATGGCGATCGCGTAGTTTTCGATGACGGTGTTGGCGAGAAGCTTCTCGCACATCGCCTTCAGATTTTCTTCGGCCTTCGCCTTGTCGGTGGTGTTCAGTTCAAGATCGAAGACCTTGCCCTGACGAACCTGGCCGACGCCATCAAAACCGAGGCTCCCCAGCGCGCCTTCGATTGCCTTACCCTGCGGATCGAGAACGCCGTTCTTCAGCGTAACAGTCACCCGTGCCTTGATCACCTGATGGTCTCCTGATTTCACTTGACGAGAACCGGGCCTGTGCCGCGGATCGGTTCGTTTTCATTGATGATGCCGAGACGGCGCGCGACTTCCGAATAGGCTTCCACAAGCCCACCCATATCGCGGCGAAAGCGGTCTTTGTCCATCTTTTCCTGCGTCTCGATATCCCACAGGCGGCAGCTATCCGGCGAAATTTCATCCGCAAGGATAATGCGCATCATATCGCCTTCGAACAGACGGCCGCACTCGATCTTGAAATCGACCAGCTGAATGCCGACGCCAAGGAAGAGACCGGAGAGGAAGTCGTTGACGCGGATGGCAAGTGCCATGATGTCGTCGAGCTCAGCAGGGTTTGCCCAACCGAAAGCCGTGATGTGCTCTTCGGAGACCATCGGGTCTTCGAGCGCATCCGACTTGTAATAGAACTCGATGATCGAGCGCGGCAGCACGATACCCTCGTCGATGCCGAGACGCTTCGAGAGCGAGCCTGCGGCGACGTTGCGCACGACAACCTCGAGCGGGATCATTTCCACTTCCTTGATCAACTGCTCGCGCATGTTCAGGCGGCGGATGAAGTGAGTGGGAATGCCGATCTTGTTCAGATGCGTGAAGACATATTCCGAGATGCGGTTGTTCAGAACGCCTTTTCCGTCGATGACTTCATGCTTCTTCTTGTTGAAAGCGGTGGCATCATCCTTGAAGAATTGGATGAGCGTTCCGGGCTCCGGACCTTCATACAGGATCTTGGCCTTGCCTTCATAGATTCGGCGGCGACGGTTCATAGCGACATATCTCTTGTTCTAGCGCCGGTGCTGGTGGCGGTCGTTTCGGTTCTTGAAGCGGTCCCATAACGGAAAAGAAGCAATTTCACAATGCGACGGCGTGCGCTTGTTTGCAATTCTTCAACCTTGTTTTTGGCTCTTCCAAGGCATCGTCTCAAAGTTACGCTTTTTCAATAGTTGTATTCTAGAACACTGTTGTCCCGATCAAGAGGACGCAAATAACAACTAAGTAAAACGGGGTATAATCATGGGTCTGAGAAAACGCGGTAAAGCGCTTGAAAATCTGTATTTTCACGAAGAGGAACTGAGCTTCCGTCTTCACGGCATGCGCAGCAGGTTGATGGGCCTTTGGGCTGCATCCCTCATGCACAAGGAAGACGCCAATTCTTATGCCAGTGAGATCGTTGCCGCCGCCATCGGCCGCGACGGCGATGACGCCGTGTTCAACAAGCTGCATGACGATTTCGTCGCTGCTGGCGTTGGCGTCACCGATGACGCGATCCATGACCAAATGAGCAGCCTCCTGCACTGTGCCGCCGACGAACTTCGCAATGGGATTGCGCAGTTCGACAGCAAGCGCGCTGCCTGAGTCTTCCGTTCGAATTCCAAACATCCAGCGGCGCTCGGCCTAAAGCGTGTCGCGATCCTTCAGGTTCGCTCATACGCTTTAGGTCTTTGTTATTGCATGTCGTTATCGCAAAACCGCTGCACACTTTTGGTTGGACAATCCCTTAGAGCGCCGTGCGTCATTTTGGATGCACTAAGGGCGCTCGTTCTTTCAGTCTGCGCATCGTGCTTTTTCCGAAAGTCGATTCCGATTTTCGCGCCGATGCTCTGATGCCTGGAGATGATCCAGTCTCCAGGCTACCAGACACATATGGCTTTTGATCACCGATGCCGAAAAGCCGAGGCCGCGCAGGATATACTTGCGCGGCATTTCTATTTTACTTTCCATGCACCGTCAGCGTGGCAAAGAGAACTGATTTTTTCAGCGGTTATGAACAGCCGTATCGAAGCCAGCCGGCGGTTGAAGCTTGCTCAGGAACTGGGCGAAGACCATGGTGCCCTCGGGCCAGGGACCATGACCCGATTCCGTGTTGATATGTCCTGACATGCCAGCATCGATCAGAAGCGAGCCCCAGGCCGCGGCGATGTCGTCGGCATGCTCGTAAGTCCCGAAAGGATCGTTGCGACTGGCGATGGTTATCGCCGGGAATGGGAGCGGGTCGCGTGGATAGGGGCCAAAGGTCATCAAATGCTTTGGCCGGATTTCGGGATTGGCAACATCTGGCGGTGCGACGAGCATGGCGCCAGCAACCCTGGACCCGATTTCAGGCAGGGCATGGATAACCGTCGGCACGCCGAGCGAATGCGCGACGAGGACCACAGGTTTCGTCGAGGCGTTGACTTCCTCCACAAGCCGAGCGACCCAGTCTTCGCGGACAGGCTTAGACCATTCCGCCTGCTCGACGCGCCGTGCTGTCGACAGCTTTTCCTGCCAGCGGCTTTGCCAGTGGTCGGGGCCGGAATTTGTGTAGCCGGGAACAATGAGGATATCTGCTTCTGATACTTTCATGCCGCTTATCTTGGTGTGTTGGCTGGCGTTATCAAGATGTAAAGCACAGGATCGGTCACAACGCGTCGAGAGCGACTGAGTATCACCATGCAGTCGTGCTCACCTTAGTGCTGTCCAAGGTGAGCAACTCTTATCGTGATGCTGAGGGATCAAGCCTCGCCAAAGACACGCTTGAAGATCGTGTCGACATGCTTGGTGTGGTAGCCAAGGTCGAACTTTTCGCGAATCGTCTCTTCCGGAAGGGCTGCGCGCACTTCCTCGTCCGACAACAGTTCTTCGAGGAAGTCCTTGCCTTCTTCCCAGACCTTCATCGCATTGCGCTGAACGAGGCGATAGGAATCCTCGCGCGAAACGCCGGCCTGTGTCAGAGCCAGAAGGACGCGCTGCGAATGGACGAGACCACGGAACTTGTTCATGTTCTTCAACATGTTTTCCGGATAGATCACCAGCTTCTCGATGACGCCGGCCAGACGGTTGAGGGCGAAATCGAGCGTGATGGTGGTGTCCGGGCCGATGCCACGCTCGACGGACGAGTGGCTGATATCGCGCTCATGCCAGAGAGCAACGTTCTCCAAAGCAGGAACGACAGACATGCGCACGAGGCGAGCCAGACCCGTGAGGTTCTCTGTCAGAACGGGGTTGCGCTTATGCGGCATTGCGGAGGAACCCTTCTGGCCAGGAGAGAAGAACTCTTCCGCCTCCAGAACTTCCGTGCGCTGCATGTGGCGAATTTCGATGGCAACGTTTTCGATCGACGAGGCAATGACGCCGAGTGTTGCAAAGAACATGGCGTGACGATCACGCGGGATTACCTGCGTGGACACGGGCTCCGGCGACAGACCAAGTGCTTTGCAGACATGCTCTTCGACGGAAGGGTCGATATTGGCGAAGGTGCCGACAGCGCCGGAGATGGCGCCCGTGGCGATTTCGGCGCGGGCGTTGATGAGGCGGGCGCGGTTGCGGTCCATCTCGGCATAGAATCGCGCAAATGTCAGACCCATCGTCGTCGGCTCGGCATGAATGCCGTGGCTGCGACCGATACGCACCGTGTTCTTGTGCTCGAAAGCGCGGGTCTTCAACGCGGTCAGAACGCGGTCCATTCCGGCGATCAGCAGGTCGGCAGCGCGAACCAACTGGATGTTCAGCGTCGTGTCGAGCACGTCGGATGAGGTCATGCCCTGGTGGACGAAACGGGAATCCGGTCCAACGAATTCTGCAAGATGGGTGAGGAAAGCAATGACGTCATGCTTGGTGACGGCTTCGATCTCGTCGATGCGGGCAACGTCGAACTCGGCCGCACCACCCTTTTCCCAGATCGTCTTTGCCGCTTCCTTCGGGATTACGCCAATGTCCGCCAGCGCGTCACAGGCATGCGCCTCGATTTCGAACCAGATGCGGAACTTGGTTTCCGGCGACCAGATAGCGACCATTTCCGGCCGGGAATAACGAGGGATCATGGCAAAGCCTTCTTGAGTGAGAAATCTGGTGCCCGTTTAGCAAAGTGTTCCGGCAATCTCAACGCATTCGGTGTGCCAGGGTGAATTCGACAACACGGCCTCTGCCGAAAGGCGTTTACGTGGCGATCAGGCTCTGCCGCTTTCGGCGGATGCTCTGAGAGCGGAGATGGTTTTGGTATAATCATCCACACCATCACCCTTGAAGACGGCAGAACCCGCAACCAGCACATTGGCGCCCGCCGCAATAGCGCTGCCAGCCGTTTCGGTGGTGATGCCGCCATCCACTTCCAGCTCAATCGGGCGATTGCCGATGAGTGACTTCGCTGCGCGGATCTTGTCGAGCATGGCGGGAATGAACTTCTGACCGCCAAAGCCTGGATTGACGCTCATGATGAGGATGAGGTCCACATCGTCCAGCACGTTTTCCAGCACGGAAAGCGGCGTTGCGGGATTGAGCGTGACGCCGACCTTCTTGCCGAGCGAGCGGATGGTTTGCAGCGAGCGGTGCAAATGCGCGCCCGCTTCGGCATGGACCGTAATGCTGTCGCAACCGGCCTTCGCGAAGGCCTCGAGATAGGGATCGGCAGGCGCGATCATCAAATGGCAATCGAAGAAGGCCTTGCTGTGGGGGCGGAGCGCCTTGATCACATCCGGTCCGAAGGAAATATTCGGCACAAAGTGACCGTCCATAACGTCCAGATGAATCCAGTCGGCGCCAGCGGCCGTCACATCGGCGACTTCCTGTCCGAGCTTTGCAAAGTTGGAGGCAAGAATGGAGGGGGCGATCCGGACGGGAAGGGTCATCTGCAAATGCTCCTGTTTGGCAAGGCGTTGCTGGCCCTTAGCACCGCATGCATGGGTCAACAAGCGGCGATACAAACCTCAGAAGGGCCAAATCGATTAGATAGAAATCGATCTCGCGATATGACGTTGCTGGAGCACCCTAATTTAGCGCCTTGTCCACAGAGACGAAATTCGTTCCGGTCCAGCGTTGAAGCCGGTAGGGATTGTCCTGCAACTCGTGGTGATCGTTGAAGATGACGGGGCCGATCACCGTGTTGAAGGTTGTACCAACCATCACAACAGGCGTTGGCTTCGATTGTTCCGATGCCTTTTCCAGCGCCTGGGCCGAGAGTTGGGCGGCGGCATAGGCCGGAAGAACGTAGCCTTCGGGTTCGATGTTGGCAGCGCGGAGCTGCTGAACCACGTCTGCCGCAGAGGGTAGGGCCGCGTAGTCCGGCAGGGCGACAGCAAGCGTGCCCGGCTGCAGCGGAACAGGTGCATTTGCCGCTCGCAGCGCGTCGCTGCCCATAAGGAGGAGGGGAATTTTCTCTGCCGCAGCATCGCGTGCAATGATCGATAGGTCATTGCGTTCTGTCGCCGCGAAGACATGAGTCACGCCTGTGCGGCTCAGGCGACGCACAAGGGCGATCTGCTGTTCCTGCGACGGGCGCAGCGTGTCGGTGAAGGTCGGTTTCAACCCCGCCTCTTCCAAGCGCGCTCGCACACGGTCCACCAGCTCACGGCTATAGATCGTCCCGTCATCAAGAAGCGCGAAGGGCAATCCCTTCCAGTCGCGCAGCATGATATCCGCCACGGCAGAGGCCTCGTCGTTCTCCGACGGTGCCATACGGAAGAGCGGCCAGCCGCGCTTCAACGCATCTTCCATCAGGATGGGCGAGCGGCTCGACAGAGTGATGGCGGGGATTGCGGCATTCTTGAGCGTCGGCAGCGCATCCGCGAGGGTTTCCGTACATAGAAAACCGACGACCACGGAGACTTTCGACGCAACGAGACCGTCAGCGATGGCGCCACCGCTGCCGTCCTCGCAGCTTTCATGGATCTCCATCACATCGAGGCCGGCCTTTGCCGCCGCCGCCTTCACACCCTGCCGGATTTGCAACCCCAGCGTCTCATATGCGCCGTTCTGCGGCGCAACGACTGCGATGGTCGCAGCATTTGCAACGCCAGCCAGGCTGAGACTGAAGGCAAAACTGAGCAGGCGGAGTGAATTCATCAACGGCATTATCCTGTGCGATTGTCCGATGTTATCGAGGCTGAGCAGGATGCAAAAGGTTCAACGCCAAGAAAAATGCGCTTTATAGCAAAGAATAATTGTTCGTCGCGTGGTGGATGGACCGCCAACCTTGGCACGGCGACGTTCTCATCGTGATGCGAGATGGCGAAAGGCGTCCTGGGCGAAAACAGACAGGGGAGAGGGCAGGTCGTTGAGATCGAACCAGCCCATCTCGGAGAGCTTGTCCGGCTCCGTCAATTGCGCTGTTCCCGTCACGTTGTCGGTCACGTAGATCAGCGACAGCCAATGTTGCCTGTCGGCTGGTATGATCTGCTCGCTGATACAGAGGAAGCGGACGTCCCCGATGGTCAGCCCGCTTTCCTCCTCGGCTTCGCGACGGGCGGCCTCAAGGGCGTGTTCCATGTGATCGACCTTGCCGCCCACAATGCTCCAGTGGCCAGCTTCGGGCGATTTTACGCGCTTATAAAGCAGCACCTTGCCGTCCCGCCTGATGACGAGACCGCATCCGACACCGGGAAAATCGATGCCTGGCTGTGCCATCAGCCTTTGGCGTTTGCAACGATCAGCATGAATGCGGGGATATCGTCGCCGAAGCCGACAGGTGTCGGGCCATCATCATGGTCGCGATAGTGGCGGCGACGATCACGGTTGTCGTCATTCGCATGGGAAGCACCGTGGCTCCGCTCGAAATTGCGAGGTGCCTTTTCGTGCCTGCGCTCTGCCTTCACCTTGTCGCCTCCATTTGCCGCAACCTGAATGGTGTCAGCCTGTTTCACATTGGGGGTTTCCGCTTCGACCTGTTGAGTCTCTTCGCGGCGGTTTCTGTCGCGGCCACGGCCACGATCCCGTTCTTTGTCCTTGCCGCGGCGCGGACGATCGGTGGCGAAACTTTCCATGGGTGCGGGAAGTTCCGAAAGATCTCCGCTCAGCCACTCGATCTTTTCGCCAATCAGCTTTTCGATGGCGTCGAGATACTTGGTGTCACGACGATTGACGAGCGTGAAGGCAGCACCGGAGCGACCGGCGCGGCCGGTACGGCCGATGCGATGGACGTAATCTTCCGCATGGATCGGGACGTCGAAGTTGAAGACATGGCTGACATCGGGAATGTCGAGACCGCGTGCGGCAACGTCGGACGCGACCAGCAGCGTAATCTGATTGTCCTTGAAGCCCGCGAGCATCTTTGTCCGCGAATTCTGATCCATGTCGCCATGCAGGGCGCCGACGGAGAAACCGTGCCGTTCGAGCGACCGGTAAAGATCGGCCACGTCCTTCTTGCGGTTGCAGAAGATGATCGCGTTCTTGAGCTCGGTCTGAGCCTTGATCAAGTCGCGAAGCACGGCGCGCTTCTCGTAATCCTTGTCGTGGGTCGCAACGATGCGCTGCGTCACGGTCTTTGCCGTCGAAGAGGGTTTAGCCACTTCAATGCGGACCGGGTTTTGCAGGAAGCGATCGGCCAACTTCTGGATTTCCGGCGGCATGGTGGCCGAGAAGAACAGCGTCTGGCGCGTGAAGGGGATCATCTTCGCAATGCGCTCGATATCGGGAATGAAGCCCATGTCGAGCATGCGGTCGGCTTCATCGATGACGAGGATTTCCACGCCCGTCATCAAAAGCTTGCCGCGTTCGCAATGGTCGAGCAGACGGCCGGGGGTGCAGATCAAGACATCTGCGCCACGCTCCAGCTTGCGGTCCTGCTCTTCGAAGGAGACGCCGCCGATCAGAAGTGCGACGTTCAGCTTGTGATTCTTGCCGTACTTCTCGAAGTTTTCGGCAACCTGGGCCGCCAGTTCACGCGTCGGTTCCAGAATGAGTGTACGCGGCATTCTCGCACGCGCGCGGCCCTTTTCGAGCAGGGTGAGCATCGGCAGCACGAAGGACGCCGTCTTGCCGGTTCCCGTCTGTGCAATGCCGCAAATGTCGCGTCTTTCCAGCGCCGGAGGAATGGCGCCCGCCTGGATAGGTGTTGGCGTGGTGTAGCCAGCATCGGCAATAGCGGAAAGGACTTTTTGGCTCAGGCCAAGATCAGAGAATGTTGTCAAAGGAAAAACTGTTTCCGTTCTGGTTCGAAGAACAAGCGACTGTCGTAGCGTTAGTGCCGCAGATCGTGGTCCGCGACATAGGCTTAAATCGCCGAAAAGTCAAGGAAACAGGGATTTGTCCCGAAATGGCACATGAAAACTGGCCGATGAAAGAAAATTCGGCTCAAATTCTGATGCGAAGCGGTGCTTTACTGAAGATAGGTCTTCAATTCAGTGCCCGCGACGAGGAAGCGCATTGGATCAACCGCCTCATCATTCAACCGCACTTCGTAATGAACATGAGGTCCGGTGGAGCGTCCGGTACTGCCGGCCTTGCCGATGACATCGGATAGCTCGATCTTTTCGCCGGTGCGAACAAGGATCTGCGACAAATGGCCGTAGCGCGTCGTGACACCTTTGCCGTGATCGACCTCTACCATGTTGCCGTAACCGCCTGAATAGCCTGCGAAAGAAACGGTGCCAGCACCCGTCGCCCGCACATCGGCACCGGTCTCCGCGCGGAAGTCTATGCCGGTATGCAGTGCAGGACGACCGAGAAACGGGTCCATGCGATTGCCGAAGCGGCTGGTGATATCGCGACCGGGCGCCGGGTTACCGAGCGGCAGGCGCTCTGCCGTACCACGAACGGTCTCCAGGCGGTTCAAGGCATCGTCGAGATCTGCGAGCGAGGCCTGAAACGGATTGGTCGAGGCTTCCACAAAGGGCCCGCCGATGGCATCGTCAGGCTTGTCGTCAATTTTCAGCCCGGTGCTACGAATGATATCGGCCATCGCATCGGCCCGGCTTTTTGCGCCAGTCGTCAGCGAAGCGATTCGCCCAAGCTGGTCCGATTCGATGCGGTTGAGCGAGGCGAGCATGCGCGTCAGCGCGCGACCGGACACGGCGTCCTTGTTGTCGCTATAGGTCAAGCTGCCTTTGAGCGTCGATCCTTTTTCAGGACCACGTAGCGCTCGGTCGATGGCGGATACGCCGCCGGAAAGGCTTGCCTTCTTCTGGGGAGCGAACGCGTTGGCCGAAGGTGTGACGCTCTGGTCCTCCTGTGCCGATACAGCGTCCTCATTGAGGAGTTCGTTGGCGCGTCCATGACGGGAGGACAGGGCATTCTGCTGGGCGAGAAGCGTTTCCACTTTCTTCTCAACAGCTTGCTGATCAAGAAGCTGACGCGATGTAATCTGGTCCACCTGCGAACGGAGTGCGGCGATACGGTCCTCATAATCCTTTTGCATGCGCGATTGCCGTGCAATCATCGCACCCAGCATATCGTCGCGGAAAACGAGATAGGCAGTCGAGCCGATAAAGCCGAGGCTCATGACGAGGATAATCAGCAGGGTGGGGACGACGATCAAGGGTCTGATCGTGACATGGCGAATCTTCTCGCCGCTCGCCAGAATGAGGATGTGCTGCTTGCGCTTCTTGCCAAAGGCCAGGTTTGTCCTCGCTTCCGTCATTTCAGCTCCAGCGGCGGTTCTTCGTCCACTGAGAAAGATAATTTGTTAAGGTTAACGAAGCTTTTACAGAGGCGCTCAGCTTTGGCTGACGGCGGTCAACGACCGATAGAAGGACGGCGTCAATCCCGCCTCGGCGCGGGCAAGATCGTTGAAGGGCGGCTTCAGCGGTCCACGAAAATTGACCCGGACCAGTTGTTTGAAGGTTTCCGCCGGGTCCTTCTTTTCACGCGCGCACAGGAAGCGGAACCACTTCGCGCCAATCGCAACGTGACCCTTCTCGTCATTATAGATGACGTCGAGAACGGCAGCGCTCTCAAGATCGCCCGTCTCCCGCATCTTGGCCTGGAGGGAGGGGGTGACATCGAGACCGCGCGCTTCGAGAATGAGCGGCACGACTGCAAGCCTGGCGGTAAGGTCATTGCGCGTCTGGTGTGCGGCCTGCCAGAGACCGTCATGCGCCGGAAGATCTCCGTAATCTGCGCCCATCGCCCGCAGGCGATCTCGCACCAGCCGGAAGTGTTTTGCCTCTTCGAAGGCAACCTGCATCCAGCCATGGAAGAAGGACTGCGGCACCGGCTCGCTGGCGTAACGCGCAACGATATCGAGTGCGAGATCCACGGCGTTGAGTTCGATATGGGCGATGGCGTGCAAGAGAGCGATCCGGCCCTTCACGCTGTGGAGAGACCGACGCTTGACTGCGGTTGGCGGGACAAGTTCCGGCTTCCCAGGTCGTCCCGGGCGGTCCGGCAATTTCGGGTCGAGCGGCGAGCGCAGAGAGAGACGTCGCTCGAACCAGCGGGTTGCCGCTTCCTGCGCCAGCGCCGTCTTGCGGTCGAGATCGGCTGAGGCGATGGCTTCGGTTGCAGCGCCCCTTAGCGATGTCAGCGTGAATGTCATGGTCGTCGGATCAGTCTTGGCCGGTCAAACAGCCTTGGCCTCATCGAGAACCGCCTGCGCATGCCCTGGCACCTTCACCTTGTTCCAGATTTTCGCAACCTTGCCGTCTGGCGCAATCAGGAAGGTGGTGCGTTCAACACCCATGTACTTCTTGCCGTACATGCTTTTTTCCTTCCAAACGCCATAGGCCTCCAGCGCGCTCTTGTCTTCATCGGCGGCCAGCATCACGGTGAGCGAATGCTTGGCGGCAAATTTGTCGTGGCTCTTCACCGAGTCGGGCGAAATCCCAATGACGACGGTATTGGCCGCTTCGAACTCAGCACCCAATGCGCTGAAGTCGATTGCCTCTGCCGTGCAGCCGGATGTGTCATCCTTCGGGTAGAAATAGAGGACGACCGCCTTGCCCTTCAAATCGGAAAGAGAAATATCGCCACCGCCGTTTCTGGGAAGACGGAAATCGGGTGCTTCGTCGCCAATCGTCAGTTCTGCCATGGTTCACCTTTCTTTTGCCCGGATTGTTGAGCATGGGGGCGGGTATTCGATATATACCGAATAACAGCTTCGTCCAGTCTTGTGGCAAGTCATGCGGGATGGCAGGGTGAAACCGCCAAACTGAAAAGACCCTGGCTTGGGGTTCAGGATATTTCCGGGAGCGCGCAGGGTACGAATGGCGGAAATTCGTGGGGAGAAGGTCAGTTTCAGCAAGCGCGACATCGTGCCGCTGCACGCTTTACCGTCTGCGCAAGCGGAAGACCCGATCATCGTTCATTGCCCGCCGCCTCGCTCCATGCTGCGCGCTTTCGCCAAGGTCTTCGCGGCCCTCTTTGTCCTCGCCTTCCTGTCCATCGGCGGCATCATTTTATCGGTCGAAACCGGTTCGGTTGACAGCGCTCTCTCAAGCCAGGCGCAGCAGGCTTTGGAGCGGGCACTCGGCCCTCGCTACGAAGCGCGCATAGGCTCCACAGCAATCCGCTTTTCCTCCGGGCTGCGGCTCTCGCTGGTTGCCCAGGATGTCGATATTACCGATAGCGAATCGGGGCAGCATCTAAGCCGTGCGCGTTCCATCGGCATGGCGCTTGATCCTCTCGCGCTGCTGACCGGGCGTGTGTCGATCGCCACGCTGGAAGCCAATGGCATGGAGCTTGATACGGCACTGTTGCCCAAGGGGCAGGCCTTCGATCTCGCGCAACTTCGTATCGATGCGATCCCGGCACTTCTGGAAAATGCCTTCGGCGATCTCGATCGGCTGTCGCAAACCTTTCAGCGCAGCGGCACGGAGGAAATCGATCTTTCCGATATCGCGATCCGCCTGCCGCCGCGAGAAGACGGCAAGCCCCGCACGATCATTGTCAGCGAGTTGTCTCTCGTTCCCGATGGCGAGGGCGGCTATACGCTCGATGGCGATGTGGCTTTCAACGGCCAGGTTGCGGAATTGGCTCTTGCTGCCACCGCCGTCGATGGCCGCATCAACAATTTCTCCGCCCGGCTGGACGGGTTCGATATTGGCCCGCTTCTCGAACAATTCGATGACGAGGGGCTGATGCACCAGGGGCTCAACGTCAAGACCGGCATCAACATCGCCGCGGCCCGCGGTGCCACCGATCAAAAGCCGGCGCTGGATCTTTCTTTCGCGCTGGGAAATGGCGAGCTTTATATCGGCGGGGAAGCACAGCCCGTGACGGGTGGTGTGGTCAACGCGCATTACGATTTCGATGGCAAGGCTGTTCTGGTCGACAATTCGAACCTGCAATTTGGCCGCACGACGCTACCCATCCAGGCAAAACTCCTCGACAACGACAAGGGTTTCGATTTTTCCGTTCATCTGCCAAATGCGGCAGCCGTTGCCGATGCAGGCGGCGAAGAGCCCGTGACCTTCGATCTGAAGGCGGATGGCACGTTTGACAGCACGACACGTGAGATCAATGTACCGTCCCTGTATGTTTCAAGCCAGCTTGGCGACATGGCAGGCTCGCTGAAGGTCCGTTTCGGGCAGGGCTCTCCCGAAATCAGCTTTGGCGGGCAAATCCCAAAAATGGAGGCGACGGCTGTCAAGCAACTCTGGCCGTTCTGGATGGCGCATAAGGCGCGGCCATGGGTCATTGCCAACCTGTTCGGCGGCACGGTGCGCAACGGCTCCATCGCGGTGTTCATACCCGCTGGTCGCATGTGCGGGCCGAACTGCCCGCTGGAATTGTCCGCCAGCGAGTTGCAAATCAAATTCGACGTCGAGAACACGCGCTTGAACGTTGCCGGCGACATTCCACCGCTTCGCGATGCCTATGCTCATTTCGAGCTCGTGGGTGAGAAGATCGACGTCACCGTCTCGAAAGCCACCTCCTTCTTCCCATCGAACCGTAGTCTCGAGCTGGAAAACAGCCACTTCTCGATCGCTGATGTCTACGAAAAGCCGCTGATGGCCGACCTCGATCTCAATGTCAAAGGATCGGCCGACAGTATTGCAGAGCTTGCGTCCTTCCAGCCGATCAACGCGTTGAAGGACACTGAATTCCAGCCCGGCGATTTCTCTGGCAATGTGACCGCTCACGCCAAACTGCGTGTTGGCCTTCTGAAAAGCCAGTCTCCACCCGATCCCGTGTGGACAGCGGATCTGGCGCTCAATGACGTTTCCTTGGCGCGACCGATCTCCAACCGCAAGGTGTCTTCGGTCAACGGTAGCCTGAAGCTCAACAACGAAACGCTGCACCTTCTCGGTAAGGGTCGGATTGACGATGTTGCAATGAATATCGATTTGACCCAGCCCATTCGCAAAACCAGCACGACAGGCCGAAAACTTGTGCTGAATGCGGTTCTGGAGCCCGGCCAAATCGCCAAGCTGGCACCGGAACTCTCCAGCGTTCTGGGGGGAACGACGCTGCTTGAAATAGACAGCACAGATCCTGAGCGGCAGGATGTGAAGCTCGATCTCTCCAACGCGTCCATGGTTCTGCCGGGTATTGGCTGGACAAAGGGTGTGGGCGTCAAGGCGAATGCGTCCTTCAGCATGGAGACGGTCAATGGCCGCACCAGCATTCACGACCTGGCGCTCAAGGGTGATGGTTTTGGCGCTGCTGGCGATCTCACCTTTGATAAAGGCGGCCTGATCTCGGCCGATTTCTCCCGTTTCCAGTTGTCGCCTCAAGATGATTATGCGGTCTCAGTCTCCGCCGCAAAAAGAAGCTACACCGTCAATATCAGCGGCAAGTCGGCTGATCTCAGACCCATCATCGCCAAGCTGCGCAACTCCGAAAGCGGCGCTTCCGCCGCGTCGGCGGGTGCGGCTCCAGGTGGCGACCTGGGATCACTGAACATCAAGGCAGATCTCGACCGGGTCTACGGCTTCAACGACGAGGCGCTCTCCAATGTGACCGCCAGCATCGGCGTCAGGGATGGCAAGGTGCGCACGGTGGATTTCAAGGGTGTGTCCGGCCGCGGGCAGGCCGTGGTAGCGCAGACCACCAACCAAGGCGATGGCGGGACGATCAATCTGACCAGCAGTGATGCCGGTGCCTTCGCGCGCTTCACCAATCTTTATACTCGTATTCGTGGCGGTCTCTTGAACCTCGTCATGACCACGTCCAACGGCTCGTCTTGGAGCGGTTCGCTCGATCTGCGCAACTTCGCCGTTCTCAATGAAGCCAAGCTGCAGGATATTGTTGCCACCCCTTCCGGTCAGGATGGCCGCAGTCTGAATGCGGCTGTACGGCGCAACATCGATGTCAGTTCGGAAAAGTTCCAGCGCGGCTTTGCGCGTGTCGTCTATGTCAACGGCGTCGTGGCGCTGGAAAATGGCGTGGTGCGTGGCGAGCAGATTGGCGCCACCTTCCAGGGCGTGTTGAAGGACCAGAACGGCAATATCGATATGACCGGCACCTTCATGCCTGCCTATGGCCTTAACCGGCTGTTCGGCGAGTTGCCGTTCATCGGCATCTTCTTGGGCAATGGTCGTGACCGTGGCCTGCTTGGTATCACCTTCAAACTGACGGGCCCGACGGCGACGCCGCGGTTACAGATCAACCCTCTGTCTCTGATCGCGCCCGGCGTTTTCCGGCAGATATTTGAATTCCAGTGATAAAGCGGTAACGCATAAGCCTGATGCCGCGTCGGCAACTGTTGACTCTCAACCTGCCATCCTTATTTAAAAACCAAAAATAGAACTCCAGATTTCAGGCCAGGAAATGCTCGATAAGACCTACGATTCCGCTTCCGTAGAACCAAAAATTGCCAAGGCCTGGGATGAGGCCGATGCATTTCGCGCAGGCGCGAATGCAAAGCCGGATGCCGAGACTTTCACGATCGTCATTCCGCCGCCGAATGTCACCGGCTCGCTGCATATGGGCCATGCGCTGAACAATACGCTTCAGGACATTCTGGTCCGTTTCGAGCGTATGCGCGGCAAGGATGTTCTCTGGCAGCCCGGCATGGACCATGCCGGTATCGCCACACAGATGGTCGTCGAGCGCAAGCTGATGGAAAACCAGCTTCCCGGCCGTCGCGCCATGGGTCGCGAAGCCTTCATCGACAAGGTCTGGGAATGGAAGGCCGAATCGGGCGGCTTGATCTTCAACCAGTTGAAGCGCCTTGGCGCGTCCTGCGACTGGTCGCGCGAACGCTTCACCATGGATGAGGGGCTGTCGAAGGCTGTTCTTGAAGTCTTCGTCACGCTTTACAAGCAGGACCTGATCTATCGCGGCAAGCGTCTGGTCAACTGGGACCCGCATTTCGAGACGGCGATTTCCGACATCGAGGTCGAAAACCGCGAGACCGACGGCCATATGTGGCACTTCAAATATCCGCTGGCCGGCGGCGAAACCTATACCTATGTCGAGAAGGATGCGGACGGCAACATCGTCTTCCAGGAAGAGCGCGACTACATCGCGATTGCGACCACGCGTCCGGAAACCATGCTGGGCGATGGTGCGGTGGCCGTTCATCCGTCCGATGAGCGCTATGCACCCATCGTTGGCAAGCTGTGCGAAATTCCTGTCGGCCCGAAAGAAAGCCGCCGCCTGATCCCGATCATCACGGACGAGTACCCGGATCCGACCTTCGGCTCCGGTGCCGTCAAGATCACCGGCGCGCATGACTTCAACGACTATCAGGTTGCCCGTCGCAACAACATTCCGCTTTATCGCCTGATGGATACGCAGGCACAGATGCGCGATGACGGCGAGCCCTATGCACGCTGCGCGGAACTCGCAGGCGAAATCACGCGCTCCGGCAAGCTGCCATCCGAAGCCGATGTCGATGCCATCAACCTCGTTCCCGATGAGTATCGTGGTCTTGATCGTTATGAAGCGCGCAAGCGGGTCATCGCTGCCATCAATGCCGATGGGCTTGCCGTTACGGTGAAGGACGCCGAAGGCAACGACGTTCCTTATGTCGAAAACAAGAAGATCATGCAGCCCTTTGGCGACCGTTCCAACGTCGTCATCGAGCCGATGCTCACCGACCAATGGTTCGTCGATGCCAAGACGCTTGCCGAACCTGCAATGGCGTCGGTTCGCGAAGGCCGCACGAATTTCGTGCCGAAGAACTGGGATAAGACCTATTTCGAATGGATGGAAAACATCCAGCCATGGTGCATCTCGCGTCAGCTTTGGTGGGGCCATCAGATTCCTGCCTGGTATGGCCCGGATGGTCAGGTCTTCGTCGAGAAGACAGAGGAAGAAGCGCTCGACGCCGCCGTTCAGCACTATCTTGCGCATGAAGGCCCATGGAAGGCTTGGGTGCAGGAGAAGCTCGAGAACTTCAAGCCGGGCGAAATTCTCACACGCGACGAAGACGTTCTTGACACGTGGTTCTCTTCCGCGCTCTGGCCGTTCTCCACGCTCGGCTGGCCCGACAAAACGCCGGAGCTTGCGCGCTATTATCCGACCAATGTTCTCGTCACGGGCTTCGACATCATCTTCTTCTGGGTCGCCCGAATGATGATGATGGGCCTTCACTTTATGAAGGATGATGCCGGTCACGCCGTCGAGCCATTCAATACTGTTTATGTCCACGCGCTGGTTCGCGACAAGAACGGCCAGAAGATGTCGAAGTCCAAGGGCAACGTCATCGATCCGCTCGAGTTGATCGATCAGTATGGTGCGGATGCGCTGCGCTTTACGCTTGCCATTATGGCGGCGCAGGGGCGTGACGTGAAGCTTGATCCAGCGCGCATTGCAGGCTACCGCAACTTCGGCACCAAGCTGTGGAATGCGACACGTTTTGCCGAAATGAACGGCGTCAAACGCGATCCGCACTTCCTGCCGGAAGCAGCGACCCAGACGATCAACCGTTGGATTCTGACCGAACTAGCCAACACGGCAAAGGACGTTACGGCGGCAATCGAGAACTACCGCTTCAACGACGCGTCCAGCACGCTTTATCGCTTCGTCTGGAACCAGTTCTGCGACTGGTATCTCGAACTTCTCAAGCCCGTCTTCAACGGAGAGGACGAGGCAGCCAAGGCGGAGGCTCAGGCTTGCGCGGCCTATGTTCTGGAAGAAATCTACAAGCTGCTGCATCCCTTCATGCCATTTATGACGGAAGAATTGTGGGCGCATACGGCCGGCGAAGGCGCAAGCCGCGACCGACTGCTTTGCCATGCAGACTGGCCCGCACCAGAATTCCGGGATGAAGCGGCCGCTGCGGAAATCAACTGGCTGATCGATCTCGTTTCCGGCATTCGCTCGACGCGCGCGGAAATGAACGTACCGCCCGGTGCTACTGCCCCGCTGGTCGTCGTTGCCGCCAACCCGACGACCGAGATGCGTCTCGACCGCCACTCCGCCGCAATCCGCCGTCTGGCGCGTGCCGATGAAATCCTGGCTGCCGATACAGCACCCAAGGGATCGGCACAGATCGTCGTCGGTGAGGCGACCGTCTGCATTCCACTCGGCAATCTCATTGATGTCTCTGCGGAAAGAACGCGTCTTGAAAAGGCGATCGGTAAGGCACAGGCCGAACTAGAACGTATCGACAAGAAGCTCTCGAATGAGAAGTTCGTGGCCAATGCCGATCCGGAAGTGGTCGCAACAGACCGTGACCGCAAGGCTGAACTCGAGCTTCAGATAAAGAGCTTGAAGATCGCATTGCAGCGGGTCAATGAGGCCGGTTGATCTGACGTTCACATAACCTGAAAAAGCGCCTTCGCGATGGAGGCGCTTTTTTATTTGTTTCGTGAGGCTAGGGTAATCGAGTCGTCGGTGAACTGCTGTCCTCGCAGTCTCTTGACCAAGTCCCTCAGAACATGACGGAATTCGGACTTTTTTGAGTGAAAAGTATGAATGTTGTGTCGCAGACACACACAAGATTGAATGAGCTAATATTTTCCCAGAATAAGCCTTTTCACCTCATTAATTGGAAAAATATTTTGATTGTTCCCCGATTTTTGCCTTACCACGATTTTTCACGTAAATCTTTGATCTAAGTCACCCCTGGTGATGGGGGTAGGGGTGCATTGTCATTTTCTCCAAAGCATTTCAATTTCTGATCACTACATTGCCTTTGATTGGGGAGAGAGATGGCAACAACTTGGATCAAAAGAGGGACTCTGGGTCTTGTCGGCGCCTGCATGGCTGTTGGTAGCGCTCAGGCTGGCGGTTTCACACGCGGCGACGCCGATACGGAAATCTTGTATGAAGATGGCACGGTGGCAGCACGCGGCGGCGTGATCTACGTTATTCCGAAGCGGAGCTTCGAGACGATCAGCGGTGCGAATGCAACCGACGACGATTACTCCAAGAACTATGCCATACCGTCGTTTTCCGCGAAGGCGCGAATTTCGCAAAATTTGTCATGCGCTTTCACTTACACGCAGCCTTTTGGTGCTAAGTCAGAGTATGGTGCGCAAGCGCAGGCCGCAGACAGGGCAGCAGATGTCGCGGCAGGTGCGCCTTTCGGCAATGCCGTTATAAATTCCAAGTTCTCGACAAACGAGTATGGTGGCACATGTGCCGTCAACTTCGATGTGGGGCCGGGACAACTCTATTTCCTAGGCGGTGGCTTCGTAGAGAGCTTCGACTACAGAGAGACAAAGACGCTTGGGACCCTTCATCTTGAAGATTCGAGTGCTGGCGGCTATCGTATTGGTACTGCTTACGAAATCAAGGAATATGCCCTCCGTGCTGAATTGATGTATCGGTCACAGGTCGATCATGACGCATCTGGCAATTTCACGCCGAGTGCTTTTGGTGCTGGCGTCGTAGGTCCGGCCACTCGCTCTGCTATAGGCACGGGTTCCCTACCGCAGTCCGTCGAACTCAATCTACAGAGCGGCATTGCTCCTGACTGGCTGGCGTTCGGTTCGGTGAAATGGACAGACTGGAGTGTTCTCCAGACGCTGAACTACACTATTACGGGTCTCGGAAATCAGCAAAAAAACTTCTTTTGGAAAGACGGTTGGACCATCACCGGCGGTATTGGGCATAGCTTCAATGAAAATGTCTCCGGCGCTGTCACGCTGACTTGGGACAAGGGTGTTGGTACAGGTGCGGATATCATGACGGACGTCTGGACACTGGGTGCGGGCGCACAGATCAAGAGCGGTCCAGGTGTGCTCCGTGTTGGCGCAGGCGTTTCTTATTTGACGTCCGGAAGCCAATCGACCGCGCAAAGGGCAGACTTCAACGCCACTGCTGGAGGCGATTGGGCTTACGCAGTCAGTACATCTTACAAGATCGCGTTCTGATCAAACTGATTTATCAACTTGTTGAAACATGAAATAGCCCGGCCTTACATGGCCGGGTTTTTTGTTGCCGATCGGCAATATTGTGACGATTTGGCAACAAATTTCTGCAACCTTCACGTAGCGTAAGAATGTGGTCGTATTTGTCCATTTCCCGCCACAAAGCATGTGCTTGAGTGCTTTCGACGGCGCGGGAATGGAAGAATATGCAGACATCAAAAGTGGTGCTGCGGAAGTGGTGGAAGTGAAAACAGGTGCGGATTCAGCCTCTAAGCAAGTAAAGACGGGTTCTCTCCGTCAGCGCTTGTTTGGTGGTATCCAGACGGCAAAAAAACGCCGTGATGTTGCCGGAAACGGTACTTATACCTGTGCTCATGAGATTGCTGATTTATTACCGCTCAGGATCACCCGCAGCGCATTGAGAGTTGCTGCTGGAACGACGCAGTGTGTTGAGAGATCGCAGCCCTCCTTGGACGCGAGGTTAGCCTTCGCCATGTGTGGGAAGAGTGAGAGAAGTTCGTTGAAATGCTGAGATGTGACATCAACGTTTTGAAACCGCTGTGTCTGGGGCTGATGCTCGCATCGCTTTCGATGCCGGTTCTGGCATTTGATATCAATTCAGGCGTCACCAAGGAATCCGGCCCCTTCGATCTCTTCAAGTTCGGCTTCAAATCCTACAAGAATGGCAAGAAGGAAGATGCGGTCGAAGCGTATCGTTACGCGGCCGAAAAGGGCCATACGGGCTCGCGCTGGGCACTTGCCAACATGTACGCCTATGGCGACGGTGTCGCCAAGAACGACTTCGAAGCCTTCAAGATCTACAGCGAGATTGCGAGCCAGGGCGTAGAGCCTGGTTCGGAAGATACGGGTTTCTTCGTCAATGCGTTGCTGTCTCTGGCGGACTATTATCGTCACGGCATTCCAGGCAGCCCTGTGAAGGTGGATCTCGGCCAAGCGCGCCAACTGTATTTCCAAGTCGCATCGACCTTCGGTGTGGCCGAGGCGCAGTTCCAACTGGCCCAGATGATTCTTGCAGGCGAGGGCGGCCGCGCAGATGCGCAGCAGGCCAAGAAGTGGCTGAATCAGGCACGCAAGCACGGCCATGCCGGCGCTATGTCGATCTTCGGCAATCTGCTTTTCCAAGAGGGCCAGACGGTTCGCGGCTTGGCCTTTATGACAGCCGCGCTGGACAAATGCGCTGCAGCCAACTGTGTGTGGATACAAAACCTTCAGGAGCAGGCGTTTTCCGTTGCGGCTGAAGATGATCGTCGTGTCGCTATCCAGCTTGCGCGCAACATCTCTTCAGGCGACGCCGACTAAGTTTATTTTCACTCATATTTCTGCGTTTATATTTAGCGAAATCTCGCTGTTCACAATAACGTTATGTTAAATATGAGAAGCGACCATGAGTTGCTTTTGTGTCTCCGTACTTACCTGCCGGCAGAATGACTCGCGCCTGCGTTGCTCCACAAAGCATGTCCTTTCATTGTGTATTTTCCTCGATGGGCTACTGCTATGGCGTTGGACTTTTACCGCATTCGCACAAAACTCGCGCTCATGTCAGGAGCGGGCATTGTTCTTGTTCTGACTGCTTCAGTGACGGGATGGTTTCTGTCTCAGGCTGTGGACGCTGCAGTCTCCAAGGGACGCGTTCAGGCGGACATTGCGCGCAACATGGTTGACATGAAGGCCTCGCTGCGAGGCATGGAAATCGGTGTTGGGGAAATACGACTTGCTTCTACGCCTTCTGAACTGAAAGACGCGCAAACATACGTGACGAAGCGCCATGAATCGGCGGTCAAATATCTTGAGCTGGGAACAGCCGCTATGGAGGCATCTGCCAACAAGGAAGGGCTCAGAAGATCTCCGAAGTGCTCGCCAAGTACAACGCTGACGTCGGAAAGCTCTTAACCGATCGTGCGGCGAATGCAGAAATCTCTCATCAGCTTGTTCCATTGAAGACTACGAGCGCTCAACTGGCATCTATGGCTGATGAGATTGTCAATGATGTAAAAGCGAGATCAGAGGCAGCGAATGAAGAGCGAAGGCAGCTTCAAGCGCTAGCCTCCACGATTACGATCACTCTGTCAGGCCTCATGGTTCTGTTGATGATCGTCTCCGCCTTCTTTGGTCGCCGTGCCATTGCGACGCCGATTGCCAGAACGACGGATTGTATGAAGACGCTGGCCGACGGTGATCTGTCAGTCGCGATCCCCTACACCGATAACAAGGACGAGGTGGGTGATATGGCGAGAGCTGTTCTGGTGTTCAAAGAGAACGCAGTGCGGGTTCGCGATCTTGCCTTTCAGGAGGCTGCACTCTAGGAGCAGAACGCGGACTTACAAAGCAATATCGCCCAGGTCGTTTCCTCTGCAGTTGCGGGTGATTTCTCCGCGCGCATCAGCAAGCGCTATGAGAACCCGGACCTTAATCGTTTCGCGCTGAGCGTCAACGAACTGGTCACATCAGTGGACCGCGGCGTGGCAGAGACCAATCGCGTGGTCGCGGCCCTTGCGGACGGCGACCTGACAGAATCGATGCAGGGTGATTTCCGCGGTGTGTTCCTTGAACTACAGCGCAACGTCAATGTGACGATGGAGAGCCTGCGCTCGGTCATGATGGAGGTCCGCTCTGCGATTGACATGATCAAAAGCGGTGCCGGCGAACTGCGCATCGCGTCTGACGATCTTTCGAAACGCACCGAACAGCAGGCCGCGTCTCTTGAAGAGACGGCAGCGGCGCTCGAGGAAATTACGTCGGCGGTGAAGAATTCCACGACCCGGTCTACCGAAGCATCCGATATGGTGGTGCAGGCCCGGCAAAGCACGGAACAGTCCAGTAATGTTGTCAGAAATGCTGTGTCGGCCATGGGCCGCATCGAACAAGCATCCAACGAGATCGGCAACATTATCAACGTTATCGACGAGATTGCCTTCCAGACGAATCTGTTGGCATTGAATGCTGGCGTGGAAGCTGCTCGCGCTGGTGAGGCTGGCAAGGGCTTCGCTGTGGTGGCGCAGGAAGTGCGTGAGCTTGCGCAACGCTCCGCAACAGCGGCGAGAGATATCAAGACACTGATCGTCAGATCGCGCAATGAAGTCAGTTCCGGCGTTTCGCTCGTGACCGAGACTGGCAGCGCGCTCGAAGCGATCCGTGAGCACGTTAGTAAAATCGACGAACATGTTCACTCGATCGCCACCGCCTCGAAAGAGCAGTCGACCGGCCTCAGCGAAGTGAATGGTGCCGTCAACCAGATGGACCAGACGACGCAGCAGAATGCGGCGATGGTAGAGCAATCCACAGCGGCAACCAGCAAACTTGCCGACGAAGCGGTCAATCTCAGCAACCTCGTGGCCCGATTTAAAACGGGGAGCTGTCAAACTGCGCCGGTATCGAAGGCGGCGAATTCCCAGCATCATGCGCCGGGCAGGAGATCAGCCGTACCTCAATATCGTGGCAACGCAGCGGTTGCCATGAAGAGCGAGTGGGAAGAATTCTGACCATAGCCCAAAATCGAATATGAATCGGACAAGTGGCCGGGCGAGCAAGGATCTCGTCCGGCCTCATCGCATTTCATGGGCCACGATCTCAGGCCGGCTGAAAATCAAAATAGCCTGAGACCGGCACGTGGTCGGATGGCTTTTCCCAGCCGCGCACATGTTTTTCGATAGAGACGGAATGCAGCCTGTCCGCCGCTTCCGATGACAGCATCAGGTGGTCAATGCGAATGCCGTTGTTCTTCTGCCAGGCGCCTGCCTGATAGTCCCAGAAGGTGTAAAGTCCCGCCTCGTCGGAGGTGGCGCGTGTGGCATCGGTAAGGCCAAGATTTTCGAGCCGTCTGAAAGCAGCGCGCGTCCGCGGCAGGAACAGGGCGTCGCCTGCCCAAACGCGTGGGTCATGGCAGTCGAAAGGCTCGGGGATGACATTGTAGTCGCCAGCCAGGATCAACGGTTCTTCCAGTTGCAGCCGGTCTTCGGCAAAGCGACGAAGTCTCTCCATCCATGCCAGCTTGTAAGGATACTTCACCGGATCATCCGGCGGGTTGCCGTTTGGCAGATAGAGCGAGCAGACCCGGATGACACCGCCCTGGACGGAAAAAACGCCTTCGATGAAGCGCGCCTGTTCATCGCCATCATCACCCGGCAGACCCCGATTGACCTCATCGGGGCGCATCTTGGAAAGAAGTGCAACGCCGTTGAAGCCCTTCTGGCCGTGGGTTTCCACGTGGTAGCCGAGCGCTTCGATCTCCAGACGCGGAAAGTTTTCATCGACGGATTTGATTTCCTGAAGGCAGGCGATATCCGGGCTCGACTCCTTCAGCCATTCGCAAAGGTTTTCGATGCGCGCCTTGACGCCGTTGATGTTCCAGGTGGCAATCTTCATCGCAGGTTCCATTCCGTTCGGACCCTGTTTTACCCGATGAGGCGGCGAAAGCCACCGGTTTTCACTGTTTCAACAGCAAGCTTTAAATCGAAAAGCTGGTCCCGCAACCGCAACTGGCAACCGCGTTCGGGTTCTTGATCTGGAAAGACTGGCCGAGAAGATTGTCGACGAAATCGATTTCGGAGCCTGCCATATAGACGAGCGACATGCTGTCGATGAGCACTTTGGCATCTCCGCGGGATATGACGATATCGTCGTCGGTGGGTGCGCCATCCAGGTCGAACTTGTAGGAAAATCCGGAACATCCGCCGCCCTCGACGGAGACGCGAAGCGCCTGCTTGCCAGCCTCGGCAGAGACGATCTGGGCGATTCGTTTTGCGGCGGATTCAGAGAGTGTAACGTCTGTGGTCATGTCGTTTCTCCAACCGGAGTCAAGAACCGGCGAGCAAAGTTCTGTGTAAGACCGATTATAAACCAGTCAAATTCACCGTCTATAGCGTTACCGCCCGCAAACGCGCTTTGCGGCAACCTTCGCGATAGGTATGAAGGGGAATGTAAAAGGTCAATGGGCCGATGGCAGGACAGAGATGATTATCGATCAGCGTGCGTTGGGTTTTGGTAGCGGAGAAAGAGCGGTCTATGCCGCCGATCCATGGACGACGCGCGGACGCCTGTTTCCCGAGGACTCCAGCCTGACGCGCTCCGAGTTCCAGCGCGATCGTGACCGTATCGTCCACACCACGGCCTTCAGGCGCCTCAAGCACAAGACGCAGGTGTTCATCAGCCCGGATGGCGATCACTACCGCACGCGTCTCACCCACACGATCGAAGTGGCGCAGATTGCCCGCGCTCTTGCCCGTGCCCTGAAGCTGGATGAAGATCTGGCAGAGGGTGTCGCCCTGGTGCACGACTTCGGCCACACGCCCTTCGGTCACACCGGTGAGGATGCGCTGGATGCGGTGCTGAAACCCTATGGCGGCTTCGATCACAACGCCCAGTCGCTGCGCATCGTCACCAAGCTTGAGCGCCGCTACGCCGAATATGATGGCATCAACCTGACCTGGGAAACACTTGAGGGTCTGGTGAAGCATAATGGCCCGCTGTTGAATGCTGCGGGTGAGGGGACGCATGGTCCGGTGCCGCTGCCGATCCTTGACTATTGCCAGCTCCAGGATTTGGAGATCGGCACTTTTGCCAGCCTGGAGGCGCAGGTCGCCGCCATTGCCGATGACATTGCCTATAATACGCACGACATCGATGACGGCCTGCGTGCCGG
Source organism: Agrobacterium sp. SORGH_AS 787 (assembly GCF_030819035.1). Lineage (NCBI taxonomy): Bacteria > Pseudomonadati > Pseudomonadota > Alphaproteobacteria > Hyphomicrobiales > Rhizobiaceae > Agrobacterium > Agrobacterium sp. SORGH_AS 787. The sequence goes on from NZ_JAUTBG010000001.1 coordinate 1,750,772, forward strand.
TTATCTAACCTTCGATATGCTGGAGGAAGTGCCGTTCCTCTCCGGTCTGATGGCTGAGGTTCGGGCGAAATATCCGTCGCTGGACGACGAGCGCTTTGCGCATGAAATCATGCGCCGTCAGATCACGCGAATGGTTGAAGACGTGATTGGCGTTGCGCAACAAAATCTTGGCCTCCTAAAGCCGAAATGTGCGGCTGACATCCGCGCTGCCGACCGCACGATCGCGACGTTCTCGCCTGCCATGGCTGAGACCGACAAGCAGATCAAGAAGCTGCTCTTTGCACATATCTACCGCCACCCTGACATCATGCGTATTCGCTCAGGCGCGACCCAGATCGTCACCGATCTTTTCCACCGCTATATGGAAACGCCAGCCGAGATGCAGAGCCACTACTGGGTGGACAGCATTCCCGGCATGACGGAAGCGGCCAGAGCCCGCCATGTGGGCGATTATCTGGCTGGCATGACAGACAGCTACGCCTTGAGGACGCACCAGCGGCTGTTTGACCATACACCCGATTTGCGATAGGCAGCGCGCAACTGCGAAGCCGATATCCGGATGACTGAAAGCCCTTCGCGCAGGTAGATGACCATGAACCTTTTTGCCGATTTTGACGCACGAATCAAAAAAGCTCTCGAGACGATCGATCTCGTCAAAGCCAATCGCGATGCTGTCGATTTTGGCCGTATCACCGTGGAATCGCCGCGCGATCCAAGCCATGGCGACGTCGCAACCAACGCCGCAATGGTGTTGGCAAAGCCGCTCGGGACCAATCCGCGGGCGCTGGCTGAGCTCATCGTTCCAGCCCTTGAGCAGGATGCGGACGTCGATAGCGTCAATGTCGCAGGCCCTGGTTTTATCAACATCCGCGTCTCAGTCGGCTACTGGCAACGCCTCCTGGCCGGAATGATTTCGCAAGGTCTGGATTTTGGCCGGTCCTCGGTTGGTACCGGCAAGAAGATCAACGTCGAATATGTGTCCGCTAATCCCACAGGTCCGATGCATGTCGGACACTGCCGTGGCGCCGTCGTTGGCGATACGCTTGCGAATGTGCTGGCCTTTGCCGGATACGACGTGACCAAGGAATACTACATCAACGATGCCGGTTCGCAGATCGACGTGCTGGCGAAGTCCGTGTTCCTGCGTTATCGCGAAGCGCTGGGTGAAGATGTCGGCACCATTCCTCCGGGCCTTTATCCGGGCGACTATCTCGTTCCTGTCGGTCAGGCGCTGGCCGATGAATTCGGCATCAAGCTGCGCGCCATGCCGGAAGAGCAGTGGTTGCCGATCGTCAAGGACAAGGCAATCGATGCGATGATGGCGATGATCCGTGAGGATCTCGCGGCATTGAACGTCAAGCATGATGTGTTCTACTCGGAGCGCGCTCTGCACGCTGGCAATGCCGGTCCGATTCTGTCCGCTATCAACGACCTCACCTTCAAGGGTCACGTCTACAAAGGCACGCTGCCGCCACCAAAGGGCGAGGTTTCCGAAGATTGGGAAGACCGCGAGCAGACGCTCTTCCGCTCGACTGAAGTGGGTGACGACATGGACCGTCCCCTGATGAAGTCGGACGGCACATATACCTATTTTGCGGCCGACGTGGCTTATTTCAAGGACAAGTACGATCGTGGCTTCTCCGAGATGATCTATGTGCTCGGTGCCGACCACGGCGGTTACGTCAAGCGTCTGGAGGCCGTTGCGCGCGCCGTCTCGGAAGGCAAAGCTAAACTGACCGTGCTTCTGTGCCAGCTGGTCAAACTTTTCCGTGATGGCGAGCCGGTCAAGATGTCGAAACGCTCAGGTGATTTTGTCACATTGCGGGACGTCGTCGACGAAGTCGGACGCGATCCGGTGCGATTCATGATGCTCTACCGGAAGAATTCGGAGCCACTGGACTTCGATTTCGCCAAGGTGACCGAGCAATCTAAAGACAATCCGGTATTTTATGTGCAATATGCTCATGCCCGTTGCAAGTCGGTGTTCCGGCAGGCGCATGAGGCGTTTCCGGAGCTGGATGTGGATGCCTCCACTCTCTCGTCCGGATCGGTTTTGATTAACGATGTCAATGAGTTGCAGCTGATCGCGAAACTGGCGGAATATCCGCGTCTGATCGAGTCTGCGGCACAGAATCATGAGCCGCATCGCTTGGCATTTTACCTCTATGATTTGGCCAGTTCCTTCCATGGACACTGGAACAAAGGTAAAGATCAGCCGGAATTACGTTTTGTTAACGATAAAAACCGAGAATTGAGCGTTGCCAGACTAGGGCTGGTGAGTGCTGTCGCAAATGTGCTGAAGTCCGGATTGACGCTTTTGGGAGCGGACGCGCCTGACGAGATGCGATGACATCCCTCACCATTATTTGCTCACAATACGCTGGCAAGTGCTGTGATGCGTAGATGGTGGAACACGTAATGGTCGAAAAAAATGTCGCGTATAACCGAGACTCTCGGTCGCAGGAATTCGCTGACAACGATCCCCTGGCTCAATTGGCGCAACTCGTCGCGCAAGAGGATCGTCCTCCCCACGTTGCTCCCCCGGCTGCGCAGAACGCTGCGTCGCCTGCCACGCGCCGGGAGCCGGAATTCAACCTCGAAGATGAGCTGTTGCGCGAGTTCGCCGTCTATGACGCGCCGCGCCACGAGCCTATCGCACTCGATCCCGCCAACGACGTTCGTGCGTCCGTTCCGGTCAATGAGTTCATGCAGCGGGTGGAATCGGTATTCTCGCGCCGCGAGCCTGAGCTTGAGACGGTTGCACAGCAGGTCCCTGCGAGCCGTGAAGAGTATCTGGTGGCCGAGCACGCTGCGCCAACGCCGCGTGCCGATCTGAGAGACGATTTCAGCGACGATCCGCATTCGGTCGCTGCCGTGTTTGATGTCAATCATCGCGATCAGGCCCCAGAGCAGTACGAACCTTCCCCAGCCGCTGTACCAGAAGCTGTTGCCACGGCTTCTATCCCGGCCGCTCCGGTGCCGGAGCCCCGTGCTTACGAACAGCCGGTCCAGATGCAGCAGCCGGTTACTCCGCCGCAGCCAGCCCCTGTCCAGCAGCCGGATTGGGAACGGATGGCCGAGACATCCGGCGAGACCGCGATCGATCTCGCCAGCGAACTGGAAATGTCGGTTGCCGATGAAGCACCGGCGTCTCTGCAGCCGAATGCACCGTCTCTGCGCAAGTCCTCCCTCGATTTCTCCAGCCTGCGGTTGCCGCTTGCCAATTTCGGCACGACGCGTGCGACGCCTGTCGCTCCGAAGGCTCAGCCGCAGCCTGCTCCAGTGGCGATCCCCGCGGTCGAAGCCGCGGCGCCTGTCGCCCTGCAATCGAGCGCCAACGTGCTCGCAGGGCAGAAGATGTCCGCCATGGATGAGCTCATCTATGACGTTGCGCGCTATGAGATCAGCAACAAGAGCGTCGATGCTACTGCCCCAGTCGCGAGAATGGAACCGGTCGTAACGGCCGCCCCGGTCCTGCCAGCGGTCGAGCCCGTCAGCAAGGTGCAGCCCTCCAAGCCGGCGCCTGCACCCGTTCGCGCAGAGCCTGTGTTCGAAACGCCGGTTGCTGCGCCAAGACCGGTCGCACCACAGCCGATCGTCTCGGCTCCTGCCGCTTCCGCTCCGGTCGATGCTGCGCCTGTGCCCCCCCCGCGTGTATCGGCCCCGGTTGCGCCAGCGCCACGCGCTGCGTCTCCGACTCCGGCCCCGGTTGCCGCTCCCTCAGCTGCGGATGACTTCGATGCTTTTAACGACTCCGACTTCGAGCTGGCTCTCGAAGATATCGATTTTGATATCGACCTCTCCGAGATCGCCAACATCGATGTAGCACCTGCACCCGTCGCTCAGCCTGCGCCGGTTGCAAAGTCGGCACCGGTCGTGCAGCCGAAGCCAGCCCCGGCACCGATTGCCGCTGTGGCTTCTGTCGCTCCCCGCCCGCAGCCACAGCCTCAGCCTGTCGTCGAGCGTGCGCGCTATGAAGAACGTCGCCCGGCAGCTCCGGCGCCGGTTGCGCCCCAAGCGTCTCTCGAGAGCCTGCCTTTCGACCCAAGCCAGATCGGCGAGACGGAGGATGCGCCCGAAGCCATCACCGAGTTGGATGTTCCAGAACTGCCGGTTGGCGTTTTCGAGCCGAAGCCGGTTGCACGCCGCCAGGACGAAGATCTCGATCTCGACACCGAGCTCGCCTCGCTCTTTTCGTCACCCGCTTCAGGCGGACTTGATCGTCAAAAGAATGCAGCGCCCCGTCAGGCGCAGCCTCAGCCGACACAGGAAGAGGTGGACGAGTTCGAGCGTGCGCTGGAACAGGACTTCCGCCGCAGCATGCAGGAAGCGGCAGAAGGCCGCTTCGGTTCGCAGACTCGCGACGATGCCGCTCCAGAGCAGCAGGTTCGCTATGCCGATGATGAGCGCGAAGGCGGTGCACGCCGCTGGTTCGTTCCAATGGCAGCGGCTGTTGGTCTTCTGCTGGTCGGCGGCGGCACCTATGCGCTGATCGGTGGTGGTTCGTCCCACATGGGATCGAATGGCGCGCCGGTGATTATCTCCGCCGACAGTGAACCGACGAAGGTCGTGCCGGAAAACCCCGGTGGTCGCGTCGTACCGAACCAGGACAAGGCAGTTTATGACCGCGTTGCCGGTGCCGCACCGTCCGATCCCAAACAGCCATCGCTGATTTCCACTAACGAAGAGCCTGTCGATGTCGTGCAGCGCACGCTGATCCCTGAGCAACTTCCGATGGAAGACGAAGCCGACCAGATGCAGGGCGCGACATCCACACCGGTTGGCGAGACGGAAGATCCGCGTCTGCTTTCTCGTGGAGAGAATGCACAGGCGGCTGACCATAACGGTCAATCTGGCGTCAATGTTTCGCCTCGTAAGGTGCGCACCATGATCGTCAAGCCGGATGGCACGCTTGTCACGCAGGAAGCGCCAGCGCCTGCAGCGGGAACGCCGACGCAGGATAAGGTCGAGGAACTGGCGGCGCCTGCAACGACGGAAAAGGCCCCATCTGTGCTCGCGACGTCCCGCGTTCCAGTAACGCCTGAGCCTGCGCAAGCATCGCAGACGGCGGCTCGCACGGCACCCGCCGCGGCGCAGCCGACCCAGACGGCGGCACCGCTTCCAGCGGCCCGTCCGTCGAGCCAGCCAGCTAATGTCGTCGCTACCGTGACCAATCAGGGCAATGTTCGCCCGGCCGCACCGGCTCCGCAGACGGCGTCGGCCCCTGCAGCTGCAACCAGCACGCCGTCTTCCGGTGGCTACTACATCCAGATCGCATCTCTGCCGAGCCAGGCGGAAGCGCAGAAATCCTATCAGAACATGTCGGCCAAGTTCGGCTCTGTCATTGGTGGCCGCGGCGTGGACATCAAGGCTGCGGAAATCGCCGGGAAGGGCACGTTCTACCGTGTTCGTATTCCCGCTGGCGACAAGAACGAGGCGGCGGCATTGTGCGAACGTTTCCGCTCTGCCGGCGGCAGCTGCCTCATCGCCCGCTGATCTGAACAGTTGAACAGGAAAGCCGGGATGGTCTCACCGTCCCGGCTTTTTTTATAGACGGTAGCGCGTTGCATCCGACATACCCCAAAGGACCAAGTCCATGACTGAATCGAAAGCTATGATCCTAGGCTGTAGCGGCTTGGCGCTGACGCAAGAAGAGATTGCCCTTTACAAGGCAGAGCAGCCCTGGGGCTTCATTCTCTTCGGCCGTAATATTGGTGAGGCTCAGCAGATCACCGATCTTGTGGCTTCCATGCGTGACGCGGTCGGTCGCCCGAATGCACCGGTCCTGATCGATCAGGAGGGCGGGCGCGTTCAGCGGATCCGACCGCCGATCCTTCAGTCCTACCCGAACGCGCATGCGTTGGGCGCGATCTATCTGCGCGACCGAAAGCAGGGTCTGCGGGCGGCCTGGCTGATGTCTCGCCTGCACGCCTTCGATCTCATGCGGTTCGGCATCAACGTGGATTGCCTGCCCGTTCTGGATGTGCCGGTCGAAGGCGCGAGCAACGTCATCGGCAACCGCGCTTACGGCTTTGACCCGAAGCTGGTTTCGGAAATGGGGCAGGCGGCCGCTGACGGCCTGAAGGCCGGCGGAATGCTGCCGGTGATGAAGCATATTCCAGGCCATGGACGTGGAATGGTGGATTCGCATCATGAACTACCGGTGGTGGATGTTCCGCTGGATGACCTTGATGCCCATGACTTCGTGCCGTTTCGTGCGTTGAATAAGGAACTGATGGGTATGAGCGCGCATCTTGTTTTCAATGCAATCGATCCCGAGCGTCCAGCCACGACGTCCCGCAAAGTGATCCACGAGATCATTCGTGGCCGTATCGGTTTTGACGGGCTGCTGATGTCAGATGATAGTTCGATGAATGCCTTGAAGGGGACGCTCGGAGAACGCGCCGCCAATATTGTTGCGGGCGGTTGCGATATAGTCTTGCATTGCAACGGTGTGATGAGTGAAATGCTTGAGGTCGTGAGGGAAGTTCCTGTTCTTTCCGGCCGGTCACTGGAGCGCGCCAAGGCCGTCGAAGAGGGATTTCCCGCTGCAGACGGTGCCGATGAGGCGCGTTTGAGAGACGAATTCAACGCCATGCTGGCGGTTGCCTGATCCGGTCGCCGGGCAGAGCGCCAGCGAAAGGTCCGGCTGACGAGACGATGGCAGCAGAGAAATCACGCGGCAGCACGCCGATGGACAAGCTCTGGCAGGATGTGACGCCGGAGCGTGCGACGGGCGAGGCGGCATTGATGATCGACGTGGCGGGCTTCGAAGGCCCGCTCGATCTGTTGCTGCATCTCGCCCGCGTCCAGAAGGTCGATTTGTCCCGAATTTCGGTTCTGGCGCTGGCGGAACAATATCTACAATTCGTCGAAACCGCGCGCCGGGTTCGTATCGAGCTCGCCGCCGATTATCTGGTCATGGCCGCTTGGCTGGCCTTTCTCAAATCCAAGTTGCTGATCCCGCAACAGAGCAAGGATGATGGCCCGACAGGCGAGGAAATGGCCGCGACCTTGGCCTTCCGGCTCAAACGTCTGGAAGCCATGCGCGACGCGGCCGAGAGGCTGGTGAACCGCAATCAGCTCGGCCGCGATATCTTCGCCCGTGGTGCGCCGGAGCATATTCCCCATCGTAGTCGCTCCGCATTCGAGGCAAGCCTTTACGACCTGCTGAGCGCCTATGCGACGCTTCGCCAGCGCCAGGCGATCACGCAGGTGACGATCGAGAAACGCCAGGTCTGGTCGCTGGTGGAGGCCCGTGAATTGCTCACCTCGATACTGGGTGAGATCGGCGAATGGACGGAGCTCGACCGGTATCTCCTGCAATATGTTCCTGATCCTTCGATGCGCGCGACTGCCATTGCCAGTGCCTTTGCAGCGTCGCTGGAACTGGTCCGCGAAGGCTCGCTGGAGATTCGTCAGGACGGAGCGTTCCAGCCGATTTTCATGCGCAAAGGCTCGGGTAGAGCGCGGGACCGTTCTGAAAGGGCCGATGATGTCGAATGATGTGGATGTGCAGGACGACGTTGCCGATGACGTTGCGGAGGGCGGGGTCGCCACCGTGGCGCAGCGCCTCGAAATTGAGGCAGAGCGTATTGCCGAGGCGCTGGTCTTTGCCTCGGCGCAGCCTGTATCGGAAGCCTTCATTGCTGAGCGCATCCCGCGCGGTATCGATGTCCCGCCTTTGATGAACCGGCTGAAGCAAGTCTACGCGACACGCGGCGTCAATCTGGTTCAGGTGGGCGGCAACTGGGCCTTCCGCACGGCGGGCGATCTTTCCTTTGTCATCCATGTCGACGAAAAGGAACCGAAGAAGCTCTCCCGTGCCGCCTTGGAAGTCCTGGCTATCATCGCCTATCACCAGCCTGTCACGCGCGCTGAGATCGAGGACATACGCGGTGTTCAGACCTCACGAGGCACGCTGGATGTGCTGATGGAGGCAGGATGGGTGCGCTTTCGAGGCCGTCGCCGCACCCCTGGACGGCCGGTGACCATGGGAACGACGGTCGAGTTTCTGGATCACTTCGGACTTGAGGAGTTGCGCGACCTGCCGGGCCTTGATGAACTCAAGGGGGCGGGGCTGCTGTCTGGCCGCATTCCGCCGAATTTTGGCATTCCAGTGCCATCGATGAGCGACGAATTGACCGAGGACGAGGACCCGATCACGCAGCTCGATCTAGAGGAACTTGGACTGCTCGCACCCCGCGGTGGCGATGCAGATGATTGATTTTGTTGCAACAGCATAGCGATCACGCAGATGTGTCGATGTGCTGCTGTATCACAGCAATTGCGATCCGCTTACTTTGTTGAATAGCCATTTTGTTGTTTGAAAAAGCCATTCAAACGGCTTACATCGGTTCAAAGCAAAATTCAGGGAGTTTGCGTGATGGGTTCTTTTAGTGTTTGGCACTGGCTGATCGTTCTGGTGATCGTGCTGGTTCTGTTCGGCCGGGGCAAGATTCCCGAATTGATGGGCGATGTTGCCAAGGGCATCAAGAGCTTCAAGAAGGGCATGTCCGACGACGACGCTACGCCGCCGCCTGCAGACACCAATGTCAATGCCAAGACGGTCGATCACAAGGCTGACGAGATCAAGTAATTGATCCGGGGTGGGGCGAGACTGTCTTCACCCTGGTCGTCGGGCCTTGAGGATCATGGCGCGTTGTTGCGCGTGTCTGGAGCTTTTTGATGTTTGATATCGGCTGGAGCGAGTTGCTGGTGATTGCGATCGTATTGATCGTGGTTGTTGGCCCGAAAGACTTGCCGCCCATGATCCGTGCCTTCGGCAAGACGATGGCCGGCTTCCGCAAGATGGCGGGTGATTTTCGCGCGCAATTCGATGAGGCCATGAAGGAGGCCGACATGGACGACGTGCGCCAGACGATCGCCGATGTCCGCAATCTCAACCCGACCAACTCCCTGCGCGATGCGATGAACCCGCTGCGTCAGCTTGGCAATGATATCCGCTCCGATCTGCAAAAGGCAGCAACGCCCACTGGACCGGCAACCAGCGCCCCCGTCGATGCGCCGGATGTCAGCCTGTCCGAGCCGGAGATGAAGTTGCCCGACGCGCCGCCGCCTGCTTTGACACCTGCACCGATCGTTGCCGCCCCGGCGGCTCCGGCGCCGGTGGTTGCGCAAGCAACGCCGGTCGCAGAACAGGTTGCCGAGAAGCCGAAGCGCAGCCGCAAGCCTGCCGTGAAAACCACGCAGGAAGTGGAAGCCGAGGCGGTGGCCGCAAAGCCGAAACGCGCGCCGCGCACGATCTCGGCCAAGGCCGATGCGAAGAAGCCTAAGGTGTCGTCCGTCACTGAAATGGAGGCTGAGCCCGCAATTTCCCCTGCGCTGACAGACGTCGCGGCCAAAGCTGCAAAACAGAGGTCAGCAAAGGCCGCGGACAAGACAGTCGCATTGGCCGGAGCGCCTAAGCCAAAGGTGGCGCGCAACAAGCCCGATGTCACTGTTGCTGCTGAGCCTGCAAAGAGAGCAAGAACGGCCAAGGCCAAGAAGGATGAAGCATGAGTGAGGATATCGAGGATAAGCCGCAGCCGCTTATCGAACACCTCATGGAACTGCGCACGCGGCTGATCTGGTCGCTCGGGGCATTTTTCGTGGCCTTTCTGGCCTGCTTCGCCATGGCCAAGCACTTGTTCAACCTTCTCGTCATCCCCTACAAATGGGCGGTGATCTGGGCGGGACTGGACGTCGCCAAATCCTCGCTGATCTATACGGCCCCCCAGGAATTCTTCTTTACGCAGATCAAGGTTGCCATGTTCGGCGCCATGGTCATCTCCTTTCCTGTGGTGGCGTCGCAGCTCTACAAATTCGTTGCGCCCGGTCTCTACAAGAATGAGCGCGCTGCCTTCCTGCCATTCCTGATCGCATCGCCCCTGCTGTTTCTGCTCGGCGGCGCGCTTGTCTACTTCTTCTTTACGCCCATGGTGATGTGGTTCTTCCTCGCCATGCAGCAGCTGCCGGAAAACGGTGAGGTGGCTATCTCACTTATGCCGAAGGTGTCGGAATATCTCAGCCTCATCATGACGCTGGTTCTGTCCTTCGGGCTCGTCTTCCAGCTGCCGGTCGTGACCACGCTTCTGGCGCGTGTCGGATTGCTGACCAGCGACTGGTTGAGAGAGAAACGCAAATTCGCGATCGTGGCTGCCTTCATCGTGGCGGCCGTTCTCACGCCACCCGATCCGATGTCCCAGATCGGTCTTGCCTTGCCAGCGATCCTTCTCTACGAGGTTTCCATCTATATGGCTCGACTCGTGGAGAAGAAGCGCGCTGCCGAAAACGCTGGCCGGGAGCTTGACGGTCCCGAAGAGGCGTGACGGCTTCTTGAATTCTTTCTTCAGACGCCGGGTCATTTGTCCCGGCGTTTTGTTTTTCAACAAGCAAAGACGTAAAACCACGGTCTGGAACCACGATGCACGATATTAAATGGATACGCGACAACCCTGAAGCTTTCGATGCGGCGCTGGCCAAGCGCGGAGCCGAACCTCAGTCCGCGAGCCTGATTGCGCTCGACGAGAAGCGCCGCTCCGTGATCCAGACCCTCCAGGACATGCAGTCCCGCCGAAACACCGCCTCCAAGGAAATCGGTGCGGCGATGGCGCAGAAGAATGCCGAGCTGGCGGAGAAGCTGAAGGCCGAGGTTGCGGACATCAAGGACAGCATGCCGAAGCTGGAGGAGGAGGACCGTCAGGTTACCAGCCAGCTTAACGATGCCCTGTCTCGCATTCCCAATATTCCGCTGGACGATGTGCCGGTCGGCAAGGATGAGAACGATAATGTCGTGACCCGTGTCGTCGGCCAGAAGCCTGGCTGGAACCACGAAGCCAAGGAGCACTTCGAAATCGGCGAAGCGCTCGGTTACATGGATTTCGATCGCGCCGCCAAGCTTTCCGGTTCGCGCTTCACGGTGCTGACCAGCCAGATCGCCCGGTTGGAACGCGCGCTCGGCCAGTTCATGATCGACCTGCACACCAGCGAGCACGGCTATACGGAAGTGTCCTCGCCGCTGATGGTGCGCGCCGAAACGCTGTATGGCACGGGCAATCTTCCGAAGTTCGAAGAAGATCTGTTCAAGACGACGGATGGACGATACCTGATCCCGACGGCAGAAGTGACACTCACCAATCTGGTCAGCGGTGAAATCCTCGAGCAGGAGAAGCTGCCGCTCCGTTTCACGGCGCTGACTCCTTCTTTCCGTTCGGAAGCAGGCTCTGCCGGTCGCGATACACGCGGCATGTTGCGCCAGCACCAGTTCTGGAAATGCGAACTTGTCTCGATCACCGACGCGGAAAGCTCCATTGCCGAGCATGAGCGCATGACGGCCTGCGCAGAAGAGGTGCTGAAGCGCCTCGGTCTGCATTTCCGCACCATGACGCTCTGCACGGGAGACATGGGCTTTGGCGCGCGCAAGACCTATGACCTCGAAGTCTGGCTTCCGGGCCAGAACACCTACCGAGAAATCTCGTCCTGCTCCGTCTGCGGCGATTTCCAGGCACGACGCATGGATGCGCGCTACCGCGGTAAGGGCGAGAAGGCCACGAAATTCGTTCACACGCTGAACGGTTCGGGCACTGCCGTCGGACGTTGCCTGATCGCAGTTCTGGAAAACTATCTCAACGAGGACGGCTCGGTGACCATTCCCGACGTCTTGCTGCCTTACATGGGTGGCTTGAAGCGGATCGAAAAGGCAGCCTGAGCCGCGGATATCTGCTCCTGCGTCTGCGGCGCGGGAGCAAGTCGGCTCTGCCCGGGAGGAGAGCATTTGTCCAGCCAGGCATCCGGTTGAGCAGAGACGGGCGCTATGCGCTGTAGAATGGAGCGATAGGGAGACGATCATGCGGATTTTGCTGACAAATGATGATGGCATTCATGCCGAAGGGCTGGCTGCGCTTGAACGCATCGCCCGCACGCTCTCCGACGATGTCTGGATCGTCGCGCCGGAGACGGACCAGAGCGGTCTTGCACACTCGCTGACTCTTTCCGAGCCTCTTCGTCTGCGCAAAATTTCCGACAAGCACTACGCGTTGCGCGGCACGCCGACCGATTGCGTCATCATGGGCATTCGAGAGGTCCTGCCCGGAAAGCCGGATCTTGTGCTCTCCGGTGTCAATTCCGGTGCCAACATGGCTGACGACGTGACCTATTCCGGTACGATTGCTGGCGCTATCGAAGGCACGCTGCAGGGCGTGCGTTCGTTCGCGCTCAGTCAAGCCTTCGCCTATACGGGCCATGCCGAGCGGGTCGTTCCCTGGGAGGTGGCCGAAACCTATGCGCCGGATCTTATTCGCAAGTTGAGCGAGATCGACCTGCCGGATGGCACATTTCTCAATCTCAACTTTCCCAATTGCGCACCGAAAGACGTGCAGGGCGTGTCCGTTACGGGGCAGGGCAAGCTCGACTTCGGGCTGACAGTCGAGCAGCGTCAGGATGGCCGCGGTCTTCCTTACTACTGGCTGCGCTTCGGCGAGCGTCTCGGTACTTTCATGGATGGGACTGACATCCATGCGGTCAAGCACAACAAGATTTCGGTGACGCCGCTCAAGCTTGACCTCACCGACTACTCGGTCAAGGATCGGATCGCCAAGGCACTTGGATTCGGAGTGAACGATTGAAATCCCCCATGGTGGAGAAAGAAGGCTTTGCCGCTCTCGTCTTGAGGCTGCGGGCTGAAGGCATTTCCGATCTCGATCTTCTGACTGCGGTCGAGCAAACACCGCGCTCTCTCTTCGTACCGGCACCGCTTGCGGCGGACGCTTATTCCAGCCGAACCATCCCTATCGACTGCGGGGCCTTCATGGAGGGCGCCGACATGGCAGTCAAGATTATCGCCCGCCTTCAGGTCAAGCCCGGCCAGCGTGTGCTTGAAATCGGCACCGGCAGCGGCTTCATGACAGCTGTGCTTGGGAGGAGAGCTGAGCGCGTGCTCTCGGTCGAGCGCTACAAGACGCTTGTTCAAGCGGCGCAGAACCGAATGGATGATCTCAGTATCCGCAATGTGGTGATCCGTCAGGCCGATGGCTCCAACGGTCTCGTCGGCGAGGGCACCTTCGACCGTATCGTCTCAACCGCAGCCTTTTCTGCCATGCCACGCTTCTTCACCGAGCAGATCGTCTCCGGCGGCATGATGATTGCACCGATCATCTTGGAAGACGGTCGCTGCGTGATGACGCGTTTCTCCAAGACCGGCAGCCGCTTCGAGCGCGAAGAGCTTTTCGAGACGCCCTATCTGCCGATCGAATCCCACATCGCGACCTATCTTTAGATCGGCGTTGGGCTTCGCGAACAAAAAAGAGCCGACTTGCACCGGCTCTTGATGATCCTGAACGTGCTTTAGCAACTTACCCGAAAAGCGCGAAGCTGCTCTTCAGCGTCACCCACACGCCCCACAGAAGCGGAAGACCGACAGCAGCCCAGGCGAGAGCGGCCTTGCCATCGAAACCGCCCTTGCCGATGCCGAAAGAACCTGTCGGGCCAGCATTGGCGGTGGCGGTCTTGGCTTGGAGCGAGGCGACCTCCTCATCCGACATGAACCACTTGTCGGAGAGTGGTTTGACGAAGGCGTTGGCGATGAGGCCAAGCGCCAGCATACCGGCAAGAATATACATCGTGCTCGTGTAGAGGGCCGGACCCGGCGCTACACCGGCGGCGATCTGCGCCTCACGGATATAGTTGACCACGACCGGACCAACGATGCCAGCCGTTGCCCAGGCCGTCAGCAGACGACCGTGGATGGCGCCGACGAACTGCGTGCCGAAGATGTCGGCAAGATAGGCCGGAATAGTGGCAAAACCGCCGCCATACATGGACAGGATGATGCCGAAGGCAAGGACGAAGAGAGCCTTGGAGCCCATCAAAGCGAGCGTTGGCGCAAGCGCATAAAGAATGATGCCGAGAATGAAGAAGCAGAAGTATGTGTTCTTTCTGCCGATCTTGTCGGACATGGAGGCCCAGAAGAAGCGGCCGCCAATGTTGAAGAGCGACAGAAGCCCGGTGAAGCCTGCCGCGATAGCGGCGATCTGCGCCTTTTGCGCGGCATCGAGACCGGCAAAGGCAACGCCTGGCTGACCAATCAAAGAGCCAGCGAAGATTTCCTGCAGCATCGGCGAGGCCATGCCGATGACACCGATGCCGGCGGAAACGTTGAGGCAGAGAACCGCCCAGATCAACCAGAACTGCTTGGTCTTGTGCGCGTCACGCAAATGCACATGGCGCGTGGTGATCATCGCACTTTTGGCCGCAGGTGGCGTCCAGCCTTCAGGGCGCCAGCCAGCCGGGGGAATACGATAACCGAAGGCACCTGCCATCATGAAGACGAAATAGATCAGCGCCATGACGACGAAGGTCTGCCAGACGCCGACCGTGGTATCGGTCTTGAAATAGCCTATCAGCAGGTTGGCAAGCGGTGCACCAATCATGGCGCCACCGCCGAAACCCATGATCGCCATGCCGGTCGCCATGCCGCGCCGGTCGGGAAACCACTTGATCAGGGTCGAGACGGGAGAGATGTAACCGAGGCCAAGACCCACGCCGCCAATCACGCCTGCACCAAGCCACATCAGCCACAGCTGATGGGTCATAACGCCAAGGGCTGCGACCAGAATGCCGCCGCACCAGCAGCAGGCGGAAACGAAGCCGGCCTTGCGCGGGCCGACCCGCTCCAGCCAGCCGCCCCAGATCGCTGCCGAGCAGCCGAGGAGAACGAAGAAGAGCGTATAGATCCATCCAAGGTCAGCGACGCGCCAATTGCAGGCGGTAGTGAAGAGAGCGCCGACGAGCGTCAGGCTCGAGCAGCTTGGATCGGTTGCCGGAAGGGCTTTGGACAACGGCAGCCAGAACACGCTGAAGCCGTAGGCCATGCCGATGCACAGATGGATTGCTAGTGCCGCTGGTGGAACCAGCCAGCGATTGAAACCGGGCTTGGCGATAATTCGCTCTCGATCAAGAAGACCGGCCCCCGCCATGCCTCCTCCGCTTACGCCTGCAACTGCCATGGACAATACCTCCCTCTTGGAATGTCATGATAACTTCGAGTACATCCACTCATACGCGATGAGCGGGCATCGAGGAGAAGAATGGAAGGCTCGGCCGATCGTTGACCTGTCTTCCGAAAAGATGTTTCGATCTCGTCACGTTGGGGTGTGCCGAACGAGGCACGCCATGAGCGGAAGATCACGCCGCTCAAGAAGGAACACTGGGTTCCGACAGAGACTCCCCGGCGATCGGACCTTTACCTCCCGGAGCACCTCTTGCGGCATCCGATCCAAGGCCGACTGCCTGCGTCGTGGGGTCGTCAGGCCGTTTGATCTTAGCCGAGGCGGCAATGACGAGCGGCAGGAAGCCGTCTGCATCATTGTCGATCATCTCAAAAAAGCGCCGCCGCATGCGCGGTTCCCAGAACTTGTTGATGTGGGTCGCCACACCATCCACCTGCACGTCCTGTGGCTGGGAGGTAAAGAATGTGGCAATCTGGTTCGCCATGCGGACAAGCTTTTCATCAGTATGACTAAGCGACATGACTGTTCTCCCCGGAGGCCAGACGGTCCGGTCTGGTAAAAACTTCGAATTCATCACCGCGCGCAATTCCGATCAGGCTGATGCCTGCTTCTTCCGCCGTCTCGATGGCAAGCGCCGTCGGTGCCGAAATCGCAACGAGAACGGGGCATCCCAGAAGCGCCGTTTTCTGCACCATTTCAACGGAGAGGCGGCTGGTGAGGACCACGACCCCATCGGCTGCCGGTCGCGCGGAGCGAAGGATCGCGCCGGCAAGCTTGTCCAAGGCATTGTGCCGCCCGACATCTTCTCGCACCGCGACGATGCCGTTCTCTGGCCGGTAGAAACCCGCGCCGTGTACCGCTCGTGTTTCGCGATTGAGGCTTTGCCCATCGCCAAGCAGGCGAATGGCTTCGCTGATCTGCCTCGGCATCAGGCGGGCGGAAGGATCTTTTACCTTCGCCACGCTTCGAGTTGCTTGCTCAATCGACTCGATACCGCAGAGACCACAGCCGACCGGTCCTGCCATGCGCCGCCGGCGGGCCACCAGCGCGTCGGCTGTCGTATCCTTCAGCGTAATCTGCACGTCGATCCCGCGACCGGCTTCGACCAGATCGACCTCGAGGATATCCTCCGCCGACGTCACGATTTCCTCCGCCAGCGAAAAACCATAGGCAAAGTCGATGAGGTCTGTCGGCGTTGCCATCATCACGGCATGGGTGGAGCCGCCATAGGAAAAGGCGACCGGCACTTCCTCCGGAACGATGCGGTGACCTGTCTCCATGCGCCCCTGTCGGAAGCGCCATTCGTCGATCGTTCGGCTCGGTTTCTGCTGCATCCTCCGATCCTATTCCGCCGCGTCGAGTTTCGCCACGATTCGCCGCGACTGTCGGGAAAATTCTTCGTAATCCTCCTGCCATTCCGTTGGACCGTTGGACGGCGAGACCTGAACGGCCGTGACTTTGTATTCCGGGCAATTGGTCGCCCAGTCCGAGAAGTCCGTGGTGATGACATTGGCCTGCGTGTCCGGATGGTGGAACGTCGTATAGACCACGCCCGGCGAAACCCGGTCGGTGATCAGCGCCCTAAGCGTCGTGTCGCCCGAGCGGCTCGCAAGCTTGATCCAGTCACCCTCCTTGATGCCACGCTGTTCGGCGTCGTGCGGATGGATCTCCAGCCGATCTTCTTCATGCCAGACGACGTTTTCCGTCCGTCGCGTCTGCGCGCCGACATTGTACTGCGAAAGGATACGACCCGTCGTCAGCAGCAATGGGAAGCGAGGACCAGTGCGCTCGTCGGTTGCCACATATTCGGTGCGGATGAATTTGCCCTTGCCACGCACGAAACCGTCGACATGCATGATCGGCGAACCTTGCGGGAATTTCTCGTTGCAAGGCCACTGAACCGAGCCGTTCTTCTCCAGATAGTCGTAGGACACGCTGGCGAAGCTTGGCGTCGTTGCTGCGATCTCATCCATGATCTGCGATGGATGGGTGTAGTTCCAATCGAGCCCCATCGCCTGAGCAAGTTTCTGGGTCACCTCCCAATCGGCATAGCCATTTTTCGGGCTCATCACCCTGCGCACGCGGTTGATGCGGCGTTCGGCATTGGTGAAAGTGCCGTCTTTTTCCAGGAAGGTCGAACCCGGTAGGAAGACATGCGCGTAGTTCGCCGTCTCATTAAGGAAGAGATCGTGCACCACAACGCATTCCATTGCAGCGAGGCCGGCAGACACATGCTTGGTATCCGGGTCGGATTGCAGAATGTCTTCGCCCTGAATGTAGATGCCCTTGAACGAGCCTTCGACAGCAGCATCCAGCATGTTGGGAATACGCAGGCCCGGCTCGTTGTTGAGTGTCACACCCCAGAGCTTCTCGAAGGTCTCGCGTGTGGCGTCATCGGAGATGTGACGATAGCCCGGCAGTTCGTGCGGGAACGAGCCCATGTCGCAGGAGCCCTGTACATTGTTCTGCCCCCGCAATGGGTTCACGCCAACGCCCGGACGACCGATGTTGCCGGTCGCCATGGCGAGGTTGGCGATTGCCATGACGGTCGTCGAGCCCTGGCTGTGTTCGGTGACGCCAAGACCGTAATAGATCGCGCCATTGCCGCCGCGGGCATAGAGACGCGCAGCACCGCGGAGTTCCGCTGCCGGAACGCCGGTGAACTTTTCCGTCTCTTCCGGGCTGTGCTGTTCCTCGGAAACAAAGGCCGCCCAATCCTCGAATTCGGACCAGTCGCAACGTTCGCGAATGAAGGCTTCGTTGAAAAGCCCTTCGGTGACGATGACATGTGCAAGTGCGGTCAGCACCGCGACATTCGTGCCGGGCTTCAGCGGCAGATGGAAGGCGGCCTCCACATGCGGCGTACGCACAAGGTCGATACGGCGCGGATCGATGACGATGAGCTTGGCGCCCTGGCGCAGCCGCTTCTTGAGGCGTGAACCGAAGACCGGGTGGCCGTCCGTGGGGTTGGCGCCAATGACAAGCACGACATCGGAATGCTCGACGCTGTCGAAATTCTGCGTACCGGCGGACGTGCCGAAGGCCTGGCCGAGGCCATAGCCTGTCGGTGAATGGCAGACGCGGGCGCAGGTATCGACATTGTTGTTGCCGAAGCCAGCGCGGATCAGCTTCTGAACGAGGTAGGTTTCCTCATTCGTGCAGCGCGAGGAGGTGATGCCGCCGATTGACTCACGGCCATACTGTGCCTGGATACGACGAAACTCGGACGCCACATGGGAGTAAGCCTCTTCCCATGTCACCTCCCGCCAGGGATCGGTGATCTTCTCGCGGATCATCGGATTGAGAATGCGGTCCTTATGGCTGGCGTAGCCATAGGCGAAGCGACCCTTGACGCAGGAATGGCCGCGATTGGCCTGGCCATCCTTCCAAGGGACCATGCGAACCAGTTCTTCGCCGCGCATCTCAGCCTTGAAGGAGCAGCCGACGCCGCAGTAGGCGCAGGTGGTCACGACGGAGTGTTCGGGCTGACCGATGGCGATCACCGACTTTTCCGTCAGTGTCGCCGTAGGGCAGGCCTGAACGCAGGCGCCACAGGAGACGCATTCGGAATCGAGGAAAGCTTCATGCGCACCGGGGGACACGCGGCTGTCAAAGCCGCGCCCTTCGATGGTCAGGGCGAATGTACCTTGGACGTCCTCGCAGGCGCGGACGCAGCGTGAGCAGACGATGCACTTTGACGGATCATAGGTGAAGTAGGGGTTCGACTCGTCCTTCGGCATCCACTGCGCGTTGATACTGCCGTCGGTGGAACGCGCTTTCACATGGTTGTCGCCCTCATAGCCGTAGCGTACATCGCGGAGCCCGACTGCGCCCGCCATGTCCTGCAACTCGCAATCGCCATTGGCCGCGCAGGTCAGGCAGTCGAGAGGGTGGTCCGAGATGTAGAGTTCCATCACCCCCTTGCGAATCTGCTTCAATCGCTCCGTCTGTGTGTGGACGACGAGGCCTGGAGCAACCGGCGTTGTGCAGGAGGCGGGGGTGCCGTTTCGGCCCTCCACCTCCACCAGACAGAGGCGGCAGGAGCCGAATGCGTCGACCATATCGGTGGCGCAAAGCTTCGGAACCTGAATACCCGCTTCCATGGAGGCGCGCATGATGGAGGTGCCCGCAGGGACGGTGATTTCGCGACCATCAATGGTCAGGGTTACCAGGTCCGTGGATCTGGAGGCCGGGGTGCCGTAATCGATTTCGTGAACAAGGGTCATGGTATCACTCCGCCGCTTCAACAAGTGGGGTGGGTGCGAA
This sequence comes from Agrobacterium sp. SORGH_AS 787, assembly GCF_030819035.1. NCBI lineage: Bacteria > Pseudomonadati > Pseudomonadota > Alphaproteobacteria > Hyphomicrobiales > Rhizobiaceae > Agrobacterium > Agrobacterium sp. SORGH_AS 787. The sequence goes on from NZ_JAUTBG010000001.1 coordinate 1,770,046, forward strand.
ATCCTCCGGGAAGTGCGTCATCGCACTCATCACCGGATAGGGGGTGAAGCCGCCCAGCGCGCAGAGCGAGCCGAACTTCATAGTGTTGCAGAGATCCGCCAGGAGTTGGCGGTTCTTCTCGGGCTCGATGCCGCGGGCAATCTTGTCGGCGGTTTCGACGCCGCGTGTCGAACCGATGCGGCAGGGGGTGCACTTGCCACAGCTTTCGACCGCGCAGAATTCCATCGCAAACCGCGCTTGGTTCAGCATGTCGACGGTGTCGTCGAAAACGACAATGCCCGCGTGACCGATCAGGCCACCAGCGACAGTGAAGGCCTCATAGTCGAAGACAGTGTCGAAGAGCGATGGCGGGAAATAAGCGCCGAGTGGGCCGCCCACTTGCACTGCCTTGACCGGACGGCCGGAGATGGTTCCTCCGCCGATCTCGTTGACCAGTTGCCCAAGCGTCATGCCGAATGCGGTTTCGTAAAGACCGCCATGTTTCAGGTTGCCGGCGAGCTGAATCGGGATCGTGCCATTGGACCGACCGACGCCATAATCACGATAGAACTGCGCGCCGCGATCCATAATCACCGGAATGGAGGCCAGCGACATGACGTTGTTGACAACGGTCGGTTTTCCGAAAAGTCCCTGAAGGGCTGGAAGAGGCGGCTTGGCGCGAACGATACCGCGCTTGCCTTCCAGGCTGTTGAGTAGAGAGGTCTCCTCGCCGCAGACATAGGCACCAGCGCCCACGCGCACTTCCATGTCGAAGGCATGAGGCGAGCCCATCACTGAAGGACCGAGGATGCCAGCTGCACGAGCAATTCTGATCGCCTGATCCATAATGGCGATCGCGTGCGGATATTCAGAACGGGTGTAGATGTAGCCCTTGGTCGCACCGACCGCGATTGCGGCGATCGCCATGCCCTCGATCAGGACGAAGGGATCGCCTTCCATGATCATGCGGTCAGCGAAGGTGCCGCTATCGCCCTCATCTGCGTTGCAGACGATGTATTTCTGTTCGGCAGAAGTGTCGGCAACTGTCTTCCATTTCATGCCCGTCGGGAAGCCCGCACCGCCGCGGCCGCGAAGGCCGCTGTCCGTTACCTGCCGGACGATATCCGCAGGTGCCATCTTGATTGCCTTTTCCAAGCCGGTCAGGCCCAGATACTGGCGGTAGTCATCGAGCGACAGCGGATCGGTGACGCCACAGCGGGAAAAGGTGAGGCGTGTCTGGCCCTTGAGGAAAGGGATATCCTGCGTCAGGCCGTGACCGAGCGGATGCCGGCCGCCATTCAGAAAGTCCGCATCGAAAAGCGACGGGACATCCGACGCCTTGACCGGGCCGTAGGCGACACGCCCCGCGTCGGTGCGCACCTCAACCAGCACTTCCAGCCAGAGCATGCCGCGAGAGCCGTTCCGGATAATGTGGACATCATGTCCGCGGGAGGCGGCTTCGCGCTCAATGGCCGCTGCCACCTTGTCGGCACCCACGGCAAGTGCTGCCGCATCACGGGGAACGAAGACGGTGATGGTCATTTGCTGACCTCCGCCACGATGTCGTTCAGACAGTGCTCATCCACGCGGCCATAAAGCTCGCCATCCAGCATAGCCGCCGGGGCAGAGGCACAGAGGCCAAGACAGAAGACGGGCTCCAGCGTGACCGAGCCGTCCGGTGCGGTCTCGTGCCAATCGAGGCCGAGCCTTGCTTTCGCGCGTTCGGCGAGCTTGTCGCCACCCATCGACTGACAGGCTTCGGCGCGACAGAGCTTCAAGGTGTGGCGCCCAGCAGGATGATCGCGAAAATCGTGGTAGAAGGTGATGACACCATGCACTTCCGCCCGCGAGAGGTTGAGCGCGGAGGCGATCAACTGCTTGGCGCTTTCGGGAATATAGCCGAACTCCTCCTGCACCTGATGCAGGATGGGCAACATCGGCCCTTCCAAGTGGCGACAGTGATCGATGATTTCGGAAATCCGGCTCGCCTCGGTGCTGGCAACCGCTCGAATGTTCATGGTCAGTCCTCCCAAACCGACGCCAGACGAACAGAGGATTGTCTCTGCCGCACATGCGATACCAAGCAGCTCAATGCTGGGCAGTGACACATGTTACATCTGGCTTTCGGGAAGGATGGCGAGAATGCATCCTTCAGGTCAATAAAGACGTCCCGTTGTGCGATAGAAAATTTCTATCGAAAGCCGATGCAGCAGCGCGGGATCTGGCTTCATGAAGAAGCGCTGAAACGAGTGGCGTGTGTGGCTCCCGGTGGGTTGCGACCAAGCCCACCAGGTGTTCGGCATCCGGCTCCGAGATCGGAATCATCCGGATCTGTTCAGGAAAACCGAATGATTCCGCTACGTTACGTGGCATGATGGAAGCCCATTGCCCCGTTCTTATGTGGGAAAACAAGACGATCATCGAATTCGATTCAAGCGTCGGCTTGGCCTGGACGCCCGCTTCAGCCATATGCGAATTGATGATGCGGCGGTTCTGCATGTCTGGAGTCAATAGACAAAGCCGAAGGCCGGAAACCTCCTTCCACGTCACGAATTGGCGATCCGCAAGCGGGGTTCCGGCCGCAGTTATCAGATGATAGCGCTCCGAATAAAGAGGAACGGTTGTGACGCGGCCTAGCGGTTCATTGTCGAGATAGGTGATTCCGGCGTCGATCTCGAGATTTTCCAGCTGGCTTAACACCTGTAGTGAGGTACGGGAGGTGACCGAAAAGGTGACGTCCGGATGACGTGTCTGAAACGGCTCCGTCAGCCTCGGCACCATGGCCAGTGCGGTTGGGATAACGGCGATCCTTATATGTCCAGCAAGCCCCTTTCGGGCCGCTCGCATCTCTTCGCGCATGGTGCGGGCATCGCCGACGATCCGCCTTGCCCATTCGAGAACACGCTGTCCTTCCGGTGTCAGTCCTTGATAGCGCGACCCACGCACGACCAATACGACGCCCAACTGATCCTCAAGCTGGCGGATCGCCGCTGACAATGTCGGCTGCGAAATGCCGCATTCTTCGGCTGCCCGACCGAAATGTTCGGCGCGGGAAAGAGCAATGAAAAATTCCAGCTTGTCGATCATCGTCGTTCCTCCCTCCATCAAGGTTTGACGCGGATGTAGGGGTGCGGTCAACTGGTGAACATCAAGCAGGGCCGTGCATTGGCGACGGATTAGCACCCTATGCCGGACATCGCTGAGGTCGGCATGGTTATCGAATTGTCAAAAAATATGCGAAGAGCTTAACGTTTTAACGGCGTGGTAACACTAACGCGCTTTAATCATCTCATCGACGCATGGTTTTTCCGTTTCGGAAGAGGGGCCTTGCAAGTGTTTGTTCAGCCGGATCGGTTCCGATGCGGCGTTTGCGTCAGTGTAGATCGAGTCATGCGTATGAGTCATTCGCCTAAAATCGGAAAATCAATCGCAAAGATGTTCGCAGCGGCATTGCTGGCAAGCGTCGCAACGGGTTGCAGCTCGGACGCGACACGCTTCTCCGGACTCTTTTCCAGTAACAATACGGACCAGATGACGACCGCGTCCATTCCTCAGCGCAACGGTGCCGGTGCCTATGGCCAGGCACCCGTTCCCCAGGCTGATATGAATGGTGGCGGCTACGCTGCTGCGCCGCAGGGCGGTTATGGCAACCAGAACGCGGCCATGAACCAGCCTTATCCGGCTTCGAATGGCGGCTATGGTTCGGTCCAGCCGTCGGCGGCCCGTGCTGCATCGTCTGCTGCGCCAGTTCAGCGCGCCGAGCTTTCCGCTCCATCGCCGGTCGCAACTCGCGATCCTGCGACGAGAAGCGAGGCCATGGCGCAGCCGTTGCCAGCCGCGACAGCAAACCGCGCGCCCTCCATGGCGTCGGCACGTTTGCCTGCGAACAACAGCGCCGATACGATGTCGACCGGTTCGGTCAAGAGCGACAATAATGGCTGGCACACCGAAGGCGCGTCTTCGGTGACGCTGAATTCCGGCGAGACCATCGCCACGCTCTCCAGACGCTACGGCGTGCCGGAAAAGGCACTCCTCCAGGCAAACGGCCTGAAGAGCGCATCCGCTGCGCGTCCCGGTCAATCGATCATCATCCCGCGCTTTGGTCAGACACGCAACGCTGCCCGTGCGGCATCCGACAATATCGATCTCAGCAAGAACAACGCCCCGGCTCCAACCCGTGGTCAGGAACAGAATGTCGCGGTGCTGCCCGCACAGGGTGCTGCTCGCGACAAGGTTTCGGCTGAGAATGGCAAGCTGACGCCTCCAGGCGGCAAGCCGCTGCCGCCAACCGGTGGCTATAAGGTCAAGCCGGGCGACAGCATCGCCAAGATTGCGCGCGCACACGGTGTGTCCGTTGCCGATCTCAAGGCCGCCAACAACATTGCGGACGGCAATATCCGCATCGGTCAGACCCTTACCATCCCCGTTGCGGGAACAGACGGCATCAAGACCGCATCGGTCAAGCCGCATGAAACCACGGCCCCTGCGGCTTCAAAGGCTGTCGAGACGCCGGTTGCCAAGACAGAGGTACCGAAAGCACCAGCTGCCGAAGCAAGTGTCAGCGATGTCGAGAAGAAGTCCGACGTCGCTTCGATTGCACCGGAGTCGACCGGCATCGGCAAATATCGCTGGCCGGTCCGTGGCGCCGTCATTTCCGGCTTCGGCGAGAATGTCGATGGCAACCGCAACGACGGCATCAACATCTCCGTTCCGGAAGGCACGCCGATCAAGGCTGCCGAAAACGGCGTGGTCATCTATGCTGGCAACGGCTTGAAGCAACTCGGTAACACGGTCCTGGTCCGTCACGACGACGGTAAGGTCACGGTTTACGGCAATGCTGCAAATCTCGAGGTTCAGCGCGGCCAGAAGGTTCAGCGCGGCCAGACGATTGCAACCTCGGGCATGACCGGCAGCGCCAAGCGTCCTCAGGTTCACTTCGAAGTCCGTAAGGACGCAACGCCGGTTAACCCATCCTCTTTCCTTGAATAGTGTTTTGCGTATCAGGGTAAAGGAAAAGCCGGGTCGTGAGGCCCGGCTTTTTCATTTTGACGGACGCTCGAGTCCCACCGTTGCCTCGATGAAGTCGGCGATGCGGGCAGTGTCATCGAGGTCGAAGACGGGGAGGGTGCTATCCGGGATCAGGTGATCGGCCGCGATTGCGATGATATGCGGATCGCCCGGCGCCAGCGGTTCTGTTTTCGCCGCCTCTTTCCGGCGGGCCTCTATTTTCGGCACGGGCTCGTACTTATAGCCTTCGATCAGAACCAGATCGCAAGGTGCTATCCGGGCGAGAATCTCCTCGAATGAGGGCTCGGCTGCGCCACGCAGCTCATGCATGATGGCAAAGCGTGTACCGGATACGATCGTTACTTCATGCGCACCGGCCTGCCTATGCCGCCAGCTATCGGCACCCACTTTGTCGATATCGAAATCATGATGCGCGTGCTTTATTGTGGAAACCCGGTAGCCGCGCGCGGTGAGCTCCGTGACGATGCGGACTGCAAGTCCAGTCTTTCCCGAATTTTTCCAGCCGGAGATGCCGAATACTTTTTGACGCGTCATTGAGTGAGACTCTTCAGGAAGTTTTGCGCCTGCGCCAACTCTTCCGGGGTGTTGATGTTGAAAAACGGATCGATGGAGCTTGTGCTGCTTTCCACCGGTGGAAAGGAAACGCCAATGGTGGGGTGGCGTGCCAAGAAACTGCGGATGCGACGGTTGTCGTCATCCGCGAGCCACTGCTCGAGATCATTCGCAAGAGCGAGCGGCCAGAGAGCAAAGACAGGATGAACCTGTCCCTTGGATGCGGCGATGACGATGGTGTTCTCGTCCGGCAGATGATCCAATAGCCTCAAGGCGAGGTCGTCTGGAAAAAAGGGACTGTCGGAGGGCACCGTTAGCATGTGGCTCGCGCCTGACGGGTTTTTCTGAAAGTGCTGCAAACCTGCGAGGACGCCGGCGAGGGGTCCTGCGTGACCAATCTTGGTATCGGGCACCAGAGGCAGGTCAAAGGCTTTACCCCATTCGCCCGTGGTGTTGAGCGCCAGCGCTGAAACCTGCACCGCAATCTTGTCGATGACATGGTGCAGAAGTCGTCGCTCGCCAAAGGGGCACAGGGCCTTGTTGGTGCCCATGCGTCGGGAAAGACCACCGGCCAGGATCAGGCCGGGGAGGGAGCGCGACTTATTCATCATACCTCACCCCTTAGCACATGTTGCGCGTGGCGGCGTTCCTGCCTGCCCGCATAAGCACTTGTCGCAATGGCAAGCGCGCCATTCACCAGCATGACGAGAAGAAGATGCGTCGTGCCAGCTTCTTCCGATAGCAGGGAGGAGGCGATCACGGAAAGCATCGCTCCGCCGCCAATCGTCAGTGCGCCGCCAAGTCCGGAGGCAGAGCCTGCCAGATGCGGCTGGACGCTGACCATGCCCGCATTGGCGCTGGGCAGCGTCACGCCATTACCGACGCCGATGAGGGCCAGCGGAATGAAAAACTCATAGTGACTGTTGAGATCAAGGTGAAGAAGCAAGTAGGCGATGACGATACCGGCAAGCGCGATCACATTGCCCGCCAACATCATCACCGGGATGCCGATGCGGCTGGCGTAGCGGCCGGAGACGAAGTTGCCCAGCATGTATCCTGTCGCCATGAAGAAGAATTGCATGCCCAGCACCGCTGGCGTGAGCCCGTAAAGCACGCTGCCAACGAAAGGGGCGCCGCCGAGGAAGGAAAAGAACAGGCCTGATGAGAGCGTGCAGGTCAGCGCATAGCCCCAGAAACGGGTGGAGCGGAGAAGCTGTGGCCAAGCTTTGAACTGGGCTGCGAAACTGGCCGACTTCTGGCGGTTGGTTTCGCCCATGTCGAAAAAGACGAGTAGCAGAACCGCAACCGCTGAAAGGCCGACAAATGCAAAGCTTGCTTGCCAGCCGGCGAGATCATTGAGAAAGCCGCCGACCGTGGGCCCGACCATCGGAACAACCGACATGCCCATGGTGACATAGCCGATCATTGAGGCTGCGTGTTCGGCAGGCACCATGTCGCGGACAATGGCTCTCGCCAGCACGAAGCCCGATGCGATCGCCGCCTGCAGAACGCGGCCTATCATGAAGACAGTGATGTTTGGCGCAAATGTGCAGATCAACGTGGCAACAATCATCAGCAGGATACTGACGAGCATCACGGGTCTGCGCCCGAAGAGATCGGAAAGCGGTCCGATCACGAGTTGGAGGACGGCGGTTGCGGCAAGATAGCCGGAGACGGCAAACTGCATGACCGCATAATCGGTGCCGAAGTAGAGCGACATGGCCGCAAGCGACGGCAGGAAGACATTCATGCTGAGTGCTGCGACACCGGCGACGAGGACCAGCGTCATCACATGCGGTGGGGTCGAGCGATCGAGAAAGCGCGCCTTGTTCATTCGATACCTATCGCTTGCTTGGCGATCGGCGCGCGGTGACGCCTGCTTTCGCGGTAGAATGTGTAGAGACCGGAGGCGACGATGATGGCCGTGCCCGACAGCGTCCAGACATCCAGATGATCGCCGAAGAAGAAAAAGCCGATGGAGAAGGCCCAGATCATGCTTGTGTAGCGGAAGGGTGCGACGAAGGAGATATCACCGCTGCGCATTGCCGTGATGACCGCCTGATAACCAATGACGACCAGGATGGCAGCTGCCACGAGATGCGACCAGACATAACCGCTCATCGGTTGCCATCCGCCGAAGGGAATGATCAGCGCGGCACCAAACAAGGTGTTGACGATGGTGGTGGTCATGGTGACGGCCATGGAGGGAACATCCGTATACATGCGCCGGGTCAAGAGGTCGCGTCCGGCGGTAACGAACATCGCACCCAACACCAGTAGCGCGCCGGAAGTAAAACCTTCCGGCCCGGGCCTGAGAATAACAACAACGCCAAGGAAGCCGACGAAAATGGCGGTCCAACGCCGCCAGCCCACAGGCTCCTTCAAGAAAAGTGCTGCCCCGAGGGTCACTGCGAGGGGGAGGGACTGCATGATGGCCGCGACATTGGCAAACTCCATCAGGCTGAGCGCCTTGAGATAAAGGATAGAGGCCGAAATCTCGCAGAGACAGCGCATCAGAATGATGGGACGCAGCATGGTTTTGAGCGGACGCAGTGCACCCATATGGCGCGCGATCACATAAACCAGCATGCAGGTCATAACGCCGCGAATGAAAAGGATTTGTCCGGTATTGATGTAGGGCGTGACGGATTTGGTGAAGGCGTCGTTGACCGTAAAGCTTGCCATCGCCAGAGCCATGAGCAGCGCTCCGCGCGTATTGTCCGTCAATGCCATGATGCCATCCCAAGAACGACATCGCTGTGCGGGTCTTCCGCAGCGAAGCGACTCCGTTCACTCCTCCTGTCCCAAAGTCGTGACATGGTGAGCGGTCGAATTCAATCCATTTAATGTAAGGGTATCAAATAATAAGCTGGCGGAAGAATCAGCCGCCGGTGACGCTCATATGGCGCGCGACGGCGGGCCGCTTGCGATCCCGATCGATAATGAAATCGTGACCCTTGGGCTTGCGCAGGATTGCGTCGTCGATGGCCTGAGACAGAAGCGCGTCGCTCTCCGAGGCGCGAAGGGGCATCCTGAGATCCGCCGCATCGTCCTGGCCAAGACACATATAGAGCGTGCCGGTACAGGTAATGCGAACGCGATTGCAGCTCTCGCAGAAATTATGCGTCATCGGCGTGATAAAGCCCAGCCGTCCGCCGGTTTCCTTCACCTCCACGTAGCGTGCGGGTCCGCCGGTCTTGAAGGGGATATCGGTGAGCGTGAAACGCTCTTCCAGCGAGGCCCGAAGGTCCGACAGTGGCAAGTAACGATCTGTGCGGTCCTCCTCGATCTCGCCCATCGGCATGGTTTCGATAACCGTGAGATCCATTCCCCGCGCGTGGGCAAAACGCATGAGCTCGGGAATTTCGTGCTCGTTGAAGTCTTTCAGCGCCACAGCGTTGAGCTTGATCTTGATGCCCGCCGCAAGCGCTGCGTCGATGCCCGCCATCACCTTGGAGAAGTCGCCCCAGCGCGTGATCTGACGAAATTTTTCTGCATCCAGCGTATCGAGCGACACATTGATCCGGCGCACACCACAATCATAAAGTTCGGCGGCGTGAGCGGCAAGCTGCGAGCCATTGGTGGTCAGCGTCAACTCATCCAGCGTGCCCGCTTCAATATGGCGACCGAGGTTGCGGACGAGATGCATGATGTTCTTGCGCACCAGGGGTTCACCGCCTGTCAGGCGCAGCTTGCGCACGCCCTTGGCGATGAAGGCGGAACAGAGCCGGTCCAGTTCTTCGAGCGTCAGCAAATCCTTCTTCGGCAGGAAGGTCATGTGCTCCGACATGCAATAGGTGCAGCGAAAATCGCAGCGATCCGTGACCGAAACGCGCAGATAGGTGACTGCCCGACCGAAGGGATCGATCATGGGAGCCCTAACCTCAGAGAGCGGACTTGCCGTTACGGGAAAACCGGTGACGCTGTTCATGCTCAGAGTCTGGGGATGCGATGGGCCAACGTCAAGTCGAAACTCCATAATTGCGCTTGGAGTGACACTTCTCGCGTCGTAATCCACCGCATCCCACCGCGTTAATCTGAAAAAGTTCAAACTGCGGGACGGTTAGTGGGCAGAGCGCCTATCTGACCATCCGGCCACTAGACCAGCGCCGAATTCCTGATTAATCAAAACAAGCTTCGATCATCGCTTCTTAAATCGTCTTCAATGTGATGAGGCGCGTAAAGACCACTGCGGACTTTTCTCCGCCATGACCGCGCAAGACCTTCGGGGTTCGTCTGGATTTCGGCAAGCGCAATGGCGGGTTGACCATCCATGCGGCATTGAGCGGCCCATTGCCCGTCCGGCGAGGCAATACCAGACGGTGCGCCAGGGCTTTGGGGTGCAAGGGTGGAGAAGCTGATCCAGTAGCTGTTGCTCGCAGCGTGCCCGAGCGCCTCCGCCGCAAAGGCAGGAGCTCCGGACGGTGTTCCTCCCGCAGTGGAGAACAAGACGCAATCGACCCCAAGGGTCTCATATTCGACGAAGATTTCCGGGTAATGGACCTCCATGCCCAAGGCGCACCCGATGCGTACGCCATCCACCTCGAACGTAACGGGCTTTTTGCCGGGCGAATACATAAAAGAGATTTTGGTGTTCGAGAGAAGGCGCTCATCATAGCGCGTCACCAACTCTCCACGATCTGAAACGACATACAGACTGTTGTGCGGTCGATGCGGCGAAGTTAGCGGATGAACGGACCCGAACACTGTCCATATCTTGAGCGCGCCGGCCAGTCTCCTGGTTTCTTCCAACTCCTCGCGCAATACACCCCATTGAAAGCGTGTCCAATCGGAAGGGCCGATAGAGCGCGGTCCCGTTTCGGACATGATGCGCTTGCCGGGCCAGCAGGTTGTTCCCTCCGGAAAATGGAGCAGGCGGCATCCTGCTTGATGGGCATCATGCATGAGGCGGCGCATCTCCGCTCCACTGGCGCGGAATGCCGATACATCGCGGGGATCGTCGAAAAGAGACGTTTGCGCAACAGCCATCCGCAGCGACCGGAATGCGGGACTGTCTGACTGCTGGCGGATGTGGTGAAGGGCAGCAGTGTAGGATTCACCGGTTTTGGCTGCACGAGCACGCACGCGGCGTTTGAAATTTCCGTTCTGGGTCATGATATAGCCTCTCACGTCCCGGACGTCGTTCCCCAGCAACCATCCGGCACGATCGGACCAAGACAAGCGGCCTGAGACAGGAGTCCCTTTGCCTCGTTTGAAGACCATGCTGGGGAAGGTCTGAGAGGTTGGGCGCAGGCCACGCCGAAACCAAGATGTCCAGCGGCTATCGATTCGTCAAGCGGTCTCAAGGACGCGGCGGATAATGCAGTTAAGCACCTCCGGCTTCTCTATCGGAACATAGTGACCGCAGTCGGGAATAACGTGCAAGCGACCCCTTCTCGCCATGTCTGCCTGCTTTCTGCTGATCTCGACCCCAGGAGCGATATCCTCGGATCCCGTGACGATAGCGACCGGACCGGAAAAACTTGTGAGAACATCCTCGCGGCTTGGACGTGTATGAAAGACTCTCACACCTCGCGCTACTTTTTCTGGGGACTGACGCAGGGCGATCTCTTTGGTCGCCTCGATCGCTTCGGGCGAAGCCTTTTTGGAGAGAAGTGGGCTCCAAGATTTCCACCACGCAAGTTCAAGACCTTCCTCTTCCAGTATTTGCAGAGCAGAGGAGTGATAGACGAGGTCTCGCCGTCGCCAAGCCTTAGAACCGATGAGGACAAGTGCGCTGACCCGGTCTGGCGCAAGAGCGGCTACCTCAAGTGCACAAGATCCGCCCACGGAGCAACCGACTACGACGAGGCGCTTGGCGGTCGTCAGTGACAATGCTTTTTCTGCCCAGGATTCGATATGGTCTCCGAAGTCGTAGAGGGTCGGGGCATGGGTTGCTCCGGGCAGGAGGTCCATTTGCTTGGCCCACATTGTCCCGTCCAAAGGGAGCGCGTGTAACAGTAGAAGTTCCATTTCAGTTTCTACCACACCCCACCGGGCTATGACCGTTGAGGAATACTGTGCGTGCTGAAGCCGCTGGTTCCACGATCCTCTCTGACTTTTGCGCTGTTAGCAATATGCGTTGACTTGCGCATTAAACCTTTGACTTCGCACAATAGCCATTGTCGCCAGGGACTGCTATGACGGATTGTCGCGGGACTTACCCGCCGACAGCGAACTCTTCACACCTCGGTAGAACGATCAGAAATCATGAGCAGCAGTGACAATCAGGCTTGGCCCACCGAATTGCGGGTTTCGAAGGACCGTCGGCAGTTGACGGTGGTGTTCGACAATGGTGTCTCTCACGCGCTTCCTGCCGAAATGCTGCGTGTCTTATCGCCGTCCGCGGAGGTCCAGGGACATGGTCCCGGGCAGAAGATCACGGTGCCGGGCAAGCGCGATGTGGCCATCCGTAACGTGGTGGCGACGGGCAATTACGCGGTGCGCATCGCTTTTGATGACGGGCATGATAGCGGCATCTTCACCTGGCGGTATCTTCAGGAATTGGGTGAAAAGGGAGACGCACTGTTCCAGGCTTACGAACAGGAACTTGCGGAAAAAGGCTTGAGCAGAGAGCCGCGGTTCCGTTAGGGAAGTTGCATATGATTTGAACAGAGAGGTGACACTTGGCCGTCGAGGGAAATGCGAATGATCTGGCCCAGGTGGTCGTCCTTTTGGCCGCCGGTGTGGTGGCCGCACCCATTTTCAAACGCATCGGTCTCGGCTCGGTTCTTGGATATCTGGCGGCCGGTCTTGTTATAGGGCCGTTCGGCTTCGGTGCATTTTCCGATCCGCAGGCGATCATCCATATCGCCGAACTTGGCGTGGTGATGTTCCTCTTCATCATCGGTCTCGAAATGCAGCCCTCGAGGCTGTGGTCCATGCGCAAGGACATATTCGGTCTTGGCGCACTTCAGGTGATGGTGTGTATCGGCGGCCTGACGATGATCGGCGTGGCGTTCGGCTATGCTGTCATTCCATCCTTCGTGGCGGGGACTGGCTTCGTCCTGACATCCACCGCCATCGTCATGCAGATGCTTCAGGAGCGCAACAGCCTCTCGACGTTGAAAGGGCAGCGGATCATCGCCATCCTTCTCTTCGAGGATCTGGCAATCGTGCCACTTCTGGTGCTGATCACATTCCTCGGTAGTGGCGGCGAAGAAGTCACGATGACGGAGCGGCTTTCCTCGATCGGCATCGCCCTGGCTGCCACAGTCGCGCTCGTCTTCGCCGGGCGCTATCTGCTCAATCCTTTCTTCCGATTGCTCGCCTCTTCCGGCGCGCGTGAGGTGATGACGGCTGCGGCTCTGCTTGTCGTTCTTGGGTCGGCATTGCTGATGCAGGTAAGCGGGCTCTCTATGGCCATGGGCGCTTTTCTTGCGGGCGTGCTTCTTTCCGAGTCGGCCTTTCGTCATCAGCTGGAAGCCGATATCGAACCGTTCCGCGGCATTCTTCTCGGGCTCTTCTTCCTCGGCGTCGGCATGGCGATCGATCTTTCGGTGATTGCTGCGAACTGGAAGATCGTGGTCGTCGGCGTCATCGCTTACATGTTCGTCAAGGCATTGTTGATCTACAGTGTGGCACGCCTCGTCGGCACCTGTCAGCGTGAGGCAATCGAACGGGCCGTGCTGATGGCACAAGGTGGTGAATTCGCCTTCGTGCTCTATTCCGCTGCATCCGCTGCCGGTATTCTCGATGCAGAAACCAATGCGGTGCTGACGGCGATGATCATCATCTCGATGATCCTGACGCCTTTGATGGTGATTGCGCATGATCGGATCATGCCGGCGGCAAAGCCCAACACGGATGGTCTTGAACTTCCGGAAAATGTCGAGGGCAGCATCCTTATCATCGGTTTCGGCCGCTTCGGCCAAATCGTCAGCCAGCCTTTGCTGGCGCGTGGCTACACCCTGTCGCTGATCGACAAGAACGCAGACTTCGTTCGCGATGCCGCCGATTTCGGCTTCAAGGTCTATTACGGCGATGGGGCACGATCGGAAATCCTGCATGCCGCAGGAGCGGGCACTGCCCGCGCAATTCTCATATGCGTGGACGACAAGGAGGCAGCGGTTCGCATTGCCGAGATCGTCAAGCACGAGTTTCCTCTGGTGCCGGTTCTGGCGCGCGCCTTTGACCGCGGACATGCCATCGATCTGGTGAAGGCCGGTGTTGATTATCAGATTCGCGAAACCTACGAATCCGCGCTCGATTTCACTGGCAAGGTTTTGACATCCGTAGGTGAGGCACACGAAACCGCCGAGCGTCTGGTCGAAGAGTTCCGTGATGTTGACGCTGAACGCTTTGCGATGGAAATTGTCGGCGGTATCTATGCAGGCCGGTCACTCATGCGTGGCAATGCATCTCCCGCCGATCTCGTTGCCGCCAGGACGGCTCGTGAGCGGGCGGAACGCGAAGCACGTGAAGAAGCAGAGGCAAGCGGCTGACGTTTCTTGGTAACGAAGACTGGAAGTGGGAGTGTGGGAGATGGGTATTATTCGTTCCGTGGAGGAGTTGAAGGCAATCTACGACGGTTGCTCTGAGGCATCTCTGGTCAAGGTCACCTCATCTCTAACGCCCGAATACCGCAAGATGATCGAGGCGGCTCCCTTCCTTGCGCTGGCGACCGTCGGTCCCGAAGGAATGGACTGCTCGCCTCGCGGCGACAAGGGCGGTGTCGTGCGGGTTCAGGATGAGAAAACCGTGCTGCTGCCGGACTGGCGCGGCAACAACCGTGTCGATTCCCTCATGAATATCGTGCGCGACCCGCGTGTGGCGCTCATGTTCCTGGTCCCCGGTTCGACAACAACGATGCGTATCAATGGCAAGGCGGTGGTATCAGCGGAGCCGGCGCTGTTGGAAAGTTTCGTAATGGACGGAAAGAACCCGCGCACCGTAACCGTTGTGACCATCGAGGAGGTTTACTTCCAATGTGCTCGCGCGCTGATCCGTTCTGAGCTTTGGAACCCTGAACACTTCATCGATCCCGCGTCGCTTCCCACACCCGGCGCATTGCTGAAAGCCGCAAAAGCGGATTTCGACAAGGAGACTTACGATAAGGAATGGCCTGAGCGCGCAGCGAAAACCATGTGGTGACGGCGCATGCCTTCGCGGCCACTTGGCGCCTTGGGAAACTCAGCTCTTACGTGCGGTAGATCAACCAGCTTTTGCCGGAGTAATTTTTCTGCATGCCCTCTTCGAAGATGACCGTTCGGTTGCGGCCGGATGTCTTCGCGTTGTAGAGCGCGACATCCGAGTGTGCGTAAAGATCGACGGGGCTTTGCGCCTGTGAGGCCATGGCGTATCCGATCGAAACGGTAATCTGGCCGTAATCCACGCCGGTCTTCGAGTTTTTGAACGGGGTCTTCTCGAGCGAGAGACGAATCCGCTCGCACATGTCCCTTACTTCCTCGGCATTCATATTGTCGACGATGATCGCGAATTCCTCGCCTCCGTTTCTGGCGACGAAGATGTCCTTGCGGACCGACTTGCGGATGACAGACGCCACGCTCGCGAGAATCTTGTCGCCAACCGGGTGGCCGTAGGTATCGTTGACGCGCTTGAAGTTATCGATGTCCAGCAGGATCAGGGATGAGAGGTGAAGTCCGAAGCTCGTGTCGTAGGTCGCGGCGAGCTTTTCATCGAAGGCTCGGCGGTTGGCAAGACGCGTGAGCGAATCGGTGTTGGCGATGCGTTTATATTCATCCAGCTCAAGACGAACTTGCTGCATTTCTTCGGCATGCCGGTCCAGATCCTTGGAACTGCTCTCTCCTTGAGCGATCTTGTTTCCGGTGGCCTCGGACAGGATCGCGATGGCCACGCCGACCAGCGAGGTGCTCGTCGCGCTTTTGGCAGTGATGCGTTCGCGTGTTTCATCCAGCAGCCGATTGTATTTCTCAAGGCTAGACTGTTCGTGCTTCAGCACAGTCAGGAGAGCTTCCAACTCGAGATGCAGCTTCTCGTGAACCGTCTCGATGATCTTGCTGTGGCTGTGGTTGAAGTAGCGGGTACCGAGTTCGTCCAGCTCTTCCTGGGTCGCCCTGCTGCCAAGTTGAAGAAGCTCCTTCGACAGAGCAGGGTTGGATCCGATAAAGGCTTCGTAGAATAGATTGTAATTGCGGGGAATGGGCGAGATACCCATGGTCCGCATGGCATGCATGATCTGGTTTGCCACGTCGGCGCCGGGCATAATTTGTGTTGGTCCCGTACTCATGATGCGTCCCCAGATCGTCCAATATTTTATTCTGGCCGATGCTCCGTCAACAATAGTTCCCCAACTGATTGTCGATGCTGCATGGAAAAGTCGGTTGGCTTAGCCGTCTCCGAGACTCACGCGAGAGCAGGGAATCTAGTTTAAGGCTCACAAAGTTTTATCTACGAAAATTAGTAAATGTAAACAGTATTTAAGACCGATCAGAAATAGATGAGGTGGTCAGACAACGGAAGCGGACCCGTTGTCTGACCATTGTCATTACTTAGGCCCGATCATGTTTTCCGGGCGGACGTATTGGTCGAACTCCTCATTCGTCAGATATCCGCCGCCGACAGCCTCTTCGCGCAGCGTCGTCCCGTTCTTGTGCGCGGTCTTGGCAATCTTGGCGCAGGCATCATAGCCAAGCTTGGTGTTGAGCGCGGTTACCAGCATCAGCGAGTTCTCCACACCCTTGCGGATGTTGTCTTCGCGCGCTTCGATACCCACCACGCAATTGTCGGTGAAAGACACGGCTGCATCGCCCAAGAGCTGAACGGACTGCAGGAAGTTATAGGCCATCATCGGGTTATAGACGTTGAGCTCGAAGTGGCCCTGCGATCCCGCAAACGTGATGGCCGCCTGATTGCCGAAGATGTGGGCGCAGACCTGGGTCAGCGCTTCGGACTGGGTCGGGTTGACCTTGCCTGGCATGATCGAGGAACCGGGCTCGTTTTCCGGCAGCGATAGCTCGCCGAGACCGGCGCGTGGCCCAGAGCCGAGGAAGCGGATGTCGTTGGCGATCTTGAAAAGTGCTGCAGCCGCCGCGTTGATCGCGCCGTGGGCGAAGACCATCGAGTCATGCGCTGCCAGTGCTTCGAACTTGTTCGGCGCGGTCACGAACGGCAGGCCGGTGATGGTGGCAATCTCTTCGGCAACCTTTTCGGCAAAGCCGACCGGAGCATTGAGGCCAGTACCGACGGCGGTGCCGCCCTGTGCCAGTTCGCAGAGGCCGGGGAGCGTCAGTTCAATGCGCTTGATCGACGAAGCGACCTGAGCGGCGTAGCCGGAAAATTCCTGGCCGAGCGTCAGAGGCGTTGCATCCTGTGTATGGGTGCGGCCGATCTTGATGATGTGGGCGAAGTCCTTCGCCTTCTTGTCGAGCGCGGCATGAAGGTGTTTCAGGCTTGGTAGCAGGTGGTGAACGATCTGCTCGGCGCAGGCAATATGCATGGCCGTCGGATAGGTGTCGTTGGACGACTGGCTCATGTTGACGTGATCGTTCGGGTGAACGGGCTTCTTTGAGCCCATCACGCCGCCGAGCATTTCGATGGCCCGGTTGGAGATCACTTCATTGGCATTCATGTTGGACTGGGTGCCCGAACCGGTCTGCCAGACCACGAGGGGAAAATGCTCATTCAGCTTGCCGTCGATGACTTCCTGAGCCGCCTTGATGATCGTCTCGGCGAGCTGCGCGTCGAGACCGCCCAGCGCCATATTGGCGCGTGCAGCTGCCTGCTTGACGATGCCGAGAGCACGAATAACGGAGATGGGCTGCTTTTCCCAGCCGATCTTGAAATTGCCGAGCGAGCGCTGGGCCTGCGCGCCCCAATAGCGATCGCTGGCGACTTCGATCGGGCCAAAAGTATCGGTTTCCGTGCGTGTGGCTGTCATCGTGCGTGCCTCTCCATTGTGTTCGTTGGCAAGGCGGCGGTTTGAGCTCGTCTTGCGCGCGGGCCGACATATAGAGCTATCCCGCAACTCTGGAAAGCCTCACTCGCCGCGGGACCTCAGATTTTGCCGCACATTCGAAAGTCAATTGGCGTGACTTTTGGGTAACGTCCGAAAAACCGACAATTCGATGGCGCGGCATGCCTGACTGGTAAAAAAACATCTTGCCGCAATGCTTCGAAATTAAAGAGAAATTTAACTATTCCTGCCAAAAATTAAGGAGATTGCCGGAGTTTTTTTGCCAAAGGGCAGGACGATTTTGGCACGAGATCGGACTTTGCGCGTTTTCTTTTCAAGCGAAGGCCAATCGGCTAGACAAACAATGTTTTTACGCGCGCTTCGATGGATCACGGCGCTGGACGCAATGAGGACTAAATTGCAGATCACTTCAGGAAAAAAATCGGCGGCGTTTATACTGGCTCTCGGTGTTTCCGTCTCTGCGGGCATTCCCGCACCAGCCAGCGCCATCACCCTTATGGATCTACTTCGTGGCGGTCCCGGCAAGATCGAGCGCGAAAGACAGGATCGTGCCCTTCCGGGCGTCGTCCAGCAAAGCGCGCCTGCTGGCCGCGATATAGATCCAGAGCCGACGCCGCGCATTTCCGGTCCCCGCTACTATACCTACAAGGCGGATGGCACGCGCGCGGTCGATACTTCGAAGTTCGGTGCGGACTATGCTGGCGTTAAGATCTCCGCAACGCCCGAAATCGCCAAGGCGCTCGAGGCTTACTACGCCAGCGGCGCAAAACCGATCTGGGTTTCCAACGGCGATATCAACGAACGCGCCTCCGCCGTCCTCGCTTTCTTTGAAACGGTGGGCGACAGCGGGCTGGATCCGGCGGATTACAGCATTTCGGCGCCCTCGTTGGACGTGACCGCAAGCATTGCCGATGAGCCGCAGGCAGAAGTCCAGACGGTCAGCGTCACGGAAAACGAGGTCAAGCCAGTCAACCGCGCGATGATGCAGTTCGAGCTTGCTCTTTCTGCGAAGGTTCTGGGCTATGTACAGGATACGACCCGTGGTCGTGTCGATCCGAACAAACTCTCTGGCTATCATGACTTCAAGCGCAAGACGGTTAATCTCGCTCCGGTTTTGAAGCTTGCAGCGCTAAGCCCCGATGTGACCGCCTATCTGAAGTCCCGGGAGCCTTCCAGCCCGGAATATCGGGCGCTGAAAGCGGAACTGGTCAAGCTTCGCGACGAGGACAAGTCTGGCGAAAGCAAGATCGCCGTCCGCTCCGATCTGGTGCTGAAGCCTGGCGAGGATAATGCTGAACTCGCCAATGTGGTGAAGGCGATCGAGCATCGTTCATCCGAAACGCTGAAGTCGCAGCATGCATCTGCGCTGACCGCCTATCAGCAGACGACGCAGTACACGCCGGAACTGGTCGATCTGGTCAAGGCGTTTCAGAGCGAAAACGGCCTGAAGGCCGATGGCGTGATCGGTCGCGCTACGGTTCGTGCGATGACGGGCGACAGCAACGAGGCGAAGATCGCCAAGCTTGAAGTCGCCATGGAGCAGGTTCGCTGGCTGCCGGCAGATCTCGGCGACCGTTACGTCTTCATCAATCAGCCTGCTTTCATGGCGTATTACCATGATCAGGGCAAAGAGCAGTTTGGTATGAAGGTGGTCATCGGTTCGAAGACCAACCAGACCTATTTCTTCCAGGACGAAATCGAGACTGTCGAGTTCAACCCGTACTGGGGCGTTCCGCAGTCCATCATCGTCAACGAAATGCTGCCGAAGCTGCGCAACGATCCATCCTATCTCGATCGCCTTGGCTATGAGGTTTCGGTCAATGGACGTACCGTCTCGTCGTCCAGTGTCAACTGGTATGGTTCGACCAACGCGATCTCGGTTCGCCAGCCGCCAAGCAGCGACAATGCGCTGGGCGATCTGAAGATCCTCTTCCCGAACAGCCATGCGATCTACATGCATGACACGCCATCGAAGAGCTTCTTCAACCGCGATATGCGCGCTCTGAGCCACGGCTGCATCCGTCTTGTCGATCCGCGTCGCATGGCCGCAGCCGTTCTCGGCACGACGATCGATAACGTCAATAAGCAGATTGCATCCGGCGAAAACCGCGCGGTGTCTGTTCCGGTGAAAATTCCGGTCTATGTCTCCTACTTCACCGCTTGGCCGGACAAGGACGGCAAGGTGCAGTATTTCGACGACGTTTACGATCGCGACAGCTATGTGATGAAGGCATTTGCCACCACCACCAAGGCGCGCTCAACCTCCATCTGAGGCGGTTGAAACATCTGGTAAAAGCGCCCACGGGCGCTTTTTCTGTATCGGGGCAGGGTATGCAAAACATTCAGACGGTCATCGACTCCATCTATGACGAGATGAAGAACCACCTCGGGGAGGGCAAGGTCGCGGATTATATTCCCGAACTTGCCAAGATCGATCCGAAACAGTTCGGCATTGCCGTCACCACAGTTGAAGGCGAGACCTTCATCGCAGGCGACGCCGTCGTTCCATTCTCTATCCAGAGTATCTCCAAGGTCTTCATGCTGACGCTGGCGCTCGGCAAGGCGGGTGAATCCGTCTGGAAGCGTGTCGGACGCGAGCCTTCCGGCTCCTCGTTCAATTCCATCGTTCAGCTCGAACATGAACATGGCATTCCCCGCAACCCGTTCGTCAATGCGGGTGCGATCGTTGTGACCGACATGGTGCTTGCGGGACATCAGCCGCGAGAGGCCATCGGTGAACTGCTCCGCTTCGTTCGCTATCTCGCCAATGACGACACCATCTCGATCGACAATACGGTCGCGAAATCCGAGCAGGCGACCGGCTTCCGCAATTTCGCGCTCGCCAATTTCATGCGCAGTTTCGGCAATATCCACCATCCGGTCGAACACACACTGGGTGTCTATTTCCACCAGTGCGCGCTCTCGATGAATTGCGTTCAGCTGGCGCGGGCCGGGCTCTTCCTGGCCAATCGCGGACGCAATCCACTGACCGGCCACACGGTGGTTTCGGATCGTAGGGCGCGCCGCATCAATGCGCTGATGCTGACCTGCGGCCATTATGATGGATCCGGCGACTTTGCCTATCACGTCGGCCTTCCCGGCAAGAGCGGCGTCGGTGGCGGCATTCTGGCGGTGGCACCTGGCAAGGCATCGATCGCAGTCTGGTCGCCAGGTCTCAACAAGGTTGGCAACTCCGCTCTTGGTTCCGATGCGCTTGAAATGCTGGCAAACCGCATGGGCTGGTCCGTATTCGGGGCTTGATCTCGCGCCTATATGAGGGCATTCCCTGTCGTTAACCGCGTTCAAGCGGATGAGACAGCGAGATGACCATGACCATTGCCGCACAGATCGATGACATTCAGGACGCCGGCGAGGTCGAAGAGGCTGGTGGTGCCCATCCGCTCTTTGCCGATGCGCCACGCTCCGTCTCCTTCAACAAGCTGCGCAAGCGGCTGTTGAGAAACGTGCGACAGGCATTCGACGACTTTGGCATGTTGAATGGTCAGAAGCGCTGGCTCGTTGGTCTTTCCGGCGGCAAGGACAGTTATGGTCTCCTGGCGCTGCTGCTTGATCTCAAGTGGCGGGGCCTTCTGCCCGTCGAGTTGATTGCATGCAATCTTGACCAGGGCCAGCCGAATTTTCCGAAACACATCCTGCCGGACTATCTGACGAAGATCGGTATGCCGCATCGCATCGAGTATCGCGATACTTACTCGATCGTGAAAGAGAAGGTGCCGGAAGGCGCAACCTATTGCTCGCTCTGTTCGCGCCTTCGCCGTGGCAATCTCTACCGCATCGCGCGCGAAGAGGGCTGCGACGCGCTGCTTTTAGGTCATCACCGCGAAGACATTCTGGAGACCTTCTTCATGAACTTCTTCCATGGCGGCCGGCTTGCTGGCATGCCAGCGAAGCTGATGAATGACGAAGGCGATCTGATGGTGCTGCGCCCGCTTGCCTATTGCGCCGAGGACGACCTGGCAAAATTCGCCGCGGCAATGGAGTTTCCTGTCATCCCCTGCGATCTCTGCGGCTCCCAGGACGGTTTGCAGCGAAATGCCATGAAGGATATGCTGGCCGATATCGAACGCCGCATGCCTGGCCGCAAGGACGTGATGTTGCGTGCACTCGCGCACGTCAATCCGTCTCATCTGCTCGATACGAAGCTCTTCGATTTTTCCGGCCTGACTGTCACCGATCCGTCATCCTAGAGGGGTAGGGGAGGCGCACTCCTCACCAACTCAGATTGTTTTCATGACCCTTTCCGATTCAGATATCGATTTCCTCGTTGCAACTGTCGCACATGCCGGTGTCAGTGAGATCATGCCGCGCTTTCGCAATCTCAGCGCTTCGGACATTTCCGAGAAGACATCGGCTGTCGATCTGGTCACGGAAGCCGATATCCGAGCTGAAAAGCAGATCACTGCAGCCCTGCTGCAGCGCTTTCCAACCGCCCACATCGTTGGCGAAGAAGCCTATGATGCCGACCGTTCCGTCATCCCTGCGCTGCGCGATGCGCCGCTTGCTTTTGTCATCGATCCCGTGGATGGCACGTTCAACTTTGCCTCCGGCTTTCCGGCCTTCGGAACGCTGCTTGCCGTGGCCGTCAAAGGCGAAACTGTCGCTGGCATCATTCATGATCCGGTGATGGGCGACAGCATCGTTTCGGTCAAAGGTGCAGGCGCCATACTGAAGCGCGAAAACGGCAGTGAAGCGAAACTGCGTGTCGCCGAACCGGTTGGCCGTCTTGCGGACATGGTGGGCATTTTCTCGTGGGGGCACAGCCATCCCGACCGCCGACCGATGATTGCCGCAAACATGGCCAAGACGAAGATGGCGCTGTCGTTGAATTGCTCGGCGCACGAATATTGGCTGGTGGCGACGGGCAAGCTGCATTTCATCGGCCATGAGAAGCTTATGCCTTGGGACCATCTGGCAGGCGTGCTAACCCATCAGGAAGCGGGCGGCTACACGGCGAAGCTTGATGGCACGCCCTACCGTCCGGGAGACACCGAAGGCGGCATCCTCTCTGCACCTGACAAGGAAAGCTGGAAGATGCTGCGCCGGGACATTCTCGGTCTTTGATTTGAACATGTAAAGGAACCTCCCATGTCCGTCGAACTCGACATAGCCTCGCTTGCCAACGCCCTACAGGAGGCGGCGGCGGTGGAAATCCTTCCGCGTTTTCGTAATCTCGGTGAGGGTGACGTTCGGGTGAAGACCGAGGCGATCGATCTGGTGACGGAGGCCGACGAGGCAGCGGAGCGTTTGATCCGCGCCCGTGTAGCCGAGTTCATGCCGGATGCACTCTTCATTGGCGAGGAAGCCGTCGCGGCAGACGCTTCGCTGCTGGAAAAGCTCGGTGACGCGGATCTTGCGGTGGTCGTCGATCCGATTGACGGGACCTATAACTTTGCAGCCGGATTGCCGCTGTTCGGCGTGATGCTGAGCGTCGTCTCCAAGGGCGAAACGGTCGCAGGTATTATTTTCGACCCGATGGGCAATGACTGGGTGATCGCAGAAAAAGGCTCCGGAGCCTGGCTTTGCAGCGCCGATGGCTCCCAAACACAAATGCAGGTGGTTCCGGCACCGGAATTGTCACAGATGGTCGGTATCGCCAATACGGGCTACTTCGAGGTAGAGACGCGCCGTCGCCTCTTGAACAATCTCGCCGATGTCAGGCTCTTCACCAGTTATCGTTGCGCAGCGCACGAATACCGCATCTTCTGCGGCGGCCACATGCACTTCCTGATGTACAACAAGCTGATGCCTTGGGATCATCTCGCCGGTACGCTGATCTCGCAGGAGGCGGGCGCCTACGCGGCCCGTTTCGACGGATCTCCTTATCTGCCAAACCATGTAAGCGGGGGCTTGCTGCTGGCCCCGGACAAGGAGACATGGACCGTGCTGCGCGAGAAGATTTTCACGGTCTGATCGGCTCAAAGATAGCCAAAAGAAAGGGCGCGGTTGTCATGCAACCGCGCCCTTTCTTTATCTTTAAAAGCCTGTTTCAGTGCGTCGGCTTGTTATGCGCCTGAAAGAGCTTGCCCTTCTCGCCGATCAGAACGAACACAAGACCGAAGATCGAGACGATGAAGAAGCCGCTGACCATAGGTAGCGCCGTGCCATTGAACGCCTGACCGATGCCCGCACCGATCAGCGAGCCGCCCACCGTTCCAAGAAAGCCGATGACAGACGATGCCGTTCCGGCGACGTGACCAAGCGGCTCCATGGCAAGCGAGTTGAAGTTCGAGCCGATCAGACCGAACTGGAACATCGCGAGACCGAACATCACGATAAAGAGCGCGAAGGGCAATGGATGCGGGCCGAAGATCATCATCATCAACCATACGAAGTTGATGGCGATGAAGCCGAGCAGCGAACCATGCGAAAGCTTGCGCATGCCAAAGCGCCCGACCAGCTTCGAATTCAGGAAGGACGACAGCGACATGAACAGCGCGACGGCAGCGAAGGCGGCGGCAAACCAGGCGCCGAGATCGTAGATGCCCTTATAGACCTGTTCGGCGGAGTTGATGAAGCCGAACAGCGCGCCGAAGATGATCATGCTGGCGATGGTGTAACAGAGCGCGACGCGATTGGTCAGAACGATCTTGAAGCCTTTCAAGACGGATGAGACGGTCAGCGGGCGCACGTCTTCGGGACGAAGCGTCTCGGGCAGCCGAATATACATCCAGACTGTCACGATGGTCGCGATTGCGGCCATAAAGCCGAAGATCAGATGCCAGTCGCCAAAGAACAAGACAATCTGGCCAGTTCCCGGCGCAATAACCGGCACCACCATGAATACCATCATAATCAGCGACATGACTTCCGCCATCTGCCGCCCGCCATAGATATCGCGAACAATGGATACGGTGATGACGCGTGTGGCCGCAGAGCCGATGCCCTGGATAAACCGAAGTGCGAGAAGACCGGCAAAGCTCGGCACGAAGATCACTGCGATGGACGACAGAATGTAAACGCCGAGGCCAAACAGCATGGGCTTGCGGCGCCCGAAGCGATCCGCAATCGGCCCGTAGAAGAGCTGGGCGATGCCGAAGCCGAGCAGATAGGCAGAGACGACATACTGGCGATGGTTCTCGTTATCGACGCCAAGGGACGCGCCGATTTCCTGCAGGCCGGGGAGCATGATGTCGATGGCAAGAGCATTGAGCGCCATCAGCATGGCGGCCAGCCCAATGAATTCCGTGCGCCCCATAGTGCCTGCGGGCGAAGCGGTTGTTTGTGGTGGATGTGTCACAGGATTGCCTCAAAAAGAACGGCAAAGGCGTTGCATGACGCAACGCCTGGCATAGTTTTCTGACAATCAGGGTGGGCCGGATGAACCGGCCGAAATCAGGCCGCGCCGCGGACGCTGATACCCTGTTCTTGGAATTGGCTCTGGAGTTCGCCGGACTGGAACATCTCTCTCACGATGTCGCAGCCGCCGATGAATTCACCCTTGACGTAGAGCTGAGGGATCGTCGGCCAGTTGGAATAGTCCTTGATGCCCTGACGAATATCGGCATCGGCAAGGACGTTGACGCCCTTGTAGTCCACGCCGAGATAATCGAGAATCTGGACCACCTGTCCGGAGAAGCCGCACTGCGGGAACTGGGGCGTTCCCTTCATGAAAAGAACGATGTCGTTGTTCTTCACTTCGTTGTCGATCAGGTCGTGAATGCCGCTCATGGCTGAATCCTTTCACATGCGGGTCAAGGCCGCTGCTTCGTTCGTTCTTAAATAACATGGAATGTCGTTATTTCCAGTCGCAAAGGCGAAAAAACCAAGGGCAGTCGGAATTGGCACAGATAGTCATGATGCCGCCCCGAAGGTGTGGTGCCCTGATGCTCCATTCAACTCCGGCCGAGGCTCAAAATGCGCAAATTTGGTGTTTGGATCATTGGAGTAGCGGTGATCCTGCTCTTGGTCTTTGGGTTGTTCCAGCTAAGCAAGGCGCGTGGTTATCAGCTCTTTGGAACGATCGTGCCGCGGGTAGAGACCAGCGAACCTCTCGTGGCTCTCACGCTCGATGATGGTCCCACACTTCGCTATACGCGCGACGTCTTGAATCTGCTGGATGAGAAGAACGTCAAGGCGACCTTTTTCCTCACAGGCCGAGAGATGGAGGAAACGCCGGCGCTCGCAGCCGACATCGTTCGGCGGGGACACCAGATCGCCAACCACTCTTTCTCCCATTCCAATATGAGCCTGATGGGGTTCGACAAGGTGCGCGACGAGATCGAGCGAACGGATCGTGCCATTCGCATGGCGGGTTATCAGGGCGAGATCTATTTTCGGCCGCCCTATGGCAAGAAGCTTCTGACCTTGCCATGGTACTTATCGCAAACCGGGCGGACCTCGATCACCTGGGATGTGGAGCCGGAATCCTATCCAGACATCGCCGAGGATGCCGATGCAATCGCTGAGTACGTGATCCAGAACGCCAGGAGCGGCTCCATCATTCTGCTGCATGTCATGTATCGAAGCCGGGAAGCGTCTCGTCAGGCCCTACCCAAGATCATCGACGGTTTGCGTGAGCGCGGCTTCCAATTCGTCACGGTGTCGGAACTGATGAAGCACCAGCAGCAGTAACGTAGCTCGCAGGCCTATCGCGCGCGTTGCTTGCTGCGAGTGGCAGCGGTCCGGCGTTTGCTGACCTGCTTCTTGGCGGGCGTCCGCTTCGCCTTTCGTGCGGGCTTTTCGCCGAGTGCCGCCTCCAGGATGCCGCCGAGAATACCGCCGCCAAGCGTTGTGCCAGCTTTCGCCTTTCCTCGCGCGCGTCGCGTCTTTCGGACACCTGTCTTCGACAGGATCTCCGACATGGCACCCTTCACAACACTCCCGATGATCTGATCAACGATTTTCGACAAGATCTTCTCCGCTCCGCAACAAAATCCATGGGACTGCTTATGGTATAAAACATAATTAAGCCACGGTCTTTACTATATGGGCGACACCCATTGTATCAAGCGATCCTTTTGGGCTCTTCGCAACCTTCAGGTTTTGACCCCTTAGGCTCCTTCATGCCCTCTGTATCGTCCCGTCTCGTGTTCTATTTTCCCGGCTTCGATCCGCTGGATGCTGCTGCCCATCATCGTCGCTACGAGCGCAGTGCCGTCCAATCCGGCAAGACCTTCGGGCTTGACTATACGGTCGGCCCTGTCGAGGAGGCTGAGGCTGGGAGCCGTATGGAGGTGGTCTCGATCTCCGACGGCCAGGAGACGAATAGCAACATCTATATTCATGATCATAACAGCATCATTTCGGCCTTGAGAGCGCCTCCGATCTGGAAGCAGATACTGTTCGGCTTCAAAGCCGGGGTCGAGATCATCACCAGCGGCGCAGCCTTTCGATACTTTCGCCATGCCTGGCGTTTCGGCCTTTTTTTCATCTTTCCCTATCTCCTGATCGTGATGGGTCTCGTCCTTGCGGCGTTGATTGCCGTCTTGCCGCTGCTGCTGCATGTTTCGCCGTTCCTCTGTCTTTTGAGCGCGCCGGCAGCATGGCTGTTCTTCTATAAGGGCGTCATCCCGTTTTCCGGGCGGTTTCACACCTTGCACCTCTTTGCCGACTGGCGGTTTGCACTCATGGTGGGGCGCGACGAGCCGGTTGCGCGTGCCTGGATCGAGGACAAGGCGCAGAAAATCCTGCTCGCGCTCGGACAGTCCTCGGATGAGGTACTCTTCGTATCGCACAGCATGGGAGCAAGCCTGGCGCTCGCGGTCGCAGGGCGTGTGCTGGAATTGAAACCCGATGCGTTCGAGGGACGCAAAGTTTCTTTCGTCACGCTGGGCGGTGCAGCACTCCAATGCGCTTTCGTTGGAAAAGCTGCGCGCCTTCGGCAAAGCATCGGCACGCTCGCGCGCCATGCTGAGGTCACGTGGTTCGACATCCAGTGTCTTTCCGATCCGATCCATCTCTACAAATGCAACACGGCGCATCTGACGGGGCATGCGGATGCCACACAGCCCAAGATCGTGCGGATCAAGTTCAAGCATTCGCTTTCCGATGAGCGCTACCGCAAGAACAAGCTCAATTTCCTGCGCATGCATCGTCAATACGTACTGGGATCTGACCGCAAGTCCGGCTTCGATTTCACGCTGCTGACGGCCGGTCCGTTGCCAGCCGCCTCATTCATAGGCCTGAAGTCTGACGAGCCAGCCGCCGCATTTCAATAACCGAAAGACAAAACGAAAAAGGCCTGCGTGATCGGCATCACGCAGGCCTTTTTGTTGCTGAGCGAAAGAGGCTTATTCGGGGGCGGAGGTCTGCAGCGCCAATGCGTGCAGGACGCCGCCCATATTGCCCTTCAATGCGTCATAGACCATCTGGTGCTGCTGCACGCGCGTCTTGCCCTTGAAGGCATCTGCCACGACTTCAGCCGCGTAGTGGTCGCCGTCACCGGCGAGATCGCGGATGGTGACCTTTGCTCCGGGAATTCCAGCTTTAATCATGTCTTCAATGTCGCCGGGCTTCATGGGCATGGTGTCTACTCCTCAATTCTTATTCTGCTGCGACGAGTGTCTCGCCGTCCATGAACTGAGGGAACCACGATTCATAGGGGTTGCGCAATTCTTTAATCTCGACCGCGCGCGCCGTACCCAGCTTTACCGAAGATCCGCCAGTCTTGCCGATAATTGCGAGCGACACGCCAGCCGAAGCGGCTTGCGCCTTGACGGTTTCGAGATCGGACTGCTTGACGGTCAGCACATAACGGCCCTGATCTTCGCCATAGAAGGCCAGGATCGGATTGTTGCCGGACACCGCGTCGATCGTCGCGCCGATGTCGGCTGCGATCGCCATTTCGGCAACGGCGAGTGCCAGGCCGCCGGACGAGCAATCGTGAACCGCGCTCGTCAGACCCTCGGTAATGATGGTGCGAACGAAATCGCCGGTCTTCTTTTCTTTTTCCAGATCGACATGCGGGGCAGGGCCATCGATGCGGCCATGAATGTCGCGCATGTAAACCGACTGAGCGATGTGGGTGCCAAGACCTTCAGGCGCACCCGCCAGCAGGATGACCTCATCCGCCGCAGCGAAACGGATTCGGGCCATTTTCGACCAGTCTTTCAACAGGCCTACGCCGCCAATGGTCGGGGTCGGCAGGATGGCCTGGCCGTTGGTCTCGTTGTAGAGCGAGACGTTACCCGACACGATCGGGAACTCCAGAACCTTGCAGGCTTCGCCGATACCCTTGATGGCATGGACGAGCTGGCTCATGATTTCCGGCTTTTCCGGATTGCCGAAGTTGAGGTTGTCGGTTGCCGCCAGCGGCAGCGCGCCGGTGGCGGTGATGTTGCGCCAGCATTCGGCCACGGCCTGCTTGCCGCCTTCGAAGGCGTCGGCTTCGACATAGCGCGGTGTGACGTCGGAGGAAAAGGCAAGCGCCTTGGTGTCGTGGCCTTCGACGCGCACAACGCCTGCGTCGCCGCCTGGCAGTTGCAGCGAGTTGCCCTGGATCAGCGTGTCATACTGTTCGTAAACCCAGCGGCGCGAAGAATTATTGGCCGAGCCGACGAGCTTGACCAGCGCGTCTGTAACATCGGCGTCCGGAACGTCGGTTTCGGACAGCGGAGCGGAAACCTTTGCGGGTGTCCATGGACGGTCATATTCCGGTGCCTGATCGCCCAGTTCCTTGATCGGCAAGTTGGCGACTTCCTCGCCATTGTGCAGAACGCGGAAGCGCAGATCGTCCGTGGTCTTTCCAACGATGGCGAAGTCCAGTCCCCACTTCACGAAGATCGCCTTGGCGACCTCTTCCTTGGAGGGCTCTAGAACCATAAGCATGCGCTCCTGGCTTTCCGACAACATCATTTCGTAGGCGGTCATGCGCTCTTCGCGGACCGGAACCTGATCGAGGTTCAGCTCAATGCCAAGATCGCCCTTCGCGCCCATTTCCACGGCGGAGCAGGTAAGACCGGCAGCACCCATATCCTGAATGGCGATGACCGCACCGGTCTTCATCAGTTCCAGGCAGGCTTCCAGCAGGCACTTTTCGGTGAAGGGGTCGCCCACCTGAACGGTGGGACGCTTTTCTTCGATAGACTCGTCGAATTCCGCAGAAGCCATCGTCGCGCCACCGACGCCGTCACGGCCAGTCTTGGCGCCGAGGTAGACAACAGGGAGACCGACGCCCTTGGCTTCCGACAGGAAGATGGCATCGGACTTTGCCAGACCGGCTGCAAAGGCGTTGACGAGGATGTTGCCGTTGTAGCGTGGGTCGAATTCGACTTCGCCACCGACCGTTGGAACACCAAAGGAATTGCCGTAACCGCCGACACCGGCAACGACGCCGGCCACGAGGTGGCGCGTCTTCGGGTGGTCGGGAGCGCCGAAACGCAGCGCGTTCATGGCAGCGATCGGGCGCGCACCCATGGTGAAGACGTCACGAAGAATACCGCCGACGCCGGTCGCCGCACCCTGATAGGGCTCGATGTAAGATGGGTGGTTGTGGCTCTCCATCTTGAAGACGACGCAGTCTCCGTCGTCGATATCCACCACACCGGCATTTTCGCCCGGCCCTTGGATGACGCGCGGACCTTTTGTCGGCAGCGTCTTCAACCACTTCTTCGAGGACTTGTAGGAGCAGTGCTCATTCCACATGGCCGAGAAGATGCCAAGTTCGGTAAAGGTCGGCTCGCGTCCGATCAGGTCGAGAATGCGCTGATATTCATCGGGCTTCAGCCCGTGGGATGCAACGAGTTCCGGGGTGATCTGAATATGATTTGGAAGTGTCATAGGTCTCACGGGGTTCGAGCCGGTACGGGAATTTCCGGTTCTTTACCCTAAGACATGCGCTCTTGCGACAGGAAAATGCCTTTGCGAGCCTTCAATTCAGCGTCTTGCGCACCTTTACTCGATGCTGTCGTAGCCGGCAGAACCGTTGTCGAGGAGCCGTCTTAGAACGCTGAGCCCGCGTTTCAACTCGTCATGGGTCTTGGGCAGCGAAAAGCTCACCCGCACACGATGGAAGATTCTGTCCGTCCGGGCCGGCTTGAACTCGTCTTCATCATCAATGAGGACATTCTCGTTCATCGCCGCGTTGCGAAACGTGCCAGAAAGCCAGGGTTCGGGGAGTTTCACCCAGACGAAAGCGATGCCCGGCGCGCTGTTGAATTCCACGCCCTTCAAGGTTTCACTGACGATGCCTCGTCGCGCGTCGATCTCGTCGATACATCCCTTTCGGATGACATCGGCATCGCCGCTGATCACCAGCCGGGCGGAAAGCTCCGCCATCAGGAAGGGGATGCCGCCGGTCATCATCTTGTGGGCGACACGAATGCGTGTGACGAAGTTGGGCGGACAAGCCACCCAGCCGCCCCGTAAGCCAGCGCTGACCGATTTGGAAAGTCCATTGACCAGAAATGTTCTGTCTGGCGCAAGCTCAGCGATCAGGGGCAATTCGTTCCCGGTCATCGCGCCATAGAGATTGTCTTCAACAATCCAGACATTGTATCGGTGCGCGATCTCGACAATCGCTTTGCGGCGCTCAAGCGGGAGTGTCGAGCAGGTCGGGTTTTGACCCGCAGGCATCAGAAAGACGATCTTTGGATGCTGCTGTGCGCAGATCCTTTCGAACTCGTCCGGGATGATGCCATCGGCATCAATATCTACGATCGATATCCGCCGACCGGAAAGCGAGGCGGCGCGGCTGATTTGCGAATAGGTGACGGGTTCGAAGACGATTCGGTCACCAGGCGCGGTCATGGCGGTGATAATGCTCATCACGCCCGCATGGGCGCCAAGCGTCGTGACGATATTTTCAGGCTTCGGAGACCATCCTTGATGAGACAGCCATCGGGAACCGGCTTCCGTCCAGAACGATGGGAAAGCGCGCGTGTAGTCCATGATCTCCGAGGGCTTGTCCTTGACGATCTCAGTCACGTGGTCGGCAATAATTCCTTGCTGACCATTGTCTGGTGCAGCGGTGCCATTGAAGGAGATCTGGCCGGGCGCTGCCATCGATACTCTGGTTCCGCCGAAGGGGCTTTCGACAGCCCTCTGTGTCGCTTCCCCGGGCTTTCGATCATTGACATAGGTTCCTCGGCCCACTTCGCCGCTGACGAGACCGCGTTCGTGGATGAGGGAGTAAGCACGACTGATCGTGCCGATCGTCACACCAAGGTCATAGGCGAGATTTCGTTGCGGCGGCAATTTTGTGCCGGGAGCCAGAAGGCCATCTTCAATCGCTGATTCGATATGATCGGCAAGGCGAATATAAATCGGGCCGGAGCCGTCTGCGAGGTTTGGAAGCCAATTTGTCATGGTGACAATATATGCATTGTACCCCTTGATCTGTCAATTGTATTGATTGCACCGAAGATCAAACGGAAGGGCAGAGCGCCAGGCAGGTACAATCATGCGCAGGATGGAAGAATATCTAGCAATAGCGGAACAGGGTGGCACCGAGTCAGAGGTGACGACGCTCGTCCGTGATCGGATGACGCCCGCCAAGCCATTTGTGCCGATTGAAGCGCCAAGCTTTTTCACGCGCGTGTTCCGGCGGATGTCGTTCTGGCATGTCAAACGACAAAGTCGCCTCAGCCTTTACGATCTGTCTCCTGAACAGCTCGTCGATATCGGCCTGTCGCGTGCAGAAGCCGATCAGGAGTCGCGCAAGGCGCTTCTATCGAGCTGGACGCGCTCGCTTTGAGTACAGCTTCTCGATGTGGAAGCGTCGAGATGAGAAGCCCGCAGCACCCGTCCCAACCGGTGCAGCGGGCTTTTTGGTGTCGAACAAGCTTTTGTTTTGAATAGGCAATCCTTGTTTTCCAGGGCTTTGCGGTGGCGATGTCATTTTTTTGTCAAATCGTGCATTTTACCGCTTGCGGTATGGAAAAGCTCTGACTATAAGGGCGCCACAAACCAAGCGCACGCGCCCTTCGTCTATCGGTTAGGACGTCAGATTTTCATTCTGAAAAGAGGGGTTCGACTCCCCTAGGGCGTGCCACTTGGCTTTATACTCTCCCATAAAATAGCCTCTGACGATGTCTACTCGTAGCGCGTTCTGCCGCCTGCAAGAATAGCACGAGGACGCGCATGATTGCCCGATTGTTTCTTATCGGCGGACCATCCCACGCCGGAAAAACGACGCTGGCCGCTGCCGCTGCGAATTATCTCAATTGTCGTTGCATTTCGACCGACAGTCTGGCGAAGCATCCCGGGCGGCCTTGGCGCCATGCGCCTGAGCAACCGCCGCCGCATGTCGCCGACCACTATCGCGATTTGGGGCTGGATGAGATGATGCAATCCGTGCTCGCCCATTATCGCTCCATGTGGAGCCCTTTGGTGCTGCCGCTGATCGAGAGTGGCGAACCTCTTGTTCTGGAAGGCTCGGCACTTTTGCCGGAACTGGTTGCGCAGTTGGACATGCAGCATGTACGGGCGACCTGGCTTGTGACTGTCGAGGGGCTGCTGGAGCGGCGGATCAAAGCAGAGAGCGATTACGATTGCCGCGAACCTGATGCACGGTTTCTGATCGACAAGTTCTCTCAACGTGCCATCGCGTTCAATCGGTTCGTCGATCGCGAGGTGTTGCGGCTTTCTTTGCCAAAAATAGAGATTGGTCACGACATCGCGGTCGGCGAGCTTCTGTCCAGTCTTCTCCTGAAATAGGCCTGACAGGTTTTGCAGTTGACCCCAGTCTCAATTGCGTGATGGCTGTGACCGTCATTCTGGGAGGATTTAGTGACATCGAATGTGCTGTTTTCGCTTGTGGGAATAGATCATGTCGTCCTGCTCATCGACGACATGGAAAAGGCGCTCGCCTTTTACCGTGAGGTTCTGGGTTGCCGACCGGGCTATTCCTACCCGGCGCTCGGCATGGAGCAGGTGTGGTGCGGCGCGTCGTTGATCGTGCTGTGGGACATCACTCATCCAGGCGGCCAAAAGGCCGCGCCGCCGGTGGCGGGTGGGCGCAACGTCGACCATATCTGCATCGCGACCGGCCCGTTCGAGCATAATGCCTTGCGAGCGCATCTCGAACATCATGGCGTGACCATCCAGCGTGAGGCAATGCATGGCGGCGCACGTGGGATGGGGCATTCCTTCTATATCCACGATCCATTCGGTAACTTGCTGGAGGTGAAGGGACCGGCGGAGTATCCGGATGGGCGCGCAGCTTTGGTCTGATCTTCCTCACCATCTTGTTGATGCAACCGGTCTGTCAAGCGAGCGTTTCCCGCGACACTTTTGCGGAGAACCAGTATGCACACATTGCTTCGATGGGCCGGCGCAGGCCTCGTCTCATGCGCCTTGGGCATCAGCTTCCTTTCCCCTGCGCAGGCCGAGACGGCGAAAAAGCCAGCAGTCGCTCAGACCGACCTGTCGCACTACCGCGGGAAGTGGCTCGAAATCGGCAGAACGCCCATGTGGCTCACCGATGGCTGCGTTGCTGGCTATTCGATCTACAAACCCGGCTCTGCGCCGGGTCAGGTGCTGGTCGAGGATGGGTGCCGCGAAGGCTCGCCGACCGGCAAGCTCAAGACCGTCGAGGGTATTGGCACGGTGACGGACGCGAAGACGACTATGGCCAAGATGCGGGTTCGCTATCCGCTCTTCATCACCTTCAATTACTGGGTGCTTTACAATTCGCCGGACAAGACGTGGTTCATCAGCGCAACGCCGGATATGGAGAACCTGTGGATTTACTCTCGCTCCGTGCCATCTAAAGCCAAGCTTGCGGTGATGGTCAGGAAGGCAAAGGAACTCGGCTACGATACCTCGAAGCTCGAGTTTCCAGAGTTTTGAGTTATCAGATTTCGGGACTGCACGACCGTGTGGTCTGCAATGATCTGAGGGCCACTTTTGCAGCCCTCAGACTTCGGCAACCGGCTTAAGCCGGGCGCACCAGAATGTGCTTCTTCTTGCCAAGCGAAAGCTTGATGACGCCGTCTGCCGTCACTTCACCCGAGCCGATGAGCTTGCGCTCATCCGAGACGCTCTCATCATTGATGCGCACCGCACCACCCTGCACGTGACGACGGGCTTCGCCATTCGACGCGGCAAGACCGGCACGCACGATCAGCGAGAGGAGACCGATGCCTGCTTCCAGTTCTGTCTTCGGCACTTCGATCGATGGCAGGTTATCGGCAAGCGCACCTTCCTCGAACGTCTTGCGAGCGGTCTCGGCTGCCTGTTCTGCGTTTTCACGACCATGAAGCATGGCGGTGATCTCGGTCGCCAAGATCTTCTTGACCTCGTTGATCTCCGAGCCGCCGAGCGCCGAGAGCCGAGCGATCTCGTCCATGGGCAGCGTGGTGTAGAGCTTGAGGAAGCGGGAAACATCCGCATCCTCCGTGTTGCGCCAGTACTGCCAGAAGTCGTAGGCCGATAGCATGTCGGGGTTGAGCCAGACAGCGCCATTGGCAGACTTGCCCATCTTCGCGCCGGAGGACGTGGTCAAGAGCGGCGAGGTCAGCGCGTAAAGCTGCGGCGTCCCCATGCGGTGGCCAAGATCGATCCCGTTGATGATGTTGCCCCACTGATCCGAACCACCCATCTGCAGACGGCAGCCGGTGCGCTTGTTCAGTTCCACGAAGTCGTAGGCCTGAAGGATCATGTAGTTGAATTCGAGGAACGACAACGACTGCTCGCGATCAAGGCGGGTCTTGACGCTCTCGAAGGACAGCATGCGGTTGACCGAGAAATGCCGACCGACATCGCGCAGGAACTCGAGATAGTTGATGTCACGCAGCCAGTCGGCGTTGTTGATCATCAAGGCTGGCTTATCCGCGCGATCGTAGTCGAGGTAGTTCGAAAACACCCGCTTGATCGAGGCGATATTGCTCTCGATCGTATCGATGGTCATCAACTGACGCGCTTCGTCCTTGAAAGACGGATCGCCCACCATGCCAGTGCCGCCGCCCATCAGCGAAATCGGCTGATGGCCTGTCTTCTGCATCCAGTGCAGCATCATGATCTGAATGAGGCTTCCTGCGTGAAGGCTAGGCGCGGTCGGGTCATAGCCGATATAGGCGGTCACGGTTTCCTTGGCGAACAGTTCGTCGAGACCTGCCTCATCGGAGATCTGGTGAATGAAGCCGCGCTCATCGAGCGTACGGAGGAAATCGGACTTGAACCTGGACATAACCTTTTTCTTTCTGGGATTAGTCGTGACCTTCACTGCATTTCAGTGAACGGCAGCGGCTTTATCATTGTTTTTGGAAAATTACACCCGCTTGGGCCACGAATGTTGCTTGCGGGCACGCAGCCATCAGAACAAAAAAACCGCCGGAGGGCCGGCAGTTCTGAGGGGCTTATCGAGGTTTAGCGAATGCGCTTGGCCGCTGGCTCCGGGACCAATTCGCCATTCAGGCGACGGTCGAGATAGTCGCCGCATTCGCTCATCAATTCGTCCACCTTGCCGCTGAAGAAGTGGTTTGCGCCCGGTACGGTGCGGTGGGTGATGAGAATACCCTTCTGGGTTTTCAGCTTTTCCACCAGGCCGTTGACGTCCTTTTCCGGTGCAACCTTGTCGGCATCGCCATTGATGATCAAGCCGGATGACGGGCAGGGGGCGAGGAAGGAGAAATCATAAGTGTTCGGCTGCGGCGCAATCGACATGAAGCCTTCGATTTCCGGACGGCGCATCAGAAGCTGCATGCCGATCCACGAACCAAAAGAGTAGCCGGCGACCCAACAGCTTTTGGAATCGGGATGCAGGCTCTGTACCCAGTCGAGTGCGGACGCTGCGTCCGACAGTTCGCCAGCACCGTGGTCGAATTCGCCCTGGCTGCGACCGATCGAGCGGAAGTTGAAGCGCAGGGTCGTAAAACCGCGCTTTTGGAACATATAGAAGAGTTGGTAGACGATCTGGTTGTTCATCGTGCCGCCGAACTGCGGATGCGGATGAAGAATGATCGCGATCGGGGCGCTTTTTTCCTTGGAGGGCTGGTAGCGGCCTTCGAGACGACCTGCGGGGCCGTTGAAAATGACTTCAGGCATAGGTACTCCGGTCGGTTTTTATGTTTCTGACGCTTTCCCCGCGCAAGAAGACTTGACGTAGATGGTCAGCTTTTCTAAAACCTAGTTTAGAACTGTTCGAAACTTGCGTTCCGTGGCGCTGTTGGTGGTGTCATAAGGCAAGGGTGACGGAAATTTCAAGGAAAATGCGCTCTAAGGCGCGAATGACCGGGATAAAGGCACGATTTGCGCCATGGGCACAGCGGAGCGCACATATCTGGACTGGAATGCGACAGCACCTTTGCTGCCGGCCGTCCGTGATGCGCTTGTTTCTGCTCTCGATCTCTCCGGCAATCCGTCGTCTGTTCACAAGGAAGGACGTGCCGTTCGCGCGGCTGTCGAGGCTGCGCGTCGGGATGTGGCGGTGCTGGTCGGTGCCGAGGCGTCCCACGTTGTTTTCACCAGTGGCGCGACGGAAGCTGCAAATCTTGTACTGTGCCCGCACTTTAAAATGGGCCGTGCACCCCTAAATATTAGTCATCTCTACGTATCTGCTATCGAGCATCCCGCTATCCGCGAAGGCGGACGGTTCAACCGGTCCGCGGTCACGGAAGTTCCTGTGACGCGCCAGGGGCTCCTCGATGTCGAGGCGTTGGAAAGCCTGCTTTCGCAGCACGACCGAGCATCCGGTCTGCCAATGGTGGCGCTGATGCTGGTCAATAATGAGACTGGAATCATACAGCCGGTGAAAGATGCAGCGCGGCTCGTTCATGCTGCCGGTGGTTTGCTCGTGGTCGATGCCGTCCAGGCGGTGGGCCGCATCCCCGTGGATATCGCAGCGTTGGAGGCGGATTTCCTCATCGTGTCGTCACACAAGATCGGCGGCCCTAAGGGCGTTGGCGCGCTGATTTCACGGGGGGAAGTGATGATGCCTCTGCCGCTGATCCATGGTGGTGGGCAGGAAAAGGGTCATCGTTCAGGCACCGAGAATACGCATGCTATCCTAGGTTTTGGCGTGGCTGCGAGAGAAGCCTCGCGGATGCAAGAAGCGGAAAGCGCGCGTTTGGCGTCTTTGCGGGAGCGGTTGGAAGATGGTATGCGCGTTTCTGCGCCGGACGTGATTATCCACGGCAGCGACGTTGCGCGGGTCGGAAACACGACCTTCTTCACGCTTCCGGGGTTAAAGTCGGAAACGGGGCAGATCGCATTCGATATCGAAGGTGTCGCTCTCTCAGCCGGTTCGGCCTGCTCTTCCGGCAAAGTCGGGGAGAGCCATGTGCTGACGGCCATGGGGCAGGATCCGAAACTCGGCGCTCTTCGCATTTCGCTTGGGTATGCGACCAGAGAAGACGATATTGAAAAGGCGGTCCGCGCCTTTAGCAAGATTGCAGGACGGCGCAAGCTTTCCGGTCAGGCAGCCTGAGGGCTGGGATAAACTGCGAAATGTCAAAATTTCGCTTGCGGTGCGGTGGGAAAAACGCCAACCCGCTCTTAAATAAACGCATGAAAGCGCTGGCCTCAGATGGCTCCCGCATTTATGTGAAGCGCGAATGAAGGCGGGGGTTCCGTCTTGATACGTTGACAAGCCACCGGACCTTGTATCCGGCGAGATTGGAGAACGACAATGGCAGCGGTTCAGGAAACAATCGATCAGGTTCGCCAGATCGATGTGGACCAGTACAAATACGGTTTCGAAACAGAGATCGAAGTCGACAAGGCGCCGAAAGGCCTATCGGAGGAAGTGATCCGTTTCATTTCCGCCAAGAAGCAGGAGCCTGAATGGCTGCTTCAATGGCGCCTTGACGCCTATCAGCGTTGGCTGACGATGGAAGAGCCCACCTGGGCGCGCGTCAATTATCCGAAGATCGACTTTAACGACCTTTATTACTACGCCGCGCCAAAGAGCACGCCCGGCCCGAAGTCGCTCGAAGATGTCGATCCTGAGCTGCTGAAGGTCTATGAAAAGCTTGGTATTCCGCTGAAGGAACAGGAAATCCTGGCCGGCGTCGAGAACCGCCGCGTGGCTGTTGATGCCGTGTTCGACTCCGTGTCCGTCGTCACCACCTTCAAGGAAGAGCTGAAGAAGGCGGGCGTGATCTTCATGTCCATCTCGGAAGCCGTGCGTGAGCATCCGGAACTGGTGAAGAAGTATCTCGGTTCCGTCGTGCCGACGACCGACAACTTCTACGCAACGCTGAACTCCGCAGTCTTCACCGACGGTTCCTTCGTGTTCATTCCAAAGGGCGTACGTTGCCCGATGGAGCTTTCCACCTATTTCCGCATCAATGAGAAGAACACGGGCCAGTTTGAGCGCACGCTGATCATTGCGGAAGAAGGCGCCTATGTTTCGTATCTTGAGGGCTGCACTGCACCTCAACGGGATGAAAATCAGCTTCATGCCGCCGTTGTCGAACTCGTTGCGCTCGATGACGCCGAGATCAAATACTCCACCGTCCAGAACTGGTATCCGGGCGACAAGGAAGGCAAGGGCGGCATCTACAACTTCGTGACCAAGCGCGGCGATTGCCGTGGCCATCGCTCCAAGATTTCCTGGACGCAGGTCGAAACCGGTTCTGCCATCACCTGGAAGTACCCATCCTGCATTCTGCGTGGCGACGACAGCCGTGGCGAGTTCTACTCGATCGCTGTCTCCAACGGTTACCAGCAGGTCGATTCCGGCACCAAGATGATCCATCTCGGCAAGAACACGTCGAGCCGCATCATCGCCAAGGGTATCGCGGCAGGCTTTTCGGAAAACGTTTATCGCGGCCAGGTCTCGGCCCATCGCAAGGCGACCAATGCGCGCAACTTCACGCAGTGCGACAGCCTTCTGATTGGCGACAAGTGCGGGGCACATACTGTGCCTTACATTGAGGCAAAGAATGCCTCTGCGCATTTCGAACACGAAGCAACGACGTCGAAGATCTCCGAGGATCAGCTGTTCTACTGCTTGCAGCGCGGCATTCCGGAAGAAGCCGCGATCGCTCTGATTGTGAACGGCTTCGTCAGGGAAGTCATTCAGGAGCTGCCGATGGAATTTGCTGTCGAAGCGCAGAAGCTGATCGGCATCTCGCTGGAAGGCAGCGTCGGTTAATGAACGAGCCCCGCCTCGCGAAAAGCTCACGCCTGCTGGTGTTAGGGGTTTTCGTATCGATGGTCGGGGTGTTCATTGGACTTGCTGGGCTAATGGCGGGCTTTGAGTTCGCCAAGCCAATTTTAATCGCAAGCGCGAGCGGGATGATTGCCGTCTTTTGGCTCTCCGACGTGTTTGGACCATTTGACCGTTTCTCTTCTCGCAAGAGAAAACAAGATTGAGAGATAACAACATGCTTGAAATCATCGACCTGCACGCAAAGATCGCCGATACCGAAACCGAGATCATCAAGGGTCTGAACCTGAAGGTTGCCGCCGGCGAAGTCGCGGCCATCATGGGTCCCAACGGCTCCGGTAAGTCCACGCTGTCTTATATTCTTTCGGGCCGCGAAGACTACGAAGTGACCTCCGGCGACATTCTCTACAATGGTGAGAGCATTCTGGAGCTTGACGCTGCCGAACGCGCCGCCAAGGGTGTCTTTCTCGCCTTCCAGTACCCGGTCGAAATTCCAGGCGTTGCGACCATGCAGTTCCTGAAGGTTGCGATGAATGAGCAGCGTAAAGCACGCGGTGAGGCTGAACTCACCACCCCCGACTTTATCAAGAAGGTGAAGGAAGCGGCTGGCGATCTGAAGATCGACATGGAGATGCTGAAGCGTCCGCTCAATGTCGGTTTCTCCGGCGGTGAGAAGAAGCGTGCGGAAATCTTGCAGATGGCGCTGCTCGAGCCGAAGCTTTGCGTTCTGGACGAAACGGACTCAGGCCTCGACATCGACGCGCTGAAGATCGTTGCCGATGGCGTCAACGCGCTGAAGTCTCCGGACCGCGCGACCGTCGTCATCACCCACTATCAGCGCCTGCTCGATTACATCGTGCCGGACAGCGTCCATGTCCTTTACAAGGGCAAGATCATCCGTTCGGGCGACAAGTCACTGGCGCTGGAACTGGAAAACAATGGTTACGCCGACATCATCGGTGAAGCGGCCTAATCAACGGGCCAGGAGACCATGTCCATGAATATTCAAACGACAAACCGGCTGACACCTGCGGAAACCGCGCTGGTGGAAGCCTTTACAGCCAAGTTCAGCGAGCTTCCCGGCAATGGCGATGTCGTTGCTGCGCGTGACGTGCTGTTCGACGATTTGAAGACTGCCGGTCTTCCCACGCGCCGTATCGAGGCCTGGCACTACACCGATATGAAGAGCCTGCTGCGCAGCATTCCAGATGATGCTTCTGCGCCGCTGATCGAAAAGCGTGATCCGGCTGTTGCCGGTTCTCAGGCGGTTTACTTGCTCCACGGCAAGGCCGTGGACACCGAGATCGCCAGTTTCGAAGTCGGCAACTATGCCGAGAGCCTGCTGGATGGCACAGCCGCTCCAGCACTTGTGGCCGCCGACAAGGACGACATGATCGGTCGCCTGAATGGCAGCTTCGTTCGGGATGGCTATTCTGTGACTGTACCGGATGAGGCCGATATCGAGCAGCCGCTTGAGCTTCAGCTTATCCACGGCGCCGGACAGGTGCACACCCGTTCGCCGGTTCGCTTCGGCAAGGGATCGAAGGCTACGATTATCGAGCGTCATCTGTCGGTTGCGACGGAAGCGGCTCTCGTTTCGCACGTGACCGATCTCGAGGTTCAGGACGGCGCGGAAGCCACTTACATCCTTCTGCAACAGCAGGGTGCGGCCGACACGCATCTGGCTCAGTTACGCATCAAGCTTGGTGCGGAGGCAAACCTTCGCCTCTTCATCATCAATGCCGGTGGCAAGCTGGTGCGGCAGGAACTGCGCATCGATGTCGAAGGCGAGGGCACGGATCTTTCGGTGCGCGGCGTTAATCTGCTCGGTGGTGAAACCCACACCGATGTGACCATGGTTCTCGGCCACAATGTTCCGAACACGACCTCGACGGAAATCTTCCGCAACGTCGTCTTCGATCGTGCCAAGGGTATCTTCCAAGGCATGATTCGGGTCGCGCCCGATGCCCAGAAGACCGACGCCAAGATGGCGTGCAACACGCTGCTGATGTCCGACGATGGCGAGTTTTCGGCAAAGCCTGAACTTGAAATCTTCGCAGACGACGTTCAGTGCGGCCATGGTGCGACGGTTGCCGATATCAGCGACGTACACCTTTACTACCTGATGGCGCGTGGTGTACCCCGAGCGAAGGCGCGTGCCATGCTGGTCAACGCATTCGTTGCGGAGATTGTCGAAGAACTTGAAGATGACAAGCTGGTAGAGGCGCTGGAAGGCATCATCTCCAGCTGGCTGGAAGCTCATGCCTGATAATAGCGAACGCGCCATCGCGGCAGTCCCCTACGACGTTGAAGCCGTGCGCAAGGATTTCCCGATCCTGACGCGCGAGGTCTATGGAAAGCCGCTTGTCTATCTGGACAATGGTGCGTCCGCGCAGAAGCCGCAGGTGGTCATCGACGCGGTGTCGCATGCCTATTCGAACGAGTACGCCAATGTGCATCGCGGCCTCCACTTTCTCTCCAATGCGGCGACGGATGCCTATGAAGCATCGCGCGAGAAGGTGCGGCGCTTTCTGAATGCTGGCTCGGTGGATGAAATTGTCTTCACGAAGTCTTCCACTGAGGCGATCAACACGGTCGCCTATGGTTATGGGATGCCGAAGATCGGCGAGGGCGATGAGATCGTCATCTCGATCATGGAGCATCACTCCAATATCGTGCCATGGCACTTCATTCGCGAACGCCAGGGCGCGAAGCTCGTCTGGGTGCCGGTTGACGACGAGGGGGCTTTCCACATTGAGGCTTTTGAAAAAAGCCTGACGGAACGCACCAAGCTGGTTGCCATCACCCATATGTCCAATGCGCTCGGCACCATCGTGCCGGTCAAGGAAATTTGCCGCATCGCCCATGAGCGCGGCATCCCCGTGCTGATCGATGGTAGCCAGGGTGCGGTTCATATGCCGGTCGATGTCCGCGACATCGATTGCGACTGGTATGTGATGACGGGTCACAAGCTCTACGGTCCATCCGGGATCGGGGTTCTCTATGGCAAGGCAGATCGCTTGAAAGAGATGCGCCCGTTCCAGGGTGGTGGTGAAATGATCCTCGACGTGTCTGAGGATGAGATCACCTATAACGAGCCGCCACATCGTTTTGAGGCGGGCACGCCGCCAATCGTTCAGGCCATCGGTCTTGGTTATGCGCTGGACTATATGGACAATCTCGGACGCGCGGCGATCGCTGCGCATGAGGCAGATCTTGCCGCCTATGCCACTGACCGTCTGCGTGACATCAACTCGCTGCGCATTATCGGAAATGCTCCGGGCAAGGGTGGTATATTCTCCTTCGAGCTCGAAGGCATCCATGCCCATGATGTTTCGATGGTCATCGACCGCCGCGGCGTTGCCGTCCGCGCTGGCACCCATTGCGCCATGCCACTCTTGAAACGCTTTGGCGTGACCTCCACATGCCGGGCATCGTTCGGGCTATACAACACGCGCGCGGAAGTGGATGCACTGGCCGAAGCGCTCGACTACGCCCGCAAATTCTTCGCCTGAGATCGGAATTGAGGATCAGGACCATGAGCACCGATACAACTGAACAGCCGCAGGATCTGGCGCAATCGCCTGCTGAAGAGGCTGCACCCGTCCCTGCCAAGGCCTCCAGCATCTCGCCGGATGAACTGGCGCGCCTCAGCGACGACGTGATCGCCGCGCTGAAGACCGTCTATGATCCCGAGATCCCGGCCGACATCTTCGAGCTTGGGCTCGTCTACAAGATCGACATCGAAGATGACCGCATGGTCAAGATCGTCATGACGCTGACAGCACCTGGCTGCCCGGTGGCCGGTGAAATGCCGGGCTGGGTGGAAAACGCGGTCGGTGCGGTTGAGGGCGTATCGGGCGTGACGGTGGAAATGACCTTCGATCCGCCATGGACGCCTGACCGCATGTCGGAAGAAGCGCAGGTTGCGGTCGGCTGGTACTGAGTGCGGTCGATTAGACGATCGGCAGCTCTTGATACCATCTCGACCTAAGACTAGATTTAAATCCATAAGCATCGGGCCTTGAACCCGACTGTCGAAGGAGTGACAAGCCCATGGGCTTTGCAGTGATGACCATGACGGAGGCAGCCGCCTCTCGCGTCAAAGCGATCGTCGAAAATTCAGGTCCTGATGCGAAAGGCGTGCGCGTCGGTATCAAGAAGGGCGGCTGCGCGGGGATGGAGTACACCATCGATCTCGTAACGCAGCCTGATGCCAAGGACGATCTGATCGAGCATGACGGCGCGAAGGTCTG
The DNA here is from genome assembly GCF_030819035.1 of Agrobacterium sp. SORGH_AS 787. Taxonomy (NCBI): domain Bacteria; kingdom Pseudomonadati; phylum Pseudomonadota; class Alphaproteobacteria; order Hyphomicrobiales; family Rhizobiaceae; genus Agrobacterium; species Agrobacterium sp. SORGH_AS 787. The sequence goes on from NZ_JAUTBG010000001.1 coordinate 1,813,769, forward strand.
GGTCCAGCCGTCCGCGGTGCTCTATCTCCTCGGCACGCAGATGGACTTTGAAGTCACCAAGATGCGCTCCGGTTTTACGTTCAATAATCCGAACCAGACCTCGGCTTGCGGCTGCGGTGAATCCGTCGAGCTGAAGGCGGCAGATCTTGCAGCACTCGTCAAGCAGCGTGAGGCAGCAGAAAACGCCTGATCTCCACCCAACGGCATTGCGGTGCTTGTCATCAAGCACCGCGTATTTCATTTTTCAGAAGATACTTAGGCAGATTGCCGCTCTAAGAGGGCTTCCTGCGTAGCGATCTCAGCCATCGTCAGTGCGGCTTCTCGTGTCTTAGCGGCGGCGATGAAGCGGCCATTGTGACAGAACGTTGCGCCTTCGACGCCGCTCGCCCGCTCCAGATCGCTATTGGTCAAACCCGCCCAGGAAACAGGCAGATCGGCGCGAAGTTCGAAGCCTTCTTCGGCGCGGCGGATGCCTGTGACGCACCAATCCTTGTCACGCGGATGAACGACGAATAGGAGGTGGTCGGCGCCGGCCTTGACGATTGCGGGGCGGAAGGGCATCCCGATCGGCAATTCCAGAATGCGGCTTTCGCCGGTCTGTTCTATGGCTTTCAGAACGAGCGTTTCTGCCCTGAGCTTTGCGGCCTTCTTCTCGATCCCCGCTTCAACAAAGGCGCGAGCGATCGCCAGCGCGTTGTGGAATGCTGCGTCGTCAGCGCCCGGTTCACGGTTGTCGAATGAGGGCTTCAGCGTTTCCAAGAGCGACGGCAAGGTCAGACCGGCGAGTTCTCCGGCAATCGCAGGGCTCAGAGCGCCATTGTCCGTAAGGTCGATCGGCAGCACGAAGCTCTTGTCGAAAGACGCGTGAACGTCTTCGATATCGGCGGCAGGAACGTTAAGCGCTGCCAGATAATCACGACCGTAATGTTTCCACACGAGCCCAAATGAGCTGTAGGGCTGGCCGTCGTCACGCAGAGGCGCGCCGCGCTGGTGGTGATCGAAGATGTGTGCCTGTGCATCATAAGCGCCACCGACATCATAGATGATCCGGTCTTGCGCTGGCGTGATCCACTCCGGCGCGCGGCTGCGAACGATCTTGGCAATTGGATAAAGCCGGGTGAGAATGACGCTGGAAAGCAGTTCATCGGCGTGGAAGCCGCCGGAATGGGTGACGAGGAATTCCACCGCCATGCGCAGTAAACCTTTTGCTGAAAGTCAAGTCACTCGGCAGTTACCCGTTATTTTGACCTGCTGCAACTGGCGGCTTATTGAATGGCGGTAATTTCCAACTCTTGCCCGCTGACAGTGGCGATATCGCCAACGGCTTTGCCATTCAAAGCGCGAGCGACAGGAGATACGTAGGAGATAGACCCGGCCTTGGGGTCTGCCTCGTCTTCGCCGACGATACGGTAGGATTGCACGCGTCCATCTTCGCGCGTGAAGGTCACGGTGCTGCCAAACGAGACGATGTCGTTGCTCTCGGGTGCGGGCATGACCTGCGCCGTGCGCAAGCGCTCGGCCAGATACCGGATATCGCGCAGGTGTGGCGCGGTCTGGCGTCTGCGTTCGTTGATATCCTCAACCGCGTTGGCAGCTTCGTGCGCGGCACGGGCAGCCTTCATCTGGTCTTCAAGCGCCTTGAGACCCGCTTCGGTGACGAGATTGGGATGTTGAGAGACCGGGCGATCCGGCAGCTGGGTCTCGGCTGCGGTTTCCGCACTTTCTTCCTTCACAAAGGCAACGCTCACGGTCCAACTCCCTCATTTCTCACTCGTTTCCATATGGAGAGTGTGAGGCGTTTTCGCAAGTTTGTCAGACGTGTCACTCGTGGCGCAACGCCTCGATCGGGCTGAGGCTTGCGGCGCGGCGGGCGGGAAAGTAGCCGAACACGACGCCAATGGCCGCCGAGAAGGCAAAGGCAACGGCAATGATTGCCGGGCTGGTGACAAAGGGCACGCCAAGGAAGCTGACGACGCCATAGGCCAGTCCAAGGCCTGTCAAAATCCCCGCAGTCCCACCGAAGGCCGACAGCATGACGGCCTCGACGAGGAATTGGGTTAGCACCTGTTTTTCCAGAGCGCCGATGGCAAGCCGGATGCCGATTTCGCGCGTTCGTTCCGTGACCGAAACCAGCATGATGTTCATGATGCCGATCCCGCCGACCAGAAGACTGACGGCTGCTACAGCGCCAAGCAAACCCGTCAGCAGGGTCGTGGTGCCCGTCATGGCGGAAGCGATTTGCGCCATGTCGTTGACGGTAAAATCGTCCTGGCGGCCAAGCCCGATGCGTCGGCGTTCACGCAGCAGGTTTTCCAGATCGGATTGCACCTTTGATGTCGAGACTCCATCCTGCGCTGACACCATGATGGAGGAAATCGTCGTCGTACCGCCGATGCGGCGCTGATGGATTTTCAGCGGCATGATCACGGTATCATCCTGATCGTCGCCGAGCCCTGATTGCCCCTTGCGCGCCAACACCGCGATGACCGGGCAGGAGATATTGCTGACGCGGATCGTCTGGCCTACTGGATCAGATGCGCCGAAGAGCTCCTGCCGAACCGTTTCGCCGATGATGCAGCCGATCTGTCCGCCGCGATCTTCTGCAGGCAGAAATTCCCGGCCAAGCGCTATCGTCCAGTCCTGCGCGATCAGATAGTCGTTGGTGGTCCCCACCACACTGGTCTGGTGGTTCTTGCCGCCATAGATGACCGTCGCCGCCGATGAGCGGTTCAACGGCGCGACTGCGCGTACACCGCTGATCTGGTCGCGGATCGCCTGCACATCGCTGTCGGTGAACCGTTTCGCATCCACACTCGCGCGGCCGGGGCCGAACTGACCGGGACGGACAAACAGCATGTTGGTGCCGAGGCGCGAAAGCTCCGACTTTACCTGTTCCGTCGTGCCGTTGCCGATGGTGACCATGGCGATGACCGCGGCCACGCCGATGACCACACCGAGCACCGTGAGGAAGGAGCGCAGCATGTTGCGGCTGATGGCGCGCATGGCGAGCCTGACGGTTTCAAAGAACATCAGCGTCCTCCCGTACATGTTCGGCGGCGCTGTCGGAGTCCAGATGACCATCGACGAAGCGCAACAGGCGCTTGGCGTGGGCGGCGATGTCCTCTTCATGCGTCACCATCACCACGGTGATGCCGCGATCGCGATTGAGCGAGGTGATTAGGTCCATGATCTCGATACTGGTTTTGGTGTCGAGATTGCCTGTCGGCTCATCCGCCAGAAGCAAGGCAGGCTTCGTGACGATAGCCCGGGCAATCGCCACACGCTGCTGCTGCCCGCCGGAAAGCTCTTGCGTGGTATGGTGCTCGCGCCCCTTCAGCCCGACTTGCGCCAAGGCCTCCATGGCAAGCGCGCGCCGTTCACCGGACTTCATGCCGCGATAGATCAAAGGCAGTTCGACATTCTCGACAGCCGAGGTGCGCGACAGCAGGTTGAAGCCCTGAAATACAAAGCCCAGCATGTGGCGGCGAAGCAGCGTCAGGTGCTCATTATCAAAACCGCTGGTCGGCACGCCTTGAAAGAGATATTCCCCGGCAGTTGGCGTATCCAGGCAGCCGATGATGTTCATCGAGGTCGACTTGCCTGACCCGGATGGTCCCATGATAGCGACGAATTCGTGTTCCTTGATTGACAGGCTGACGCCATCCAGTGCCCGAATGGTCGCTTCGCCTTTGCCATATTGCTTCACGACATCGCGGAATTCGATCAGAGGCGGTGCGCTCATGCTTCTACTCCCGCCTAGCTGCTGCGTTGGGTTGCGTCGGTGATCACCTGGTCTCCCGGCTTCAGCTCGTCCGAGGTCACAGCAGTGAACTGGCCATCGGTGGAGCCTGTCTGCACCGAGACGCTGACGGACGTGCCGTTGCGCAGCACCCAGACCTGACGCTTGCCCGCAGCGGCCTGTTCGGCACCGGCGCCGCGCGAGCGGTTCATGCGGGGAGGGCGGAAAAGGCCCATCAGCCCACCACCGCGCGACGCATTCTCCCGCGGTGGGGTGTAGCGCAGGGCAGCGTTGGGCACCAGCAGCGCATCCTTCACATGTTCGACCACGATATTGGCGGTTGCCGTCATGCCGGGGCGCAATAGGAGTTCTGCATTGTCGACCGTCAGAATACCCTTGTAGGTCACGACGTTGGAGACCGTTTCCGAAGCAAAACGAACGGTTTCGATTTTCGCCGGAAAACGCCGCTCGGGATAGGCATCCACATTGAAGGTAGCCTCCTGACCACTCTCCACCTTGCCGACATCCGCCTCATCGATCGAGACCTGCAACTCCATACGGCGCAGGTCTCCGGCGATGGTGAAGAGCACCGGCGCATTCAATGACGATGCCACCGTCGCACCGGGATCGACATCACGCGTCAGGATCACGCCATCGATCGGAGAAACGATCTTCGCCTTGCTGAGATTGACTTCCGCAAGCCGCAGATCCGCCTCGGAGGAAAGCACCGTCGCCTCATTGACTTCCAGCGTTGCCGCCGCCGCATCCCGGTTGAACTGTGCCGCATCGAGATCCTGCTGGCTTGAGACGCGGTTCTGCACCAGCGATCTCAACCGCTCAAGCGAGGTATTGGCCGAACCGAGATCTGCCTTCGCCTTCGCGACATTGGCCTTCGCGGATGCAAGCTTGGCCCGCGCGCTCTGCACATCAGCCTCAAGTTTGTTGGTGTCGAGCTCCGCCAGGACGTCTCCTGCTTTGACGGGCGTATTGAACGTCACATTGACCTTGCGGATCGTACCGGACAGTTCGCTGGAAATATCCACCTGGTCGGTGGGCTGTACAGAGCCGGTAGATGTGACGATCACGGAGAGATCGCCGCGCTTCGCTTCCTGTGTCGTGTAGCTATAGGCGACGCTGGCGCCAGCAAAGACGTAGTAGTAGGCTGCCGCGCCAGCAATCATCAGCAGCGCGAGAACGACATAGAGCGAACGCCTCGACTTTTTCTTCCCGGTTTTCGAAGATGCCAGAATGTCCCGAAGATCGGGCTTCGCTTCCTGGCTGTTCGGTTTGTCGGTGCTGGCGTCCAAATTGTTCATTCCCATTATGAGAGATTGCAAAGTTTGCCTTGATAGGTGGCTATCTGAGCAAGTCACTGCAACTGCTAAAATACGTCTATGGGACCGCTTGGCACAGCGAGAGGGGTAGGTGAAGTGAAAACTTCGTAATCTTACCGCCGCTTGCATCTGGTCACACAACCCAGGCCTTGGATGGCCATAGATAAAAAACAAACGAAAGGTGATTTTAGCTGTTGCAGCCTGTGCGGTAACCGTGTATCTCCCCGCTCACGACATCGGCGGAGTGTAGCGCAGTCTGGTAGCGCATCTGGTTTGGGACCAGAGGGTCGGGAGTTCGAATCTCTCCACTCCGACCATTTGATCTTATTGAAATCGTTAGAACCCCTCGCGTAGCAAGGCTTTTAGCCCATGTTGACGTCACAAAATGGGGTTCGAATGGCTGGCAAGCCTCAGCATGGGAAAAAGCGAAACGGGCGCTATTCGGCAAGGGTCGTCATTCCTCCATCCCTCCGGCAATATCTAAACAATCGGGCTGAGCTGGAAATCTAGCTTGGTGGCGATAAGCGATTGCGCTTCGGAACCACGCCGCAGCGGTAGCTTCAATTCAAAGACAAGTTGGCATTGCTTGGCCACGGCGTTCTTGTTCTTAACTCTACTTACGACGCCGACATGAAAGTTGTTCGGGAGGCACTTGCTAAGGCAGGCGGGTAGGATGATGGGTAAAGCCGCCCCACGGCAAGTTGCCTTTGCGAAAATCGAAGACGGCTTTGGATGGGCAGCTTATTGCCACAAGGCTTCCGATACCGCGTGCCACTGGCTTGGCACCAACAAGGTCTCTTACGTTTCGACTGATCTTCTCCGGTTAGCAAAAGGCTAGACCGTAACTCCACACGGGTGGCCGCCAGCAAGCAACGTGCCTCCAAGATAATCCTGAAGCGCTGCCATTGGCGCAATCAGTCGAACTAGCAATCCAGCGGTGGCTCGTCCCTAATCTGATGACGGCTCCTAAGAGCAAATGGCGTCAAGCGGTTAGCTTCGACGACGAGTGGTTAAAGTGGGGAAATTGTCAGATTTTGTCTTGAACGACACACCTGAGAGTTGTCGCGCATCCACTCTACCAAGTATATTGCAGTAGCAAGAAAGTGATTCATGTGTTCGCACGCAAAAAAGAGGTTCATTGCCCTCACCTAGAGCGCCTTTTCTGATGTTAGAAACGACAAGGTCACTCTGCGGAACTGACGGTAGCACGACTTGACGTAGAGCAGAGAGGATATGAGCTGATGCCCGACATGACTTCTCTACAGGTATCAGTACCTTCGACCGCAACGATCAGGCACTTCCTCGCTGAAGGAATGGCCGGTTGCGGCACCACCGCAGTCCTCGGCCATTTCTCGCTCGTTTAGGCAGTCAAAGCTGATCGTATCTACCCGTAATTTGTCGCAAAGAGTGAGTGAATGTGATGTCGAACCTTTCAGATTTGCAGCAGCTTGAAGAGGGCGAGACGGACCTTGCTGGGGGAGATTTCAGTAGCGAAGACCTGTCTTACCGCGAGCTACGTGGGCGCAACTTCCACTCCGCTAAACTAGAGGGCACTAACATCGTAAGCTCAGATCTTAGTGATTGTAACTTCACATCGGCACTCTTTATAGGCGTAAAGGCCGCGAACGCGAAATTTGATGGAGCCAAAATCGCATCCGCTATCCTCAACTGTGATTTCACCCTTTGCAGTTTTCGTGGCGCGTCATTCGCACCAAGTAGTATGCAAGGCGTCGACTTCACGGGTGCGGATTTTCGTGGCGCAAGCTTAGCAGACACTACAATCAACGAGCATTGCATTTTTGACGAAGTCAAAACTGACAGCTCTACAGATTTTTCCCGTGCCAAGGTGAGTCGAGCCACTTCTCGACAGCCGATCTTCAGCTCCTACAACTACGTGGACGGGCGATTGCAAAAAAAGGGCAACGACACCGAAGATGCGGCCGCGGCCCAACGCGAAACGCTGACAGGCGCTTATTCTGCGTCAATCACAAGACATCTAAACTCACAACCGCAGGGTTTGGCCGAAATGGCCTTAGCTCTCGCCGTTAACGTAGAAGCGGAAATTGCACGTGAGGAACGCAGTAAGCCGAACGACCCCGCCCAACTCGCTGGGTGGGAATTGCGAGTTTCTTTCCTCTCCCGACTTTCGAATGGTCTGAGGGAGTTGCATGAAAGTATCTTGGCGGCCATCCCAAGATCTGAAGCGCCGCTCGAGCGGTTCCAAAAACCGGCTTCGGTCGTTGCGCGGCTCAGAAATGAATTAGCAGACTGGATTGCATCCAACTCTCAGGAGATTGTCGATAGCTCTTCTCGGCTTGGTTTGATAGGAATCGGAACTGCGTTCATGGGTCTTTGCGGTGCGCCTGTCACTGGGAGCTTCGCTGTAACCGCTGCGCTACTCGGCGGGCCCAAAGTTGGTGCAATGATTTCAGGTGCAATTAAGGACGCTAAAGGGGACTGACTACGATTTGAATTCGTGGGAAGCCATAGCGCTCGATCAGCCCAGCCTAGAAAAGTTCCCGCCGAAATTTACGAGGTATCCATAACGAACGCCGCATCGACTTTGCGCCTCAGGTATTTCATCGACCACAATCTCGAATGCTTTAAATTCAGCCGTATATCGACCTGCCAAAAACGCCATCAAGGTTTCACACCAAGTTGCTGCCGCCTCCACAAAGGATCCAAAAAATTGATCTGCTCGAACAAAGTCAAGGGGCGTTAACTCATGTATAACGCCTATTTCAGGCTCAAGGAGCTCTTTGGTAGCGGTGAGGCGATAGTCATTTACGATGATCTGTCGATCCGTTTTTGGATGCTCTATGCAATGCCGCACATTTCTCACAAGTTTACCGAACCCGGCTAGACCTTGAGAGAACTTGATGAACTCGTCATCTTCCTCCAGTGTATTGGCAAGATGATTATGCAGGCCGTCGAACTACTTGCCGGATTTTCTCAATGTCGCTTCACCGTAAAAGACGCCACAGAGATTAAAAAGGCTCTGCATCGCGTGGTCCATCTTTTGTATGAAGGTCTTTGTTTCGGCGCGAAGCGTCGGATAAGATGGAAGAGCAAGCGCACCCTGGTGAGGTCTTATCTTCGTTTCACGGTGTTCGAGTAGAGATGGCGATTTCGAATCTCTCCACTCCGACCATTCGACAAATAGTTGATTTGTCTTAGTATTGTCGTTTCCTACCCATCATTCAAAACTGTGCTTGTGACAGTTCGGTGGGAGTTGAGCTTATGTTTCTGTGCTCAACGATCCGCTATGCACAACGTCCAGCAATCTGATTTTAAAAGCACAGAGGATTGCGCTTTAGGTTGCGCCTGAGCGTCAGTTCGACCTCATCTCCTACGATAGCTGCCGCTATGATAGACATGCTTCCCGCCCCAAATCCAGATAGTCGGCCTCACACTCCGTATTGGAAGTGAAGCCAGATCAAAGCGCATAGCGCGACGACGCCGATGATCACCGCCAGGAGCTTGCTCTGGCCGGGACGGGGCTGCTTGGGCGGTTGCGGCTTGCGAAACTTGATGACGTTGTCGCTCATGATGCGTGTCTCCTCACTGTTGCCGCGATAGAATATGCTTCGTGCTTTCCGTTCAAGCGTGGCTTTAGCTTTTTCTGTTGGTGAAGGCTGTTATGTTTCGGTAGAGCGGGGTTGCGTCATCATGAAGGTACAAGGGACGTTCTACCTTTCGAATCTATGCACCGCGCTTTGCGAAAATCGATTCCGATTTTCGGCCCGATGCTGTAAAATTTCCGGCCAGAACGCCGTCCGCTCTCAGAACGAGGTTGATCCTGAATGACCAGTGGTTTAAAAGCGCCCGTGTGTGTCCACGTAGCTCAGCAGGATAGAGCACAGGATTCCTAATTAAATTGGGGGTCGCGCCCGGAAACGACGCGATCGATCTGCTCAAAGTCGGGGAACGCTTCGTTGGGCTTCCAGCATGCCAATCCCGAGCCAAGCTTCGGAGAAATCCGTTGAAGGTGTAGAGACTGGATGGGTAGCACCTAAAGGCTTCTAAGCCCATGGTGAAGGGACAGTCCAGACCACGAACGCGCCCACCTAACGGCGGGACGGCGGCGAAAGTCGAAGTGGTATGAATCCTGGGGTCGGAGGTTCGAATCCTCTCGTGGACACCAAAATCTTGCAAGATCAATAACTTAATTTGATGTAAGCAGGTCGGCCAGGCAAACTCGAGCCGTGGATTGACGAATGCAGCGTGAGTATCAGAACTGCAGACTGCTACGTGTCTTCGGTCTGGACAATGAGAAGAATGGCGACCCCTGCAGGACTCGAACCTGCGACCTACTGCTTAGAAGGCAGTTGCTCTATCCAGTTGAGCTAAGGGGCCACTCGCGGCGCCGTGGAGGCGCCGAAAACGGTTAATGTGTCCAAGGCTGTGTGCGCGTATAGCGGAAGTTGTCCGTGTAGGAAACCGTCTGACGCTCTGCTTCCTTTGGTTGGATCACGCGGTACTCGATGCCCTTGCGCTGTGCATAGGCTTCGGCCTGTTCTTGTGTGTCGAAATTGAGCTTGACCTGCTGCTTCATGTCCGACGAAGACGTGTAGCCCATGATCGGGTCGATCTTGCGCGGGACCTCGGCGTCGAATTCCAGCACCCAGATATTCGTCTTGGCCTTGCCGGACTGCATGGCGGTCTTTGCCGGACGATAAATTTTTGCAGACATTTCAACTGCTCCAGTCTAGCGATCAAGCGCGATGACGCTCTTTCTACGTGGCTTCCCGTAACCATTTTATTACGATCAGCACCAGAATTTCACTTGGACCGACTCATGCGCGAAGTCAAGCCGCTTGCTTCGTAGATGCCACAGCATCAGGCCGAAAACTTAACCGATTTCAGCGAAGCACGATGGGTAGATTCAAAAAGGTAGAGCGTCTTTTGTGCGTCCCAATGGACGCACGGCGCTCTTACTCGTCAGCCCTGCAACCGCTGCTCCGCGAGTTTCACCCAGTAGGAAATGCCATAGGCGAGCGCCTCGTCGTTGAAGTCGTAGCTGGGGTTGTGCAGCCCCGCGGTTTCGCCATTGCCGATGAAGATGAAGGCGCCCGGGCGCTCCTTCAGCATGTAGGAGAAATCCTCTCCCGCCATGGAAGGATCGACATCGGCATCGACGTTGTTTGCGCCAACCACGTCGCGGGCAACCTGCGCCGCGTAGTCGGTCTCTGCGGGATGGTTCACGGTGACAGGACAGTAGCGGTGATACTCGGCTTCCGCTTCGGCGCCGTTGGCGAGAGCGAGGCCTTCTGCGATCTGGCGTATCCGTGTTTCTGCCAGATCGCGCACGTCCTCATCGAGCGTTCGCACTGTGCCGGCGATCAGCGCCTCATTTGGGATGATATTGTGGCTGGTGCCGGCCTGGAAGCGGGTAACTGAAACGACGACCGAGCGCAGGGGATCGGCATTGCGGGAGGCAATCAATTGTAGATTGGTGACGATCTGCGCGCCGATGGCGATGGGATCTGCAGTGCGGTGTGGTTGGGCGGCATGGCCGCCACGGCCTTTGACGGTGATGGTGAATTTGTCCGGTGCGGCCATGATGCCGCCTTTGCGAATGGCGAACTGGCCAAGCGGAATACCCGGCATATTATGCATGCCATAGACCTCGTCCACGCCGAACCGATCCATCAACCCATCTTCCACCATGGCGAGCGCGCCTGCACCGCCTTCTTCGGCGGGCTGGAAAATAACAACCACCGTGCCGTCGAAGTTGCGGGTCTCGCAAAGATATTTGGCGGCACCGAGCAGCATGGCCATGTGTCCGTCATGGCCGCAGGCGTGCATGTTGCCAGGGGTGAGCGAGGCCCAGGGCTTGCCGGTTTCCTCAAGGATCGGCAGGGCATCCATGTCGGAGCGGAGGCCGATGGTGCGGCCATTCTTGCTGCGGCCGTGAATGATGCCAACGACGCCTGTGCGGCCAATGCCATTGACAATTTCGTCGACGCCAAAGGCTGTCAGCTTCTCAGTGACGAAGCGGGCGGTCTCCTCCACATCATAGAGAATTTCCGGGTTTTGATGAAGATGGCGGCGCCATTGCGTCGCTTCTTCCTGCAACTCGGCGGCTCTATTCAAGATGGGCATTCTCTCGGTCCTGACTTTACAAAAACGGGATGCGTGAATCGTATGACTGCTCGCCTCGATATTGCGCCGCATAATTGACGCAATCAATCTAGTTTGCCATTGCTAGGCCATATATGGTGAATATTGCCAATCCCGCAAAGAAGACGGGAATTTGAGGACAGGCCTTGCAAGACGATCGCAGAACACGCCGCGCCGCTGGACGACTTTCGAAAACCGTTGCCGCTGTGGCTGCCAGCATGCTGGCGATGACATCGTTGGCTGAGGCCAATCCCAAGATTGTGGTGGATGTCAAAACCGGTAGGGTGATTGCGCATCAGGAAGCCTTTCGCAAATGGTATCCCGCATCGCTGACCAAGCTGATGACGGCCTATATTGCTTTCAGCGCCATGAAATCGGGAAAGCTCAGCCCCGTCACGCCTGTTGTCTTCAGCAAGCATGCGTCCGATCAGCCCGCCAGCAAGATGTATTTCAAGCCTGGCTCGAAGCTCACACTCGATAGCGCGCTGAAGCTGCTGCTGATCAAGTCGGCCAATGATGTCGCGGTGGCGATTGCAGAAACCATTGGTGGCACGGAAGACAATTTCGTCGCGCAAATGAACGCTCAAGCCGCGCGTCTGGGCATGTCCTCCACCCATTACATCAATCCGAACGGCCTTCCCGGCGCTGGGCAGTATACGACAGCGCGCGATCTGGCGCTGCTGGCGCTTATCATCAAGCGTGAGTTTCCAGATTATGCGGGTTACTTCTCGCTGGAAGGTGTGACGACCGGCAAGAAGAACTATGCCAATTACAATATGCTGGTCGGCCGCTTCGATGGTGCCGATGGCATGAAGACTGGCTTCATCTGTGCCTCCGGCTTCAACCAGGTCTCTTCCGCCAAGCGCGATGGACGGCAGGTCATTTCCGTGGTTCTTGGCTCCGACAGTCTTGCCGGGCGCACCGATGAATCCGCCGAGTTGCTGCAGCTTGGCCTGACTTCGCCAGCCGGGCAGGGCGTATCGCTCGCCTCTCTCGCGCCCTATGGCGATACGCTTGCGGTGAACGATATCAGCAAGGAAATCTGCAACCCGAAGGCTGCCAAGGTGCGAAGCGAAAGCCGCGACGAGGCGGGCCGCATGATCATCAAGTCGCCTTATGTGCGCGAAATGACACGTCCGCCGGTCTATTCTTTCGCTGGGCTGATCCCCGGCACGGAACCGGTTGCAGTGGCTGAAACAAAGGGCAAAGGCGAAAGCCAAATGGCCAATGTGCCGATCCCGATCCCGCGCCCGGCTTTCTGACCCTTTGGGTTTCTCGACATCTAGCAAAGCCTTTAAGACGTCTAGCGGCTTTCCCAAGCCGCGTTTGATGCTATAAGCGGCTCATTGTAACATTATAACGAAAAGGTGCCTTATGGCATTCGAACGGATCCCCGTGTCCATTCTCACCGGCTTCCTGGGCGCCGGCAAATCGACCTTGCTCAACCGGCTGCTGAAAGACCCGGACATGGCCGATGCAGCCATCATCATCAACGAGTTCGGTGATGTGAGTATCGATCACCTGCTCGTGGAGCGTTCGGGTGACGGTATCATCGAGCTTGCGGAGGGTTGCCTTTGCTGCACCGTGCGCGGCGAGTTGGTGGATACGCTGGCCGAACTCATGGATGGCATCCAGACAGGACGTTTGAAGCCGGTAAAGCGGGTGGTGATCGAAACCACAGGGCTCGCCGATCCGGCGCCCGTCATGCAGTCGATCATGGGCAATCCTGTCATTGCGCAGAACTTCATGCTGAATGGCGTCATTACGGTTGTCGACGCGGTCAACGGGGCATCGACGCTCGATCATCATGAGGAAGCCGTGAAACAGGTGGCGGTTGCCGACCGGCTGGTATTGACGAAGAGAAAGCTAGCCTCCCTGGATACTGTCGCAACACTCGTAGCGCGTCTTGCTCATCTCAATCCCCGTGCAGCGATTGAGGATGGTGATCAGGAAAAGTGGAGCGCCGCAAGTCTTCTGGACAATGGTCTTTATGATTTTGCCAGCAAGAGCGCGGATGTCAGCCGGTGGCTGGGTGAAGAGGCCGCGCATGATGAAGACCATCATCATGGCGATCATCACCACCACGATCATGATCATCATCACGGCCACCATCATCACCACCACGATGTGAACCGGCACAACGCGTCCATTCGGTCTTTCTCGATCATGCATGATCGCCCTATCGACCCGATGGCGATTGAAATGTTCGTGGATTTGCTGCGCTCTGCTCATGGGGAAAAGCTTTTGCGGATGAAGGCGATCGTTGCGCTCTCAGACAATTTAGATCGACCGCTCGTTCTGCATGGCGTGCAGTCCATCTTCCATCCGCCGCAGCGTCTGCCCGCATGGCCCGACCCTCAAGATCGCCGTACCCGCATGGTGCTCATCACCAAGGACTTGAGCGAGGATTTCGTCAAGGATCTGTTCGCGGCCTTTACCGGAACAGCCAATATCGACAGGCCGGATCGTCAGGCGATGACAGACAATCCACTCGCGGTGCCTGGGCTGAGGTTCTAATGTCGACGAGCGCGATCGGGATGAAAACTGCGTAAACGTCGCATAAGTCGGCCATAAGGCCGATCGTCGTGAGACCAACCATGATTTCTTGTGCTTGAATCAAATACATTCGTGCCTACTAATAAATAGGCAGGCGTTGTTTCAAGGAGAAGATTTTGCACAGAGGGGCGCAGTGGCTGAAAGAAAACGCACAAGCCCGCTTGGCGCTTTTTGACTTTGCTTTCGAGCATGCCCCGGTCGGCGTCGTATTTCATGATGTCGATGGTCGTATTCGTCGTGTAAACCAGGCTTTCTCCCGGCTCGTCGGCATTCCCCTCGATATGCTTCAGGGTATGTCATTTGCGGATTTTGCCCATCCCGACGATGTCGACCGGGACCAGACGCTGTTCAATGCTGTTATCGAGGGCGCGCGAGATGGGTACTCCATCGAGAAGCGATATACCAATCGGCACGGCGCAATCGTTCATGTGGTGATCCATCTGACCGCGATGCGGGACGCGACCGGGAATATCGTGCAGTTATTGTCTCAGGTCCAGGATATCTCCGCTCAAAAGGAAAGCGAGCGGCAACTGGCGGAAAAGGCGGCACAACTGGAGCTTGCCATGGAAGCCGTGCGTGGCGGGTTCTGGCACATGGATGTGGCCGCGGGCCGCTTCGAAACCTCCGAACGGCTGGCACAGTTCATAGGTGGTCCGGCGGCTGCGCGGCTTGATCTGGCGCTCTATCTGGCGCGGGTCAATCCTAGCGACATGGCGGCTGCTGATCTAACGTCTCTGTTGTCCGGCGAAGTCGATCACTCCTGTGCGGAGTACCGTCTCAACACAGTTTTTGGAGAGAGATGGATGCGCTGCGACCGCCGTCTCTTGCGTAATCCTGACGGAACACCGCGCAGGATCGTGGGCGTCGCTATCGATTTCACCGACGAGCATCTGCGTCTCAAGGAATTCGAGCGCCGCTCGGAAACCGACGCTCTGACCGGTCTTCTCAATCGACGCGGTCTCGCCATGCGCTTCCCACTGCTGTCATCATCGGCTGGATGGACGGTTTTGCTGATGGACCTCGATGGCTTCAAGATCGTCAACGACGTTCACGGTCACTCCGCAGGCGACAAGGTGCTGCTAGAGACTGCCAGGCGTCTGGAGCAACACGTCTGTCCCGGAGATCTGGTCTGTCGAACGGGCGGAGACGAATTTGTGATCGTCGTTGCGGGAGACCTCAGCGTTGCTGATCAAGTCGCAGCCCGCATCGTGGAAGGCATGCGCGAGCCCGTCAGCGTCGGCAAAACGACTGTCGATGTCCGTGCCACGATCGGTGGCGTCTGGACGCCCGCCAAGACGTCTCTTGATGAGCTCCTGGCCGATGCCGATGTCTTGCTTTATCAGGCGAAAGCGGCAGGCAAGGATCGGTGGACCTTGGAAGCCAAAATTCATCCTGCCATCACCCATTGAGGTGCGGCGTCTACGGCCGGTGGAGGCTCGACTGGCCTAACTCTGTCTTTCTTTTAACGATATATGGCCTGGGGGAGAATGCGCGCGCCGTTGCCGACGCGCGTAATGTTTCGTTTTTCGGTTACTCGGCCGCCGCCTGAATATCGACCTTGTCGAGGAGAACGAGCGGATCCTGCGATGCTGCCGCGAGATCGAAGATCCCCAACCCGTTGGGGCTCTTCGCCTTGACGGTAACGGTGAGGGTACCTGGCTTGAGGACGAAGGCGGCAAGGGCATCGGTTGCGCTTCTAAGCTGCGGCCGCTCGGCGGCAACCTGTTGCAGCAGGAAGCTTGCACCCAGCGTCAAGGTCGTGCGCGCTTGTGCTTCGCTGATGTTGTTCTGCAAGGCGTAGAGCTTCGTCAGGAGCGCTACTCCACCTTCATCCTTCCAGGTGAATTTGATCTCACGACCCATCACGCTGAAAAGCGCTGCGTAAGCATTGGCGGCGTCGAACGAGAAGAACTCTTTGGTGATACCGCTCAACAGTCCTGACAGTTCGATCCGGCCAAAATCCTTGCCGCTGACAGAGATTTGGCGAATTACCAGGCTGCTGTTTTTTTCATCCCAAGCGCTTGAGAGCGCGTAGGAGAGTGTCAGTTCCTTGAAGCCCAGCGCGCGCGCCCCGGCAAATTCAGAGGAACCCTCCGGGATTGGGATAACGAGATCTTCCATCTTGTTTTCGAAATCGGTCGGAATGCCGTTGACCGGATCCTTCAGCACCGTTTCAAAATTCCTGAGCGTGAACTTGATGCGCTCGGGTTTGCCGTCTACCGGTTCGTCCGACTTTTTCGGTCCTGATGTGTCGAAATCCAAACCAGCAAGCCGCAGCCGGTCGAAGGTTGGGAAGAACTGCTTAACGGGGAAGGTTGCCAACTCGTCTGCTTCCAGAGCGGCGGCCTGGGTGAGCCCCTTGGCGGGCAAGGTCCAATCAAGCCCTTTGATGCTCGCCTCCTCCATCGAGACCTTGTCTTCACCGTTTGCGATGGACAGGCCGTGCAGGCCGAAATCCGTCTTGTGGCCTTCGATCTGCATTTCAATGCGGTCAATCGTGGAGATCGACCGCTTGCCTTGCGTCCCTGCAACCTCGTCGGCAGCATCGATCTTGAGTCCTATCAACTGAATGTTGCTCTTTCCGATCATGCCGAAGATCGAGAGGACCTTGCCGAAATATGCCTGGCGTTGCTTAGACGTCAGATCGTCGATGTTTTGGACTGCCGTGATTGCCGCAAGCGTTTCGACGAGTGGTTGAGCCGGCATTTTGGCGCTGAAACCGTCGCTGCGCAGTTCCTCGTAGCTAAATCGTCCCGAGCGATCGGACATGGACAGCTTGCTCACGGAAACAGGGCCATAGACCTGCTTGGGCTCCTTGTCGTCTGGACCAGCCGCTTCCGTGTAGAGCCTGGCCGCGTAGGCGAGGTCGACATCCTGGCCTTTGATTTCGCCGGTCGACATCGTCATTGGTTTTGGTTGAGACGCGCTCTTGCTGCCGCTTGCAACAACGCTGGCATCGATATTTGTCTTGTCGATGGTGTATTGTTCGATCCGTCCATGGGCAATATCCGAGAGGACCGCGTTTGTGTAAGCGATCTTCTGCTGCACGCTGCCTATGGATTGCGAGACCGTCACGACAGGCATGGAGATGCGCTTGGCTGAGAAGCGCTCGATGCGCTTGGAGAGCGAAATGTCAGCATCTTTTCCATCTGCTTGCGATGAAGCAGGTCGTTCGACCTCGGCGTTCTCAATTCGGGCGTTGGGAATGACGATATTGGTTTTCGCCACATCCATGGAGATGTTGCTGAGTTCCAGCACGCCGTCGGCAAAGGGAAGTTTCGGGCGTCCGTCAACCGAGGCAATGCTGATTTTCTCACCTTTCTCCAAAGGCAAAGTCAGGTCGCGGATGCGAACTTGTCCCAGAAAGTCGACATCCACCGAAGCCGCGGTCGCGCCTCTTTCGGCAATGACTTTTTCGACCTGCTTCTGATAGTACACCTTGGCACCGACCGCGCCCGCGCCAACGACAACGATGATCGCCGTTGCGGCCCAAAGGGCCTTCTTCGTTCCGCTGCCGCTCTTGGTGTTTGCTTGTTCCACGATGCCTGTCCTCTCCAGCCCAAATGACAATTAAGGTCTTCTAGGCACGCGTAAGTTGCCAGGCAAGGGGGCATTTCAGCCGTCACAACATATCGCGCCGTTATTCGCGTCCTTGGCGATAACGGCAAACGAAAGTGCGCAGCTGCCGCCGCGGTCATCGCCCGAGAGTGGGAAATGTCAGTGCCACACAAACACCTTGCTCCGGCTTCGATGTGATCTTCGCGTCGCCGCCGCTCTGGCGCATGAAGCCATACACCATGGCAAGGCCAAGCCCCGTACCGCCCTGCTGGGTGCGCGTCGTGAAGTAAGGTTCGAAAGCCCTGTCTATGTCATCCTGATCCATGCCGTGTCCATTGTCTTCCACCGACACTTCCACGTCCTGCTCTAGCATCCGCGCCGAGATGAGGATCGAGCCGCCATTCGGCAGCGCGGCTGCGGCATTGAGGCAGAGGTTGAGGATCGTCTGTTCGAACAGTGCGGCATCCAATGCGAGCTGCGGCAAGGCGTCTTCAATTTCGAGAGTGATGTGGTTGCGAGGGCCAACCGCAATCTCGAGCACATCCATCATTGCCCGCAAAAGTGCGCCGATGTCGACGGAGGCGGGATGAATGGGCTGCTGACTGCCGATCGACAGCATGCTGCTGGCAAGTTCGCGCCCACGATTTGCCGCTTTGCGAATGCGGTTGATGTTGCGCTGCTGGCGCTCGCTGAAGCCCGTCTCCCGCTCAAGAAGTCCAAGACTTCCCGTAATGATGCCGATCATGTTGCCGACTTCGTGGCTCAGTTGATGGGTCATGCGCATGATACCATCGAGCCTCTGGGCTTTCGCCGCTTCCGCCTCCTGCCGATCGAGCGCTGTGACGTCCCGCGCCAGAATGACGATCCCGCCATCCGGCTGACGGGAAAGCGCAATCTCCGTGACCTGCTGATTGTCGGTGCGATGACGTACGATGATCCGGTTTTCAAGCGTTCCAGGATCACCGTCACGTGGCAGAAGCTGTGGGTCGATTTCGGGGATCGTGCTGATAAAGCTGCGCAGGGGCAACTTTCGCGATGATCCACCCCGCCTGCCGACAAGTTCGATGATCCGCCTGTTCATGGTGATTGGCTGACCGGTCGCGTCGAAAAGTGCGATGCCCTCCTTCATGGTCCTGAACGTCGAGCGGATCGTTCTTGCTGCGGCTTCCGCTGTGCGGCGCAGACGCGAGGCCCGATCGACGCTATCCTTGAAGGCGTGGAATGCAGCCGACAGACGCACGAGTTCGGTCTCTGAGCCTCTATAGGCGGAAAGGGCGACATCCTGCTCACCCTTGGCAAGCGAGTTCATGCCAGTGGACAGCGCCGTGATGCCGCTCGATACCCGCATGACGGAGCGGATTGAGAGGGTAGAGAGAATAACGACGATAAAAAAGGCAATCGCGACCATGACAATCAATCGCGTCAGTGCAGCCGATGCGGAGGCAAGTCCTCCGGTCAGTCTCTCAGCGACCGCTTCACTCTGCGTTTCGGTCGCGAGAGACAGGCTACGGGAAACCGTGTGGAGTTTCGACACCGACGACTGGATGGCGAACATCTCCAGAAGATACTGTGTCTGCGCGTCGAACACGCTCTTGTAAAGCGTAAGCCCTTCATTGCCGATCTGCGGTGCAGCTGCCGGGTCATTGATGAAGTAGCCGGTCTCCGCAGTGAAACGGCGCTGTAGTTCGCCCAGTTGGAACAGGCTCGCAGAATTGGCGGCTGCCTGGACGAGAGCATTGAGGCGCTGGCGTATCGCATCTTCGGCAAGGGTTTGGCGAGTTGCAATCTGGCCAAGTGCTGCGGCCGCCTCCGCCTTGTGTTGCTGTGCCGCATCTGCATCCGCCGCAAGCGACATGGTCTGCTGACGAATGGACTGGAGGAGGCTGACGATATCATTATTCGGCAGTGCGTTCTGGCTGTCTCCGTGCTTGTACTGCGCAATTGTCTGAAGAAGCCCATCGACTTGCGCCACGACTGCTCGGCTCTCGCTGGAGACCCGATAGGGGGATGTAGCGTTCACTAACAGCGGTGCGCTGGAAACAAGATCGGTCACCTGGCGCGAAATGAGCGACGCTCGGGCGAGGCTGGAAAAGGCCTCCAGGCTGTAGGCCGCCATCTCCTTCTTGGCTTTATGCAAACCGTAGATCGCGACGGCCGACAGGATGAAGACCGATGAACAGATGAAGACGATGGCGAAGGGCAGCCGAAACGCGATGGACTGGAGGAAGCGCCGGTCGATCACTGAGGCAGCTCTGCGGTGTCTGTGTGCAGGACATATCCCTTGCCGCGGCGGGTCTGGATGTGCTGCGGCAGGTCCGGATTGCGCTCGATCTTCCGGCGCAGGCGTAGGACCAGCACATCGACATTACGATCGATGAAGCGATCACTCTCCGCCCCGAGACGATCGAGGATCTGGGACCGGCTGACCGGTTTGTTCGGCGTCTCCGCCAGTATCTCCAGGAGAGCAAATTCGGCGCTGGTCAGCGTCTTGCTCCGATCGGCAAGGCAGAGCGCGCGTCGCGCGGATAGATCGACCGCCCAATCGCCAAGTCGCAAAGAACTCGCTTCGTGCTCGCGCTCCGGCTCTCTCTCCACCTTGAGCGAGGGCGCGATACGGCGAAGGACCGCCTTTATGCGTGCCGTCAACTCGATCGGCTCGAAGGGTTTTACGACGTAATCATCGGCCGCGGTTTCCAGCCCGAGAACACGTTCGGTGGCGCTGCCGGCGGCTGTGACCATGAGGATGCCGACATTGAGCCCAAGGTTGGTGCGGATACGCTGCGCAAATGTTCTTCCGGATATGCCCGGCAAATTGTGGTCGAGAAGAACGATATGGAACTGATCGCGCGCTAAAATCGCGGTCGCGTCTTCGGCGGAATGGACAACCGTTGGTAACCAGCCTTCGGCTTCAACGAGATCCGCAATCAATTCTGCCATATCCAGATCGTCCTCGACGATCAGAATCTTGATCCTCTGGTTTTGCAAAATGAAGTCCTCCCGGTATCGATCATAGGCAAGAGCGCGGGATTATTCAAAAGGTCGATGATGACCGGGCCTGTCAGATTTGTAACATTCGTAACGGAATGTCCTTGCATGATCTGAGTGTTGAAAAATCGGTAACCATTCTGCGATTGCGCAAGCGCCCGGTTCTGGCATTCTTGGCGGCAAGAATGGAACGGGGAGGTTCCAGGGAGGATCGATTGAAATCACTGCTTGCGGCATTGAGCGCAGGGCTGATCCTATGGGTTGGTGGCGCGGCCTTGGCACGGAACGGCGCGACGCTGAGCGTGCTTTGCGCAGCCGACGAGGCGTGGTGTGCGGCAATGCAGCGCGCCTACGAGCAGAAGAGTGGTGTCCAAACCATCGTGGTACGCAAGAGCACGGGTGAAGTTCTCGATCAAATACGAAGAGAAAAGGACGCGCCGACCGTCGATGTCTGGTGGGGTGGCACCGGCGACACGCATCTTCAGGCCGCATCCGAAAGTCTGCTTGAGGCCTATGCGTCCGTGCATGAACCGGAGGTTCTTCCCTGGGCTCAGAATTTCTTTGCCATGTCAGGAGGGCAGGCGGCAGGGATTTATGGCGGCGCGCTCGGCTTTGCCTACAATAGCGAACTCCTGCAGAAGCGAGGTCTACCGGCGCCAACATGCTGGAAGGATCTGATCAACGAGGCCTATCGCGGCAAAGTCGTCATGCCCGATCCCAACTATTCCGGCACGGCCTTCACCATGCTTGCCACCCTCGTGCAACTCTTCGGTGAGGATGAGGCATTCAGCTACCTAGCGGCGCTCAACCGGAATGTCGCCGATTATACCCGGGCCGGTTCCGCACCCGTAAAGGCCGCCGCTCGTGGAGAAGCGCTCATCGGGATATCCTTTATGCACGATGCCGTGACGCAGAAGGAGGCGGGCGCGCCGCTTGTCATTGTCGCCCCTTGCGAGGGTACGGGATACGAGATTGGCGCGGTCAGCGTCATCCGCGGGGCAAAGAACCGGGACGAGGCAAGGCGGTTTGTGGACTTTGCGCTGAGCGCCGAAGGGCAGGCGACAGGTGCCGCCGCCGGGCAGAACCAGGTCCCTTCCAACGCAAAGACTGCCTTGCCACCTGGAGCGCCCGACCTATCGCTCATCAAGATGGTTGACTACGACTTTGCGACATTTGGCACTCCAGAGGAAAGAGGCAGACTTCTTCTAAGGTTCGATAGGGAAGTCCATCCGCCCAGCCAATAGATCAGCGACTTAACCGGGACAGAAACGGCGGCGATAGCACGCCGGACGGCGAAGCCATGTCCTGAGATCAGCATTCAGACGCACATCATGGAGGAAAACATGCGACTGACACTTATTTCCAGCCTGCTTTTGGCAGGAACTACTCTGATGAGCGTACCTGCCCATGCGGCCGGTGACCTCAATCTCATCTGTGCAGCAGATGTGGTGATCTGCGAACAGATGAAAGGCGACTTTGAAAAGAGCCACGATATCAAGGTCAACATGGTGCGCATGTCGTCTGGCGAAGCATATGCCAAAATCCGTGCCGAAGCGCGCAATCCGAAGACGGATGTCTGGTGGGCAGGGACCGGCGATCCGCACCTGCAGGCAGCATCCGAGAACCTGACGCTTGAATACAAATCAAAGATGCTGGACCAGCTGCAGGACTGGGCAAAGAACCAGGCTGAGAGCGCCGGATACAAGACAGTCGGCGTCTATGCCGGTGCCTTGGGCTGGGGTTACAACACCGACATTTTCAAGAAGAAGGGTTTCAAGGAGCCGAAGTGCTGGGTAGACCTGCTTGATCCAGAGCTGAAGGGTGAAATCCAGATCGCCAATCCGAACTCTTCGGGAACGGCTTACACGGCGCTCGCTTCGCTTGCGCAGATCATGGGAGAAGATCAGGCCTTCGATTATCTGAAGAAGCTGAACGCCAACATCTCTCAATACACCAAGTCCGGTTCGGCGCCCGTAAAGGCGGCTGCCCGCGGTGAGACGGCGCTCGGGATCGTCTTCATGCACGATGCCGTTGCTCAGACAGCAGAGGGTTTCCCGGTAAAGTCGATCGCCCCTTGCGAAGGCACGGGTTACGAAATCGGCTCCATGTCGATCGTCAAGGGCGCCCGCAATATGGAGAATGCCAAGATCTGGTACGACTGGGCACTGCAGGCCGATGTGCAGTCGCGGATGAAGGACGCCAAGTCGTTCCAGCTTCCATCCAACAAGAATGCTGAAATTCCGAAAGAAGCTCCACGCTTTGAGGATATCAAGCTGATCAACTACGACTTCAAGACCTATGGCGATCCCGCAAAGCGCAAGGCCTTGCTGGAACGTTGGGACAAGGACGTTGGCGCAGCCGCCAACTGATTGCTTCCTCCTGCCGCCTTCGTCTTCAAGTCTTCGCCAGATTAGGGATGAAGGCGGTCCTTTCTGACACATTCAAATTTGTGAGGTTGACCATGACCCATGGCAATCGCCGGCTGGACATTGTTCTGGCCGTGGGACTAGCGGCACTTGTGCTCGTTCCCTGGTACCGCATTGAAGGCGGTTTCTTCGGTCTCCGCTGGCTGGCGGAATTCCCGCTCTCTAAGGCGGTCGCTCCGGGCATTCTTCAGATGGTGTCTGAAGGTCGCGCCTGGCTGTTCGGCGTCCTTGCGTTCTTCCTTCTGGGAGTGGCTGGGCGGATGATCTCTGACGCCGACAAACGTGGCGCCTTGTTGGTGACAGCGGGCAGTCTCGGTCTCGGTTTCCTCGTGCTTCAGGGGCTGGCGATCGGGTTTTCCGGTTGGACTTGGCAAGCGACCGAAGGTCTCTTTGGTGCCCTGTCGGATGGCCAGCCTTCCATGGGTGCAGGCGCAGTCACAATGGCCTTCGTCTTCGTCCTGTTTATTTCCTTCGGGCTTGCCGAACGGGGCTTCATGAAAGGCGATGCCTTTATCGTCTCATGCATCTCGCTGCTGATTTTTCTCGTGAGCGTCTTCGTCTTTTATCCGATCGGCAGCATGATGGTCGGCGCCCTTCAGGACTTCGACGGTTCCTTCAATCCTGACGGCTTCATCCGCAACATGCGCGATCCAGGCATCTGGAGCCTTGACTGCGTCATGGGCGGTGGTCGTTGCGGTGTGGCATGGAGAACCCTGTTCCTGGCGATCATGACAGCAGCAGGATCCACCATCCTCGGCCTTGCCTTCGCACTGGTGGCGACAAGAACACGCTTTCCTTTCAAGAAGGGTTTGCGTCTGTTGACGGTGTTGCCGATTATCACACCTCCATTCGTGATCGGCCTCGCACTCACGCTGCTTTTCGGGCGCGCAGGTGTCGTGACCGAATTCATGTCTGGCGTCTTTGGCGTCGAACCGGGTCGCTGGCTCTACGGTCTTTCGGGTATCTGGATCGCCCAGGTTCTCTCGTTCACACCCATCTCCTTCCTCGTCCTCATCGGCGTTGTCGAAGGGGTGAGCCCTTCCATGGAAGAGGCATCTCAGACGCTTCGTGCCGACCGCTGGCGGACCTTCTGGCGCGTATCCCTGCCGCTGATGAAGCCTGGCCTCGCAAACGCGTTCCTGATCGGCTTCATCGAAAGTATGGCCGACTTCGGCAACCCGCTGGTGCTGGGTGGGAGCCATGGCGTTCTCTCGACCGAAATCTTTTTTGCAGTGGTTGGTTCTCAGAACGACCCTTCGCGAGCGGCCGTCCTTGCCATCGTCCTGCTCTGCTTCACGCTCTCTGCCTTTCTTGCACAGCGCTTCTGGCTGTCGGGAAAGAACTTTGCCACGGTGACGGGCAAGGGCGACAGCGGGGCACACATCGCTCTGCCGAAATCGATGTCGATTGCAGTTCATGCATTGGTGGTTCCATGGATGATCTTTACCGTCGTCATCTATGGCATGATCCTTGTCGGTGGCTTCGTGAAGACCTGGGGCTTGGACAACACGCTGACGATCGATCATTACGTTCGCGCTTTCTCCGTCAGCATCAGCAACGGTTCCATCGCCTGGACGGGTGTTGCCTGGAACTCCTTCTGGACGACCATGGAAATCGCGCTCATCGCGGCGCCCCTGACGGCGGCCGTCGGCTTGCTGACCGCCTACATCATCGTCAGACAGAAATTTGCCGGGCGCAATCTCTTCGAATTCGCGTTGATGATGAGCTTTGCCATTCCTGGGACGGTCATTGGGGTCAGCTACATTATGGCATTCAACCTGCCGCCGCTGGAAATGACGGGTTCCGCCATCATCCTGATCATGTGCTTTGTGTTCCGCAACATGCCGGTCGGCGTGCGCGGTGGCATCGCGGCCATGAGCCAGTTGGACAAGAGCCTGGACGAAGCCTCCATGACGCTGCGCGCAAACAGCTTCCGCACTATACGGCTGGTGGTGCTGCCGTTGCTTCGTCCGGCGATCAGGGCGGCACTCGTCTATTCCTTCGTCCGCGCCATCACATCCATCAGTGCCGTGATCTTCCTCGTCAGTGCCCAGTACAACATGGCGACATCCTACATCGTCGGCCTGGTTGAAAATGGGGAATACGGAGTGGCGATCGCCTACTCGTCCATGCTGATTGTCGTCATGATCACCGTCATCGCTGGCTTCCAACTTGCCGTTGGGGAACGACGCCTTCGCCGTGAAAACCGCGTTGCCGGCTTTTCCCCAGCCACATCCATATCCAATCCTCAGGAGAAAGCCGCATGATTACCGTCAAACCCGGCTCAGTCGTTTTTCAGAATGTTCGCAAGACCTTCGGCGCGTTTACTGCCATACCGGATCTATCTCTCACCATCGAGCCGGGCACGCTTGTTACGCTTCTTGGCCCGTCCGGTTGTGGCAAGACGACGACGCTTCGAATGCTCGCTGGTCTTGAGCATCCGAACTCCGGCCGTATCCTGATCGGCGGCAAGGATGTCACCATGCTGCCGGCCAATGAGCGCGATGTGTCGATGGTCTTCCAGTCCTACGCATTGTTTCCCCATATGAGTGCGTTGGACAACGTTGCCTATGGCCTTCAATCCTCCGGGCTAAAGAAGTACGAGGCGCGTGACAAGGCGGAGGAAGGGCTGCGCCTCGTCGGTCTCGCCGGCATGGGCCATCGTCTACCTGCCGAACTTTCCGGCGGGCAGCAGCAGCGCGTGGCAGTTGCGCGAGCCCTTGTGCTGGAGCCGCAAGTGCTCCTGCTCGACGAGCCCTTGTCGAACCTCGACGCACGTCTGCGCCGACGCGTGCGCACCGACATTCGTGAACTGCAACAGCGCATCGGCTTTACCGCTGTCTATGTGACCCATGATCAGGATGAGGCGCTGGCGGTTTCCGATCGCATCATCGTCATGAAGGAGGGTGAAATTGCCCAATCGGGAGCACCGCGCGAGCTCTACGAAGCCCCGGCATCGTCCTTCATTGCGGACTTCATGGGCGAGGCAAATGTCGTGCCTTGCGAGGTCATCTCACAGTCAGGCGAGGAAGCGATCGTCCGGATCGGTAAGACGGAACATCGCATTCCAAGCAGGCATCCCCGCGCTGGCGCGGCAAAACTTGCCGTTCGTCCAGGGTCTATCCGGATCGGCGCGCCGGGCGAGGCCGGGATGCCGGGACGCGTGCTGCACACCGCCTATCTCGGCGGGCACCTGGAATACGAAGTCGAGACAGAAGTCGGCACGCTGTTCATCGTTGATCACGACATGAACCAGACTGTGAACGAGACCAGCGATGTCACACTGAGTTTTAAAAACCGTGGCATAGCGCTCATCGACGCGTAAACATCGCAGATTGAATCAAGGACATTGGAAATGACAGAACGGAATGACGGCCTCGAACAGCGCTTTGCGCTTGCAAAGGAATTGGCGGCTGAGGCTGGCGCCATGGCGCTCGACTATTTCAACAAGCGCGACAGCCTGGTGATCGAAACCAAGAGGGACCTTCAGGACGTTGTCTCAATCGCCGATCGCAACGTCGAAACCATGCTGCGGGAGCGCGTCGCTGCGATCTTTTCCGGGGATGGCTTTCTCGGCGAGGAGCATGGCTACGACGACGGTGTCTCTGGCTACACCTGGGTGGTCGACCCGATCGATGGCACAGCCCCTTTCGTCAACGGCATGCCAAGCTGTTGTGTGTCTATTGCCGTGGTCCGGGACGGCAAGCCGGTCATCGGTGTGATCCGCGTACCCTGTGCTAACGAAACCTACGCATCTGCCGAAGGCCACGGCGCGACATTGAACGGTGTGCGTTTGACGCTCGACCCTTCGAGAAATATTCAGAACGCCCTGACCGGGATTGGCTGCAACAACTACGTGACGCCGGAGCGTGTCGGTCGGATCATCAGCGACGTCATGGCGCGCGGCGGCAATTTTATTCGCAATGGATCCGGTGCGCTGATGCTGGCCTATGTCGCTGCGGGTCGCTTGGTCGGCTACTACGAGCCTCATATGCGAGCCTGGGACTGCATGGCCGGTTTTTGCCTGGTGAAGGAGGCAGGCGGAAAGGTCATGCCGTTTTCGCTAGAGGGTGAGAAGCTCTTCGAGGGCCAACCCGTTCTTGCAGGAAATATCTCATGCTATCAAGAGCTTGTCGAAGTTCATCAAACCAGTTTGGCTGCCTGATACCGTTCTAACGAGAAGCCACTTTTGGCGCGTATAGAAAGCAGCGGTCCGTAACACGACCGCTGCTATTTCGCGTTTATCTCGGGCAAACGCGCTCTCTCCGTGAAGCTTCACTGCATAAAATTTCCGCGTGGGTAAATTTTAAGCTTGACGAAAGGACCTGTTCGGCATTGATTGAACCAATGTGAAATTGGTACGCACCAATGAATGAGAAGTCCAACATCACCGGGCTGGACAATGCGAATTACGCGCTTGAACGCTTGCGTGAACTGATCGCCGTAAGTGCTTTTGGACGCGATGGAAAATTGCCGACAGAGCGCACGTTGAGCGAGCGCCTTGGTGCGGGCCGCCGGGAAATTCGGCGAGCATTGGAAGTGCTTGAAGCGGAAGGCCTGATCTGGCGCCGCCAGGGTGCCGGTACCTTCCTTGGTCAAAAACCGGATAGTTGGGGTGACCATGCGGCAAGTCTCGTCCCCGGCACCAACTTCATGGAGATCATGGAGGTCCGGCTCCGCATCGAGCCGCAGCTTGCACAGCTTGCCGCCATGCGCGCCAAACCCTCCGACGTTCTTCGTATGCGGGAAACCTGCGCCAAGATCTATGAGCGAACCGATGCGGATTGGCGGGAGCTTTGGGATGGTTCGCTCCATCGATTGATCGCGCAAAGTGCGGGCAATCAGCTCTTCCTATCGCTGTTCGATGTCGTCAATCGGGTTCGCCAGGACCCGTCCTGGCAGGCGGTTCGTGAACGTGCACGCCGGCTCGATGACACGCTGAAGGAATCGCGCGACCAGCATGCCGAAATCATCGACGCGATTGCGGCTCGCGATCCATCGAAGGCCGGTGAAGCCATGCGCAATCACCTCCTGACATTGCAGGAACGGCTTATCCGCCAGACATCGATGGATCATCTCGATCACGGATCGACGGGAGAGATCTGACAGACAATCACCACGGCATGAACCGGAACACCGGCTGCCTGAACGCCATTCAGAGGAAGAACGACATGAGACAGATCACCAAATTCTCCGCCAGTCTGCTGACTGCAGCATTGCTGTCCACCTCCGCCTTTGCTGCGGATATTCGCATAGGTTTGCAGGACGATGCCGACGTGCTCGATCCGGCCCAGTCACGCACCTTCGTCGGTCGCCTGGTCTATACCAGCATGTGCGACAAGCTTGTGGATCTCGACAACAATCTCGCCGTCGTTCCGCAGCTCGCGACGAAATGGGCATGGGGCGACAATGGCAACACGCTGACAATGGATTTGCGTGAAGGCGTCGTTTTTCATGATGGCACGCCGTTCAATGCCGAGGCTGCCGTCTATACGATCGAGCGCAACATGACGATGCCGGAGTCGCGCCGCAAGAGCGAGCTCGCCTCCGTAGCCAAGGTTGAAGCGACTGGTAAGTACCAGATCAAGTTCACGTTGAAGAAGCCGGATGCCAGCCTGCTCGCTCAGCTTTCGGACCGTGCAGGCATGATGATTTCGCCGAAGGCCGGCAAGGAACTTGGCGCCAATTTTGGTTCTAAGCCGGTTTGCGCCGGTCCCTTCAAGTTCGTGGAGCGCATCCAGCAGGACCGCATCGTGCTGGAGAAGTTCGCCGATTACTGGAACAAGGATAACATCTTTCTCGACAAGGTGACCTTCCTCCCTATTCCCGATACGACGGTTCGTCTGGCGAACCTGCGTGCCGGCGATCTCGACATGGCGGAGCGCATTTCTGCTTCGGACGCAGCATCGGTTAAAGACGATCCGAAGCTGACTTATGGTGAAGTCGTCGGGCCGGGCTACATGGCCATGTATGTCAATATCGGCAACGGGCCGAAGGCGGACAATCCTTTCGGCAAGGACAAGCGTCTGCGCCAGGCCTTTTCGCTCGCCATAGACCGCGAGGCGATCAACCAGGTTGTCTTCGAAGGAACGGCAATGGCTGGCAACCAGGCATGGCCGCCGACCAGCCCCTGGTACAACAAGGATGTTCCCGTGCCGGCGCGCGACGTGGAAAAAGCCAAGGCGCTGATGAAGGAAGCTGGCTTCGACCGCTACGAAATCGAATTGCAGCATGCCAACAATACGACCCAGACGCAGATGATGCAGGTCATTCAGGCCATGGTGGCGGAGGCAGGCTTCGATGTGAAGCTGAAGGCCACTGAATTCGCGACGCTGCTTTCGGAGCAGACAGCGGGCAATTACGTTCTGTCACGCTCCGACTGGTCTGGTCGTTCCGATCCCGATGGCAATATCCACCAGTTTGTTACCTGCAAGGGCGGCATCAACGACACCAAATATTGCAACCCGGAAGTGGACAAGCTGCTCGACGAGGCGCGTGCCTCGACTGACAATGCCGTTCGCAAGGAGAAGTATGATGCGGCGACCAAGATCCTCGATGAGGATCTGCCGCTGATCTATCTCGGTCATCAGGCCTATCTCTACGCGACGTCCAAAGCCGTGACCGGCTTCACCCCTTCGTCCGATGGCATGATCCGCCTGACCGGTGTGAAGAAAGGCTCATAAGCCCTTGATGTTCCGTCGCAGGCGCTGGCAACAGCGCCTGTGCCAATCTCTGGCACACCCGGTGTTTCAAGGATCGATGCAATGCACATCTATATCGGCAAGCGGCTCTTGGTTGCCATACCGACTCTGCTTATCATTTCCATTTTCGTCTTCTCGCTGCAAAAGCTCCTGCCGGGCGATCCCATTCTCGCCATGGCGGGGGAGGAGCGCGATCCTGCCGTTATCGAATTGCTACGCGAGCGGTATCGATTGAACGACCCGGTCGTTTACCAGTATTTCTACTGGCTTGGCTCTGTGCTTCAGGGTGATTTCGGCATTTCGCTCAGGACCAACCAGCCGGTTCTTGAATTGATCGGCCAGAAGCTCCCGGTCACCATCCAGCTTGCCCTGATGTCGATGTTCTTCGCGCTGATCATCGGTGTACCGATCGGTATTCTTGCTGCCGTCAAACAGAATACGTGGATCGATTATCTCTCTAACATCGTCGCGCTGTCCGGCCTTTCGATCCCGAATTTCTGGCTTGGTATCATGCTGATCCTGCTGGTGTCGGTCCATCTTGGCTGGCTTCCGGCATCAGGCTACGAATCTATTTTCGTTGATCCCGTGCGCTCGATCCAGACCATGATCATGCCGTCCTTCGTTCTCGGTAATGCGCTGGCCGCGACGCTGATGCGTCACACGCGATCTGCCATGCTCTCGGTGATGAAGTCCGACTATATCCGCACCGCCAGAGCCAAGGGATTGTCCAACTGGCAGGTGGTGCTCAGCCACTCCTTCAGAAACGCTCTTTTGCCCGTCATCACCTTGTCGGCGCTGCTCTTCGGAGAGCTGCTGGCCGGTGCGGTTTTGACCGAGCAGATCTTCACCATTCCCGGCTTCGGCAAGCTCATCGTCGATGCGGTTTTCACGCGTGATTATGCTGTCGTCCAAGGTGTGGTGCTTTGCACAGCAATCGGCTTCATCCTGATGAACCTGCTGGCGGATGTCGTCACGGTTCTCCTCAATCCGCGCATGAGGGCTGCGATATGAGCGCGACCGTTCAGATAGCCGCACCGGTCGCCAAGCGCTCGCAAAATCGCGCATGGAAGAAAATGAAGCGCAACAAGAGCGCTATCGCCGGTTTGATCATCATCGTGTTCTTTGCCGTCGTCGCTCTGCTCGCACCCGTTCTGCCGATCGCCGATCCCTATGCCACAAGCTGGAGTGCCATTCGCAAGGCACCGTCGGCGGCGCATTGGCTCGGCACGGATGATATCGGCCGCGACATTCTCTCGCGCATGATCTGGGGTGCGCAGGCCTCGCTGATGGCGGGCGTCATCTCCGTGTTCATAGCGGTCATCACGGGCGTGCCGCTCGGCCTTGTCTCCGGCTATTTCGGCGGCTGGCTGGACCAAGTCATCTCCCGTATCACGGAAGCCTTTCTGGCGATGCCGTTCCTGATCATGGCAATCGCGCTGGCCGCCTTTCTTGGCCCGAGCCTGACCAATGCGATGATCGCGATCGGCCTTTCCGCCATGCCTATCTTCATCCGGCTGACACGCGCACAGGTACTTGCGGTCAAGACCGAGGACTATATCGAAGGAGCGCGCTCGATCGGGCTCGGACATTACGATATCATGCTCCGCTACATCCTTCCCAACATCGTGCCGCCCATCATCGTTCAGGCGACGCTGACGGTAGCAACCGCAATCATTGCCGAGGCAAGCCTCTCCTTCCTTGGCCTTGGGCAGCAGGCGCCGGCAGCGAGCTGGGGCTCCATGCTCAATGTGGCGAAGAACTATCTCTCCCAGGCACCCTGGATGGCCATCTGGCCGGGTGCAGCCATCTTCCTCGTGGTGATCGGTTTCAATCTCCTGGGCGACGGCCTGCGAGATGCGCTCGATCCGCGCGAACACTGATAATCCCGAAGGACTGAACCTATGACTGCATTCACAACTCGCCCTGAAATCCTCGGTACATTCGGTGTCGTGACCTCCACGCACTGGATTGCATCCTCGGTCGGCATGAGCATTCTCGAAAAGGGCGGAAACGCTTTCGACGCTGCCGTTGCAACGGGCTTCGTGCTCCAGGTGCTCGAGCCGCATCTGAATGGTCCAGGCGGCGACATGCCCGCTGTGATCTATTCAAAGAAGAAGGATAAGGTCGAGGTAATCTGCGCGCAGGGTCCGGCCCCTGCTGGCGCAACCATCGAGCACTACAAAGGCGAGGGCATCGACATCATCCCCGGCGACGGGTTGCTGGCGACCGTTATTCCCGGCGCCTTCGATGGCTGGATGCTGATGCTGCGCGATTATGGCACGATGAGTGTGCGTGAGGTGCTGGAGCCCGCTATCCACTATCTCGAAAACGGCCATCCGCTGCTGGCCCGCGTTTCGGCCTCGATTGCAGGTCTGGCGCATTTCTTCGAGACGGAATGGCCGACGTCCTACGAGACATGGGTGCCGGGCGGTGCAGTGCCGCAACCACTGTCGAACTTCAAGAACCCGGTGCTTGCGGAGACTTGGAAGCGGATTGTAAAGGAGTCGGAGGCAAAGCCCGGTCGCGAAGCCGGCATTGAAGCGGCACGCGACGCCTTCTACCGAGGCTTCGTCGCTGAAAAGATCGCCGACTATCTGGCCAAAGCCGAGGTGATGGATGCCAGCGGTTCGAGACACAAGGGTGTGCTGACGGCGGATGATATGGCGGGCTACCAGGCCACCATCGATGCGCCGACCACCTATGATTATCACGGCTGGACGATTGCCAAGACAGGGCCGTGGGGGCAGGGCCCAGTCCTGCTTCAATCGCTTGCGCTGTTGAAGGGCGTCGATATTGGCAAGATGGACCCGGCTGGTCCCGACTTCGTTCACACCGTCGTCGAGGCGATGAAGCTCGCCTATGCCGACCGCGAAGTCTACTACGGAGACCCGGACTTCGCGCAGGTGCCGGTGCAGACTCTGCTGTCCGACAGCTACAATGACGAGCGTCGCACGCTGATTTCCGACAAGGCATCGATGGACCTGCGGCCGGGACTGGTGCCCGGCTTTGAGAACCAGCGCGATCTGACGCTCTCCATGTTGAACTCCATGCAAGGGATTGGCGCAGTCTACGAGCCGACCATGTCGCATCTGACAGAAAAGCGCGGCGACACAGTCCATATCGACGTGATCGACCGGGAAGGAAACATCGTCTCGGTCACGCCGTCGGGTGGCTGGCTGCAAAGCTCGCCCATCGTTCCCGGTCTCGGTTTCTGCCTGAACTCCCGCGCGCAGATGTTCTGGCTGAAGCCGGGTCTTCCGACCTCTCTTGCGCCCGGCAAGCGCCCCCGCACGACACTGACACCGTCACTCGCCCTTTTCGAGGGTCGCCCGACACTCGCCTTCGGGACGCCGGGCGGCGACCAGCAGGACCAGTGGCAGCTTTCCTTCTTCCTGCGCTATGCCCACTTTGGACTGAACTTGCAGGAAGCGATCGATCTGCCACTCTTCCATACATCGCACTTCCCGGGGTCCTTCTATCCGCGAACGCGCCAGCCCGGTAACGTGATGATCGAGACGAGCGTTGGTGAAGATACCCTGCGCGAATTGCGCAGCCGCGGCCATGACGTGACGCCCGCCGAGCCGTGGACGGTCGGCCGCCTGACGGCAGCGCGACGCGATCACGATGGGCTGCTGCGCGCGGCGGCGACACCACGCCTGATGCAGGCCTATGCTGTGGGGAGATGAGCCATGACCGTCAACGGGCAGACTTCCAATGAAGCAGTTCTGCGTGTCAAAAACCTGACGACCTCCTTCAAGGTCGATGACGAATGGAAGACG
Source organism: Agrobacterium sp. SORGH_AS 787 (assembly GCF_030819035.1). Taxonomy (NCBI): domain Bacteria; kingdom Pseudomonadati; phylum Pseudomonadota; class Alphaproteobacteria; order Hyphomicrobiales; family Rhizobiaceae; genus Agrobacterium; species Agrobacterium sp. SORGH_AS 787. Next base: position 1,846,970 of record NZ_JAUTBG010000001.1, read on the forward strand.
GTCGTCCGCGGACTTTCCTTTGAGGTGAAAGCCGGTGAAACGGTCGCTATCGTCGGAGAAAGCGGTTCGGGCAAGAGCGTAACCTCGCTGTCGTTGATGCGGCTTCTCGATCCCCTGGTCAGCCGGATCGAAGGCGAGGTGGAACTGAACGGCAAGGCCATTCTCTCGCTTTCCGAGCATGAGATGCGCCATGTTCGCGGCAATGATGTCGCGATGATCTTTCAGGAGCCGATGACATCGCTTAATCCGGTCTTTACCATCGGTCGACAGATCTCCGAGGTGCTAATCCGGCATAAGGGAATGACCAAGGCCCAAGCCAGGGACGAAACAATACGGCTGCTGGAAAAGGTCCGCATCCCCAATGCGGCGGGTCGTTTCGACGAGTATCCGCATCAGTTTTCCGGCGGCATGCGGCAGCGCGTCATGATTGCCATGGCGCTGGCCTCGAAACCGAAGCTTCTGATTGCCGACGAGCCGACGACCGCGCTCGACGTGACGATCCAGGGACAAATCCTCGACCTGATCAAAACCCTCCAGGAAGAGGAGGGCATGGCGGTCCTCTTTATCACCCATGATATGGGCGTCGTCGCTGAAATTGCCGACCGCACCATCGTGATGTTTCGTGGTGACCAGGTCGAGACCGGCGACACTGCGGATATCTTTCACCGCGGAAAGCACCCTTACACCCGCGCGCTTCTCGCGGCGGTACCGAAACTTGGCTCCATGGATGGGCATCGACGACCGTTGCGCTTCCCCAAGGTCGATATGCAAACGGGTGAGGTGGGCGAGAGCGTCGAGGTCGCAGACACCGTGGAAGGCGGGCTTACGCCTGTTCTTTCGGTCAAGAACCTCGTCACGCGATTTTCCATCCGCTCCGGTCTCTTTGGCCGGGTCACGGGCGCGGTGCATGCAGTCGAGAATATCAGCTTCGATCTTTTTCAAGGTGAGACGCTTTCGCTGGTGGGCGAGTCTGGCTGCGGTAAGTCCACGACGGGCCGCTCCATCACGAGGCTCGTGGAACCAGAGTCCGGTCAAGTTTCGCTAGACGGTTATGATGTGTTGAGGCTCGACCCGACGGGCCTGCGTTCGCTACGTCGAAGCGTGCAGATGATCTTCCAGGACCCGTTCTCGAGTCTCAATCCGCGCATGACCGTTGGCTCTGCCGTAGCCGAGCCGATGATCAAGCACCGCATCGCGTCACCTTCGGATGCGCGCCGCAAAGCGGCTGATCTTCTGGAACGGGTCGGGTTGTCATCCACCATGATGGATCGCTACCCGCATGAGTTTTCCGGCGGTCAGCGTCAACGCGTCGCCATTGCCCGCGCTTTGGCGCTCAATCCGAAGGTTATCGTTGCCGACGAAAGTGTCTCCGCGCTTGATGTGTCCATCAAGGCGCAGGTCTGCAATCTGCTGATGGATTTGCAGGAGCAGTTCAAGATCGCCTTCCTTTTCATCAGCCATGATATGGCAGTTGTTGAACGCGTCAGCCACCGGGTGGCAGTCATGTATCTCGGAGAGATCGTCGAGATCGGACCGCGCACGGAAATCTTCGCCAATCCACAGCACGACTATACGAAGAAGCTGATGGCGGCAGTACCTGTGCCAGACCCAGCCCGTCGCGGCATTCGGCGCAATGCCGGCATCGAAGAGCTGAAAAGTCCTGTCCGAAATGTCGGCTATGTCGCACCGAAGCGAGAGTATCGTGAGGTTTCGCCAGGACATCTCGTGTTGGCCTGATCGCTACGACGAACACGGTCGCAGCGAGACCGGAGATCGGGTCACACTGCGACACTCGTTGCCGCATCGCATTGCAAGGGTACCACATCGAGTTCTATCAATACTGAGAACTATCACTCGCTCCGTCCGTTGTGGCATGATGATGCTCGATTCCGAGGAGTCTTATGGATGAGTAATCAATCGCTGCCGGATGTTCCAAGATACAGTGCCGCTTCGAGGGGGCTTCACTGGGTCGTTGCCATCCTCGTTTTCCTGACATGGCCGCTGGGTCTGATGATCGGCTTCGTCAAGGATGAGGTGAAGCTCGACTTTTACCTCGTCCACGAAAGCCTTGGATTTCTGCTGCTTTGGGTCATGTTGCTGAGGGTCGGGGCAAGACTGTATCAACCGGCGCCACCGATAGAGGGACCAGCGCTGGAGCGGATCGCCGCCCATGCGGTCCATGGTCTGCTCTACCTCTTCCTCATCATCATGCCGGTGTCTGGTTTCCTTGCCACGAATGCGTATGGCTTTCCCCTGCAATGGTTCGGAGTGGTGCCCGTCTGGAGCCCGATCGGAAAATCTCCTGAGATCGCACCGGTATTTTCGGCGATCCATGAATGGAGCGCTTGGATCATTTTAGCGCTGTTCGCGTTACACATGCTGGCTGTGATCTTCCACCATCTGATCCGCCGGGACGCCACGCTTTACCGCATTCTTTAAAGGGACGTCGATGCGCAACCTTCACATGACCGACAGGCTCTGGACAAAGCTTCTTTCCATTCGTGACGGGAAGGATGCACTGCGCCGAAAGGAAGCCGACCCAGCGCTCATGCTCTATGGTCCTATTGCGGCAGCCAGGGACGGTTTCGTCATCGCGCAGGTCGGTCAGTCGCTTGACGGTCGGGTCGCAACGCCAACAGGCGATGCTCGCGACATATCCGGACCTGATGGTCTGGCGCATCTCCACCGGTGTCGTGCCCTTGTGGATGCGGTCATTGTCGGTGTCGGCACGGTTCAGAACGACAATCCGCGCCTTTCGGTTCGCGAAGTCAAGGGACCGAGCCCCACACGTGTCATCATCGATTGCAAGGGCGAACTGACTGGACACGAGGGGCTGTTCAATGATGACGGCGCTCCAGTGATCGTCATTCAAGGACATGACGCGCATGCGACGTCGTATCGCGCCGAGGTGATAAAACTTCAGCGCGGCGCCGGAGGACTTGACCCCCGAGACATTCTCGATTGTCTCGCAGAGCGCGGATTGAAACGCATTCTCGTCGAAGGCGGGGCGCGCACGATCTCTCGCTTTATCGATGCGGGACTGGTCGACCGACTGCATGTTGCGATCGCGCCTCTGATTATTGGTTCAGGTCCGTGCGGGATTTCGCTTCCGCCGATCGCAAGGCTTTGCAACGCCCACCGCCCCCAAGCCGATATCTATGGTCTCGGGAGCGACGTGCTTTTCGACTGCTGCCTGAAGCCGCAGTCGGATTTAAACGTTCGGAAGGGCCAGGAAATCCGTGTGGCCGACGATGCACCGGCTTCCATCTACGCCAACGCGTGACAAGCGAAACTCAAGCCAACTCTTGAACTCTGCCGTGTCGATGTTTCCGATTTCTTGGATAGGGGCGGCGAGGCCCGCAAGAAACTCGCTCTGAAGCGCCTCGGAATCAGGCCCGAGCGCCCATGGGCTGGAGGCCGTCTTGACGGAAAATCCTGCATCCTCGCACAAGCTCGACAGATAGCCTGAAGCGTCAGGTCCAAGAGCCGGTCCGAAGCCCTTATCCGTGCGTTGATGCTGGTTGAAGCTGGCAACAACGGCACGATCAAGAGGATGCTTGATCGACCATTCCATGGCGCCGTCATAGTTGAGCGCCGCATAAAGCCCGATCTTTTTGCGCGCCAATCGCTCGACAAATCGTCGGCAGAAGTCCGCCGAACAGAGGTCGAACAAGGCGGATGCGGTGACGACCGCGACATTGTCGAGCAAGGTCTCGTCCAGCGTATTGAGGTCGGCGCAATGAAACGAAACGTCGTCCCGCGGCCCGATCTGGCGTTTTGCCTCGTCAAGCAACACCGTCTCATAATCCAGTAGCTTCCACTTAACATCGGGAAGACGTGGCGAGAGGGTGCGAAAGGTCGATCCCGTGCCGCAACCAATATCCATGACGACATGCTGAGAGTGGGATTGGATGTATTCTTTCACCGCCTCAACAAGAGAGGACGATCGTGCCTCGCGATCTGCCGGTTCACGAAGGCGAAGCCATTCCTTGTCAAAGCCGCTCATATCAATGCTTTCAATCTGTTGGAAAGGATGGTGCACGTATCGGTCCAGCTCGGAAGATCTGCACCCGCAGATGCTGCCGCCTCGGCCCGGCGTGCTCGATCCTCGGGATCCATCAAGAGGCGTTTCAACGCAGAGGCTAAAGCCTCCACATCGTCCACCGGCAGAAGATAACCGGCCTCGCTTGGCACGACTTCCGGCACGGCGCCCGTATGGCACGCAACGATCGGCAGGCCGTAAGAGAGTGCTTCCGCAAACACCATGCCGTAGCCTTCATAGCGGCTGGCAAGCGCGAAGATGTCCGCACTCGCATAGGCCGCCGAAAGCTCCTCGCATTCACCTGCCAGCGTGATGCGGTCGTTCAGGTCAAGAGCGCTGATCTGCTCCGCCAAAGCGGCAGCGACAGAAGGGTCGAGATGTGGGCTCCCGATAATCGTGGTCTTCCACGGCAGATCGACGATCATGGCAAGCGAGGCGATCAGGACGTCATGGCCTTTTCGTCGCGTGAGGGAGCCGACGGAGAGGATCTGAGGGACGTCGTTTTGTGCCTTATGGCTTTTCGGTTGCCTCACCGTGCCGGGCACAGCCACACTCACCTTGGCGGTCGGAACAGCAAAGTTCTTGATCAGCTCGCGTGCCGTCATTGGTGACGTAACGAAAACATGCTGCGTCGTGGCAAGAGCCCGTCTTTCGCTGCTCCGCAAGCGGGATTGATCGGCCTCGCTTACGCCGGTTTCAAGCGCCAGGGGATGATGGACAAGCGCCACGATCTTCAGGCGCTGTTCTTCACGCTTTGCCCACTCGTCCATGACGCCGAAGGCAAGCCCGTCGATCATCACCAGCGTGCCGTCGGGCAGCGCAGAGAGACGTCCTTCAGCCTTTTCCAATGCCTGGAAAGAAGGGGAGGGAAAACCCTCTCCAAGAGCGATAAGGTCGATATCCCATCCAAGCCGCCTCAGACCCGCGATCATTTCACGATCGTAGCCATAGCCTCCGGTCTTCAGTTCAAGATTACCGGGGTAGGCGAAGGCCAGCCGTTGTCTCAAAGGTCGGCCTCGTACCAGCCGCGTGCGGCGTGCGATTCATGCAGCAGCACCCGGATGCGGCAAATCCGGTGGCTTCCGGGGCCAAGCCGCTTGGCGGCAATGGCCTCAGCGAGTTGATCGAAAATATGCTTTGCAATGACTTCGGTGGTGCTGACCTTGCCCTTGAAGACATCAAGCTCGTCGAGGTTCTGATAATTCAACGGCTTCAGCGTTTCGGAGAGAACACTTGTCGCTGCGCCGATATCAACGGCAAGACCGTCTTCGTCCACGTCCTTCGTGAAAAATGCAGCATCGACAACGAAGGTGGCGCCATGCATGCCTTGTGCTGGTCCGAAGACGGGACGCGGCAGGCTGTGGGCGATCATGATGTGGTCTCTGACTTCGACTGCGAACATGGTCTCTCTTTCGTTAGTAGCGGATGCGGTGGCAGAGCGTCGTCTGCGATGAAAGGATACGGGGGTAATCGTCGGCCAGATCAGCAAAGGCCGTCTCGCCGGAAATCAGGTGATCGAGGCTCTCGTCCTCCAACAGTTCCAAGGCTTTCGCCATACGTCGGCCAAAGCTCCAGCGCGCTCGCCGCGAGGCAGGAACGGCACCGACCTGCGAACTTAGGAGTTGCAGGCGCTTGGAATGGAAGGCGCCGCCGAGCGGAATGGATACGTTCTTGTCGCCATACCAGCTTGCCTCGATGATGCGCGCCTCGGTGCCAGCGTGTTCGATGGCCTCGGAAAGTGCGGCGCCCGCCGCCGAGGCGTTGATCAACACGTCAAACTCGCCATTGAGCGTACCCGCCTCTGCAAAGGAGATACCCATGGCCTCCACATGCGCGCGGCGATCGGTGTTGGTGTCCACCAAGACCGTCTCTGTGCCTGCAATCCGGCGGGAAAGACCGGCGATCAACGTGCCAACGACGCCGGCGCCGAAAACAGCGACCCTGTCGCCCGGTTGGACCATGGCATCCCAAACGATGTTGAGTGCCGTTTCCATGTTTGCCGCGAGCACGCCACGCTCTGGCGGAAGATCTTCTGGCAGTAACGCGACCATGTCGCGGGTGGTGACGAAACGATCCTGGTGCGGATGAAGGCAGAACGCCGTCCTGCCGATCAAATCGTTGGGGCCATCTTCAACCTTCCCGACTGTGGAGTAGCCGTACTTCACGGGAAAGGAGAAATTGCCTTCCATGTGGGGACCGCGCATTCTGTCGAACTCGCTCAGCGGCACTTTGCCCGCCAGCACGAGAGACTCAGTGCCACGGCTGATCCCGCTAAAGAGCGTGCGAACCAGAACTTGGTCTGCCTGAACCGGCTCGAGGGTCTCTTGCCTTAAGGCGCAACGGTTTGCTGTCTCGACCCACAGCGCCCGGCAAATTATGTTTCTGCTATTCGAAGGTTCGGCCGACGTTGGTGCCAAAAGGGTGATCCTGATAAATGCGATTTCAATGGAGCGTATTGCCAAGACGCGCGTTTTGTTCCGTGCGGATTACCAAAATAAATTCCGTGTCTGCGAGAAATCCAACCATGATCTTCTCCGTAGAGAGCAAAAACGTCTAGGGAGAGTATGTCACATGTCGTCTGCCGCCCAAGCTGCCTTTGAGTCTTCCACCCCTGAGATTGAAGTAGAGCGCGCCGTTTCGGAACTTCGCTACGGTCGCCCCATCCTCTTCTCCTCGAACGAGCGACGCCTGGCAGTTCTCGCGCTGGATGCCGTTGCACCTTCGGTTTACGACCAGTTCGCAATGGCAACTGCGAACAGCCATTCTCTGCTCTTGACCGCGCCACGTGCAACACGTCTTGGCATTCTCGGTCATGGAGACGTGCTGACGCCCCTTTCAGGTGTCAGCTTCGAACAGGCTTCGCAGCTATCCTACGTTCTGGGTGCAGAGCGTCCGCAAAAATGGACCAAGGCCGACGAACTTGCATCGCAGACGGCAGAGCTGGCGCGCGTGGCGCTGCTCCTACCTGCCATGGTCATGGCCGATGTGTCTTCGTCGCCGGAGCGTTTTTCCGGATGCTGCGAGCTCTCTGCGTCCCGCCTGCTGAATACGAGAATGGCGCTCCAGCGTTTCGAAAAGGTGGTGAGAACCCGCGTCCCGCTTAAGGATCTCGGCGATTCCGAGTTCGTCGTGTTCCGCGGAGGACTTGCGCAAAAAGATCAGGTCGCGATTGTCGTCGGCAATCCCGACGTGTCGCGGACCGTGCCGATCCGCATCCATTCGTCCTGCATCACGGGTGACCTTTGCAACTCGCTGAAATGCGACTGTGGCGATCAGTTGCGCAACGGTCTGGCGCTGTTGAAGCAGGCCGGGGGTGGCGTGCTGCTCTACCTCGACCAGGAGGGTCGCGGCACCGGTATCGGCGCGAAGATGCGTGCCTATGGTTACCAGCATCTCGGCCTCGATACGATCGATGCCGACGCCGAGCTTGGCCTCTCCGAGGACCATCGCCGCTATGAGGCCGCTGTCGCCATGCTTGGCCATATGAACATTACGAGAGTGGCCGTCTATACGAACAATCCAACCAAGATCAAAGGTCTTCGTGCCGGGGGTATCGAGGTAGAAGCGCGCGCGCCCGTCACGGGCACCGTGACCGCCGAGAACCAGAACTACCTTCGAACCAAGACCGTTCGGGCCGGGCATCTGATGGACCTTGAAACGCTGGTCGCAGCCGAGTAAGCCTAAGGATCCCGGGAGGAGACAAATGGCACTGATCCACGGCGAGTCGCTGGCGACATTGAAAGACCGAAGGCCTCTCCTGCAAAATACGCTGGTAAATCTCGCCTGCCTATTGTTCGGCACCATCGCCGTCGCCGTCTTGGTGCGTGTGGAAATGTCGCTGGGTTGGGATTTTGTCGTTGCGGCAACGCTTTCCCTTTCGGCCATCTTTGCCTTTGTGCTCTATATGCTTCCGCAATACCCGTATCGGCAATTCGGCTACGCCAATATGGTGACGGCCTTTCGGGCGTCGCTCGTGAGTTTGACGGCGGCAACGGTGCTGTGTTTCGAAAGCCTGCAGCAGGCCGAAACGGTCTTATGGATCCTCGTCGGCGTCGTTGTGGTGGCGTTGATGCTTGACGGGATCGACGGCTATCTCGCACGGCGGTATCGCCAAGAATCTGAGCTTGGTGCGCGCTTCGATATGGAAGTCGATGCCTTCCTGATCCTGATCCTTTCGGTCGCAGCCGCTCTTTTGGACAAGGCTGGTGCTTGGGTGCTGCTGATCGGGCTGATGCGTTATGTCTTTGTGGCGGCTGGCTGGCTTCTTCCGGCCCTCGCGGCCGATCTCCCGCCGTCCACGAGACGCAAGTTCGTCTGCGTCGTGCAGGTGTCGGCGCTGTGCCTCATCCTCGTGCCTGCTGTCGTGGCTCCAGTTTCAGACTATCTGGCTTCGGCAGCGCTTTTGATGCTTGTCTACTCATTTGCTGCAGACATTGTGTATCTCGTGGGCAAGCGGGTGGGCGCATGACGGTGGCGGGGAGGCTGTCGTCATCGCTCGGTCTCATTCGCTCTCTCATCGTCTATTACGGTCAGCCGTGGAGACGTTTCGGCTTGAAGCGCCTCTACCGTTCCCTTGTTTCCCCTGGACAACTCGTCTTCGACATCGGCGCTCATGTGGGAAGCCGCAGCCGAACACTGATCGAGATCGGAGCGAGGGTCGTTGCAATCGAGCCTCAGCCGCTCTTCGCAGATTTCATCGAAAAGCATCTTGGCAAAGAGCTTGAGGGGTTCGAAAGGGTCGCTGTCGGTGCATCTCAGGGAAGTGTGGACCTGCTGATCTCCAGCCGCCACCCAACGGTTACCAGCGTTTCGTCCAGCTTTGTTGAAGCGGTCAAGCAGAATGCCGGATTCTCTCACGTCGAATGGGACAAGAAGGTCACCGTTCCCATGCTGCGCCTGGATGATCTCATCGAAAAATACGGGGTGCCGGCCTTCATCAAGATCGACGTGGAGGGCGCTGAAGCAGCGGTCCTCTCAGGCTTGAGCCAGCCGATTGACCTCATCGCATTCGAGTATATCCCGGCCATGCCGTCTGTTGCCCATAAAGCGATCGCGAAGCTTGTCTCGATCGGCGACTACCGCTTCAATCGCGTCGAAGGCGAAACCCATCGCTTCGTTTCGCAAGGGTGGAAAACGGGAAGCCAGATGCTGACGGAACTCGCTGCTATGCCGGCCGATGCCAGGTCCGGCGACGTCTATGCGCGGATTGATCGTCGGTGAGGCAGCGCTCAGGCGTGGCTCGGTCGTCTCTTCAAGGCGCTGGCGGCAAGGAAGATCGCGCCGGGCGCGGTGCCCAGGAGAGACAGCCACCCATAAGTGATGCTCGCCGCCAGTCCATCGACCGGTGCCGCTCCCAACAACGGCCAGAGCGCCATTGCCGCGGCCTCACGTGTGCCCCAGCCGCCAAAGCCTGTTGGAATGAGCATTGCCACGAGACAGAAAGGGATGATCGTCAAACAGGCGACCCAGGGCAGGTGCGAGCCTGTCGCGGCAGCGGCGATGAAGAATATGATCACATAGGTCATCAGCACGCTCATGCTTGTGATGGACTGGACGACCCATGCTCCTCGTCGCACAAACACCTCGGCGAGGCCTTCATGCAATGCGCTCTCCGCCGCCCATTTGGGCTTCGCCAGAGAAAGAGCGAACGCTGCGACCAAAAGGAGCGCGCCAGCAAACAGGAGATAGTGCCGCAGCTGTTGTCCGAAATCCGTCGTCGTCACCAACGGCCAGACAATGATCCCGACGATCGCAAGAATGAAAAAGGCAATCTGCCCGGACAGTCTCTCGAAGATCACCGCCTTGGCAGGCTGGCGCCAGCCGCCGGGTTCGTTACCTCGCATTCGCCACGCCCTGATGGCATCTCCACCCACGCCGCCCGGAAGGGTCTGATTCAGGAAGCTTGCGACATAATATTCGCGTATTGCTTTAAGAGGAGCGATGTCATGGCCGAGACGACGGGAGGTGAAACGCCAGCGAAGCGCAGAGAGGACGACTTGCACCTGGACCAGCGCAAGACAGATTGCGACAACAACCCAAGAGGTTCGGGAGAGCGATTGTCCGAGAGCGCTCACATCTGTTCGAAGAATGATCGCAATCAGAAATGTAAGCGTGATAAAAGAGACGACAATTCGCAGTTTGTTCAAGCGGGAAGACCTTTGCATTCGGCTGCTTTTCCAGCTCATTGATACGCACTGCCTGGAGAGTGGATTGAAGTGAACGGGAAAATCGGGTCCAGCCGCAAACACATTAACTTGAAAGCCATGATTGGTGCATTGCTTTTCTCGTCTGCTGCACTGCTCGCTTTCAACCTGCCTGATCATCCCGATGCACTCGGGATGGGAGCCTTCGAGAGACTCCCGTTGGAGTGGTCTCTCATCGGCCTTCTCACGCTTTTGACGAGGGGTTGGCTAAGGCGCATCGTGATTTTCGTGTGCGGCTTCGTCGTCTTCCTCGTGCTTTTCCTGAAGCTCGCGGATATTGGCGTGCAGTCTGCCTTCCAGCGCCCGTTCAACCCCTATCTCGATATCAAGATGCTAAAGGATGGCTGGAACCTGATTTCCGGTACGATCGGCACACCGGCAGCGCTCGCAGCCTTGGTCGGAGGAGTTCTGATCTTCGTCCTTGTGGCAAGCGTCTTCCTGAGGTCACTGACGTGGATGGGGAAGGCTGTTGGGTCGACGCGGCGCATTCTGACAGCGCTTTTCGCGGCAATCTTTGTCCTTGGGGCAGGGCTGATGTGGCTGGGCTTGCCTTGGGTGGATTTTCGCACGCCCGGCTATTTGTCGAATAGGCTGAGTTTGGTCGTACGCTCCGCAGAGGACATGCGAGCTTTCGAAAAGGAATTGGTCACGGGGCTTGGTCCAACAGATGGGCGTGATCTTTTTCAAAGCGTCAAAGGCAAGGACGTCATTCTGATCTTCGTTGAGTCCTATGGACGGTCTGCAATCGAAGATCCCCGATACGCCGACGTTACAGTGCCGCGGCTCAGCGCCATCAATAGTGAGATCGGAGAGGCAGGCTTACACGCAGCCAGTGGCTGGGTTACGTCTCCAACGGTTGGTGGCCTGAGCTGGCTTGCCCACGGCACCTTGCTGTCAGGGCTGTGGGTCGACAGTCAGGCACGCTACGATCGCCTGATGATCAGCCGCCAACCGAGCTTGAACCGGCTGTTTTCGCAAGCCGGATGGCACAGCGTGGCTGTCATGCCAGCCATCACCATGGCGTGGCCGGAAGCGGATTATTTCGGCTATGACCAGATCCTGTCGGCATCCGGCCTTCAATATCGTGGCAAGCCCTTCAACTGGGTGACGATGCCGGATCAGTACACCATGTCTGCTGTCGATCGTTTGGCGCTCGAACCTGCGCGCGAGCGGGGGCAGAATGTGATGGCGGAGATTGCACTCATTTCCAGCCACGCGCCATGGACGCCGGTGCCGAAGCTCATCGATTGGGACAAGGTCGGCGATGGCTCCGCCTTCAACGATCAGGCTGCCAGTGGCGACCCGCCCTCCGTCGTCTGGGCTGACCCCGAGCGGGTGCGCCGCCAATACATACAGACGATCGATTATTCGTTGGCGACGCTCGGGGAGTTCATGGAAAGGCATCATCGCGGCGTGGTCTACGTTATCCTCGGCGATCATCAGCCCGCGTCCATCATTACGGGGCAGGGCGCGTCCCGCGCCGTGCCCGTGCATATCGTCAGCGACGATGCTGATCTCGTTGGCCACTTTGAGGCCAAGGGATTTGTTGGCGGGATGATGCCCGCCAATACGACGCCAGAGCAACCAATGAGCGACCTCCGTCAGACTCTCATCGATGCTTTCAGTGGCGCGCCTTGAGGAAGGCGCGCACGCGTGGGTCAGGCAGACGCGGTCTCACGCATAATCTCTTGCCAAGCGTCGTAGGCCGAGAGAACCGTCTCCATCTGCGCGGTGTGACCGGTGATGAAATCGTCACCATAGATCGTTTCGTCCGGGTACTCGGTGATCAGGGTCATGGGGACCGTATGCCGATCATCGACGGATGAGAGGCAGGGGAAGCCATTGATGATCCGAAAACCTGTCTCGCCCGCGTGGATTTCATACAGAGCGATCTGGCGGTTGTTGTAATCGAGAAGCCCGGGGATCGCGCCGAGATGCCGTGTGACCTTGTCCAGCAACGCTTCTGCTTGAAGTTCCCAATCCGGGTGATGGCGGATGATGAGAAAGAAGCCCTTCGGCAACGTCCACATGGCGAAGTTGCGCGGCACATATCCGGAAAGCGGTCTCGTCCATTCGTGTGATGGATAGCCATGCAGGTTCACATGCAGCCTCGCCTTGCTCTTTTGCTCGGCCTTGAATCGGATTTCCTTTTCGAACAGGTTCGTGCCAGCGTTCTCCGAGGTGCGATATTCGAGATCATCGCCAAGCGCCGTATAGCGGGCCGCATGATGCATATGGCGAGGATTGTCGAGGCGAAGTCGCTGGTGCACGGCATAGCCGTCCGGGTTCTCCAGCGGAGATATCGTAAAGTGGGCTTGCTTCCTCTGAGCAAGCTTACGGGCTGCGCGAAGAGCGCCGACAATGCCCGTCGTTTCGTTCGGATGTTGCCCGCCGCTGATCATCACGGCGGTATCGTCGCCCGCTTTATAGCGAGCGGAAAGGACGCGTCCGGAACGCGATTGTGCTTCGAAGGCCTCGCCGCCGATGTCTGTAAGAAGCTTTCTGATCTGGCTTTCCGCGATTGGTTCTCGGGCGGTGTCGATCGGCTGCTCATTGCCGTCGGAGAAACCTGTCGTGAGCGCTCGCGTCTCGATGACGACCGAAATTTCGCCGTCGCTCTTGACGATCTCCGGCACGATCTGGCCCGGTCTCAGCCCCCGATCACCCAAGGGCCGGCCGGATTTTTTCTGGAAAAATTCGAGAAGGGAGAAATAGAAATCTTCATGGAGCGCTTCGCGGAGGCTCACGACCTCATCGCCGACCGGCAACGAGATATCCTGCGCGGGGTGAGTAACACGGACGTTCAGTTCTTCGAAATAGGGTTCATGGTCACCCCAGGGATGATTGGCTACGGCTTTGATACCCGCCTCGAAGAGCTTCTCGTAATCCGTTTCCAGTCGCTCACCCGGCTGCCCGCCAAGCTTCACCCAGCCTGTGGGTGATACATTGATTTCGCCAACGATGTCGGTATGTACGCGGTTCGGCGCGAGGACAGTCACGCTTTCGATCCGCTCCCCGCGCTTCAACGAGAGATCATAGTGAAAGTCATCGTCGTCACGGGCGATGAAGCTGATGTTTGCCTCACCCACGAGAGCCGCGAGCGGATAGGCCTCCAGGCGGAAGCGGTTGGCGGGTGCGTTGGGATGGACCGGATAGCGCACTTCGATCGCCTCGACACCCTCCAGGCTGATCTCTTCCAGGAAAGCAAAGAGAAGTGGTTTATAAGCGCTTCGGATCCGCGCATCCACGCCCTTTTCCTGCAATCGCTTTTCCGCCTGCCGCCGGCTTTCAGGATCGTCGAAGGTCCAGGCTTCCAGTTGCTGGCCTGGAATTCCATGCTCGACCAAGGTGTCCAGCGTTCGTGTGAAAGTCTGGCGGAAAAGCTGGTTCATGGCGTTTACCTCGAGGTTCTGCCGGTCGGGTCCAGGCTGTCGCGCAGCCAGTCGCCGAGAAGGTTGAGACCGAGAACGGTCAAAAGGATCGCCAGGCCTGGGAAGGCGCTGACCCACCATGCGATCTGAAGATAAGTACGCCCATCCGCCAGCATACCGCCCCAGCTGGGAATCGTGGGATCGACGCCGAGGCCGAGGAAGGTCAGGCTGCTCTCGAGCAGGATGTTGGTGGCGATGTTCAGCGTCATCAGCACGATGACGGGACCGATCAGGTTTGGTAGCAGGTGCTGGAGGATGATGCGCCAGTCCTTCACGCCGATGGCACGGGCAGACAGAATGAATTCGCGCTCTCTCAGCGTCAGCACCGAACCGCGCACCAGACGGGCATACTGCACCCACTGCGATACGATCAGCAGGATGATGGTGTTCGTCAGGCTACCGCCCACGATGGCGATGAAAGTGATGGCCAGCAGGATGAAGGGCATGGCGAGCTGGATGTCGGCAAAGCGCATCACCAGCATGTCCCAGAAGCCGCGGTAATAACCGGCCACCAGCCCCACAGCGACGCCGAAGATCACCGCGCCGATCACCGAGGTGAAGCCAACGAGGAGTGAAATCTTGCCGCCAGCAACGACGCGTGCCAAGACGTCGCGGCCAAGCGGGTCGGTCCCGAACGGATGAGCCGCATTTGTAAATGGCTTTGCAAGTCGCGCCATCAGGTCGATCTTGTCTGCGCCACCGGGAAAGAGGAAGTCAGAGAAGACGACGGCAAGGCAGATCACCAGCGTCAGCGTTGCGCCCAGGATGAATTCAAGACTGTTGAAGCGCGAGGCACGCAAGGTTTTGGCAGCCATCGTCTCTTACTCCGTGCGGATGCGCGGATCGACAAGCCCATAGGCAATATCGACCAGAAGGTTGATGCCGACGATCATCAGCGACAGGACAGTGATGACGGCCTGGAGAACCGGGTAGTCGCGTGCACCGACCGCATCGAAGGCGAGCGTGCCGAGGCCCGGCCAGTTGAAGACGCGCTCGATGACGACGATGCCGCCGAGCAGCCCACCGAATTGAAGGCCGAAATAAGTAATGAGCGGAATGGCGCAGTTGCGGAGGGCGTGCTTGTAGAGCACCTTGTTTTCGCTCAGGCCCTTGGCCCGCGCCACCATCACATATTGCGAGCGTAACGTGTCGAGCATGGCCGTGCGCACCAGACGAACATTGGTTGCTGTCAGGATGACGCCCATTGTGACGGCTGGCATGATGTAGCTCGCAAATCCGCCCATGCCGCTGGGAGGCAACCAGCCGAGCGTGATCGAGAAGAGCAGCACCAGCATCGTCGCGAGCCAGAAATTCGGAAACGACAGGCCGATGAGCGAGAAGATGCGGATCACCTGATCCGCCGTCTTGCCGCGCGACGTGGCAGCCTTGATCCCAAGCGGAATGGAAAGCGCGATCGATACGGTCATGGAGATGAAAGCGAGGAGCAGCGTGGCTGGGAGTGCGTCCGCAATCAGTCGGGAGACCGGCGTGCTGCCGGTGAAGCTGCGCCCAAAATCGAGCGTTACAAGCCCCTTCAGAAAGCTGAAATATTGAACGAAGAAGGGTTGATCGGTCCCGAGCGCTGCACGAATGCGTGCCAGGTCGTCTTCCGTTATGCTGCCGCCGCCCTGGAACATGGTGACCGCGGGGTCGCCCGTGAGACGGATCGCGAAGGAGACGAGAAGGGTGATGGCGATGACGACGAAAATCGCCTGCAGCAATCGCTTGATGAGAAAACCGGCCACGTGTTTTTCCTTGAGAAATGTCCTGCCTTGCCCGCGCAAGCGGGCAAGGCGATGCGTCAAAGGGTCGAGAGCCTTATTCGACGGTGACGTCGGTGAGCTTCAGACGGTTGTCCGGTGGTGCGATGAAACCCTTGACCCGCTTGTTCATGCCGTAGATGGCGTTGGTGTTGTAGAGCGGAAGTTCAAGTGCGCGATCGGCGGTGTAGCTGCCGATCTCCTTCAGGATCTTTTCCCGCTCGGCGCGGTCTGTCAGCGGGCGCTGGGATTCCAGCATCTTGTCGAGCTTCTCGTCCTTATCATAGGGGTTCCACTTTTCGCCGGAGTGGTACATGGAATAGGCCGTGTTGTCGTAGTCGAAGGTCCAGCCGCCCCATTTCTGCTGGAACATGGCACCGGTCTTGCCCTGCGGGATGATGTCGTTCAGTAGAACGTTGGTTTCATAGGGCTTGATGGTCGCGGTGATGCCAACCATGGAGAGATAGCTGGAAATGACCTGCGCCACCTCATTCATCGTCGCGTCATTGCCGCGAATGTCGATCTGAAGCGTCGTGCCAGGCTTCACACCCGCTTCGGCCAACAGCTTCTTTGCGCCTTCTGGATCGTAGGGTAGAGGCTTGAGTTCGGGATCGTAACCAAAGGACAATGCACTCTGGAAGCTTGCGATTTCCGAGGCCTGCCCGGCAAGGATCGACTTCACAATGGTGCCGCGATCGACCGCCATGATGATCGCCTTACGCACCTTTGCATCGGCCGTCACGCCATCACGGGTGTTGAAGCGCAGTGCGTCAACGGTTGGGCCTGGAACGCTGACGATCTCAAGTTTGGAGTCGCCTTCAATCACAGGGATCATGCCGATTGGAATGGTGGGCGGTATGACCAGATCGACGCGGCCTGCCTGCAATTCTGCAACGGCGGTCGCAGGCTCAGCGATGAAGCGGTATTCCAGTTCCGACAGCTTCGGAGCGCCGCCCCAGTAATCCGGGTCCGCTTCCAGCTTGATGTTGTTTTTCGGTGCGTAGGACACGAACTTGAACGGACCGGTGCCGACAGGATTGAGGTTGAAGTTGTCCTCGCCCTTTTCCTGAATGTACTTCGGCGGCACGATCATGGCGCCGTAACCGGCCAGCTTGGTCAGCAACACGGGATCGGGTGCCTTCAGCTTCATATCGACGGTATAGTCGTCGACGATATCGACGCTTTCGATCGACACATAGTTGGAACGCTGTGGGCCCTTTGCGCCCTGTTCGCCGAGAAGGCGCTCGAAGGTGAATTTGACAGCGGCGGCGTTGAAGGGCTCGCCGTCGTGGAACTTGACGTTCTGGCGGAGCTTGAAGCGGATGCGCTTGCCCCCATCCAGTTCCTCCCAGGATTCAGCGAGGCCTGGGACCAGCTTCAAATCCGGGCCGCGATAGGTCAGACCGTCAAAGATGTTGGTGGCAACCGCTGCCCACTGAACCAGAAAGGTGTCGATCGGGTCCCAGCTGCCCGGGTCCTGCGGGCTGGAAATGGTCATTTTGCCGGCGGCAAAAGCGGGTGATGCCACGAATGCTACGCTGGCCAAGGCCAGCGACGTCATGGCAGCGGATATTCCCCTTTTGATTAGTCTCATCTTCTGTTTCCTCTTCAGATGGTGTGAGTGTTGGTTCGGTCAGGCACTTTGGGCGATGAAGTGACCAGGATTGATTTCGCGATGGGTAAGGATCGGTGGTTCGTCGCCGACGCGGCGCACCGGATTGGGTATCTCGCCTTCGATCATGGCGATGCGGCGCTCTATGGTCGGGTCGGCGACCGGCACGGCAGAAAGCAATCGACGGGTGTAGTCATGCGTCGGTGTCTCGAACACTTGGCGACGGCTTCCCATCTCCATGATCTGACCGAGATAGAGCACGGCCACGCGGTGGCTCATCTTCTCGACCACGGCCATGTCATGACTGATGAAGAGGTAGGCGAGGCCACGTTCGGCCTGCAGATCCATGAAGAGATTGATGATCTGGGCTTGAATGGAAACGTCGAGCGCTGACAGTGCCTCGTCGGCAATGATCAGCTTTGGATCGGATGCGAGCGCACGGGCGATACAGACACGTTGTCGCTGACCGCCTGAAAACTCGTGGGGATAGCGTGAGGCGTGTTCGGACGTTAATCCAACGCGCTCCAGCAGTTCATCCACACGTCGCTTCACCGCCTTGTTATCATTGATCAATCCATGCGTGTTGATGGGTTCGGCAATCGAGAAGCCGACTGTCTTGCGTGGGTCGAGCGAGGCGAATGGATCCTGGAAGATGTACTGCACTTCCTGGCGCATCCGGAAGCGCTCGGAGGCGGACATCTGCGAAAAGCTGCGGCCGTTGAATGAGATCTCGCCAGAGACGGCGTTTTGCAATTGCTGGATGGTCCGTCCGATGGTGGACTTGCCGGAACCGGATTCACCAACCAGTGCCAGCGTTTCCCCAGCATGAATGTCGAAGCTCACCTTCTGGACTGCACTCAGACGATGGGTCGTCTTGCCGAACAGGTTCTTGCGGATGTCGAAACGCACGAAGAGATCTTTGACGGAGAGAAGCGGCTTTTGATCGTATTTTGCCGTGTCCTGAACACGCTCTTCACCGACGGTGACGGGTTCGCCATTCTGCAATACAGTCAGCGGCAAGCGTTTGGGATAGTCTTCGCCTTCCATGCTGCCAAGGCGGGGAACAGCGGAGAGGAGCGCGCGCGTATAAGGGTGCTTAGGATGGGCAAAGACATCTTTGACCGGACCTTCCTCGACCTTCTTGCCCTTCCACATCACCACGACATCATCGGCCATCTCTGCCACCACGCCCATGTCGTGGGTGATGAAGACCATGCCCATGCCGAGTTTCTTTTGCAGGTCTCGCATGATGTTGAGAATCTGGGCCTGAATGGTGACATCCAGCGCGGTCGTCGGCTCGTCGGCAATCAGCAGCTTCGGGCGGCAGGCAAGCGCCATGGCGATCATCACGCGCTGGCGCATGCCCCCGGAGAGCTGGTGGGGATAGCGCTTTACCAATTCGGCCGCATCCGGCAGACGCACCATGTCGAGCAGCGACTGGGCTTGCGCCATTGCCTCCTGCTTGCTGAGCTTCTCATGCAAGATCAGCACTTCGCAAATCTGGTCGCCAATCGTGAAGACCGGATTTAGTGACGTCATCGGCTCCTGGAAGATCATGGCGATCTCCTTGCCGCGGATCGACCGCATCTCCTTCTGAGATGTCTTCAACAGATCCTTGTTTTCGAACAGGATTTTCCCGGTCGGATAGGTCGCTCCCATCATGTCGGCTAAACGCATCGTCGAAAGTGACGTGACCGATTTGCCCGATCCCGATTCACCGACGACTGCGACCGTCCGACCCGCTTTCACTATAAACGACAGATCGTCCACGACTCGGTTTTCACCAAACTCAACGCTCAGACCTTCGACGGAGAGGAGCGGTGTCTTGTCGTCCATAAGGGCAATATCCTTTGCAATGGTCATGTCAGCGCCCTTGCTGCAAGGACCGTGCCAGTGTCGCCAAGGTCAAGGACGTGAGGACCGTCCTTGCCGGTCGCAGGGGCGCTGAAATTGGTCGAAAGGTCGCGTTTGAAGCCGATGAGCAGCATCGTACTGGTTCCTCCACAATACAAATCGACGCTAACAAAGGCGAACAATCCTGTCCATCGTGTTGAACAATTTTTGCATATTGCCCTACAAATAGTCACATGCTTTCGCTTTGGGCGAGAGAGTTGCGCAGGACGTACACCCCGCAGCGCGGCATCTTCGTGGAATTAACCCGCATGCTGGCTCGGCCATATTCCTGGGCTTAAGGCATCTCGACAGGTTGCTGCCGGGCGCGCAGAGAGGACCGAAATTCGGTTGTCTGACGGGGAGTAGTGTGGGAGAGTCGATAGCCAGCAGGTTAAATGGTGAGACCCTCACAACTTGAGCTGACACCTAAACGCGCGAGTCGCTGTTGATGGGCTCGCCTGCGGAAAGCTGCGAAAACCAGGTCGCATAAACGGTGTTCTTGACGAGGTGCCGATTAAGATCGGGCTCCCCATCATCCCACCACACCTTTCCCCTCTCGCCAAGAGCGATCTTGGCGTCGTCAACCCGCGCACGCGCCAGCGCCAACTTCGCCTGATCACCCTTCGCTTGCCGAACAGCGCGCCTCGCAGCCATCAATTCCTTGACCAATCGCGCCTTGGTCTCCTTGTCCAGAGCGGGATCGCTTTTGCGCCAGAGGCGTCCGCGGACCACAAAATACCGACCGTCTGGTGTTTCAGGATAGGAGGTTGGCTTTGCGCGGCCGCTCACAACAACGAACCCTGCGCCGGCTCGATGTCTTGATGAATTTCAATGTCTCCGCGCTTGTTCAACTCGGTTTGGGCGCTGAACCGCACATCGCCATCCCGGTCGTGAAGATATCCAGCCAATGCCTCGGTGGTCAGGCGAGCCCATGCTTTCCCGCGGTCTGGACCTGCAGGCACGCGCGGCAGCAATCCTGGCTCGGCACTCCACGCCAGTAGCTCTTCGAGCGAGGCAGCGTTCAGCATATCGCGCAGGTGATGGGCGGTGACGTAGGCATCCGGCATGGCCCGGTGTGCAGGCAGCCCGATCTCATGGACAAGTCCCTCCGGCATCCGCTGATAGCGCAACATCTGGTTGGAAAACCGTGGCAGCTCAGGCCAAACCCGTAGCGCAGATTTCCACGTGCAGATCCAGGGCAACCCTCCCGTAAATCTGGCGGTACAATATCGCTGTTCGAAGGCCGCACGGTGAGCTGCCAACGCTACCAAGCCGCCCTCAGGACGCAAAACGCTCGGCGCCACGTCTCTCCAGAAAGGTGCGTCCGCGACCTGCTCGTCGAGAATGTGGTGGATGGCCATGGTGTCAGCCGTTATGGGACGACCGGGATTGACGAAGAGGGCGCCACGCTCGTCCGTCAGCGCCCAACGTCCGTCATCGGCCAGGGCCACATCCTGCCAGCCGATCTCGCAAACGTCATTTGCACCGTTACCGGCGGTCTCTAGATCAATCACGCGTATGCGCTGCGCTGCCGCCTTTAGGTCGTCTCTACTGTCTCTCATCGATTATAAATCGAAGCCGAGCTGAGGTTGTTCCCCATCGTCTGAGTTGCCCTCGTTGGTCAGAGAGGAAAGCGTGACGCCGAGCAGGCGGACCGACCGCTTAAAAGGATAGACGGTTGCGAGCAGTCCTGCGGCGGCTTCCAGGATAGCGTTCCCGTTGGCGAACGGGACAGCGTTGCTTCTACTGCGGGTCGCCTGCGTGAAGTCTGAGTACTTGATCTTCACGGTCACAGTCTTCCCGCTGAAACCCTTGGCCTGACAGTAGCTCCAGACCTTCTCGGCAAGCGGTCTCAGCTCGTCGGTGGCAAGATCGAGGTCTTCAATATCCTGCATGAAAGTATCTTCAGCGCCGACCGATTTTCGGACGCGGTCGGGTCGAACCCTGCGCTCGTCGATACCACGCGCGATCCCATAGAAATACGGCCCTGACTTACCGAAATGCTGTGTGAGAAATTCGAGCGTCTGTGCCTTGAGATCGGCGCCGGTCTCGATCCCCAATCTGCGCATCTTCTCGGCGGTTGCAGGTCCGACGCCGTGAAACTTCTTGACGGCCAATCCCTCGACGAAGGCCGGCCCGCGCTTGGGCGTGATCACTGCCTGACCGTTGGGCTTGTTGAGGTCCGACGCCATCTTGGCGAGAAACTTGTTGTAGGAAATCCCGGCGGATGCGTTGAGGCCAGTCACCATCTTGATCTTCTCGCGGATTTCGAGCGCAATCTCGGTCGCGATCGGCATGTCCTTCAAGTTCTCGGTCACATCCAGATAGGCCTCATCGAGCGAAAGCGGCTCGATCAATGGCGTATACTCGGCAAATATCTCCCGGATTTGCTGAGAGACGGCGCGGTAGACCTCGAACCGGGGTCTGACGAAGATGAGGTCGGGGCACTTTCGTGCTGCGGTCACGGAGGGCATGGCGGAATGTACGCCAAAGGCGCGCGCTTCGTAGCTCGCTGCTGCCACAACGCCACGCGCCGCAGCGCCGCCAACGGCGAGAGGCTTGCCACGAAGCTCGGGATTGTCACGCTGCTCGACGGACGCGTAGAATGCATCCATGTCCACATGAATGATTTTTCGAAGCGGCGAGGGGTCGATGAAGCTCATGGAGGCCGGGGATGCAGTTTCGAACAAAAGTAGAACATAGCATGTGCGATCGCGTGCGCCAATATGTTGACGCCAGAAGTTTGTCGAGCCGATGAAACCAGCGCGCCTATGAAGAGTTTGATCTCCTCAAAAGGTTTGAGGAGATCCATTATGGCCGACAACGCCACCAGTACCATTCGCGCGACATTCGATACCCGTGAGGCTGCCGACCTTGCCGTCGAACACTTGGTGCAGCAGCACGGTATTGCTCGCCCGGACATCATCCAGTCCGCTTCCGACGAAAACACCACGGGAACGGAATCGTCCCGCGGGGATGTGAAGCGCGCCGACGCTCCCCACGAGGGTGAGATCGAAGTGTCTGTTGATATCGCAGCCGACCAGCTGCAGGCCGTTCAGCGCAGTTTTGGTGACGCCGGTGCGATCCGGGTTTCAGGCCGCTGAAGCGAGGCGATAAGCTTAGGCGGCAAGCCATGGGTTCTTGAAGAAGAGCTTGCCGCCTTAGGACAATAACCACGTTGATGATCCTGTGATGTGCATGTATTTGATCCGGCAACGTCAGGGATCAAAATGCAGACCTTTTCCAGATTGCCGCCACTTGAAGCGCTGGTTGTTTTCGAAGCGGCATCGCGTCTCGGAAGCTTTTCCCGTGCAGGCATCGAACTCGGCCTGACCCAGAGCGCGGTCAGCCGCCAGATCGGTAAGCTGGAAGCATTTATTGGCTCGAAACTGTTCGAACGTGTACCGACAGGCGTGCGGTTGACGACAGTGGGCGAGAATTATTCCATCGACGTCTCTCGACTGATCCTCGATATCGCAAGTGTCACGGATGGTGTTCGCTCATGGACAGGCGCCAGCCAGATCACGATTGCCTGTTCCAGAGGGATCGCCGATCAGTGGTTTATGCCGCGCCTCAAGAAACTGAAGAACGATATTACAGGTCTTGAACTCAGACTGCGCGTCACCGACGACGTCGCACATTTGCGGCTCGACGAGTTCGATCTTGCGATTTTCTACCGCAAAGAAAGACCGATCGGCGTTTGGCTCTCTGAACTTGGTCAGGAAGAGGTCGTGCCGGTTTCGGGCGCTGGCGCGGTGACGCTGGAAGAGCAAAAGGCGCCGGTACTCATTTCCATTGAAGACTCTATGCGAGAGTGGCAGGATTGGGGAGATTGGTGGCGATCATCAAAGATGTCCCCGCCCCAGGATGCCGTGCACTGGAAGCTCGGGGATTACGGTCTATGTGTCGCCGCTGCCTCCCAGAGTCTCGGCACCACGCTGGGCTGGACATGGCTTATCCGCGATCAATTGGACAGTGGTATTCTCGTTCCGGTGCATAGCCACACGATGCGATCCGAAGGACGATTTTATCTTATGCGGCCTGCCGATCGGCATCAGCGAAAAATCGTGCGCGAAGTGGCGGACTGGTTGATTGCAAACAACAAGCAAACCGCGCGCTGATCTTCGTTAAGCTTGCGCAACACGAGTTCTACGCCGCCGATCCAGCATGAAGCGTGCGTAACCGATCAAAGTGAATATCAGCCAGGCCACCTGTGAAATCAGGGAGCCAAGATTGAAATTCCATATCAGCGAGTAGATCAGGAGAACGCCGCCGAGGATGTTGAGAATGGTGTAGCGGCCGTCTTCAACGTTCAGAACGCGCAATTGCAGCAGGGCATATGCGATGAGATAGAAAATTGCTCCTGCAAGGCCAACAATATCCGCAAGCCCCATTTATACGCACTCCGTATCCGCCTAGTATGGTCGCATCGACCGCCGGTTCACTCCGGCGCCGCCCGTTTACTCCGCTTCGCAAACAAGCGGATACGCTTTGATTTCATGACCCCATGCGCAAAAATCATACCCTCGGTTATGGCTGCGTCTCTAGTGCCGAACCGCCGAGTACGATAGGCCAAACCCGAGAGCCGTCCCATGAACGGCGATGATAAAAACAGGGAACTGTACCATGACTCACCCCCCTTCTTCCTTTTCTCTCGACCGGCGTAGCTTCCTGATCGGCGCTGCCGGTCTGACGGCGCTTTCTGCTGGTTTCATCACGCAGGCCAGCGCACAAGACGCTCAAACTCCGAAGAAAGGGGGCGTGCTGAAACTTGGTATTGGCGGCGGTAGCACGACAGACAATCTCGATCCGCGCATCTTGAAGGACTGGGTTCCCGTCAATCAGGCCTTCATGATTATGAATGGCCTTGTTGAGATCGACGCCAACAATCACGCGGTTCCAGAACTGCTCGAAAGCTGGGAAGCGCAGCCCGGTGCCAAGGAGTGGACGTTCAAGCTGCGGCAAGGCGTAACGTTCCATAACGGCAAGACGCTGACAGTCGAAGATGTGATTTACTCGATCAATCTTCACCGTGGGGAAACCACCTCTGGAGCGCGTTCGATCGCGTCTGCGCTCAAAAGCGTCGAGAAAGTCTCGGACAGCGAAATCAAGATCGTCCTGGAAAGCGGCAACGCCGACCTTCCCTACATTCTCTCCGACTACCACTTCCTTGTCGTTCCCGAAGGATGGACGGATTTCAACAAGCCCGTCGGTACGGGTCCGTTCGTGTTCGAAAGCTATGATCCCGGCGTGCGCTCGCGGTTTACGCGTAACCCTAGCTATTGGAAGCCGAACGCCGCGCATGTCGACGCCGTCGAAGTGATCGTCATCAATGACATTGCCGCGCGCACCAATGCCATGATGTCGGGCCAGGTTCATGCGATCAACCAGCTCGACTTCAAGACCGTCGATCTCTTGCGTCGTAATCCTAACCTCAACATCGTTCAATCGGCTGGCGGCCAGCATTTCACATTCCTGATGGACTGCACGCAGGCGCCTTACAAGGACAACAATGTCCGCCTTGCCATCAAGCACGCGATCGATCGCGAGCAGCTTTTGAAAACTGCCTTGCGTGGCTATGGCCGTATCGGCAACGATCATCCGATCCCAAGTTCCGATCGCTTTTACGCGGCGGATCTGCCGCAGCGCCCTTATGACCCCGAGAAGTCCAAGTTCTATCTGAAGCAGGCTGGACTCGATGCGTTGAAGGTCGAGATATCGGCCTCGGACGCGGCGTTCTCTGGCGCGGTCGACGCAGCAGCGATTTTCCGCACCAGCGCTGCCAAGGGCGGAATCGATGTTTCGATCAAGCGCGAGCCCTCGGATGGTTACTGGGACAACGTCTGGATGAAGGCACCGTTCTGCATGTCCTATTGGGGCGGACGTCCGACCGCCGACCAGATGCTGACGATTGCATACCAGTCCACCTCGGCACAGAACGACACGCATTGGAAGAACGAGACCTTCGACAAGAAGCTGATCGAAGCCCGCGCTCTTCTGGACGATGCCAAGCGCAAGGAAATCTACGCCGAGCTTCAGGCGCTGATCTCGAACGAAGGCGGCGCGATGATCCCGATGTTCGGCGATTATCTCGACGCCACGTCCAAAAAGCTCAAAGGCGTCACCACGCACCCGATGTTCAACTTCATGGGTGCTCGTCTCGCTGAAAAGGTATGGTTGGACGCGTAATGACTATCCTTATCCTGAAGCGCATTGCTTTGGGTATTCTGACGCTATTGCTCGTGTCGGCGCTGATTTTCGCCGGCACGCAGCTTCTGCCTGGTGATGTGGCGTCGGCAATACTCGGACAGAATGCAACGCCCGAGTCTCTCGCAGTGCTGCGCACGGAACTCGGTCTCAACCAACCTCTGCTGCACAGATACCTGATTTGGCTCGGCGGCTTTGTAACCGGTGATCTTGGCAATTCGCTTGCCAACCGGCAGCCCGTTGCGGATCTGCTATGGCCACGGTTCTGGAATACCATGGCGCTTGCGTTCTACGCTGCCGTGATCTCGGTGCCAGTTGCCGTTCTTCTGGGGCTGCTCAGCGCGATCTGGAGAGGTACTGTTTTCGACCGGGCCGTCAATATCGCGGCACTTGCCTTCGTGTCGCTTCCCGAATACTTCCTCGGCCTGCTGCTGATCCTGTTCGTCTCGGTGCAATACAATCTCTTGCCAAGCCTTGCGGACACCTATCCGGGCATGAGCATGGGAGACTGGCTGAAGGCGACGACGCTTCCGGCTCTGACGCTTGTTCTGGTAACGGTCGCCCAGATGCTGCGAATGACAAGGACCGCGGTTCTGGCCGTCATGGATCAGGCCTATGTGGAGACTGCTTACCTGAAGGGTCTACGCACCAAGCGTGCGGTTCTTCGCCACGCGCTTCCCAATGCGGCAGCCCCCATCGTCAATGTCGTATCCTTCAACATCGCCTACCTCATTACCGGCGTCGTTCTGGTCGAGGCGGTGTTTAACTACAACGGGCTTGGTCGCTTCATGGTCGATGCCGTTTCGAAACGCGATCTTCCGCTGGTTCAAGCGGCGGCGCTCGTGTTCGGCACCGCCTACGTTATCCTGAACATTATTGCCGATGTTACGGCAATCGCGCTCAATCCGCGCCTGAGGCATGCCCGATGAAATTCCTGCGTACTATTTCACCGACGGCATGGATCGGTCTCTTCATCATTACACTCAACATTATCCTGTTCTTGGCCGGTCCCCATATTGCGCCTTTCGGGCAGGAAGAGATCGTCGGATCGCCCTTCGATCCCCCTTCAGCCGCCCACTGGTTCGGTCTCGATCAGAACGGCCGGGACATGCTGTCGCGTATTCTCGCAGGCGCGCAGATGTCCATCGGCGTTTCGCTCGCCGCATCTTTGTTGTCGTTTACCATCGGCATCACGCTCGGCTTTATTGCGGCCATTTTCGGAGGTTGGGTCGATACCATTCTCTCGCGCATCGTCGATACCGTCATGTGCATTCCGGTGCTGATCTCGGCTTTGGTCGTCTTGCAGGCGCTGGGATCGTCGATCCCGGTTCTGATCGTCACCATTGCATTGCTGGACTCGACCCGTGTGTTTCGTCTGGCACGTATCGTTGCGCAAGGGATCAATGTTCTCGAATACGCCGAAACCGCACGTCTGCGGGGCGAAGGCTTGGTGTGGCTGGTCTTCAAGGAAATCTTGCCGAACGCGCTGCCGCCGCTGATCGCGGAATTCGGTCTGCGTTTCTGCTTCACCTTCCTCTTCGTTGCCGGTCTCTCATTCCTTGGCCTCGGTATTCAGCCGCCTTTCGCAGACTGGGGCGGAATGGTGAAAGATAACCAGCAGGCTATTCTTTACGGCCTTTATGCGCCGCTTTATCCCGCTGCCGCGATCGCCATCCTGACCATCGGCATCAATCTTGTCGTAGACTGGTTGCTGGCGGGCCGCAGTGCAATTCAAGGAGCGGATCGATGAGCGAAACCAAAGTCCTTCAAATCCGCGGCCTGAAAGTCGCAGCTCCCAACGGCGCCATTCTGGTCGATGGCATCGATCTCGACCTGTCCCGCGGTGAGGTCAAAGGCCTCATCGGTGAATCGGGGGCGGGGAAATCCACCATCGGCCTCGCCGCCATGGGCTACGGTCGAAATGGCTGCCGCATCGTTGACGGCGAGATCGTCGTCGATGGCATTTCTTTGATGAAGATCGGCCGTGCTGGACGCGAGGCGGTGCGTGGCGCGCGTATTGCCTATGTCGCCCAGAGTGCCGCTGCGGCTTTCAACCCCGCCATGAAGATCGGCGATCAGATCATCGAGGGGCCTCTCTATCACGGCATCATGAACCGGCAGGAGGCCCATGCCTGGATGCTGGAATTGCTCGAAGCGCTACAACTGCCGGATTTTCGCAATTTCGGCAATCGCTACCCGCATCAGGTTTCCGGAGGTCAGTTGCAGCGTGCCATGGTTGCGATGGCGATGTCATGCCGGCCGGACATCCTTGTGCTCGATGAGCCGACCACGGCTCTCGATGTCACGACGCAAATCGAAGTTCTCGCGCTGCTGCGCAATCTGATCCAGCGGTACAAGACCGCCGCCCTTTACATCACGCACGATCTGGCGGTGGTGGCGCAGGTGGCCGATACGATCACGGTCTTGCGCCATGGAAAGCGAGTAGAGGAGGGGAGCGCCGAGCAGATCCTCGAGCATCCTCAAGAGGATTACACCAAGCGTCTTGTCTCGGAACGCGAAACCAGCATGGCGGGGCAAGGCGTTCACCACGAGAGTGGCGAGGTCTTGCTGGATGTGCGGGACGTGACGGCTCACTACGGGCGCAAAAAGGTATTGGACAATGTCCATCTGACGTTGCGCCGCGGTGAAACGCTCGCTGTCGTCGGCGAATCCGGGTCTGGAAAGTCCACGCTCGCACGCGTTATCGCAGGTTTGCCACCCCATTCCTCGGGGGTTATCTCACTTGTCGGGCACAGGCTTGCCGACAGCTACAAGAAGCGCAGCCGCGAAGAGCTCCGCCGCATCCAACTCGTCTATCAGCTACCGGATGTGGCACTCAATCCGCGACAGACGGTGGGCGACATCATCGGTCGGCCCATGTCATTTTATTTCAACATGAAAGAGGACCAGCGCGCTTCCGAAGTTGGACGGCTGCTGGATCTTGTAGGACTACCGCGGGATTTTGCCGAGCGGCTTCCTAAAGCGCTTTCCGGCGGTCAGAAGCAGCGCGTCTGTATTGCCCGCGCCCTTGCAGCGCGTCCCGATCTCATCATTTGCGATGAGGTTACGTCTGCGCTCGATCCGCTTGTGGCGGAAGAGATCTTGCGATTGCTGCGCTCGTTGCAGGATGAGTTGTCCGTCTCCTATCTGTTCATCACCCATGATTTGGGCGTCGTTCGCAGGTTGGCCGACCGGACCATGGTGATGCAGCATGGCGTGATTGTCGAAACCGGTGAAACGGCTGATGTCTTTGCACCGCCTTACAAGCCCTATACCGAACAGCTCATCACTTCCGTGCCGGAGCTGCGGCGAGACTGGCTTGATGGCGTATTGGCAAATCGCGGAATTCCCGCCGCTTGAGGACGACGGCGATCTTCGATCGCCGTTCAAAATCCTATCGTCGCTACTGGAGCCCCGGT
Organism: Agrobacterium sp. SORGH_AS 787; assembly: GCF_030819035.1. Taxonomy (NCBI): domain Bacteria; kingdom Pseudomonadati; phylum Pseudomonadota; class Alphaproteobacteria; order Hyphomicrobiales; family Rhizobiaceae; genus Agrobacterium; species Agrobacterium sp. SORGH_AS 787. The sequence continues at coordinate 1,875,537 of NZ_JAUTBG010000001.1, forward strand.
AAGGCGCATACTCTGACTGGAATAGTTGAAATGACAGTGCATGTCCAAGAACACATCTGGATTCCCTTGAGCGATGGTACGCGCCTTGGGGCGCGGCTTTGGTTGCCGGAGAACGCAGAACAATCGCCGGTTCCGGCAGTCCTTGAATATATTCCTTACCGCAAACGCGATGGCACGCGCGGGCGTGACGAGCCGATGCATGGCTATTTTGCCAGCCAGGGTTATGCGGCCATCCGCGTCGATATGCGCGGGACGGGCGAGTCCGATGGACATATGGCGGATGAGTATCTGAAGCAGGAGCAGGATGACGCGCTTGAAGTCATTGACTGGATTTCCCGCCAAGCCTGGTGCAGCGGCAATGTTGGAATGATGGGAAAAAGCTGGGGCGGCTTCAACAGCTTGCAGGTGGCGGCGCGCAGGCCGCCAGCGCTGAAGGCGATCATCACCGCCTATTCGACGGATAATCGTTATAGGGACGACATTCATTACATGGGCGGCTTGCTGCTCAATGATAATTTGTGGTGGGGCACAATCATGCTCGCTTACCAGAGCCGGCCTCTGGACCTAAAGATCGTCGGCGAGGCGTGGAGAGAGCAGTGGCTGGAACGGCTCGACAGGCTCCCTTTCTTCCCCGCCCTTTGGCTCGAACATCAGCGTTATGACGACTACTGGAAACACGGTTCGGTCTGTGAAGACTGGACCGCAATCCAGTGCCCGGTGCTGGCAATCGGCGCTTGGGCCGATAGCTACACCAACCCTGTGTCCCGACTTTTGGAAAACCTGCAGGTTCCACGTCGCGGGATTATCGGTCCCTGGGGGCACATCTATCCTCAGGATGGTGTTCCAGGTCCTGCCATTGGCTTCCTCCAGGAGGCAACCCGTTGGTGGGACCAGTGGCTTAAGGGTGAAGAGACCGGCGTCATGGATGAGCCCATGCTGCGCGCCTTTGTCTGTGATACAATCGAACCCACGGGCACGCGCACCACGACGGACGGTCGATGGGTTGGTGAGGCAACGTGGCCATCGCCTGAGATAGCTGCAAAGCAGTTCAATCTCGGTGCCGATCGCCGCCTTGGTGGTGACGCAGGGCAAGCAGCGATACTGCAAATTCGTTCCCCGCAAAGCCATGGAAAAGCAGGTGGAGAATGGATGGCAACGGGCTGCCCGGGCGAACACCCGACAGACCAGCGTCTCGATAATGGCGGCGCGCTCGTTTTCGAAACGGATGTGCTGGAACAGGACTTTGACGTTTTGGGTGCGCCCTTGGTCTGCCTGCGGGTTGCCGCGGATTGCCCGGTCGCGCAAGTCTCCCTTCGTTTGAATGACGTTCTGCCGGATGGCCGTGTCACGCGCGTGAGCTATCAGGTCTTCAATCTGACGCATCGTGATAGCCACGAAGAACCCGAAGCACTGGAAGCAGGCAAGTTCTATGATGTAGCGATCAAGCTTAATGATTGCGGCTATCGCTTTGCGAAAGGTCATCGGCTCCAACTTGCCATCGCCACAGCCTACTGGCCCATGGTGTGGACGTCACCCTATGACGCGACGCTGAGCATCTCAGTCGCGGAAAGCAGACTCGAGCTACCGGTTCGTGCGCCCTCGCAGGAGGCAAAAGTGCGTTTCGAGGCGCCTGCGCACGGACCGTTCACTCCTACGACGCAGATCGACGCTGGCACCGTCAGACGCTGGACCGAACAGGATCATGAAACTGGTATCAACACCTACATCACGGAGGGCGTGGGCGGCTTGTTCGGAGAGGGCGTCATCCGCTTCGACGAGATCGATACTCAACTCAGTCACAGCCTTCGCCGTGAGTTGACCATCAAGGACGACGATCCGCTCTCGGCGAAATACGTGCTGACCCAAACCTATGAAATGGGGCGTGACGGCTGGCGGATAAAAATCGAAAGCCGAACAGAAATGCGCTCGGACGAGAACAAATTCTACCTGGCCGGAGAATTGTCAGCATTCGAGAATGGAACGCTGGTCAAGACGCGCCAATGGGACGAGCGCTTTGACCGTGATCTGATCTAAGGATGACCTGCTAAAGATAGAATTGGCAGCCATCGCTAAAGGCGACAAATTCTTGGCGCGCGGGCTTGGTCGGACAAGGGCGATCTTGCACCGCTCCGCTTGGAGGTGTTGAGCCTGAGCGGAGCGGCGCAAAATCTTGATCAGAGGTTGGCGCTCGGGGTCGGCCTCTTGTCGCTGAGTTTTTTAAGCGCTGCGCCGCGTGCGGCCTCGATTCCCTTCGGGAAGCCGCTCCGGTCATCGTAGCTGCGGCGCTGACCTTTGTGGCTGGTGTGACGGATGGTGGTTGCGCCAGCCGCGATCACGTCAAGAAGGGTAACGCCGGCAACCATCAGCAGAGCCAAGGCGGCATTACCCCTCTTCGGGTTCTCCGGCCGCATGGCGGTTGCCAGGGTGGCGATATCGAGGGCATCGCCCGCAATCCGGGAGGTCAACCCCGCTCGCTTGTCAACCGACAGAGTCACAAAACCGGAGGCGATTTCTCGAGCCCCGAACGCCCGCACAAGATTTTCCTGACCGCGCAGGCCGAGCGCTCGGGTCAGTTTCCGGGCTGCAACGATTTCCACGAGCCCGAGGCCGATGCTGAACCAACCGAGATTGCGGGCCAGCCGATCGGACGAACTAAGTGAACTTTGCCCCGACTTGATGACGCGCGGATCGCCTTCTGGACGAGTGATATTGCTGAAAAACGACATGTTGGACCTCCTTACGGTTTGAGAACAACCTTGATGCAGCTGTCCTGTTTGTCGCGAAACGTCTTGTACATCTCCGGCCCCTGTTCGAGCCCGACTGTGTGGGTAATGACGAATGACGGGTCGATCTGGCCTTCCTCGATGCGGCGGAGAAGATCGTCGGTCCAACGACGGACATGCGTCTGCCCCATGCGAAAGGTGAGGCCCTTGTTCATCGCTATGCCCATCGGAAGTTTATCGACGAGGCCGCTGTATACGCCGGGAATTGAGATGATCCCGGCTGGCCGGCAGACATAGATCATTTCGCGTAGGACATGCGGACGGTCACTCTCTAGCATCACAATCTGCTTTGCCCGGTCGAGAAGCGTGTCCGGTTGCCCCATCGAAACGTGACTTTCCAGTCCAACCGCATCGATGCATTTTTCCGGCCCCTTGCCGCCGGTCAACTCGTTGAGCCGCTCGACGACACTTTCGTCGCTGAAGTTGATTGTGATGGCGCCGCCTGCCTCGGCCATGGAGAGCCGCTCCGGGATGCGGTCGATAGCAACCACCTGCTTGGCGCCAAGAAGCACAGCACTGCGGATCGCCATCTGACCGACCGGACCACAGCCCCAGACGACGACAGTATCGGTCGGTTCGATGTCGCATTGTGCAGCGGCCTGCCAGCCGGTCGGAAAGATGTCGCCCAGGAAGAGAACCTGTTCGTCAGTGAGGCTGTCCGGCACCTTTATGTGCGTTTCATCCGCAAAGGGGACTCTGAGATATTCTGCCTGACCGCCGGGATAGCCACCCGTCAAATGCGTGTAGCCAAACAGGCCGGCCGTGGTGTGGCCGAACACCTTATCTCCCAGCTCCTTTTTGCGGTTCGACCGCTCGCAGACGGAAAAGTTGCCGCGTTTGCACTGATCGCATTCACCACAGTTGATCGTAAAGGGTACCACGATCCGGTCGCCTTTCTTCAGGCGGCCGTTCATCTGCGACCCGGTCTCCACGACCTCTCCCATCATTTCGTGGCCCATCACATCGCCCGGCATCATCGCGGGGATGAAATTGTGGAACAGATGAAGGTCTGAGCCGCAGATCGCGCAACTCGTTACCTTGATAATGGCATCACGGGGATGCTCGATTTCCGGGTCCGATACGGTGTCGCATCGTATGTCTTCTTTGCCATGCCAAACAAGTGCGCGCATTGCTTTCTCCTGCCAGGGTTGATCGATAGCGGATATGGCGGTCTTCGCCGCGCGCTGTGTCTAGAGCGCCGTGAGTCTTTTTGGACGGACTAAGGACGCTCTAACTCTTTGAACCTACGTATCGTGCTTATCCGAAAATCCATTCCGATTTCGGGCCGATGCTGTAGGCACGCATTGCCTGTTCATCGCCAAGCCCTGCGAACCACGGCATTTTGCGGAAGTTCCCGGATTTTATTGCGAGAGGGGACGATAGTCCCACCGACCCGGACGTCTCGATCGCATTCAAAGCCGTTCGATTTTCTGGAGGTGTCAGATGCCCGGCGTTCAGAAGCCTTCAGGATAAAATGGTGGGGAGGATCCAAGGGGAGAGTTGAGATCAATCCACTAGCGACGGGCGTTTCCCTTGAGCAGCTTCACACTGACGGGCTGTTCTTGAACGAACAATATGAAGGAGATGGTCAGAAAATCGGTTGTTGTTCCAACTGGCACGAAGATTGCGTCACAGAGTTTGACCTTTGAAGACGCGGAGGCGACGATGGCATTCTGGAGTGCGAATGACTTGCCCGTTAAGGATCGCTTCCCTTTCTGGAAGGAAGTCCTCTGTGAGGCCTATATTGCATTGAACCCCGTCCCTGACGCGGAGCAGGGCTTTGGTGGGGAGGTCAAGGCAAACCTCATTGGCTCCACAAATGTCACGACGATCTCCTCGACGCGGCAAAAGGTCTACAGGCGACGGCAAGAGATCAGCAGAATGCCTGAAGAGGTCTACTTCCTCAATCTTCAGGTGGAGGGTCAGTGTCGGATGATGCAAGGCGGTCGCGAGGCGTTTCTTCGGCCTGGCGATTTTTCCATCGTGGATTCGACCGAACCCTATCTCAACGATTATTGCAGCGATCGATGGAAGCAGCATTCCTTCCGAATTCCCAGAGCAGCGCTCAAGCCTTTTCTGAGACGGTCGGAGCAGCAAACGGCCACGTTGATCAGCCGTTCCGATCCGGTTGCCTCGATTGCGTGCGATTATCTGACCTCGATCGCGACACAGGCCGAACATCTGGGGCCGGTTGCAGCCCCGGTATCGGGCCAAATCATCGAGCTGGTATCCTTGGCAATGGGCATCTCATCGCGGGAGGAGGAGCAGGCGCGAGGGACCTTGAAGCAGCAACTTTCGAAATCCCTTGTCCAATACATTGCAACGCACGCTGCCGATCCTGAATTGACGCCTGCCAAAGCCGCCCATCATTTTCGCATCTCAGTGCGGTATGTACATAGGCTTCTCGAGGACAGCGGCGATACATTCAGCAAGGTTCTGCTCAAGCGTCGGCTGGAAAAATGTGCAGATGATCTGCGAGCTGATAAGGGCCACTCCATCGGCGAGATCGCGTTCCGCTGGGGTTTCAACGATCTCTCGCACTTTAGCCGATCGTTCAAGAACCAGTTCGGTGTTGCCCCCAGGGACTACAGACTGCCGTAATCCATCCGCCAGATGCCCGCTGCGCCGTTGAGGTCGCCCCATGGGCCGCGCTTAAGCCGGTAAATCCCAAGGGAATTCAGACCCGATACGACCTCTGCACTCACACAGTCTTCTCGTGCATACGCATCGCAGCCTCCGTGATCCTGTGGCTCCGATTTACGAAACGTCATCCTGCTATCGACTTGCCTTCTTCCTTTCTTGGCGACCAGCACCGCCGTGTAGGCAGAGCCGAATGGAGATGCGTGTCACTCGAAGGGGCGCGGCTCGTGTTGGTCCGGTTGGTCTACACGACACTCTGAGAACAACCGATGTTCACTGTGGAGCAAGACGCTTGCTGCACTGCGACATAATCTTTCCTTCAACCGCAACAGAAAAGCGAGAAGGAACAGCGAATGCGCAAGCGAATGATATTCAACTGCTTCACCATGAATGTCGCGTCTCATATCTATCACGGTACCTGGCGCCATCCGCGAAACCAGCTTGCCAAGTTCAACGAGTTCGAGACCTGGTCAGCACTCGTCAAGAAGCTGGAAGCGGGGCGCTTCGACGCGATATTCTTCGCCGACATCCTTGGTATCGACCCGGCTTATGATGGAAAGTGGGATGCTTATTTTGAACAGGGCCTTCACATGCCCTGTAACGACACGTTTACAATGTGCGCCGCGCTTGCTGCCGTGACAGAGAACCTTGGACTGGTGTTTACGAGTTCGATTCTTTCCGAGCATCCCTTCGCATTTGCGAAGAAGGCGTCCACACTCGACCACATCAGCCGCGGGCGTATCGGCTGGAACATTGTTACGAGTGTGACAGACAATGCAGCGCGCAATTTCGGATATGACAAGATCGTCCCTCATGATCAGCGATATGACTGGGCCGATGAATATATGGACGTGGTCTACAAGCTTTTTGAAGGGTCTTGGGAAGCGGGCGCGATGATCGCCGATCGGGAGAGGGGGGTCTTCAGCGATCACACCAAAGTACACCCCATAGACCACGTAGGCGAACGTTATAAGGTGCAGGGACCGCACCTTGTTGCGCCATCGCCTCAGCGTACGCCCATGCTCTACCAGGCTGGTGCCTCGAAAAGGGGAAGTCAATTCGCGGCGCAACACGCAGAGGGCACGTTCATCCTCTATCCGAATGTCGATGGCGCCCGTATCGGCATCGCGGGAACGAAGAAGCTCGCCGAGCAGATGGGGCGGGGCGTGGACGACATTAAGTTCATCCAGGGCTTGTCCTTCGTCGTCGGCAGCACGATGGAGGAGGCAAACAGGAAAGCCGCTGAAATCGACGAATGGGTTCTCTATGAAGGGCTTGCTGCCCATGTCAGCCGCGATATGGGCGTCGATCTTTCCCATCTCGACCCTGATAAGCCGGTGGACGAGTCTGGTCTCGACGGCCTGCAGGGATATGCGCGCATGATTGAGATGGGTAAGCCTCACGGGGAAAAGGCCACCGTCAAGGAAGTCGCGAATGCGCTGTCTTATAATTGCCGCATCGTGGGCACGCCGGACTTCATCGCGGATGAACTTGAGCGTTGGCAGGATGCAGGCGTTGATGGCATCAACATGATCTGCCAGCTTCACCCGGAAACATTCGTAGATTTCATCGACCACGTCACGCCCGTTTTGCAGCAGCGGGGCTTAGCTCAGCGGGAGTATGCGGAAGGCCCGCTCCGTCAAAAGCTCTTCGGCCGAGGTCCGCTTCTTCCCGACAACCACCCCGGCGCGGCGCTGCGCCTCGCACGCAACGGTGCCACGCAGGTTGCAGCGGAGTGATCTGCGAGAAACAGGATCCGGCATCGCCGGATCCTTCGGGTCAACACGTTGGAGAGACAGACATGTCCACTGATAAAAACATTGAGGCGGCAGAGAACGCCAACTTCAAGAATGCCATGGCGATGATGGCCGCCGCCGTCAAAGTCGTCGCGACCGATGGCAAGGCCGGGCGAGGTGGATTGACGGTGACTGCGGCTTGTTCCGTTTCCCAGGAGCCGCCCCGTCTCCTTGTTTGTGTCAACACGTCAGCTTCCGCGCATCCTGTCGTTGTTGAAAATGGCCGGTTGAGCCTGAACATTCTGGCGAAAGGCCAAGAGGCCGTAGCAGGCGCATTTGGCGGCAAGGTTCCCCCGGAGCAACGTTTTGAGGTTGGGGAGTGGGGCTCGGATGAATTGGGGCAGCCCATTTTGAAAGACGCATGTGCGCGATTCAGTTGCACCATTCACGATACGATGCGCTCTGGGACGCATACGATCTTCCTTTGCGACGTTCACGCTGCCGATAGCCAAAGGGGTCCGTTGCCGCTGGTCTATTTCGACCGGATGATGACGACGCTTCCACAGGTCACACTGGCAGAAGCGTGAGGGGGTAACCGAAAGTCCAAAAACCCGAGAATGGAGGGGAGGGTGCCTCTGAGATGTGTACGGCATAGGAAAGAGTGAGCCAGTTTAGGTCGATCTTCCGGCATGTTTAATACCGACAGTAAGCTTTGGTATAAGCTCTGGGCTTCGGTTCTCACATCGCCTCTTAGGAGAGGCTTGCCTTTTCGCGGGACAAATCAGTTCCCCACAGCCACGCCTTCCCGTCGCGGATCGGCGCTTCCGGCCAAACCCTCGTCGGTGATCTCGATGGCGTGCAAGCCGGAATTCATCTCGCCCAGCTTCACGTCGTATCCCAACGATTTGAGGGCGTCGGCCATGTCTTCCGCCTGGGTGCCAGCCTCGATATCGTAAGTGCCGAAGCGATTGATGAGATGCGGCTGGGCGACGATTTCCTCCACGGGCATGCCCCAATCGATATAGGCGATCAGCGCCTGCGCCACATATCCGATGATTTGGCTGCCGCCTGGAGAGCCAATGGCGAGCAGCGGTTTGCCGTCCTTCATCACGATGGTTGGCGCCATCGAAGAGCGTGGGCGCTTTCCGGGTTCGACACGATTGGCAATCGGCAGGCCGCCGTCATGGGTCTTGAAGGAGAAGTCGGTCAACTCGTTGTTGAGGAGAAAGCCATTGGTCATCAGACGCGACCCAAAGCCATTTTCGATCGTTGTCGTCATGGAAACGACGTTGCCTTCCTTATCGACGATGACGAAGTGGCTTGTGGAGGGTAATTCCAGTGCCGCATCCTGCCCGAAGAGGAGCGCGTGGTCCCAACCCGGTTCACCGGCTTTGACCGCATCCTTGGTCAACGCCTTGTCACCATCCAGCAGCTTTGATCGCTCGCTTAAATAGGATTTGTCGAGCAAGCCTTTGATCGGCAAAGGCACGAAGTTCGGATCGGCTAGGTAACGTTCGCGGTCTGCGAAGGCAAGACGTTGGGCATCGCCGATGATGCGCCAGCTTTCCACATTCTTTGGCCCCAAAGCCTTGAGATCGAAATGTTCCGAGAGGCCGAGAATTTGGCTGACGGCAACCGCGCCTGACGACGGCGGCCCCATGCCGCAAACATCGAGAGCGCGGTAGGTGAAGCAGACCGGCTCTCGCTCGATGATGCGATAGTTGGACAGATCGGCCAGCGAAAGTACGCCAGGATTACCGGCGGCTTCCCGCACAGTCTTGACGATGTCTTCGGCAATTTTCCCTTTGTAGAAAGCGTCGGCACCGTCCTTCGCAAGTATCGCAAGCGTGTCGGCATAAGACGGATTTTTCAACACGGTGCCTGCCTTCAAGGCCGCGCCTGCGCTATCGAAGAAATAGGACGTGGTTTCCTTGTACGTCTTCAACCGGTCACCCTCGGAAGCAACCAGGGAGGCAAGACGCGGCGACACCTGGAACCCTTGCGTTGCCAGAGTCTGGGCCGGCTTCAGCAGACTTGCCCATTCCGTTTTGCCGAAGCGTTTGTGGACGTCCCCAAGCAGGCGGACCGTTCCAGGCGTTCCAACGGAGCGACCGCCAACCACAGCGTCCATGAACTTCAGGGGTTGACCTTTCTCGTCGAGAAAGAGTGTCGGTGTGGCCTCCATAGGCGCTGTCTCCCGGCCATCGAAGGTGGTCAGCTTCCCGCTTTTTGCATCGTAATAGACGAGAAACGCACCGCCGCCGAGACCGGAGCTTTGCGGTTCGACGAGACCAAGCACGGTCTGCACGGCAACCATCGCATCGATCGCATTTCCGCCGCCTGCGATGACATCACGCCCCGCCTCGGCAGCGAGGGGATTGGCCGCTGCCACCATAAAGTCTTTGGCTTCCACACGTTGGGCGGTTGCGACCGTTGTCGCTTTCTCCGGCGCAACGATGTCGGACGCCTGCTGTGCCGAGGCCACGGCGGCGCATAGGGTCAGGGCAAAAAAGGTTTGGCTGAGAAGTTTCGGTTGCATTCGTCCTATCCTTCTAAGTGGCATGACGACCAATGGCAGTGGGATGCCTCCTTGCGCCAGGTCCCAAGCCGGTCAGGTGCGCAACGATTTGGTGACACTATGATGACTGCGTCTCAGCCTGTCCACTCTGACTGATGACAGGTGCACGACGTTCGGATGGACGCCTCCGATGATAGTCCTCCATTTTACCACCGATGATTTTCTGATGATTATCCACCACAAGATGTGCGGAAAAGTATAAGGCACGCGCCAGTGTCGCCTCCGCGAGAAGTGTAAAAATTTTGGCTGCTCGGGGTGCGATTGCACTGTTTGTCAGCGCATCACGCAAAGTTGTTGGCTAAAATGGCTGCGTGTTTGCTGTTGATTGAAGGGCCCGATGCACGTCTATTCGATTTTCAGCATATAGGAGTCAAAAAAGTATCAGCAATTTCCGCGCCGTGATGTGGAGCAACATATGCTGTCGCGCCTATGGTCCGCATCAACGCCCGGGACGAGCCATAAGAGGAATGGTCTCGCTTCTAATTAAGGCGGACGTGCGTGAGGGAGGAACCATGATGCAGCCCGATCTGGAACTGGTCCATATTCGCAAGGGCGAGTCTTTCGCTGCTTGGCGGCATGGCTACCCGTTCCGCACGGTCCGCTGGCACTACCACCCCGAGTACGAAATTCACCTCGTCGTGGCCACCTCTGGCACGTTCTATATCGGTGACTTCGTTGGACGCTTCGACCCCGGTCAGCTGATTATGACCGGACCCAATCTCCCCCAGAACTGGATTAGCGAGATTGAGCCCGAGGAAATCGTTCCGACGCGCTCTCTCGTGATCCAGTTTCCGGAAGTATTTATTGAAGACGCCAGCGCATGCATGTCGGAGATGGAACCGGTTCGCAGTCTGTTGGAGCGTAGCCGCCGTGGCATTCTGTTTGACGATGAGACGAGCAACCGCGTCCGGCCTCTGATCGAAAGGCTAATAGAAGCACAGGGGCTCACTCGCCTCGCGCTCTTCTGGGAAATTCTTGACCTGCTCGTCAAAGCGCCATCTCCCGAAGTTCTGGCCAGTCTCAGCTATGAGCTGGACCTGACAGGAACCGGAGATAGCGGCATCAATCGCGCCTTGTCGCATCTGCGCCAGCATCTGACCGCTCAGGTGGATGAAATCGATTTGGCTGAGATCGTCGGCCAGAGCCCGAGCACCTTTTCACGGGCCTTCAAGCGTCATACCGGAACGACGCTTGTGCGTTACCGCAATCAACTCAGGATCGATCTCGCCTGCCAGATGCTGCTGGCGGATCAGGACGTCAAGGTTGCAGAAGTCTGCTACGATGTAGGCTTCTCCAACCTGTCGAATTTCAACCGGCATTTCCTGAAGCTTAAGGGAATGTCACCGTCGAGATTCCGAACCATATTCGCAGCCCAAAAGGCGGCAGTCATGGCGGAATAACGCAACCGTACATCGCAGACTTCATCAATTCGGACAGACGACTGTCCGGAAACGGGTAGTTGCTGCCCAAATTCCAACGGGAGGAAGAGTACATGAAAATGAAATCCAAGTTTCTGATGGCGACAGCCGCGCTTGCACTGATGGCCGCTCCAGCTCTGGCGCAGGAAAAGCTGAAGATCGGCATGACGTTTCAGGAGTTGAACAACCCTTACTTCGTGTCCATGCAGGAAGCGCTGAAGGAAGCCGCAGCGAGCATCGGTGCCGATGTCGTCCTAACCGACGCTGGCCATGATGTTGCGAAGCAGATTTCCGACGTTGAAGATATGCTTCAGCAGAAGATCGATATCCTTCTTCTGAATCCGACCGACAGCGCAGGCATCGAAGCCGCCGTTCATGCCGCCAAGGCCGCGGGCGTCATCGTTGTCGCCGTGGATGCCAATGCAAATGGTCCGGTCGACACCTTCGTAGGTTCGAAGAACCGCGATGCGGGCTACATGTCTTGCAAACATCTCGGTGACGCCGTTGGCGGCAAGGGCGAGGTCGCGATCCTCGACGGTATTCCGGTCGTGCCGATCCTCCAGCGCGTCGAAGGCTGCAAGGCCGCACTGGCGGAATTCAAGGATATCAAGCTCGTCGACACGCAGAATGGCCGTCAGGATCGCTCCGTTGCTCTTGGCGTCGTCGAGAACATAATCCAGTCGCATCCCAACCTCGTGGGCATCTTTTCCGTGAATGACGGCGGTGCGATGGGGGCGCTCTCGGCGATCCAGGGTTCCGGCAAGGACATCAAGCTGACGTCCGTAGACGGCGCTCCAGAAGCGGTGAAGGCCATCGCCGACGGTACGCCTTTCATCGAAACCACGGCGCAGTTCCCGCGTGACCAGGTCCGTGTCGGACTTGCCATGGCGCTTGCCCAGAAGTGGGGCGCCCGCGTTGTGCCGAAGGAAGTCCCGATCGACGTCATGGTCGTGGACAGCAAGAACGCCGGCGAATTCAGCTGGTAAGAACTCCTCCCAGGCTCCGTCCTCGCTTAGGCGGGGGCGGGACGCTTGGATCTAACGACATTAGAGCGTCCTTTTTGCGTCCTGAAAGACGCACGGCGCTCTAAATCCCGACCATTGAGGAGGGTTAAGATGCTGGAACTGAATGGAATAAGAAAAAGCTTCGGCAAGATCGAAGTCCTGCGCGGTGCCGACCTTCAGGTACGCCCCGGAGAGGTGCATGCGCTTCTCGGCGAGAACGGCGCTGGCAAGTCGACTTTGATGAAGATCCTCTGTGGCATTTTGCAGCCCTCCGAAGGGACGATCCGCATCGACGGTACGGAGCGGCGTTTCGCCACCTACGATGAGGCTATTGCTGCCGGGGTTGGCATCGTCTTTCAGGAGTTTAGCCTGATCCCGTACCTCAACGCTGTCGAGAACATGTTCCTCGCCCGGGAGATCCGCGGGCCGTTTCGCCTATTGAACAAGGGCGCCATGCGCAAGCGGGCCGCTGAGATCATGCGCCGTCTGGCGGTGGATGTTCCGCTTGATGTGCCGATCAAACGGCTTTCGGTCGCTCAGCAACAATTCGTCGAAATTGCAAAGGCGCTATCGCTCGACGCGCGCATTCTTGTGCTCGACGAGCCAACGGCAACGCTGACCCCGTCCGAGACTGAGCACCTGTTCAACGTCATGCGTGAACTGCGTCGCCAGGGTGTGGCGATCATCTTCATTTCGCATCACCTCGAGGAAATTTTCGAAATCTGTGACCGCATCACCGTTCTGCGTGACGGAGAGCTGATCGGGTCTTGCCTGACATCCGAGGTGGATAACGATCGGCTGGTCGAAATGATGGTGGGCCGGCGCATCGAGGCGAGCTTCCCGCCGAAACCGAAGCTTGATCCATCGGCCGACGTCGTGATCGATGTCGAAGAACTTCAGCTGAAGAAGGGCGGCCCCGTCTCGCGGTTTTCGTTGCGTAAGGGCGAGATCCTCGGCTTCGCCGGGCTTGTGGGCTCGGGCCGATCGGAAACGGTTCTCGCCATGCTTGGCGCGCACTCTGCCTCGCGGCGCAAGATAAAGCTGGATGGCTCAGAGACGCGGTTCTCCGGTCCTGACGATGCGCTGATCCGCGGTATCGGCCTGCTACCGGAAAGCCGGAAGGAAGAGGGGCTCATCACCAGCTTCTCCATCCTGCAAAACATTTCGCTGAACAATTACCGCAAATACCGTAAAGCCCATTGGTTCCTAGACCTCAAGAAGGAACTGGAGCACACGCAGCGGGCGATGGCGCAGGTGCAGGTCAAGGCGCAGGGACCCTACGCTCGCGTTGACACGCTATCCGGTGGCAACCAGCAAAAGATCGTGATTGCGCGCTGGCTGAACCATGACATGCGCGTGCTGATCTTCGATGAGCCTACGCGTGGCATCGATGTGGGTGCCAAGGCAGAGATCTACGCGCTGATGCGTTCATTCGCCGCAAGCGGCCACTCGATCATCATGATCTCGTCAGAGCTGCCCGAGGTGATCGGCATGTCCGACAGGGTCTGCGTCTTCCGCTCCGGCGGCATCGTCGCCACGCTCGAGGGCGACGATATCAATTCCGAAACAATAATGACAAACGCCACCACCGGGAGAGTTGAACATGTCGCTTGATGCAAACACCGGCGTTGCCGTGAAGACGGGCGGCTTCAAACTGAGCGGCCTGCTGCATTCGCCCTTAGCATTGCCGCTTGCAGGCCTGATCGTCGTCTCGATCCTGATGGGTCTCGCGAGCGACAACTTCTTCAGCGTCAACAACATCATGAACGTGCTTCGGCAGGTGTCAGTGGTCGGCATTCTTGCCGTCGGTATGACATTCGTCATCCTGACCGGCGGCATCGACTTGTCCGTCGGCGCGGTCATGGCGCTTGTCGGAACGCTCTCGGCGGGATTGATGGTCAATACCGGGTTGCCAGCTTCGGTGGCGCTGCCCGCGGGGCTCTTCATCGGGCTCGGTATCGGCATATTCAATGGCGCTCTTGTCGCCTGGGGAAAGATGCCGGCCATCATCGTTACACTGGCGACAATGGGAATGGCGCGCGGTCTCGGCCTTATCTATTCCGGCGGCTACCCAGTCAGCGGCATTCCAAGCTGGATTTCCTGGTTCGGTGTTGGCCGCATTGGCATCGTACCTGTCCCGGTTGTCATCATGGTTGTGATCTACGCCGTTGCCTGGGTTCTTCTTCAGCGGACTGCCTTTGGTCGTCACGTCTACGCTCTTGGCGGCAATGAGCTCGCAGCGCGGCTCTCGGGTGTAAAGACGCAGCGCGTCAAGCTTGCCGTCTACGGCATTTCGGGCGTCACGGCCGCGCTCGCTGCCCTCATTTTGACCGGGCGTCTGATGAGCGGTCAGCCCAACGCCGGTGTCGGCTTCGAGCTGGATGCGATCGCTGCGGTGGTCCTGGGCGGTACGGCCATTGCCGGCGGCAGAGGGCTTATTCTCGGCACACTGATCGGCGCCGTCTTGCTCGGCATCCTCAATAACGGCCTCAACCTGATGGGCATCAACCCCTATCTGCAGGACGTCATCAAGGGCTTCATCATTCTGCTGGCCATCTATATCGGGCGCGAGTGGCGCTAGGTCATCCGGAACATCTTCATAAACGCAGGAGAACTAAATGTCTGAATCGCTGCAAGGCAAGATCGCGGTCATCACCGGTGCCGCTTCCGGTATCGGGCTTGCTACCACCGAAGCACTCTTGGAACAGGGCGCGACCGTGGTCATGGTCGACTGGAACGAAAAGGCCTTGAATGAGCTCGTCGCAAAGCTTGGCGAGCGTGCCATCGCGCAGGTTACCAACCTTCTGGATACCGACAGCTGCAATTCCATGATCCCGGAGATCTTGGCAAAGGTCGATCACATCGACATTCTCTATTGCAATGCTGGCACCTACATCGGCGGCGATCTGACGGAGACGACGCCTGACGCGATCGACAAGATGTTGAACCTCAACGTCAATGCCGTGATGAAGAATGTCCACGCCGTGGTCCCGCACATGTCGGAGCGCAAGACTGGCGATATCATCGTGACCTGCTCGATCGCCGGTCACTTCCCCACTTATTGGGAGCCCGTCTATTCCGGTTCGAAATGGGCGATCACCAGCTTCGTCCAAGGCATGCGCCGCCAGATGATCCCGCACGGTGTGCGTGTCGCCCAGGTCTCGCCCGGTCCGGTCGTCTCCGCGCTGCTGGCAGACTGGCCGGAGGAAAACCTCCGCAAGGCCAAGGAGTCGGGTAGCCTCATCGACGCGAGCGAAGTGGCCGACGCCATCGTCTATATGCTGACGCGCAAGCGCACGGTCACGATCCGCGACATGTTGGTTTTGCCGACCAACTTCGATCGCGTCTAACATCAAGGAGCGTCTGAAATCAAATATTTCAGACGCTATTCTCACATATTGGATCACCCGAGCGAGGACTGTCTCAAATGGCTTCTTACCTGATTGGCGTCGATGTCGGCACTGGATCTGCTCGCGCTGGTGTATTCGATACCGAGGGCAAGCTTCTCGCAACGGCCAAGCGATCGATCTCGATGCATCGGGAAGACGGTGGCATTGCGGAACAGTCGAGTGCCGAGGTCTGGCAAGCGGTCTGCGAGAGCGTCCGGGAAAGCGTTTCGCGAGCAGGTATAGACCCGGCTGACGTGGCGGGCCTCGGCTTTGACGCGACATGTTCGCTTGTTGTCTGCGGTGCGGGCGATGAGACGCTTCCGGTTGGCGATCCCAGCCATCCTGAGCGGGACATTATCGTTTGGATGGATCACCGCGCGGTTGGACAGGCTGAGCGGATCAATGCCGGCGACCACGCCGTCTTGCAATATGTTGGCGGGCGCATTTCGCCAGAGATGCAGACGCCCAAGCTTCTATGGCTTAAGGAAAACAGCCCCACTGTCTACGACCGCGCTGCGCAGTTTTTCGATCTTACGGATTTTCTCACATGGAAGGCCACCGGATCGCTCGACCGTTCCGCCTGCACCGTGACGTGCAAATGGACCTATCTTGCCCATGAGGACCGGTGGGACGCCGATTATTTCAACGCGATCGGTCTCGGCGACCTGGCGGAGCAGGGCTTCCGCCGCATTGGTCAAAGCGTCGTCCATCCCGGCACTGCGCTCGGCTCCGGCCTGACGGAAGAGGCGGCACGAGCGATGGGGTTACGCCCCGGCACCGCTGTCGCCGCCGGTCTGATCGACGCGCATGCCGGTGGAGTGGGAACGGTCGCTGCAGGCGGTGACGCGTCGCGATGCCTCGGTTACGTGTTCGGCACATCCTCCTGCACCATGACGACCACCGCCAAACCTGCCTTTGTATCAGGCGTCTGGGGTCCCTATTATTCCGCCATGGTTCCAGGCGCCTGGTTGAATGAAGGCGGGCAGTCGGCTGCCGGGGCTGCCATCGATTATCTGGTGCAACTGCATCCGGCATTTGCCGAGGCAAAGGCGCGAGCCGATCAGGAGGGCAAGGCCTTGCCGGTCTGGCTCGCCGATCGCGCCTTGAGCCTGGCTGCGTCGGCTTCCGCCGCAGCGGATATTGCCAAGGACTTTCACGTTGTGCCGGAATTTCTCGGTAATCGCGCGCCGTTCGCCGACCCCCACGCGCGCGCTATCATCGCTGGTTATGGCATGGAGACTGGGGTGGATTCCCTCGTCGCGCTTTATGTCGCGGGGCTTCTTGGCCTCGGCTACGGGCTTCGCCAGATCATCGAGACACAGGCGCGCCACGGTGCGCCGGTGGAAACCATCAGCGTCAGTGGAGGGGCGGGGGCCCATCCGCTTGCTCAGCAGTTGCTGGCGGATGCGATGGGTATGCCTGTCGAGCTGACGGAATGCGAAGAGCCGGTTCTTCTTGGTTCGGCCATGCTGGGCGCAGTTGCCGCAGGGGCTTTCCCGGATCTTTCGTCCGCTATGCCTGCAATGTCGAGGGTTAAAAACCTTGCCTCACCTGAAGCTGCATTCCGAAAGGTGCACGATGCGCGCTACCAGGCGTTCCTGGCGCTGCAGAATGTAGCACGGACCGTTCGCTCCAACAGTCACTCCTGAACACCGTAGAAGTCAGAGATTAGCAGGCCAACGCGGCCGCATTAATGCGAGGATACCATGCAGTTTACTGGAAAGTCCGTCATCATTACCGGAGCCGGAAAAGGAATTGGACGCGCCTGCGCCCGCCTGATGGCGTCACGCGGTGCGGAGGTCGTGGCGATCAGCCGTACTCAGTCCGATCTCGACAGCCTGAAAGCCGAAATTGGTGGACGCTCGATCCGCGCAGATCTTGCCGATGCCGCCGCCACCCGGGCCGCAATGGCAGAAGCAGGCCCCTGCGATTTTCTGATCAATAGCGCCGGCATCAATGTGTTGGAAAGCGTGTTGGACATGACGGATGCCGGCTATGAGGCTGTACTCTGCATCAATCTGCGCGCGGCAATTATCACCTGCCAGGAGTTCGCCCGGGCACGTGTGGCAAAAGGAGGGGGCGGCGCGATCGTCAACATCACGTCAATTGCCGGACACCGCGGGTTTCAGGACCATCTTTGCTATGCGGCGTCCAAGGCCGGGCTTGAGGGCGCGACGCGTGTGCTTGCCAAAGAGCTTGGTCCCCATGGTATTCGCGTCAACGCGGTCGCACCCACCATCACCCTGACCGAACTCGCTGCAGAAGCATGGAACGATCCAGTCAAGAGCCAGCCGATGATGGTTCGCCATCCCCTCAATCGCTTCGCTGAGGCGGAGGAAGTGGCAGAGAGCATCGCGCTGCTCTTGTCCGACGACAGCAAGATGATTACCGGTGCCATACTGCCGATCGATGGCGGCTTCCTCGCTGTTTGATCAGCGGGTTTCAAAGCTAATCAGTAGCGAAGCCGCGCGCTTGGCGTTCGATGAGCGAGGCGTGACTATCGCTCCGCCTGCTTCGGAGAGTCTGTTATCGCAAGCGGATCGGCCTCGACAAAGGCGGCAAAGGACTGGGCAATATCCCCGATGTCGCCATCGACAATAAAGACGAGCACGCTCGTGCGGTCGCCTGCGGGCCATGCGGCCATGTGCACGGGTTGATGGATAAGATGTTGAACACCGTGGATCACCACCGGCGTCTCATATCCGTTGACGCCGATGATGCCCTTTACCCGCAGGAGCTTTTCGCCATGCCTGTTGACCAGCAGGGAAAGCCATGTCGAAAACCGTGGCCATGAGACGGTGTTGGGTGTGGTCACGGATATGGCGCGGATCGCACCATGCGCGTTGACGTCTTGCAGCGGCGCATGTGCGTGGTCATGGTAACGCTCAGCTGCGACCCAGCGCCGAGCTTCGGCTGGCCGGGCTGAGAGGTCGTGGATATCCTCCGTCAGGATCAGGCTCGCCGCGGGATTGGCAGGATCGGTGATTTCGATGCTGGCTGTCGGATTCATGGTCGACAGCTTGGCGATGAGCGCCGCTATCGCATCGGGCTCTGCAAGATCCGTTTTGGTAATGATCAGGCGATCGGCAACGGCGACCTGCCGCGCGCTCTCGGTATAGGTCTCAATGTTATGCTGCCCATTCGGCACTTCGACGACGGTGACGATGTTGCCCATCGAGAAATGATATTTCAACATCAGATCAGCCGTCAGCGTGGCGACGATCGGTGCCGGGTCGGCAAGTCCCGTGGTCTCGATGATGAGCCGGGTGAAAGAGCCTATACGACCTGCCTTGCGCTTTTCGAAGAGGGACAGGATCGCCTGCTTCAGATCGCCGCGGATGGTGCAGCAGATGCAGCCACTCTGCAAAAGGACGGTGTCGTCCTCAATCGTCTCGACAAGCAGGTGATCGAGACCGATGCTGCCGAATTCATTGATGATCACAGCGGTGTTGGAAAGATCGGGCTCCGACAGCAATGCATTGAGCAAAGTCGTCTTGCCGGAGCCCAGAAAGCCGGTGAGGACATTGACGATAATGGGTTGCTGGGCGCCGGATGCCATCACGCCTCCCGCATTTTCAAGAGGAGTGTTGGATCGAGAGGATCGATCGCCTCGCCGGCAAAAGCCTCTGCCAATGGCCACAACTGGCCCAGATGGTCCACGACCGCACTTCTTCCCGTGCGGCCAGTGAGAACATATCGATCGTTCCACACCTTCAAACGCAGCCCATAGTGACCGAGGACTGCATTGACGGCACTGGCCTGTCGGTAGCGCTCGGCGGCGGGCGTCATCGACGCAACGCCTTTGCCGCCGCTGCTCCAATGATCTGCCGCGCCAAGCGCACCGCACAGGCCGCACATTCGCTTTCTCCCTTATGCCTTAAGACTTATGACTGTGGACGGGCCGTGCCGCTGCGTGGATAGCGCTTGGCGAAGTCAGCAGCGATTTCTTCCATGGTGACGAACTTCACGCCTTCAAACTGACGGATGTGGTCGAAAATGCGCTCATGCATCTTGAGAACGTGTGGCTTGCCGGAGACATCCGGGTGGATGGTCAGCGGAAAGACGGCGTAATCGTAGTTCTCATAGACCCACTCGAATTGGTCGATCCACATCTGCTCGAGGTCGCGTGGGTTGACGAAGCCGTGGCTATTGGGCGCGGCCTTGATGAACATCATCGGCGGGAGGTCGTCGAGATTCCAGGATGCTGGGATTTCGATCAGGTCGGTTTCGGGACCCTGGGTGAAAGGCTTCATCCAGTGCGAAGGATGTTTCGAATAATCGATCTTCGTCCACTCGTCACCGACGGTGACGTAATAGGGATGGTGGTCATTGTGCATCAGGGAGTGATCGTAAAGAATACCCTTCTGCTTCAGCAACTCGTTCGTCTTGGAGCCGAACTCCCACCAAGGCGCCACATAACCGCGCGGCGGTTTGCCGGAAAGCTTGGTGATGAGGTCGACGCACTTGTCGAAGATCGCTTCCTCCTGCTCGGGCGTCATGGCAATCGGGTTTTCATGGCTATAGCCATGCATGCCAATCTCGTGACCGGCATCGGCGACCTGCTTCATCTCATCCCAGAATGTCTCGATCGAGTGTCCGGGAATGAACCACGTGGTCTTGATGCCCCATTTTTCGAAAAGACGGAGAAGGCGTACAGAGCCGACCTTGCCCGCAAAGACGCCGCGGGAAATATCGCAAGGGCTGTCTTCGCCACCGTAAGAGCCAAGCCAGCCCGCGACGGCATCGACGTCGATACCATAGGACACCAAAATTTCCTTCGCCATGATCGCTTCCTTCTGTAATGGCCAGGTTGGCCTGATTAAATTCAGGGCAGTTCGGTTGGAGAGAGGCCCGAGCGGCTGCCCCCCATGCTGATATGTTTGCGCATGTAATAGTGCGCACCGTCCGGATCGCCGCGTTCGATGGCCTCCAGGATCAACTCATGCTCCTTGACCGCAGGCCAAAGATCGCCGGGGTGCAATACCGGCATACGTTGGCTCTCCTGCATGACGACCGCGAATGTTCGATGCATATCGACGAGCAGACGGTTGCCGGAGATCGCCAGGATCTGGCGATGAAACTCTGCATCGGCCTCTACGTAACCGCCCAAGTCCGCGTCATGTGCCGCGCGGCGAAAGGCAGCGAGCGTGTTGCGGAGGGCGGCAAGATCGTCCTGCGTGCGGGAGATCGCAGCAAGCTGCGCTGCGTAACTCTCGACAACATGCCGCAACTGGTAAACCTCGCGAAGAGAGTAGGGGGCGGCTTGCGGCCAGGCACCGTTTCTCTCGTCGCTGGCCTCAGCGATGATGAACCCGCGACCATTGTCTTGAGCTTTGATTTTGCCGGTGGTCAACAAAACGGAGATGGCCTCACGAAGTGTCGCCCGGCTGATGTCCAGAAGCCTTGCGAGTTCTCGCTGCGGCGGAAGTGCTGCGCCTTGCGACCAGTGGCCTTCGGCGATCATCGAGGCGAGCGCTTTGACCGTGGCCGCCACAGTGCTTCCGCCTGCGCTTGCCCCTCCCGCTGTCCTCTTGATCGCCGCTTCAACCAGGTTTGTTCTCCGTCTTGGTCTGACCAAGGGTTTTGTTTGTTGCAGAAGATCGGATTTTGGTCAGGCCGTCAACGTCAAAGAATAGGCAGTTCCTGCCCATTTCTTAGCCATTTGACAATCTTGGTCAGACCAAGTTAGCTGCCTTAAAGATTTTAGGGGAATGATCATGACGAAAACTGTTTGCCTCATTACCACGGGCGGGACGATCGCCTCGCAGAAGAATGCGAGCACAGGCCATGTGACTGCTAAGCTTGGCGGTAATGACCTTCGGGCCACGGTGGAAAGCCGTCTTGCTGGCGTCGAGCTGGTGGTCGACGAATTCATGACGGTCGGGAGTTTTGCGCTTTCGCTCGAAGACGCCTTTGCTCTCGCTTGCCGGATAAGGGACCATCTCGCCGACCCCAAAATCGACGGGGTTGTCGTGACGCATGGAACCGACACGATGGAGGAGAGCGCCTATATGGCCGATCTTCTCATCGACTGCGAAAAGCCGGTCGTCTTCACCGGCGCGCAGCGCGCAGCCGATGAGCCGGACGGAGATGGTCCGCGAAACATCGCGGACGCGGCTCGTATCGCTGCATCTGAGACCGCCCGCGGTCTGGGCGTGCTGCTTTGTTTCGAGCAGGAGTTTCATGCGGCCCGCGACGTGACGAAGTCGCACACCTCTCGTACCGATACGTTCATTTCTGCCGAGCATGGGAAACTAGGCGAAGTCGATGGCGACTTGGTCGTCGTGCACCGGCGTCCGGTGAGCCCCGGCAAAATTGGCGCAGAGCGCGTCGAGTCGGATATCGAGATCGTCAAGCTTGGAATCGGCACCAGCGACCGGTTCCTCCGCTTCGCTGCCTCTGAAGGAATGCGCGGCATCGTCATCGAGGGTTTTGGCCGTGGCAATGCGACGCCCGCCGTGACGGCTGCTGCTATCGATCTCGTCAAGAGCGGTTTCCCCGTCATCATGACGAGCAGGTGCCAACGCGGTCGCGTCAAACCGATCTACGGGAACGGCGGCGGCAAGACGCTTGCCGAAGGCGGCGTCATCTTTGCAGGTGATCTGAGTTCGCAAAAAGCGCGCGTTCTTCTCTCGATGCTTCTAGGATCCGGATTGGGGATCGAAGAAATACGCCGTCAGGTCGAGCGCTTCGGTCTTTAGGCGATGTTTCGCTCTACCGAATTGTTGAAGCGGGACCTTCGGAGATCCCGCTTCATTTTTGCAGTCAGTCGATACGAGCGCCGCTGGCATTGAAGAAGTGCAGATCCGCAGCCTTCGCGCCGATCTGCAACACATCGTCCATCTCGATGCGTGAGCGTCCCGCCACACGAAAGACGATATCGCTGCCATCGGCTAATGTGCCGTGGACGTAGCTTTCAGCGCCGACCAGTTCCACCGCAGCCACCTTGACGGATGCGCTAAAGGCCTCATCCTGGGGAACGTCTGCGATCAGGTGAAGGTCTTCCGGGCGAATGCCGAGCGTGGTTGCAGCGGCCGGAGTTGCTGCGTCTTGCGTCATCGACCAGTTGCCGGACGATGTCGGGATGGCAAGCAGGTTCATCGAGGGCGAGCCGATAAAGGTCGCGACAAAGGTCGTCGCCGGACGCTCATAGAGTTCGATCGGGGTGCCTACCTGCTCGATGCGCCCTGCATTCAGGACCACAAGCCTATCGGCCAGCGTCATCGCTTCCATCTGGTCATGCGTAACGTAGACGCTTGTCGTGGCAAGCGAACGCTGGAGCCTCTTGATTTCGACACGCATCTGTACGCGAAGCTTGGCATCAAGGTTCGATAGAGGCTCGTCGAAGAGATAGGCGGCGGGTTCGCGTACGATTGCGCGCCCCATCGCAACACGCTGCCGCTGGCCGCCGGACAATTGCCTCGGTTTGCGCTCCAGAAACTGCTCGATTTCCAGCGCCTTTGCCGCCTGCTCGATACGGCGATCGATCTCGTCCTTCGGGGTGTTACGGTTTTTCAGCCCGTAAGCGAGGTTCTGTCGCACCGTCATATGCGGATAGAGCGCATAGTTCTGGAAAACCATGGCGATATCCCGCTCGGACGGCTCCAAGTCGTTGACCACCCGATTGCCGATCGAAATTTCACCGCCTGAGATACTTTCGAGACCGGCGATCATGCGCAGCAGCGTGGATTTGCCGCAACCGGATGGGCCTACGAGAACGACCAGTTCTCCATCGGCGATTTGCAGAGACACGCCTTTGATGGCTTCGACACTGCCATACATCTTGCGGACATCGTTCAAAACAATCTGGGCCATTACTTTTCTGTCTCCACAAGACCTTTAACGAACCACCGCTGCATCACAACGACAACGATGATGGGTGGGATGATAGCGAGGATCGCTGTGACCATGACGTAGTTCCAGGGGGTGGAGGCGTCAGTGAAGTCGACCATGCGGCGAAGGCCGATGATGATCGTGTTCATCTTGGCGTCATTCGTGACCAGGAGAGGCCAGAGATATTGGGTCCAGCCATAGATGAACAGGATCACGAAGAGAGCTGCAATATTGGTGCTCGAGAGCGGAAGAAGGATGTCCTTCATGAAGCGGAACGGTCCGGCGTTGTCGATGCGCGCCGCTTCGACCAGCTCTCCTGGGATCGTCAGGAAGAACTGCCGAAACAGGAAGGTGGCCGTGGCCGACGCCATCAATGGCAGGGTCAGGCCCGCATAGGTGTCGATCAAACCGAGATCGACGACCACCTTATAGGTTGGCAGGATGCGCACCTCGACTGGCAGCATCAGCGTAATGAAGATCATCCAGAAGAAAAACATCCGGAAGCGGAAGCGGAAAAAGACGATGGCGAAGGCAGAGAGGAACGAGATGATAATCTTGCCGACCGCTATCGCCATGGCCACGACGAAGGAGTTGAAGAGCAGGCGTTCAAGACTGACGCCGACCACACGTTCGACACCACCCGCCAAGGCTTCTCGATAATTTTCCACAAGGTGGCCGCCCGGAAGCAGCGACATGGGCGGGCGGATGATGTCTTGCGATGTCATCGAGGAGGCGATGAACGTATAATAGATCGGGAAGGCGACAATGATGATGCCGATGATGAGGATGAGATGGCCGATGCCATTTGCGATAGGGCGTTTTTCAATCATGTCTGGTCCTCACCCGTAATGCACCCGCTTCTCGACGAAGCGGAACTGGAAGGCTGTCAGGCCGATCACGATGATCATCAGGATCACGGACTGGGCCGCGGATGAGCCGAGGTTCAGGTTGACGAAGCCATCATTGTAGACCTTGTAGACGAGCGTTTCGGTAGCCTTGGCAGGGCCGCCGCCGGTGACGGCGTGAATGATGCCGAAGGTGTCGAAGAAGGCGTAGACCGTGTTGACCACCAGCAGGAAGAACGTGGTCGGCGCAAGAAGCGGGAAGATGATCGTCCAGAAGCGCCGGCTTCCTCGAGCGCCATCAATGGACGCGGCCTCAATGAGCGACTTCGGGATGGCCTGAAGACCCGCCACGAAGAAGAGGAAATTATAGCTGATCTGCTTCCACGCTGCCGCAAAGACGATCAGTGCCATGGCTTGGTCGCCCTTCAGCAGCGGGTCCCACTGGAAGCCAGTGGAGCGCAGCAGATAGGCAAGCGTTCCCATGGCAGGGTTGAACATGAAGAGCCACAGCATGCCAGCGACGGCAGGTGCAACCGCATAGGGCCAGATCAGCAGCGTACGATAAAATGTCTGTCCGCGTACGACCTTGTCGGCAGCCGTTGCCAGAAGCAGTGCCACCGCCATGGAAACCAGGGCTGTCAACGCGCTGAAGACGATCGTGACCTGAAGCGCGTGGAGATAATTCGGGTCCGACAGCGTGTCTGAAAAATTGGCAAGACCGACGAAGGTCGTTTTAAGCCCGAATGCATCTTCCTGCAGCACCGACTGATAGATCGCCTGGCTTGCGGGCCAGAAGAAGAAAATCAGTGTCAGGACGATTTGGGGTGCCAACAGCAGGTAGGGTAGGATTTTGTTCGGGAAGTGAACCGTGTGCAAGGGTGATGCTCCTCAGCCGGCCAGGGAAAAAGCATTGCCCGCATCCAAAGATGCGGGCAGCGGCTTCAGCTTACAGGGATTATTTGGAGGCGGCCGCGATGGCTGCGTTGCCGCGCTTGACGATCTGATCGAGCGTCGTCTTGGCATCCTGCTTACCCGCCAGCATGGCTTCGAACTGCTCATTCATGATGTCGCGAACCTGCGGCAGGTTCGGCAGGCGAACACCCTTGGAGTTTTCCGTCGGTGCCTTGCCGGTCATCTGAAGGATCGGCGTTTCACGCGCCGGATTCTTTTCATAGAACCCGGAAGCCTTGGTGGCTTCGTAAGCGGCATTGGTCACAGGAAGGTAGCCGGACACCTGATGCAGGCGTGCCTGGATCGGCGTCTGCGACAGGAAGTGGAAGAACTGGGCAATGCCCTTATATTCTTCATCGGTCTTTCCACCGAAGACCCAAAGGCTTGCGCCGCCTGGAATGGTGTTCTGTGGTCCGTGACCTTCGTAATAAGGAAGCTGGCCGATGCCGTAGTTCATTCCGGACTTTACGATGTCGCCGAGGCCGCCGGATGATTCCGTCAAGATCGCGCATTCACCGGACAGGAAAAGCTGTTTCGCTTCGGACGTTCTGCCACCATAACGGAAGGTGCCATCCTTGGCGAGATCGGCGATCGATTGGAAGTGCTCGACGAAGAGCGGCGCATTGATCTTCAATTCCACCTTGCCGCCACCGAGGCCGTTCTCATTCGTACCGTAGGAGACGTTGTTCCAGGCGGCGAAGTTTTCGGTCTGGATCCACGTCAGCCAGGTCGAGGTGAAGCCGCAGGGTGCAGCGCCGCTTTCCTTGATCTTGCGAGCGGCTTCGAACACAGCCGGCCAGGTCTTTGGAGGGTTTTCGGCGTCGAGGCCGGCCTTCTTGAAGGCATCCTTGTTGTAATAGAGGATCGGCGAAGACGAGTTGTAGGGGAAGGACAGCATGGTGCCGTCCGGCTTCGAATAATAGGCAACAATCCCAGCAAGATAGTCGGCCTTGTTAAACTCGAATCCGCCCTTCTTGAGAACGTCGGCGACCGGCATGATGGCGCCTTCTGCGCCCATCATGACGCCAGAGCCGGCATCGAAGACCTGAATGATGGCAGGAGGCTGCTTCGAACGGAAGGCTGCGATCCCTGCATTCAGGGTTTCCGGATAGGTGCCCTTGAACACCGGCGTGATCTTGTACTCGCTCTGGCTCTCATTGAACTCCTTGGCGAGCTGATCGACCACTTCGTTGTTCGCGCCGGTCATGGCGTGCCACCATTGCAGTTCGGTTGCTGCAAAGGCAGAGGTGCCAAAAGAAAGCGAAATAGCAAATGCCGCCGCGGATGCAGCGAGACGTTTCGTGGACATGATGCCTCCCTAAATTTACGCATGGTCCAGCAACAAGCTGCCCAGGATTTTTTTCCGCCGGAACCTCCCAGAACCAGCGTCAACCTGCTTCATTCGAAGCATGTCATATAGAAAACGAAAACAAGTGAACGTGCAACGAAATTATGACAGTCGGTTGTTTGTGGTTGTGCAAAACCAGAGGCTGAGAATATTGATGGCCGGTTGGCGTCGGCTTGGAGCACTCCAGACGATAGAGAGAAGCCCCGGAGACAAATGTCTTCGGGGCTTCTTGTTTGACGATGTGGTAATCGTCGTCACACGGCTTCGCTCATCTTGTAGTCAGTGTTCGCAGGCTCTTGCTTGTGCTGGACCAGCGGACGATTGCCGGAGAGTTTGCGAACGAGCACATAAAAGACCGGCGTCATGAAGATGCCGAAGAAGGTGACCCCGATCATGCCGGAGAAGACGGCGACGCCCATAGCGGCGCGCATCTCCGCTCCCGCGCCGGTGGAGATGACCAGCGGCACGACACCCATGATGAAGGCAAGCGATGTCATCAGGATGGGGCGCAGACGAAGGCGGCTGGCTTCGATGGCTGCGGCAACCGGTGAGCGTCCTTCAAACTCCAGTTCCCGTGCAAACTCTACGATCAGGATGGCATTCTTCGCCGAGAGCCCGACAAGGACGATAAGGCCGATCTGGGTGAAGATGTTGTTGTCCCCGCCCGTCAACCAGACACCCGTCATGGCCGCAAGCACACCCATCGGCACGATCATGATGATGGCGAGCGGCAAGGTGAGGCTCTCATACTGTGCGGCCAGAACCAGATAGACCAAGAGCAGCGCCAGCGGGAAAACGAGGAAGCCCGAGCTTCCGGCGAGGATCTGCTGATAGGTCAAATCCGTCCACTCGAAGGCGATGCCCGATGGCAAGGTCTCATTGGCGATGCGTTCGATGGCTGCCTGGGCTTCGCCGGAAGAGAAGCCCGGTGCGGGGCCGCCATTGATATCGGCCGACAGGAAGCCATTGTACCGTGTCGTACGCTCAGGGCCTGTCGTGGCGTCCACCTTCAACAATGCGGACAAGGGTATCATTTGACCGTTAGATGACCGCACCTTCAACTGACCGATGTCTTCCGCCTGGGAGCGGAACTTGGCATCCGCCTGCACACGCACGCTGTAAGTGCGGCCGAAGGCATTGAAGTCGTTCACGTAGAGCGAGCCGAGATAGATCTGCAGCGTTTCGAACACGTCCGTCACCGAGACGCCCAGTTGCTCCGCCTTGGCACGATCGAGATCGGCGTAGAGCTGCGGCACATTGATCTGGAAGCTTGAGAACAGACCAGCCAGTTCGGGCGTCTGATAGGCTTTGCCGAGGAAGGCTTTGGTCACCTCGTCGAGCGTCTGGTAGCCGAATCCTGCGCGGTCTTCGATTTGCATCTTGAAGCCGCCGGTGGTGCCGAGGCCGTTGACCGGCGGTGGCGGGAACATGGCAATGAAAGCATCCTGAACGGCGCCGAATTTCTGGTTGAGCGCCATGGCGATGGCGCCGCCGGAGAGCTCCGACGTGGTGCGCTCTTCGAACGGACTCAAGGCGACGAAAACGACGCCCGCGTTCGAGCTGTTGGTGAAGCCGTTGATGGAGAGGCCGGGGAACGCAATCGCATGTTCGACGCCTGGCTGCTGCATGGCTATGTCGCTCATGCGCTTGATGACGTCTTCCGTTCGATCAAGACTCGCGGCATCCGGCAATTGTGCAAAGCCGATCAGATACTGCTTGTCCTGCGCGGGGACGAAGCCACCCGGAACTGCATTGAACATGCCATAGGTCGCGGCTGCCAGAATGACGTAGACGATCATCACGATGCTCTTGCGATTGAGCAGACCTCCCACGCTTTTGCCGTAACCATTGGATGCCGCGCCGAAGGCACGGTTAAAGCCACGGAAGAAGCCGCCCAGAACCTTGTCCATGCCACGGGTCAGCCAATCCTTCGGCGCGTGGTGGTCCTTTAGAAGCAGGGCCGCCAGTGCGGGTGACAGCGTCAAGGAGTTGATAGCGGAGATGACGGTGGAGATCGCGATCGTCAATGCGAACTGACGGTAGAACTGCCCCGAGAGGCCGGAAATGAAGGCCAGCGGCACAAAGACGGCCACGAGCACCAGCGCGATCGCGATGATCGGACCGGATACCTCTTTCATAGCGCGGTAGGTCGCGTCACGGGGAGAAAGGCCGTTCTCAATATTGCGCTCGACGTTCTCCACCACGACGATAGCGTCATCCACCACGATGCCGATGGCAAGCACAAGGCCGAACAGGCTGAGTGCGTTGATGGAGAAGCCGAAGACATACATGACTGCGAATGTACCGATGATCGACACCGGAACGGCAATCAGCGGGATGATGGAGGCACGCCATGTCTGCAGGAACAGGATGACGACGATCACGACAAGGGCGATGGCTTCCAGAAGCGTGTCGATCACCTTGTCGATGGAGGCGCGAACAAACTCGGTCGTGTCATAAACGATTTCGTATTTGACGCCATCTGGCATCGCTTTCTGCAGATCCTGCATGGTCGCAGCAACCTGATCGGAAATGGTGATGGCGTTTGAGCCGGGGGCCTGGAAGACCGGAATTGCAACGGCAGATTCGCCATCGAGCAGCGAGCGCAAGGCGTAATCGGCAGCGCCGAGTTCGACACGTGCGACGTCACGCAGGCGGGTGATCTCGCCATTCGAGCCGCTTTTCACGATGATGTTGCCGAATTCTTCCGGAGTGGAAAGCCGACCTTGTGCGTTGACGTTGAGCTGCAGATCGACGCCGTTCGGACTTGGCGAAGCGCCGATCGTGCCGGCTGCCGCCTGCACGTTCTGTTCGCGAATGGCGTTGCTGATATCGCTGGCGGCAAGGTCGTGCTCGGCGGCCTTCTGCGGATCGATCCAGATACGCATGGAGTAATCGCCGGCACCGAAGATCTGTACCTGGCCCACACCCTCGATGCGCGCCAGCCGATCCTTGATGTTGAGGACGGCGTAGTTGCGCAGGTAGGTGAGGTCGTACCGATTGCCGGGAGAGACGAGATGCACGACCATCATCAGGTCGGGAGAACTCTTGACGGTGGAAACGCCAAGACTTCTGACTTCGGCGGGAAGGCGAGGCTCGGCCTGTGACACGCGGTTCTGCACCAGCTGCTGCGCCTTGTCCGGGTCGGTACCCAGCTTGAAAGTCACCGTCAGCGTCATGACGCCGTCGGAGGTCGCCTGGCTGGACATGTAGAGCATGTTCTCGACGCCATTGATCTGCTCTTCAAGCGGTGTCGCCACCGTCTCGGCAATGACCTTCGGGTTCGCGCCGGGATAGGTGGCGCGAACGACGATGGAGGGTGGTACGACTTCGGGATATTCGGAAATCGGCAAAGCGCGCATGCCGATAAGGCCTGCCACGACGATGAGGACCGATAGGACGCCAGCAAAAACTGGCCGGTCCACGAAAAATCTGGAGATGTTCATGAGTTAGCCCTCTCCGGGTGAATTCTGAACGCGAGAGACCGCCCCGGTGGCGTGTCGCCACCGGCAGGAGGATCTCGCTGCCTGGATTGTGAATGAGACGGGCCGAGTAGGCCCGTCGGATCGGTTATTGCGCCGCCGCGACCTTGTCGTCGGTCTGCGGAGCCACGACCGCACCGGGGCGGATGCGCTGCAGACCGTTGACGACGATCTTGTCTCCGACGGAAAGGCCGCTTTCGACGACGCGCATTCCCTCAGCCGATGGGCCGGGTTTGATCTGGCGATAGTTCACCTTGTTGTCTTTATCGACGACGAAGACGAACTTCTTGTCCTGATCGGTGCCGATCGCGCGGTCCGTGATGACGATGCGCTTTTCGGATTTAGGTTCTCCCAACCGAACACGAACGAACTGGCCGGGAATGAGGCGCCCATCCGTGTTGGCGAATACGGCGCGGACACCGATGGTGCCACTTGCGCCATCCACCTGATTGTCGATCAAATGAAGCGTTCCCTTGATCGGCGTGCCCTCATCTGCGAGCGTGCCGACTTCGACCGGGATTTGCTCCAGGGCCTGAAGCGCTCCATTTGAGGTTGGAAGCTGCGACAGTGCCTTGGTGACGATTTCCTCGCTGGCATTGAAGCTTGCATAGATCGGATCGATAGACACGAGCGTCGTGAGAGCAGGGGATGCGGAGCCAGCGGCAACGAGATTGCCAACTGTCACATCAAGCTTGCCGACGCGCCCTGAAATCGGTGCGCGCAGTTCCGTGTAGCTGAGATCGAGCTGTGCGGTGGTCAGTGCTGCACGCGCCGCCCGCAGTTGGGCTTCGGCCTCCGCGACATTGCTCTGGCGTTGATCGAGATCGCTTTGCGAAATGGTGCGGTTGTCTGAAAGTCGCCGGCCCCGTTCCAGTTCGGTTTTGGCCAGACTGACCTTCGCCTCTGCCGAGGCAACCTGTGCTTCCGCGCCAGCGACAATTGCTTGATAGGGGGCCGGATCGATGGTGAAGAGCGGATCGCCAGCTTTTACCAGTGCGCCTTCACGAAAGTGAACCGCTTGGATCTGGCCTGCAACGCGGGAGCGGACCTGAACGCGCTCGACAGCTTCGAGCCTGCCGGAAAATTGCTCCCAGTGCGTGACGTCTCGGCTTTCAACAACCGCAACAGTGACTGGAATCGCAGGCGCCTCCGCTTGCGGAGCCGCAGCGACGGCACCCGTCGTCATGGGAAGATCGAATAGCAGCGGTCCGGCTGCAACAGACATGGCAAGGCCTATGCCGGCACCCGCAAGGGCACGGCGCTTGTTCTTGAGCGTCATGGGATACTCCTTGGCTTCGTGAGGAAGCCGATCAGTGATTGTCTTAAATGCTAGTGCTTGAGGTCTTGAACAAAACCCGAAAATTCATTGCAAACAGCCGGAAGCCATTTGCCACCTTCACCTCGATAAAGCCCTGTCCAGTTGGAGCCAGCAGGGAAAACATGGAGCCGAACCTGTATTCCTGCATCACGCAGGCGCCCGGCGTAATTGACTGTCTCGTCCCGCAAAGGGTCGTCCTCAGCAGTAAAAATGAGAGCCGGTGCCACTCGGTCTAGCCTCGTACACTGGCAGGGCGCCGCATAAGGGTGGGCCACCCCACAGGCCTTTGCCAAATACCGGCTCCAGCCTTCTGCCCAACGCTTCCGCATCCCGATCTTGTCGGCATCCCTGAAAGACGTCGACGCCATCAACGGATCGATCATCGGCGACAGTAAAATCTGCCCTGCCAATTTACCCGGCATCCGATCGCGCGCCTTCAAAGCCAAGCCCGCAGCGACATTGCCGCCTGCCTCTTCGCCGGCCACGAACAGCAGGGACTTCGCGCTGCCATACTGCTTGCGGCTATTGCTGAGACAATCCAGCGCATCGAAAGCCCGATCGATCACAGCCGGAAACTCATTGCAGGAGCCGGTGCTGTAATCTGCCTCAATGACCACCGCTCCACTTTCGGCAAGCGCTTTCGCGACTGGTAGCTCCTCACACTGCGCCCCTTCTGCCAGAAAGGAGCCACCTCTGAGATAAAGGACCAGAGGCGGCGTGCGCACCTTGCCCTCATTGCTGTAGACACGCACGGATAGGGACGTGCACGCTGTGCCGCTCGTCTCCATTTGGTGCCACCGGGTGTCCATCGTCGTTTCCTTTAGAGACTCGTCTATATCTCTTGTAGTGCTTTCTAATATTGATATATTGTTCGGGATAAGTTGCGCAAGCATCCAAATTCGAAAACACTATTCCAAATTCACGGACAATAACGCGAGGTGACAGGATGGATCAGCTGGCTGCGATGCGGGTATTCGCGCGGGTCGTTGAAACAGGGAACTTCACGAAAGCTGCAAATGCCTTGAACATCCCCAAGACGACCGTGACGAACATGGTGCAAGGGCTTGAGGCGCATTTGCGCACGACCTTGCTCAACCGAACGACGCGCCGCGTGATGGTGACCACGGACGGCGCTCTTTATTACGAGCGGGCAACGCAAATTCTGGCAGAGATCGACGAGTTGGATGGTAGCGTTTCAAGCGCCAATGTCCAGCCTTCTGGTCGCCTGCGTGTGGAAATGGCCGGGATGTTCGCTGACGAGATCATCATTCCCAACCTTTGCGATTTCCACCAGCGCTTCCCACAGATCCGGCTCGACATCGGTGTTGGAGATCGTCTGGTCGATTACATCGCCGAAAACGTGGACTGTGCCTTGCGCGTGGGGACCCTGCGCGACCAGTCGCTGATCGCCCGAAAAGTCTCGGAACTCGACTTTCTCACTGTTGCCTCGCCCGCTTACATCGAGCGCTTTGGCATGCCGCAGACGCCGGAAGACCTTGAGGTCGATCATCACTGTGTTGGGTACTTGAACGCCAATGCCGGCCAAGTCATGAGCATGGCCTTCGACAATGGTACCCGTTCAGTTGAAATCAGTCCGCGGTATATCGTGTCCGCGAATGATGCGCGGACCTATCAGCATGCTGTGGTCGCCGGAATGGGGGTCGGGCAACTGGTGCCGTTCTCGATAAGGGATGAGATTAAAGAGGGAAAGCTGGTGCGTGTTTTGCCTGAATGGAAAAGCGAGCCCATGCCGATCTATATTGTCTACCCGCAGACCAGACACGTGACGAACAAGGTTCGTGTCTTTGTGGATTGGGTGGCAAAGCTGCTGAACAGAAGCGCGTTGGGAACGTTGTGATTGCCGTTATAAAGTTTTTTAAGTGACTGGAAGATCACGATTAAGTTTGCTTTCGATTTCCTGCGTTGCGTGGAGGCGGGACTTAATGTCGTATGTATAGCGGGCGCAAACGGTGGCCGCGATCAGATTCGTAATGATCGCCATCGAGAGGCGCGGGAGTTGCAAGAGGAGGCAAGACATGACCAAACGCATCGTTTTCACCGGTGGCACAGGCAAGGCTGGACGCCATGCCGTTCCCAAGCTTCTGGAAAAGGGATACTCCGTCCTCAATATCGATTTGAAGCCCTTGGACTTGCCAGGAGTGAACACGCTGATCGCGGATATCACCGATAGCGGTCAGGTCTTCAATGCACTGACGACGCATAACGGTTTCGAAGGTTTTGAAAACGGTGCTCCGCCTTCGGCGCCCGATGCCGTCGTGCACTTTGCGGCGATCCCTCGCGTGTTGATCGAGCCTGATAACAAGACATTTCAGGCAAATGTCGTCGGCACATACAATGTCATTGAAGCTGCGATGAAGCTCGGCGTTCGCAAAGTCATCATCGCCTCCAGCGAAACGACCTATGGCGTATGCTTTGCCGAAGGAGACAAGGACTTCCATTCTTTCCCTCTGGAAGAGGATTACGATATCGACCCGATGGACAGCTATGGTCTCTCCAAGCTGGTGAACGAGAAGACGGCACGCGCCTTCGCCATGCGATACAAGGCCGATATCTACGCCCTGCGCATCGGCAATGTGATCGAGCCGCATGAGTACAGCAACTTTCCAGCCTTCATTGACGACCCGATGTCTCGCAAACGCAATGCCTGGAGCTACATCGATGCGCGCGATCTTGGTGAGATCGTTCATCTCTGTATCGAAAAAGATGGATTGGGCTTTCAGGTGTTCAACGCGGTCAACGACACCATCACGGCCGATCTGCCGACGGCGGAATTCCTCGCCAAATATGCTCCTAATACGCCTGTAACTCGTGAAATGGGGAGGGACGAAGCGCCGCTGTCCAATCGCAAAGCGCGAGAAGTTCTAGGGTTCAAAGAGGAGCATCCTTGGAAGCGCTATGTGACGAGGTAAGCTAGGTCCGTCTGATCAAGAGCTAAACATGATGGCGGGTTCAACGCGAATTCGCCATTGGCCTCTTCTTCAGTATATGCGGAAGCTTCACCCATCTCGGGTCTGAAACGCCTAAAAACCCATCCGGGGTTCGATTTGGCAGCGAAGTGCTAGCGCGGCATGCGTGCAAATCCCTTTGCCAGGATCGGTCCCGTTGGACGGCCTGTCGGTGAGCCGCCTGCCTGCTCGAGCGTCAGCTCGTAAAGTTGATCGGCGCGTGGTCTTGGAAGCGCTGGCCCTTGCAGGCGCGCCGAGCGCACGCCCTCAAGTAAGCCGAGTGAGACGGGTCCGACATCCTGGGACGGCAAGGTCCAGACCTGGATCGTCTTGTCGCGCGGAACGGCGAAATCGGCCAGCAGCCGGACAGACGCTTCGTCATTGCCGAAATCCTCGACAACGGCCTGAACCTCACCGGCATCGTTGACCAGCACCGCAATGACCAGCGGTTCCACTGTTCTGGTGAGGCTGTAGATTAGTCCAACAGCGAGGATCAGAGAGGCTGCAAGCGAGGTGAGCGCTGCAAACTTCCAGCGCCGTACGCCATTGTCATTTGCCACCGGCAGAGGGGTGGCAGGCTTCTCTTGTTGGGGTAGGGCGGACTCGATGCGCTGCCAAACGTCTTCACTCACCGATTGAGGCGATAGCCCCGTGTCGAGTGGCAGGAACCGATCCCTGCTTGCTGCGATCGCGGCCTGTAGTTCGGGATCACGTTTCATGGAATCCTCGATCTCTTCGGCCTCAACCGCGTCGAGTAACCCGAGCACATATTCGTCAGCGAGATAGGGCACGTCCTTGCGGTCATAGGTCATGCCAGGCACTCCCGCAGCGCCGACAGCCCACGCCGGATCCAGGATTTGGTGGTGCCGAGCGGTACGCGCAGCCGGCCGGCGATCTCGCCATGAGAATAGCCCCCGACATAGGCCATCAGGATGCCTTGGCGCTTGGTGGCGTCAAGCGTACCGAGGCACTCGTATAGGCGCGAATTGCGATCCAGACGATGCCAGGCCGCCATAATCTCATCCGCCTGCTGATCATCGCGAAGCGCTTCAACGTCTTCGACTGAGTGTTCTCGTCTACCGTCGCGCAGCAAGTTGAGCGCTCTGTTGCGGACGATGGCATAGATCCAACCGCGCGCCGACCCATTGTCGGACCGGTATTGATGGGCGTGCGTCCAGATGCGGATAAAGGCCTCTTGCACCACCTCTTCGGCAAGCTCACGACGTCTAACGATACGTTGGGCAACCGCGATAAGCTTGCCAGCTTCCTGATCGAATATTTGCCGCAATGCCAGACGGTCGCCTTTGGCGCAGCCATCGAGGGCCTTTGCGAGGTCAATCGGCATGGAGCCCATCACTGTCAAACCCGTCTCCTCCGATCGGAAAGGTAAACCCGTTGCTTTTCAAGCTATACCCGTGTCGACGGCTGTTAGATGCATCTCTAAAACTTTTTTTTGCCTGCTGCATCCAATCGCATCATCCGAGGTGTCTTCAAGATGAAGGGTTCAAGGCCATGTGGCGAAGCCTTCTTCGAATTCAAACGCACGGGAGAAGATTATGCAGACTATTCGTTTCGCTTTGGCAGCCTCCATATCCGTCATCGCTACTGCGACATCCGCGCTGGCAGCACCGATACTTGGATTGAGCGGCGATAAGACGCTCGTCATGTTCGACACGGAGAAGCCCGCTGTATCGAAGACAATGGACGTAACAGGCGTCGACAAGCTCGTCGGCATCGATTACCGCCCCGGCAACAGGACCGTCATCGGGGTTACGCCTGATCATCGCATTGTCAGCATTAATCTGGAGACGGGTGCTGCAAGCGATATCGCCAAGATGGACAAGATGCTGACCATTACCGACGCGCCAGTAGTGGTCGATTTCAATCCCATGGCCGATCGCCTGCGTTTCATGACAGGAACCACCAACCACCGGGTTCACCCGGACACGGGTGCGGTGACGGTCGACGGTACGCTCGCCTTCGAAGAAGGCGATATGCACAAGGGAGAGACGCCAAACATCGTCGCGGCCGCCTACACAAACTCCATTGGAAAGCCGGAAAAGACGGCGATGTACAATATCGACGCTACCATCGGTGCGTTGATCCAACAAACCAAGCCGAATGATGGGACGCTGAAGGCGATCGGTAAGCTTGGTCTCAAGGATAAGCCGGCGACCTACGCCTTCGATGTTCAGGGCATGGAGGGCGGGAAAAACTCCGCCTACCTCGTGGCAAACAAGATGCTCTACACCGTCAATCTGGAAACCGGCAAAGCGACGGAAGTCGGCGCGATCACCGGCCTGGAGAATGAAGTGAGAGACATCGCCGTTCTGCCGGCGATGTAAGCAAGGAGGGAGCAGACAGCATCATCTGTCTGCTCCCACGCTTCTTATGGGGTAGGGCGTGAAATCGGCACTCATAGTTTTCGACCGGAATCATTGCCGAATTGAGCTTGCCCGTCGAGGGGGTGTTCACGCTAATCTGCTGCTCAAGGCGATTCTCGAGGGAGGAAACGATGAGCCGCAATATCATACTGGTCGATCCATTGCCGAGGACGCTGGACCTGATCATGGAGCCTTCCGTTCGAGCCCGGCTGGAGGCGTTCGGTGAGGTGATCGTATCCGAAGACCGCCAGATGCCTGCCGAAGAGGTGGAGCGCTATCTTCCTGACACGGTTTTGATTTTCGGCCAAACGGATATGCCAAGAGAACGTTTGGATCGGGCGCCGCGATTGAAGGCGATCATAAATGTGGAATCGAATTTTCTCCCGAACATCGATTACCAGGCCTGTGTCGAGCGAGGCATATGGGTCATCACACCGGCCTCGGCTTTCGCGTCACCGGTTGCGGAAGCGTCGCTTGCCATGGCGCTTGACCTAGCGCGCGGCATTACCGCGGCGGATCGCGCGTTCAGGCAGGGAACCGAGCGTTATGGGCTAGATGGTAATGCGGAGACCTTCCGTTTTGCCGGAGCGCCGGTGGGTATCATCGGTTTCGGGGATCTTGGTCGTGAATTGCGAGAGCTTATTCGGCCCTTTAGAAACACGGTCCGCGTGTTCGATCCCTGGCTTCCAAAAGAGATCGTCGAGCGACTTGATTGTCTGCCATCGACGCTCGATGACGTCCTG
Organism: Agrobacterium sp. SORGH_AS 787; assembly: GCF_030819035.1. NCBI lineage: Bacteria > Pseudomonadati > Pseudomonadota > Alphaproteobacteria > Hyphomicrobiales > Rhizobiaceae > Agrobacterium > Agrobacterium sp. SORGH_AS 787. Next base: position 1,912,955 of record NZ_JAUTBG010000001.1, read on the forward strand.
CGCGAAAGCCAAGTGGTTTTCGTTTTTGCCAGTGTGACCAGCGAAAACGAGGGGTTTCTCGGCAAGAAGGAATTTGCCTCGATGAAGCCGGGCGCGGCATTCTTGCTGATGAGCCGTGCTGCCGTTGTTGACTTTCCGGCGATGATTGAGGCTGCAGCATCGGGCCACATCAGGGTGGCGACGGATGTGTTTCCGGAGGAGCCCGTCGGGCCAGACGATCCTGTGCGTAAAGCACCTGGTGTTCTTCTCTCGGCTCACAGGACGGGCGGCACGCGCGACGCTTTCTATGCGTTGGGTTCTATGGCTGTTGCGGATGCCGAGCTGATCATGAAGGGACTGCCGCCAAGGCTCTGCCGCCGAGCCGATCCGGCAACCGCTAACATGATGAGATCGAAGCCAGTTTCTGTTTCCTGATCAGGAAGTTAACTGCGTAACCTAAACCGTGATATTTCGCGATTGCGACTGATAGCCTGGCGGACGTTGCCCAGCCCAACGTCGACCAAAGAGTGCGGCTAGAGCGTTTCCTTGATAAATGGAAACGCTCTAGCTCTTACTTCACACTCGTTTGCGCTTCCGCCAGGATGTGCTCAAACTGTTTCAATTGCTTGTCTCCGGTCTCGCTCGAAATCTGGAAGATCAGCCTGTCGTCCCGTTGCATTGCTCCAGCCTTTTTCGTGAGATGTGCGAGAACCTTGGCTGGTGTCCTCTGTGTGAAGGTCAATGCGAGCGCCTTTGGTCCAGCCTCGAGCTTCGATATGCCGAGGCGCGCGGCAACGAGCTGAAGGCGGCTTGTTCGCAGCAGGATGAGGACCTCTGAAGGCAATTCACCGAACCGGTCTTCAAACTCTTCTTTGAGATCATCTATCTCCGCGAGGTTCGAAGCGCGGGAGAGCTTGGCGTAAAGATTGAGTCTGGTGGCGGGGTCCGACACATAGCTTGCCGGGATCGTGGCTGCCGCGTCAAGCTGAAGGATCGTCCGTGGCGGGAATGGCGATGGCTTTTTGCCCAGTTTCGCGGCAGCTCCAGCTAAAAGCTTTTGGTATAGTCCAACCCCGATCACCCTCATATGCCCGGCCTGATCATCGCCAGCGATGTCGCCACCGCCACGCAAATCAAGATCGCGAACACTGATTGCCAAGCCGGATCCCAGCCGGTCACTCTCAACAAGGGTCGAAAGCCGCGACATGGCGTCTTCGCCCAGATCTGAACCCTCTTCCAGCAACAGGGTCGCTCTGCCCTGCGCGCCTGAACGACCGACGCGTCCGCGCAGTTGATGAAGTTGAGCAAGCCCGAAACGCTCTGGGTGCCAAATGAACATGGTATTCGCCCGCGGCACGTCGAGCCCATTCTCGATGATGTTGGTGGCGAGCAAGATGTCTCCATCTCCTCCCGCAAAGCCAACTATCGTCTCGTCGATTTTTGCGGCCGGCATCTTACCATGCGCGACTTTGACCGACAGTTCCGGAACGATGCTCTTAAGGATCGCTTCGACGCCTTCAATGTCCTCAATGCGAGGGACGACGACGAAGCTCTGGCCTCCGCGGCGATGCTCGCGCATCAACCCAGTTCGCATGGAGGCGCGGTCGAAAGCAGCGAGTGAGGTGCGCACCGGACGCCTTCGCGAGGGCGGCGTGGTGAGCAGGCTGACCTCCTGAACGCCAACCATCGCCGATTGCAGTGTTCGCGGAATTGGCGTTGCCGACATCATAAGCGTGTGAAGGGAAGGCGCGAGCTTGGCCATAGCGCTCTTCTCTTTCAAGCCGAAACGATGCTCCTCATCCACGATCAACAGCCCCAAGCGCGCGAAACTTACGTCCTTTGCGAAGATGGCCTGGGTTGCAACGACTACACTGATCGTACCGTCAGCGAGTGCCGCCTTCGTTTGCTTGGCTTCCCCGGGCTTCACCAGTCGAGACAGCAGCCCGACCGAAATGCCCGTTCCTTCGAAGCGTTGCACGAAAGTTTGAAAGTGTTGGCGAGCCAAAACGGTCGTGGGCGCGATAACGGCAACCTGTCCGCCGAAGAGGGCTACCGCTGCCGCTGCGCGCAACGCGACTTCAGTTTTTCCGAAGCCGACATCTCCGCACACGAGACGGTTCATGGCTCTTCCGGATGCGAGATCGGCAAGAACGTCATTGATCGCTTTCGATTGATCGCGGGTTTCGGCGAAAGGAAAACGACGGGTAAACGCTGCAAATTGAGAACGGGCAGGTGCAAATGTCTCTGCCGGTGAGGATTGCCTGTGCTTGGCGATTTTTGAAAGGTGACGGGCGGTGGAAAGGATGTCCTCCGCAATCTTCTGTCGCTTTTTGCTCCAAGCTTCGGTGTGGAGGCGATCGAGCGAAATCGCTTCGGGCTCGGAGCCATAGCGCCAGAGCTTGTCAAACTCTTGCATGGGGACGAGGATTGAATCTCCATCGCGATAGTCCAGTCGTGCGGCGTCGCGAGAGATGTTTTCGACCATGATCGTCTCAAGATTCTTGAGAACGCCCACGCCATGGTCTTCATGCACGACCACGTCGCCGATCCGAAGCTCTGGTTCCGCGAGCAGTTGATTGGAGGCGGCATCGGTCATCGCTTCATCGGGTGCAGCAACGACCACTATACCGTCCCTCGTATCGACAAATCCTTCCTGTAGGTTACAGGCGATCTGTATAAGAGTGCCCGGTGCAGCTCTCAATACGTCATCCCATTGAGCGACTGGGCCGTCTGTCGATTCCGTAACTTTCTCCAGTCGCCGATAGAGGGCCTCCGCGCGCTTCCCATTGCCGGCAATGACAACCTTCTTTTGCTCTTGAAGGGCATCCTGCGCGAACTTGGTCACCGACTTACGGTAATCCGCCTCGTATGTCTTGGTCGGCAGTTCGTACCCCGCGTCAACGTTTAGGGTCTCTATCCGTAAACGACCGGTCTGCTCGGCCCATTCGCGGCGGTCGAGATAGAACGATCGACGCGATGGTGCATCCGATGCATTAAAATCAATATGTGCCTGGCGAGCGTCATCAATAATCTCCAGGTAGTGTTCCAGCCTATCATCGATGCCTTGACCCAAGATCAAGGCCGCGTCTCCCAGAAGATCAAACACGCTTGGCATGACGTCATACCGGCGAAAGAGCGACGTCTCGATGATGCCAGTCGATAGGCCGGCGTCTTCTGAGACCTCCTCGCCCTTGATGACCTCAGATGCCGGGCCGATCGCCACCTTTTCCATCGAACTTTCCGTGCGTTGCGACAGGCGGTTGAAGCCGTGCAGTTCGATGACGGTGTCATTCTCGTCCAGGACAATCCGCATTGGCCCTGGAGCGCCCGCGGGATAAATGTCGATGACACCGTCACGGACAACCAATTCGCCCGGATCGTCAGCAACGCCTTCTTCCGTGTATCCCGTGCGTCGGATGAAATCCATAAAGGCGTCGCGGTCGAAAGGCTTTCCGACTTCCAGTTCGAAGACGCTTTCGGCAATCAGGTCTTCCGGGGGGACACGTTGGAACAGCGCTTCCAAGGAGGTCAGTAGCAGCCGACGATCGGATCCTTCCTTCGTCCATATGCGTAACGCGTCCACTCGGCGGCCCATGCAGTGGCGCGAAGGCGGGACGCGATCATATGGCAAGCAATCCCAGGGCGGAAAAACCACATGGTTTATTTCTGGGAATAGAGCGCTTATCGCTTCAGCGATCCGGTCAGCGTCTCCCTCGCTCGCCGCGACGTAGCAGAGCGGGTTTTTGGACTGAGTGATCAATGCCGCTAGTCTGGTTGCAACGAATCCCGGCGGCAGCTTCAATGGCTTTATCGGTTGAGGAATGGGATTGGGTGTGGCGGTTCTTTTCTTTTTTGGTCTAGACGCACTCACATCCATCAGCATTTCTTTCATTAGCAATTTCACCGGCTAGCGAGAACAAAATTCTCGCCCGCCGGTTCCTTGCCAACGTCGTCACTGCGGCGCGTGAGCGACGGCTCTCCAACGAGCCGTCCGGGATGCGTTCATATTCGTTTCGATTGGATTTGATCGATCAGAGATCCTTCGCCAACCGCAAACCGTCGTAGATCGCGGCATGGGTGTTACGGGCTGCCACCGCATCACCAATCCTGAAAAGCTGGAACGTGCCATTTTCGTTTCGCGTTACGGATTGGGCTTCGCCTGCGATCAACTCATCATAGGAGACTTCACCGCCGTTGAGCGAGCGAGGCTTGAGCTCGAAGTAGAGTTCATCGAGAGGCCGCGTTCCGTGGTTGACCACCACTTGGTCGAAGAGCTTGCGCTTGTCGACGCCGCCATAGTCGCTGCCGATATGCGCCAGCAACTGGTTTCCGCTTCGCTCCACTGCAGTCAAAGTATAAGTCACCGTGAACGTGGTTTCGAGCTTCTGCAATGCTCTGACGTAGGGCACGAGATTCATGCCCATGACCTCGGGTGCAAACGCGCGGTCACGTGTCATGATTTCGACCTTCGCACCGGCCTTTGCGGCAATCTCGGCAGCCTGGAGTGCTGCGTGGTCCCCAGCATCGTCATAGATAAGGACGTTCGTCCCGGGTTTGACATCGCCCGAGATGATGTCCCATGACGAAACCACGAGTTCGTTGCCCGCTGCCAGAACCTCGGTATGGGGAAGCCCGCCTGTGGCGATGATCACCACATCTGGCGTTTCAGCTTCCACTGTCTCCACATCCGCCCAGGTGTTGAAGTGAAACTGAACGCCGAGTTTCTCGCACTGGCTCATCCGCCAGTCGATGATGCTGATCATCTCGCGACGGCGTTCGCTTTGAGCCGTCAAACGGATTTGTCCACCGGCATTGTTGGCGGCTTCGAAGACGACCACCGAATGGCCGCGTTCCGCAGACACACGCGCCGCCTCAAGCCCCGCCGGTCCCGCACCGACGATGACGATTTTTCTACGTTGAGGGGCCTTGGGTATGGTGTGAGGTATATCGACTTCTCGCCCTGTCGCGGCATTATGGATGCAGAAGGCCATGCCGCCCTGGTAGATGCGATCAAGACAGTAATTCGCGCCGACACAGGGCCTTATGTCGTCCTCGCGTTTTTCCATAATCTTACGGACGATGTGGGGGTCTGTCATATGGGCGCGCGTCATGCCAACCATATCGACCTTGCCGGACGCAATGGCGTGGCGAGCCGTTGCAACATCGGGAATTTTTGCGGCGTGGAAGGTGGGGAAATTGGTCGCCGATCTGATCTGACCGGCGAAATCGAGATGCGGCGAGTTGGCCATGCCCTGAATCGGAATGACATCCGTCAGACCTGGGTCGGTATCGATATGGCCTCGAATGATATTGAGGTAGTCGATGAGGCCGCTATCTCTGAGGCGTCGCGATATCTCAAGACCCTCTTCCGACCCCGTGCCGTCCGACAGCCGCTCGTCTGCTGTGTAGCGAATGCCCAGAATGAAGTCGTCGCCAACGCGCTTTCTGATGGCGCCAAGCACGTCAAGACAGAAGCGCATGCGGTTGTCGAGCGAGCCGCCATAGGGGCCATCCAGTTCATTGGTACGGGGCGAGGTAAACTGCTCGAGGAGATGGCCGTATGCCTCCAATTCAACGCCATCCATGCCACCTGCCTTCATCCGCTCCGCAGCGTCGGCAAAGTCCTTGATGATACGCTCGATATCCCAATCTTCTATCTTCTTGGGGAAGGCGCGATGCGCCACCTCGCGATGATGCGACGGGGCGACGACCGGCAGCCAGTCGCCCTTGTCCCATCGGGTCCGACGGCCAAGATGGGTGAGTTGGACCATGATCGCCGAACCTTGCTCATGCACGGCATCCGTCATGTCGCGGATCCATGGGACGATCTCGTCCTTGTAGGCGAGCAGGTTGTTGAAAACAGGAGGGCTGTCTCTCGATACGGCCGCTGATCCGGCTGTCATCGTCAGCGCAACACCACCTTTCGCGCGCTCGACCGTGTAGGCGCGATACCGCTCCTTCGGCATGCCGTCTTCAGGATAAGCCGGTTCGTGCGCCGTGACGATGATACGATTTCGAAGCGTCAGGTGCTTGAGTTGAAAAGGCTGGAGGAGGGGATCGTTCGACATCGGCTTTCTCCGCAAGATGGGTTGCGGACAAGCCTAAAAATAATGTACACAAGTGTCAATATAGAGAACATCAAAGTACATTCCACATCTCCATGCCAGTTGCGCGATTGTTGCCGACCCAGCGTTTCGATAGGAAGCAGTCATGACAGAGATTTCAAACGATAGTGGCTGGCGGGGTTCGCAAGAGGTGTGGTTGCAGGCAGCCTATGAGGCCTTGCTGGAAACCGGCGTCGAGTCGGTCAAAATCCTGCCGCTCGGGAAAAAGCTGAACTTGTCCCGCACGAGCTTCTACTGGTTCTTCAAGGACAGAGAAGAGCTTCTGGCAGCGCTTCTCACACGCTGGCGGGAGAAGAATACCGGCAACCTGGTCAAACAATGTGAGGCCTATGCTGAAAGCGTCGTTGAGGCGATGTTCAATGTCTTTGACTGCTGGATCGACACCGAACTTTTCGATCCACGCTTTGAATTTGCCGTGCGGAGCTGGGCCCTGCAGTCCGAGGACATATCGAAGGAGATTGAGGTTGCCGACCGTGCAAGGCTATCTGCGCTTCAGCATATGTTTATGCGGTTCGGCCACACTGAGCTCGATGCGGACGTTCGGGCGCGCACCACCTATCTCGTTCAGATCGGTTACGTCTCGATGCGCACGCAAGAGGATATTGCTTTGCGCATGAAGCGCATTCCGCATTACGTAGAGGTCTATACCGGTATTGCGCCCCAGCGACGCGATCTCGAACGATTTTTCGCTCGCCACGGCGTCAAAGATGTGGACGTGTTATAGATCATGACATTTGCATGCTGCGTGAGGGGAGTGTTGGTCCAGCGTTTGCCGACCGAGATGTTTTGCCGTTACCCACATCGGGCACCAAGTTGACCATTTGCCAGTTTCGTCAGCTAGGCTTCACCCCGGTAGCATTCATCCCTCTATCCGCACTTCTGAAAGACATCGGGTTCCATTTCGAAAGCGATCCTTGATATGGATGCTTCGGCTGTCAGAGGCTTGTCGAACAGATAGCCCTGACCCAAGTGGCATCCCGCGGCTCGCACAATTTCACGATGCTCTTCGGTTTCTATGCCTTCGGCAACGATCGTCAACTTCAGCCGATGGGCAAGATCGCATGTCCCGGCAATGATTGCTGCGGCCTCCTCGCGATGAGATGCGCCGCGCAGGAATGACTGGTCGATCTTTATCTTGTCAAAGGGGAAGCGACGCAGATAGCTGAGTGAGGCGTAGCCGGTGCCAAAGTCGTCAAGGGAAACGCGGCAGCCCATGAGCCGGAGTTCATGGAGCACGGAGAGTGCGCGCTCGTCATTCTCGATCAACGTGCTTTCCGTGATTTCGATTTCCAGTCGTTGCGGAGATATACCGTACTCTTTCAGACATGCGCGCGTCTGGAGCACAAGAGACGGATCCGTCAATTGAGCAGCGGATACGTTGACCGCAATGAATCTGTCGGCAGGGAGCAGGGCCGCATGCTGGCACGCGGCTTCAATGACCCAGGAGCCGATAGGGCCGATCTGACCGCTTTCTTCCGCAATCGGAATGAACTCCGCGGGAGAAATGAGACCGAGTTCACGATGCTGCCAACGCAGGAGCGCCTCGAAGCCTCGCGTCGCACCGGTCGCAAGATCGACGATCGGCTGAAAAAGCAGGAAGAGCTCACCCTTCTCCGTCGCCGTCGCCAAGTCGTTTTGGAGGGATTGTCGGCGCGTGAGTTGTTGGTTCATGTCCGGGTGGAAGGTCATGAACCGATCGCGCCCCGCCTTCTTAGCTTCGTAGAGTGCAATATCGGCATGTCTGAACAGGGTTGAACCGCGATCGGAATTGACAGTGCTTGAGCTGATGCCGAGGCTTACGCTCGAGGGAACCAATCTGCCATCGATCTCGAAGGGCGCGCGAACCTCCTGCAAAATGCGCTTGCTGCATTCAACAGCGCCCTGCTCGGCATCTAAGCCGGTGTAGAGGATCGCGAATTCGTCACCGCCAATGCGTGCTATGACGGTTGCGCCCGCACAAGATGTGCTAAGCCGCTTGGAGAGTTCGACAAGCAATTGATCCCCGGAAGCATGGCCCAACGTGTCGTTGACCATCTTGAAATGGTCGACGTCGAGAATGATCAGTGCTTGCTCGACACTGGGTTTCGCCGAGATCGAAGCGTAGAAGCCGACGCGGTTTGCGATGCCGGTCAAGGAGTCTATTCTCACCACGCGGTCCAACTTGGCGTTCTGACGAAAGACAAAAACCAGCAGAACGGCGCCGAATGCAACGAATGTCATCGTCACGAAGCAGATCGTGGCGAAGATGATGCTGAGTTGGCTTTGATTTTGCTGAATTTCGTCGCCGACATTGGCATGCGAAATCGAACCAAGCCGCAATACTGGCGCAATGAACGGCTGGAGCCGTGAGACACCTTCGCGCATCGCCACCGGCGAATGCGGTTCAGTGACCAGCGGTGCGAGCGCAGATACGACCTTCTTGAGATCTTCCAGCATCGCCTTTTGCTTGGCGTCGCTCGTCAAGGAACTGGAAGCGAGTATCTTCAGGCGGTTGTTTATGATGCTAAGTCGAAATGACACATCGCTGATATCGCCCGATGTCTGGGCTTGTTGAAGAGCAAACTGTAGTCGCAGCAACTCGACAGCAGTTTGGCCGAGATCGAATGTGCGATTGTAACGGGATGCTTCGACAATGTGGCGCTGGTAACTGAAAGCCAGGAAAGAGCTTGCGACCGCGATCAAGGCAAGAACTGCCGTGACCAGCGTCAAGGTGATCTTGAGACGCCGGTAGCGGATTGGGAGGTCAATCGTATCGCCGATTGCTCTCACTGGACGTTGATTTCCGCAATTTGCCAGACAGCTCGGCTGTAATAGGTTTGATGCTGCAATTCGGGGCGGCTGTCGAAGGGGAAAATGAGAAACACCGGCCCCTTATCGCTGACTGGCATAATCGCTCCGTTCTGGCGGGTCGCCAAGAGCGCACCGGCCTTTTTCAGGTCGGATATATCCGCTTCCACTTCATAGTCATTCAAAGCGATGATTTGTAACTTCGTCCCGCTCAACTGCGTCGCGGCGAGGAAATCCTTCAACAACACGCCACTAAACTCGGTGACGCCACTATGCCACGGCGTCGTTGTCGAAAACGTGGTCCTGGGCATCTTGTCCATTGCAGAGAGATCGAGAACGATCGACGTTTGTTTGCCAGACGACAATCCCTGTACCTTCAAGATTGGCTCCGACGATTGAGCATCTCTGCTGCTCACAGAACCTCCAAGCACAAGCCCGGTTAAACAAGCAATGAATAGTCGGCGAGTTGGCATAGGTGGTCCTCAGTTCGATCGCCCAGCCATACCTCAAGTATCGTTGTATTCAATCTTAATCATTTTTAGTGTTATGTTATGTGTAATAATTATTTAATGCCGCATCGGCAAACGTTCGACTTTTAAAGATTGTTATCGAAGTCCTTGGATTTGAAGCGCGAAATACTTCGTGCTGGAGCACAATCACGCCTCATCAAGTGACTGTTGCAGGTCGTTGAACCGAATGATCGATTAACCGAAGCTCAGATTTTGGCGCATGGCAAGCTGGAGTTCTTCGTTTCGGTCTTGAGGCGATTTCAACACGCAGGTGGAACAACAGGTGCCGCCTTCGACCAGATAAAATCGGCAGCAACCGCCGCGTTGGCGGAACGTTTCTCTGATCGCCTTTCCCTGCCGATCACATTGCGTCACGTCGAAGTAATGAAGCTCGCGATTTGCAAGTGGCGAACCCGGCGTTTTTAGAATGCGCATCGCTGCGGCTTTCGCAGCCTCGACTGCATCGAACCGCAGGCCGGCATCCAGAAAGAGTTGGGCAATCGCATCGCCGACGAGCCTCCAAAGAGCAGCGCGCGAAAGCTTTGTTTTCGCGTGAACCCGATCGACGACGAGGCAGAAATGGTTTTCGATCCCGATTCTATAGAGGTCCCCGTCTGCGGGATCGTCTAGTCGGCCGTGCCGGATACCGGCTTCGTCGAAACGCATATGGGCGCGCCGAGATCGATAAATCTTACCGTGATGCAGTTGCTTCTTGGTATAGAAAGATAGCGTGACGGAGGCAGGAGAGAGTTCAGGAACAAGCCCAAAACCGACAAACAGCGGAACAGTTGTCGCGGCGAAGATGTAAGCGTAATCGTTCATCAAAAACGCGCCGGCGGTTTTGAGATCCGTCCTCGCGTAACGCGACTGCTCAAAGGCAAGGAATTCGTCCATAGCCTCGTCATCTGAGAAGAACGTCTGAGCACTGATCCAATCGGTGCCAGCTGGTTCCAACTCCGCACGCATGTCCGGCACATAGGCGGCCTGCGTCTCGAATGCGTGCAGGACGAGGGCTTTCCGCGACAGAGATGTATTTTTAGCTACAGCCATCGTTTGAACCTGATGATGGACCGAGCTAGCGGCCATTTCGAAGCAAGGATGTGAACAAGCACCGATTCGAGATTGAGGCGAGGCGTCTTGTCACGGTCATGACCCAAACGGCCTTCCTCGGAAGTAAAGCGTCCTCTCCTCATGCAACGGTCTCTTTTCGCCCCAGGAGCCAGAGGAGATAGGGCCCTCCAATCAGCGCGGCAAAGAGGCCGACGGGCACTTGGTACGGGTAGATGACGATCCGTGCCAGCCAGTCTGCACATACGAGGATGCCAGCTCCCAGCATGATCGTTGCTGCCAGTTGGTGTAGAGGTGTGCGGAATCCGAGGAGCCTAGAGAGGTGCGGTGCAATAAGTCCCGTCAGGCTCAGAGGGCCGACAAGCAGTGAGGCGACCGCTGTCATCAAGGCAGCGAAGACGGCCAATATAAACCGTGGTCGCAGGATGCCGACGCCGAGGCTTCTCGACAATCCGACGCCAAGTGGCAGGATGGTGAGCCAACGCGTCATAAAAAATAGCGGTGCCGCGAGGACAACCAGGGAAAGAATGGATGACCAGGCTTCGAAAGAACCGGCGCCGCTGGTTGATCCTGCCATCCAGTTGAGCAAAACGTAGCTGCGCATATCTCCTTGCGCCAACATAATGCTGACGATCGCCATGCAAAAGGCACTGACCGCGATGCCCGCGAGCAGCAGTTTTTCTGACGAGAAGCCCGACTTGCCTGCAATCGCCATCACCACCAGGAAGGCGAGGAGTGAGCCGGAGGCGGTGCTGACAAGCATAATGAAGCCCGATGGAATACCGGTCAAAAGGAGGGCGAGCGTCAATCCGGCTCCGCCCCCGCTTGAAACCCCAAGGACCTCCGGGCTTGCGATCGGGTTTCCGGTCACCCGCTGAATGACGAAGCCAGCTGCGCCAAGCATGGCGCCAGCACCACCGGCGGCAAGTATGCGTGGCAGGCGAAACGGTAGAAGCTCGAAAAGCAGTGAACCTGTCGCCACACGCCATCCGTCCAACGTCGGACTGACGGTCAGCGCGAGAGTGAGGACAAGTATCACACCGGCCGCTATCATGCAGAGCATGATGGCGGGTCTCCGAAGAGGTCTAGCGACAGAACTTCCTGTCTGGGTCGCGGTGGAAACGCCGTGAACCCGTGGCAGAAGAACCAGCAGTAGTGGCCCTCCAAGTAGAGCAATAGCGGCACCCGTCGGCGCGAGATCGGAAAAGCTCGGTCCCAGGATTTGCGTCAGGCAGTCGCCGATAAAGAGGATGGCGGCTCCCGCCAAAGGGGCCGCCATGATGAGCTGTCCCGTGGTACGCGCACCACAGATCCTGGCGGTAGCTGGGGCTGCAAGCCCCAGAAAGCCGATAATTCCGACTGCGGCCGTGACGGAGGCGGAGAGCCAGACGCTGAGAACGAGGATGGCGAGCCGGACCCATAACAAGGCGACACCGAGGCTTCGAGCGCTTGCATCGTCCAATGCAAGGACGGTCAGCGGTCTCGTCAGAAGCGCAGTCAGGAGGATTCCCGCGATAAGCCTTGGTGCCAGAGAAAGAACAACGCTCCAATCCTGCTGATTGAGCGCGCCTGCGCCCCATATATTGATCGACAAGGCGTATTCGCCACGTGCCAGGATCAGCGTCACGCTGAGCGAGGCGGTGATAAGGCCGACAATCATTCCTGAAACGGCAACCGTGACCGGATCGAGCCCGCGCCTCCAACTCAGGGCCAACACAATTATTACGGCTAAGAGGCCGCCAGCAAAGGCGGTCAATTCACGCGACACACTTGCCAGCACCGGTGAAAAACTTAAAGCCACGGTCAGCGCAAGTTGAGCGCCGGACGCGATACCGAGCGTGGAAGCATCCGCGATCGGGTTGCGTAACACGCGTTGAAGAAGAGTACCGGCAAGGCCGATCGCTGCACCTGCAATCACAGCGACTGCCGCGCGGGGGAGGAGGCTGTTCCACAACAGGATCTCATCCAGCGGCCCCGCGATTGACGCGTCGCCCGGGACATGAGGGCGAAGTGACAGTAGCGCGACGAATGAGAGGATGCAGGCCAAGCCTAGGGCGAGTGCAGGAAGGATTGAACGTCCTGCGGGCGTTATTGTCAAAGAATTTTCAGCGGCTTCGGACACCTGAAATCCCTTCAGCAAGAAGTTCGGCGAAGCGGCTCGCTGCCGGTAGCGCTCCATAGGGATTGATTGACTTCAGCGTCAGCACGCGGTTCTCACGAACGGCGGGGAGGGCGTTCCAAAATGCGCTCCTAGTCAGTCCTTCAAAAGCGTCTTGGGGATGAGGCGGTATGAGGACGATAGTCGCGTCGGGCATGGACGCGAGCGTCTCAATGCCCATAGGCGCAGTGGCGGAATAGCTTGTCGCGCCATGCCATGCGCTCATCAGCCCTAATCTTTTCAGCACCTCCCCGAACATGCTGTCTGACCCGAAGACCCGATAATGTCGCGCGTCACCGAGATTGATAGGAAGGACAGGCCTTCCATAATCTTTGGTGATCATACGTTTCAGATTATCGAGCCGTGTTGCGACCGCATCGACCATTATGCGGGCCTGAGCAAGTTCCAAGCGCTCACCGATGGCGATCGTTGCTTGTTCGGCAAGAGTATAAGGGTTTTCGCTGGCCACGTAGATCGAATGGCTTTCGACAGGCGCGATACGGCTCATGAGCGGATCGGCCCAGGCGTAAAAATTCGAGTTAAAGATGACGTCTGGACGCGCAAATCGGAGTGCTTCGAAATTGGGTGTGCCGCGCAGGCCGATATCGGCAACACCTTCCGGGAGGTCCGGCTTGACCACGACATCTTTGAACTGGCGGAGTTCCGCCGCTGCGACGACATTCGCGCCTACAGCCAGCAGCGTTTCAAGAAGGGCCCAATCGAGGGTAGCAACCCGAGGCGCCGCTGGTGTCGCTTGTACGCCGCTTGCCGCCGCGAGTACTGCCGCGCCCGAAAGCAGAATTCTTCGGGTCATATGCACGTTCAATGTGGCTCCTGTCACAAAGGCCCTCGACTTACAAAGCCGAGAGCCGTCTGCGAAACATGTGTTAATTTGTCAACTTACCAGGCTTTGCTGATTTTGAACATCAGCGTGCGCGCATCACCGTATCCGCAGGCACCCTCACCGCGGCAGGCTTCCACATAGGTCTTGTCGAAGAGGTTGGTGACGTTGAGCGACGCCGTCCAGTCATCCTTCTTGTAGCGGATCGCCGCATCGACAACTGTTGATTCAGGTACGCTCTTCGTATTCGCTTCGTCCGCCCAGGACTTGCCCTTGTAACGCAGTCCAGCGCCTATGCTGACACCCTCCAGCAGTCCGGATGTCACGGTATAGTCCGCCCAGAGGGACGCTGAATGCTCGGGGACGACATAAAGCGACTTGCCGACGAGAGCGGGATTGGGATCGTTTTTGGTCACTTCGGTGTCGGTATAGGCATAGGACGCAAGCAGCTTCCAATTTTCGTCGACATTGACCTTGCCCTCGATTTCAAAGCCCCTCGACTGCGCCCCGCCCAACTGATCTGTAAAGGGTGCAGTCGCGATCGACACGGTGGCATTGCGCTTGTTGATCTGGAACACAGAGGCCGTGATTGAGGCATCCATGAACTCAGGCACATACTTGATGCCTGCTTCGTACTGCTCCCCTTCTTCCGGCTTCAGCGGGCCTTGCAGACCGCGTCCGACAAGCGGATTGAAGAAGGTTGCGGCACTTATGTAGGGCGTAACGCCGTTATCGAACTCGTAGGCGAGACCGGCACGACCGCTCCAAGCACCATCGGTATCTTTGAAGCTGCCCGCCGGCGTCAGCTTGTTGTCGAAATCCGTATGAACGACGTCGTAACGGCCGTTCAGCGTCACAAGCCAGCCGCCACCGAAGCGGATCTGATCCTGAGCATAAAGGCCGAGCTGGTTCATCGTCACCGTCTCGTTGTAGAGCGGCGAAGGAGCTACTTGCGGCTGGCCATAGACAGGGTTGTTGACGTCGATCGTGCCGGAGCCGAAGACAGAGTTCTGCACATTGTCGATGTGATAGAGGCGGTAATCGACGCCCAGCATGACCTTGTGTTCGATGCCGCCCAGATCGAAGGAATTTTCGATCCGGTTATCCCATCCAACCGTATTGGCGGCGGTGTCGCCCTCGAAGTTGAGCCGATTGAGGGCGGTTGCTGACGCCCACAGGTACGGGTAGACGAAGTGCTCGTACTTGTTCAGGTGCCCATAACGGAGATTTGAGGTCAACTCCCAGCCGTTATCGAAGGTATGCTCCAGTTCATAACCGGCCATTGTCTGGCTGTAGCGGCCGGTATCGATATCGGGTTCGCCGGGGAAGAAGCGGCGGGAAATCTTGCCGACGCCGGGGCGGTCGATGACAGTGCCTTCATAGGGTAGGAAGCCATTGCCGGTGTGCAGTTGGTCCAAACCGGAATAGGAAGCCCAAAGAGTGAGTTTCGTGTCCTCGTCAGGCGAGATGGTCAGCTGCGGCATGATGAAGCCGCGGAAGTCGTGCGTGTAATCCGTATAGCCGTCACCGCCGCCGATCTTGCCGGTCAAACGATACCGCATCGTGCCATCTTCATTGACCTTGTCGGAAAGGTCGAAGGCGCCATACCCATTGCCGTTACTGTTGACGCCAGCTTCCGTGTAGTAATAGGGGGCATCCGTTGGCCGCTTGCTCGTCATGTTGACGATACCGCCCGCATTCGCGCCGCCATAGAGAACCGAGGCTGGCCCCTTCAGGACTTCAACGCGCTCTAGAGCGAATGCGTCGATCTGGAAATTGCCGAAACCATAGGAGAAAAGGCTGAGCCCATCGAGATAGACACCGGTCTGGCTCGCGTCGAAGCCGCGAATGTAATACCAATCCGTGTCCGGATCGTTGCCGAAAGGCTGGGTCGTGACGCCCGGCGTGTAGCGCAAAGCCTCATCCACCTTGTTGACCACGCCGCGATCATCCAATTCCTCACGACCGATAACGGAAACCGCCTGGGGAATTTCCTGAATTGGTGTATCGCTCTTCGAGCCGGTGGAAGATTTCTTCGCGCGACGTAACCGTTGACGGAGCCTTGCCCATTTCGTTCTCCGCGGATAACGATCGGAGCAAGCGTGGTCGCAGCCTCCTGCGCATGTGCCGGCCAGGTGCCGCAAATGGCGATGATCGCCACTCCGCACAGCTCAAGCCTCGCCCCAAATCCTCTTCCAGTCTTGTCCATTATGTGCCCCACTACCCAAACTCTCCGCCTCGAAGCTCGATGCGGCCCTGCAATAGCTGAGCAATTAACTCATCTTTACTCCGGTGGATTGGCTTGATCTGCAGCAATTGGATGTTTTTGGGCGATCTCTCAAAACAGCCAATGGATATTTGCAAAAATGCACCACCCGCCTGCTAACAACGGGGTCAGATTTGCCGCTTGCTTGACATTGGTCACGACTGGCGAGCTTTACGCCAACGTGCGGGCGTCGTCCCGAGATGCTTGCGAAATACTTTGGTGAAATGCGCCTGGTCGGAGAATCCGGTTTCAGCCGCAATTTCGGTCAGCGGTTGGGTATCCAGCGAAAGCAGTTCCTTCGCCTTCTCCAACCTGGTCCTCATCTGCCACTCATGCGGCGCCAGACCAGTCGATGCCTTGAACGAGTGGCTGAAATGGGATTGCGACATTCGGGTGAGCTCGGCAAGCTCCTGCAGGCGGATGTTGCGGGTGCAGTTTTCGCTGATGAAATCGGTAGCTCGGCGCAATTGCCATCCCGCAAGGGTGCTGCGCCGCCGCGGCGAGGTCTTTTCCAATTTCAGAACGTCAATCAGGAGCGCCAATGCAAGGCTGTCTCCGTAAAGATCGTTCAGCGGTGCGCTGCTGGTAAGTTCGGTCGCGATCAGTTGCGCGAGCGTCATCACACGTTGGTCGAAGAACAGTAGCTGCGGATCCTGTAGCTTCTTCGGATCAATCTCTTCTGAAAGCCGCTGGACGAGAACATCCGCATCGAAATGGATATCAAGGTGCCGGACATATTGCACATCGGCGAAATCAACCCACAAATCCATGTCGGCGGGAATATAGGAAATCGGGCTATGACCATCCTGCGGGGTGCCGGAAGATTTAGGGGACAGCTTTACGTTCGACCGTCCACGTCCTCGCTGGTCTAAGAGGATAAAGAGGCGGGGGTCGCGAGCAGTATAGTGACCGCCAGCGTAGGAGGCGCACTCGACGTCCCAGAGATCGGCAGTTATCCCGTTCCAATAGCGGCGGCGCAGCCCGCCCATGACAGAGAAACCTTCGATCCTGTTTTCCATCCGCGGCTGGAAATTCATGATTATGCACCCCAAGGTAAAACTTGTATATAATTATCAAGTTCTCTAACTAGCTGCAATCCTGGACTCGAGCGCGCCGCGCGCGTTCACGTCGATATGGGCAGGCGTGTTACCATGTTGCCAAATGAACGAACATGACCTCGCTTGATCGAGAAACATGCAAGACGGGTGACTGATAATGCTGACGAACGCCGAGCCTCGTACCGTAGAAGCCGTTCCGCCCGTTGTTTCGCTGAAGGATGTCACTTTCGCTGTCGACGGTCGGGTCCTACTCCAACCGCTAACGCTCGATATTCCCGCGGGTCTCTCCGTTGCTCTGATAGGTCACAATGGCTCCGGCAAATCCACCCTCCTAAAGCTGATCGGCCGGCAGCAGCCCGCAAGTGCAGGTAAAATCCATTTCGAGGGAAAGCCGCTCGAAAGCTGGGGGGCTCGGGAATTCGCTCGCCGGCTCGCTTACCTTCCGCAGCGAACGCCAGTTGCGCCTGGTATGCTGGTGAAGGAACTGGTCGCGCTTGGCCGCTATCCCTGGCATGGAGCGCTCGGACGCTTCGGCACGTCAGACCAGGCCAAAGTCGATGAGGCAATCGCTCTTACGGGCATCGGCCCATTTGCGGAACGCATGGTTGACAGCCTGTCTGGCGGAGAGCGCCAGCGTGTGTGGCTCGCCATGCTCGTGGCTCAGGACGCCACTTGCCTGTTACTCGACGAACCCATCTCGGCGCTCGATATCGGTCAGCAACTCGAGGTCTTGTCGCTGACGCGGGACCTTTGCCGAAAAAAAGGCATCACTATCATAACGGTTCTGCACGACATCAACATGGCCGCACGCTATTGCGATAGGGTGGTCGCATTGCATTCCGGCAGCCTGATGGCGCAAGGTACACCTGAGGAGATCATGACGGTGGAGGAGCTTGCGCGCATTTTCGATGTCCGCATGGATATTTTGCGGCAGCCATCGAATGGCGGGTTGTTGGCTTTCGCCCAATAAATCCTCGAAGACGCTTCTTGGCGTTAGGCGCACAATGAAGGTTCGGCAAATATGGTGGTGCCACAGCTTTGAGCCAGGCGGAATGCCCCCACCGCTCTCAGAGCAGCTGCCAGGTTCTAGACGCGTGCCCACATACCGCGATGTCGCAAATCGGTCGATAAAGGTCGATGCGTTTCCTGGCGAAATGTGGTGGTCACGCTTAGTTCACCACAAGGCTTTTTTAGCTTTGGCAGGCTTGATTCTTCTGTCGAATGCGGCCTTCAAACGCCAGTTTTAGCCCGATGGACGAAAAAAATTTGAGGTTTTTTTATGGACATTGGAAAAAAATCGCCGTAGGACACACCCATCGATGAGCTTGGAGTTCGCAAACATGCATATTCATTTCGATTAAAGAGTGATTATGCAAAGGCGCCATCGCAGTTTTTGAAGGCTTCTTCTCAAGGCTGCGGCTAGCTGCGATGTCGCAAATAAGCTGTTACCCTATCGAGGGCCGCCTGGTCCTTAAACCGCGAGGTTGTCAGGCCCTATTGCTATCAAAGAAGGAGAATGCCCTCGCTCTATGCTGGGCTAATTTGATTTTATGAATTCTCAAACTGAAAATGACGCACTGGCTCTGCCGGTTTCGACCAAAATCAGTCTCAATAACGTCTACAAGATATTCGGTGAGGATACCGATAAGGCGCTGGACATGGTTCGCGCCGGGAAGACGAAATCTGAAATCCACTCCGTTACCGGATGTTCCGTTGGCGTCAACAAGGCCAGCTTCGATATCAAATCCGGCGAAATTTTCGTTATCATGGGCCTGTCAGGCTCGGGCAAATCCACCCTCCTACGTCTGCTCAACCGGTTGATCGAGCCGACGGCGGGTTCAATCAAGATCGATGGCGAAGACATAACGAAGATGTCCCGTCGCGACCTGATTGAGCTTCGCAGGCGCGATATCAGCATGGTCTTCCAGTCCTTTGCTCTTCTGCCCAACCGCACAGTGCTCAACAATGCCGCCTTCGGACTTGAGGTTGCCGGTATGGGAGAAGCCGAGCGTAAAGCAAAGGCGCTCTCAGCGCTCGAAGCTGTCGGTCTTGCCGGTTACGCAGACAGCATGCCTGATCAGCTTTCCGGCGGAATGAAACAACGCGTTGGCCTGGCGCGCGCGCTCGCCAGTGAGCCCACAATCCTGCTTATGGATGAGGCGTTCTCCGCTCTCGATCCACTGATCCGCACGGAGATGCAGGATGAACTTGTCCGCCTGCAGGCCGAGCACAGCCGGACCATCGTTTTTGTCAGCCATGATCTCGATGAGGCAATGCGGATCGGTGATCGGATCTGCATCATGCAGAATGGCAACGTCATCCAGGTCGGCACGCCTGATGAAATTGTCATGAACCCGGCAAATGACTATGTCCGCTCCTTTTTCAGGAATGTCGATGTTAGCCACGTCTTCAAGGCGGGCGACGTCGCGCGGAAAACGCAGGTGACGATCATTGATCGGCAGGGTGTGACCGCTGCCGCCGCGCTTGAGCGAATGAAGACATTTGACCGCGAATACGCGATCATTCTGGGCCGTGACAAAACCTATCACGGCGTCGTCAGCCAAACCACGCTTGTCGAAAACATGCGCTCTGGACATGCGGACCCTTATCGCGCCGCTTTCCTATCGGAGATCGAACCGATCCCTGCCGACGAGCCTTTGTCGAACGTCCTTGGAAGGGTGGCCGCAAGCCCATGGCCGGTTCCAGTCATCGATCACTCCAGGCACTATCTCGGCTCCATCAGCAAATCGACACTGCTTGAAACGCTCGACCGCGCAAGCTGATCTTTGCATTTCCCCCAACCGGCCAACGACCGGAGAGACATTATGAACTTCGATATCGGGGACGGCGTCGATGCCGTCGTCAATTATGTTTTGGACAATTTTTCACCGTTCCTGGACTTCGTCGCCACTGTAATCGGCTTCGTGACAGGGACCATCCAAGACACGCTAACCGCCATTCCCATGCCTGTGGGTGTTCTCATCTTTGTCTTCCTGTCGTTTTGGCGGGTCGGCGCAGGTTTTGGTTTGCTTGCTGGCCTTGCGCTTTGGCTCGTTGATCACATGGGACTATGGACGGCAATGATGGAAACGCTGTCACTCGTCATAGCTTCGACGCTCATGGCGATGCTTGCCGGACTGCCGCTCGGGATTGCAATGGCGCGAAAGGATTCCGTGGCCGCTATTGTCAGACCGATCCTCGACTTGATGCAGACCATGCCCGCATTCGTCTATCTCATTCCAGCGGCAATGTTTTTCGGGCTCGGCGCCGTACCTGGCGCTATCGCAACCGTGATTTTCGCCATGCCGCCGGTGGTGCGCCTTACCAATCTTGGTATTCGCCAAGTGCATGTCGAATTCATCGAAGCCGGAAATGCTTTCGGCTGCACCTCCTCTCAGTTGCTCTTCAAGGTGCAACTGCCGAACGCCATGCCGTCGATCATGGCGGGCATCAACCAGACGATCATGCTGTCGCTTTCCATGGTCGTCATCGCATCCATGATTGGCGCAGGCGGCATTGGGAACACGGTTCTCACGGGCATCCAGCGTCTCGATGTCGGAACCGGTTTTGAAGGCGGTCTCGCTGTCGTCATCCTCGCGGTGATCCTGGACCGCCTTACCCAAAGTCTTGGAAAGCCCCAGTCGGCATTTTGGTCGGTGCTTTTCAAGAGAAGGAGCGAGCGTAAGGAACTATCTCCGGCAACAGCCTGAGGCCCTGCGCCGCCCAACGATGCGGATGCTGAATCCGCAAATTCAAACCTCCCAAAAGGAGAACATATGTTCAAGACACTTTCCTCGACCCGCCGGGCCGCACTTGGTGGCGCTATCGGGTTTGCTGCCGCTCTGCTCTTTGGCTCGGCAACGCCAACTATCGCCCAAGATGCGAAAACGGTGAAGCTCGGCTTTGCCCCATGGTCCGACGCTGAGTTCGTCACCAAACTTGCAGCCAAGCTAATCAAGGAAAAGCTTGGCCAGAATGTGAAACTCGTCCAGACGGATGTCGCGCCGCTTTACCAGGGCGTGAGCCGGGGTGACATCGATGTCATGATGATGGCGTGGTTGCCGGCAACCCACGCGGATTATTTCGCGAAGGTGAAGGACAAGGTCGAAACCCTCGGCACAGTCTATGAAGGCGCGAAGCTAGGGTGGGTGGTCCCAGCCTATATTCCCGAAGGCGAGATCGCCTCAATCGAGGATCTGAAGAAACCCGAGATTCAGAAAAAGCTGTCGAATACGATCCAGGGCATCGATCCCGGTGCTGGCCTGACGCGACTTTCGCAACAGGCGGTCAAGGACTATGAACTCAACCAATACAAGCTGCAGATCTCCAGCGAAGCAGGCATGCTAACGACAGTTGACCGGGCGATCAGAAGTGAAAAGTGGTTCGTCGCCACGTCCTGGAGCCCGCACTGGATGTTTGGAAAGTACAAGCTCCGCTATCTCACAGATCCGAAAGAATCCTTGGGTCAGGCGGAGCATGTCGACATCCTCGCGTCGAAGACATTCAGGGAAGAAAACCCCAAGGCTGCGGAGTTTCTGTCACGCATGAAGTTGCCGCTCAACGACTTGGAAGCGGCGATGTTCACAGCCCAGGAGTCCTCTTACGAGGCTGCGATCGAAAAATACATCAAGGACCATCCAGATCAGGTTAAGGCCTGGCTTGGAGAACAGAGCTGATGCAATCCGGCCTTCTCAGACGATAGTCCAGGAGGCCGGTTCATTATCGGGGGTAAGGGATGGAACGAAGAACCAATCACAGAGCGCTGACCGATAACGACACACTCGGAGGCCGCATCTCATTGGCGCGCGATGCGTCGGCGCTGTCGCTCGTCACTGCTGCGAAGATGGTCGGCGTGGAGAGCGACGTTTGGAGCGCCTGGGAAAATGATCGGAGCGAGCCGGCTCACGCGTATATGGAGACGATTGCTGCTTCGCTGCATGTCAGCGGAACATGGCTTGCGACGGGGTTCGGTCCTGGGCCGCGATGGCCAAGTGATGAGGCGCTCTTTTAAAATGTGTGCGGGTGGTCCGAACACCTCTTCTATCCTGACCCGAAATGTCATCACAGCGCATCGCGGGTCCAGATGAACCATACGGAACTTGAAACACGTCTCAGCCGGTGAAGCGGATCATTTGCGCCAAAGAAATTTTCAACTGCGAAAATTGGGGCTCCTAAGTGTTCAGAAACACTCTTTCGATAGCGTCGTAACTCAATCGAGGATCTGTTATGCCGCAGGTGCAGATTCGTTTGGCTGAGATTATCGAAGCCCTCAGCAAGGCGCTGGATATGACAGAGGGTCAGCCAGAGGGACATTGTATCCGCTGCTGTTACATCGGAACGAGCATAGGAAGAGAGATCGGCCTCAGTGACCCGGAGCTGCGTGATCTCTATTACACACTTCTGTTGAAAGATCTGGGCTGCAGCAGCAACGCGTCGCGCATCTGCGAACTCTATTTGGCCGATGACATCAGCTTCAAGAATGACTTCAAGCTCCTCGATGGAAGTTTGGGGCAGGTTCTGAAGTTCGTCATCAGCCACACAGGAACGAAGGCGGGTCTTGCCGAACGTTTCCGCAGCCTGCTCAATATTCTTAAAAATGGGGGCGAGATTTCGACTGCCCTCATGCAGACGAGGTGTCAACGCGGTGCCGAAATTGCTCGACAAATGCGATTTTCGGAAAAAGTGGCCGAAGGCATCATCGGTCTGGATGAGCATTGGAGCGGGCGCGGCAAACCGAGTGGATTTGCCGGAAAGGAAATCCCGCTTTTCTCGAGGATAGCTCTCTTAGCGCAGGTGATCGATGTCTTCCAGGCCAGCGGTGGCTCGCAGGCCGCTCTCGAGGAAATCTCCAAGCGCAAGGGCGATTGGTTCGATCCGGCTCTCGTTGACGTCTTTGAGAGGATCGCGTCGCGACGAGAATTTTGGAGGGAACTGACCTCGCCCGACCTGGAGAGAATTGTTCTCGCTTCCGAACCGGGTCAGCACGGGGTTTTGGCCGATGATGATTATCTCGATGATATCGCCGCTGGTTTTGCGAAGGTGATCGATGCCAAAAGCCCTTACACATCGGGCCATAGCGAGCGCGTTGCGCTTTATACCGATCTTATCGCTGAGGAAATGCAAATCGATTTCGAAACGCGCCGCGTTTTGAAAAGAGCCGCTTTGCTGCATGACATCGGCAAACTTGGTGTGAGCAACAGTGTCTTGGACAAGGCTGGGAAACTTGATGATGAAGAATGGCACCAGATGAGGCGACATTCGGAGTTTTCAGAGCAGATTCTTTCCGCAATCGGAGCGTTCGCCAACGCTGCACTGATCGGAGGCGCGCATCACGAGCGTCTAGACGGTAAAGGGTACCCAAGGGGCCTAAGCGCAGACCAGATACCAATGGAAGTTCGGATCGTATCCACCGCCGATGTCTTCGATGCCCTGACGGCTGATCGGCCTTACAGGCAGGCGATGTCGCTGCAGGAAGCGTTCTCAATACTCTGGGATGGAGCAGGGCTCTCCCATGATCCAATCTGCATCAGCGCCCTTGAACGTGCCGTAGCAAGAACGCCCTTGAGTGTTTGTGCCGGCATGCCGGTTTCGCGAGAGTCACTTTCGTCTTCGGATGAAGCTGAAAAAGCAGCTTAACACGTAGAGCTGCCGATACCGTCAGTCGCGGCTCTTGCGCTCTCTACTATTGAGGAGGCGATCTAGGATCGGTGGCTTCTTCAATGGTAATGCGGGGTGAGAGGGTGGCTTAGGCACCGCCACGGCGGCTTCAACCAGCTATCTTTTTGTTGGGCGCACCTGCTCTCGAATTTCGACAAGCCGGTCGATAGAATGCAGGGTTCGATCTGGATCTCTTGCTGCAAGTGCCAGCATAAGGGTTTCGACGCAAGTAAGGAGAGGAGCATGTAATGCGACTTGCTCTGCCTTGCTTCGAGGTATGACGATACTCACCGTCGCATGCTTCAAAAGCGGGCTGTCTGCCTTGCTTACGATAAAGGCAACGGGAACTTTCAATCTCTCGGCTTCGGCCAGCATCGCCGTGCTTTCATTATGCAATCGGCCATGCATCATCGCCAGGACCACATCACCCGGTGTCATTTCCAGAAGCTGCTCCGCCAGCATGATGCCCGTGCTTGTTAAGGCGTAAGACGGATAGCCTGAGCGGGAGAATAATCTCGATGCGTAATTAGCAATAATCCCCGAAGCCCCTATTCCGAATACCCCGATCCGCCGCGCGTTTGCGAGCAGATTGACCGTCTGGCGGAATGCGCGGCGGTTCGGCTCTGAAGCAAGGGCCTCCATGGCACTTCGCTGCTCCTCGATTGCGAAGTCTATAGCGGCATCGGCACTTCGACGAAGCTCGGCGGTCGTTACCGCCATTTTTTCCGAGGGAGAATCCGTCTGGCCGAGATGAGCGGCAAGCGTCTCCTTCAAATCGATAAGCCCGTCGAAACCAAGCGTTTGGATCGCACGGATAACGGTGGCGTCCGACGTGCCTGTTGCGCGGGCGATCTCCAGTGCCGATTTGCCAAGAACAGCATGTCTGTGCCCGTCGATATACTCAGCCACCGTCAGCAGGCTTGGGGAGAGCGTCGCACGGCGCTTCTTGAGCCGCTCGGCAAACTTGTCCTTTCGCCGGCCACGGCTGTAGGGGATGCGCTGTGTGCTGTCTGCCATGACCGGCTCCAAATAATCGCTTTGCCGCTGATTGCGGCGCAATGGGTTACGGGACTGGGCGAGGCGCGACCGTTGCCTGCACCATTGCGGTCATGAGTGAAAGCGCGGCGTAGCTGTTGGAAATTGCCTCTTCGCGCGAGACCATGACATATTTACCATCGCGGCACGCCTTCAAGAACCCGCAAAATCCCGGCAGCACCTTCTCCATTTCGGCGATTTCTTTTTGCGAATCTCCACCTGTATCGCTCCGGTAGGGATCAAAAATGAAATCGGCATCCAGTTCCGGCAGGCGTTCAGCGCTAATCTCGATCCGTTGGCCTTCCGCAATTCCATCGATAATAGGAGGAAACCGGAAGCCAGCGTCACGAAGCACGCGTCCAAGCGCGCGGTAGGTGTGATATGTGTTGATCTTGCCGTTGAGCGGCTGGAACACCGAAACGGTTATTGCCGATGTGTCTGCGGCTTCTTTCAAGGCGGCGATCCCGCTTTGATAGCGTCGCTCCAGAACCTCCAGCCGTTGTTCTGTCCCTGTCAGCGCGGCAAGCTTGGCATAGACGTGCTGGGCACCGAACTTTGCTGCGTCCAGCGCAACTGTCGGAGCGATGCGTTCCAGGGCCTCGATCGGTGTCGGCCGGCCAATTGTTGTCACGATCAGATCGGGTTTGATGTCAGCCAGTTTTTCGAGATCGATATCGTTTGCCCCGATGAATGCGATCGCTGAATTGTCGAAATCCACGCCTGTCAGAAGCGAGCCGGAGCGAAGATAAGGCTTGGCGTCGGGACCGATGCGGCCGTGGCTTGCAGCGGGCATCACGCCGAGTTCGATGAGCGGAATGGTGACGTCGATGTCATGCAGTGAGGCAATCCGCTGCGGCCGTGCGGGCACGTCGACGCTGCGCCCCAAGTCGTCGGTGAAGCGGATTGTTTCCTGCGCTGATGCCATGAGCGGCAGAAACAGGAAAACACAAAGGATAAGGACGCGCATCGCTAAAAGCTCCTCAAATATGGTGCCGTCGCTGCCAAAGCAGACCGACAAGCAGGACAACACCCAGAACGGAAAGGACGATGCCAGCGGGTATCTGAACCGGGGCGAACACGGTACGACCAAGCGTATCCGCCAGAAGAACCAGCCCGGCGCCGATCAAGGCGCTCCCGGAAAGCAGTGCAGCCTGGCCGCCACCGATGATGAAACGGCTCAGATGCGGTGCGAGCAGTCCGACAAAGCCAAGGCTGCCCGCGCAGGAAACGGCAGCTGCCGTCATTAGCACGGACGCAATAATCGCAATCAGCCTGTAGCGGTTGGTTCGAACGCCAAGGCCGATTGCCGTGATCTCTCCCAAAAGACTTGCCTCAGCAGCACGGACTGTCAGAACGAGCATACCGCCTCCAAGAATGAGGCATGTCCAGGCAAGCGGCAGCAGCGTTGGCTGAACACCCGATAGGCTACCCGCCATCCATATCATGGCGGCTTGCACGTTATCGATGTCGGCGCTTACCAGTATCAGTGCGATGATGGCAGAGAGAAACCAGGAAATGCCGATCCCGATGAGAATAAACCGGATATGAGACAGTGACCGCGCCATCGACATGGCGACGAGTGCGGCAGTAAGTCCGCCCGCCATGCCCACGATCGGACGGAGGTAAAGCGGAGCGGCAGGCCAACTGAGGATCGTGACGATCACAGCGAGGCTCGCGCCTTCTCGCACCCCGAGCAAGCCAGGATCCGCCAACCCGTTTCGGGTCAGAGCCTGGAGTGCCGCACCCGATAGACCAAGCATTGCGCCACAAGCGAGCGCCATGGCGACACGAGGCGCGCGCAGGTCGCCGACGATGTCGTAGGTATGCGAGGACATTCCGGTAAGGAAGGCGAGGGCATCTCCAAAGCCAGCGTGCCCGCTGCCGATTGCGAGTGCCGCAATGGCACAAGCGAGCAAGAGGATGGCGAGCCCCAGGCTCATCAGGCAACGCTGCAAATGGAACCGCACGGAGAACGTGCCAATTCTGACAGACACGTAGTTTGAAACCGTCTCCATCACAGCCTCCGCGCCACGATCAAGAGAAACACGGGAGCGCCGACAAGCGCCGTCATGATACCTGTCGCGACTTCGCGGCCTGGCAAAATGCTGCGGGCGACGATATCAGCCATGACCAGCAGGGCGGCGCCACCCAAGGCTGACAGCATCACGGCATGAAGATGCCGTCCGCCGGTAAGCCTTATTGCTAAACCGGGGACGATGAGACCCACGAAGCCGATCGGTCCAACGGTCGAAACGGCGGTTCCCGATGCGAGGGCCGCAGCAGCAAGTCCGACCAGCCGCGTCGTCTTGAGAGGCACGCCGCGACTGATCGCGGACGCGTCTCCCAGCGCCATAGCATCGAGACGGGGAGCAATGACCAGTGCAACGGCGCCAGCAACGGCGAGAGGTAGAAGGGCCGCGATGACCTGCTGCCAGGACGCGCCCGCGAGATCACCGACAAGCCAGAAACGAACGGCCTCCAGCGTCTCCTGATCAAGCAGTAGGATGGCCGAGACCAGGGCCGAAGCGAGTGCAGAAAGCGCTATACCGCAGAAAACCAGCTTTGTTACGGTCATGCCAAGTCTGCCGGCGGAAGACAGAGCGAAGACGGCGGCAAAGACGACGGCACCGCCGCAAGCGGCCAGAAGCGGACGCTCCACTATGGTCGGCTGGATCGCCGCAGGCAGAGCCGTCGCCACGACCACGGCAAGGCTGGCACCGGCATTGAGGCCGAGAATATGGGGCTCCGCGAGTGGATTGCGCAGAAGCGATTGTAGCAGCAGGCCGGCGATGCCCAGCGCAGCGCCACTTAGGAGCGCTGCGCATAGACGTGGCAGCCGTAAACTAAAGAGAATTCGATGATTGAAGTTGGCGGGATCGAAGGAAAAGAGGGTGTCGAGCACGACGGAAGGGGGCATTCCCCTTGCGCCGATGGAAAGGTGTAAGAGAGCCAAAACCAGTGTCAATCCGGCCAGGGGCACCAGCAACGCCCATCTTGAGACTGTCGGCGCGGTGAGGGGGGCTGCTCTCACGGATTGCTCCTGAAGCCCGGAACAGGCAGAAAAGCGGGTCTTCCGGTCGCCGGATGGTTCAGCCGCGTGACGGTCGTTTCGAAGACGTCACGAATCAACTCTTCCGAGCAGACGGCGAGATCGTCGACAATGGTGTGAATGCGGCCCGCTTTCATGAAGATGATACGGTCTGCATATTGGAAGGCGGCATTCAGATCGTGCAGAACCGCAACGACTGTTCGCCCCAGATCGCTCGTCAGCCGCCCGATCATATCCATCACCTCGTTCTGGAAGCGCAGATCGAGAAAGGTCGTGGGCTCGTCGAGAAGGATGACGGACGTTTCCTGGGCGAGCGTCATGGCAATAAAGGCACGCTGCCTTTGTCCTCCAGACAGGCTGTCGACAGCGCGTCCGGCAAGGTCTGCCAGAGAGGTCGCGGAAAGAGCCTGCTTTACCGCCGCCTCGTCGCTCTGCGACCAATGCTTTAAAAAGCCCTGATGCGGATAGCGGCCTCGCGAGACGAGATCGTAAACGGTTATGCCTTCGGGAACGAGCGGCGCCTGTGGGAGGAGACCGAGTTTTTTGGCAATCTCTTTGCTCGGGGTCGTGGAAATATCCCGTCCATTGAGCAGCACCGCACCATGGGAGGGCTTCAATATACGCGCCAGGAGCGAAAGCAGGGTCGACTTGCCTGAACCATTTGGTCCTGCCAGCACGGTCAACTGCCCTTCGCGCACGAGGAAGCTGACATCGTCAAGAACGACGTTGGCACCGTAGGCCGCTGAGAGGGCCTGGGCGTCCAACAAGATGGCGCCGCCAGATTTCGTATCTTCGCTCATCGTCAACTTTCAACTTCTCTGGCGCAACGACGTGCATATCATGACTGTAGTAGTCAAATATTTTTGTCTTTAAAAGTTGTTTTTGACGGGGGTAGTGCGCTTGGCGTTCGGCTGATCGCCTCCAGATATCGCTTAATTCCGGGCCATTTTCGGACAGTCTCGGTCAGATGTAGTCAAATTAAAAATTGACTACTACAGTCATGAAATCCATGGACGTGCTCATGAGTTTTGATACCTGGGGCGCATCATGGGACAAGCGAGACATTTAAAACATTCAACGGCGATCTTGCTTGTTTCGTGTATCTTTGCGGCAGCGTGCAGCTCGGCATATGCCCAGGAACTATCTCGGCAAAAAACCAAGCGCGTGACCGCGCAGGATGCTGCCCCAACCCAGCTTTCGACGATCGTGATCAACGGGGCAGCTGACGCCGCCACGAACAGGTATCAACCCGTCGCGACGTCCACAGCCACTCGCACGAACACCCCTCTGCTGGATATTCCCCAGGCCGTCAATGTCGTCAGCCAAGAGGTTCTTCAGGATCAGCATGCGACGAGCCTGGATGAAGCCTTGGCAAACATCAGCGGTATTTCACAGGCGAATACGCTGGGCGGCACGCAAGATTCAATCATTCGTCGTGGTTTCGGCGACAACCGAGACGGCTCGATTCTGATCAACGGGATGAAGACTGCCTTGAACCGTTCGTTCAATGCGACGACGGACCGGGTAGAGGTGCTAAAGGGACCATCTTCCACGCTTTACGGTATCCTGGATCCAGGCGGCATGATCAATGTCGTGACGAAGAAACCAGAGGACACTTTCTCCGCCGACATTTATTCTAGTGCTTCCAGCTTCGGCGGTGGGTCGGCAGGTTTCGATGTGACCGGCCCGCTTGAAGGCACCGACCTGTCATACCGGCTTATCGGCGATTACAGGCACATCGATTACTGGCGCAATTTCGGCGAAACCAAGGATTGGCTGATCGCACCATCGCTATCCTGGTCCGGTGAAGACACGGATGTGACGGTGTCTTACATGCACCAGGACTACAGCACGCCCTTCGATCGCGGTACGATCTTTGATTTGACCACCGGCCACATGGTCAATGTGGATCGTAAAACCCGCTTCGATGAGCCCTATAATGTCACCGACGGCAAGTCCGATCTCTTTCAGGTCGATATCGACCGCCAGCTCTCGGATGACTGGAAGCTCGGCATTGACTATAGCTACAGCCGCAATGTGTATTCCGACAATCAGGCGCGCGTCATGGAATACACTCCAGCAACCGGCGTCCTCAAGCGCCGTGCTGATGCAACGCAAGGCTCCACTATTTACAATCATGCCGTCAGGACGGATTTGACCGGCGATGTCGAGATCGGCGATTTTCGGCACGAAATCCTGATCGGTGCCTCCTACGACTACGCCAACACGCTGCGAACCGATCTCCTGCGATGTGGTAATGTTACGGGTTTCAACATCTATAATCCGGTCTACGGAACACTGCCAGCCTGTACCACGGTTTCGCGGGCCGACAGCGACCAGACGGAGATCCTCAGTACAGCTTCGTTGTATTTGCAAGACAACTGGCATCTGAGCGATCAGTGGATTGTGGTGGGAGGTCTGCGTTATCAATATTACGATCTGGTGGCAGGCAAAGGACGCCCCTTCAAAACGAATACGGACAGCCATGGTGATGCGCTCGTCCCCAATGCCGGGATCGTCTATAAGCTGACGCCTGATGTTTCCCTATATGCCAACGCCGCGAAGACATTTCGACCACAGTCTTCCATCGCTAACCCTTACGGCAATCTCGACCCGGAGGAAGGCGTTTCCTATGAGGTTGGTGCCAAATTCGAGATTGCGTCCGGCCTTACGGCAAATTTCGCCCTGTACACATCGGAGAAAAAGAATGTCGCCTATTCGGCGCTGGACAATAATGGAATGCCCGTGGTCAAGACCGCAGGTCTCGTGCGCTCACGAGGCTTTGAGATCGATGTCGCTGGTTCGCTGACGGATGACATCGATATCATTGCCAGCTATGGATACACTGATGCAGAGGTCCTCGAAGATCCCACCTATGCTGGTAAGCGTCTTGTCAATGTGCCCGCACACACCGGCTCGCTTTATGTAACCTATGATTTTGGCGAGATTGGCGGGAGCGGCAACACCCTCAAGGTGGGTTCCGGTGTGCGCGCTGTCGGAGAGCGTGCTGGCATGAACGACAACGCGTATTTCCTTCCCGGTTATGCTGTCGTCGATGCTTTCGCGACCTACACGTTGAATTTCGAGAGACCCATCGCGCTGCAGCTTAATGTGAAGAACATTTTCGATAAAACGTACTACACCTCCTCAATCGGCACGACAGCTCTTGGAAACTCCATTGGTGAGCCGCTCAACGCGACATTGACGGCAAAGATCAGCTTTTAATCTCATGGCGGTCAGGCACGGCTCTGTGTCTGACTCGCATTCGATCTGATCTTCACCCCGGGGTGTTTAAACCCTGCCTGTTTCGTCAATCCGGACCGGTCATCAGTTTGTCCAAGGTCATGGGCAAGTCACGCACGCGCACACCCGTTGCATTGTAGACTGCGTTGGCGATGGCTGCCCCAACTCCGGTAATGCCGATCTCTCCGATGCCGCGTGCCCCCATGGGAGCCTGGGGATCGGGCCTGTTGGTGTAAAGGATGTCGATTGCGGGGACGTCCATTTGCACCGGCACGTGGTAGTCTGCCAGGGAGGCATTGACGACGCGCCCCGTTCGCTCGTCGAAGTTCGTTTCTTCGGTAAGAGCCAGACCGATACCCATGATGATCCCACCTTTGAACTGGCTGGTCGCCATCTTGTGGTTCAATATTTGCCCTGCGTCGAAAGAACCCAAGAAACGCGAGACGCGCGCTTCGCCCGTTACTGCGCTGACGCGGACCTCGCAAAACTGTGCACCGTAAGAATGCATGGAAAAAGCTTGCATTTCCGCCGGTGCGGGTGCCTCCGCCTCACAGACAAGTTCGTCTCTCCCGGCGCGCTTGAGGATCGACTGGTAGCTCTCGAAGCGGCTGCTGTCATTGATATGCGCTAAACCACCGTCTCTGGTATCCACGTCGGAAAGCGAAAGTCCTGCCAGTGGAGAGTCGTTTCCGGCAAGCTTGATCAATTCCTCAACGAAGACTTCAGTTACAGCGATGACTGCGCCGCCGATTGAGGCGGTTTGTGTCGAGCCTCCCGCAATCACACCCTTTGGCAGTCGGCTATCGCCATACTCGAAGGTCACATGATCGAGCGGCAAGCCCAGCCGTGCGGCAAGATGCTGGACCTGCGCCGTCGCTGTTCCCATCCCCATGTCGTGGACGGCGGTTGAAACCGTCACGTGGCCGTCCGCCGTCAGCTTGATACGCGCGGCGCCGCCGGGGAACCGGTGATAGGGATAGGTCGCCGTCGCGCATCCCATACCGATCAGCCATTCGCCTTCACGCCTCTGGCGCGGCGTCTTGCTGCGGCTGTCCCAACGGAACTTTTTCGCCCCCTTCTCGTAGGCTTCGATGAGATAGCGGGAAGAAAATGGTTTGCCGGTTGTCGGATCCGTTTCCGGCTCGATCCGTCGGCGCAGTTCGATCGGGTCCAGCCCCAATTTTTCGGCAAGTTCATCGAGCGCGCATTCCAGTGCGAAGGTTCCAACCGACTCCCCTGGTGCTCGCATGAAGGTGTTTGCCAGCATGTCCATATCGGCGACGTCCTGGCCGAGACGAAAGTTTCTGGCAGCGTAGAGGTGGCGCGCGGGAAAGGTAAATTGTTCGGGGCAGGAATTGTGCCGCGTCATCGCGGCTGTTCCCGTGTGGATCAGGGCGTCGAGCGTTCCGTCTGCCCTTGCGCCCAGGGCTACACGCTGTTCGGTGACCGTGCGGCCGCCGACGATTCTGAAGACCCCTTCGCGAGACAGCATGATGCGCACCGGGCGGTTTGCGAGCCTGGCCGCGGCACAGGCCAGGATCTGGTGGTCCCAGAGACATTTTCCGCCAAAGCCACCACCGACATAGGGCGAGGTCACATGGACCTTGCTGACATCAAGATCGAAAATGTCCGCAAGCTGGCCCGTAATCAGGTCGAGCAACTGGCTTGCATCATGAACCCGCAGTTCATCATCATTCCAGATAACCGTCGCCGCATGCAATTCGATGGCGTTGTGATTGTGGCGCGGCGTTCTGTAAACCAGATCGACCTTCACGTCGGCCTTGGCAAGTGCGGTTTCGGCGTCGCCAATCTCGACGAAAGGGGGCTGGCCAAGCAGAGTTTCAAGTTGCCGCGGCGACGTCTTGGCTTGCTCGAAAGACGTGATCGCTGGCAGCACGTCGTATTTTGCCGTGACCAGGGAAGCGGCGTAATCCGCCTGCTCTTGCGTCTCAGCCAGGACGACAGCGATGGGCTGACCGTTCCAGTGTATTTCGTCGCTCTGCATCACCGGAAGATCGGTGGCGCCTGCCGCTGTGGGTGACGACATCATCAGCGATGGCGCCTTCATCCTTGGCGCGTTCTTATAGGTCATGACGAGAATGACGCCCGGCGCGTCTTGTGCCGCGCTGACGTTCAGTTCGACGATGCGACCGCGTGCAATGGTGCTGAAGGCCAGCGCTGCATAGCTGATATTGTCATAGGGAAATTCGGCCGCGAACCGTGTCTTGCCCTGCACCTTCATTGGGCCTTCGATGCGCGATACAGATTGTCCGAGCGATCCATGCTTGCGCAAAAGTGGATCGGTCGTAACGGCAGGTTGCCAGCGACCTGGCTTGGCTGTTTTTGGTAGCGTCTGGGTTTCGGCGCTCATGCGTTTTCTCCCTTCAATTCTTCAAGAACCGCGACGATCGTGCGTTTAGCAAGTTCGATCTTGAACCTATTGTCCCGCAAGCCGATGGCGTCAGCGAGTTCGGCTTTGGCCGCTGCCGCAAAGCTTTCCGCATTTGCCTTCTGGCCTTGAAGGCGCGCTTCCGCCTTCAGCGCTCGCCACGGCTTGTGGGCAACCCCGCCAAGCGCAAGCCTCACGTCCGTCACATAGCCAGCGCCGTTGATCTCAAGCGCGGCAGCAACGGAAATGAGAGCGAAGGCGTAGCTCGCGCGATCCCGGACTTTCCGGTAGGCGGACCTGCGGGCAAAGGGAAGGGCCGGGATCTCAATGGCGGTGATGAGATCGTCTGGATGAAGTTCGGTTTCGATCTCAGGCGTGGCCCCTGGCAGGCGATGAAGCGCACGCAATGGCAATAGGCGCGTGCCGGACGGGCCTTCAAGATGAACCGCTGCGTCCAGTGCGACCAATGCCACGCACATGTCTGATGGATGGGTCGCGACGCAGCTTTCAGATGCGCCGAGGATTGCGTGGTAACGGTTGAAACCGCCCACCGCATCGCAGCCGGAATTAGGCTGGCGCTTGTTACAGCGGGCAGCGTTGTCGTAGAAATACCGACAGCGGGTGCGCTGGAGTATATTGCCGCCGACTGTTGCTACATTTCGAATTTGCGCGCTGGCGCCCGCCAAAATGGCGCGTGACAGAAGCGGAAACTGCGATCTCACCGCACCATGGGCTGCGAGTGCCGTGTTTGTCACACCTGCTCCGATCAGCAGGCTGCCATCTGTGCGTTGCTCTATGGCACTGGAGAGGCGGGTGACATCGACCAGTGTTGCCGGTCTCTCAACGGTCTCGCGCATGAGGTCGACGAGATTGGTCCCGCCGCCCAGATATTTGGCTGTGGGACCCGCTTGCTTGAGAGTGATGGCGGAGGCGGCGTCCGACGCCTGATGGTAGGAAAAGATGTTCATGCGCGTGCCCTCTCATCGGTCTGGACTATTGCCTGATGGGTCAGCGTCTCGGAGATGGCTTCGACGATGCCGTTATAGGCACCGCAACGACAGAGATTACCGCTCATGCGTTCGCGAATTTCGGTCTCATCCACGGTCACACTGTCGCTCGAAAGATCGGCGGTGACGACGCTTGGGATATTTCGTTCGAGTTCGCCCGCCATACCCACGGCGGAACAGAGTTGGCCGGGCGTGCAGTAGCCGCATTGAAAGCCGTCATGCTCTATGAAGGCTTTCTGCAGAGGGTGAAGATTGCCGTTTGCGGCAAGGCCTTCGACGGTCGTGATGCTGCGTCCCTGATATTGAACAGCGAGCGCGAGGCAGGAATTGATACGCTCGCCATCCACGAGCAAGGTGCAAGCGCCGCACGCGCCTTGATCGCATCCCTTCTTCGTGCCGGTCAGCCCCAGATAGTTACGCATAAGATCAAGCAGCGAGGTGCGGATATCCGCCTCTACCTCCACTGCCGTTCCGTTTATGATGAATCGCATTGGATATCTCCCTCATCTGACAGGCCGCGTTGGAAACGCACTCGCGGCACCTGTGGAACGTCTGGTCATGTTTGCCGTTGGCCGATCGCCGGGACAATTAAAGCAGCGGTTTTCAGCCCAAGTTCTTTGTTATGAAGCGCTTCCGACTACGGTCTCGCGGGGATGCTCTCGTTCCGTGCGACGTGAGCCTGCCGCGAGGCGGCGATGTCGGCGATAACGGAGAGCGCCAGAGATTGCGCGTCTTTTGCTTTTGCGAAAACTCCGATTGGCGCCTTGATCCGACCGATCGCCTCCTCCAAATGGCCGCGCTGGCGCAATCCCTCGACCCGTCTGTGATGTGTCCGGGAACTGCCGAGAGCTCCAATATAAAACGGCGATGCGGCAAGCGCGGCTTCAAGCAGCGGGATTTCCTGGTCTAGATCGTGCTGAAGAAGAGCCACTGCTGTGTCGGCATCAATCAGCGAAGGATCGATGTGGGAGCTGCTCGCACCGTCCGGGAGAATGACATCATAGCCCGCACCCTCGGCAATTCGGGCGGTTGTCTCCACCTCAAGGGAGCGCCCGGAAAAAATCATGCGCACTTTTGGCCGGTAGCAGGTGACGAACACATCGTCGTCCCAGCCGGTTGTTGTCACCTCCGGCTCAAGCGAAAGTTGCCGGGGGCCGGGCATATAACGAAGTGATGCGCACTGACGATTATCCACCAGCCTGTTGACGGAACAGAGCGGTTCGACGGCTTTGAGAAGGTGAATGGAGACCGTAATCCCGCCTCCGCAGGGCAAAACGATATCGAAGAAGGGCGACCCTTCGCCCAACATAACGAACCGGTCGTGACCGCTCCTCATGGCCTGCAAGGCTTCAGCGGCAATAGCCGCCTCAGTACACCCGCCGGACACGTAGCCGCAGTAACGCCCGTCTTCGCTGACCGCCATATGCGCGCCAATTGGACGCGAGGAGCCGCCGCGTATCTCCACCAGGGTGCATAGGGCCACGTGACGTCCTGCCGCCGTGCTGTCGATGGCAAAGTTTAAAATGTCATAGGCTCTATCGGTTGAAAGGGCCTTGTGAGGTGCAGGCAAAACGGAAATCTTGTCGTCTCGAGGCAACCAATGAGACGCACCATTGTTATTCGTGTTGGTATTTACCGATCGAGTCACGGGTGCCTCCAGGATTTCGACGTCAACTTAAGAGACGGATGGTTGGGCTCTTGTGGAACGGTACGGCTACCGGCCTTCATCGCCATTTTCTGATTTTGGCATGACATCCGCCTCCTATTTGATTTAAGGAAACGAATGGCGCATCCATAAACGGAGGCGCCTCCGTTTAACTTAGTGGCTTACGATCTTTCGTCAAGTCATTTCTTATGGAGCGCCCCCTTAAGTGCCCGAGGAACCTACGCCAACGGTCAAACACCCGCCTTTGCGTGCGGATGCCCGGCGAAACCGCGAAAAACTGGTCGAGATTGCCGCACTGGCATTTTCTGAGCAGGGAGCGTCCGCATCGCTTGAAGACATTGCCAGGCGTGCAGGTGTTGGCATCGGCACGCTCTATCGGCATTTTCCGACACGTGAACATCTGGTGGAGAGCGTGTATCGGCGTGAGTTGGAGCTTCTTGCCGCAGCCGCGCGCGCGTTTATGGCCGAAGAAGAACCCGAAATGGCCGTCGAAAAATGGATGTACCGGTTCGTCGATTACATGGCGACGAAACGGGGCATGGCGAACAGTCTGAAACTTTTGTTCACATCCAACTCCGCTCTTTTTTCGGAAGGCTCAACGCTACTGCATACCGCCTTTGAAGACCTTCTGGCCCATGCGCGCGAAGCCCATGCCGTCAAAGGAGACATTGACGCCGCAGACGTTCTGAATGCGCTCTTCGGGGTATACTCCATACCGGAAGGACCCGATTGGCGTTTACGCGCCCAAAGGATCGTTCGGTTGGTCATGGACGGGTTGCGCACGAACCCAGGTGCCACCTGAGAGTTCGACGGTCACCGAACTCTAAAAAATTACTCCGCTCGCCTTCGCCAAAATGAGTTCATTTGGACAGTCTTCGCGATCGAGCATCGCAGGGGAACGGGATCTCGACCGACTTCCGTCCTAATTCGGTTTTGGGTAATGTCGAGCCGCAGCTCTCGCGGCGCTTAAATGTTTCGTCATCAGTTCCGATGCCTTGATGGTGTCGCCTTCGAATATTGCTGAGATGATGTTGAGATGTTCGCGGCACCAATCCCGCACACGGCGGCGGTTGGAATAGCCGCCGAACTCCAAAAGACGCCTCAATCGGTTCTGCTGTTGGATGGCTTGAAGAAAGAAAATATTGCCGCTGAAGCCCGCAATCATTTCATGAAACTGCGCGTCCGTATCAAACAGGAGACGGGGATCGACGGCTGCGATGTCGGGATGGCCCTCGAGGTAGATGTGCTCCAGGCGCGATCGTTCGAGCAATCCGGCGTCAAACTTGAAACTGCCCAAAAGCAGCCCGGCCGGTTCCAGAGTGCTGCGGTAATCATAACTATCGCGCAGGGCCACTTGTGAATCGAGGGTTGGGCGGAACGTCCAGCCGCGACCGCTGTTGCGCGAAAGCAAGCCGTCATTGACCATATGGGTCAAGGTGCGCAGCAGAAGAGTCCGGTCGACTTTGTAGCGCCGTGTCAGTTCTGCCTGGGTGACGCTGTCACCCAGAATGCCGGACAGCCGGTCCTCCACGATGCGGGCATAAAGATCCTCGCCAGCCGTGACCGGCACCTCGAGTTCTGTGCGGTGAAGTGTCAGATGCTGGGCCTTGAGGAAAAAGCCCTGATTTTTGCGCGCTTCTACAATGCCACGCTCCGCGAGTAAGGTGAGGGCAGCTCTGACGGGCGTGCGGGATACGCCGAGCATGTCGCTCAGTTGCTGTTCGCGCAGATGATGTCCGATCTCAAATCTCGCGTCGCGAATGAGGTCAAGGATTTGATTGGCAAGGCGGTGCCTACTCTGCTGGGCATTCGTTGTCACCGCACTCGAAGTTTTTGTATCGTTTTCTGACATCGTACAATCGTAAAGCTGATAGTTGCATCCTGACTAATAGCCGTTCATCGACAAAAGTCTATCCGCTCAACGGTCGAAGTGCGGTCAATCCGGCATTCAAACTCAATTTAAGACTCGAAAAAATCGAATATGGAGCGAAATTCATCAATAAGATCAAAAAATGAGCATACATACGCATTGCTCAATATTTCACTTTCTCGCTTGACACCGAAATTTTTTAAATTGTATTGTTGTTAAAAGAAAATGCAATCTGACCTAACAATAACAAGGGGACTCGCATGCTCAAGACCATTTTCGCTACATCGATGCTGTCGCTTGCCATTGTCGCCTCGGCGTCTGCCGCTGAGTTGCCGTCCACCGGATTGGTGGAAAAAGGAACCCTCACATATGGCGTCGCCGCGACGTTTGCTCCGTTTGAATTTCAGAAGGATGGTCAGCTGACCGGTTTCGACATCGATCTGATTTCCGCTATTGCCAAGAAGCTGAAGGCTGAAACAAAGCCGATGAGCATGGACTTTCAGGGTCTGATCCCGGCACTCTTGGCCGGTCGTATCGATATCATCAACTCTGCCATGTATATTAACCCGAAGAGATCCGAGCAGGTCGATTTCATTCCCTATCTCAAGGTAGGTAATCAGGTTGTCGTGCGTGCGGGCAATCCGTCCAAGATCACCGGTCGTGACGACAGCCTCTGCGGCAAAACGATTGCCGTGACACTTGGTGGAATTGAAGAGAGCCAAGCGCGTGCCGACGATGCGCGCTGCAAGGGCAAGGGTCTTGCCGCGGTTAAGGTTCTGACGTTCCCTACAGGGCAGGACTCCGCACTTGCGCTGCGGCAGGGACGTGCCGATGCCGAGTTCGACTCGACCCCCGGCGCTGTCGTCTTGCAGACCGAAACGCCCGGCGTTTACGAGGTTGCCGGAGAAGAGTTCGAATCGAATACCAATATCGGCATGGCGACCCGCAAGGGTGATACGGCTGTTCAAAAGGCGATCAAGGATGCGCTGCAGGAGGTCGTCGCCGACGGCACCTACAAGACGCTGATCGAAAAATGGAAGCTGCCGGCATCGGTGTCGATCTTCAACTGACCGCCCCATAACAAAGAGAAAAGGAGAGCGGGATGTCGCTTGATCTGGTCTTTGACTATGTCTTTTCACCCGCTTTCTTCCACGGCGCGTTACTGACGCTGATCATAACGGTCATCTCGCTATTTTTCGGAATGATCGCCGGTCTCGTGGTGGCTCTGTTGCAGGAATCCCGCGTAAAGGCGTTACAGATTGTCACGCTTTTGTATCTCTGGCTTTTCCGTGGCACCCCGGTGCTGTTCCAGATCATCTTCATTTACAACGTACTGCCGACCTTCGGCATCATGTTGTCCGCCTTCGCCAGCGCCGTGATCGCATTGTCGCTGAATGAGGGCGCCTATATGGCGGAGATCATTCGTTCCGGTCTTCAGGCGGTCAAGAAAGGCCAACGGACGGCTGGCCTTGCGCTTGGCATGAGCCGGTTTGCCGTCATGCGTTACATCGTCATTCCTCAGGCCGCCCGCATCGTCCTGCCGCCGACAGGAAACCAGATGATCGGCATGCTGAAGACGAGCGCGCTGGTATCGGTGGTGGCGGTGGAAGAACTGCTTCTGGTCGCAAACCAGACCGCAAGTTCCAACTTCAAATACTTCGAGGCGCTGACGGCGGCCGGCATCTACTATCTGGCGCTCACCACGATTTTCATGGGCGGCCAATTTCTCCTTGAGCGGGCGCTCGACCGCAAGCGCCGACGGGATAAGCGTCCTCCCGTTTCCTTGATGGCGCGCCTGACTGCGCTTACCGAAAAGGCAGAGGCCCGATGAAAGAGCACGTTAACAAAGCCACCGCACGCCAGCCGCTGCTTGAGGTCATGGGGATCAACAAGAGTTTCGGTGACCTTCAGATCTTGAAGGCGTGCAGCCTGAACGTCCACGGCGGCGAGACCATGGTAATTATCGGCCCGTCCGGGTCTGGAAAATCGACCTTGCTGCGCTGCACAAACCTGCTTGAGCCAGCCGATGACGGCAATATCTTCTTCGAAGGTAACGACATCGCCCGTGAGTTGCGCCGCGCCACGGAAGTCCGCCGTCAGATCGGTATGGTTTTCCAGAATTTCGAGCTCTTCCAGCATCTTACCGCCATCGAAAACATCATGCTCGCACCAATGAAGGTGCTCGGCATGAGCCGGAGCGACGCCCATGACATAGCCATGGATCTGCTCCGCAAGGTGCGCATTCCCGAAAGGGCCGATTTTTTTGCGGACGAACTTTCGGGCGGGCAGCAGCAACGAGTCGCCATTGCCCGCGCGCTTGCCATGAAGCCGAAGCTGATGCTCTACGACGAGCCGACGTCGGCTCTGGACCCCGAGATGATCCGCGAAGTGCTGGACGTCATGGCCGATCTCAGCAGCGAGGGCATGACCAGCATCGTCGTGACCCATGAAATGGGCTTCGCCAAGCGCGCCGCCGATCAGATCATTTTCATGGAAGACGGCGAAGTGGTCGAAAATGCGTCTCGCGATTCCTTCTTCGGAGGCGCCGTCAACGAACGGGCGACACGCTTCCTCGACCAGATATTGCACTAGGTGAAATCCGATCATGACTCATATGCCAGACGCAGCCCGGATGAAACGCGAACTCGCGGAAATCATCGCCATTCGCAGCGAGAACCCGCCAGGCGGTGAAGGTGAGGTTGCTGTTTACGTCGAGGGCCTGCTGAAAGAAGAAGGCTTCTCGGTCTCTTTGACCGAATACAAGCGGGGACGCTTCAATGTCGAAGCCAGGCTGGAAAACGGTACCGGCCCCGTCTTTGCCTTCAATACCCATATGGACACGGTGCCTGCAGGCGACGGCTGGACCTCCGATGCCTTCACGCTTCGGGAGGCGGACGGCAAGCTCTTCGGTCGTGGTGCCTGCGACTGCAAGGGGCCACTGATCGCCATGATCGAAGCAATGCGGATGCTGGCCGCAGACCGCGCGACATGGTCCGGCACGCTGCTCGGTGTCTTCGTCGGCGACGAGGAAATTGCCAGCGAAGGCGCCAAATACTACGCTTCGACAAAGCCAAATATCGATTTCGCGGTGGTGGGTGAACCAACCTCCAATACGACCTATTCGGCGCATAAGGGCAGTCTCAGGCCCGTGGTGCGCGTGCAGGGTGTCCCAGCCCACTCCGGTACGCCACATCTCGGCGACAACGCCATCTATCGCGCGGGCCAGCTTCTGACACTCATTGAAACCTATCACAACGACGTCGTGCGCAAGCGGACGCATTCTCTCGTCGGCGAGGCGAGCCTGACGGTGACGCGCATCAGCGGCGGTCATGCGGATAACGTCCTTCCGGGTGCCTGCGACCTGCTGCTTGACCGCCGGATGGTGCCAGGCGAGGACGAAGAGGTCGTCAAGCAGGAACTGGCCGCTTTGCTGAAGGATGCGTATGATCGTTTCGGCGTGAAGGCGGAGATCATCGACTTTAAGGCCACGACCGGCAGCGCTACTGAAACCGCGCCCGATCATCCCGTCGTCCTGGCAAGTCTCAAGGCCTGTAAGGAGAACGGCACTGTCGATCCCGGCCCATTCGGTTTTCAGGGCGGCTGCGATCTGGTGCATTTCCGTTCGCTTGGCGCACAAGGAACGGTGATCGGCCCCGGCAGCCTGTCCGTCGCCCATAAGGCGGATGAATTCGTGCCGGTGGATGAATTCATCACCTGTAGCGTCATCTACCGCGACGTGGCCAGAACGATGCTGCGGCCGGCCCCATGAGAGCGTCCCTCTCCAGAGCCATACTTCGATATGGCGGCGGGCTTCTCCTCCATACCGCGTCCTCCGGTCCGGTCAGCGGGCTCGATACGCTCTATCTGAGGCTGGAACATGGTGGACATGCCGGGACAGGTGAAGTCCGCATCAATATTGCATATCTGAACGGTATAGAGCCGGAAACCTGCCTTCGGAGTGCGTTGGACGTCCTGAACGGTCTGGACTGGTCGATGGAACCCGATGCGATGCAGAGCGAGTTGGCCGGTCGGGGCGATGTCATCCCGCCAGTTCGGATGTTGATCGACAGCGCGCTTCACGATCTCGTCGCTCGCAAGCAGGGTGTCACGGTGTGCGCGATGCTGGGCGGCGAGGCTTTGCCGATGGTACGGCACTCTACCAACCAGACCCTCTTCATATCCTCGACCGACCGGTTTCTGGCCCAGGCCGAGACCTATGTGGCACGCGGTTTCCGCGACCTGAAAGTGCGTGTCGGTGGTGGTGATTTTGCCGAGGACATGGCCCGCATAGCGGCCCTGCGTGACCGTTTCGGCGATGCCGTCAAACTTGCTATCGATGCCAATGGCTCGTGGAGCGAAGCGGAAGCGGTCGAGAATTTGCAGTCGCTGGCCCGCTTCAGACTTGCCTATGTCGAGCAGCCGGTCGCTGCCGGAGATTGGGACACGCTGAAACGGCTGGCGGAGACGAGCCCACTGCCGCTGATGCTCGACGAAAGTGTCGCCTCAGCCGCCGATGTCGATGAGATCATATCTGCAAAGGGGCTTCTCTGGGCGCATCTGAAGCTCGTCAAGCTGGGCGGCATCGCCGCAAGCCATGCCGCCGCCAAGCGGCTTTCGGGCGCCAATATTCCCTTCATGGTCGGACAGATGAACGAAGGCGCGGTCGCAACGGCGGCCGCACTTCATCTGAGCTGCGCGGTCCGGCCCCGCTTTGCCGAACTCTACGGAGCCGACGGTCTCGAAAACGACGCGGCAAGCGGGCTTCTCTACAGGGATGGCGGTGTCGAAGGGCCTGCCACGAGCGGTTTCGGTTTGGAATTCGATGCGTCGAAGGCGCATCTCGTCAAGGAGTTTGAAGCATGACCATTCCCAGCGATATCATCCAGGGACAGGAATCCGCCTTCCCGAAGGAAGAATATGCGCGCCGACAGGCTCTCGCCCGCGAAGGACTTGCTGCAGCGGGCCTCGACGCGCTGGTGGTGACCGGCCCGGAGAACATCTTTTATCTAACCGGCCAGCAGACACCGGGCTACTACACTTTTCAGGCTCTGATCCTGCCAGCGGACGGCGATCCGGTATTCCTGATCCGCCAACTCGAATATTTCAACTTCATCGCCAACACCTTCATCTCCGACGCCGTCGTCTATCAGGACGGTGAGGACCCGATCGGACTGCTGGTCAAGCTGATCGAAAGCCGGGGACTGGCCTCCAGGCGCATCGCCATCGACAAGCGCGGATGGTTCCTGCCTATTGCCGTTTACGAGGCGTTGCAGGCTCGGCTTGGTACCATCGGCGATGGAGCCGGCGTTATCGAAACGTTCCGCGCCATCAAGTCGCCGCTTGAAGTGGAGAAGCTTGAGAAGGCTGCCGCCTATGTCGATGCGGGCATGCGCGCCGGCCTCGCCACCATTCGTGTCGGCGCCACCGAGAACGACCTCGTGGCCGCGATGATGGGGTCCGCCATCGCCGCCGGTTCCGAATATCTCGGCATGGAGCCGCTCTTCTCCGTCGGACCGCGCACAGGCGTACCGCACGGCACCTGGCGCCGTCGCGCGATTGCGGCGGGCGACCCGGCTTTTCTCGAAATGGCGGCGTGTCACGATCGATATCACGCCGCCTTGATGCGCTCGGCGTGGATCGGGGAGCCGCCGAAGGAAGCGGCCGACATGATGAAGGTCTGCCAGGAGGCGCTGCAAGTCTCTCTCGACGCCATTCGTCCGGGTGAAGCATGCGAAGTGCCGCATATTGCCTGCCAGAAGGTGATTGATCGCGCCGGTTACACCGAAAACTTCAAGAAGCGCCTGGGCTACAGCGTCGGAATTTCCTTTGCGCCGGATTGGGGCGAGGGCGCCATCCTCAGCCTCAATGCAGGGGTCAAGACCGAACTGCAACCGGGTATGACCTTCCACCTGCCGCCGGCGCTGCGCATCTACGGTCGTTTCACGGTCGGCGTCAGCGAAACGATTGTCATAACAGAGACCGGTTATCGCGTCCTCGGCACGATCGACCGCAATCTTTTGATCGTCTGAAACACGGATCGAACGGAGCTGACGATGGGCCTTATCCTCGTTCATCATGACACCGACAGTCCGGCGCTTTACGGAGCCGTTGCCGCAGCGGTAGCGGTCCGTGAGAACCATCGGTTCATGCATCTCGACGCCCGTTTCGATACGTCGCGTCATACCGATGCGAAGCAGCATGCGGTCGCCAAAGGCGGGCTGGCCGCAAGCGGGCTTTACTGGTTCGAGCGACTATCGGGACAGCCCGTCGCCCCACCGACAACAATAGAGGCGATCTTCGATGCGGCCCGTATGGATGACATCGTCGTACCCGTTCATCCGGCTTTCATGGCCGATGCGGAGGCGGTGTCGGCTCTTGCAGTCCGCGCAACCGGAGTGGTGAGCGTTGATGATCACGGCGACCGTTTTCTCAACCGGGACACAGGGGCGGTTCTCGCCTGGCGGGATCGCTTCGGTCGCATCACGCTTGCGCCTACCGAGGCTGCGTCCGATGCCGCATTGAGGATCGCGCTCATCGGCGCCAGGAGCGATCATATCGGCGTATACCCTTCGGCGCTCGCCAGTCTTGCGGACGCGGCGGACAGTCTCTCTGTCCCGGTGTCCATCGACTTTATCGACCCGGTCGATGTTGGCGAGGCTGATGCCGAGATGGTGCTTCGACCTTACGCGGGGGTTCTTCTGCCCGGTGGATCCGACATGAAGAATGTCCCCGGGCAAACCGCGGTCGCTGCCTTCGCGCTGGAGAATGCTGTTCCGGCTGTCGGGCTTTGCC
The DNA here is from genome assembly GCF_030819035.1 of Agrobacterium sp. SORGH_AS 787. Taxonomy (NCBI): domain Bacteria; kingdom Pseudomonadati; phylum Pseudomonadota; class Alphaproteobacteria; order Hyphomicrobiales; family Rhizobiaceae; genus Agrobacterium; species Agrobacterium sp. SORGH_AS 787. Next base: position 1,957,454 of record NZ_JAUTBG010000001.1, read on the forward strand.
TCGGTATGCAAACTATGGCGACGGCGGTTGCCTGGAAAGCTTTCGGTCGCCGTGGCGCCAATCTGGCGGAAGCCGATCCCGATGCCGGTATCAAAACGTTTCTCGCCATGGCGGGAGAAGAAAAGGCCGGTGGCGGTCTGCTGCCGGAGCATCGCAGCGGCGATCAGATCACGCGCACCGTCGCTGGCACTCGGCTTGCGGATATTGTTCTTTCCGATACGACCGTCCGGTGCAATCACCGTTTCAGGCTCAATCCAGATATCCTGGGAGACCTGGAAGCGCATGGTCTAAGGGTCGCCGCCCTTGGTGTCGATGGTGCGGTCGTCGATGCGATAGAGGTGGCCGATCATCCCTTTTACATGGGCATGCAGGGTCATCCCGAACTGTCGTCGCGGGCCGATGCGCCTCATCCGCTGATCGTCGCCTTTCTCAAGGCGGCGCTGCTACGGCAACGGCCCGAAAATCGGAATCGATTTTCGGATTAGCACGATGCACAGGTTCAAAGAGTGAGCGCGTCCTTAATGCGTCCAAATCGACGCAACGTGCTCTAAGACAATCACGGGCGGAAAGCTAAGCCTTGCCTCATCAAGAAAAACAGGAAACGCCATGCGCTCTCTTTTTCATCTCGCTTATCATGTCAACGATCTCGATGAGACCCGCCGTTTCTACGGCGATGTTCTGGGCTGCAAGGAAGGTCGCAGCACCGAAACCTGGGTCGATTTCGATTTCTTCGGCCACCAGATCTCGATGCATCTCGGCAAACCTTTCGAGACGACGCGCACCGGCAAGGTTGGCAATCACATGGTGATGATGCCGCATCTCGGCGTGGTTCTGGAGCTCGATGCCTGGCTGGCGCTCTCTAAACGTCTTGAGGAAGCCGGTATCGTCTTCGACATCCCGCCTGTGGTCCGCTTCGAAGGCGAGCCCGGAGAGCAGCGCACCATGTTTTTCTTCGACCCGAGCGGCAACCCGATCGAGGTCAAGGGTTTCAAGGATTTCGACAGCGTCTTCGCCCAATGATCTCGCTCAAGATACAAAAAGAAAACCGTCCGATGATCGCTCTCGTGACGCGTATGGCCGAGGACGTAGAGCAGCTTTGGCTTACCGCGCTGTCGCGACGAATGCCGGATGAAACGATTATCCCGTTCCGGCATCTCGATGAGGCGGCCCGGCAACAGGTCGACATTGCCATCGTCGCCAATCCGGATCCCGCGGACATCGCGCGGTTGCCGGGGCTGAAATGGATCCACAGCGTATGGGCCGGTGTCGAACGTCTCGTCGGCGAGCTTGGTGAGAGCCGGCTGCCGGTCGTACGTCTGATCGATCCAGAGCTCAGCCGGACAATGGCCGAGGCGGTGCTCGCTTGGACCTATTATCTGTTTCGCGACATGCCCGCCTACGCGTATTTTCAGCGGCAACGCCTCTGGCGGCAGCTTCCGTACCGGCGACCCGAAGAGGTCACGGTCGGCCTTTTGGGGATGGGGGCTTTGGGAACGGCTTCTGCGCTTCGTCTCAAGGAAGCAGGTTTCAGTGTCATGGGCTGGAGCCGGGCGGAAAAATCGCTGGAAGGCGTCGAAACCGTCTATGGCGACAAGGGGCTGAACCACCTTCTCAGCCGCTCGGACATTCTTGTCTGCCTTCTCCCACTGACCGGAGAGACAAGAGGACTTCTCAACGGCGCCCGGCTTTCGGCCTTGCCGAAAGGCGCTTGCCTTATCAATTTCGCGCGGGGACCGGTCGTTGTATCCGAAGACTTGATTGACGCCCTCAATGCCGGAGCCATGAAGCATGCGGTTCTCGATGTCTTCGATGTCGAGCCGCTTCCCGCCGAAAACCCGTTATGGGAGCACCCGGCAATCACCGTGCTGCCGCATATCTCTGCCCCAACCGACAGAGAAACGGCAGCGGCGATCGTGGCCGCCAATATTCTGACCTACCGCAGCGCCGGCATACTTCCGCCCACGGTCGATATGGGGCGAGGCTATTGACGCCTGTTTTCACCATCTCCACCCGTCACAACGCTTTCTCTTCTGGGAATTGAACACTCATGACCTCTCCTGAACGTATCGTCTATGTCGACGGACACTATTGCCCCGAATCGCAAGGCAAGGTTTCGATCTTCGATCGCGGTTATCTTTTTGCGGACGCCATCTATGAAGTCACCTGCGTGATTGGCGGCAAGCTCGTCGATTTCGATGGCCATATGGCGCGCTTAGCGCGCTCGCTGAAGGCGCTCGACATGCCGACACCGATGAGCGCGCAGGAGCTGCTGGCCATCCATCGCAAGCTGGTTGCGGATAACAAGGTCGATGAGGGGCTGATCTATATGCAGATTTCGCGTGGCAATGCCGACCGCGACTTCAATTTCCCCTCCAAGGATACGCCACCGGTCGTTGTCATGTTCACTCAAGCGCGCCCCGTTCTGGAAAGTCCTCTGGCCAAGCGTGGCCTCAAGGTCATCACACTACCCGATATTCGCTGGGGCCGCCGCGATATCAAGACCGTGCAGCTTCTCTACCCCTCGATGGTAAAAAATGCCGCTTATCAAGCCGGCGCCGATGATGCCTGGCTGGTGCAGGATGGCTTCGTTACGGAAGCGTCCTCCGCCAATGCTTACATCGTGACGACGGACGGCAAGATCGTAACCCGCGGACTGTCGTCCGACATTCTACACGGTATTACGCGCAAGGCGGTCCTCGGATTTGCAGAAGAGGCGGGATATTTGCTGGAAGAGCGGCCATTCACGGTCGCAGAGGCGTTAGAGGCGCAGGAGGCCTTCATCACGTCGGCCACGTCTTTCGTCACCTCGGTTCTTTCCATCGATGGCCAGGTGATAGGGGAGGGTGTCGTTGGACCTGTCAGCAGACGGCTCCGGGACGTCTATATCGAAAAAGCAGTCAGCGCCCGGATATAAGCCGCAATGCCAGTGGACCGACACGGAGGTGAGAAAGCGCACCTCCAACGTGTTTCCGCTGCGCTAAGGACGAAGCTACCTGTATCTCATCTCGGAGGGGATGTGGGTGACGCTCTTTCCAGCTCAAACACCAAACGTGCTGCCCAGCTCTAAACCTGGTTTCACCCGCTTCTAACGTGTCCGAGTTGTCGCTCTTTGCATATCGGTGCCGACCTCAGTGGCGGCATAATGCGCTTTCTTATTCTCGTACATCAGCACGTCGGCGCGTTTTACGAGTGATTCCATCGTTTCGCCCGCCTCGCTGGTTGCAGCGCCGTATGACATGCTTAGCGGTAGGGTCGAATAGAACTGATTGTTGATCCTCAAGAGTTCCGTGATGGTTTCCATCATCGTGCCGACGGCTTTTGCGTCTGCGCCAGGCATGAGAATAGCAAATTCATCTCCACCGATGCGGCAGGCATGGTTCGGAGCGGCGACTGCGCCATTGAGGATCTCACCGAAGCGGCGCAACAGTCCGTCGCCAGCATCGTGCCCAAGCTGGTCATTGGCTTCTTTCAGGCCGTTTAGATCGATGATGACCGCCGAAACAGGACGCAACGACTTACGCTCCAGCCGGTTCATCTCGTCGGCATAGAAGGCGCGATTATAGAGTTTGGTCAATACGTCGTGCTTGCCCAGATATTCCAGATAGGTCTCGGCCTTTTTGCGCGCTGTAATGTCGGCAAGCGCCACCTGCACCCGCGACCAATCGTCTTCGTGACCGGGAAACACCGAGAAGTGCAGCAGGATGTGGCGGACAGATCCGTCCAGTGCATAATTGACCACCTCGCGATGGTGAAAGAGATTTCCATTCCAAAGCTCCATCAGTTGCTCTCGAAACGGCTTTTCCATATCGTCGCGGAAAATTTCACCGAGCCGTAGCAATAGATCGGAGCGGTTCTTTGCACAAAATAGATCGAGCGTCGCCTGATTAACGTCGATGACCCGGATCTCACTCATGCATTGGCGTATAAATTCCGGATGAACGTCCATAAAGGTGCGAAAATCTGTAATGCCCTGATTGCGGATGTCTTCAATCAACGTGCGAATCCGGCTGAAATCTTCGATCCATAGCGAAACGGGGGAATGCTCGAAGACACCTTCTGCCTGACGTCTGTGTTCAACTTCAGCGCGACGTGCATTCTCACGCTCTGTAATGTCTTCGGTTGTCAAAAGCAGCCTGCTGAGGGTTGCCTCGTAGCCCGGAAGTACGGAGCCACGCAGCTGAATGTCGAGACGGCGTCCATCGATCGTGTAGTTAACCGTCGTGCTCGAAAACGACAGTTCCCCATTGAACAGCGCTGCCAGCTCATTGATGTGGGTATCCAGCATATCGTCGCGGAAGACCGCGGTAGTATTGGCTCTCAGCTCTTCGAGGCTTTCCGCCCCGAACAGTTCCAATGTCTTAGCGTTGACGCTGAGAATGCGGATCTGCTTTGAACAGGCGACGACCCGGTTGCGGTCCTCTTGCAGGAACGCCCTGATATCGGTGACACCTTCTGCTCGCCACTTATCAAACAGCGTCTTCACACCGCTGAAATCTTCGATCCACATAGCGATCGGCGCAAGGTTGAAGATGTCGGAATCGAGGGCGTTGGTCATTGGTTTTCCTGCAGAATGCCGAAGTGGTGAAGGTGAACGGCGACTCAACCATACCGATAACAGGTAACTGCTGCTTTAATAATTGTTAATTAGCTCCAAGCGCATGCGGGCTGGATCTGCTGGGCAAGATTTGTACTCCAAACTCTGCCATGGCGTATTGAGGTCTTTAAGAGAATACGGATCGACAGTTGCGAGCGACCGCAGCTGGAGCATCGGTGTGCGTATTGCCTGAGCCAGCGGACGATCTCCATCAAGGGAACGGACGCCTCGCGCGGCGCCAGCGCCCTCATCGGGTGCGGCAGCGTTTGGGAAATAGCTTGCAAAGCTTTGCTTTACCGCTAGCATATCGATATATCGGGCTCATCCCCATCGCTGATAACCGGAGTTATGTCCTTGGCTTCCTTCCCATATATGCTGTTGACGGGTGCCAGTCGTGGGATTGGGCATGCTACGGTTAAGTTGTTCTTGGAACATGGGTGGCGGATACTGACAGTATCGCGGCAGCCATTTTCTGAGGAATGCCGTTGGCCATCGGCTCGTGAGAGCCATATTCAGGCAGATCTTGCCGACCTTGCTGGCATTGATGAACTGGTCCAGACGGTCCGTAGCCGTCTTCCCGATGGCAAGCTGGCGGCACTGGTCAACAATGCGGGTGTCTCGCCGAAGGGACCGGGCGGCAGTCGGCTGGGCGTGACCGAAACCGATGCGGCGACCTGGACGAAAATCCTGAACGTCAATCTCGTTTCCACCGCTCTTCTTGCGCGAGCACTGTTACCGGAACTCCAGGCTGCGCAGGGATCGATCGTGAATGTGACGTCGATCGCGGGTTCACGGGTGCATCCTTTCGCAGGGGTTGCCTATGCCGCATCCAAGGCAGGGCTTGCGGCGCTTACCCGCGAACTTGCGCACGAATTCGGTCCACGTGGTGTTCGTGCCAATGCGATTGCGCCGGGCGAGATCGCTACCTCGATCCTTTCCCCTGGTACGGATGCGCTGGTCGAGGCTGAAGTGCCACTTGGTCGGCTCGGCACCACGGACGAAGTCGCCAGGACCATTTATTTTCTCTGCACCGAGCAGTCGTCATATATCAATGGCGCGGAAATTCATATCAACGGTGGCCAACATGTGTGAGCCTTTGATCTAGCGGGTACTCCGCCGTTACGTCTTGCCATAGAGATCAGCCGGTTTCATTGCTTGGCAACAACAACTTTTCGATGTAGAGCGGCAGCCACTGCGCCGGATTTCCCTGTTTTGCATCGTCGTCGGCGCTGGTTCGCCGAACCGATCCCCTGTCAGCACGCGACATTTTTTTGCAGACGGTGGGAAGGAGCTGCGATATATCGGTATAGCAACATAAGAAAACCACGATGGGGGGAGGGCTAAGGTGAACACGCGTTTGAGGCAGTCCGACTTCCTCCCCGGCGATGGTGTCGGTCAGCCCAAAGCGCTGATGGCCTATAACCACCTTCGTCATGCGATCATCACGATGAAGATGGAGCCGGGCGCGACGATCAGCGAGAAGGAAACCTGCGCCGAACTCGGTATTTCTCGCACGCCGATGCGGGAGGCCGTGTTGCGGCTTGCGCAGGAAGGGCTGGTCAATGTCGTGCCTAGCGGAGGCACCTTCGTCAACACCATCTCACTACGAGGCGTAATTGAAGGGCATCTCATCCGTTCCAGCCTGGAATTACGGATGGCTCGGATCGCGGCGCATTCTTATAATGCCGTTCACGACCGGGATTTCGATTTATTAGTCTTCTTGCAGAACGATGCGTCCAAGCGGCAAGATTATGACCAGTCGTTCGCAGTAGACAATAATTTTCATCGGTTGGTCTGCACGATGGCAGGTTTCCCCGACATCTGGCAGGCCATTCACAATGCCACGGGACAGCTTGATCGCATAAGGCGATACGCCATTCCGAGATCAGGCTATTTCGACGAAGTCGAACAAGAGCATCGGGCCATTTACCAAGCGATCAAGTCCGGCGATGCCGATGGGGCCTATAATCTCATGCGGCGGCATCTCGATGATATCGCGGCAGTCGTCGAGTATGTGTTTGCGGATCAGCCGAGCCTGATCGCGCAGGAACCAGGTTTTGATGTGTCGACGCTGAACCTGATGCTGGCACCCCCAGCAACTCAGTAACCGCTTTCACGGCTGCCCATATTCAGCGGTTGTTGTCCGGACAAGATGCGTGTCGCATTCTCAAAAATCTGCGCGACGACATTTTTCGGATCAGGCATGGACGCGATATGCGGCGTCGTGAAGATGCGGGGGTGGTGCCATAATGGGCTGTCATCGGAAAGAGGCTCTTTCACGAAGACATCGAGCACCGCGCCGCGGAGGTGTCCGCTGTCGATTGCAGCCAGAAGATCGGTCTCTACGACGTGTTCGCCGCGCCCCATGTTGATGATCGCAGCACCCTTTGGAAGCTGTGCGAACAGGCTGGAATTCATGATGCCACGTGTGGCATCTGTCAGGGGAAGCAGGCAGATCAGGACGTCGCAGCCGGACAGAAAGTCCGGTAGTTCCGCGTCTCCGCAATAGGTGGTGATCCCGGCCTCCTGCTTTGGTGAGCGCGCCCATGCGCGAACATCGTAATTGAGGGCGTGGAGACTGCGTCCGACGGTCCTTCCAATTGTGCCGAAGCCTAGTATTCCAACCGTGTAGTCCTGCGCCGCTATCTGTGCTGGACGTTCCCAGCGCTTGAGCGCGGCATTTTGCAGATGGAGGTCCATCTGTCGATGAAACAGCAAAACCGACCAGATGGCATACTCCGCCATTCCAAGCGCATGCTGGTTATCCACGACACGGCAAACTGGAACAGACGGGAGGTTCGGATCGGCGAAGATATTGTCCAAGCCCGCAGCGATGCTGTGAATCAATTTCAGATTAGGCATGTCAGCCAAGAGACCATGTGGTGGGTTCCATGCCACCGCCACGTCGGCATCTTTAAAGCCAGTCTCTGGATAGATGCTCACCCGGGCGTTCATCTTGGAGGCAGCGAAGATGTCTTTCAGAAACGATAAATCGAGAGTGCTGCTAATCAGCGCGATGTGGGGGCCCTTGGTTTCTGCATCGCTCATCAAACCCAGTCTCCTATTCGATCTCTCTTAAGCCCGCAGCCATCGCCCATCATCGCGCCATCCTGTGTTGGAGATGATTGTTTTTTAGGCGAAATTGGTGCGAGTTTAAGTTTTATGCAAAAAATTCCTGGGAGTGCTTGACATGCGCTGAAGCAGAGAGTCAAGATGATGTACCGATATATTGGTATATTGTTGCTGCGATGAAATCGCAAAGTGACGTCTGCAAGAAAACGAAAATCCATAAGGGGAACTTCATGCGACGACTGATTTCTGCATCTCTAGCATTTTGCATGACAACAACGGCGGCCTTGGCGCAGGCCGCGCCAGGCGGAAAACTGAACCTCATCGTTCAGCCTGAGCCGCCAAGCATTATGATCGGGACCACCACGAATGGTCCAGCCCTGCTGGTCGGGGGTAATATCTATGAGAGTTTGCTGCGCTATGACGAGAACCTCAAGCCTGAGCCGTCGCTCGCCAAATCCTGGACCATTTCCGACGATGGTCTGACCTATACGTTCACGCTACAGGATGGCGTGAAGTGGCATGACGGCAAGCCGATGACCTCGGCCGACGTGCTGTTTTCTGCCAACGACTACCTGATGAAGATGCAGCCGCGTCATCGCAACCTCATGACCCATGTGGAAAGCGTTACCGCGCCGGACGACAAGACCGTCGTGTTCAAGCTGAAGCAACCTTTCGAGGCCTTCATCCGTGGTCTGGCCTTCTACACGATGCCGATTTTGCCAAAGCATATCTATGAAGGCACCGACTACGCCACCAATCCAGCCAATGACAAGCCGATTGGCACGGGTCCGTTCAAATTCGATGAATGGAAGCGGGGCAGCTACATCCATCTTGTCAAGAACCCGGATTATTACATCAAGGGCAAGCCCTATCTCGACGAGCTCTACTATCAGGTCATTCCGGACGGCGCATCGCGATCAGTGGCTTTCGAGACGGGAAAAGTCGATGTCTTGCCGGGCGGTTCCGTTGAGAATTTCGACATTCCGCGACTGAAAGATCTGCCCAACAGTTGCATAACGGAAAAAGGCTGGGAGTATTTCGCGCCCCTTTCCTGGCTCTGGCTGAACAACCGCAAGCCGCCGATGGACAATGTCAAATTCCGCCAGGCAGTGATGTATGCGCTGGACCGCGAGTTTGCCAAGGATGTCCTGTGGAACGGTTACGGCAAGGTCGCAACAGGCCCGCTTTCGTCGAAACTTCCCTTTTATAAGGATGTCGAGCCGAAATACGCGCATAATGTCGATAAGGCCAAGGCGCTGCTCAAGGAAGCCGGTTACGATGGTAAGCCGCTGAAACTTCTGCCGCTTCCTTACGGCGAGACCTGGCAGCGCTGGGCGGAAGCCGTGAAGCAAAACCTTGAAGAAGTCGGCATTCCGATTGAGATCGAGGCGACCGATGTGGCGGGCTGGAACCAGCGCACGTCCAACTGGGAATACGATATCGCCTTCACCTATCTTTACCAGAATGGCGATCCGGCAATTGGGGTGGATCGCAACTACAAGACCTCTCAGATTGCAAAGGGCAATCCGTTCAACAACGTCGAGGGTTATTCGAATCCGGAACTCGATAAGCTGTTTGAAGAAGCAGCTGTCGCCTATCCTGCGTCCAAGCGCCAGGAACTTTACGATCAGGTGCAGAAGAAGCTTCAGGAAGACGTGCCTGTCGCCTGGCTGCTCGAACTCGGCTTCCCGACCCTCTACAATTGCAAGGTCCAGAATATCGTAACGACGGCATCCGGCCTTCCGGAATCCATGCGAGACGCCTGGATCAAGAAGTAAGTCGAGATCAGGCGGAGACTGTGTCTCCGCCTGACATTCAGACCGGACAATCTAGTCGGAGCAATGCTCATGCTGAGATTCATCTCGGGGCGGCTGTTAAAGGCAGCCGTGATCCTGATCTGTATCACCGTGCTCAATTTCTTCCTTATCCATGCCGCGCCCGGTGACCCGGCTTCGGTCATGGCGGGGGAAGCGGGCGATGCCGATCCTGCCTTCCTGCAACAGCTCAGAGAACGCTTCGGTCTCGACAAGCCGCTCTATGTGCAGCTTTGGATTTATGTGTCCTCCGTCCTCCGGCTCGATCTCGGTTACTCCTATCGTCAGCAGTTGCCAGTGCTCCATCTGATCAGTGAGCGCCTACCGGCAACATTGCTTCTGTCACTTTCCGCCTTCTTGATTTCGCTCGGTCTCGGGGTGGCGGCCGGCGCCTTTGCATCTGCACGGCAGGGCAAATGGGCCGATACGATCATTTCGCTGGTAGCGCTGATCTTCTATGCGACACCGTTGTTCTGGTTGGCGCTCATGGGCGTCTTGCTGTTTTCCGTTGAACTCGGCTGGCTACCCGGCTTCGGTTACGAAACGGTCGGGGCCAATTATACTGGCCTCAACCGCGTGCTGGACATATTGCAGCACCTTATTTTGCCCGCCATGACGCTCGGTCTGTTTTTCATGGCGGTCTATGCCCGCATGACCCGCGCCTCGATGCTGGAAGTCGGCAGGCTCGATTTCGTCAAGACAGCGAAGGCCAAAGGTCTGCGTCCAGGCATCATCCAGCGCCGCCATGTGCTGCGCAACGCACTTTTGCCAGTCGTGACCCTGGCAGGTTTGCAGGCGGGGCAGCTCGTCGGCGGGGCTGTGCTGATCGAAACCGTTTTCGCCTGGCCGGGCATCGGCCGGCTGATGTTCGACGCATTGTCGCAGCGAGACTACAATCTGCTGCTCGGCGTGTTCGTCGTTTCCGCCGCAATGGTCCTGCTCTTTAACCTCATCACCGACGTGCTTTATCGCCTCGTCGATCCGCGCATCAAGGCGACGTCATGAAGGATTTCTGGAAACGCTTTTCGCAGAACCGCGGTGCCGTTGTTGGCCTTGTTATATTGCTTCTGGTTGTCATTCTTTCGGTTGCCGCTCCGTTTGTTTACACCAAGTCACCGTGGGCGATGGTACAGCGACCCTTCATTCCCCCTTTCACGATGGATGCCTTCGTGCTCGGTACCGATCCGATGGGGCGCGATCTCGCTGCAGGGCTCGCGCATGGCGCTCGGGTTTCTTTGCTTGTCGGTCTTGTTTCCACCGTCGTCTCTCTGCTGATCGGCATTCCCATCGGAGCGATTGCCGGTTACTTCGGCGGCTGGGTGGACGATCTGCTGATGAGGTTCACCGAGTTCTTCCAGAGCGTTCCAAGTTTCGCGCTGGCAGTTGTACTCGTCGCTATCTTCCAGCCCAGCATCTATTCGATCGTCATCTCCATCGCCGTCGTTTCCTGGCCGCCGGTTGCCAGGCTTCTCCGCGGCGAGGTGATGTCGCTGCGCTCGCGGGAATTCGTCGAAGCGGCCGTTCTGTCGGGGCAGACGCATTCGACGATCATCTGGCGGCAGATTTTGCCGAACACGCTCTCGCCGATCATCGTGCTTGCCTCGATGATGGTGGCGGCCGCAATCCTGATCGAAAGTTCCTTGTCCTTCCTGGGGCTGGGTGATCGCAATATCATGTCCTGGGGCTACATCATTGGTGCTGGCCGCACTGTGATCCGTCAGGCTTGGTGGGTAAGCTTCTTTCCGGGCCTTGCGATCCTGTTGACCGTTCTGGCGCTTAATCTGGTTGGTGAAGGGCTGAATGATGCCCTCAACCCGCGCCTTGCGCGCAAGGGGAGGTAAACATGGCAGAAACTATCGACGCTGAGACCATGACGGTTGACGAGGCTGCCGCCATTATCCATCCGGGTGCGCTGGAGAAAGAAGGGCAGGGCGAACCCGTCGTGCATATCGACAGGCTGAGTATCGCGCTGCCGGATGGCGCAGATCGACCCTATGCCGTCGATCGTGTCAGCTTCAAGCTCTTTCCCGGCGAGATGCTCTGCGTGGTGGGCGAAAGCGGCTCCGGCAAGTCCATGTCCGCCAACGCGCTGATGGGGCTGTTGCCGGAGACGGTTCGTGTGGCGCAGGGCCGTATCCTGCTTGGTGCTATGGATCTGCTCACCATGCCAGCGGATGCGCTTTACGCCGTTCGCGGGCGCCGGGTGGCGATGATCTTCCAGGAACCGATGTCGGCGCTCAACCCGCTGATGAAGATTTCGCCACAGATCGAGGAAGTCTTCGAGGCGCATGGTTTGCTGACGCCAAAAGAGCGACGCGAAAGGGCTCTCTCACTGCTGACGGAGGTCGGGCTGCCCGATCCGCAACGAGCCGCAGAAAGCTACCCGTTCCAGCTTTCCGGCGGCCAGCGTCAGCGCGTCATGATTGCCATGGCGCTGGCGCTGGAGCCGGAAGTGCTGATCGCCGACGAGCCGACCACGGCGCTCGATGTCACGACACAGGCACAGATCCTAAAACTCATTGCCCGGCTCCAGAAAGAGCGCAACATGGCGGTGATGTTCATCACTCACGATTTTGGCGTCGTCGCCGAGATTGCTGACTATGTCAGCGTGATGCAACTCGGCCGGATTGTCGAGCAGGGTACGGCGGAAGAGGTGCTGTTCTCGCCACGGCATCCCTATACGAAAAAGCTGATCGCGGCGATCCCGCGACCCGGCGAAGGTGTGAAGCATGTCGGCAACCGGGAGCCCTTGCTTGCTGTCGAGAATTTGTCGAAAATCTATCGGATGGGTGGCGGACTGTTCTCCAAAGCGCGTGAGGTGCATGCGGTCAACAACGTGTCCTTCACGCTTGGCCGCGGGGAGACGCTGGGCATCGTCGGCGAGAGCGGATCTGGCAAGTCCTCGGTGGGGCGTTGCCTCGTGCGGTTGCAGGACCCTGATGGCGGGCGCATCCTGCTCAGCGGTCAGGACATGGCGCACTTGAAGGGCGAAGCCCTCCGGGCCATGCGCCGGCGCATGCAGATGATCTTTCAGGATCCCTATTCATCGCTCAATCCACGCGAAAAGGTCGGGCGCATCATCGCTTCAGGACCGATTGCCTATGGTGAGGACGAAAAGAAGGCGTTGGCACGCGCCGCCGCACTGATGGAGATGGTTGGTCTCGATCCGAAGGCGACGAACCGTTTCCCCCACGAATTTTCCGGAGGCCAGCGGCAGCGCATCGGCATTGCACGGGCGCTGGCACTAGAGCCTGAGATCATCATTGCCGATGAGGCCGTTTCGGCACTCGATGTTTCGATCCAGGCCCAGGTTTTGGAACTGCTGGGTCAGCTGAAGAAAGATCTCGACCTTTCCCTCGTCTTCATCACCCACGATCTGCGCGTCGCAGCAAAGATCTGCGACCGCGTGATGGTGATGCAGAAGGGTGAGGTCGTCGAAATTGGCAGCGGTAGCGCGATCTTCGATAAACCCCAGCACCCCTATACGAAAAGCCTGATCGAGGCCATTCCCGGTCGGGCGAAGGAAGCATTAATGATGGCCTAGTGGAATGAATTTGACATTTGCCCTCAAGGCTTCTGCAAGCGGCAGCAAGTGTCAAAATCAGACCGCTAGGCTCGTCGATATCAACCTGGTTGGGCAAAAGAGCCCGTTTGTGGAGCAGTACATGACAATCATGCCAAACTCTGTTGAAGCTCGCGACATGGCCTATCACATGCATCCGATGGTCAATCTTCGGAAATACGAGAAATCCGGCGGCCTCGTGATCGAAAGCGGTGACGGCATCTATGTCATCGACAATAATGGAAAACGTTACATCGAGGGGCTTGCTGGGCTTTGGTCGGTGGCGCTTGGCTTCGGCGAGAAGCGCCTTGCCGAAGTTGCCAAGGCGCAGATGGAAAAGCTACCCTATTACCACACTTTTGCTTACAAGACCCATGGGCCTTCTGTCGATCTGGCGGAGATGTTGATCAAACTCGCTCCCGTGCCGATGTCGAAGGTGCATTTTACCTCATCGGGTTCGGAAGCCAACGACCTTGCCTGCAAGATGGTCTGGTACCGTTCCAATGCGCTTGGCAAAAAGGACAAGAAGAAAATCATTGGCCGGATCAAAGGCTATCATGGTGTCACCATCGCTTCCGGCTCAATTACGGGTCTTCCGCGCAACCATGAAAGCTTCGACCTGCCGCTTGACCGGATGATCCACACGTCATGCCCATCCTATGTGCATTTCGGATTGGAAGGTGAGAGCGAAGCCGATTTCACCAAGCGCATGCTGAAGGATCTGGAAGAGCTCATTCTGAAGGAAGGTCCGGAAACGATCGCGGCTTTCTGGGGTGAGCCAGTGATGGGCGCTGGCGGCGTGCTGGTGCCGCCGAATGGTTACTGGGCCGGTGTTCAAGACATTCTGAAGAAATACGATATTCTTCTCGTCGCCGATGAAGTCATCTGCGGTTTCGGCCGCACCGGCAAGATGTTCGCATGCGAGACGCTCGGCATCGAGCCGGATGTTCTGGTTGTGTCAAAGCAAATTTCGTCGTCTTACATGCCGCTGTCGGCGATTATCATGAACGACCGTTTCTATCAGCCAATCGCCGATGAATCTGATCGCATCGGCGTCTTCGGTCACGGATTTACCGCGTCCGGCCATCCGGTCGCGACCGCCGTCGGTCTCGAAAACCTGAAGATAATCCAGGAACGCGACCTCGTCGGCAACGCCGCCCGGCTGGAAGGAAAGTTCCTGGGCGGACTGGCAGAACTTGCCGAACATCCGCTCGTGCATTCCTCGCGCGGCATCGGGCTGATCGGTGCGTTGGAGATCAACCCATGGGAGGACGCCAATACAGGAGACGCCGCTGCGGCGGTGGCGGCGGCGTGCCAGAACGAGGGTCTGATCATCCGCAATATCGGCGAAGCCATTTGCTTCTGCCCACCTCTGATCATCACCGGCGAGCAGATCGACGACATGTTCGGCGCTGTCCGTCGTGCGCTCGATACGGTTCAAGCGACACGAGCCTAAAGAGAAGAGGAAAGAGATCATGGGTGTAGTGAACAGTACCGACCTCGGCGAGATGACGGCGGCGCAGCTTTCCGAACTCTTCGTCTCCGGCAAGGCATCCCCGGTGGAGGCCGCCAAGGCGTCGCTGGCGCGGATCGAGGCATTCAACCCGAGCGTCAACGCCTTCGCCTATGTCGTGCCGGAGCTGGCACTGGCGGAAGCCAAGGCATCCGAAGCGCGCTGGAAAAAAGGTGAGCCGCTTTCGCCCATCGATGGTGCGCCGACGACGATCAAGGAACTGACCCCGGTCAAGGGTATTCCCTGGCGGCGCGGATCGGCGCTTGGTGCGACCACGCCGTCCGAGAAGGAATTCCTCATCATGGAGCGCCTGCGCGGCGCTGGCGTCACTATCCTGGGCACGACGACATCGCCGGAATTCGGCTGGAAGGGCGTTACCCACGGTCCTGCTTTCGGAAATACCCTGAACCCGTGGCGCACGGACCGTGCATCTGGCGGCTCGTCTGGCGGTGCAGCCGTCGCGGCTGCGCTCAACATGGGTGTCCTGCATGAGGGGTCTGACGGCGCAGGCTCCATCCGTATTCCAGCCTCATTCTGCGGAACATTCGGTATCAAGCCGACCTATGGCTGGATCCCTTCTGATACGCCGACGCCACTGTTCGAGCTTGCGCATCGCGGTCCGCTGACACGGACCGTGGAGGATGCCGCGCTGTTCATGAACGCCACGACCGGTCCGACGCCAAAGGCAATGTATGGCTATTGCCCCAGTCCGGTTCCGAATTGGCGTGAAGCTGCGAAGGCCGCGAGCGTCAAGGGCATGAAGATCGGCTACAGTCGCAATCTCGGTTATGCCGAGGTCCAGCCGGACGTGGCCGCTGCCGTTGAGCGTGCCGCTTCGCGGCTCGCCGACATGGGCGCAATTATAGAAGAGGTCGATCCAGGCTTCTCCAATCCGCAGGATGCTCTTCTTGCCCTGTGGTATGCTGCCGAAGCCCGCACTGTCGAAATGATCAATCCGACGCAAGAACAGAAGACGCTTATGGATCCGGGCTTGATCCGCATCTACGAAAAAGGTTGCACCTATACCGCCCGTGAATATGTCGCCGCCGAACAGGTCAGGGCTGACCTCAAGGTGACGATGGCGCTGTTTCATGAGACCTATGACGCGCTCATGCTGCCGACGATGCCGACGACTGCAATCGAGGCTGGCGTTGATTTCCCAGGTGGTATCGAAGGCAAGGACTGGTCCGACTGGTCGCCCTTCACCTATCCGTTCAACATGACCGGTCAACCAGCAGTCTCGGTGCCCTGCGGCTTCGATGCAGGTGGATTGCCGATCGGTCTGCAGTTTGTCGGCCCGCGCTATCGTGATGACATCGTGTTGGCACTGGCTGCGGCTTATCAATCCGCCTATCCGGAAGAGCTGATCGGCGCGCCGCGGCTCTCCTAACCTTAAGACACAGCACGGAGGCCCAGATGGCCTCCGACGATTATTCAATTGCAGTATCGGGAATGGGACATGGCCTCCAAGGCACACCAAGGGACGGCAAGCGGGCTTGGCGCTGAGCTGAAGACGAGCGCGACCACCGTGCTTGCGGATCAGGCAGAGCGTATCGCACGGGAGAAGTACGGGCTCGACGGAAGAGCGGAATGGCTGTGGGGCGAGAAGGACAGCAACTACCGCCTGACGCTTGCAGATGGCACGGAATATCTTCTCAAGATCCTCAACCCCGCAGAAAATCCGGCCATGACCAGTATGCACAGCCAGGCGCTTCTGCATGTGGAGGCCGCAGATCCGGGTATCCCGATCCAGCGGATCATTCGCACACGAAACGGTGAGGTGGATTTTCGCATGACGGACGATGAAGGCGGCACGCGAGGTGTGCGTATGGTTACGTTCGTTCCAGGCGTATCGCAGAAATCGCAGCCGCATTCGGCAATCCAGCGCTATCGCGTCGGCGTCTTGCTCGGTCGCATGCAAAAGGCGTTGCAAGGGTTTACCCACGAGGCCGCCGGTCATCGGATCACCTGGGATATGTCGCATGCGGCGGGGCTTCGGGAATTGCTGTCCATCTTCGACAGCGAGGCACAACGGGCGCGGCTGCAACGTACCATGGACGATTTCGAAAATCTGGTTGTGCCGCGCATGGCTGCCCTGCCAGCGCAGGTCGTCCACAACGATTTCAACATGGAGAACATCCTCGTCAGCAAGGATAATCCGGACGAGATCAGTGGCATCATCGATTTCGGTGATATGGTCCACGCGCCGGTCTTGTTCGATGTCGCGGTGGGTGCCGCCTATCAGATGGGCGATGCCGAGGACCCAGTCGAGGCGATGTGCGATTTTCTGAAAGGCTATGCGACGCAGAAGACGCTTTCGGCTCACGAACTCGAACTGCTTTATCCGGCTGTCGAGACACGCATGCTGATGCGGCTTGCGATACAGGAATGGCAGGCAAGGTTATTTCCCGAATACAGGGAGCGTTATACCCGCAACAGTCCCACCGTCTGGGCGCAATTTGCCAGGCTTGATGCAATTTCGAAGAATGACGTCGTGGCGCGTCTGGCGGCGGCATGCCGCGCTTGATCGCCAAGGGAGAGACAGACATGAACAAGCCGGCCATAACCATGATCAATGGCTTCGATGCGTCGCGGCTCGGCAGCCTGCCGGAGCGCGAGCGGCTGATGATCGAACGCCGCCAGGCGATGCTCGGCCCGTCCTATCGACTGTTTTACGAACATCCGCTGCATCTTGTACGCGGCGAAGGCGTCTGGCTTTACGATCCGGACGGCAATGCCTATCTTGATGCCTACAACAACGTGCCTTCGGTCGGCCATTGCCACCCGCGCGTTGTTGCCGCGATTGCTGAACAAGCCGCAGTGTTGAACACCCACACACGCTATCTCGACGACAAGATCCTCGACTATTCCCAGAGGCTGTTGGCTACGTTTCCGGAAGAGCTGAGCCGGGTCATGTATTGCTGCACCGGTAGCGAGGCGGTTGATCTGGCGATGCGGATTGCCTGCTACTATACCGGTGGCACCGGCATTATCATCACAGAAAACGCCTATCACGGCACAACGGCAACAACAGCCGCTATCTCGCCCTCGCTTGGTCCCAACATGCCGCTCGGAATGCATGTGATTACGGTACCAGCACCGGATGCCTACCGTGCGGACGGGAAGGATGTGGGCGAGACATTTGCAACTGAGATATCCAAAGCGATTGCCTTCATGCAGCGTCGCGGGATCAAGCCTGCCGCCTTTATCGCCGATAGCATCTTCTCAACCGATGGAATATTTTCAGAGCCTGCTGGTTTTCTCCAGAAAGCGCTAGACGTCGTGCATGAGGCTGGCGCGCTCTATATCGCCGACGAAGTCCAGCCAGGTTTTGGCCGCACCGGCTCGCATATGTGGGGTTTCATGCGCCACAGCATCGTCCCCGACATCGCTGTCATGGGCAAGCCAATGGGCAATGGCCTGCCTATCGCCGCAGCTGTGATGAAGAGCGAGGTGCAGGAGCGTTTTGGCCAGGACATTCGCTATTTCAACACATTCGGCGCCAACCACGTTTCGATCGCTGCGGCCAACGCAGTCCTTGACATCATTGGTGATGAAGGCCTGATGAGCAATGCGGTATCGACCGGCGACTACATGCTGGAGGGCATGCGCAAGCTCCAGCAGTCGTTCGAGTGCATCGGCGATGTACGGGGAGCCGGGCTGTTTCTCGGCCTGGAATTCGTCAAGGATCGCGTGAGCCGCGTTCCGGATGGCGCTCGCTCGCTCGCGGTCGTCAATCGCATGCGGGAGCATCGTGTGCTGATCAGCGCGGCTGGCATCCATGGAAATACGTTGAAGATCCGTCCACCGCTGCCGTTTGGCCGCGAGCACGCCGACATCTTCCTCAAGACGCTCGAAGCAGTGCTGAACGAAACGAACTGATCGCGCATCCACTTTTCCTGACCATCGAGGGATAGACCATGACCCAGTCTCCAGACATCGACACCGAGCGCCTGTGGGCCGACATCATGACGATGGGGGCAATTGGCGGCACGCAGGGTGGCGGCAGCTTTCGCCCGGCACTTTCGGATGCGGACAGGGAAGGGCGAAATCTGTTTCGCTACTGGGCGCAAGAGGCTGGTCTTGCCGTTACCGTCGATGCGATCGGCAACATGTTTGCACGGCGGGACGGGGAAGACCCGTCCTTGCCGCCGCTCATGATTGGCAGCCATCTCGACACTCAGATGCCTGGCGGCAAGTTCGACGGTGTGCTCGGCGTGCTGGCTGGGCTTGCGGTCGTGCGGGCGCTGAATGCCAAAGGTATCACGACCAGGCGGGCAATCGAGATCACCAATTTTACCAATGAGGAGGGCGCGCGCTTTCAGCCGGGCGTCATGGGATCAGGTATCTTTGCCGGGCTTTTGCCCCTCGATGACGCTTTGTCGCGCAGGGACGATGGTGGCGTTTGCCTCGGGGATGAGCTTTCGCGCATCGGTTATGCCGGGTCACTTCCAGTTGGCGGTCGAGCGGTGCATCGATATCTGGAACTGCATATCGAGCAGGGTGCGGAGATGGAGGAGGCCGGTGCGATGATCGCCGCCGTCTCCAACAGTTCCTGGGGATGCAGTGGGTTTATCGATATCAGCGGTGAGAACGGTCATTCGCAGACGGCGCCGATGTCAAAACGGCGCAATGCGCTGGTCGCTGCCGCAAGACTTATTCTCGAAATAGAGGCGATCGGGGCGGAAAACGAGCCCGATGGAATGGTTAGCGCCACCGTGATCCGGAACTGGCCGAACAACCGTGTCAACATTCCGCACCTGACCAAGCTGTCTTATGTTGCCGTTCATGCGACGGAGGCGGGCCGGGCGGCGATCATTGACCGGATCGAGTCTGCCGCTGCGCGGATTGCGGAGGAGACCGGACTTGCGATCGACGCCACCACGTCGCATTATCGCCAGCGCCTCGATCTCTCGGAGGAACTTTCCGGCCAGATTTTGGAAGCGGCGGAGCGCCTCGGCTACAAATCCATGATGCTGCCGACACTCACGGCCCATGATGCCCTTTCGATGACGCATATCTGCCCCACGGCGATCATCTTCGTGCCGTGCAAGGATGGGATTTCCCATAGCGAGAAAGAGTGGTGCGAGCCGGATCAGGTCGCGGCGGGAGCCAGGGTTCTCCTTGCAATGACGCTTGATCTCGCCAATGCAATCTGAGGCTCATGCTCCGGCGTCGTCTCGTGACAAGAATGTGGGGCGATGTGCTAGGGTGCTGCAATACTTCGAACTGTGCAAAAGAGGGCTGTAGTGAATTCTCACGCGAAGTTGGGACTGGGCGATGTGGATGCGGCGGAGGGCGCTAGCCTGCCCAAGGCGCTGTGGGCCTATAACATTATCCGCGATGCGATCATCACGATGAAACTCTTGCCCGGCGAGACGCTGAACGAGAAAGAGACCTGTGCCGAACTTGGCATTTCTCGAACGCCGATGCGGGAGGCAGTTTTGCGCCTTGCGCAGGAAGGCCTCGTCAACATCGTCCCGAGCGGCGGCACCTTCGTCAACAAGATCGTCATGCGCAAGGTGATAGAAGGGCATCTGGTGCGCTCAAGCCTCGAGATGCGCACCATCAGGCTCACGGCGCGCAATTTCGATCCGGTCTATGAACGCGACCTCGACCTTCTGCTTTTCCGGCAGCAGGACGCCGCCAAGCGGCGAGACGTCAATGAGGCATTCAAGGTCGACAACGAATTTCACCGGCTCCTGTGCCGGATCGCCGGCTTTCCGAACGTCTGGCAGACAATCCACAATGCGACAGGCCAGCTTGATCGCGTGCGCCGTCGCGGCTTTCCCAAAATGGGCTATTTCGATGAAGTCATCGAAGAGCACGAGGCGCTCTATGCCGCACTCAAGGCCCGTGACGACGATGAAGCCGCAAGATTGCTCAAAGAGCATCTCGGAGGCATCTCTGCCGTCGTCGAGTATGTGGTTCAGACGGACGCAAACGCCATCAGCGGAAAGGACGATATCATGCTGCTCAAGGCCCTTGCAGAGATGTGACGCGTTTGAAAACGCGCGTCCTCTGACACCAGCCTCATACGACCGTTACCGCCTTACACGCTTTTGGCCACCTGTCGATGACGGCTTTAAGATTGAGCTACACGCTCGTGCTGCCGCCGGCCCGGCGAATGCACGATGCATCGATGATGATTTGCCTTGCTCATGCCTGGCAACGCCCAGAATGGCCACACCAGCGCCGTTGGCAAGAAGACGGAGCATGCACTAACATTCCCCACGTTTCAGTCACGAAAGGGGGACCGGAGACATGCGAGGACATTCCATTCCATGAACACACGATTTCTCGAAACCTTCCTTTGGGCAGCGCGTCTAAACAGCTTTTCAGCGACGGCGGAACGATTGCACACGACCCAAGCCTCTGTTTCCAATCGTATCGCCGCTCTGGAGCGCGAGCTTGGCGTTGTGCTGTTCACGCGCGATGTGCGTTGTGTCAACCTGACGCCGGCTGGTCGTCTGGCGCTGCAGCATGCCGAAAAGATCGTCAATCTCACTGGCGAGTTCCGCCAGATCGTCAGCAGCCGGGAGGCTTTGAGAGGCACGGTGAGGATCGGTGCCGCTGACACAATTGTATACGCCTGGCTGCCGCTGCTTATCCGGCGAGTGAATGAACAATATCCCGGTATCAGTCTGGACCTGACCATAGACACGAGCCTGAAACTCTCTCAGCGCATTCAGAACGGTGAGGTCGATGTCGGTTTTATTATGGGTCCGATAATGGCTGCTGATATCTGTAACTCACCGCTCTGTACCTTTGAATCCTGTTGGGTGGGCGCGGTCGAGTTGCCGCTACCGGAAACGGGCGTGACGCTTGAAGATATTGCGCATTTTCCGCTGCTTACCTTCTCCGCCGGATCGCAGCCCCACCAAGTTTTGCGTGCGCTTCTCGATTCCCACGGATTGTCCGATAGTCGGATCTACAATTCCAATTCGCTCTCGATCATGACGCGTTTGGTGGCGACGGCGGTCGGCGTGGGGGCGCTGCCGCGGGTGCTGGTAGAGGGTATCATCACATCAGGTGAGGCGCGGATTCTCGACATTGCGCCCCCTGTGCCCCCTCTCACCTTCCACACGGTTTATCAGGACCGTGGCGACAACGCGCTGGCGCGAGCGATCGCCGATATGGCGAGAGAGATCGTCGGTGAAACCAGCATGCCATGGATGACCGTCGCAGCTTAAATTTTGTGCTGCATTGCAAAATGATTAATCCATAAGCTTACCTTATGGGTGTTGATAGAGTTTTTCCGTTTGTCATGGGGCAAGATCCACTTCTTAATTCCCCTCGCAACATGAGAGGAGAGCAACGTGAAAGTCTCACTTGTTCAAATGAACACCGAAAATAACAAGACGGAAAATCTTGCGGTTGCTGCTGATCTGATTGAAAAAGCAGTAAAGGCCGATAGACCAGACCTCATTGTCCTTCCTGAATACTTTGCATTTCTTGGAGATAATCCGCAGGAGATGCATGAGAGCGGCGAGGAATTCCCCGGCGGCGAAATATATACGTTGCTTTCAGCACTTGCAAAAAAGCATGCGATCACGCTCCATGCCGGCTCCATCGTGGAAAAGGAAGGCAACCGCTTTTACAACTCGACGCTGGTCTTCGGTCCCGATGGCCAGCAAATTGCACGGTATCGCAAAATTCACCTTTTCGACGTCGATACGCCGAATGGTATCAGCTATCGCGAATCCGACTCCGTCGCCCGTGGCGAGGAGGTCGTGACCTATAAGGTTGGCGACAAGACCGTTGGCTGCGGCATTTGCTACGATATCCGTTTCCCGGAGTTGTTCCGCGCTTTGAGAGACAAGGGCGCAGACGTGATCGTCCTGCCGGCCGCCTTCACGCTGATGACGGGCAAAGACCATTGGGAAGTGCTGGCTCGAGCGCGCGCTGTCGAAACCCAGACCTATTTTCTTGCTGTTGGTCAGATCGGTACCCATGCGGGCGGGAAGAAGGCCTGCTGGGGGCATTCCATGGTGATAGATCCGTGGGGTCACATCATCGCTCAGTGCTCTGACAGCGTCGGAACCGCTGGAGTGACGCTCGACTTCGACTATTCGGCCAAGGTGCGCGCTAACGTGCCGGTTGCAAACCATCACGTTCTCTGATCGGAGAAATTCACATGTTTATCGTTAATGCCATGCCGGAACAGATCAGCGCGGACGTCATCGAACTCCTGGAACAGGTCGAAGTCGCCACGATCGGTCATGTACTACACTCTGGCTTCGTCGACCCCGATGTTCGGGCGGTGCTTCCTGGCAAGCGAGTGGCCGGCACCGCCGTGACGCTACGTATTCCGAATGCAGATTCGACCATGCTTCACTACCTGACGCAACTCGTCCGCCCGGGGGATATCGTCCTCATCGACCGGTGTGGTGATACACGCCACGCCTGCTGGGGCGGTGTGATTACCAACACGATGAAGATGGCAGGCGTGAAAGCTGGCGTCATCGATGGGCCTGCAACGGACTTCTCCGAGTTTACAAAAGTGGACATGCCCATGTGGTGCCGTGGTCCGTCACCGATCACAACCAAGATTCTTGGGATGGAAGGCGCGATTAACGTTCCTATCAGCGTCGGTGGCCAGATGATCAATCCCGGCGATGCGATCCTGTGCGATGAAAGCGGCGTTGTTGCACTTCATCCGAGCCAGGCGCGCGGCATGGCGGAACGCGCTATCGGCATGCAGGAGGCCGAAATCGTGCTTCTGGAGCGGCTGCGTAACGGTGAGAAGCTCCCCGATATTTCCGGGGCTAATAAGCTTGTGCAGGCCAAGCTTACGGCGTGACACGATCATTAGGGTGGCGGACTCGTCCGCCACTTCAAAAAACAACAGAGGAGAACAGGATAGTGAAGAAATCTATTTTTCTAGGTGGAATTCTCATGCTCGGTGCGGCTGCCTTGCCGGCACACGCCCAGCAGACCGTGACGTTCCTCGGCTATAGCGGCCTTTTTCAAGAGCGCTACACCAAAGCCGTCATCGAACCTTTCATGGCTGCCAATCCCGATATCAAGATCGAATATTTCCCTCAGCAAGGCTCTGCCGCCATGCTCGGCTCCTTGCGCGCCCAGAAGGCCGCTCCGCAGTCTGATGTCGCCTTGATGGACGTCTCCGTGGCCAAGACAGGCACGGACGAAGGCCTGTTCGACAAGATCGATGAAAGTGTGACCAAGAACGTCTCCGATCTCTACCCGAACGCCCGTTTCGAAGGCGTGGCAGGCGTTGGCGTGACGTTCGACAATCTCGTGCTCATCTACAATACCGACGCAATCAAGACGGCCCCTGACAGTTGGAACGCCCTGAAAGACAGCGCCCTCAAGGGCAAAGTCGCCATGCTCAGCGCCCCTGATATCGTCGGTATCGGCACCACGATCATCATGGATCATATGAACGGCGGTACTGATTTCATCAAGAACATCGACGCCGGCATCAAGGCCATGGGTGAAGTGGCTCCGAATATTCAGACATGGGAGCCTAAGCCGGAAATTTATCCGAATGTCGTCAACGGCCAGGTTGCGCTCGGCGTGGGCTGGAACGCCCGAAGCCAAGTGAATGCTGATGGCTCCAACGGCAAGATGAAGGTCGTTCTGCCGAAGGAGGGGACGATTCTGCAAATCAACACCCTCAACCTCGTCAAAGGTGGGCCATCGTCGGCCGCCGCGCGCAAGTTTGTGGACTATGCTCTCAGCCCTGAGGCCCAAGCCGCCTTCACCGCTGCTATGTATTATGCCCCCACCAATTCCAAGGCGCATGTTGCCCCGGAGATCATTGACCGCACCGTAGTCAAGGCTATGGATAAGGTTATCCCGGTAGATTGGATCGGTCTCTCGAAGGTTCGCGACGCGATCACGCAGGACTGGCGTCGCAAGGTTATTCCGCTTAGCCGCTAAGCTGATCTTGCCCATGTGACGCACCGAAAGATTTCCACATCCCTTTCGGGGGATGTGGGAAGGATGTAGCCTTGGTACTCCACCAAGCTGGAGCCCATCAGGGCCGATAAGCCAGAAACCTGCTGAAATCGCAGGAAATTTCGACGTGATCTCACACATAAAGAGCCAGCGCATGTCCTGTAGCCCGACGCGGTGAGGCATGGTCTGGGGAAAAGCAAAAAAGAATGGGAACTTCAGACGTTATGCAGCCAGGATTTCTTTCGATACGTTCACTGGTCAAGCGCTATGAGAATGTGATCGCCGTGGATAATCTCAATCTGGAGATTGCGAAGGGCGAACTAGTGGCCTTTCTCGGCCCCTCCGGTTGCGGCAAGTCGACGTCATTGCGAATGATAGCCGGGCTTGCTCCTGTCACGTCAGGCTCGATCTTGATCGACGGAACGGACGTGACGAAGCTCGCACCCTACAAGCGCGACATCGGCTTGGTGTTTCAAAGCTACGCCCTGTTCCCACACATGACGGTGCTTAAGAATGTCATGTTTGGTCTTGAAATGCGCAAGATTCCGGCCCCGGAAGCCGAGCGCCGCGCACGGGAAGCGATCTCGATGGTGCGTCTGGAAGGACGGGAGGATCGGCGTCCGGCACAGCTCTCGGGTGGCCAGCAACAGCGCGTCGCGCTGGCACGCGCGCTCGTCATCGAACCTTCCATTCTGCTTTTCGATGAGCCTCTCTCTAACCTGGATGCCAAGCTACGCGACGAAATGCGTGCTGAAATTCGCCGTATCCAGAAACAACTCGGTATCACTTCCATTTTCGTCACGCATGATCAGGTGGAAGCCCTGAGCATGTGTGACAAGGTTGCGGTCTTGAATGGTGGAAAACTGGAACAGCTTGGCACACCACATGATCTCTACGAGCGCCCGGCTACGGCTTTCGTTGCATCCTTCGTTGGCCGCACCAACAGGCTGGTTGGACAAGCGGTCGGCGATCACACCACAGTAGGCGACACAGTCTTGCGAACGCCGGGGTCGCACAACGGCAAGATCGAATTGATGATACGCCCCCATCGCATGGCGATGACCGTTGTCGGGGACACCATGCCGGATTTCGATGGCGCTCCGATTAACCGCATCTCTGGTGAGGTTCGCGACGTCTATTATGCTGGCGACATTCTCCATTACGAGATCGCTGCCGAGGGGCAGACCTTGTCCGTTGAGCGTGCAACATCGGGTGGTGAAACGCCTGTGGCGACTGGCGCCAGTGTCAGCCTCGTTTGGCGCGTCGAGGACACATTGGTCTTTGGAAAAAACCAATGACAGCCTCGGTCATGATCACAGCTCCAGGCAACCGCACATCCTCGATCGTTTTTCTCGCAACGCTCCTTCTCGGGCCTATCATTGCGGTCAACGGACTGGCCTTCCTGATGCCCGTATTCAACCTGCTCCTGCTTTCCTTCCGCGAAAGCCTTGGCGGTGGCGGTCTGGGAGAGGCGTACACGTTAGACAACTGGTCGTCGACGTTGACGGATGGCTTTTATCTCGAGCTGATCGGTCAGAGCATCCTGACTAGTCTTCTCATCACGGTTCTGACACTCGTAGCCTCCTATCCAATCGCGCTCTATCTTCATCGGACGCAGGGGCGGTGGAAGACGCTGTTGCTCGTACTCGTCATCTCGCCACTTTTGACCTCGGCTGTGGTGCGTACCTACGGCTGGATTGCGATCCTCGCGGATGACGGCCTTATCAACAATATCCTCCACGCGCTGGGTGCTGAAAACGGCGTGAGACTACTGTTCAACAAGATCGGCGTCGTCATTGGTCTGACCGAGATCCTGATGCCTTATATGATCTTGGCACTGCTTGCCGGTTTCGGCAGGCTTGATCCGCGTATCGAAGAGGCGGCTGAGACGCTTGGCGCTTCCCCATGGAAGGTGTTCTGGCGGATCATCGTGCCGCTGACAATGCCTGGGGTCGCGCTTGGCTGCCTGCTTTCCTTCGTTCTGGCTGTCAGCTCATTCATCACGCCCAAGCTCCTTGGGGGCGGGCGCGGGTCTTTCTTCTGGCCACGGAGATCTATGATCAGGCTATCGTGACACTCAACTGGCCTCTTGCCGCAACGCTTTCGATGATCATTCTGGTTATTTTTGGTGCCGCGCTTGTCCTCTATTCCCGACTTCTTCGGGCTATTCTTTAAAGGAGTTCGAAAATGGAAGAACGACCTGTTCCGTTGGCGCTCAAAATCATTTCTTTCGTCATGTTCCTGTTCCTGCTGGCGCCGGTCGTGCTTGTGGTGCCGATCTCCTTTTCTGCCGACAGCTATATGGCTTTTCCGCCGTCTGGTTGGAGCTTGCGTTGGTATGTCGAGCTCATGCACAATTCGAAGATGATGAGCGCATTGGGTGTTAGCACGCTCCTTGCCAGCGTCGTGACTGTTCTCGCCATGCTTATCGCGCTTCCCGCGTCCTACGCGATCGTTCGGATGCGGGTCATCGGTGCCGATGCGTTGCTCGCCATTTTTACCGCTCCGCTGCTTCTGCCGACGATCGTTCTGGGTCTAGCGATCCTGATCGTCTTCGCTGGTGCGGGCCTACTCGGTACCTTCACCGGTCTGGTGATAGCGCATCTCATCATCGTACTGCCATATGCTCTTCGGGTGCTGACCACATCCCTTTCGGGCCTACCGCTGATTTTCGACGAGGCCGCGTCAACACTGGGAGCTTCGCCACTAACGGTCTTCCGCCGGGTTACATTGCCGATGATCGCGCCGGGCGTGGTGGCAACTGCCGCACTGTCTTTTCTCGTTTCCTTCGATGAAGCGGTGATTTCGCTGTTTCTCACCGGTCCGCGCATTACGACTCTTCCCGTAGCCATGTATCAGCATGTCGAAACCCAGGCCGATCCCCTTGTCGCGGCCATCTCAGTTCTCCTAATTGTGCTCACGCTTGCCGTCGTCCTCATCGTGGACCGGACGGTGGGTCTGACGAAGACTTTCGTGAAGTAGGAGGACGGATGGCATATCGACAGATCGCCGCTGGGACGACCTATCGTTTCGACGATTTGAAGACCTTGATGGCAAAAGCGACGCCGGAAAGGTCTGGGGATCAGCTTGCCGGTATTGCCGCAGACGGACCGGTGGAAAGATTGGCAGCACAGATGGCGTTGGCCGATCTGCCGCTTTCGACTTTTCTCGAACAGGAGTTGATCAGTTCCGACGAGGATGAGGTTTCGGCACTGATTGCGCGTCAGCACGATGCACAGGCCTTTGCGCCGGTGTCCTCGTTGACGGTGGGTGAATTTCGCGAATGGCTGCTCAACTCCAAGGTCGGGCAGCCGGAACTGGAAGCGGTGACCCTGGGTCTCACACCGGAGATGCTGGCGGCGGTCTCTAAGATCATGCGTCTCCAGGATCTTGTAGCGGTATCGGCGAAACGGGAAGTCGTAACTCGTTTTCGCAATACAATCGGTCTGTCCGGCCGCCTGTCTTCCCGCAATCAGCCAAATCATCCGACGGATTGTTCCCGTGGCATTGCCATCTCGGCCATTGATGGGTTGCTGTTGGGCAGCGGCGATGCGGTGATCGGCGTAAACCCCGCCACGAGTGCTTTGCCGGACTATATCCGTGTCGTGCAGTTGCTTGACGATCTGCGGCAATGGCTCGATATCCCCACCCAGACCTGTTGCCTTGGGCATGTGACGACGGCAATCCGGGCGATGGAGCGCGCGGCACCCGTCGATCTGGTGTTCCAGTCGATTGCCGGATCCCAGAAAGCCAATGCAGGTTTCGGCGTCGATCTTGCCGTCCTGCGAGAAGCGCATGAGGCCGGTTTGTCGCCGAACCGCGGGACTGTCGGTAATGACCTGATGTATTTCGAAACAGGACAGGGTGCGGCGCTTTCGGCCGACGCGCATTTCGGCGTCGATCAGCAAACGATGGAGGCCCGCGCCTATGCCGTTGCGCGTGAATTCTCACCGCTTCTGGTGAATACGGTCGTTGGTTTTATCGGCCCAGAATATCTTTATAATGGCAAGCAGATCATCCGCGCCGGCCTTGAAGATCACTTCTGTGGAAAGCTGCTTGGTCTGCCGATGGGGGTCGATGTCTGCTACACCAACCACGCCGATGCAGACCAGGAAGACATGGACGTTCTTCTGACCATGCTCTGCGCCGCGAATGTGAACTTCGTCATTACAGTGCCAGGGTCAGACGATGTCATGTTGAACTACCAGACGCTTTCCCATCACGATTCAATCTACGCCCGTGAAACGCTGAAGCGGCGGCCTGCGCCGGAGTTCGAGGAGTGGCTGGTGAAGATGGGCGTGACGGACGCTGCCGGTCGCATGGTCGACAACCCAGCGCTGATGAACCGCGAGCTTCTCGAAATCGATTTTCTTGGAAGGGGCGCCGCCTGATGCATGAACGCCAGCCGTCTCTCATCTCCGATCCACCGGAACGTCTCAAGATCCTGCGCGCCGAAACGGAGGCGCGCGTTGCGCTCGGTCGCACAGGTGCGAGCCTTCCAACGCGTGCCGTCCAAACATTTCTGCTGGATCACGCGCAGGCGCGTCAGGCTGTTTGGCGGCCACTGGATATAGATAGGGTGGAGCGAGACCTTCGTGCTTCTGGTGCAGATGTCGTTCTTGTTGCAAGCCGCGCCAAGGATCGTGCGGAATATCTGCGCCGACCCGATTTCGGCCGCGCCCTGTCAGACGAGGGTCGCCTGACGATCGACGGGCATCTCAAGGGTGCCGACATTGCATTGGTTGTCGCTGACGGGCTTTCGGCAACGGCTGTGGAAACAAATGCCGTGCCGGTCGCAAAGGCGTTGCTCGAGGCGCTCGCAAGCGAAGGGTTGACGGTGGCTCCGATCATTCTTGCCAGACAGGCGAGGGTCGCTCTGGCGGATGATGTGGGTGCGGCACTCGGCGCAAAGGTGGCGGTGATCCTGATCGGCGAGCGGCCAGGCCTTTCGGCGGCCGACAGTCTTGGCGCCTATGTCACATTCGGACCGGAGACTGGACTGCCAGATTCCCGACGCAACTGCATTTCCAATATTCGTGATGGTGGCGTGCCGCCTGTCGAAGCGGCAGACAAGATCATGACTCTGATCAAGGCCATGTGCCAGCAAGAGACAAGTGGCGTAACGCTGGTTGAATTCGAAAAGCCTGTGTCGGCTTTGTCCGACTAAAACACGGCAAATCTCAAGCGTAGACCCGGGGCGGTAAAAGCACCGGCACGATCTGTCGCGTCGATTGATGTCGCTTTCGGACAACGAAAGAAAGGTAATCCCATGGACCCCAGCCCCTCCACAGCCTACGACATTGCCATTATCGGTGCGGGCGTGGTCGGCTGCGCGGTCGCGCGCCGTTTCGCGCTTGCGGGTGCGAAGGTTGTGGTCATCGAGAAGGGCCCCGATATCCTTTCCGGGGCATCGAAGGCCAATAGTGCTATCCTCCATACTGGCTTCGATGCCCCAGAGGGAAGTCTGGAGCTGGATTTGGTGAAAGCTGGCAGGGCGGAATATCTGTCCATCCACGGCCAGATGGGTCTTAGCCTGGTAGAAACCGGTGCACTGGTCTGTGCCTGGAATGTCGGCGAGGCTGAAAGCCTGGAGCAGATTGCTGAACAGGGCCGACGCAACGGAATTGGCGAACTCCGTCTGCTCACGGCCCGGCAAGCCAGAGGTACCACACCCGGCTTGTCCGACCGTCTTATCGCAGCGCTCGAAGTTCCCGGTGAACATGTCATCGATCCCTGGTCAGCCCCGCTTGCTTATCTCACGCAGGCGGTTGCTCTTGGCACGCAACTGGTGCGCAACGCTGAAGTGCTATCTGGTGAGTTTGACGGCAAGTGGCGGATAGAGACGACGGCGGGTGCGATCCTGGCTGCAAGCGTCGTTAACGCGGCAGGGTTGTACGGCGATATCGTCGATGCCCGACTTGGTCTTGTCCCCGACTTCACGATCAAGCCCCGGAAAGGACAATTCGTCGTTCTGGACAAGGCCGCCCGCCGCCACGTTCCGCGTATCATCCTGCCTGTTCCCACCGAAATTACCAAGGGTGTCGTTGTGTGTCCAACCGCGTTCGGTAACGTCCTCATCGGCCCCACCGCGGAAGAGCAGGATGACCGCGAGCGTGCAACGGTAGAAACGGCGGCGCTTGAAGCGCTGCTCGCACGTGGCACCGCGATTGTTCCCGCGCTCGCCTCCGTCTCCGTGACCGCTGTCTATGCGGGGCTGCGTCCCGCATCGGAAATGAAGCATTATCGGATTTCCGCTCGGCCGGACCGCCGTGCGATCACGCTCGGTGGCGTCCGATCCACGGGACTCAGTGCGGCGCTCGGTCTCGCACAGCATGCTCTGTCGCTTCACGAGAGTTTCGGCACGCATTTTGAGCCTCCAGCCGCTGTGCCTGACGTGACGATGCCCAACATCACCGAGACCTGCGAACGGGACTGGCAACGCGCCGATCATGGTGAAATCGTCTGCCATTGCGAGCTTGTGACCCGCCGCGAGATCGAAGCGACATTCGCCAGCCCCATTCCGCCCGGTGATTTCGGGGGGCTGCGACGGCGCACTCGAGCGGGCATGGGGCGGTGTCAGGGCTTTTACTGCAATGCCCGGTTGGCGGCGATGACGGGCGACCGTCTGGCTGTGCCTCTTGCAGTTCCTCCCGGAGACGGCCGATGAGTGCACAGGAACCTCCTCCGCAGCAACTGAAAAACGATGCGGACGCTGATGTCATTGTCGTTGGCGGTGGTCCGGCCGGTGTCGCGGCGGCGCTGAAGCTGAAACAACGTGGCGTCTCGCGCGTGATGATACTCGAGCGTGAGCCGGCTCTAGGGGGCGCACCCCGTCATTGCGGACATTCGCCTTTCGGTATGCGCGAATTCGGCCGTATCTATTCCGGTCCGGCCTATGCGCGGCGTCTACAGCGGCAGGCGGAGGACGCGGGCGTCGATGTCAGGACCGGACATTCGGTGGTGGAACTGGGACAGGACGCTACTCTGCTGGTGACGTCGGCGAGCGGCGTCGAAAGGTTAAAGGCCCGGCGCGTCATCCTGGCGACGGGCGCGCGTGAGAAACCGCGGTCGGCGCGGCTTTTACCGGGCGACCGGCCAGTTGGCGTGGTGACCACCGGCACCCTGCAATCCTACGTCGCCTTTCACAGCATCATGCCCTTTCGTCGACCGCTCATCATCGGTTCGGAACTGGTTTCCTTTTCGGCGCTCCTCACCTGTCTGACACACGGCGCACGGCCTGTCGCGATGATCGAAACGGAGACGCAGCCGCTGGCGCCGTCGCTCTTGCGTTGGTTCCCGCGATTGGCTGGCGTGCCTTTCCTCTGCAAAGCAAAGCTTGAGGACATCCGTGGGCGCGGGCGCGTGGAGGAGGCTGACATTCGTCTGTCAGATGGTCGTATCATGACGGTCAAATGCGATGGTGTGCTCCTCACCGGGCAGTTCACGCCGGACGCAGCGCTTTTGGACACATCCTCAGTTGCGGTGGCAGCAGGCAGCGCGGGCCCTCTGATCGATCAGGATGGACGGACGGCCAACCCGTTCTATTTCGCTGGCGGAAACGTGTTGAGGGCCGTGGAAACGGCCGGCTGGTCTTTTCGGGAGGGGCGCCGCGTGGGCGCCGCCGTCGCGGATGATCTTGCCCGCGAACCCTGTGACGCAAGTGCTGTAACGGTTACTTTTGCTGAACCGATCAAGCTCGCCGTGCCTGCCATGGTGAGGCGGCTGGAAATAGACAAAGCGGTTTTCCGGGACTTTCAGCTCCGCTTCTCCAGGCGCGTTCAAGGGCGGCTTTCGCTTTACCTTGATGAAACGGAAGTGTGGAGCAAGAGCGGCTTGTGGCTGCCGGAACGCCGCGTGCTCGTGCCGATGCCCCGTAACGCGGATGAGGCAAGCGCGATTGCTTTTCACTTTCTGGAGGCGAATTGATGCGCATTGCCGCGATTGATCAGGGAACGACATCGACCAGATGCCTCGTGATAAGCGACGACGGAAGGATAGAGGTCGTTTCAAGCTTGCGCCATACGCAATCTTATCCGGCTCCTGGCCATGTGGAGCATGATCCGGAAGAATTGTTACATAATATACGTGCGGTGCTGGCTGCGGCGGGGTCGGTCGATGCGATAGCGATTGCCAACCAAGGGGAAAGTTGCCTTGCCTGGGATGCCAAGACCGGCGAAGCGTTGTCTCCGGTGATCGTTTGGCAGGATGCCCGCACTGCGCCAGAACTGTCCGCTTTCCCGCAGTCGGCTGTGGAGCTATCGAGACAGATCTGTGGGTTGCCGCTTGACCCCTATTTTTCGGCGAGCAAACTATTGTGGCTGCTCAAGAACAATTCGCGGGTGGCTCAAGCGAAAGCCGCAGGACGACTTCGGCTCGGTACCACCGACGCCTTTTTTCTGGATCGGCTGGCGGGCTGCTTCCGCACGGACGTGGCAACGGCTTCGCGCACCGGGCTACTCGATTTGGCTACTGGAGCCTGGAGCGAGAAACTCTGCGCGCTACACGGGGTTCCACTCGACTGCCTACCCGCAATCGGCAGTGTTGATGGCGGCTTCGGTGCGATTGAGGGAACGCCTGTGCGGGTCTCTATTGTCGATCAGCAGGCAGCGCTTTACGGGCACGGCTGCCGTAAGCTGGGAGATTGTAAGATAACCTTTGGCACCGGCGCTTTCCTGCTGGCCGTTGCTGGTGACCACCGGCCTTCGGTGGAAGAACTTGTTCCTACCATTGGCTGGCAGAAGCAAGATGCTTCTACCGTTTTTGCCATTGAGGGCGGAGTTTATGATGCCGGAGCCACGCTCGAATGGGCGCGAAAGCTAGGCCTCTATGTCGACCATTCCGAGCTCGATGGTTTCGAGGGGCCATCGGCTATTCGTCGGGGTCTTGTGTTTGTGCCCGCACTGTCGGGCCTTGCGGCGCCTTACTGGGACAGACAGGCTGTGCCACTCTTCATCGGCATGGACCATGGCACGGAGCGACGCGATATGGTGCGCGCATTGCTTGAAGGCATTGCTTTGCTGACGGTTCGATTGATCGAAGCAGTGCAGGTAATCGCACCGATCGGACACACGATCTCGATCGATGGCGGCCTGTCGCACAGTCGATATTTCGCCAGCTTCCTGGCTGCCGCCAGCGGCAGGACGATCCGCGTGCCGACCGTTCACGAATTAACGGCGGTCGGTCTTGCGGAACTAAGCGGCATCGATATGGAGGCTGTGCGAAACGATGCTGAGATATTTTCGCCCAATGGATCGGTTGAAGCCGAAGACCATGATCGGTTTGCGGGCGCTGTAGAAATTGCAAGAGGGTGGCGAAGCCCTCGAAATTTCGGGGCGATAGCAACCGGACAACATCGGTCGCTGTAGGCTCCATCAGAACACCGATGATTTGGAAAAGCGTTGCTTCACTCGTTCTATACCCAACCGCCAATTCAGACAGGATGTTGCTGCACCCTTAGCTCGCCGTGGACGATAGACACGTCCCCATCTATGAGAGGGTCTTCGTCAGAAGCGTGCAACCTGCGGAGAGGGCAGTCTCAGCAGGTGGCATGATGCGCCCGACTAGATGCCGCTTTCTCGTTTCGGCAGCTGCGGGCTTGCCTCCGTTACTCCAGACCCCTTGATATGGAATATGGACAGGTGGGGTTCCTAAGCCGGAGTCCCCTCCGGTTGTGACAGGATCGAGGGCTTATAGTTTGATGGCATAGGCGTCATCATGAGTGGCTACAAACGCCTCTCCAGAGACCGTAACCCAACCGCGAAACATGCCTGGTGTATTGTACGGAGCGGCAATGGCGCCCTCCGCATCTATGGCGACCAGACCGGCTCCGATATCATAGGGGGCTAGGTCCCGGTGCACGAGGTTTCCGGCTGCGGTCTCCAGATCCTGCCCGAGATAGGCAACGCGGGACGCGATCTCGTGGCCGACGACATAACGAATGAAGAACTCGCCTTTGCCGGTGCCGGAAACAGCGCAGGCTCCATCACGTGCATAGGTGCCGGCGCCGATGACTGGACTATCACCAACCCGGCCATCCGGCTTATTGGTATAGCCACCTGTCGAGGTGGCCGCGGCTAGGTGGCCCGCCGCATCGAGCGCCACCGCACCGACGGTTCCGTGCTTTTCGCTTTCCGTCGCCTCCGTACCCGAGGCTGCGTGACGCTTCATCGCTGCCAGCGCCTCTAGGCGTTTTTGCGTGGTGAAATAGGATTGATGTTCGGTCGCGAGGCTTTTTTCCTCAGCAAAGCGGTCGGCGGCCTCCCCCGTGAGATACACGGCGCGCTCATCTGTCATCAGCGCGCGCGCTACCTTGACAGGATTGCGAATGGCACGCGATGCGCTGATCGCGCCCGCTGCGAGCGTTGCACCATCCATGATCGAGGCATCCAGTTCGTGAATGCCGTTTTCGTTCAGTGCGGCGCCATGCCCGGCGTTGAAATGCGGGCTGTCTTCCATGACGACAACAGCCGCCTCAACGGCTTCAACCGCGCTTCCCCCTTCCTTTAAAACGCCGTAACCGGCGCGAAGGGCTTCTGCCAGATCGTCGCGTGCGGCAGCCCATTCCGCTGCCGTCATGCTGCTTTCGGGCATAACGCCGCAACCACCATGAATGGCCAGTGCGATCTTCGTCATATGCGTAGTCCTCTGTGATCCGGCCGTCGGAAGCATTTCAGTCTTCCGTGAAGGAGATATCGCCGATGACGCGCACCCGCACCCGTCGTGCGCCACCTGGCAGATAGGCGATCGGAATATCCTCGACTTCCAGCGTCTTGAGGCTTGCCTTCTCCGCACCGGATGCGATTGCGGCGTTTTGCGCCTCTCTCTCGGCCTGTTCAAGGGCCTGCTCACGGCTAAGCCCGGAGAACACACGATCGACTTCACCGGAGACTTGTGCCAT
Organism: Agrobacterium sp. SORGH_AS 787; assembly: GCF_030819035.1. Classification (NCBI taxonomy): domain Bacteria; kingdom Pseudomonadati; phylum Pseudomonadota; class Alphaproteobacteria; order Hyphomicrobiales; family Rhizobiaceae; genus Agrobacterium; species Agrobacterium sp. SORGH_AS 787. The sequence goes on from NZ_JAUTBG010000001.1 coordinate 1,992,830, forward strand.
CGCTGCGCCCAGGGCGTTGGCCACGCCCGCATTTTCTACACGCAGAACCTCAGACGCCCCCGGAACCCTTTCCGGGATGAGGAAGGCGCCACCGCCAACGGCTATAAGGGGTACCTCGTCCGCGGACGTCTTTCATCTGGTCAAAGCCATCGGCGACCATGTCCCGGATATTTTGAAGCGTTGCCTGTACAAAAACGGGGTCGAGATTTCTGACGCGATCCCGGTCGCCCATTTCGATTAGTCCTGCGGCCACGGCAATGTCGGAGGTCGTCAAGGTGTCGCCGCCAAAAACACGCGCTTCCGTGAGGATGCGATAACCAACCGATCGGGGGCCGATTTTGCCAGTGCGGGGGTCGACGATGGTGCCTCCGCCAAGCGCGATAGGCAGAAGGTCGGGCATGCGGAAGAGCGTGCGCACCCCGCCTATGTGAACGATGTTGTTGGCTTCGCGTGGGAAGCCGCCGACAAGGCAGCCGATATCGGACGTGGTGCCGCCAACATCCACCACCATCGCGTCGGAAAGCCCGGTCAGAAAGGCTGCGCCGCGCATGGAGTTGGTCGGGCCGGATGCGAAACTGTGGACCGGGTTCGCCGCAGCCACATCTGCCAGCGCCACGGTGCCGTCATTCTGGGTCAGGTAGAACGGCGCCTTCACGCCGGCCTCTCGCAGTGCGTCCGAGAAGGCCTGGACGGTTGTCTTGCCGAGCGTCTGCAGGGCGGCATTCAAGAGTGCGACATTTTCCCGCTCGAGAAGCCCGATGCGTCCAAGCATGTGAGACAGCGTAATGCGCGCATCGGGAATAACGGAACGAACGATGTCCGCTGCGCGAACCTCGCATTCCGTGGTTAGCGGAGAAAAGGTCGCGGAAATGGCGATGGAGGTGATCCCCGCGTCGCGGATTTTCATCGCGACTTCGCGGATCTCGTCCGGGATCATCGGCACCAGCGGACTGCCGTCATATTCATGGCCGCCGTGAACCATGAAAATCAGAGGATCGACGGCGTCGTACAAGTCTTTCGGCCAGTCGCACATGGGCGGGAGGGAAGACCCTGTCGGTAAAGCGATGCGAATGGCCGCGACACGCTCCAGTCTGGCGCGCTCTACCACGGCATTGGTGAAGTGAGTGGTTCCAATCATCACAGCGTCGATCGGGCGATCCGCTGCGCCGATTTGGCCTGCCACATGGCTGAGCGCCGATTTGACACCGGACAGAACGTCCTGCGTTGTCGGAACTTTAATGGCGGCGACAATCACGTCGCCATCGATCAGAACGGCATCCGTATTGGTGCCGCCAACGTCAATACCGATGCGTTTCATGGGAATACCGATCTGAAGTCAATGTCATAACCGAAGGCGCGTGGTCCAACGGCGGCGATGCCGGCAGGCGTCGTCAGAAGTTCCGGTGCGGGCAGGGCCACCACGGTGACCCGCTGCCCGTAACGCACGGACTCCGTGCCTATGGCGCTGCCTGAAACCGTATCGAGAAGGCAAAGCAGGTCCGGCGTCATGCCGACCGGGTGACCGTCGCGGAAGGCGACAGCCCACTCATTCTGGAAGGCAAGCTCCATGCGCGAGCCTTTATCTGCGTCGATGCCTTCAATGGTCGTGCTGCCTTGGAGGAAACCGCCGGTGGTTTCGCGGGCGACATCCACCACCTTGCCGCGGAAAAGCTGCTTGCCACCCTCATGCTCAAGAACCGCCTGAACCGGATCGTCATGGCGCGAACGCGCTTCCATCACCGCGCGTCCCAATTTGGTCGCCTTGGTAACCGTGTAGTGAATGCCCCACTCCTTCACTTCCTTGCCGGTGCGGGGTGCCTTGCAGGTCGCGGCTGTGGAGCCGACTTCCGTACAGACCTTGCGCGAGATGCGCTCCATCCATTTCCAGGAGGCCGCGCGCGTCACGATCACCTCATTGTCTCGCACGTCGACCAGCGACAGCGGGAACATCGGAAGATTGCCTATCGCGAAGGACGTCATCTGTGCTTCGGGATAGGCGCGACCCATCGCGTCAGCATTAACGACCGGCCGGTCGAGCATGGCGGCAGCGAGAAAGGACGAAAGCGCATTCGACCCGCCGATCTCCACGCTCATGATCGCCCGGAATGGCTTGCCTATGTAATCTTCCATGACCTCGACGGCACGCGCAAGATGCACGGGATCCACCAATCGTTCCTGACCGACCAGTGGGGCACCCATTTTGGAGACGACGGCCACCATATCGTCATCGGCCAATGCCATGGGGTCCATGACATTCACCTTTCGGCCTTCTGCGTAGAGACGGCGCAGATTGAGCGTCGAGATATAGGGATTGCCTCCGCCGCCGGTTCCTAAAATCCAGGCACCTGTGGCCAAAGGTTCGATATCGTCTTCGGAAAATTCCTCAATCATGCGTCATCCTCGGGCATGCGTCGGCCGTTCCAGCCGCATGCAATGCGCCTTTCCTTTGAAGTTCCGTGTCTTGCCAACCCCGCCGTGAGGCGGGGCTGGTTTATGGAGCGGACATTACTCCGCCTTGCAGTCCCAATGGAAATTGGAGAAGTTCAGATCCCAACTCTGCATGGGAATGAACTGGTAACCTTGCAGGCACTTGTTCGCCGCATAGCGGCGGTTGGGCGAAACGGCCCAGACATCCGGCTGAAGATCGACGATCTTTGTCTGCAGTTCCTTATAGGCCGCGTTCTGCTCGTTGACGTCCGTTGTTGCGCGCGCCTTGTCGATGAGACTATCGATCTCTGCGTTCTGTAGCCATTCCATCGACATCCATGTGCCCGACGCTTTCGAGTAATACTGGTTGTAGAACATCGAATCTGGCGAGGGGTATGTCGGCGAAATGTTCACCTGCGTGGAAGCAGGCGTCGTTTCGACCTTTGAGGAAAGTTCGACAATGCGGTTCCAGGGCTCTGGCTTGATATCGAGCGTAATGCCGATCTGCTCCAGGCTCGACTGTAGCAGCAGAGCCACTTCCGCCTCGAAGGCCAGCGAGGCGACGTAGCTGTTGACCAGCGTGATCTTTTGGCCGGCATATTTCGATTTGGCCAGTTCTTCCTTCGCCTTTTCAAGATCGTAGACGCCGGGCTTGATATCTCCGTTATGCGCATCCTTGAAAGCATCGGAGAGTGGGCCTTGCATGTCGAAGCCCGGATAGATCACTTCCTGGATCGTCTTGTAATCGGTCGCATAAGCAATGGCGCGGCGAACGTGGATGTCATCGGTCGGGTAGACCTTCGTGTTCAGCTTGATGACGAAGCCGCCTGCGGTGCGGGTCTGAATGAGTTTGTAACCCTTCATACGGCCGATGGCTTCATAAGTGTCGTTGCCGAGACCATGTGACGAAAGGCCAAGTTCGCCCTTCTCCGCAAGCGCCTTGACGGTGGCATCGTCACTTGTCTGCACAAAGCGCACTTCGTCGATCGGCTTGCCCTTGGTCCAGCCAAGGAAATAGTCGGCATTGCGGGCGATCACCATATCGGCGGAGCGGTTGTAGCTGACGAGCTTGTAGGGGCCGGAGCCGGCGGAATGTTCGCCAACATAGGCTTCGCCCCACTTGTCTTCCGGCTTGGCATTGGCTTCGATCAGCGTCTTGTTCAGTGCCATCATCAAAGGCGTCGCGGCCATGAAGGGGGAGAACTGGCGTTCGATCTTCATCACCAGAGTGGCGTTATCCGGCGCTGTCACGTTTTCCGGCTTCAGAACGCCGACGATCAGGTTGGATGGGCCCTTGTTGATGCCGAGAAGGCGCTGGATTGACCAGACGAGATCGGTCGCCTTGACCGGCGTGCCGTCCTGGAATTTTGCGTCGTCTCGCAGATGGAAGGTGTAGGTCAGTCCATCCGGCGAGATGTCCCAGGATTTCGCCAGATGCGGTACGATTTCGCCTTTTGGATTGACCGTCGTCAGGCCGTCATACATGTTCACAATGGCCATGTAGCCGGTGTAGTCCGTGACCTTTGCCGGGTCGAGCGAACTGAAGATCTGCATCGTGTTGACTGCGACCGATACCTTGTCTTCCGCAAGGACTGTGGAAGATGCAAGCGGCAGAGCAAGCGCTGTGCCGAGCGCCAACGCGGCAAGACGGGAAGAAATCACAGGCATTTTCATTATAGTTCTCCTCTTTATTGTGGGGCATTGGCCCCACTTATGGTTAGGCAGCCTTGCTGACCGGAACGGGCAGCGGTGAGAAAGGAATGTCGGGGTAACCGAAAGCTGCAGGCCCTACGACTTCAAGCGCTCGGGCGCTGCGCAATAGGTCATGGCAAGGAATGGCGATGACGGCCACTCGCTGACCATAGCGCAGAACTTCGGTGGTGATCGGGTAACCCGTGTCGACATCGAGCAGGACGATCAGGTCTGGTACCGTGACCTCCACCTTGCCGTCGCGGCTGAACAGCAGGAACTCGTTCTGAATTGCGACGCCCGCAGTCTGACCGGCGCAGTCATCGAAGCCGGAGAGGGTCAGATCGCCGACTGCGAAGCCGCCGCGTAGATGACGCTTCAGATCGGTAATCTTGCCATTGAAGATACGTCGCCCGCCTTCCAGCGCGCAGACCGCGGCAATCGGGTCTTCCTGCTGCTTGCGAGCGCGGATCACTGCCTCACCAATGGCAATCGCCTTGGTGTAGGTTTTTGGAATCCCGTACTGGTGGACGTAATGCGCCTGCATCGGCGCCGTTGCCAGCATTGCGCCACCGCCCTGCGAGACGACGCAGGCGCGCGCCATTCGCTCGTGCCACACTTCAGAAACCGCATGGCTGAAGATCACGGCGTTGCCGTGCAGATCGCACATCACCGACGGCGTCGAACTATGGCCGTAGATGGAAAAGGTGGTCATCTGCATTTCGGGGAAGGCTCGGCCCATGCCGTCGCAATCAAGGATCGGCAGGCCGCCAAGTGCCGCCGTCACCAGCGGGTTCATGGAGTTGGAGCCGCCAATTTCCTCGCAGACAATGGCATCGACCGGGGTGCGGATCAGGTCTTCCATGGCCCGCAGGCAGCGCAGGCCCTCCCGGCCTTCGCGAATGCGCTCGACGCCGACGACGGGTGCACCTATGCCGCCAATAGACATGCAAAGCGCGTCTGGCTCGATGGCGTCGGTTGCAAGGATCTTCATCTCGTATCCTGCTTTCATGGCTTCCAGCGCCAAAAGCTTGCCGAGATAAGGATTGCCGCCGCCACCGGTGCCAAGGATGCCAGCACCGATCTCCAGTGCGTCGAGGTCTTCCCGGGTCAGCGTACGCAATGCCGCGTCGTCATATTTCAGCTTGCGTGTCTCACCCATGATTGGCTCCCATTTCTCCAACGACTTTCACATGAATGCGCGTGGCATTGCCGGGCAGGTAGGCAAGAGGCATGTCGTCGCGCTCTATGACTTCCAGCGTTTCGGCAATCGCGCCAGCCATAATTGCTTTGTTGCGCGCCTCCGCTTCGGCCTCGGCCAGTGCGCTTTCTCGCGTGCGTCCATCGATCAGTGAGAAGACCCGATCCGTCTCGCCGCTAACCTGTGCGATTGCGGCACCGACGGCATTTGCCACGGCAAAATTCTCGGGCCGAATAACCTCCAGATCGCCGATACGATCGGGCATCAGGATGGAACCACCGCCAACGGCGATGACCGGCACGGGCGAGGACGAAATGCGGCTGCGCTCCACGCAGGCCTCCAGCATGTCGTTGATCTTCTTGACCGCCGAATCCACCAGCTTCTGGTCGAGATTGGAGACCAGTGCCTTCTCCCCCACCTCCGCTTTGCCAGCCGCAACGGCGATATCGGTCGCGGTCAGTGTCGAGCCCCCGAAACAAAGCGCTTCGCGACGAACTCGATAGCCCACCGATTTCGGGCCGATGCTCAAGCCATGATCGCCATTCGTTACAAGCGACCCGCCACCAAGGCCGATGGAAAAGACATCCGGCATGCGAAAATTGGTTCGCACACCGCCGATATCGACAGTCGTCGAGGCCTGGCGAGGAAAACCGTGGGAGAGCGAGCCGACATCGGAGGTGGTGCCACCGACATCCACCACGACGGCATCCTTCAAGCCGGTAAGGAAGGCGGCGCCCCGCATGGAGTTCGTGGGTCCGGACGCAAAGGTCAGCACGGGGAAGCCACGCACCACATCTGCGGCCATCAACGTACCGTCGTTTTGAGTGATGTAGAACGGGCAGGGTATTCCCGCGGCCTTCAGCGCCTCGCCGAACGCGGCGACGGTCCGGTCAGCGAGCGATAACAGGCTGGCATTCATGATGGCAGCGCTCTCGCGGGGAAGCAGGCCGTGCCTGCCAATATCCTTGGACATGACCACAGGCAGGCCCGGGCAACGCTGTCGCAAGATTTCCTTCGTTCGCAGTTCCATGGTGTCGTTGATGCCACTGAACACGCAGGTCACGGCGGCGGCCTTCAGACCCTTTGTCCGAATATCTGCGGCAATGCGGACGACCTCGTCTTCGTCGAGGGGCGATATCTCGCGGCCATCGAATTCATAGCCACCGCGCACCTGATAGCCGTGGTTGCCGACGATTTCGCGAAGATCGTCAGGCCAGTCGACCATGGGCGGCAAGCCTGCACCCGAAGGTAGGCCAATGCGAATGGCGGCAACCTCGTCCATGTGGCGGCGCTCAATCACCGCGTTGGTGAAATGCGTCGTGCCGATCATCACGGCGCTGATCTGCTGCCGGTCGATCCCGGACGCCTCGATGACCTTCTCAAGGGCTTCGATGACACCGGATGTCACATCCTCGGTGGTGGAGGCTTTGACCCCCGCCAGGACCGTTTTGTCCTGTAACACGACGGCATCGGTGTTTGTGCCGCCGACGTCAATTCCAACGCGATACACGTTAGGCTCCTCTTCCATCAATCGGTCGTTTTGACGAGAAAGCGCATGCGCTCTTCTTCAGTCACGGTGGGTTTAAGCCGTTCCTCTTCGTCGGTGACGACGGGAATGGCTGCGATCAGGGCGCGTGTGTACGGGTGAACGGGCGCGGCAAAGACGTCCGATGTCACGCCGTCTTCGACGATCTCACCGCGCAGCATGATGGCGATCCGCGAGCAGAAATTGCGCATCAGCGAAAGGTCGTGGGAAATCATCATGTAGGTGAGGCCAAGTTCCTCGCGAAGCTGAAGCAGAAGGTCGATGACGGTCTTTTGCACAGAAACATCAAGTGCCGCTGTCGGCTCGTCGAGGATCAGGATCTTTGGATCCGCGGCGAGCGCACGGGCTATCGCCACACGCTGTTTCTGGCCGCCGGAAAGCTCGTGCGGATACTTTCCGAGATAGGATTGCGGCAGCCGCACAAGCCCCATCAACTCCTGCATACGGTCCTCACGCATCTGCCCGTCCATGCCGATCGACTTGAGCGGCAGGGCAAGCGTTTGCTTGACGGTTCGCTTCGGATTGAGCGACGTGCCAGGATTTTGATAAACGATTTGCGTCAGCCGCTTGCCGCGTTTGGGCGCTGGAGCATTGATGACCAGACTGCCCGATGTCGGGCGCGAAAGACCCATGATCATGCGGGCAACGGAGGTTTTGCCGGAACCGGATTCGCCCGCAAGACCAAAAATTTCGCCTTCTCTCAGCGTCAGATTCACATCGCGAACGGCGTGGTAGCCATTGCGCCGACCGTAAATCTTGTTCAATCCTTCTATCGTCACGATGGGCGGGCGCATGCTCTGCGCCCGGCTTGTGACGCGTGAACCGTAAAGAGGTGGTACGGCGGCCAGCAAAGAGCGGGTATAATCTTGCGCGGGGCTCTGCAGGATTTGTGTACATGGACCGGTTTCGACAATGTCGCCATGGTGCATCACCACGACTCTGTCCGCCACTTTGCGCACCACCCCCAGATTGTGGGTGATCATCAACAGCGCCATGTTCTCTTCGGCGACCAGTTGATTGATGAGGTTGAGAATCTCATCCTGTGTGGTGACGTCGAGCGCCGTGCCGGGTTCATCCGCGATCAAGAGTTTTGGCTGATGCAGCAGGGCAAGACCGATCAGCACACGCTGGCGCATGCCGCCCGACAACTCCGATGGGTAGGCGTTCATCACCCGCTCTGTATCACCCAACTGCACGCGACGAAGCACCGCGGCAATTCGGGTACGGCGCTCCGATTTCGATGACGCGATGCCGTTTCGCCTGTCGGCAAAACGCATGACATCGTCCAGATGCGTGCCGATCTTGAAGACCGGATTAAAGGAGGATAGCGGGTCCTGCATGATCAGCGAGAAGGCTGTACCCTTAAGCGCTTCGCGCTCGCGCCGCGGCATGGACAAGACGTTGCGGCCATTGATCGCAATAGCGCCGGAGGCGATTGCGGCGTTTTTCGGCAAGGTGCCAATGATCGCTTTGGCGGTGACGGATTTGCCGGATCCGGTTTCGCCAATCAGCGCTACGCGTTCGCCCGCCGCGACCGTGAAGCCGACATTGCGCAGCACCTGACGCGTGCGGCCATAATTGGTGAATGTGACGTTGAGGTTTTCGACCTTGAGAAGCGGTTCAGTCATGGCGTTAGCTTTCCACGTCGAACATGTCACGCAGGCCGTCGCCTAGCAGATTGAAGCCCAGCGTCACGTAAAGCACGGCGGCGCCAGGGCAAAGCACCTCCCACCAGAAGTCAGGCATGAACTGGCGCCCGTCGGCCACCATCGATCCGAGGTCAGGGGTCGGAGGCTTGACGCCGAAACCGAGGAAGCTGAGCGTCGCGCCGAACAGGATGACGAAGGCGGCATCCAGCGTGGTTTTGACGGAAATGACGGAGACGCAGTTGGGCAGGATTTCCCGAAAGAGGATGTGCATCGGGCCGGCGCCGGCAAGACGTGCAGCCTCGATATAATCCTCTGATGCGATAGACTTCGACACCGAATAGATCAATCGCGCATGCCACGTCCACCAGAGCAGCGTGATGGCGATCATGGCATTCATCAGCGTCGGTTCCAACAGGTTGGACACGGCGAGTGCCATGACGAGAGGCGGCATGGCCAGCATGACATTCGTCAGCCCAGTGATGAGTTTTTCCGTCCAGCCGCCGAAATAACCGGCTATGAGGCCGAGCACCGTGCCGACGGGCACCGAGACGCCCAGCACGCCGATGACCAGCAGCAACGAGACCCTGAGCCCGAAAATCGTACGGGAGAAGATGTCTCGTCCGGCTTTGTCGGTACCGAACCAATGTTGCAGATCGGGCGGCATGTGCCGCGCACGGAAATCGACGACCGCGCCGATGTGTTTCGGATAGGGTGTGAGCCAAGGTGCGAAAACCGCCAGCAGCAAGACAGACAACAAGATCAGCGAGCCAATGACCGCCGCCGGATTGCGGCTGAAGCGATACCACATCATGTAACCGGCACTGAAGCCGCGATCTGTTGGTTCAAGCATATTCATGTCGGCCATCAACGAGCCTCCTTGCGGCGCAGGCGCGGGTCGATCATTGAGATCAGAACATCCACGATCAGGTTCGCGACGATGAAGAACAGTCCGGCGACGAGGACGACGGCCGTCACGGCATTGAGATCTTTTTGAAGGATGGCGTTCAAACCGTAGGATGCGAAGCCGCCCCAGGCGAAGACCATCTCGATGACGAAGGCATTGCCGATAAGGGAAGCGAACTCCAGCCCCATGATCGTCAGAGGAGCGATGGAGGAGAGCTTCAAGAGATAGCGAAAAATGATCACTCTCTCCGGCACGCCGAAGCTTTGAAGGGTCAGGACATGGTCCTTGCGCTGGTTCTCGATCATCGAGGAGCGGGTAATGCGGGTGATTTGGCCGATACCGGCCATGGAAAGTGCAAAGGCCGGCAGCGCCAGATGCTTGAGCGCATCGAGGACCACATCCAGGCGTCCAGCCAAAAGGCCGTCGATCAAAATGAATCCGGTTGCTCCACCCTGCCAGCCGAGCGCGTGATCGATCCTGCCGATGATCGGCCAGCCCGAAAGAAAGCGCGCAGCCAATAACTGGAGCGTGATGGCGAACAGAAAGCTCGGGATCGTCACGCCGGTGAGCGAGAGGATGCGACCGATGTGGTCAAGCGGACGGTTGCGATAGTGTGCGGTGATAACGCCAAGCGGGATGGCGATGAGAAACATGAAGATGACGGAGACCAACACCAGTTCGACTGTGGCGGGAACCGTCTGTGCGAGATCGGTGGTGACGGGACGTTGCGACACCAGCGAGAACCCCAGATCTCCGCGCAGGGCTTTGCCGATATAGTCGAGATATTGAACGGTTAGCGGTTTATCGAGACCCATCTGTGTGCGGAGCGCATCGACCTGCTCCTGCGTTGCCGCGGGCCCCAGCGCCATTCTGGCCGGATCACCGGGCACCACGCGCGCCAAGCCGAAAATCATGATGGACAATGCGACCATGACCAGCACGAAGGTGCCGAGCCTGTTCAAAATGGCCATCAGCGGATGTTGCTGCATCGATGGAAAGTTCCTTGTGCATCGTTTTCCCGCGCACAAGTTTTCATCGACAACCAGTTTGAGCAATCTGCATAAGGTATAGTTTTTTTAAAGAAAGGTATAGGTTTTTGTCGTGCTGTGATTTATTTGCTGATCGTCATGCTACTGCCGCGAACCCAATTATGTCGTCGCATCACCAGCGAGAGCGCCGGTGTGGTTTTTCTGCGAGCGCCCGCAGGAGCCGGTAAGAGCGTCCTGTTGGAGATGCTGGCGACACAATTCTACGCACCTGTATGCCGTTCACTTCAACCGCGAGGCGATGATGTGGTGAGGGGCTGCCTTTTGTGGGACGTTCCAGTCTCCGTGCGGGCAGCGCGTATGCCGGCTGGACCTCTTGAGGATCTGCGTTTCCTGGTCATAGCCTGTCGTCCCGAGCAACGGATCAGTGGGCTGGCGCGGCAAATCCTGCATCTCGGCTCGGTCACTATTGGCCCGGATGATCTCAGCCTGGGGAAAGAGGAGGCCGAATACCTGCCACCAGAGCAGCGGCGCGCAGCGCTTGACGATTATGCCGGCTGGCCTGCTTTCCTGCCTCTTGCCCGGAATCCAGACGAAGCGTTGTGCGTGGACTATCTGCGAGAAAACTATCTGTCGCATCTTTCCCCGTCGCAAACGGTTGAGCTTTGCTTCTGGCTGGAAAGTCCTTCTGCAGAACTCAAGGCGGAATGGGCGGAGCTACTGCCACCCTTTCTGACACGACATGCCGAGGATCACCCCTTACTCATACACCGTCTAACCCGGGCTGCGGGGGAGCGTCTTGATATCTTGAAGGCCGGCAGCGCGGTGATGGAGGTCGCGACGGCTTTTGAAAGAGCGGGCAATTCGCTTGCGGCCATGGCGATGCTGCTTGACCGCGGTTACGAGACACAGGCCGCGCAAATCCTTGAGCGCGCGCATGGGCGTGAACTGATCTATCGCAGCAGCATCGACAGGTTTCGCGAGATCATCATGCGGTTCTCGCAGGATATGATTGCGACGAACGAGACTGTTCTTTTTGCCGTCACCCGCGCTTTGCTCAAACAGGGCGAGTTGCAGCGTGTGCGGCATTTGGTCAGCAAGAGCCTTGGATCTGACTATCTCGATCCATTGAAAGTGCTGGCGCGGGACTCCCGCTTTTCCTTTGCCGCGCAAACATTCCGGCTGAACCTGATGATTGCCGAGGATCTGACCCCGAATGACGCTATGATTGCACGGTTCGGGGAGTTCATGGCGGATTACCCGCTGGACAACTACCGGCAACGGGCCGCCTATTATAATGCCCTGCTGGAATTCGAGATTCGCCGCCGCAACTTCCGCGAGGCAGAAGCTGCAGCCGCACGCGCCCTCATTTACTTCGGCAAGATGGGGGGGCAGCCCCTGCTTGAATTTTTCATCCATCTCCATCAGATCGTCTTGCGGCTGATGAGCGGGGATGTTCTTCTGGCGCGCCGGGCAGCGCAGGAAGCGAGGGCGCAGCTGGAGCAGGTGCCGCATGATGCGGCGCAGGAGTTCCGCATGCTGCGGCTTGCAGAGGCCTGCCTTGCCTACGAAGCGGGGAAGCCTCGCGACCTGCTGCACTTCGTCGAGCAGGAATTCGAGAACTTCGCCGCGGCGGAAATCTGGCCGAGCCTTATGCAGTTTGCGTTATTCTATGCGTCGCAGGTGCTGATCGACCATTTCCCGATGACGGTGCGGCCCGGCTTTCTTGACGGTCTTTGGATCCATCTGTCGGAAGGTCTTCAGTTTCATGCGATGATGGAGATCAGGACGGCCATCGCGTACCAGAACGCCAACCGATGGGCCGACGCTGCGGCGACGCTTTCGGCCATTCGCATGCCCATGGGTCGCAACTGGGTTGAAAGCGCACATGAGGATCTTTCGCGGCTGGCGCGCCGCGATGAGATCGCTTACGTGATGGCATGGCTGCGCGATGCGGTGCATCTTTCCACGCCGCGAGCCTATCTGTCTCGGCAGATTGATGCGATGATCGCAAATCCCAAAGTGACAAACCGCGAGAAGGTGGCCCTCAAGATCTGGCAGAGCTATGCCGCCCATCAGCGCCGCGACAACGTGTCCGCGCGTGCACATATCCTGACAGCTCTCGAATCGGCGACCCGGCTTGGCTGCCGAGGCGTCTTGTCTGAGGAGCGTCTATTCCTGGCACCGCTTTTGAATAATCGCCGCATCCGCAGTTTCATCGAGACGTCTTCCGATGTCCGTACTGCGCTGACGATTTTTGCAGACTCGGTAAATTCGCCCAAGGCGCGCGCGTTGCAGGGCGGGCTTTCACAGCGAGAGGCGCAGATGCTGCAACTGCTGGCCAGTGGCATGTCGAACAAGAAGATCGCCCAGACGCTGAACATTTCCGAAGTGACTGTGAAGTTCCACTTGGGCAACCTTTTCCGTAAGCTCGATTGTAGTCGGCGGTCCGAAGCCATCCAAGCAGCAAAGGCGCTGAACTGGCTCTAAGACAAATAGGAACTGCGACGCAGGTCGGGGCACGATCAGATTATTGAATAAGCGGCAGATGGCTTGAAAAGTGAAGTGCTCCTGCAGGCTGATATAGATTGGCCTTTGGGTCGGCTGAAAGACAGTATTCAATATTCGTTCGAATATACCTACGAAATGAGATTGTCAGCGCGATCTTGTCCAAACCTCAGAACCAGTCTTCCGACCAGACCTGGACGACATGTCCGGGAGAAACCTCCCGATAACTGCGTGCAGGAGGGCTGAAATTCTTGTCCCGAACGGGGCTGCGGAGTTCCCCGACAGGCAGTTTATGGCGCATTTTCCTTCGGGAGGGGTCTGGGAGAGGAACAGCTGATAGCAGGCGCTGGGTATAAGGATGTTGCGGGTTGGAAAACACAGCTTCGCGTGGTCCGGTCTCGACGATTTCTCCCAAATACATTACCGCCACGCGGTGACTGATACGCTCGACCACCGCCATGTCGTGGGAAATGAAAAGAAAGCCGAGCTTCAGCTTTTCCTGCAAATCCAGCATAAGGTTGACGACCTGTGCCTTGACGGAAACATCGAGTGCCGACACGGCTTCGTCGGCAATGATAAGGCTAGGCTCCAAGGCCAATGCGCGGGCGATGCAGATGCGTTGGCGCTGTCCCCCGGAAAACTCATGCGGATAGCGCTTAGCCATATCAGCCGACAGACCAACGTCGGCAAGCAGATCGCGGGCACGCTGACGTGCATTCCGCACCGTGTCCAGCCCATGAATGAGAAGCGGTTCCGCTATGGCATTCTCAACCGTCAGCCTGGGATTGAGGCTGGCGAACGGATCCTGGAAAATCATCTGTACTTGTCGTGACAGATCGGCCCGATGGAAGGACTTTACGTCATTGCCATTGATCCGAATTGAGCCTGATTGCGGATTGTTCAATCCAGCCAGCAGGCGTCCAGTGGTCGATTTTCCGCAACCCGACTCTCCGACGATAGCCAAGGTCTCGCCGCGAGCCAGAGAAAAGCTGACATTTTCAACCGCATGAATACGGGCCTGCACCCTGCGCGTATAGGGGGAGCGAATTTCGAAACGGCCGGATAGCTTCTCTACCTCCAGAAGCGGCATGCCTGACGTATCGACGGTGTCCTGTCGGGGAGGAACTGGGAGTGCGTGACCGGTTTCCATGTCTATGACTGGGAAAGGGCGTGGACCGCCTCCGCTGGCTGACCCCAGTTGAGGGACAGCGGACAGCAGTGCCCGTGTATAGGGCCGCTTCGGTGCGGCGAAGACGTCGGTCGTCGCGCCTGTTTCGATCTGATCGCCCCGATACAGTACCATGGTCCGATCGGCAATTTCAGCGACCACTCCCATATCATGCGTGATGAACAGGACGGCAGTGCCTTCCTCTTCTTGAAGGGTTTTGATGAGGTCGAGGATTTGCGCCTGGATCGTCACGTCTAGAGCGGTCGTTGGCTCGTCGGCGATCAGAAGTGCCGGGCGGCAGGCCAAGGCGATCGCGATCATGACGCGCTGGCGCATACCGCCTGAAAATTGATGCGGATAATCATCGATGCGCCTGGCCGCGGAGGGAATCCGTACCTTTTCCATCAGCTTGAGTGTTTCTGTCCGCGCCTCCTTTTTGGAGATGCCGCGGTGGGCGATCACCGGTTCCGCGATCTGCTCACCCACCGTCAGCACGGGGTTGAGGCTCGTCATAGGCTCCTGAAAGATCATTGCAATCTGGTTGCCGCGAATCTCGCGCATCCGAGACGGCGAGGTGCCGATCAGCTCCTCTCCCTTCAACTTGATGGAACCCTCGATCCTGCTCGCATTTTGCGGCAGAAGCTGCATGACCGAGAGCGCCGAAACGCTTTTGCCAGAGCCGCTCTCGCCGACGATCGCAAGGGTTTCGCCGGCATGAATGTCGAGGTTGAGGTCGCGGACGATGGCGTTGAACTTGCCATCGCGCAGGAAGGAGATTTTCAGGTCCCGGATGGAAAGGACAGGATGAGGCGTTGCTTCGGTCATAATACCTTTTCCTTATGCACCCGTCTTGCCAACGCCGCCCAATGCTGCTGCGGAGCGTGGATCTAGCCAGTCTCGCAGGAGATCGCACACGCCGTTCAGGATCAGGATCATCATCACCAGTGCCAAGCATGGCCAGACGAGCAGCATGGGTTGATGGACGATCGCCGCACGACCTGTTCCGATCATCAGGCCAAGCGAGGGAGAGGGCGGGACGACACCCAGTCCGAGAAAAAGAGAGCCCCGATTCAAGGACGACGGCAGCGGCGGTGACGAAGCTGGCCTGGACCAGAAGCGGGCCTACGATGTTCGGTAGAATGGTCTTCACCATGATCCGGCCGTTGCTGGCGCCCATGGCCCGCACGGCCTCCACATAGTCCTGAGAGCGGACCGTCAAGACACTGGCATAGGCCACACGTGTGAAGCCTGGAACAAAGACCGCAGCCAGAACAGGGATCAGCGTCATCGGGCCGGGGCCATAAAGCGTGACGGCAAGCATAGCCAGCAGAAGCGGCGGGAAGCAAAGAACGATATCCATAGCCCGGAGCGTGAAGATTTCGGAGATGCCGCGCATGTAACCACCGAATATGCCGAGCGCCGTACCGATGACGCCCGATAGGAGTGACGTCGACAGAGCGATGAAAAGCGAGATGCGGATACCAAACAGCATGCGAGACAGAATATCGCGGCCCATCTCGTCCTGACCCAGTGGAAAGCTGCCGGAAGGTGGAGCAAAGCGCTGTCCCATGTTCATCTTCAACGGATCCGATAGTGGAAGGAGAGGGGCCAGCAGACAGGCAATCGCGACGAACGCGAACAGCACCGGCCAGATGAGACGAAGTGAGCGTGTCATTTGCGGACCCTTGGATCGGTGATGCCGTACACAATATCGACGATAAGATTGAGCGTGATGAAAAGAGCTGAAATGACAAGGATGACGGCGGTCACGCTCGGATAATCACGCGAATTGACGGCGCTGACCAGCATTCCGGAAAGCCCCGGCCAATTGAAAACATATTCTACCAGAACCGTGCCGCCAAACAGGCCGCCGAGATTAAGGGCGAAAACTGTGATGACTGGCATCAGCGCGTTGCGAAGAACATGACGGACCACAATCCGTCTTTGCGGCAGACCTTTTGCACGCGCCGTACGAACATAATCCAGCGGCAGAACGTCCAGCACCGAGGCACGGGCAATGCGAACGACGATCGCCGCAAGACCAAGCGCGATGGCAAAGGCCGGCATCGCAAGCAGGATTAGGTGTTTGACCGGGTCGTCGCTGAAGTTGACATATCCTCCGGCCGGAACGAGCTTCCATATCTGGGCGAAAAGCAGGATAATGATGGTGCCTGCGACGAAAACGGGTATGCCTTGGGCAAAACCGGCGATGAAATTCGATATGCGGTCAAACCTGCTGCCTTGCTTCAAGCCTGCCGCGACACCTGTCGGAATACCGATCATAAGGCTTATGAGTGCGGCTGCGGCAACCAGTTCCAGCGTACGGGGTAGCCGTTTGGCGATTTCCGGGCCTATCGGCGAGCCGTCGATCATGGAGTTTCCGAGATCGAAGCGGAGAAGGCCAGCAAGGCGATCGGCATATTGGGAGGCAATTGGACGGTTGAGGCCAAGCTCGCTGCGAAGCTGGGCGATCGATGCCGGGTCGGGTGTCATGCCGTCGCCGGAGAGAAGAAGCTCTGCCGGGTCGCCGGGAACCATATAAATTGAAAGGAAGACGAGGCTGGTGACGACCCAGAGCAGCGCCAGGGAAATGGCAATTCTCTGCATGAACCAGAACATGAGGGCAATCCTCCGCGAGTCTGCCATGCAATGCGTCTCGAGAACGATGTCATCGTTCTGAAAGAAAATGCATGGAGGAGAAGAGATGGAACCCGGTCCTGTCTGCACAGGACCGGCCAGACGCGGTTATTACGATATCGAAAGCTCGTCGAAGAGACGCCCGGAAAACGGGGAGATCTGATCCGGCAGCATGTGGAAATCTTTGACCTGCTTCAGGTGCGCGAAGCCTGTGGCGCGATATGAAAGCCCGCAGAAAGGCGTGTACTCGATGACGAGTTTGTCGACTTCCGCATAAATGGCTTTGCGCTTCTCCAGATCGAACTCGGCGCGACCCTTCGCTAGAAGATCTGTTAGCCCCGGAACCTCGAAATTGCGTGAGCGGAAGAACGTCGGAGACAGTGTCGGGTCAATCAGCGAACTTGCAGCATCGGGATCGAAGGTCTCCAGACCAAGTCCCTGGACTGCAAAATCTCCCTGGCCGCGATTGCCCATCGTAACACGTGTTGACCAGTCGGGCAGCGTGAGCGTGACATTGATACCAACTTCGGCGAGATGACCCTGCACGATGACGGCGGTGTCGCGGTGCATTCCATATTGTGCCGTGGACAGCAGATTAACAGTGACACCCTCTGCACCTGCCTCCTTGATAAGCGACTTTGCTTTGTCCGGATCATAGGTCTGCGCGTTCGCCAATTCTGCATTGTAAAAGGGCGTTGTCTGCGAACGGGGAACGCCGCCGAGGACTGCGCCGCGACCAAAGAATACACCGTTGACGATTTCCTCGCGACGAATTGCGAGTGCGACGGCACGCCGAAGGCGGGCATCCTTGAATACGCCCGCCCCGTTGAACGATAGGAACATGAAGGCGCCTGTAGCGACGGTCTCCAGCTTCACATTCGCGTCCTTGTCGAGCTGGTCCATTGCGCTCCAAGGAACGTAATCGATGACATCCACATCACCGGCAGTGATCGCGGCAACTCGCAGGTTTTCATCTGCGTAGGCTGTGACACGGGCCTTCTTGAATGTCGGCAGGCCGCTTTTGAAATAATGCGGAGACGCCTCAAGATCGAAACCGACACCCTTTTCGGCGTTCGTCAGAACAAACGGACCAGCACCGACCCCGTGATCCTGCTTCTCCGTCGAACCTTTGGCAATAATCTGGAGGAAGGGGTTGGCGAAAAGAGCGGGTAGCGCGGCATTCGGCAACTTCGTCATCAACTTGAAGTTGCGGTCGTCAACGATTTCCACTTTCTCGACGTCCATCATGGAGTCACGCGTCGAAGCACCCGATCCCTCGGCCTTGATCTTCTCGATGTTCCACTCAACATCCGCAGATGTCACCGGCTGGCCGTTGGAGAACTTTGCCTCCTTGAGCTTCACGACCCAGGTGCGGTCGCCATCGCGTTCAAAGCTTTCCGCAAGTTCACCGACGAGCTTGCCTTCGGGCGTATAGGCCATGAGGAAACGATTAATCAGCGATGAGAGCAATTGGCCAGCATATCCGACATTCACCCATGGCTTAAGATGGGCCGGATATGTCGAGAGGCCGATACGCAATGTGTCGGAGCCTGCTGCGGAAAAGGCTTGTGGCGCGCCCATCGCGAAGACGGCACCGGAAGCGGCAGTGAGTTTCAGAAGGGTACGGCGATCGAGTATCATGGTTAGTTCCCCATTATGTGTTGATACATGCTTGCCAGCCGGCGTGATGCGTCTGCGGCCCCTTTTTCCTGGTGTCTACCAGTCCGAATAGAGTGTGCAGGACTGGTCCCGTCGTTATCGAAAACAATAAAGAGACCTTTTTCTGAGTGTCAAGAGAAATTCCATTAATTAGTCCAGCGATCATCTTCTGTACTAAATATCGGAATAAGATCGACTTGTCGGCAAAATTTCGGGGTGCCTTGGCTTTTATTCTGAATATTGGAACCAATTATTTTATTTGGTCGTAATAATGGAATTTGAATTGACAAGTCGTCAGGGGTCGCCCTAGGCTTCAATTACAGGCGAAATTCGTTGATCGACCGGATGTGCGGAGTGTCTAGCTCTCCGTCTGGAACCCCGACGCTTGCCTGCAATGCCGCGCAGATGGGCTTGAGAGGACGTCTTATGCGGCGCGTATCGAAAAAAGGAGCGGGCCATGGCATGGCGAGTGGGCGTGGATTCAGGCGGGACTTTCACTGACGTATGTCTGTTCGAGGACGAGACTGGCGAGCTGATGATCTGGAAGGTGTCTTCGACGCCTGACGATCCTTCCCGGGGTATCACGCAGGGCGTGGCGGACGGCATAGAGCGCGTCGGGATCGACGCGAGCGAAGTCTCGTATGTGGGGCATGGAACCACGGTTGCTACGAACGCGCTTATCCAAGGCAGAGGTGTAAAAACAGGACTTCTGACGACGGGCGGCTTTCGCGATCTGCTGGAGATCGGACGCCAAAAGCGCCCAGATCTTTACGATTTGCAGGCGGACAAGCCGGAACTACTGGTTGAACGCCACCTGCGTTTCGGGATCACCGAGCGCGTGCTGGCAGATGGTACGGTAGAAACGCCGCTCGATGAGGCGGGTCTTCGTGAAGCGGTTCGGGCGCTAAAGGCGGCGGGCGTGAAGGCTGTTGCGATCAACTTCCTCTATTCCTTCAGCCATGCCGAACATGAGGAGATCGCAGCGCGCATTCTCAAGGAGGAGTTTCCGGAGGCTTTTCACTCGTTCTCGCACCGGATCGCTCCGGAATTTCGTGAGTTCGAACGCCTATCGACGACGGTCGTCAATGCATATCTCGGTCCTGTGATGCAGGGTTATGTAAAGGCACTGTCCGGCAAGCTGTCCGATTTGGGGATCGTGGTCGCGCCGCAATTGACGCAGTCGAATGGTGGCGTCATCAGCTTCGATGCCGCGGCGGAGATGCCTGTTCGTACCGTCCTGTCGGGCCCATCGACGGGTGTCGTTGCCGCGCAGGCGGTCGGCCGCATGACGGGGATCGACAATCTCATTACCTTCGATATGGGCGGCACCAGTTCAGATGTGGCGCTTTTGGCGGATGGTCAATGCCGGGTCGTCAATGAATCGGTCGTCCATGGTTATCCGATCAAAGCGCCGATGCTCGACATCCACACCGTCGGTGCGGGGGGCGGGTCGATCGCCTATATCGACTCTGGCAACCACCTCAAGGTTGGGCCGCGCTCGGCGGGAGCCAATCCAGGGCCCGCCTGCTACGGGCTCGGAAACGATGAGCCCACGGTAACGGATGCCAATGTCGTTTTGCAAACACAGCACCCCGAATATTTGCTCAACGGCCGGATGAAGATCGACCGTTCGCTATCGGTCAGGGCCGTTGAGAAGCTTGCAAATAAACTGGGCATGGGCGTCCTGGAGACAGCCAACGGCATTCTCGATATCGTGACCGCCAATATGGCGAAGGCAATCCGCGTGATTTCCGTGCAGCGCGGCCATGACCCCCGTGATTATGCGCTCGTTGCTTTTGGTGGTGCGGGTCCCGTGCATGCGGTTCGCCTTGCGCGTGAGCTTGGCATGAGGCGGATCGTCGTTCCGAAAACGCCTGGCGTCCTTTGCGCGCTCGGCCTGCTGATGACCGATCTGAGGACGGATTTTTCCGCGACGGTTCTGCATCGCCTTGATGACGTGGATGTGGATACGCTGTCGGGCTTGTATGCCGGTCTCGCTGAACGGGCGGATACATGGTTCGAGCGGGAAAAAATCCCTCCTGCCGCACGTATTGTCAACCGCACGGTGGATTGCCGTTACGCCGGACAGAATTATGAGATTGCCGTTGCGGTACCCGACGGCCCAGTTAACGCCGAAACTCTGCGGTTGATCAATGAGCGTTTCGAGCAGGCGCATCGCCAGCTTTACGGTTTCGTTGCGGAGGGAGAGCCGGTTCAACTCGTTACGTACCGCCTTGCCGCCAGCGGGCGGGTCGAGAAAGCTGCCTTCAAACCACGCCCGATCGAGGGTGAGGATTCATCCCAAGCTGTCACCGGCATGCGCGATGTATGGATGGCGGAAGCAGGTGGCTTCACTCCGGCGACGCTCTACGATCGTGACCTGCTGAAGCCGGGCAACCTCGTGGCGGGCCCTGCGATTATCGACCAGATGGATTCCACCACTGTCTTGCCTGTCGGCTATACCGCAAAGGTCGACGCCTACCTCAATCTTATCGTGGAGGAGAAGTGATGACGAAGGTTGCCATCGCCGAAAATACCGCCCCAGCCCTCAATCCCATCACAGTCGAGGTGATCGGCAGTGCATTCGCTTCCACCGTTGAAGAAATGGGCGAGGCTCTCGTTCGGGCCAGTTACTCCACCAATATCAAGGAACGGCGCGATTGCTCCACCGCACTCTTCGACGCAAGCGGTTATATGCTTTGCCAGGCAGAGCATATTCCCATGCATCTCGGGTCCTTCATCGGCTTCATCCCCTATATTCTGAACCATGTGGACGCGGGGAGCCTCGCTCCCGGCGACGTGTTCATCGGTAACGATGCCTATGAGGGCGGCGGTACGCATTTGCCGGATATCGTGCTGGCCGAACCGATATTCCATGACGGTAAGCTGACGGCCTGGGCAATCAACACGGCGCATCACTCCGACTTTGCCGACCGTGGGCATGCGCACATCTATCAGGAGGGAATCCGCATTCCTCCCGTTCGGCTTTATCGCAAGGGAATACTTCAGGACGATATTCAGAGGCTGTTTCTACTGAACTGCCAGGTGCCGCATGAGCGCATGTCGGACCTGCGTGCGCAGATGGCCGCAAACCGTCTTGGGGTCACACGTTTCAAGGAACTGTGCGATAAGTATTCGACTGAGACCGTTCTCGCGGCAGGTCGCGAACTGATGGATTATGCAGAGCGCAAGATGAGGGCGGGCATCGCCTCCATCCCGGATGGCACCTATCAGTTTTCTGATCTGTTCGACGCCGAGTCGCTGCGCGAGCAGCTTGAATTTTCCGTCACGATCGTTGTCAAAGGCGATGAGATGCATCTCGATTTCGTCAGCCCGCCACAGGTCCGTGCCGGGTTGAACGTCGTCTACACCGCCCTTCTTTCGACCGTGTATTACGCCGTGAAGACCGTTGTCGATCCCACGGTTCTGCCGAATGCGGGGCTTGCAAGGCCCATCCATGTCACTGCCGAAAAGGGAACGTTGCTGAATTGCGCGCATCCTGCGGCCGTGGATGGACGTATTGCCGCATGCCAGCGGGTGGTGGATCTTATTCATGGCGCGCTGGCAAAGGTGGTGCCGCACCGCGTTACAGCAGCCTGCAACGGTTCGGTGGCGGTGGCAAGCTTTTCGGGCACGCGCCCTGACGGTAGTCTCTGGGTCTATCTCGAAACGATCGGCGGTGGGTTCGGAGCGCGACACAACAAGGACGGGCTTGACGGTGTGCATGTGCACATGACGAACACGTCCAATCTGCCGCTCGAGTCGCTTGAAACCGAATATCCGCTGACTTTGATGGCCTACGAACTGGTCGATGGTTCCGGCGGCGCAGGTGAATTCCGTGGTGGCATGGGTTTGCGAAGGGTCTATCGTGCAGAGGCTGACTGCCGCGTGTCGGTCGGTGGGTCACGCTTCGTCTCGCGTCCATGGGGTCTGAATGGCGGCCTCCCAGGCGCCAATGGCTCCTTCACCATTGTAGGCGCTCCCGAGCGTTTGGTGAACGGTGCGGGCGATATCTACAAGGGAGACATTCTGGAGATCATAACGCCTGGGGCTGGCGGATACGGTGACCCAGAGAGGCGAGATTCTGCATCTGCCGCCGCCGATCTACGGGACGGGCGGGTTCCGCTCGAAAATGCGCGGCTCGCTCGGAGCATCTGATTTCCCACCTGGCCCGGGCTCTCGGCAGCCGAGACCCGGGTCTTTTTTCAGCAGAATACAAAGTTGCGCAACCCATTGTTGTGCTTGACTGTCGCATCTCACTTCCGTATCGGTTCCAATAATCGGATTTTGGTCCATGTTATATTCACTGGAGATCGAGGAACGGAATGGCAAAGCAGTCTTCCAGCAATGTCGAACGGGGAGCCGAAATATTGCTGGCGCTGGGCAATGGAGGCCGCGCAGGCATGAGCCTTGCAGAAATCGCCGAAGCGATCGGCGACGCCAAATCGGCCGTTCATCGCGCGTTGACGGGGCTTTCCCATTACGGCTTCGTCGAACAAAGTGGGCGTCGTGGCAATTACCGGTTGGGAAATGCCATCTACGCTTTGGCACAGAGAGTGCCGGGTATCGGCGATCTGGTGGATCTTTTTCGGCCCGCACTGATTTCGGTCACCGCTGGTACCGGCATATCGAGCTTTCTGATGGCGCGTTCAGGTTTCGAGTCGGTTTGCCTCGATTTTCAACTGAGTGCTGCTCCGGTTCAACCTCTCCTGTCTGGGGTAGGCGGGCGTCTTCCACTTGGCATTGGTCATGCGGGCGTCTGTATGATCGCGCGGCTCGACAAGGAATCCCGCGAACGGATCCTCGAGATCAATGCGCCACACTACGAGATGTGGAAGCTCGACGTCGATACAATCCGTTCGGAAATCGAGATGTTCCTGGAGAAAGGATATGTGATCGGCACACGCAAGGCGGCAGGATACGAGGTCTGGACTCTGGCTTTCGCCCCGGCGCCTGGCGACAATCGCTATGGCGAAACCGGCGTGTCGCTGCTGGCGCTGGCCAACAGCGTATCGGACGAAGAGGTTCAACGCTGCATCGCACTGATGACAGAGTCGCTTCCTTACAAGTGGTTTGGCAACAAGGCGTAACGCCGTACCATTTCCTGGATATGGGCAAGGCGCGCGCTGCGCGCCGGCTCGGCCAGAACATCGCGTTCGAAGGTAAAGCGGATTGTGTGAACCGTGGACACCGTCGCCCAGCAGAGATTGGAAATGGAAAGCCAAAGTTCGACCGGGTCCAGGCCAGGTCTGAAGAGCCCGGCATTCTCGCCTCTTTGCAAGATACCGGCGACCATGCGCGAAATATTTTCTGCATGCACGATGTCTCGTTCAGATTCGCGAATGTTTTCGCCCCCATGCAGGTTTTCAATACCGACCAGCGTCAGGAAGGATTGATTGTTGCAATAATAATCGAAGGTGAAGGCCGTCAGACAGTCAAGCGCTGCCACTGGATCTGCCGGCATGTCCAGCGCCTCTTCAGCGTCACGCATTGCCCTGTAGGCATCTTCCAGGACGTGGCGGAACAACAGTTCCTTACGGGAAAAGTGGCGGTAGATCAGCGCCTTGTTTACACCTGCGGCGTTGGCGATCGCCTCCATATTCGCGCCTTCGAGCCCGTGCGCCACAAACTCGCCTGCTGCTGCGGCGAGAATTGCTTTGCGTGTGCGCAAAGTTCGGGCGGCATGCGCTCCGTATGGCGCCTTATTCGATCCTTGAGTTTGAGGTTTGTCGCTGTCCATGCACTCGGTCCTTTGAGGGCTGGTCCATATCATCTTTTTCCGTCGCATGGACATCTTCGTAACTGGAAAATGAATTTTGAAACGTGCGGGATAAAAGCGCTTTACACCGCTGAACACTTCTGATTTTGTAACGGAAACGTTACTGTTACACAAGGGCTGGTCATGACCCCACATATTCGCGTTGCTTCCGATGTCGGTGGAACGTTCACCGACAGCATTGCCTATGATGAGAAAACGAGGACGATCACCGTCGCGAAGGTGTCGACGACGCCCGTGAACCGAGCCTTGGGCACCTTGGAGGGTTTGCGCAAGGCGCTGGGTCTTCAAGGTGCAAGAGGCGAAGATGTGGCCTATGTCGGTCATGGTATGACGACCGCGACCAATGCGGTTATTCAACGCAATGGGGCGAAGACAGCCTTTCTCACCAATCACGGCTTTCGCGATATGCTCGAAATCGGGCGGCAGAACCGCCCAACACTGTTCGATCTTACCAAGGTGAAGCCGGAGCCGCTCGTGCCGCGGGAGCTTTGTTTCACCGCGCGCGGTCGCATTCTGCCCACAGGCGAAGAATTGCAGCCCCTGGACGAGAGCGATGTGCGGGCGGCGGGTGAGGCGATGAAGGCCGCGGGTGTCGAGGCTGTGGCCATCCTCTTCCTCCACTCCTACGCGAATGCCGCCCACGAATTGCGGGCACGCGACATTCTGACGGAAATGCTCCCAGACGTCGCAATTTCTGCCTCTGTCGAGGTCAATGCCGAGTTCCGTGAATATGAGCGTGGTTCGACCGCCGTTCTTAACGCTTATCTCCGTCCGGTGATGAACCGCTACCTTTCCTCACTTTCCGGCATGTTACAGGATGAGAAGGAAGGCCTTGGACTCGGAGCAGACCGGCCGGTCATGGTGATGGATGCAGCGGGCGGATTGATGAGCCTGGAGGGCGCACGCCTGAAACCGGTTCACACGGTTCTTTCCGGTCCTGCCGGCGGCGTCGTTGCCAGTGCTCATGTTGCGACTTTGGCTGGCATTCCCGACATCATCACCATGGATATTGGCGGAACCTCCACCGACATCAGCCTTATCCGTGCGGGACGGCCGGAGATCACCCGTTCGGCAAGCCTGGAGACGGTGCCGATCCGGCTGCCGGTCATCGATATCAACGCCATCGGTGCAGGCGGTGGCTCCATCGCATGGATCGACGATGGCGGCGCGTTGCGGGCGGGCCCGATGAGCGCCGAAGCCGTGCCTGGGCCTGTGTGTTATCGTCGCGGCGCGACCTTGCCCACGGTGACGGATGCCAATCTGGTGCTCGGACGTTTCTCGCCGGAGTCGAGGCTCGGCGGCACGATGACGCTTGATCTGGACGGCGCATTGAGTGCGATAGACAATGTCATTGCCAAGCCGCTTGGCCTCGACGTCTACGAGGCAGCGGCGGGAATATTGAGGGTCGCCCATGCCAATATTGTGCGCGGCATCCGCGTGGTTTCTGTCGAACGCGGTTATGATCCTCGCGACTTCGCCCTCGTACCCTTCGGTGGTGCTGGCCCGATGCATGGCAGCCCCGTTGCCCGTGAATTAAAGATGCCGCGTGTGATGGTCCCGCCCACGCCAGGCATTCTGTGTGCTCTCGGTCAGTTGATCTCGGATCTGCGTCATGATTTTGTCGAGACGCATGTCGTTGCTTATGACGCGATGACAAAGACCGAAGCGGAAGCTCGGATCAAGCGGCTAACGGACCGGGCAGATGCGCATCTCGATCACGATGGCGTCGCACAGGATCGCCGCGAGATGGAAGTTCGCATCGATATGCGTTATCAGGGTCAGTCGTTCGAGTTGCCTGTTACGGTTGATCCACGCGGAGCGGATTGGTGGACGGCTCTGCCTGAACGCTTCCATGCTGCCCACCGCGCCCGTTTCGGTCACGCGGATCAGAAGGCGGCCATCGAGATTGCGGGGTTCGGTGTCACCGGCATTGGCCGTATCGATACGCCTGTGTTGCCTGAACTGGAGGAGGGTGGGCCTGTCCCGTCGGACGATGCACGCACCGGCGATAGGCAGGTTTATTATGAGCCGGGCGATACCGGGACCAAGGGCGCTTTCCACACAGCGTCTGTCTATGATCGCGACAAGCTCAAAGCCGGCAACGTCATCCTTGGTCCGGCCATCATTGAAGAAGTCTCCTCCACCACCGTCCTTTATCCGGGTGATCGATTGACCGTTCACGCATCCGGCAGCCTGATCATTGAGGTAGCAGCATGAGCAGTTTTGATCCTATCCGTCTTGAAGTGCTGCGCAACGCATTGGAGGCGTCCGCACAGGAAATGGGCGTCGTTCTCAAATGCACCGCCTTTTCTCCCAATATCAAGGAGCGCATGGACGCGTCCTGCGCCATCTTCAACGCCGATGCGGAGCTTGTTGCGCAGGCGGAACACGTTCCCGTTCATCTGGGGTCGATGCTGAAGGCTGTTGGCCCCACGCTGGCCGAGTTGCCGCCGTTGAAGGAGGGCGATGTCGTTATCGTCAACGATCCCTTCATCGCTGGCGCGCATCTGCCCGACATTACGCTGATTGCCCCAGTCTTCGCGGACGGCGTGCTGGTTGCGCATGTGGCCAGCCGTGCTCATCATTCGGACGTGGGCGGGATGGAGCCCGGCTCGATGCCTGGCAGTTCCATCGAGATCTATCAGGAAGGCCTCATCATTCCGCCTGTACTACTTTACGAGAGCGGTGTGGAGCAGAGCGGTATCCTGCGAATGGTGCTTGCAAATGTCCGCACGCCGGAAGAGCGGCGCGGCGATCTTAACGCTCAACTGGCGGCTTTGCGCGTGGGGGAAACCCGCATCAAAGAGCTTGCGGCGCGGTTTGGCGTTGATGGTCTGAAGGAGGGCCTGTCCGCCATTCTGGCTTATTCGGAACGGCGCATGCTGAAGCGCCTGGCCGAACTTCCTCCGGGACGATACGAAGCGGAGGATTGGCTGGACGACGATGGTTCCAGCCCGGAAAGGGTCCTCATCAAAGTGGCGGTCGAGGTCTCTCCTGACGGCCTTGTGTTCGATTTTGAGGGTACCGCACCGCAGCGGCGCGGCAATGTCAATGCGGTAAAGCCTATGACCCATTCGGCAGTATTCTATGCCATCAAGATTCTGACCGATGCCACGCTTCCTCCAAATGCCGGTGTGCTGCGCCCTGTCGAGATCCGCATTCCGCATGGCTCCTTTCTCGATGCGCGCGCACCTGCTGCGGTCTGCGCCGGCAATACGGAGACGACGCAGCGCGTGGCCGATACCGTGCTTCGCGCATTCGCTCAGATCGCGCCGGAGCGCATTGCCGCTGCGAGCCAAGGTACGATGAACCTCATTGGCATTGGTGGGCGCGATCCTAGAAATGCACGTCCCTACACCTACATCGAAACGATAGGCGGGGGGCAGGGCGGGCGGCCCTACGGCAACGGCATGCACGGTGTCCATGCCAATATGTCGAATACGCTCAACACGCCGGTGGAAGCGCTCGAGATCAGCTATCCTCTGCGCATCGAACGTTATGAGCTTCGTGAGGGCTCGGGAGGAGACGGGTATCATGTCGGTGGCGAAGGACTGATCCGCGCCATCACCGCTATCGATCACGAGGCGCGTGTCTCGCTGCAATCCGACCGGCGACTGACTGGACCCTATGGCCTTCACGGAGGCGCATCGGGAGCAACCGGACAAAACTCCGTTCGGGACGGGCAAGGCAATATCAAAGCCCTGGCCGGTAAGGGGTCCGTGACGCTGGCGCCGGGTGAAACCGTGATAGTGGAGACCCCCGGTGGCGGTGGTTGGGGAATGCGGAATTTGCCCGAGGAGCAATCGCAAGAGCGTGTCGCCCTCAAGACAGCCTGATCCACCAGAGGCGATGTATGGAAAGGACAAGGGCATGACCTCATCAAAGCGCGTGGCTATGGTCAGCGGAGCATCGCGCGGCATCGGCGCGGCCATTGCGGAAAAGCTCCTTTCTGCGGGCTGGAACGTCAGCCTTGGGATGCGCACGCCTGCATCTTCGAGCTATTCTGGCCATCCAGACGCATTGCTGTGCCATTTTGATGCACTCGATCCTGAAAGCGAGCGAAAATGGGTGGACGCAACAGTCGCCCGTTTCGGACGGCTGGACGGGCTGGTTCATAATGCCGGTATCATGATTCCAAAGTCGGTGCTCGAAGCTGGACAGGAAGATTTCGACTTGATTTTCGACGTTAACGTCAAGTCTCCGATGCGTCTTTCCCAGCTTGCCTGGCCGCATCTGGCAGGGGCGCAGGCAGGACGCATCGTTACGGTCGCGTCTCTCTCCGGCAAAAGAGTGAAGTCGGCAAATTCCGGGCTGTATGCCATGTCCAAATTCGCCTTGGTTGCACTCGGCCACGCGCTTCGCCAGTGCGGCAAGGACAATGACGTTCGCTCGACGATCATCTGTCCGAGCTTCGTTGCCACGGACATGGGCAATTCACTGGCAGGGCGGGACAGCAGTGAACTGACCCGGCCGGAAGATGTTGCGAAGATCGTGCACATGGTCTTGGAGCTTCCTTCCACGGCCAGCATCTCGGAAATTCCGGTACATTTCAGCGTGGAAGACTGCTACTGACATGAGTGTTTCATTCCCTTATCGCATGCCCCCCATCACGCCAGTCGTGAGTGCCGAACAGGTTCCAAGTGCTGTCAATGTCGCCATCGTCGGAGGCGGCATTATCGGCGTCTCAGCAGCGTTCGAGCTGGCCCGCCGAGGCGTCCGTGTGGCCGTATTGGAGAAAGGCTTCGTTGGTGGCGAACAGTCCGGGCGAAATTGGGGTTGGGTAAGACTTGCGGGCCGTGATACGCGCGAACTGCCGCTCATGCTTCAGTCCCACTCGATCTGGGAAACGCTGCATCAGGAGACCGGAGTGGATGTCGGGTATCGCAAACGAGGCATCATCTATAGGGCGAAAACTGCGCAGGCGCGTGAGCGGTACGACAGATGGGCGGGCGCCGCACGCGATTTCGGCATCGATGTGCGAAATCTCGCCCATGATGACGTGGCGCACGTGGTTACCGGGCTCGGGCGGAAGACGTTTGGCGGTATCTTCGTTCCTCAGGACGCTGCAGCCGAACCCCAACTGGCGGCTCCGGCAATTGCGGCCCGGGCGCAGAGGGATGGTGCGGTTATCTTGCAGAACTGCGCCGTGCGAGGTCTCGATATAGAGGCAGGCCGCGTCGCAGGTGTGGTGACCGAAAAAGGACGGATCAGAGCTTCCACGGTGATTGTTGCGGGAGGCGTTTGGTCTTCGCATTTTCTTCGTCGCCATGGAGTTCGTTTGCCGCAGCTCAAAGTGCTGTCATCCGTGATGAGAACCGCCCCTGTCGAAGCAGGCATCGAACCGACGGTGGGCTTCTCTGACTTCACCCTTCGCAAGAGGATGGATGGCGGCTATACGGTCGCGTCATCCGCCACCAGCCTTGTCGACATCGTCCCGGACAGCTTCCGCTTCTTCCGTGAATTTTTTCCGGCCTTTCGGATGGAGCGGAAGTCCCTCACGTTCAACTTCGGCAAACCTTTCTTTGACGCGTTGATAGGGCACAGGGCACGGTCTTTAACCGAAAAAAGCATTTACGAGAAAATCCGTGTTCTCGATCCCTCACCCGATAAAAGCTTTTTGACGAAGGTCGAGGCTCATATGCGGGCTAGCGTTCCCGCCTTGCGGGATGTGGCGATTGCCCAGTCGTGGGGCGGCATGATCGATACCATGCCGGACGTCATTCCTGTCATATCCCAGGTGGAGGCACTGCCGGGGTTGATCATAGGAACGGGCTTTTCCGGTCATGGCTTCGGAATTGGACCCGGCGCGGGGCGTCTTCTCAGCGACCTTGCGACGGGCGATGCGCCATGTGTGGACCCGTCGCCCTTCCGTTTCTCGCGCTTCAGCGATGGCAGCCGCCTGGAAATTCAGCACTGGCTGTGATCGTCCCCGATCTATCACTGGCAGAGTTCTTTGATCAGGCGAACTCCTGACACATGAGGACGAGATCGTCCCAGAGGCTTTCTGCGAAGCCCCGCAGGACGAGGATCTCAAAAGCGTGGTCTTCTATGCGCGTCACATGCGCAGTGATATGCCCGATCAGCGTTGTGGCAGAGTGGCCGATGGGAAAGGCATGGATCGAGAGATCGACCGCCGTGCCTTTTGCCAGCACACGCTCAACCATTCTGCCTTCGATCCGCATACGCACACGGCCTTGGCTCTGATCCACCGCTGTCGCCTGCGGTTCAAGCTGAACGGAGAACGCTGTCATTTCGGCATGAGACATGATCTCGTCGCTGACGATAAGCCATTGCCCCGGAGACACGGCGCGAACAGCGCCTTTTTTCAATGCGCTCAGGTGGTTTTCCACCTCCGCTGCGCCCGGTGTGGCGAGGATATGGATAATGGTGCCTTCCGGCAATGGCGACAACCGGATCGCGTCTGAGGAGATCGCTCTTTTTGCTGCGAGCTCGGGACGGAGAAGGGGCTGGTAACCGGATTTGAAATCGAGCCGTGGATCAGACATGGAGCTTCTCGTTCTTGGGGTCGACGAAAACCGGATCGCAGAGGCGCGCGGCGGTGAATTCGTTGCGAAGGCCGTTCCAGACCATCACTTCTTCGCCATGCCGGTTTCTGCCATTCTTGACCAAGGCAAGGCCGATGGTGGAGCCGATATGCGGTGAGAAAGCGCTGGACGTCACATAGCCCTGATCGTTTTCAAGCGTCGCGTCGGCATCCTTTGCCAGAATATGGGAGCCGGTGCGGAAGCTCTGGCCTTTGTCGATGGGCGCGACGCCGACGAGGCTTGGCCGGTTACTGGCGGAAAGCCCTTCGCGCTCCAACATGTTCTTGCCGA
Source organism: Agrobacterium sp. SORGH_AS 787 (assembly GCF_030819035.1). Lineage (NCBI taxonomy): Bacteria > Pseudomonadati > Pseudomonadota > Alphaproteobacteria > Hyphomicrobiales > Rhizobiaceae > Agrobacterium > Agrobacterium sp. SORGH_AS 787. Next base: position 2,023,819 of record NZ_JAUTBG010000001.1, read on the forward strand.
TGAAATCCACCTTGGCGGTGGACACCATTTTGCCAAAGCCGAGATCGGCTGGCACGACCGTGCCGTTGATCTCATTATGGGTCACGTGCCCCTTCTCGACGCGCAGGACGCTCAGCGCCTCGACGCCATAGGGCATGATGCCCTCCGGTGCGCCAGCTTGCATCAGTGCGTCAGCGACACTTTCGCCATAGCCCGCGGGAACGGCGAGCTCATAAGCAAGTTCGCCGGAGAAGGAGATGCGGAACAGACGCCCGTGCAACTGACCACCGAAGAGCGAGACCTCTTTCGCAGCGAGGAACGGAATGGCGTCGTTCGAAAGATCGTCGTCAACGATCTTTTCGAGAATGGTTCTGGACTTCGGTCCAGCAATCGCCATCTGCGCCCATTGATCGGTGACGGATGCCAATCGCACGTCGAGATCGGGCCACAGTGCCTGCGCGCAGAATTCCAGATGGTTCATCACGCCTGCGGCATAGGCCGTTGTCGTCGTCATGAAATACCGGTTCTCGTCCAGCCTGCTCGTCGTGCCATCATCATAGATCATGCTGTCCTCGCGCAGCATCAGACCGTAACGCGCCTTGCCGACGGGAAGTTTGAGGAACGCATTGCAATAGACGCGGTTGAGGAATTCCGCGGCATCGCGCCCACAAATCTCGATCTTTCCGAGCATCGAGACATCGCAGAGCCCTGCATTCTTCCGGACATTCAGAACTTCGCGGTCGACACTTTCTCGCCAGCCGTTTTCGCCCTTGCGCGGAAACCAGGAGGAGCGATACCAGAGCCCGGTTTCGACAAACACCGCGCCGTTTTTCTCTGCCCAGCCATGCAGCGGTGATTTGCGCACCGGCTGGAAATGGTGGCCATGGTAGGCGCCTGTCAGTGCACCGAAGGAAACCGGCGTGTAGAAGGGCCGGAAGGTGGTGGTGCCCACCGCTGCTGGAGACACGCCGCGCGCTTCGGCAAGCAGTCCGATGGCGTTGACGTTGGAAAGCTTGCCTTGGTCGGTCGCCATGCCATTGGTCGTGTAACGCTTGGCAAGCTCCACATGGGCATAGCCTTCGACCACCGCCAGGCCGAGATCCTTGCGATGCACATCGTTCTGGTAATCGACGAAGGCCTTTGCCTTAATTCCCGGAATGGACCAAAGCGCCTTTGCCGGCGGGACGACAATATCGTTTTCAACCGGTCCGAAGGACGGTGTAGTTGCGGCAAAGCCGAGAGCTTGCGCCAGTGCGGCACCCTTGTTGGCGCCGTCTTCAAGGCATGCGGCGAGGCCATGCGTGGCAGAGACGGCACCGGCAAGATCCAGCCCATCGAGATGACCGGGCGCAAGGAAGGCTGCCTCTTCGTCCGACCACACGGGTTTTCCGCCCCGGTGGCAGGCGAGGTGAATGACCGGGCTGAAACCGCCGGACATGGCGAGCGCATCGACATCCAGATGTTCGGTCGTGCCATTTCTGTAGACTTCGACGCCGGCGAGCGCCTTGCTACCCCTGGTATTGGCAACGACGCCACCTTTGATGACGCGGGCCTTGCCCGCATAGGAGGGGTTTCGCTCACTGCGGCTATCGATAATGGCGACAAGCGGAACGCCTTTCGCTTCCAGATCGCGGGCCAGCGCATAGCCGCTGTCATTGGTCGTGAAGATCGCCGTCGCTTTGCCGGGGCTGACCGCGTAGCGGTTGAGATAGCTGCGCATCGCGCCTGCCATCATCACACCGGGAACATCGTTGCCGCCGAAGACCAGGGGCCGTTCTTCAGCGCCGGTTGCAAGCAGGGCGCGCTTCGCAACGATGCGCCACAGACGCTCGACCGGAATAGTGGGCTTAGGATCGGGCAGATGTTTCTGCACGCGCTCGACTGCCCCGAACACATTGCCATCATACCAGCCGAAGGCGGTCGTTCTGGTAAGGACAGTGACATTCGGCAGAGAGTCCAGTTCGGCAATGCAGGCTGCAGCATATTCCGGCGCGCTGATGCCGCCAATGGTCGCCGTTTCCGAAAGAAGTGTGCCGCCTGCGACGGAATGCTCATCGAGAAGGATCACCCGCGCGCCAGCCCGTCCGGCAGTCAGAGCCGCAGCGAGGCCAGCAGCACCGGCGCCAATCACCAGTAGATCGCAATGCGCCCAGCATTTGTCATAGGAGTCGGGATCGGCCTCATAGGTCGCTTTGCCGAGGCCTGCCGCGCGGCGGATGAAGGGCTCGTAGAGCTTTTCCCAGAAGGCGGCGGGCCACATGAAGGTCTTGTAGTAGAAGCCTGCGCTGAGGAACGGCGAGATCAGTCCGGTCATCGCGCCGATGTCGAAGTCGAGAGATGGCCATCGGTTTTGGCTTCGCGCTTCCAGACCGGCATAAAGCTCCTGCATTGTGGCGCGGGTATTGGGCTCGGTTCTGCCGCCCTTGCCGATTGTCATCAGCGCGTTCGGTTCCGCCGCACCCGCTGTCAGGATGCCGCGCGGACGGTGATATTTGAAGCTGCGGCCAACGAGCTTCTGGCCGTTTGCAAGCAGGGCAGAGGCGAGGCTATCGCCTTTGAAACCCTGCATGGTCTTGCCATCGAAGGTGAAGGACAGCGGTTTGGATCGGTCGATCAGACCGCCAGCGGTCAGGCGGTGGGATGTCATGCGCTTTTCACCTTTGTCTTATCGGCGGCGTCTTCGCAGGCGCTGATGGCGTGGGTCGCGGTGTTGCGGGTCACCACCAGCCACCGGCGGCAGCCTGCGGTGTGGTGCCAATATTCCTCATAGTCGCCACGCGGATTGTCGCGCAGATAGACATAGTCGAACCATGCCTCCGCACTTGCGTCCGGTGCGGGTCGCTGAAGAACGGCACCCTTGATGGTGAACTCTTCCTTGGGTCTTGGCCCGCAATGCGGGCAGGGCACGAGACTTGCCATTTCGAATGTCCTTGATCCGCTTTGTCAGTGAAGATTGGGCTGGGCGCCCTGGCCCTTTTCGTCGATGAGATAGCCGCGTTGAAAGCGGTCCAGACGAAAGGCCGTTGCGGTTTCCTGCGGCGCGCCGCGCGCCAGAAGATGGGCAAAGCAGAAGCCGGAGGCGGGCGTTGCCTTGAAGCCGCCGTAGCACCAGCCGGCATTCAGATAGAGATTGTCGATATCGGTGCGGTCGATGATCGGCGAACCATCCATCGACATATCCATGATGCCGCCCCAGGAGCGCAGCACGCGGACGCGGGAAAGCGCAGGGATCATCGCCTTGCCGGCCTCCGCGACGTGCTCGACCGTCGCCAGGTTGCCGCGCTGCGCGTAGGAATTATAGCCGTCGATATCACCGCCGAAGACGAGGCCACCCTTGTCGGATTGCGAGACGTAGAAATGTCCGGCACCAAAGGTGACAACGCCATCGATGAAGGGCTTCAGGCCTTCCGAGACGAAGGCTTGCAGCACGTGGCTTTCGATCGGCAGGCGCAGCCCGGCCATTGCCGCCACCTGCGAGGAATTACCGGCTGCCGCGAGCGCCAGCTTGCCGCAGCCGATAAAGCCGCGGCTCGTCTCTACGCCGACCACTTTGCCGTTTTCGCGGCGAATGCCGGTCACTTCGCAGCCCTGGATGATGTCGACGCCGCGTTGATCTGCCCCGCGCGCATAGCCCCAGGCGACGGCATCATGACGCACTGTGCCGCCGCGCCGCTGCAACAAGCCGCCTTGGATGGGGAAGCGCGCATTGTCGAAATCGAGAAATGGCAGCATGGACTTGACGGCACTACGATCCAGCAATTCGGCATCGACGCCATGCAGACGCATGGCATTGCCGCGCCTCGTATAGGCATCGCGCTGTGCATCGGAATGATAGAGGTTGAGGACGCCGCGTTGGGAGACCATGGCGTTGAAGTTGAAATCCTGCTCCAGGCCTTCCCACAGCTTCATCGACAGCTCATAGAAAGGATTATTGCCAGGCAGGAGATAGTTGGAGCGGATGATCGTGGTGTTGCGTCCGACATTACCGGAGCCGATATAGTTCTTTTCCAGCACTGCCACATTGGTGATGCCGAATTCCTTGGCGAGATAATAGGCTGTTGCCAGCCCGTGTCCGCCGCCACCAACTATGATGACATCGTAATGCTGCTTGGGCGCGGGATCCCGCCAAGCGGGCTTCCAGGCTTTGTTGCCACGAAGGCCGTTCATCAAAATGGAAAAAGCGGAATAGCGCATCTGGCCTGACCTCGAACGATGTAAGGCAAGGGTACGCTCGTTACATTTTTGGGCATTGCAGAAATAGGACGGATAGATATAGAAAAGAGACATGTCCACATTTGAGCAGAAGAATGCTCAGCGGATCGGCTTCCTTCTCATGCCGAACTTTGCGCTGATGTCCTATGCCTCCGCAGCCGAACCCCTGCGTGCAGCCAATCTGATTGCCGGGACCGATCTTTATGAGGCGATCCCATTGTCGTTCGATGGGGAGGCTGTTCGGACGTCATCCGGCATTCCCGTGGACTGTCAACCTTTGTCGATCGTCGGCGACACATGTCACACGATTTTTGTGTGCGCCGGCGGCACACCACAGGACTGGGTTCTGCCGGAGGGTTCTTTGGCAGTTCTACGGCGCCTCGCCCGGCAGGGAGTACGCGTCGGTGGCATTTCCAGTGGCGCTTATATTCTTGCTGCGGCGGGCCTGCTGGACAATCGCGATTTCACCATCCATTGGGAACATGCGCCGGTGCTGCGCGAGGCATTCGGCCATTTGACGCCCAGACAGGCGCGTTTCGTTTTCGATGGCGACCGGATCACTTGTGCTGGCGGTGTTGCGCCTCTCGACATGATGCATGCGATGATCTCACAGCGTATGGGCGCCCATTTCGCGCGGCGTGTGAGCGACTGGTTCCTTCACACGGCCGTGGCCGAACCCAGCGCGCCGCAGCGCGGTTCGCTGGCGGAGCGTTATGGCACCCACCATCCTGCAGTGTTGACGGTACTGGAAAAAATGGAAGCCACCATCGAAAACCCGCTCGACCGTCAGACCATGGCCAAGCTTGCCGGAACGAGCCCGCGCCATCTCGATCGTTTGTTTGCAAGCCAACTCGGGACGTCGTTTCTGGACACCTACCGCGAGATCCGCCTCGACCATGCCCGCAGGTTGCTTGAGCAGAGCCCGCTTTCCATCGCCGAAGTGGCCTTTGCCACCGGTTTTTCCAGCGCCGGTCACTTTTCCGGATGCTTCAAGGTTCATTTTGGCAAAACGCCCAATACGCTGCGGCAAAAAATTCCTCCGAATTAAAATTGCTTTCCTGTAAGGAAGGGTTAACGAAGCCGATGCCGGAGCAACCAATGGCCAAGGACACCACCACGAGCGACGCCGCACAGTTCCTGTCGCAGGACCCTCATGCCGTTCGCGAGCCCAGGGTCAACAATCTGGAAATGGCGATTGGTCATGAGGTAAGGGCCTATCGCAAGAAGCTTGGTATTACCGTGACCGATCTGGCATCGGCGACAGGCGTGTCCGTTGGTATGCTGTCTAAGATCGAGAACGGCAACATCTCGCCGTCGCTGACGACCTTGCAGACCCTCTCCAAGGCCTTGGGCGTGCCGATCACCGCCTTCTTCCGTGGCTTTGAGGAGCCGCGTAGCGCCACCTTTGTTAAAGCAGGGCAGGGTGTCAATATCGAGCGCCGGGGCACACGGGCTGGGCACCAGTACAGCTTGCTCGGACATATCGATAACAACACAAGCGGCGTTACCGTCGAGCCCTACCTCATTACCCTGACCACGGACTCCGATGTCTTTCCAACCTTTCAGCATGAGGGAATGGAGTTTCTCTACATGCTGGAGGGCGAGGTGGTTTATCGCCACGGAGAGCAGCTTTTCACAATGCAGGCGGGAGATAGCCTGTTTTTTGATGCGGATGCGCCACATGGACCGGAGGTCTTGGTGCAGCTTCCGGCGCGCTACTTGTCGATCATTTCCTACCCTCAGCGTCGGGTCACCGGTGACTGAAGGATTGCTTTAGAAGAAAAATTTATTCCTGATAGTTGACGCTTTGGAATTCCATATGATACGCCTTTGTTCAGAAACGAACGGAGGTGCATATCGATGTGCGGCATTGTTGGATTATTCCTGAAAGATAAAAGTCTAGAGCCGCAGCTGGGTCAGCTGCTCTCGGATATGCTGATCACCATGACCGATCGTGGGCCGGATTCGGCAGGTATTGCGATCTATGGCGGTGCTGCCGCAGGGCGCGCCAAGGTGACGATCCAGTCGGCCAGCCCGGACGTTGATTTTTCCGGTCTTGCCGACGCGCTGAAGGAAAACGGTGTCGATGCCTCGGTGACGGTGAAGAGCACCCATGCCGTTCTCGACATTCCGTCGGACGCGCTTGATGCGATCCGGGCCGTTCTCGCTGCAATCCGTCCGAATGTGCGCGTGATGGGGTCGGGCGACAGCGTTGAAATCTATAAAGAGACTGGCCTGCCGAAAGACGTTGTTGCCCGTTTCGACGTGCGCTCCATGGCCGGCACCCACGGCATCGGCCACACCCGCATGGCAACGGAATCGGCGGTGACGACGCTTGGCGCGCATCCCTTCTCCACGGGCTCGGACCAATGCCTCGTGCATAATGGTTCGCTCTCCAACCATAACAACCTGCGCCGCGAGCTGGTTCGTGAGGGCATGAGTTTCGAAACCCAGAACGACTCCGAGGTGGCGGCCGCTTATCTCACGGCAGAAATGGCCAAGGGCAAGGATCTGGGTGAAGCGCTGACCGGTGCGCTCGACGATCTCGACGGCTTCTTCACCTTCGTTGTCGGCACCAAGTCCGGTTTCGGTGTCGTGCGCGATCCGATTGCCTGCAAACCCGCCGTCATGGCCGAGACGGATCAGTATGTTGCCTTCGGCTCGGAATATCGTGCCTTGGTCAATCTGCCGGGTATTGAGACCGCTCGCGTCTGGGAGCCGGAGCCTGCGACCGTCTATTTCTGGGACCACGAAAAAGCAGCCTGATGCCGCTCTCGGCCTATCCGTGTGAAAGTCATATCCATGCCAGTCTTCGATCTCTCTCATACGCCGTTGCGTGACCTCAACAAGGCGCTACACGGCCTTTCCACCGGTACGAACGACACCGAATTTGAAGTCGTCAATCCGCGCGGCCATCACGCCGTCGCCGTCGGCATTGACAGTCCCGTGACCGTCGATGTGCATGGTTCGGTAGGCTATTACTGCGCCGGTATGAATGACGGTGGCACCGTCACCGTTCACGGCTCTGCAGGTCCCGGTGTCGCGGAAAACATGATGTCCGGCACCGTCGTCATCGAAGGCGATGCTTCTCAATATGCGGGTGCCACCGGTCGCGGCGGGCTTCTCGTCATCAAGGGCAATGCCGCCTCCCGTTGCGGCATTTCGATGAAGGGCATCGATATCGTCGTGCAGGGCAATATCGGCCACATGTCGGCCTTCATGGGACAGTCCGGTCATCTCGTCGTCTGCGGCGATGCGGGCGACGCCTTGGGCGACAGTCTTTACGAGGCAAAGCTTTTCGTGCGTGGCTCGGTCAAGAGCCTCGGCGCCGATTGCATCGAAAAGGAAATGCGGCCCGAGCATCTCGAAAAGCTGGCGGAGCTTCTCGACAAGGCAGGCATCACCGATGCCAAGCCGACCGAGTTCAAGCGCTACGGTTCGGCTCGCACGCTCTACACCTTCAACATCGACAACGCCGATGCATATTGAGGCAGGGATCACACGATGAGCTACCACAACCCATTCACCCCGCCGCGCAAGTCCGCAACCTTCGACGACCATACGCTCGCGGAAATCCGCCGCGCCGCGGCAACCGGCATTTACGATATTCGCGGTGCTGGCACGAAGCGCAAGGTACCGCATTTTGACGACCTGCTGTTTCTTGGCGCTTCCATCTCGCGCTATCCGCTCGAAGGCTATCGCGAGAAATGCGACACGAGTGTTACGCTCGGCACGCGCTTTGCCAAAAAGCCGATTACGCTGAAAACGCCAATCACGATCGCGGGCATGAGCTTCGGCGCGCTATCCGGGAATGCCAAGGAAGCCCTTGGCCGTGGCGCCACGATTGCCGGCACCTCCACGACGACAGGTGACGGCGGCATGACGGATGAGGAGCGCGGCCACAGCCAGACCCTCGTCTACCAGTATCTGCCTTCTCGCTATGGCATGAACCCGAAGGACTTGCGCCGTGCGGACGCCATCGAGGTGGTCGTCGGCCAGGGTGCCAAGCCCGGCGGCGGCGGCATGCTGCTTGGCCAGAAGATTTCCGACCGCGTCGCCAATATGCGCAATCTGCCCAAGGGTATCGACCAGCGCTCAGCCTGCCGCCATCCCGACTGGACCGGCCCGGATGATTTGGAAATCAAGATCCTCGAACTGCGTGAAATCACCGACTGGGAAAAGCCGATCTATATCAAGGTCGGTGGTGCGCGCCCCTATTACGACACAGCGCTTGCGGTGAAGGCTGGTGCCGATGTGGTGGTACTGGACGGTATGCAGGGCGGTACGGCTGCCACGCAGGACGTCTTCATCGAAAATGTCGGCATGCCAACGCTTGCCTGCATTCGTCCCGCGGTCCAGGCCCTTCAGGATCTCGGCATGCATCGCAAGGTGCAATTGATCGTGTCGGGCGGCATTCGCTCCGGCGCCGATGTGGCCAAGGCTCTGGCACTTGGCGCCGATGCGGTGGCGATCGGCACCGCAGCACTCGTGGCGCTTGGCGATAACGACCCGAAATGGGAAGAGGAATACCAGAAGCTCGGCACCACCGCTGGCGCTTATGATGACTGGCACGAAGGCAAAGACCCGGCTGGCATCACGACGCAGGACCCGGAGCTTGCCGCGCGTCTCGATCCGGTCGCTGCCGGTCGTCGCCTTGCCAACTATTTGAAGGTGATGACGCTGGAGGCGCAGACCATCGCACGCGCTTGCGGCAAGAACCACCTCCACAATCTGGAGCCGGAAGACCTGGTGGCCTTGACCATGGAGGCCGCAGCCATGGCGCAGGTGCCGCTGGCAGGAACGAACTGGTTCCCCGGCAAGGGTGGCTTCTAAAAGCATGCATTAAGGACGGGCGCGTTTGGGAGGATGCGGCCGTCTTTCTAAAATCAAGTGTCTGATACCAAAAAAGGGGAATGACGTGACACTGGACCTCTCCGCATATGCAGCCGAAAAGGGCATCAAATATTTTATGATCAGCTACACCGATCTCTTCGGTGGGCAGCGCGCCAAGCTGGTGCCTGCCGAAGCGATCGCAGACATGCAGAAGGACGGCGCAGGCTTTGCAGGCTTTGCCACCTGGTTCGATTTGACACCTGCCCATCCTGATCTTTTTGCCATACCGGATGCCTCTTCGGTCATCCAGCTTCCATGGAAGAAGGATGTCGCCTGGGTCGCCGCCGATTGCGTGATGGAAGACCAGCCTGTCGAACAGGCGCCGCGTGTGGTCTTGAAGAAGCTGATTGCCGAAGCCGCAAGCGAAGGCCTGCGGGTGAAGACCGGGGTCGAGCCGGAATTCTTCCTGATTTCCGCCGACGGCAGCAAGATTTCCGATGAATATGATACCGCCGAAAAGCCCTGCTATGATCAGCAGGCGGTGATGCGCCGCTACGATGTCATCGCCGAAATTTGCGATTACATGCTGGAGCTAGGTTGGAAGCCGTACCAGAACGACCATGAAGACGCGAACGGCCAGTTTGAAATGAACTGGGAATATGACGACGCGCTTCAAACGGCCGACAAGCACTCCTTTTTCAAATTCATGGTCAAATCCGTTGCTGAAAAGCACGGCCTTCGCGCCACCTTCATGCCGAAGCCGTTCAAGGGTCTGACCGGCAATGGCTGCCACGCGCATATTTCCGTGTGGGATCTGGACGGCAAGATCAATGCCTTTGCCGACAAGGCGATGCCGTTCGGCCTTTCCGCCAAGGGCAAGACCTTTCTTGGCGGCATCATGAAACATGCCTCGGCGCTGGCGGCTGTCACCAATCCGACCGTCAATTCCTACAAGCGCATCAATGCGCCCCGCACCGTATCCGGCGCCACATGGGCACCCAACACGGTGACATGGACCGGCAACAACCGTACTCATATGGTGCGCGTACCGGGGCCCGGGCGTTTCGAGCTTCGCCTGCCGGACGGTGCGGTGAACCCCTATCTGCTGCAGGCCATCATTATCGCAGCCGGCCTTTCCGGCGTTCGCTCTCAGGCCGATCCGGGTCCCCATCACGATATCGACATGTATCGCGAAGGCCATACCGTCACGGATGCGCCAAAACTGCCGCTCAATCTTCTCGACGCGCTGCGCGAATATGAGAAGGATGAGGCGTTGCAGCAGGCCCTCGGCGTCGAGTTCTCCAAGGCGTATTTGAAGCTCAAGCATGGCGAGTGGAACAGTTATTGCTCCCAGTTCACTGCCTGGGAGCACCAGACCACGCTCGACGTCTGATAAGGTTTCCCCGCCGCCTTGCGGCTTTTCCCGCGCTCCTCGGGTAGCGCGGGCTTTTCCCATCGATTGTAGAGAGGGCGCCAGATGACGAGTTTCGTCCTGACCGTTACATGCACGTCCACACGCGGCATCGTGGCCGCCATTTCGGGTTTTCTGGCGGAGAAGGGTTGCAACATCGTCGATAGCTCGCAGTTCGACGATCTTGAGACAGGCCGCTTCTTCATGCGCGTCGGCTTCATCTCGGAAGAGGGCGCGACCCGCGAGGAACTGGCGGCGGGCCTCGAGCCGATTGCGAAGACATTCGGCATGGAGGTCGGGCTCTACGATCAGGCGAAGCGCACGAAAGTGCTCTTGATGGTGTCGCGCTTCGGCCACTGCCTCAACGATCTGCTCTACCGTTGGCGCATTGGCGCGCTGCCGATCGATATCGTCGGCGTGGTCTCCAACCATTTCGATTACCAGAAGGTCGTCGTCAATCACGATATCCCCTTCCATCACATTCCGGTGACGAAGGAGAACAAGCCACAGGCCGAAGGCCGGATCATGGATATTGTCGAAGGCAGCGGCACGGAACTGATCGTGTTGGCTCGCTATATGCAGGTCTTGTCCGATAGAATGTGCGAAGCGATGTCCGGCAAGATCATCAATATTCACCACTCCTTCCTGCCAAGCTTCAAGGGTGCCAATCCTTACAGGCAGGCGTATCAGCGCGGCGTGAAGCTGATCGGTGCCACAGCCCATTATGTGACTGCCGATCTCGATGAGGGCCCGATCATCGAGCAGGACACCGTGCGCATCACCCATGCCCAGTCGCCGGAGGATTATGTCTCGCTTGGCCGTGACGTGGAGGCGCAGGTGCTGGCGCGCGCCATCCATGCCCATATCCATAAGAGAGTGTTCCTGAATGGCAACCGCACCGTCGTCTTTCCGCCAAGCCCCGGCTCTTATGCTTCGGAGCGGATGGGATAAAGGTTTGATAGCAGGCAAGCAGTGCCCATTGTCATCTGGCGATTGCCATCATCATGCAGCGTCGCTAAATATTTTGGTACGCCATAATATTAAAAGCCAAATCCTGATTCTGCCCTGAGCACGACCAGGCAAGCGACAGATGAGGTGATACCATGAACGATGCTTTGCCGGGAAATGCCATTCGCGTTGAACGTCCGACGAAAACCTTGAGAGAGCTTGCGCTCGACAAGGTCCGGGATGCGATCGTAAATGGCTACTTTCGTCCAGGGGATCGTCTGGTAGAGCGCGATCTTTGCGCGCAGCTTGGAGTTTCGCGTACCATCGTTCGCGAGGTTCTGCGTCATCTGGAATCCGAAGGGCTGGTGGCCAACCTGCCAAATAAAGGCCCGATCGTCGCATTGCTTGATCTGGACGAGGCGAAGCAGATTTACGAGATCCGCGGTGCGTTGGAGGGAATGGCTGCCCGGCTCTGCGCCGAACGACGCGATCCTGCTATCGTTGCGGCGCTGGAAGCATCGCTTGATCAAATTCGCAAGAGTTACGCGAAAAAGGACATGGCAGGCGTTCTTGCGCATACCTCGTCTTTCTATCAGACGCTGTTCAGCAAGGTTGATCGGCATGTGGCCTGGGGTGTGGTCAATCTTCTCACCGTTAGGATCAACCATCTTCGCTCCATGACGATCAAGACCAAGAGCCGCGACACCGAAGGCCCGGCACAGATGGAGAAGATCGTAGAGGCTATTCGCCAGGGAGACGGCGACGTCGCTTACCAAGCGGCGCTCGATCATGTGGCCAGCGCCTGTGCGATAGCCGAGGCCGTTTTGACGGCACAGAAAAACGCCGAAGCTTAGCCATTCGGCACGCAAATATTCTACGGTGCGGCGGTTCAGCGCGACCAGCCGTTGGCGTGCTGTGCGTAAATTCATCTGAAATTACAATAGTTTATAAAATTTACGTCACCTTATTGACAGACAAATTCGTTTGATGTGATGGTATGCCATAATCAATAATATAAAGAGTGGAGCTCACAATGAACTGGAATCCGAAATTTCGGAAATGCGAAACCGTGTCTGTCAAAGCCCTTCTGGCAGCTGCTAGCCTTTTGCTGTTTTCAACCGCAGCCCTTGCTCAGGATTGCAAACCGAAAATTGCAGATAGCTTACTGATAAAGCCAGGCCATCTCGTTATGGCGACAAGTCCGACACTGCCACCGATGGCCTATGCCGATCAGCAGGGTGTGCTGAAGGGCTTGCGCATCGAGCTGGGTTATGAAATCGCCAAGCGTCTCTGCCTCAAGCCCGAATATATCAGCACGGAATATGCAACCATGGTGCCGGGTCTGCAGGGTGGACGTTGGGACATGATCAATGCTGGACTGTTCGTAACGGCAGAACGTCGCAAGATCCTATTTATGATCCCCTACGAAAACCTGGCGATCAGCATCTCCACCGCAGTGGGTGCATCAGATCCGATCACCAAGGTTGATGATCTGGCCGGCAAGGCGGTCAGCACAGATATCGGCGGGTATGCGGAGCGCAAGATCAAGGAATTGAATGAAGACTTCAAGAAGCGTGGTCTAACGCCGATGACCATCAATCTCTTCGACAATTACGCTACCGTCTACCAGGCATTGCGTGCCGGTCAGGTGCAGGCCGCCGTATCGATCGATCCGGTCGCCAAGCAGTATCAGGATCGTGGTGAGTTTACCCACGCGCTGTCTGGTATGTATCCGACCCCCGGATCGCTTTCCTTCGGCAACAAAGACGTCGCAGAGGCCGTGTCTGCCGCTCTCAAGGAGATGAAGGCCGACGGATCGCTCGAAAAGCTGATGGCAAGCTACGGTGTTGGCATGGCACCGGGCGATCTTTCCGTTCTCGGCCCTGAAGGCTGAGTTTCATCCATCCCGACTTTCAGCGCGGCGGATGCTCTCCGCCGCGACCGTTACGGCATGCAATGGAGATCGACGTGAAGGGTTGGAACTGGGAAGGCTTTTTCGAATATCTGACGAATTTTTATCTCTTCGAGGGCGCGCTGGTTACGCTCGGCCTTACCATATTCGCTATGACGGCGGGTTTGGCTTTGGGCTTTATCATCGCCGTAATGCGCATGTCGAAGTACCGCATCCTCTCCGGTCCGGCTTACTTCTACACGTGGATCTTTCGTGGCACACCGCTTCTGGTCCAACTGATCATCATCTATACCGGCCTGCCGCAGATCGGTATCAAGTTTACCGTGGTGCAATCGACGCTGATTGGTCTCTCACTTTGCGAGGCCGCCTATCTGTCCGAAATCGTTCGTGCCGGTATTGCCGCGGTGCCGAAGGGGCAGGTCAATGCGGCACGCGCAATCGGTATGACGGAGGCGCAGGTCATGCGCTACATTGTGGCGCCACAAGCATTCCGCATCATCATTCCGCCGCTCGGCAACTCCGTCAACGGTGTGCTTAAGACCACCTCAATCGCCTCGATCATTTCCATGGAAGAGCTTCTGCGACGCACGCAGGTCCTCATTCAGGAGAAGTTTCTGGTTCTGGAGCTCTTTACCGTCGCAGCTCTCTACTACCTCGCCATGACAACCGCATGGGAACTGATCCAGCGCCGCATCGAGAAGCGGTTCGGCAAAGCCTACGGCCCAATGTCTGCTGACGCGCATTAAGGAGAGCAGGATGTCACAAGCAACCGGTATGATCGAACTGCACTCCGTCAACAAATGGTATGGACCCACTTTTCAAGTCCTGACCAATTGCAGCCTCAACGTCGCCAAGGGTGAGGTCGTTGTGATCTGCGGCCCCTCCGGCTCAGGAAAGTCGACGCTGATCAAATGCGTCAACGCGCTGGAAACGGTGGGCAACGGTGTCATCGTCGTCAACGGGGTCGAGGTCACGGATCCAAAGACCGATATGCCCAAGCTGCGCTCCAAGGTGGGAATGGTGTTTCAGCATTTCGAACTCTTCCCGCACATGACGATCCTCGAAAATCTCTGCATCGGGCAGGAAAAGGTTCTGGGGCGCTCGCCGGATGAAGCGCTCGCCAAGGCCAATGCTCTGCTTGAGCGGGTTGGGCTGACGGCACAGGCCCGCAAATATCCAGGCCAGCTGTCAGGCGGGCAGCAGCAGCGTGTGGCGATTGCCCGTGCGCTTGCGATGGACCCTGTCGCGATGCTCTTCGATGAGCCGACTTCCGCGCTCGATCCGGAAATGATCAACGAGGTTCTCGATGTCATGGTGTCGCTTGCCCAAGAGGGTATGACGATGATGGTCGTCACCCATGAAATGGGATTTGCCCGCAAGGTGGCCGATCGGATCGTCTTCATGGATGGCGGAGAGATCGTGGAGATTGGCGAGGGCGACAGTTTCTTCACCCATCCCAAGACGGAACGCGCGCGCTCCTTCCTGTCGAAAATCCTGGCGCATTAGGGTCGCTGCGGTTGATGCGCATCTGAGGCCTGCGTTGCAGATGGAATTCAAATTTTCTTAGAGCGACGGAGACTACAATGATAAACCGTGTCCTGATGCCGCGCGAACTGCTGATCGGTGGCGGAAGTCGATTTCGATTGCCGGGCATTGTCAAATCGCTCGGTGTTCGCCGTCCACTGCTTGTCTGTGATCCGGTCATGCGGAAGTTCGGCCATGCTGATGCCCTCTTGCAGGCTCTTGCCGATGAGGATGTCGACGCCGCGATTTTCTCCGACGTGGTGGAAGATCCTACAGACATCACCATCCAGTCCTTGGTGGATCGGATTTCAGATGGAAGCCATGATGGCTTGGTCGCGCTTGGTGGGGGCAGTGCTATCGATACTGCCAAGGCGGGCGCAATCGTTGCTACAAGTGGTGAGGAGCTGCGAGCGCTGAAGGTACCGCGCATCGTCGATTTCACGGTAATGCCAGTCGTCGCCATCCCGACGACTGCGGGAACCGGCTCCGAGGTTACGCGTGCTGCGGTGGTAACCGATACGGGCGCCAGCGAAAAAATGTTGATCCTCGGCACTGCGGCTTTGCCGGTCGCGGCCATCATCGATTATGAGCTGACACTGACTTGTCCCTATCGCGTCACGGTGGATACCGGCATTGATGCGCTGACTCATGCGCTGGAGGCACTGGTCAACCGGAATGGCAATACCCACGCCGAGGCACTGGCGCTGTCCGCGTTGAAGCTCATCGGCGCTCATCTGGAGCGGGTCGCGAACGATCCAAACGACCGGACGGCACGCGAAGCAATGATGCTCGGTGCCACCCATGCTGGACTTGCGGTTTCCAATACCTCTACAGCCCTGATCCATGGTTTGAGCCGACCGATTGGCGCCTTTTTTCACGTGCCTCACGGCATGTCGAATGCCATGGTGCTGCCGCTGGTGACGCAGTTTTCCTTGAATGCCGCCTTGCCGCGCTATGCGGCGGCGGCTCGCGCGCTAGGGTGCGCCACGTCAGACGATAGCGACCCTGTTGCCGGAGCTAAGCTGGTGGAGGCGTTCATCGGTCTCAACAAAAGACTGAAGGTGCCCACCCCGGAAGAATTCGGGATCGAGAGGAGCCGGTATCTCGGCCTCCTGCCGGAAATGGTGCGACAGGGGCTTGCCTCAGGAACGCCTGCAAACAACCCGCGTATTCCGAATGAGGCGGAAATGACTCATCTCTATGAACTCGCCTATGACGGGCGATTGGAGGCGGTATAGAATTTAAGTTATTGGAAAAATAGATTTATTTTAAATTTTCCTCTGCATGCATCCAGTTCTTGACAGCATAATATTATGGCATACCATAAGACATCATAACGACGGAGAGAGCGCCCATGTCCATCCAGATCCGCAAGACATTGTTGCAGGTCGAAACGACGTTGATAGAGGGAGGCAAGGCGGCTGCAACGCCGTTGAAGCTGTTTGCCGCACTGGCCGTGGTGAAAAATCCCTGGGCAGGAAAGGGCTTCGTTGATGATCTGAAGCCGGAAATCCACGCGGCTGCGCCAGTGCTTGGCGAAGTGCTGACCAAGATGATCCTTGATGCCGTTGGCTCGGGAGATGCGGTCGAAGGCTATGGGAAGGCTGCGGTCGTCGGTCTCGACGGCGAGATTGAACATGCATCGGCACTGATCCATACCTTGCGTTTCGGTAATCATTACCGTCAGGCCGTCGGTGCCAAGTCCTATCTCGCCTTCTCCAACACGCGCGGCCCCGGCAATGCGCCGATCA
The DNA here is from genome assembly GCF_030819035.1 of Agrobacterium sp. SORGH_AS 787. Taxonomy (NCBI): domain Bacteria; kingdom Pseudomonadati; phylum Pseudomonadota; class Alphaproteobacteria; order Hyphomicrobiales; family Rhizobiaceae; genus Agrobacterium; species Agrobacterium sp. SORGH_AS 787. Next base: position 2,040,389 of record NZ_JAUTBG010000001.1, read on the forward strand.
TGATCCCACTGATGGACAAGAATGACGAAGGTCGCCGCTCCCATTATCTGACAATCCAGACCTCAATTCCCGATGCTCCGGCAGCTGATGAGATCATCGTTGCGCTCGGCGCGTCCGTTGGTGGCCGGCCTCACCATCGTATTGGAGATCGCTATCAGGATTTGAAAGATCTCGGCCAGGACGTTGCCAATCCGGCCGGCGTTTGAGGGCCGCACTGATGCAGGACGCTCTCAGTTCACCCGCAGTCCATGTTGACAAGGCAACGGCACCGACGTTGCCACGGAAGACGACCGCGGGCGGCGCTGCCTACTTCGAAGCGGGGGAGGGCGAAAACCTCATCCTCATTCATGGCGTTGGAATGCGTCTCGAAGCCTGGCAACCACAAATCGAGGCGCTCTCCCGGAGCCATCACGTCATCGCCGTCGATATGCCGGGGCATGGTGGCAGCAGGCGCCTTCCCGAGGGAAGCACGCTCCAAGAGTTCGTCAGCTGGTTCGGACGCTTTCTCGATGACCTGAAGATTACGCGCGCCAACGTTGCGGGCCATTCCATGGGCGCTCTGATTTCGGGTGGTGCCGCGGCAACCTTCGGGGACCGGGTCACGCGGGTGGCTTATCTGAATGGTGTCTATCGCCGCGATCCAGCGGCAAAGGCTTCTGTTCTGGCGCGTGCTGCCTCGATCCGGACAAACGGCGTGGACAAGCAAGGCCCACTTTTGCGCTGGTTCGGCAATGACCCGAAGAGCATCCATGCGCGGGAACTGACACGCAACTGGCTGGATATGGTCGACCCCGAAGGTTACGCGGTCGCTTACAATGCCTTTGCCGGTGGAGACGAGACCTATGCGGGTTGCTGGCCGTCCGTCGCATGTCCCGCGCTTTTTCTCACTGGCTCTGACGATCCCAATTCGACGCCGCTGATGGCGGAGCAGATGGCGGCGATTACGCCACGGGGTTACGTCCGCATCGTGGATACCCATCGCCATATGGTCAACCTCACCGCGCCAGAGACTGTGAACGCATTGATGGCCGAATGGCTCGCTATCGAGGAGGAGGCGAAATGACCGTTCCATCACTTGACCCACGCGCCCTGCGCGATGCTTTCGGCGCCTTTGTAACAGGGGTCACAATCGTCACGACACGGGACGATGCCGGTAAGCCGATTGGCTTTACCGCAAACTCCTTCACCTCCGTTTCGCTCGATCCGCCGCTGCTTCTGATCTGCCTTGCGCGCACGTCGCGTAACTTCGCCACGATGACGGCGGCGAAGACCTTTGCCGTCAACATTCTTTCCGAAGGCCAGAAGGACCTCTCCAACACCTTCGCTCGTCCTGTTGAAGATCGCTTCGCCGCTGCGGCTTGGCAGGTCGCGCCGAATGGGTCGCCGATCTTTACCGAAGTTTCGGCGTGGTTCGAGTGTTCGATGCAGGAGGTGATCGATGCGGGCGATCATGTGATCTTGCTCGGCCGCATTTCGGCTTTCGACAATAGCGGGCGAAATGGCCTCGGCTATGCTCGCGGGGGTTACTTCACCCCCATGCTGGCCGCCAAGGCCGTGTCTGCCGCGGCTGAAGGCGAGGTCGCCGTCGGGGCGGTTCTGGAGCGGCATGGCGAGATTTATCTCCTGGGCGAAGATTGGCTTTCGCTTCCAGCTTGCGTGGTTGCCGGTGGGGATCCGGTGGCGGCGCTAACCGACCGGCTTGAGGAACTCACAGGTTTATCGATCAGGACTGGCTTTCTTTATTCGGTTTACGAAGACAAAGCCGATGGCCGGCAGCACATCGTCTATCATGCTCTAGCTGAAGGCGATGGAGCCCCACGCGAAGGGCGCTTCTTCGAGCCTGACGCGCTGACCTCGGCAATATTCGAATCCGGTGCGACTGCGGACATCGTCCACCGCTTCGCACTGGAAAGCTCCATCGGCAATTTCGGCCTTTATGTCGGCAATGAAACCGCAGGCAAGGTTCATCCCGTTTCGATCAAGGGTGCCCGTCCATGAAATTCTCGCTGTTCGTTCATATGGAAAGGCTCGACGCCTCCCAGGACCACAAGACCCTTTATGAGGAATTCGTCCAGCTCTGTGAGATCGCCGACAGGGGTGGGATGCATACTATCTGGACCGGTGAGCATCACGGCATGGATTTCACCATTGCGCCCAACCCCTTCGTGACGATTGCCGATCTCGCCCGCCGGACCAAGACCGCGCGTCTGGGAACCGGCACGGTGATCGCGCCCTTCTGGCATCCGATCAAGCTTGCCGGCGAAGCCGCGATGACCGATCTCATCTGCGACGGTCGCCTCGACATCGGCATTGCCCGCGGCGCCTATTCCTTTGAATATGAGCGACTGCTTCCTGGCCTCGATGCCTGGGGTGCGGGGCAGCGTATGCGTGAGCTCATCCCAGCGGTTAAAGGCGTATGGGCCGGTGACTACGCCCATGATGGGGAGTTCTACAAATTCCCGTCGACAACATCGGCTCCCAAACCCTTACAGCAGCCATTCCCGCCGATCTGGGTAGCGGCGCGTGATCCAAACTCGCATGAATTTGCCGTTGCCAATGACTGCAATGTGCAGGTCACCCCGCTTTGGCAGGGCGATGATGAGGTCGAGACCCTGATGGGCCGCTTCAACGACGCCTGTGCCAAGAGCCCGGAGAAGCCGCGCCCGAAAATCATGCTGCTTCGCCATACCTATGTCGGCTCCGATGATGCAGATATCGCGCGAGCCGCGCATGAGATGAGCGTCTACTACAACTACTTCTTCGCCTGGTTCAAAAACGAAAAGCCCGTTCACCAGGGCCTGATCGAGCGCATCCCAGCGGAAGACATAGTGAGCAACGCTATGTTGTCTGCCGAGGTGATGCGCACGAACAACGTTATCGGCAATCCGGATGATGTGATCGCCCGGATCAAGACCTATGAGGCGATGGGCTATGATGAGTATTCGTTCTGGATCGATACCGGCATGAGCTTCGAGCGGAAAAAGGCATCCCTCGAACGATTCCTTTCCGATGTCATGCCAGCCTTCAAGGAGTAAGCGGATGCACCGTTTCCAATGTTACATCGACGGACGGTTCGAAGATGGCGAAGGGCAGTTTGCAAGCGTCGATCCCGCTACTGGCGAAGGATGGGCGCAGATGCCGGAAAGCCGGGAGGCGGATGTCGGACGCGCAGTCGACGCTGCGCACCGGGCGCTCTATGATGACGCTGTGTGGTCTAAACTCACCGCGACGCAACGCGGCAAGCTCTTGTATCGGCTTGCCGATCTGGTGGCCGAGAATGCGAAGACGCTGGCCGAACTCGAAACGCGCGACACTGGCAAGATCATTCGAGAGACCTCGGCGCAGATCGCATATGTCGCGGAATATTACCGTTATTATGCCGGGCTTGCCGACAAGATTGAGGGCGCCTATCTGCCGATCGACAAGCCGGATATGGATGTCTGGCTGAGGCGCGAGCCCGTGGGCGTCGTGGCGGCAATTGTGCCGTGGAACAGCCAGCTGTTTCTCGCGGCGGTCAAGATCGGTCCGGCGCTTGCGGCGGGTTGCACCATCGTCATTAAGGCATCGGAAGACGGACCTGCACCGCTTCTGGAATTTGCACGGCTGGTGCATGAGGCGGGCTTCCCCCCAGGCGTTGTCAACATCGTCACCGGCTTCGGCGCCTCTTGCGGCACGGCGCTGACGACGCATCCGAAGGTGGCGCATATCGCCTTTACCGGCGGACCGGAAACAGCACGCCATATTGTGCGCAATTCGGCGGAAAACCTCGCATCCACATCGCTGGAACTCGGCGGCAAATCGCCTATCCTCGTCTTTGCTGATGCCGATCTGGAAAGCGCTGCCAATGCGCAGGTCGCAGGCATTTTTGCCGCCACCGGCCAGAGCTGCGTTGCGGGCTCTCGGCTGATCGTCGAGCGCAGCATCAAGGATCGTTTCCTCGATATTCTGAAGGCAAAGGCAGAGGCGATCCGCATCGGCTCACCGCTGGACATGGCCACCGAAGTCGGCCCGCTCGCAACGGAGCGGCAGAGGAAACACATCGTCTCGCTGGTCTCGGTGTCTGTTGAGGCAGGCGCGAAGGTGGTGACCGGCGGTGAGGCGATCGATGGGGATGGCTACTTTTACCGCCCGACCATTCTGGATTGTGACGGCATCCGCTCGCCCTCCATGGAAAGAGAATTCTTCGGCCCTGTACTGTCTGTGATGTCGTTCGATACGGAGGCAGAAGCGGTCTTGCTTGCCAATGACACCGTCTACGGCCTGGCGTCCGGCGTCTTCACGCAGAACCTGACACGTGCCCACAGGTTGATGAAGGCGATCCGTGCCGGAATCGTCTGGGTCAATACCTATCGGGCGGTGTCGCCGATCGCGCCCTTCGGTGGCTTTGGCCTTTCCGGCGATGGCCGAGAGGGAGGTCTTGCCGCTGCACTTGATTATACCCGCACCAAAACCGTGTGGCTGAGAACGTCCGACGATCCTATCCCCGATCCATTCGTGATGAGGTAAGCCGATGTTCTACGAAATCCGCACCTACCGGCTGAAGAACGGAGCAATTCCGGCCTACCTCAAAGTCGTGGAAGACGAGGGTATCGAGATTCAGAAAAGTCATCTTGGCGAACTTATCGGATACTTTTTCTCCGAAATCGGGCCGATCAACGAGATCGTGCATATCTGGGCCTTTTCCAGCCTGGACGACCGCGAAGCGCGCCGCGCACGGCTGATGGCCGATCCGCGTTGGCTCGCCTTCCTGCCAAAAATCCGCGATCTCATCGAAGTCGCTGAAAACAAGATCATGAAACCGGCTGCATTTTCGCCCTTGAAGTGAAGCGCTGCCGATCACGATACGCATACCAATAACAAGCTCAAAAGCGGAGTAAGGGAACATGAAATCGAAACTGGTATTGACGACATGCGCAGTTATTTTTGCCCTTGGAACATCCGCCAAGGCGGAAGATCTGGTGTTCTCCAGCTGGGGAGGCACCACGCAGGACGCCCAGAAGGCGGCATGGGCCGATAAATTTACGGCGTCGACCGGCATCAATGTGGTGCAGGATGGCCCCACCGATTATGGCAAGCTGAAAGCCATGGTCGAAGCGAATAGCGTCACTTGGGACGTGGTGGACGTAGAGGGTGACTATGCGGCACAGGCCGGACCGAAAGGCCTGTTGGAAAAGCTCGACTTCAGCGTCATCGACAAATCGAAGCTCGATCCCCGCTTCGTCACGGATTACTCCGTCGGCAGCTTCTATTATTCCTTCGTCATCGGTTGCAATGTCGATGCGGTTGAAGCCTGCCCAAAAAGCTGGGCCGATCTCTTCGATACGACGAAGTTTCCGGGCAAACGTACCTTCTACAAATGGTCCGCTCCCGGCGTCATCGAGGCTGCACTTCTGGCCGATGGCGTGCCCGCCGACAAGCTCTACCCGCTCGACCTCGACCGCGCCTTCAAGAAGCTAGACACCATCAAGTCCGACATCGTCTGGTGGTCGGGCGGTGCGCAGTCGCAGCAGTTGATCGCGTCTGCGGAAGCACCTTTCGGGAGTGTCTGGAATGGCCGCATGACCGCACTTGAGAAAAGCGGTGTGAAGGTCGAGACGTCCTGGGAGCAGAATATTACCGCAGCGGACTCGCTCGTTGTTCCAAAAGGAACGAAAAACAAGGATGCGGCGATGAAGTTCATCGCATTCGCCACCTCGGCGCAGCCGCAGGCGGAAATGGCGACGGCAACGGGTTATGCGCCGATCAATATCGCATCCGCCAAGCTCATGGACCCGGCGGTTGCCAAGACTTTACCGGACCAGCAGACCGCAAGCCAGGTCAATGCCGACATGGGTTACTGGGCGCAGCATCGCGATGAGATCGGAGAGCGCTGGTACGCCTGGCAGGCGAAGTGAACCAAGCCGAATGAAGCAGTGACGCGGGCGCTTTTGGCGTCCGCGCCGTTTTTCTAGTTCCGGGAGGTTCGGACATGGTTTCACTCACCAATGATGCAGTCAGCCCGAAAGCGCGCTCCAGGCTGCCTTTCCGCCCCGGCAACTTTGTGGCCACCCTGCCGGCGTTGCTTCTGATTGTTCTGTTCTTCGTCGTCCCGGTTGTCATTCTTCTGAGCAGAAGCGTTACAGAACCGGTTTTCGGTCTTGGAAATTACGCGGCCCTTCTCGGTAGTTCGACCTATCTGAAGATCTTCTTCAACACCTTTGCAGTCTCGGCACTGGTGACGGTGGTGTCTCTGGTTATCGGCTTTCCGGTCGCATGGGCGTTGGCTATTATGCCCTCGCGTCTGGCGTCGATCATCTTCGCGATATTGCTGCTATCGATGTGGACCAACCTTCTCGCGCGCACCTATGCCTGGATGGTGCTGTTGCAGAGAACAGGTGTCATCAACAAGACATTGATCAATCTCGGCATCATCGACAAGCCGCTTGCGTTGGTTAACAACCTCACCGGCGTGACGATCGGCATGACCTATATCATGCTGCCCTTTATCATCATTCCGCTCTATGGTGTCATCCGCAAGATCGACCCGGCCATCCTTCAGGCAGCGGCGCTGTGCGGCGCGACCCGCTGGCAGGCCCTGACGCGCATTCTCATTCCACTTGCGGCGCCTGGGATGATGGCGGGTGCATTGATGGTCTTCGTCATGTCGCTCGGTTACTTCGTCACGCCAGCGCTGCTCGGCGGAACCGCGAACATGATGCTCGCGGAACTGATCGCCCAGTTCGTTCAATCGCTGGTCAATTGGGGCATGGGCGGTGCGGCGGCTTTCGTGCTGCTGGTCGTTACTCTGGCCCTCTATGCGATACAGTTGAAGTTCTTCGGCGCCGCCGGGGCAGGGGAGCGCTGACATGCTTTTGAATTATAACAGCCTTGGCGTCTGGAAATGGCTGCTGCTCTTCATCACGCTTCTAACGGCCGCCTTCCTCATTCTGCCCATCATCTTCATAGCGGCGCTGTCTTTCGGCTCGTCGCAGTGGCTGATTTTTCCACCGCCCGGCTGGACACTGAAGTGGTACGCAGATTTCTTTGCCGACCCGCGCTGGCTGGAAGCGGCCTGGACAAGTTTGCGAATTGCCGCGATGGTCACGGTCTTATCGGTGCTGATCGGCCTTGTCGCATCCTTTGGTTTGGTGCGTGGACGCTTCATTGGCCGCACCACGTTGCGTGCGTTGTTCATGACGCCAATGATCCTGCCCGTGGTCGTACTTGCAGTTGCGCTTTACGCCTTCTTCCTCGAGCTCGGACTGGCTGGCACCACTGTGGGCTTCGTCATTGCTCATCTTGTCGTGGCTCTGCCGTTCTCCATTCTGGCGCTGACCGGTGCGCTCGAAGGCTTTGACAAGTCGATCGAGGATGCGGCGGTCCTGTGTGGCGCTAGTCCGCTTCAGGCGAAAATCCGCGTCACCTTGCCTGCCATCAGCCATGGCTTGTTTTCCGCGGCGATCTTCTCCTTCCTCACATCCTGGGATGAGGTTGTGCTGGCAATTTTCATGGCAAGCCCCACTTTGCAGACGCTTCCGGTGAAGATCTGGGCGACGCTTCGCCAGGATTTGACACCGGTGATCGCCGCTGCGTCGACACTTCTCATCGCGGTGACCATCATTCTCATGCTGCTTGTTGCCGCCGTGCGAAAAGGACTGAAAACATGACACAGCCACTCCTGCAAATTCGCGGTATTCGCAAGCAATACGGGCCCGTTATTGCCGTTCAAAACGTCAATCTCGATGTGCAGCCGGGCGAATTCATGACCTTTCTCGGTCCGTCCGGTTCTGGAAAAAGCACCACGCTTTACATCCTGGCGGGCTTCGAACAGCCGACGGATGGCGATATTCTGTTGAATGGCCAAAGCCTGCTGTCAACGCCGTCGCATAAGCGTAATATCGGCATGGTGTTTCAGCGCTACACCCTTTTTCCGCATCTCTCCGTTGGCGAAAACATCGCTTTTCCGCTGAAGGTTCGCGGTAAAGGCAAAGCAGAAATCGATGCCAAGGTGAAGGAGATGCTGCGGCTTGTGCGGCTTGAAGGTTTCGAAGACCGAAAACCTGCACAAATGTCCGGCGGGCAGCAGCAGCGTGTGGCCCTGGCCCGCGCCCTTGCCTACGATCCGCCCGTTCTCCTGATGGATGAGCCGCTGTCTGCCCTCGACAAGAAGCTCCGGGAAGAAATCCAGTTTGAGATCCGCCGCATTCATCAGCAAACGGAAGTGACGATCCTCTATGTTACCCATGACCAGGAAGAAGCGTTGCGTTTGTCCGACCGGATCGCCGTATTTTCAAAAGGTGTGATCGACCAGATCGGAACGGGTCCGGAACTCTACGCCCATCCTGCCACCCGTTTCGTCGCGGAATTCATCGGAGACAGCGATTTCATCACCTGCGATCTCCTTGCCGCATCTGGCGGTCGCGCAACGGTTTCTCTTGGGCCGGACATCGTTTTCGGCGATGTTCCGATGCATGGAGAGGCCGCGCCCGGTAAAAAAGCCTCGCTGATGCTGCGACCCGAACGACTGCACCTCAGCCGCACTCCGCCCCAGACCTCAACCCGCTTCCAAGCCACGGTCAGCGATATCACCTTTCTTGGCAACAATGTTCATGTCGTTACCCGGACTGATCTCGGGGAGCCGGTCGCTGTACGCCTGCCATTCGGCCATGAGGCAATATCAGGCCTCAACCGCGGTGATCTTGTGCATCTGGGCTTTGAGCCCGCGTCAGCACAGGTCTTCTGTCGAGAACAAGGATGAGATGGGCAAATCTGTCTCATTCCGACATCGGGCATCGATCAACAGATATCGGTGTCTGGTACTTCAGTGTAATTCGTTGAAAACTGATCAAACGGCTTTCCTGCCATTGCTCCCATTGCTCTTCGACCCTTGCGATCAAGTGTGCGCTTAATGCCGATCAAACGCTCCTAACTCTGCGGAGCCAGTCGGCTGTTCCTTATCGTTACGCTGAAATCTGGGCAATCCAGCGTGGCCTCACCTTGTTTTCTGGCCATACGGCAAGGGTTCAACAGTCGATGCGGGCACAAAGTCCTAATCGATGAACCACCGCCGGATAAAAAGTGTTGAACGGACGGAAGCTGATCTCCAGTGAATTTCAAAAGCCGGAGATTTTCCACACAAACTAAGAGGCCGCGGTTTTTTGCGCTTCTAAACGACGTGAGCGCCATTGCCAGCACGGCGTTCGGATCGAGAACTGGGTTGCAGACTATACTCGTTATAGAGCGTGAGGAGAATGAGATGGATCAGAGCAGGCGGACCGAACCCTATACATTGGAGCAACTTCAACAAAAATATTCTCTGAGCATCTCGAGAGCAGCCGATGTCATGGATCGCTTCGGTGGAGACAGGGCCTTGATCGACAAGATAATGAAAAGGCGCCACCAAAATCAGGGCGATGGTCATCGAAAAGCGATACAGCCAGCTGCTATTGATCCTTGATTTTAAATGCTACCGCTTTCGTGAGATGGTCGATCGATCTGTGAAACCGAAATCGATCTTCAAATTTTTGGAGTCGAAACCCGGTCCAAAGTCATCACGCAACCTTCTGCTTTGACTACCCTGAGGCAGTTTTCAACCAAACGAAACTCTGGCAGCCTACTGCACCAGTAGAGATGATTGGTTCGCGCCGATTCTAACACCATCTGCAGACACGGAGATCGAAGTGCGTACGAGAAGAGACGTGCTTAAATACTTCATGACCCTACCCTTGGTTGGACGAGGAGCGGTGTCGTTGGTTGTTGTGCAAGTTTCGCAGATTGCCGGCATTCAGGCCGCTGTTGCTCAAGGTAGAGGTGGTGGTAATGGGAATGGCGGGGGCAACGGCGGCGGGAATGGTGGCGGCAACGGCGGAGGAAACGGTGGCGGCAATGGAAACGGAAACAGTGGTGGCAACAGCGGCGGAAACGGGAACGGTGGCAGAAGCGGCAACGGCAGTGGAAGCGGCAAAGGCAACAGCAATGGCGGTGGCAGAGCATCGGACGCTGATGGAGCCGAGAATTCAAATGGGAATGAAGCGGGTGGCCGGCAGTCGGGGCAGGGTCTTGAAGTGCGTCACTCCAATGGAATCACTGAGACCTTAAGAAGAGGACGCTATTCAATGCGTGACAATAAGGGTCGGGTCATCGTAGATCGTCCTGCAACGGCGAAGGATCGTTCAAGGTTTCAAGCGACCAATTCAGACTAGGTCCGATCTCTCCATAACAGTGCAGCTTCCGTGCGATTGCTGACCTGTAACTTTGCAAAAATCCTTGTCACGTGATGCTTCACGGTTTTCTCATGAAGGCCTAACTTCCGTGCCACGAGCTTGTTGCTCATCCCGATAGAGATGAGATCCATCACCTGCCGTTCTCTGTTGCTTAATTCCTGACGCTGCTCGATGAGCTCCGATGCCGCCTTTCGTTCGGCCAGCAATTTCGCACCGAGTTCGGTGGGAACGTAACGTCCGCCGCCAGCAATGGTCCGCAATACCTGGACCAATTCACGGGAGCCGACGCCTTTGAGAGCATATCCCGCTGCTCCAGACTGGATTGCTATCTGAAGATCATCGACGCGCTCAGATGCGGTGAGAATGAGGATACGGATAGAAGGAGACAGGCTCAATATCGACCTGATAGCGGCTAGCCCGTTGCCGGGCATCGATATATCCAGAAGAATGACGTCCGGGGTGAATTTGGCGGCTAGCGCCAACGCCTCGTCGGCATTCCCGCCTTCGCCCAGAATGTCGAAACCACATTCCCTCAAGCTCTGCGATACACCCGAGCGAAATATAGGGTGATCATCAACGATGACGACTTTGATGTTTTCTGTCATTGATCGCTCACATCGATAGTATCCAATCTCATGGTGAGGTGCGTTCCGTTCGACGATGTCCGAACTTCGAAACGACCACCGAGACTCTCAATTCGTTCTTTAAGGCCTGACAATCCGATGCAGTCCGGTCCAATCTCGTCGAGTGAAAAGCCGCTACCGGCGTCTGAAACGATAGCGACGATCTGCGCGCCCTCCTGTCTGAGTGACACGCTCTGATCCGCCGCCGCCGCGTGGCGCCAACCGTTGTTCAGACCTTCCTGCACGAAGCGGTAAGCACAGATCTTGACGGGAACTCCGACCTTCGCGTCCACATCTTCGATGGAGGTCGTTACACGTGTTCCAGCTCGGGATTGATAATGCTCAATCGCTCGTCCTACGACGTCTTCGATGGGCAAATTTTCTATATCTGGCAAGACGAGGCCCCGGCAGATGTTGCGAATATCCCGGATAGCTTCATCAAGGCTGGCCTTGATCGTTGTCGTCTCAGACTCCCGTTCAGCCCTGCTCGTCTGATCGCTAAGAAACTTCTCGCTGTCCACCCGCAGTGCTGCGTAGGCGATGAGCTGCGCGGGTCCATCGTGGAGATCGGCACCAATCTTGCGCAGCAGCCGCTCGTTCAAGGCGACCGAGCGCTGTGATCCTTTTTGCAAGCGGCGCGCCAGATTCTCTATCTCGCTCAGCTGACGCCTGATCATCCTGCTGCCTTTGAGCACGATTGTGGAAAGAATTGCGAAAAAGGCAGAGGCAACGGCGATGACCACGATCCAGCTTTTCAAGCGTGCCCGCGCCAGGCTTCTCTCAAGATCGACGGCCCGTTCATAAAACTCCGCAACGGCAACCACCTCTCCAGACCAGGGCTGCAAGATCGGATTATAGATTTCCAGAAGGGGTTCGCCGAGCGCTCGTTCCGCATCGCTTTCGGGATCTCCGACCTCGTCGAAATGTACGACAAGTTGCCCGGCGAACGCCTTCTTTCGGTTCTCGCCAGGGGGCACAACCATGTTCATCAGCCGTTTGTCGTTGGAGTAGATAATGGTTCCATCTTCTGTCCACAGACGAAACGAAACGAGGCGTCTGCCCAACGCCCCCTGTCCGAGTGTTTCATCCAATGTTCGTTCGATGGAATCGTCGAGTTTCGTCGATCGGGTGAGATCGGGTAGGATTGGTGCAATGATGCTGTCGACGTACAGTGCCGTGGTCGAACCTGCATTCCTCGTTACGGTCTCAACGATTTGACCCGTAACGAACACGCCAATCAGCACCGTTCCGCACAACGAGACGAGACCACCAGCGAGGAAAAACTGTTGGGCGAGCGAAAGAGACCCCAAGGCCTTAGATGAAAGACGGGCGATTTCGCCACCTAACATAGTCACTCGCCTACCTGTCATCACTCTGCCGTGGAGGTTCATCTCAACGAACTTTAGATTAAATTAATTTATGATTTGGATGAAGGATCGTGGGTGGAGGAGACCTACTTCATATACGAAACGACTTATTTAAGAATCATGAAAAAGCCCGCCGGACGTCACAATCCGGCAGGCTTCGCCATCAGTTGATAACCTGCACGACTTTTCGCGTGGAAGGTTCAACGATGACTCTCTGTTTATTGACGATGGCATAAGAGTATTTCGGTTCATCCGGAACCTGGTGAACGACCACCGTTGTAGGCAGCGGCTCGCCAACAACGACCTTTTCCTGAACGACAACCGTGTCGGTTGGCATAGGCGCCTCACGGACATAGGTAACGACACGCGGTGGCGGCGGATCGATAGCTGCGCCTGCGACAGCGCCCACCACGCCCCCAACTGCCGCGCCGACCGGGCCGCCGACGATTGCGCCAGTAACCGCGCCGCCAGCCGCGCCGGTAACGGTCGACTCCTGAGCCTGTGCTGCGCCTGCGACCAACATTGCGAGGGCCAGGAAAGAAAGCTGTTTCATCTGCATGGGTGTTCTCCTTGGACAGAATTTCAACACCCCATCAATATTTTCGACCTGCATCCGTTCCGGGCGTAGGACTTTGTGCCCTAGTCGCGGTGGCGCTTGATCAGAGCGTTGCGACCAAAGTCCTATGGCGATCGGACTGAGTACCCAAGCGCGGAACGCTTCCCACCCAATCTACTTTGGAACGGCACCTGCAACCGCAGGCAAAGAGCAACACTTGCCAAGGTGGAAACACATGAAAACCCAAGTCCTCGCTGTGACGGCTGCAATGATCGTTATCGGCACATCGAGCGTTCTGCACGCGCAGACCGTTGTGATCAGCCCAGAACAGGAAGTGGTCATCCAAAAATACGTAACCGCGCACACGGTCACTTCGGTGGATGTGCCCAACGTCGATGTCGTGGTTGGCACTGCCGTTCCAGAAACGGTGGAGCTGCACAGGATCGATGCGCCAGACGTCGCCTATAGCTACGTCGTCGTCAACGGAAAGACAGCAATCGTCGATCCCGGCACCCGCAAGATCATTCGGATCATGAATTAAGCCGGCAACCTGAACGATTGATGGAGGAAAACATGTCACATACCCCGAAGATGGCTATTCTGGCCGCACTTGTCGCAAGTACTACCCTGTCGCCATTTGGCGCGGTGGCACAGGACGCTTCGCCAGACACGAACAGCCAGACCAACCCCGCGCTACTCCCAAAAAAGCAAAACCCGCCAAACGTCTCTGTTGAGACCAAGGGTGGTACCGAAGTTGGAAAGGGAGGCGGAAAAGCGGAGGCGACTGGTCAGTCAGAGATAAAAACGCCAGCAGCAGACACAAACTCTGCGGTTCGGACGGAAACTCAGGCGAAACCAGCCATGAACGCCGGGGCGGCTTCACAGAAGAAAGATGTAAGGGGTGAGAGCGCAGGAAGCACCGATGGGACCCAGCCTACCGGGAAAGCAAAGGTCGAGTCCAACTCGTCGGGAATGAACAAGAAGGCTGGAGCCACCACGTCATCGGAGACTTCACACACCACTGAGACCCCGAAAGGCACGGACGCGACACGTCCTTCCGCGACAACAACCGAAACCACAGGCAATGCGGGTTCGAAAACCGGTGACGTCTCCGGCGCGGCATCTGCGACGGCACAGGAAGACAAAAACGGCTCTAACGTGAGCATCAACGTTACCACTGAGCAGCGCACCGAAATCCGAAATGTCATTGTCGAGAACAAAGTCGAAGCCGTCCGTCCGACATTCAGCGTGTCGGTAGGGACCGCAGTTCCAAGAACTGTGAAGCTGCACAAGCTCCCCGCGCGGATGATCAAGATCGTGCCCCAGTACCGCGATTACGAGTACATCGTTCTTTCCGACGAGCGGATCATCATCATCGATCCTGTAAGCTACGAGATCGTCTACGTGCTGACGATCTGACGGTTTCGCTGCCTCTCATCGAACTGTTGACCGCCGCCGCGCGACCAACAGTTCGATCGGCCCATTCTGTGCCCAGAGCTCAAAAAAATATCGTCTCGCTGCTCTGCCTGTCTCTCGATGTTTTGGTGATGCACCCCATGCAAAACGTTATTGTCGGCTCCGTTCTATTTCTTTGCTCATTGCCCGTTATCGGCGGCGGAATGAGGATTGCTTCCGATTTCAGGCCGAAATCCGTCTCTCCTATCGTTCTTGATGTAAGTCAGGAACCGTTGTGGACAGCGGAAGTGAAGCGCGTTGATCCAAGGGAGCAAGCCTATGAACGTCTGCCACCCGCCTTTATCGATGCCCCCAAACTACTCGCTTCCCATAGCGGCTCTCGAAGCGAGCCACTGAATAGGGGCGGCACGCCGCTGATGGAAAAGACAGCCGAGACCGACGTTGAAGCCAAGGCAGATGAATGGTGCTCCAACAGATACCGGTCTTACCTGAAGGTGGACAAAAGCTACCAACCATTTGGCGGCGGCCCACGTCAGCGCTGCATCCCACCGACGGAGGTAGCGCAGCCTGAAACAGGGCAGCAAGTCGCTTCGCTTGACGATAATCACGTCGCCTCGTGCATGAGCCGATATCGGTCCTACCGGGTCGAGGACAATTCTTATCAGCCCTTTTCGGGGCCGAGAAGACAATGCCAGCCCGGTTCGCAAATGGCGTATGAGCACTATAGAAGAGTTTCACTCGCCCAACAGGCTTCCAACTAGTCTCCTCTGCAGTCGTCCAGCGAGCACGCTCGCGTCGATATTGTTGTGTCGATTCCTAAGAGCGGGCTTCATCGGGCGGACTATGGGGGCGGGACGATCAAGCGATCGCATGAATTTCCCGTTCGTTCGCAGCTGGACTTAGCCTTGTTCCAATTAAACAAGGATCCCAGCGGGATAATGTCGTGGTAATGGCACAATCTAATTGCCGCGAGCGACGGCACGAAATGCATTCGGCGTCATGCCAGTGGTGTTCTTAAAGGCACGGGTGAAGTTGGCATGAGATGAGAAGCCGGCGGCCAAGGCCACGGCTTCAATCGTCCAGTTTTCGTCGGAGAGCCTTTGCTTGGCGAGCGCCATTCTCTTGTCGTTGACGAAGACATGCGGGCTTTTGCCTGTTGCCAGTTTGAACGCCCGGGTAAAATGCCCCACACTCATGCAGGCAATGGACGCCAGATCGGTGACGGTGAGATCGTTGTCCAGATGAAAATCCACATACTCCTCGACACGGAGGAGCCGCTTGCTGTCCAGTGGCTTTTCCGCTCTTACGGTTCCCGAAGGCGTGACTGGACTACCGGAGTAAGAGCGAATGAGATGGGCTGATAGCGACACAGCAAGAGTTTCGATAAATAGCCGGCCTCCGGCGCTCTCGCTGGACATTTCACGTAAGATTTGATTGGCCGCAAATTCGATGAACGGATCCTCGTCGATCGCTTCATAGCGAAGTTCGATGCGCGCGGGATCGAGATCGTATTCCCGTAATATGGTGTCGGAAAAGGGCCGTCCCGGCAGAAAGATGTGAAGGCAGTCGTCCATCTGCTCTGAAACGGAGATGAACTCTTCTTCCACGCCGGCGGGACAGAGCCAGATCGTGCCCCGCTTGGCCACGGTGTGTTGACGCATGCCGCCGCCGCGCCGATCCACGACAGATCGGCCGCGCAGAAGCACCGCGATCTCCGTGTCGCGCGGCACGAGGGAGGGCAGTTCTCCAGCCTCATGTCGCCAACGTTCCGCCAGCAGGTTGCCCCAGCCGTTGGCGTTCGAGGTCTGAACCATGGTTCCGGTGACGTATTTATCGACGGAATGACCAAGCAAGTGTCTTCTCCGCGCTTATAGGTTTCGCCAATAGAACTCTATGCAAGATCCAGGCCAGTCGGCGTTCGGACCGATTTTCGCACAAACGGAATAGCCAATCGCAGAAGCGGATAAAGGCAAGCCCTAAAGAGACTGTCAGACTGCTCACAATTGAAGCACTGCCTATCGAAGGCGCAATGACTTGGAGTTGAACATGTCACGCACAACCGTTGTCGGAGCCTGCCCCCATGACTGTCCCGATACCTGCTCCATCCTCACCACCGTCGAGGACGGCAAGGCGATCGCCGTGCGCGGCAATCCGGACCATCCGTTTACGCGCGGGCGTCTGTGCGTGAAGGTCAACAACTATCAGGATCGAGTCTACAGCGACAAGCGCGTGCTTTACCCTATGCGGCGCTCCGGCCCGAAGGGCAGCGGTCAATTCACGCGGATTACATGGGACGAGGCGCTGGCGGAGATCGCTGCGACGTTCAAGGACATCATCGCAACCGACGGTGCGCAGGCGATCCTACCCTATAGCTATCTCGGCACGCAGGGGATCATCAACGGGCTGAATGTCGGCGATCCCCTGTTCAACAAGCTTGGCGCAACGGTCAGCGAGCGCACCTTCTGCGATTCCGGCTCCTGCACAGCCTATATGATGACCATCGGTCATACGCCGGGGGTTGATCCGGAGGCCTTCATCCACTCGAAATACATCATCCTCTGGGCCTGCAACACGCTCAGTACAAATTCGCATCACTGGCCCTTCATCGAGCAGGCGAAGAAGAACGGCGCGAAGCTGGTGGTGATCGACCCCGTGCGCACCCGCACAGCGCGCCTGGCCGACTGGCATATTCCAATCCGGCCGGGAACGGATGGCGCGCTGGCCATGGCGATGATGCATATCATCATCAAGGAAGGGCTGATCGACCGCGACTATATCGATGCGCATACGGTGGGCTTTGCCGAACTTGCCGAGCGGGTGGAGCAATACACGCCGGAATTTGCCTCTGCCGAAACCGGCATCCCGCTGGAGGATATTTATACGCTGACGCGGGAATATGCCTCGACACCACCTGCCGTCATCCGCATTGGCGTTGCGGTGGAACGCCATGCCGGCGGCGGCCAAACAGTGCGCTCCATTGCCTGTCTGCCAGCGCTGATCGGCGCCTGGAAACATGTCGGCGGCGGGCTTCTGCAATTGCCGATCTGGGCATTCCCCGTCAATTGGGGTGGATTGATGCGCCCAGACCTTCAGCCGGAAACGATGCGGGTGATCAATTCCTGGCAGCTTGGCCCGGCCTTGACTGGCGAGCTTCCGCTCGATCCACCCATCCGCTCGCTGTTCGTCTACAATGCCAATCCGATGTCCATGGTGAGCCAGCAGGGTAAGCTGGAAACAGGTCTCGCGCGTGATGATCTCTTCACTGTCGTCAGCGAGCATTTCATGACCGATACGGCTCGCTACGCGGATATTCTTCTGCCTGCCACGACCCAACTCGAGCAGAAGGACATTATGTTTTCCTGGGGCCATCTCTATCTGTCTTACAACAATCCGGCGATTGAGCCGCTCGGAGAGGCCGTGCCGAACACCGAACTATTCCGGCGGCTTGCCGGAGCGCTCGGGATCGACGATCCGTTCTTCCATCGCTCGGATGACGAAATGATCGCGCAGTCGATGGACTGGGCAAGCCCTGTGATGGAAGGCATCGACCTGGAGACGCTGAAAGAGAAGGGCTATCTCAGGCTGAACATGCCCGCCGCAGGCGAATGGGCGCCACACCGCGACGGCAACTTTCCGACACCGACAGGAAAATGCGAGTTCAAGTCGACACTTGCGGAAACCGGCAATTTCGTCGTCCCGCTCTTCCGCCAAGGGTATAATGGCGATCAGTCGGGAGAGCCTGTCGATCCGCTGCCGCACTATATCGCGCCGAACGAGAGCCCTGCCAGCGCTCCGTCACTTGCCGGTAAATATCCGTTGAGTCTTATCTCCCCAAAGAGCCATGCTTTTCTCAATTCGAACTACGGCAATCTGCCTGCACAGCTGGCTCAGGCCGGTGAGGAACAAGCCGTTATCCTCCATCCGAGCGACGCCGATCTTCGCGGCATCACCGCCGGTACGCCTATTCGCGTCTTCAATGATCGCGGTGTCTTCGAGGCGTTTGCGACGGTTTCGCAAGATGTGATGCCCGGTGTGGTGGTCGCACCTGCCGGTTACTGGCAGCGCTCGAACCGTCGCGGGCCGACCGTCCACGCGCTGACGCCGCCGGCATTCGCCGATCTCGGACGCGCCCCGACTTTCTCGGATGTGCTGGTTGAGGTCGCTCCAACGTGACAGCCCTTGTCGGCTTCGGCACCAATTAGATTTTGTGAAAGGCGTTAAGAGACATGACCTATGTCGTGACTGACCAATGCACGGGATGTCGCTACACGGAATGCGTGACCGTGTGTCCCGTCGAGTGTTTTCATCTCGATGATGAAATGACCTATATCGATCCCGAAAATTGCATCGACTGCGGCGGCTGCGTGCCGGCCTGTCCGGTGGGCGCCATACAGGCGTCCTACCTCTTACCGCCTGAACAGCAGAAATGGATCGAGATCAATCGTCGCCGGGCGGCTGAAACGCCTGTGATCACCAGCCGTCTGGCACCGCTTCCCGGTGCCGACGAGCGGAAAAAGGCACTCGGCCTATGAAGACGCCGCAGTATCGCGTTGCTATTGTCGGGGCGGGGCCGAGCGGTTTCTACGCTGCGGAGGCCCTTTTGCGCGCGCAGAAGGATATTTCCGTCGATCTGTTCGAGCGGCTGCCGGTCCCCTACGGTCTCGTGCGTTTCGGCGTGGCCCCCGATCATCCGAAGCTCAAGCAAGTCACGGCCGTTTTCGACCGGATCGCGGCGATGCCCGGCTTTCGCTTCGTCGGCGGTGTCGAGGTGGGCGCGGATATCAGCGTCGAGACCCTTCGCGGTGCCTATCACGCCGTCATCCTCTCCACCGGCGCGTCGCTCGGTCGCGAGATCGGCCTGCCCGGCGAAAGCTTGGCAGGCAACCATCAGGCCAGTGATTTTGTCGGTTGGTACAACGGTCATCCGGACTATCGTGATCTTGCCTTCAACTTCTCAGGAGAACGCGCTCTTGTCATCGGACACGGAAATGTCGCGCTCGATGTGGCGCGCATTCTCCTCAAAACGCCTGAAGAATTGCGCCAGACCGATATCGCCGCTCATGCGCTGGAGGCGCTTTCCGAGAGCCGGATTAGGGAAGTGCATCTGATCGGGCGGCGCGGCCCTGCCGAGACCCGTTTTTCGGCAAAAGAACTGCTTGAATTCGATGCGCTGTCGGCATGCGACCCGGGCGTCGAGCAGGACGATCTACCGGCCAACGCGTTCGTGATCGGTGAAGGATTCGATAGTGAGCGCAGGGCCTCCATGGACGTCCTCGAACGCTTTTCCCGCCACGTTGCGACGAAGGAACGGCGTTGCCTCTTCCGCTTCCATTTGGAGCCTGTTCGCTTCGAAGGGGATGAACGGGTCCGGAGTGCAGTCTTCAGGCGCAACCATGTTGAAGAACCAAGCGGACAATCCGTCACGATTGACACGACCTTGGTGTTCTTCAGTGTCGGACGTCGAACGATGCCGATCGACGGCGTCGCCTATGATCGCTCGGGTGGCGTCCATGCGAACCGGAATGGTCGTCTGGTGGAGCAGAACGGGGTTGTTCCAGGACTTTATACGTGCGGCTGGAGCAAGCGTGGCCCGCAGGGAACGATCGGCACCAACCGTGCCTGCGCGCTCGATACTGTCGAGAAGATACTCATCGATCTCGACAGCCTGCCGTCGCCAGAGGATGGTGCGGCTGACCGGCTCGTTTCTAGTCTTGGCCGGAGATACGATACGCCCCTCGATTTCGATGCGTGGCGTCTTATCGACAGCGCGGAGGTGGCGCGGGGTCGTGCTATCGGCAAGCCACGCGAAAAATTCGTTTCCATCGACGACATGATCGCCGCAGCGCGCACAAAAGGGATCGCATGCTGATGGACGCCCTTCAAACCGCAACTCGTCCTCCTCTCGTTGACACGTTCGGCCGCAGCGTGAGCTACTTGCGTCTATCCGTCACCGACCGCTGCGATCTGCGCTGCGTCTATTGCATGCCGGAACGAATGAGTTTCATGCGAAGGCAGCATCTGCTTTCGCTTGAAGAGTTGGAGCGAGTGGCGCGTGCCTTCATTGAGCTCGGCGTGACCAAGATCCGCCTCACCGGCGGCGAGCCGCTGATGCGTAAGAACGTGATGTCTTTATTCCAAAGCCTCTCGCGCTTCCTGCGGGACGGATCGCTGAAAGAGCTGACCCTGACCACCAATGCCACCCGTTTGGCGGAATATGCAGCGGCGCTGGCGGATGCCGGAGTGCGACGGATCAACGTCTCTCTCGACACGCTCGATCCGCAACGCTTCACCGAACTTACGCGGGGTGGCTCGCTCGTGACAGTTCTCAAGGGGATCGAGACCGCGCAAGCCGCAGGTCTTGCCGTCAAGATCAACACGGTTGCGCTGAAGGGCGTGACAGAAGAGGAGGCCGACCGGCTTATTCGTTTTGCCCATGGCGGCGGAATGGGCCTGACCTTTATAGAGACCATGCCGCTTGGGGAAACCGGTGCGGATCGACTAGCCCAGTATTTGCCGCTCGACAGCTTGCGTCGTCGCATAGAGGCTCGCTGGACGGTCACTCCAGTGTCTCAGCGCACAGGTGGCCCAGCGCGATATGCTCGTATCGAAGAAACAGGTGGCCTGATCGGTTTCATTACGCCACTAACCCATAACTTCTGCGAGGGGTGCAACCGCGTTCGCGTGACAGCCGCAGGCGTGCTGCATACCTGCCTCGGCCAGGAGGATGCTGCCGATCTGAAGGACATTATGCGCTCTTCACCAGGAGACCAAGCACTTGTTGCCAGTATCCTGGCCGCGATCCGGAGCAAACCGAAGGGTCATGACTTCGTTCTAGACAGAATGTCGACGCCAAGAATTGCCCGTCACATGTCGAACACAGGAGGGTGAAACTGAAGAGCCTTTGTCAGTGGGCCTTGCTGGGGAAGGCCTGCAACCTCATCTGTTCAGCACCGCGTACGCTAAAGCTAGGCTCTCGGTAGCATTCTCTGCGCTTATGCTATTGCGGGAGAGGCGATCCCACCACAATGCCATGTAAAGCCTAACAGCGCACGTTAGATCGCTCACCCTGATACGGGCTTCAGGGCGAGCAAATGATCGATATGCGCAATTGGAGGATTACTCCCTGCAACTTGAATACTAGCGAAGGGTGCCGATCGCTTCTTCCACTACAGTCAATACTTTCCCCTCAGTCACCATGGCGAAGGCGGGCTTGATTTGCTTTTGCGTGTAGCCATCGCCTTCCTGCAGCGGAATGACCGAAGCCAAAGCCTCGTAAAGCGCCTGCGTGCCGCGACCGAGCTTGAAGCTGCCCAGTACGTGGCGGGTCAGGTAAATCGCTTTGGTTGCCAAAAGGCATTCTACACCGATGATTTTCGGTAGATTGTCCAGCACCTGCTGCGCCTTGCGGCATGACCATGCGGCCATGGAGACATGGTCTTCCTGGCTGCTCTTGGTCGGAATGGTGTCGGCGACCGATGGGAACGCTAGTGTCTTGTTCTCGGAGGCGACGGCGGCTGCAGCGGTTGAAATAATGCCGTAGCCGTAGTTCAATCCAATCGGCTTGCCCGCGAGATTCGGTGGGAGACCATAATTTAGCGTGGTATCGCAAAGAGCAAATAGGCGGCGTTCGGAAATATTGCCAATCTCGATTAGGGCGATGGCGAGGATATCCATGGCGAAAGCGATCGGCTCGCAGTGAAAATTCCCGCCGGACAGAAATTCTAGAGCACCATTTTCATTCCAGAAGACCAACGGGTTGTCCGTTGCGGCATTTAGTTCGCGAGTCAAAATTGTTTTGGCGTGGTCGAGTTGATCTCGGCAGCTGCCATGAACCTGAGGCAGGCAGCGGAAAGAATATTGGTCTTGTACACGCGGGTGGTAGGTTGGATGCAAGATGTCATCTTCAAGATGCACTGCCCGCGACGATTCCGACGTGCGGCGCGAGCCTTCGATCATTCGACGGATGTTTTCAGCGGTCAAAATCTGACCGGGTTGTTTGCGAACGTCGTGAATTCGGGCATCGAACGCGGCTTGTTCCCCCCGGATGGCTTCGAGACTGAGGGCGCCAATTGCATCGGCCGTCTTCATCAGTTCCTCCGCGTCATGCAAGGTTAACGCGCCCATGCCTGCACACAGGCTATTACCGTTGATGAGGGCCAGGCAATCCTTGGCTTTTAGCTCGAACGTCACCGGACTGATGCCCGCGAGCTCAAGCGCCTGGGGAGCCGGCATGCGCTCTCCTTTATAGAACGCCTCGGCATCCTCATAACCAATGAGGACAGAAACCATGTGGGCGAGGGGAGCCAGATCTCCGGATGCACCGACAGATCCCTGGATGGGCACCACGGGGTGAACGCCGCTATTCAGCATTTGGACAAGACGATCCACAACCTCGATCCGCAACCCCGAAACACCGACACAAAATGCGTTGATGCGTACTGCCATCATGGCCCGGACAATTTCTTCTGATGCCGGTTCACCAATGCCGGAACAATGCGACAGGACGATGTTAAGCTGGAACTGCTCATTGTCCGATTGATTGATCTTGTAATCCTTCAACTTCCCAACGCCGGTATTGAATCCATATGTCGCGGGCGCATTCTCCGTCAGCCAGTTTTCTTCGATATAGGCTCGCTTCTTGATGATCTCTGCCCGGGCTGCTTCTGCAATCTCGACTTTAGTGTTTTGGCGCGCAATTTGTACTGTCTGCTCAATAGTCAGGCTGTCGCCGTCCAGAATTATCGTTGTCATAGGGTCAATCCTTAATTGATGAATTATCTTGATCGAGTTTCGTCGCGTCTGAGGCTGTGGCTTTTCAGTCCGCCGGCAGCCTCGGCGCGCTGTCGAGATGGACAAGGGCGCTGACGAGCACGTCAGCGGCCAAGGCCATGGCCTCGTTGTCGGTCCATTCCTCCGGTGTGTGGCTTTTTCCCTCCCGCGATGGGACAAATATCATCGCGGATCGCGTGATCTGGGCCATGAACGCCGCATCATGGCCGGCACCGGAGGCCAAGGGTAGGGTTTGCAGGCCGAGGCTGGCGGCAGCATCGTCAAGAACGGCTCTAAGCGCAGGATCGCAGGCAACGGCCCGCGTCTTGCTCAAGCGATCAAATCGCGTGACTTGGCATTTTTCCCGCGCTGCAACCGCATTCGCAGTTACTTCAAGCCGATCAATGAAAAGGTCCATCATCTCGTCGTCTTCCGCACGAATATCGACAATAGCCTCTGATGCTCCGGGGACGACATTAGCGCCCCCCGGTTCTATGGTGAGCACCCCGGTCGTCGCCGTAAAATGACCTTTACCTTGGACAGCACAGGCGGCATCACGAACGGCGAGAGTAAACCACGCCATTGCCAGAGCCGCGTCGGCGCGCATGTCCATAGGAGAGGTTCCAGCGTGGCCGGCAACGCCCTCAAAGCGAATTCGCACGCGACTGATACCTGCGATGGCGGTCACGATCCCTATAGGGATCTGCTTCGCCTCTAGGACGGGCCCTTGCTCGATGTGGATTTCCACGTAACTGTCAATGTCATCCCTGCGCGCTGCGACCAGCTGTGAAACGTCCCCCCCGATCCGGTTGATGGCGTCATGCAGGCTCTCGCTTTCTGGTCCTTGCAGCGAAAGATGTTGTGCGGTGAGGGCGCCAGCCATACCCCGGCTACCGATACATGACAGCCCCCATTCGCTGGGTTCCTCGGCCAGAAAATCAACGAGTTCAATCGTATGTTGCGGCTTGTATCCGGCAAGCTTCAGCGCGCGGATGGCGGCTAGCCCGGATAGAATGCCGGCTGTTCCATCAAAGCGTCCACCGCTGGGCACCGTGTCGCTATGTGAGCCCGTCATGAGTACCGGCGCATCTTCAAGTGTGCCGTTCCATCGACCGATCAGATTGCCCGCCGGGTCGATACGAACGCTCAACCCTTCTTCCTCGAAACGTCTTTTTAGATAATCGCGGCCTTGCAGAAACAGACTAGTGAAGGAGCGACGCGTCCAGGGGCGGTCAGGCTCCGTTAGCGCGGCCAGCGCATCGAAGTCCCCTTGCAGCTTTGACCGATCGACACCGGGAATGGATTGCATCGCGGTCATCGGTTCAGGCCGCCTTTGAGACTGCGCGTGTCGGCGTGATAAATCGGCCGGTCCCGGGTTCGGCCAGAACGTCCTTGCCGTCATAAATCATCTGGCCGCGCAGGAACGTAGCGATTGCTGTATGGCGGATGCGCCTTCCTTCGTAGGGGCTCCACCCCACGACGTTATGCCCGCTGGCTGCAGCGTCATAGATGCGGGGCCTTTCGGCAAAAACCGCAAGATCCGCGTCCAGCCCGATCGCCAGGGCACCCTTTTGCGCCGTCAAGCGGAACAGGCGGGCAGGATTTCCGCTGAGCAGCTTTGCTGCGTGGAAGAGGGGTAAGCCGCGATCTGTGAGCCCATCGAGCAGAAGGCTCGCGAGCACTTCAAGGCCTGGCATGCCTGATGCATTCTCCAGCATGACCTTCGATGATTTTGCCGCCAGGCTCCACGCGACATGATCAGTCGAAACGATGGTGATATGACCTGCCGCCAGATGCTGCCAAAGCTTTTCTCGCTCTTTGGCCGAGCGGATCGGTGGGTTGCATTTTGCCCGGCCGAGAAGACGTGATACGTCCTCTTCCTCGCTGCAGACAAGATAATGGATACAAGCTTCGATTGTGGCATCCACGCCTTGTGACCTGTAAGCCTGCGCAAGTTCATATCCGCGTCCGACTGAGCAGTGCACGATGTGGGCGGAACATCCGGTAGATGCTGCAATCTCGTAGACCTCGGCTATGGCAAGTGTCTCGGCAATGGGCGGGCGCGATTCGCCATGAGTGAGGTAATCGGTTCGACCACTTGCCTTTACGGCCTCGCTCCAGACTTTGACGCATTCGTCATTCTCATTGTGAACGCCGGCAATCAGCCCGGTTTTCGATACTTCCGCGAAGGCCGCATGGAGCAAGGGCGTCGGTATGCGGGGAAAGCGGTTGGGATCCGTTTCGAATGTTGAAAACTTGAAGCCTGCTGCTCCAGCCTCTGCCATCTCGGCAATGTGCTTTGGCCCCTCTGACGGACGGATGGTGCCATAGAGGGCGAAATCCACGCGAGCCTGGGTGGCGGCACTTTCAGCCTTTTCTTTTAGCAGCTCGGCGGTGCAGATGAGTTTCCCCCCTGCATCATAGGGCATGTCAACGATGGTGGTAACACCGCCCGCCGCAGCGGAGCGCGTGGACCAGATGAAGTCCTCCTGATCCTTTTGCGACCTGGAATGCACCTGCCCATCGATCACGCCGGGCAGGATCAACGCCGAGCCGAAGTCGTAAACATCTTTGGCAGCCGGCGCCGTGCCGCTTCCAAGTCCGGCGATGACGCCGTCACGTATAGCTACAAAACCGTTTTCGGTGACACCGTCTTCGGTAACGAGGGTTCCTCGCACCACTTTGTCGTATTCGCTCATATCGGCTATCTTTCTTTGTTGCCGTCTTTCCTGTTCAAACAGGCGGTCTCATCTCTAAAAAAGGTCAGTGCTGTCGCGCGTTCTGCATCCGGCACGTTGCAGCTGCGCAAATAGACGTCAGCCATTTGGTGCCCTTGCTGCCTCTGAATTTCCCACTTCAGGCTTCTGGCAAGGCGATGGACATGTAGCTGTTCGGCTCGCAGTTCCAGCGCTTTGACGGCATCGCGAAGCTGACGCTCATCTTGTTCCGTGTAGAGGCTTTTCATCGTCTGCCGGATACGTCGGAGCGGCTTCACAACGTCTTCACGCCATTCCGCCGCTTGTGTCAGCCAGCTGGCGACTAGCGCGGTATCGGCTCCAAATTCGTGCCGATCCGCATGGAGCAATAGCAGCAACAAAGGTACATCGACGTCATACCGATCCTGTAGCTGCAGGCAGACTTGGGGCACGGCTGGTGCGCTATAAAGATCGCACATGGTTTCCCATGCTTGTCGCGCGAATTCTTCTGCTTCGACCATCTTCGTCCCTCACACCGACGTTGCGAATGAGGCTTGGAAGGGCTCATCATGCGGATGATGGCAGGCGACCATCTGACCGGCAAAAGTCGGGTCCAGGTTGGGCTCCTTGTCTGTGCAGATGGTCGTAGCGCGGGGGCAACGCGCTCTGAAAGCGCAGCCGTTCATGGATTGATTTCTTGATGGCACCTCGATGCGCTTGCGGTCAGGCACTATTTTTTGCCCGCCATCGACAACCGGTACGGCGTTCAGCAAGGTGCGTGTATAAGGATGGGCGGGCAGAGCATAGATTGCAGAGCTGGGGCCGATCTCTACAATCTTTCCCCGGTAAAGCACAGCCACGCGATCGCTTACATTCTTCACCACCGCCAGATCGTGCGAGATGAAAACCATGGTGAGTTTGCGGTTTTGGCGGATATCCTGCAACAGGTTGATTACCTGCGCCTGAACAGAAACATCGAGCGATGCTACGGGCTCATCGCAAACAATCAGTTCGGGCTCGACAGCCAGCGCCCGGGCAATGGCAATGCGCTGGCATTGCCCGCCGGAAAACTGATGGGGTGTACGGCCGGCAACGTTTTCCAGATCGAATCCTACATCCTTGAGCGCTATCCTGACGCGTCTATCCCGCTCTTTTTTCGCAACGCCGTGTATTACTAGGCCTTCGGCAACAATATCCTCAACCCGTCTTCGTGGGTTGAAGGAGGAGAGCGGGTCTTGAAAAATCATTTGCAGCCGACGGCGCATGCTTCGCATCCCGCTTTTCGGCAGCTTCGCCAGATCCGTGCCTTGATATTCGATAGATCCCGTCCAGCGTGTGTCGGTTTCAGGCAAAAGCCTGAGCAATGCCCGCCCGATGGTGGTTTTGCCACTGCCACTTTCGCCAACCAATCCAAGGGTCTCGCCTTGAGCTAGCGAAAAGGAAACATGATCGACGGCCTTCATGACCCTACCGCGCCGCGTAAACTCGACGGAGAGATCTGAAATGTTCAAAGCCAGGTCAGCCATGGGAAACCTCCCGTTGGCTGGTCACGTCATTGAGAGGAAAATGGCAGGCGAAACGGTGATCATTCTCCCCAATCGTCATTGGCGGCATGATGCGTCGGCAGATTTCTTGTGCCCCCGGACACCGAGGCGCAAAGGGACACCCTGTCGATTGGCTCGCAAGGCTTGGAGGTTGACCCGGAATGGTGCGAAGCCGCGCATGGGCGGGTTGGTCGATGCGCGGCATCGCAGACAGCAGAGCCTCGGTATAAGGATGCCGCCGATGTCGAAAGACATCTGCTGTCCTGCCCATTTCGACAATATGGCCACCATAGAGTACTAGGATATCGTCGGTGCGCCCGGCCACCACACCGAGATTGTGCGAGACTAGGATCATGGACATCTGCCGCTCTTCCTGAAGGATTTGCAAAAGGTCGAGAATTTCCTTTTGTACCGTCACATCTAGGGCCGTCGTGGCCTCATCAGCGATCAACAGATCCGGGCGGCACATAAGCGCTCCGGCAATTATGATGCGTTGCTTCATCCCCCCGGAAAACTGATGTGGAAAATAGTCGTAGCTATCCTCGGGGTCGGCAATGCCGACAACGTCCAACAGTTCGACAGCCCGGTCATGAGCTTGGACACGGCTGAGATTGAGATGGAAGCGACCTGTCTCTTCGATCTGTCGCCCCACGGTCACATACGGGTTGAGAGAAGTCATCGGATTTTGAAAGACAATGCCAACCTTGCGGCCGATCATCTGGCTGCGGTCCTTGAGGCTCAACGTCGACAGGTCTGTACCGTCGAGAACAATGCGACCTTCGACCCTGACAGGTGCGGGAGTAAGCCCCATGATCGACTTGATAAGCATGGATTTGCCGGCACCAGATTCTCCTACGATGCCCAGTGTCCTAGATCGCGCCACGGAGAAGTCGATCCCATGCAGCACTTGCAGCGGTGCAGGTTCAGCGGTGATGGTGCATGATAGATCATCGCAGGAAAGGATTGGGTGTGAGCCGGTCAACGAGGCCATATCAATTCCCTCTCTCACGGCTGTTCAGGCGGTGGGCGAAGTAATCCCCCACGGTATTCAGGGCATAGACTGTAAGCACGATCGCCATGACAGGTCCCAGGATCAGCAAGGGAAAACGGCTGAGAAGATCCGTCGAACTGGCGATCATGCCGCCCCAACTGGGTGCCGGTGCGGGAATGCCATAGCCGAGGAAGCTAAGAGAACCTTCCGTGATAATAAGGCCAGCCATCAAGGTGGGCATGACAGCGGTCAACACAGGGATCAGATTGGGGAGAATTTCCTTCAGAAGGATACGAGTGTCCCTCGCACCCATGGCACGGGCTGCCAGAATATAGTCTCGGTTGCTTTGGGACACTGCACCCGCCTTGGCAACGCGAGCATATGTGCCGATATCGAGAACACCCAATGTAAGGATGATGGTCAGAACGGAGGGACCGGTGGCGGTTACAAAGGCGAGCACCACAAGAATGGACGGCACAGCCGACATTGTGTTTGTATAGAGATCGACCATCCGCTCGAGACTGCCGCGGTAGTAACCGGCGAATAGTCCGAGAAGAAGCCCAAACGAAACGGAGATGCACGTGGCGACAGCCACGATAATCAATGAGGCTCGGGCTCCATAAAGGACGCGTGACAGTATACTGCGGCCGATATCATCCGTACCAAGAAGGCCATTGAGAGACCATTCCGGCGGCTGGGAAAAGTCACCATAAGGCAGCTTTGGGCTGACGAGCCCCGGAATGAAATCGACAAATACCGCAGTCAGCACAAGAGCCAGCAGGAAGCCAAGGGCGATCAGTTCAAAAGGGCTGGAGCCCGGGAGGCGCAATCGGGCAGACCACGGCATGTGGGCGCGGGCGATGGCGCAGAGTTCCGTTTCGCCAGGCTCAGGCACGGATGTAGGGGGGTGAACCGGCATGCTCATACCACGTCGACCCTTGGATCGATGATGGCGTAGCCGATGTCCACCAGCATGAAAATGACGACGAAAATTACAACCGTCAGCGACAGTATCGCCTGTACCAAAGGCATGTCATGGCTTTTCACGGCGGTGAGCATGGTCCAGCCAATGCCAGGCACGGCAAAGTAGCTCTCGACTATAAAGGAGCCCGCCAACATATAGGTCAGTGACAATCCCATCACTGTCAGGATCTGCGGCATGGATGGACGCAGAACGTGCTTCAACAGAATATATCGAAGCGACAGTCCTTTGGCCTTTGCTACCTGGATGAAATCTTCCTGAAGCGTAGCGACAAACTCGTTTCGAGCAACGCGGTAAAGGTAAGCCGTTTGATGGAGGCTGAGGCACAGTACCGGCAGCGCCACGTACCAAAGGTTTGCCAGCGGATTTTCGGAGAAATAGACCCAGCCTGTGGCTGGCAGCCACCGCAACTCAATGGCAAAAAGGTAGCTCAAAAGCACCACGATGACAAATGTTGGAACTGCAAGCACCACCGATGCGATGGAGCGCAAAATACGATCGGTAAACTTGCCGGGATGGCTTGCGGCGACCATCGCAAGGGGAATGCCGATCATTGACACCAACATCGCAAGTGCCGCTATTTCGAATGTCACCATGGCCCGATCGAAGACCACCTGCAACATCGGCTGCTGGGAGAACAGGGTCTGACCAAGATCGCCACGACACAGATCGCCAAGCCATTTTAGATAGCGCTCCAAGACGGGCAAATCATAGCCGTAAGTACGGTTAAGCGCCTCGATCTGCTCCGGGGTCGCATTGTCGCCCAGGATCAATTGTGCCGGCGAGCCAGGAGCCAGGCTCGACAACGCTGTAGCTCCGAGTGTTACCAGGATGAATACAGGAATGCCGGCCAGAAGACGGGTCACGACTGCCTTGAAATAGGGTGCTACTTTCCTGCTCAAGTCGTCACCTCCTTTCGGCAACTGCTTTGGAATAGCCGTCAATGCGTGTTGAGGGATGGGTTTCGGTTGAGATCAAATGAATGGTTGCACGCTCTGGAACGGAGCGTATCCATGTTTTGTCTGCCGAAACCTTCATTTGCGGTCTGGAGAATGAACGGAAGCAGGCTTTCAGATTCTCTTCCATTCTTCCTCGGCATCCATCCAGCCCATGTCGCGCTCCAACATGTCTCGCTGCTCTTCTTTGGAGTAACCGCCCATGGTGTGCTCGTCGGCGTAACGAGTGCTCCGATCGGTAAAAACCCGCCGGCCAAAATCCATCATGCCGTACATCGAGCCTTTTTCGAGATAATGCATGGTGACCATATTGAAACCGAGGGCGGCGATATCCTCTAACTCAACAAAAGCCTTGCCATTTACGGTGGCCACATCGCCAAGCATCTTCCAGCCCGGAAGTGTCTTTGCGACCTTCTGGCATTCTTCCAATGTGCGAAGGCCATGCACATAGGTCATTTCAGCACCAAGCTCGGAAGCCCGAGCGCAACGCTCGATCGCATCGTCAAGGCCTTTTTCCAGCTTGGATTCGGTGCGGGCAATCACCACGCAGTCTGTACCGGCACACGCGTCAAGGGCCGCCTTGATCTTGGCAAGCCACAGTTCCTGTGAAACGACCGGATGATCGATATTGCCATCCACCTTACCAGCAAGCGTTGCCGCCTCCATGGCACGGCCAAACCGGGCATAGCCGCGCTCGTTCGGCGTATCTTCCAACAAGATGGCGGCTGCCCCGGCCTTTGCTAGTCTACGACATGTCCGATAAGCCTGCGCCACGTCGCCGAAGCAGTCGTCCGCATCGATGATCAGAGGAAGGGGTGAATAGTCAGCAATGCGGTCTGTGGCCCAGATCAGCTCTTCCTGATTGTGCAGTCCCATGTCCGGCACCCCGGACATACTGAAACCCAGCGATGCGCCGCTTAACAGAATTGCCTTGAACCCAGCCATTTCTGCCGCCTTGGCCGAATAGCAATCCCAAACGCAGGGGGTAAATACCTGTTCCTTGGAGAACAATTCACGAAATGTGGTTCGCGGCCTTTTATCAAACATGGATCGACACCTTCAGGGGATCGAGTGGCGAACTTTATCTGCGGTTCGCCAAACTCAGGAGAATTGCGTTACTTCGAGGCTTTTGACGCGCATGCGTCCTTGCAGACGAACAAATATTGTTTCTGCAGGATGCCACCGTTCGAGGGGACAATGCCGCCGACATTGTCGCGCAGAAGCAGGTGGCGGGTCTCGGAGCCGAAAATGTAGAGCGGAAGGTCGGCGGCGATCAACTTCTGAACCTTGTCGTAGGCAGCCTTCACAGCTGACGGATCCATGGTGCTGTTGGCTTCCGCCAGATCCTTGTCCATTTCGGGGCTGTTATACTTACCCCAGTTGTCATTTCCGTTTGAACTCAGGAGGTTGGAAATGATTGGCTCCGCGCCATTGGCAACCAAAACACCACCGTCGACGCAAAAGTCGAAGTTCATCTGTGCCTTACAGGTTGGGCTAAGCATGGCCTGATCCACGAGCTGCAGATCGACTTTGACGTTGTCATAGGCGCTCAAGGTTTGCTGGATATAGGAGGCCAGTCTCTTCAGATCGGAATTGGAGTAGGTGACGAGCTTGATACTGAACGGCTTTCCGTCCTTGGCAAGTTGATCAAACAGTTCCTGGGCATGTTTGGGATCATAGCCTGGGAGGGTATCGGCCGGATCGTAATAGGGAGAAGCCTTGCTGAAGTAATTCGTTGGGACGTCGTAGCCGCCGACCTGCGTGTAGGCCTGCATTAGCTTCGACCGGTTGATCGCATTGTAAAACGCTTCTCGGGCCCGATGGTCGGTAAAGACACCGCTTTTCTGGTTGAAATATGCGCGGTAAAGGCCCGGGATCGGAATTTCGTGCGTGGCAATGCCGGGAGCCGTGGCGTTGGACCCGAACTGATATGGATATCCGGCCATCATCGTCGCGCCACCTTGAACCACTGTGGCAATGCGGCTGTTTGTTTCGGGGATGATGGCGAATTTCAAAGTGTCGAGATAGGGGCGGGGCTGATCCCAATATTGAGGGTTGCGCTTCATCGTCATTGAGACGCCCTGGTTCCAGCTCTCCAACAAGAAAGCGCCAGCGCCAACCGGTTTGATATCGGTCTTCGTTTTGGCGGCTTTCAGCGCCTGGGGCGACGCGACGAAAGGTGCGAGCTGCGCCAGTGAAGAACCGAAATTGCGGTCGGGCTTCGGAAGGGTGATTTCAATCGTGGATGGGTCGACAATCTTGACGCCCTGCACCCAGGATGCAACGAAACCCTGAGATGGAGAAAGGGTCTCTGGATTGGCCTGACGTTCCCAGTTAAATTTCACCGCTTCGGCATCGTAGGGCGTGCCGTCAGTAAATTTTACTCCTTCGCGCAGTTTCAGTGTCCAGACTTTGGCATCGCCACTGGTGAGTCTTTGAGCCAAGCCTCCTTGCACCTTTCCGTTCACATCGACGTAGACGATAAACCCGTAGACCGCGTCGAGCATGTCCATCGGACCGCCGGGATAGGTACCTCCGATGACCGCCGGGTCCCAACTCTTGATATCCGAACCATTGATGATCGTCATTTCGCCGCCCTTGATCGGCTGTTCTTCAGCGGCGGCGGGTCTTAGGCCGAAGGTCGTTGCACTTGCGCCAAACAGGGTGAATGCAAAGGCGAGCGCTACCTTCGAGGTAATTGTCTTGTGAGTGTATAGTGTTCTGGTCATTGTTTTCTCCGTTAGCCGCGGCTCGTTAGAACCACCGCAGTTCCCCTTGTTTTATGAACGGCGAATAACATCTGCCCCGAGCGTGTCGGGACCGGCGTATCGATCAGTCTTGATATTGCTCCTGCTTCCAGCGGCGAACCGATGGATGATCGAGATCGAATAAGTCGAGCGCCCGCCCGGCTGTCTGGCCGACAAGATCGGCGAGCGTTTTCGGTTGCGTGTAGAAGCTCGGCACCGGCGGCATGATTATTGCGCCGTTGCGTGTCGCCTGGTCCATCAGCGCGATATGTCCCGCATGCAGCGGGGTCTCGCGCACCATCAGGACGACGCGACGCCTTTCCTTAAGACAGACATCCGCTGCCCGGGTGATAAGATCGTCACTGTAGCAATGGGCTATGCTGCTCAGTGTCTTGATCGAGCACGGGGCAACCACCATGCCATGGGCCCGGAACGAACCGGATGCAATGGCGGCGCCGATATCCTTGTGGCTATGCACCACGTCGGCAAGTTGCCGGATCTGATCGGCATTTTCGATGACGTCTTCTTTGATCGCCGTGCGTAAACCTGCGGGTGAGATGATAAGATGGCTCTCGATACCGTCCATGTCTCGCAGCATTTCGAGAACGCGAACTCCGTAACAGGCACCCGATGCTCCGGTTATCGCAACAATCAGCCGCTTCAAATGTTTCCCTCCGCCGTTGCAGCTGCGATAACCAGCCGCATGCGGTCGTAGGCGGACTGCGGGGGAACGGCTTTGTCGTAGCCTTCTTTGCGATCTCCGGGTTTGCAGGTGGCGTCATAACCGATTTTGGTGACCATGCTGCCATCTTCCTGCGGCTCGGAGCGATCTGCAGGCAAGCCGGGGATAATAAGAACGTCGCGCTCTACCCGCATACGGGTCGATTTTGCCAACTCAACGGCATTGATGTCCCACGGATCGATATCCGCATCCACGATCGTGACAGTCTTCACGATTGACACAGCGCCCCAGCAGATGGCCATCGCGCGGCGGGCTTGCCCAGGCCGTGGCTTGTTTATCTGTACGACGACATTGGTACGCCCAGAACCGGAGGCGGTTACCGCTACTTCACCCACGTTGAGAATGAAGCGGGACAGTTGGGCCTTCAGACTCGCCGCAATCGGAACAGCAGCGAGGTAGATATGCTCCGCATGATAGCCCGGCTCGATCACTTGAAACATCGCATCGCCACGCGTGGACATGCTATCGAATGTTGCAAGAACACCGCTGCCATAATCCTCGTACATGCCGTGATATTCCGACACCAGTCCCTCGACGACCGGAGTGTCGGCATGAATGTGTCCTTCAATGACGATCTCGGCTTCAGCTGGCACTAGAATATCGCTTTTGAGGCAGCGGACCATGCGTACAGGCTCCCCAAGGAGCGCCCCTGCGCAATGGATTTCGTCGTCACCAAGGCCGAGATAGAGGCATGCGGCAAGCTGAATAGCCGGATGCGCACCCAGCACCACCGCAAAGGGAAGAGGCTCGCCTTTGTCAGCAGCCTTTCGCGCCATGATTGCCAGATGATGGTTGGGCGCAATCCCGATCAAGGCCTCGGTCGGGCTAAGGATTTTCAAGCGGGCATAGGAGGCATTGCCAAGACCGGTTTCTGGGTCTCTGGCGATCATCATCCCAGCGCTGATATAGGGACCCGTTTCCTTATCGAAAAAAGTCGGAATCGGAAGGTGTGCGAGCACGCCTTCTTCGAACAAGCATTCCTGAACCGGTGCATTCCTGACGATGACGGGTGGGATAGGGTTCTGCACCGAATCCAGCAGTCGAGACTGTATGGATGTGCGCGGTACACTAAGCGCCATGGCGATACGATCAAGACTGGACAACAAGTTTCCAAAAGCAGGAAATTTCGATCCTTTCAGCCGATTGGCCCGCACCGCAAAGCTTTCATGGGTCAGGGATAAGAGCGCGGAAAGGTCATAGAGAGGATCGATTTCCGTATCGATGACAAGCAGTTCACCTTCTCGGTGTAAGGCTTCCAGCATGCTGCGGCATGACTGATCCTTATGGTCTTCAAAAGGCTTGTGCTCTGGCTGATGAATATTTGGAATCGCGTCATATGCCACGGGAAACCGCCTTCGAAAATCATTGGAGGTGCCTGGGGAATATGAAATTGGACGGATGCCTTGTATACCCGTGTTCCAGCTAACTGTCCCATCGTAAAAATCGAATGATGGCCCACGCAGCTTCTCTTATTCTCATCTTGAGATAGATGCGCTCCATCCTTATGGTTTGCGATATGGATCATTATGGCGTTGAACTGAAACCACTGGCGAAGTTCGTTCTGGCTTGCCAGAATCACAGCATATCGCGAACGTCTCAGGAGCTTGGTGTCGCTCCGTCCGTGCTCAGCGCGGCGCTGCATGGTCTTGAAGAGCGGCTCCATATGAAGCTTTTTGTGCGAAAGGGCCGGTATCTAGGATTGTTGCCCTCAGCGTTCTGGCTTTACCGAAACGCGTCAACCCTCCTGCATCTTGAAGAATTCTCAAGGCGCAGCCTGACGATACCTTCATCGCGACTTGAGAAGTTATCTGTCCAGATAAACCTCAATTTCTCCATTGGCCGGCTGACAAAAGCGATGAGCCGAGCGATCCAGCAAACGGGCGCGCTGCATCCCGAGACCTTTATTTCCTGTCAGTTCGCCGATGCAGCGCGCATGACCCAAGGTAGCACCCATGGCGGCTTGGTAAATGCACCACTGGATTACATTGCCCAAGAGCGGTGCGCTTGGATCGAGATCGGCGCCCAGTTCGGCGAGCCTCAGCGTTCGGAAAAAAACGTCTCCGACTTGCTATATATCGATCCATGGATAGTCGTCAGCGCTACCGATCAGGCAACTGACCTCACGACGGATACGGACGTTCTTGCAATTGTCCGAATGAGCGCTCATCAAATGCAACTCGTTGCACGCTATGCGGATCAACACGGCATGGCCGGACGGGTGAAATTTGTCGATGCCGAGCCGTCGGAGTTGGGCCGGCTTCTTTCGGACTTTCCTCACATGAGGTTCATGCTGCCTTCCAGCATGGTCGCGAACCGCCTGGGAATAAACCGCATCTATCGTGAAGCTCTGATGCCACCGCTTGAATCGAGAGTGGATGTGCGCACCTCCGGTGCATTGAAGGCGAAGGCTGAGATTTTTACCGCATTTTTGCGCAGTAACATCGAAAGCGAAGAGCAAAACGTCGTGTTCGATCCGCAGTTGAGTGCGCGGCAGATGCATTACTTCAATCTTGTGCATCGCTGCGGAGGAATTTCAGCGGCAGCGCGTGTTGCCAATCTTTCTCAATCGTCGGTCTCAGCCCAGCTTCACGCGATGGAAAAGGTCCTAAACACGAGTCTTTTCGAACGCAGCAAGGATGGTGCTGTACCGTCAGGGGCGGGGATTAACCTGTGGCCACTCATGGCGGAAGCGGAAAAGCAGCAAGATCGGTTATTGCGGCAGTCGGGCGACATTGCAGCCCATACCCAGCACAGGGTGTCCATCGGCATGTTGCCGAGTTCCGGTCACGATAGTGCCTTGACCGAGAAGGTCGCTGAAGCGCTGACAATAATCAGCATTCAGCACCCATCTTTAAAAATGGAGATCACGGAAGCCTCGAACACAACCCTGCATGACAAGGTCCGCTCCGGTGAGTTGAACCTCGCCATCGTCGGGGTTGTGCAACCTCAGTTTCCCCGTGTTTTACTTGGACCGAGCGAACCGCTGTCTGTCGTTGCAAATCCGCGCTTTGATTTCGGTGCGCGTAGCGAGATCAATCTGGCCGACGTGTGTGAACTGCCTTTGGTGCTGGGCGCGCGCCATCTCAGCATTCACCAGAGTTTTCTTGCTGCAACGCATGCTCGTAACCTTGAACCGCAGTCCACGATAGAGGTCGGCTCGCTGGCGCTCGCTATTGCTATGGTCAGGCGTGCAAGCCTATGCACTATCTTGCCTGCGTCTTCGGTGAAGAAAGATCTGGAAACTGGCGGGTTGGTTGCCGTTAGGATAAATCAGAAGGAAATTTCAGGAACGCTTTCCATCATATTTTCCGCCGACCGTGAATTATCCGGTGCTGAGCGTGCAGTGATGAAAACGATGGTCGAAATCTTCGGCAGGAAACATAACGACAGTTTGGTATAATAGAGCATCTGGCAAAGGACAGATGAACGTTTCTCGGTCGTATTGCGTATTGAGATGATGACCTAACGTGTCGAGCTGTAATTTACAGATCGCGAAGAGAATGTGCCCCTAACATTCGCATCCCGGCTGCTACGTCAGAGCATCACAGGGATCTCATCGAGAGTAGATGAAGCGGTTCAGGATAAAGTGCTGCCAAGGGTCGGTGCGTCGCTGTGCCTATGACATTGACCGTAAGCGAAAACGGTCGTGGCGGTGAGCGACCATTCTAAAAAACCTATGACCCACTTTCATTTTTGCTGCCTATGCAAACCAAAAAATCGCCCCCATCATCCTGAAATAATTCCTACACAAATTTCGATCCCAAATCGGCTTCATGTAATTATTCATAGATTTAAGCGAGAAATTCACATGGAGATTAAAGATGGCGTATAAGAAACTGTATGAATATTTGAGGGACGACAATCTATACTACGTTCCTGAAATATTTGACTGCATGTCGACAAAGGCGGCCGAAATAAACGGCTTCAAGATGGTGATGATATCCAGCAGTGACTTTTCCTGCGCCTATACGGGTATCCCAGATCTGAAACTTCTGACCGTTGATGAATACGCTGCTATGGCCGAGCGTATCACCAACATGACAGATATGCCCTTGTTCATTGACGCCGATGAAGGTTTCGGACGGCCTCTGCAGACATTCCAAGGATGCCGGCGGCTGGCGAAAGCCGGAACACAGGCTATCTTAGTAACGGATCTCGCCGCGAATGGCAGGCCAGGACTCTTGCCCATCGACGAGGCCGTATACCGGTTTCAAGCGGCAAAAGACGGGATGGCGGGAACGGACTGCCTGCTACTTGCACGGTGCGACCACAGCGTCGATACTGATTTTGACGAATTCGTCGAACGCTGCAATCGCTATCTCGAAGTAGGTGCGGATATTATTTGTCCGCTGGAGCTCAATCGCTCCAAGATTTACGGCAGCAAAATCGCTGCTGCCAAAAAAGTGGCTGAACATGTGAAGGCGCCGTTCTGGTATCCGAATATGGAAAGGGAACGTGCGGAAGACATCGCTGGCCTGCGAGAACACGGCTACAAGTTCGTTGGCGTTCATTATGCTTTTCGAGCAGCGATGTTGGCCATTCTGGACGCGGGACGACACGTTTTCGAAAGCGGCACGAATGAATATATCGCCACCGCCCACGACCATACAGGATATAAGTTCCACTATTCACCAATGAGCGCTTTTTTTAGAGGCGGCGAGTGGGTGAATAGAGAGCGGCAATACCTGTCGAACCCCGACGAGGCCTTGGCCGTTCGCCTGGAAAAGCATTTTACCGGTCCGACCGATAAGTTCTGACACATTCGCAAGAGCCTCTCTCGGAAACTGATGGCACGTATTGCAGTCGGTAAAAAATATATTTTATCCAGAGCCGCACCTTGTTCCGGAAATGACAGAGCTTTCTAGAATGACGTGTCCGGATTAGCGGGATCGTCAAACAACTCCGTCAAAGAAGGTGTGGGCTTTGCCCGTAGATGAGGTTGAGTGCGCGTCAATTTCGTCCGAAGCAGAGCTTCAGAGCAGAAGGGTGGCCCGACGTCTAGGGCATACCTCAAGAGTTGGCGATAGGCTGTAAATCCATCGCGGCAAGATCACCATAAGATTAAGAAAAATTGGGAACAGATCATCATGATCAATAGCGTCAATCGCAGAAGCGTTATCAAAGCCAGTCTGTGCCTAGCCGCCTTCAGTGCCATGGAAAGCGTCAGGGGCCTTGCTATGGCAAAAGGGGTTCAAGGAGGTGTCCTCAAGATAGGCGCCGGCGCCGAACTGAATTATAACATGCTGTGCTTTGCGATGACGGGTGGACCGTATGACTATATTTACTCGTGGCCGATCTATGAATCGCTTTTCAAGCCTACCGCAGATGGCACGATAGCGCCGTGGCTTGCTGAATCCGTGCAAGCAGATCCGCAAGCCCGAACCTACACGATCCGCATTCGTCAAAACGTGAAATTTTCCGATGGGTCCGTCCTGAATGCTGCCGTGGTGAAATGGAACCTCGACCATTATCTCAAGGTGGGCGCCAAGCGCACCGCATTGCTGGGATCGATTACGGCTGTTGATGTTGTCGATGATTATACCATTCGACTGGTGCTATCGACGTGGACATCCTTCATTCCGGCAGCGCTGTCGCGCGAATGCGGCTACATGTTCTCACAAGAACATTACGAAAAATATGGCGATGAGTACTGCCAACAGCACCCCGTGGGTACGGGCCCGTTCGTCTTAAAGGAATGGGTGCGCGATGTCAGCAAGGTATTCGTTCGCAATGACGAGTACTGGGGAGGCAAGGTCCCTCTCGATGGTGTGACCTATACGATCTACAACGACGCATTGGTCGGTCAGGCGGCAATGATGTCCGATGAGATTGATGCCTTGGTAGGTCTGGGTCTCAACGGCGTGAAAACGCTTTCAGCGAATGGGTTCGATGCGGCAATCGAACCGCTGCAAGACCACGCGTCCTTATTGGTCTTCAATTCCTTGAATTCGGGCAATGACGACCCGATGGGGAACCTGCTGGTTCGGCAAGCAATCAGTCACACCGTTAACAAAAAGGCTATTATCACTTCTGCTTTTCTGGGATACGCAGAGGTGTCCAGCCAGTTTGGCATAGGCACCCATTACCTCAACAAAGACATTGTCGGTTACGACTACGACATCGACAAAGCAAAGCAATTGTTGGCCCAGGCGGGCTTTCCCGACGGATTCTCCACGCGTATTCAAGCCGCCTCCAGCGACACGAACAAGATCGCCCTCCAAATACTTCAAGCTGATATGGCCAAGATTGGTATTCAGGCCAAAATCGAACTTTTGACAGGAGCTGCCGCAAACAAGGCTGAAACAGGCTGGGGCAGCGGCATGTGGTACCATACCTCCAGCGTTTACGTGGATGTCGCGATGCAGATGTCCAGCATGTTCCCGAAGGGGTTGACTGGTGGTGTTCTGGGACTGACTACAATGCTCAGGCCCGACGATGTGAGCGCAGCGCTAAAACAGGCAGTCTCCGCGACGTCCGACGCAGAATGTGTCAAGGCAGTGGGCGAAGCCAACAAGCTGCTGATCGATAAATATGCGATCTATGCCCCCATCGCGCAATATTCGACCATCTATGTCCTCAATCGGCGGGTCAAGGATTCAGGAATCGGCGCGACGTTTTTCTCTGTTGCATCACTCTCTACCGCGTATCTCGATAAATGATCCGGTATCTTGCGAAAAGGCTGGGGATTGCCTCCTTCCTCATACTGGTGGTCTCCATTCTGGTGTTTGTTTTGATGCGTGGGTTGCCCGGCGATCCAGCCCTGATTGCTCTTGGAGATTCTGCATCGGCGGATGCCATTGAGGCCTATCGCAATCGCATGGGTTTGAACGATCCATTGATCCTCCAGTATCTGCGCTGGATTAGCGGCATCGTCCTGCAATGGAATTTTGGAAAGTCTGTACTGAATGAGCAGAACGTCTCTGCCATGATCAGCCAGCGCCTTCCCACCACGTTGACGATCGGTATTCCCTCCATTGTTCTAGGGATCATTCTCGGGCTACCGATCGGCATCGTAAGCGCTATCACCAGAGGCAGATGGATCGATCAGATTTTGACCTTCGTCGTAAACGCTTTTCTCGGAACGCCTCGGTTTCTCGTGGCTATTTTCGGTGTATTTATCCTCGCATTCAAGTTCCGACTAATACCGCTTCAGGGCTACACCGCGCCATGGGTGGATTTCGCTGCCTACCTGCACAAAGCCATATGGCCGATCTTTATCAATAGTATTTATGTTTTTGCAGTTCTTGCCCGGTACATGCGCTCGAGTCTTCTCGAAGTCATGACCCAGGATTACATTCGCACTGCGCGCGCCAACGGATTGTCCGAAAGCAGGGTGATATTCCGGCATGCTTTGAAAAATAGCTTGATCCCGGTTGTTACCATCATCGGACTGCAAATGCCGCAAATCATTGCCGGCGCCGTGATTATCGAATCCATCTTCAATATTCCTGGCGTCGGTCAACTGGTGCTTAACGGCATTCTGAACCGGGATTATCTTGTTGTTCAGGCCGCAACTCTGGTCATCGCCCTTGTGACAATCATGTCGAACCTGCTGGTCGACATGAGTTATGCCCTGATCGATCCTCGCATCAAACGACTTTCACGGTGATGCGGCCATGAAAGAAGCTGTGATCTCGCACATCAAGCCGGTTCCATCCAAGACACGCGTAACAAGCCGCTTTTTTGGCCGCGGTTTCATCGTTCGCATGTGTTTTGGTCTTCTCGTCATGTTTGGACTACTAGCGTTGTGCGCCAATTTAGTCGCGCCGTATGATCCGAATGCCCAGGATCTCGAAGGGGCTTTCCATACACCGTCTCTTGCCCACTGGCTGGGTCAGGACGGCTTGGGTCGGGACGTATTGAGCCGTATTATTTACGGCGGGCGCGTGTCCATGGCCGTTAGCGTTATGGCAGGTATTCTCGCCGCAACGGTGGGCATTGGCTTTGGCCTTTACGCTGGCTATGCCGGCGGCTTACCCGGCCGGATCATCATGGGTCTAACGGATGTACTCCTTAGTGTGCCCAATCTTGTCTTTTCCCTCATTCTCGTTGCAATTCTGGGCAGCGGTGTTGCAAGCGTCGTGCTCGCGATAGGCATCGGGTTCATTCCCACCTACATTCGTATGGTCAATGGTCTGGTCATGTCCTTACGCGAGAATGATTATATACTGGCCGCGAAGCTCATCGGTCAAAGGCCTCACGTCATTCTGCTTCGACACCTTTTGCCCAACAGTTTTCCGACCTTGATCGTGTTGTTCACGATCAATCTCGGCAACGGCGTACTGACGGAATCGACCCTCAGCTATCTAGGTGTGGGTATCGGGCCGCCAACGGCATCCTGGGGCAGCATGGTTTCGGATGTGTATCCCTATCTGATGAGCGCTCCCTGGCTCGTCGTCAGTCCTGCTCTTTGCATCATCGCAGTCATCGTCGCCTTCAATGTGGTGGGTGATAGCCTGCGGGATGCGCTCGATCCGCGTTTGAAGGGAAAGCTCTGATGGCACGGAATGCCCACTTGCTGGAGGTTAGAAACCTCAGAACGTCCTTCTTCACCGAGGAAGGAGAAGTGAAAGCGGTCAATGATGTTTCCTATCATTTAGACGAGGGCGAAGTCATTGCGATCGTCGGCGAAAGCGGCTGCGGAAAATCCATCACCCAGCTTTCGGTCATGCAACTGGTCCAGTCTCCTCCCGGCAGAATTCTTGGCGGGGAGGTGATTTTCAGTGGGCAGTCTCTGT
Organism: Agrobacterium sp. SORGH_AS 787; assembly: GCF_030819035.1. Classification (NCBI taxonomy): domain Bacteria; kingdom Pseudomonadati; phylum Pseudomonadota; class Alphaproteobacteria; order Hyphomicrobiales; family Rhizobiaceae; genus Agrobacterium; species Agrobacterium sp. SORGH_AS 787. The sequence continues at coordinate 2,082,718 of NZ_JAUTBG010000001.1, forward strand.
TGCAATACAAACCCACGTCCCGAGAGATGCGCGCGGTGCGCGGGGCCGGTATCGCCATGATTTTTCAGGAGCCGATGACCTCGCTGAATCCTGTGTTGACCGTTGGGCAGCAGCTTTCCGAAGTGATCATGGTTCATGCGCGTCTCAGTAAGAAAGACGCTTGGAAACGCGGGATTGCAGCCCTTGAAGCTGTTGGCATTCCTGACCCTGCCGCACGCATGAAGAATTATCCCTTCGAGATGAGCGGTGGCATGCGCCAACGTGTCATGATCGCCACCGCCGTTGCCTGTAATTCGAAAGTGCTTATTGCCGATGAACCGACGACCGCGCTGGACGTGACGACCCAAGCGCAAGTCATGGAGCTTTTGCTTGATCTAGTTCGAAGGCATGGCAAGTCGCTGATCATCATCACCCATAATCTTGGGTTGGTGTCCAGGTATGCCCAACGCGTTTATGTGATGTATGCAGGAAAGGTGGTCGAGACCGGGACGACGGAGCAATTGCTCACCGATCCGAAACATCCCTATACCCAAGGACTTCTAAACTCCATGCCAAAGCTGGAGGGAAGCAAAGACGATGATCTCGTTCCTATCGAAGGTTCGCCACCTCGGTTGAGCAATTTGCCGGATCAATGCACTTTCTTGAAGAGATGTCCGGCTGCACAAACCCGATGCGCCGAAAGTGTGTTTCCCGATATGCGCCCGGTTGGTTCACCCGGCCATAGCGCGGCATGTCATCTGTTTGGAATGAGTGCCAGTACTGGAGTGCGCGGATGAGCGAGCATGGCATCCGGGATGAACCTTTGATCAAGGTTGAAAATCTCCGAAAGTACTTTCCTCTCCGCCACGGTTTCACGCGCGAGAAGATCGGTGACATTAAAGCTGTCGATGATGTGTCCTTCAGCATTCGCAAAGGTGAAACGTTCGGTCTCGTTGGGGAAAGTGGTTGTGGAAAAACAACCACCGGCAAGAGCCTACTCGGCATCAACAATCCGATCGAAGGTCGTATTCTCTACAAAGGGCGCGATCTTTCGCGGTTGAGCGAACGGGAGTTCCGCCCATATCGTCGTGAGTTGCAGCTGATTTTTCAAGACCCATACGGCTCGCTCGATCCTCGTCAGTCGGCCTTCAGCATTCTTGAAGAGGTTGTTCTGGCTGGTAGAGCGAGACTAGGGGGAGACGCAGTGCGCCGCAGGGTCCACGAGCTTCTCGATATCGTGGAACTTGGTTCGGTAATGGGACCGCGTTATCCGCATGAAATGAGCGGTGGCCAACGGCAGCGGCTGGGTATTGCACGCGCGTTAGCTTGTGAGCCGGAGCTGATTGTGTGCGATGAGCCTGTCTCGGCACTCGACGTTTCCATTCAAGCGCAGATTATCAATCTCTTTAAATCCATCCAGAAAGAGCTTGGTATAGCCTATTTGTTTGTGGCCCATGATCTGGCCGTTGTGCGGCATATCAGCCATCATATCGGAGTCATGTATCTCGGACGGCTAGTAGAAGTTACAAATGCCGAGCAGCTTTATTCCGGCGCGCGCCACCCTTACACCAAGGCACTTCTATCTGCCATTCCGATTACCGATTATTACGCCGAACAGAAACGAGAGAGGATCGTGCTGCGCGGTGAAGTTCCCAGCCCAATGAACAAGCCGTCCGGCTGCCCATTTCACCCGAGATGCGGCCAGGCGACGGCCGAATGCAGGGATATTATACCTCAATTACGCAGCATCGGACCTGATCATGAGGCGGCTTGCCACCATGTGTGACGCCCTATCTGCCCCGTGAGAGGACCGCAGAGAGCGTTCCCGTCTTCAAGCGAAGGAAGAAGCCAGTGTTCCATTCCCTCTCCATGCCGGAGCCAGACAAGATCCTCGCTCTGATGCCGATTTTCAGGCGGGATGAGCGTCCGAACAAGATCGATCTTGGTGTAGGCGTTTATCGCGATGCCTCCGGCATCACCCCTGTTTTTCGCGCCGTTACAGAGGCTGAATCGCGGATCTTGGCTGAGCAAACCACCAAGACTTATGTCGGCCCGGCTGGTGACCAACTTTTTTGCGAGCTTATGACCAAGCTTGTGTTTTCAGATCACGGGCCGCTCGAGCGCATAAGCGCGATCCAAACGCCGGGTGGGGCTGGAGCGCTCACGGTATTGTGCGGCCTGATCGCCAAAACTGCACCCAATGCAACAGTTCTTGTTCCGGATCCGAGTTGGGTCAATCACCTTTCGATCCTCGAGGATTTTGGTTTGACCGCGCAACGCTGGTCTTACTTGGACAAGGCGACGGGCGCTGCGGATTTCGAGGCGATGAGGCGCGCTGTCCTTTCCGCCCGGGCTGGTGATGTGATTTTGCTGCATGGTTGTTGCCACAACCCCTCCGGTGCAGATCTTACGCGAGAGCAATGGCGTGACCTCGGCTCCCTTCTTGTCGAAACAGGCGTTGTGCCTTTTGTCGATCTTGCCTATCAGGGGTTTGGTGATGGACTCGAGGATGATGCATTCGGTGTGCGCCATCTGGCGGCCACCGTTCCAAACATGCTGGTGGCGTCATCCTGCTCAAAGAATTTCGGTATCTATCGTGAACGCACCGGCGTTGCTTTCGTGCTGGGGCGAACGCAGGAACTTTCAAAAATCGCTCAGGCGAACATGGTCGTAAGAGCGCGTATCGGTTATTCAATGCCTCCTGACCATGGAGCGCGCATCGTTAGTACGATTTTGCAGGACGACCATCTGGCTTCTGACTGGCGCAGTGAATTAGAGGAGATGCGAAGCACGATTGTTGGCCTGCGACAGGCACTTGCACAAGCGTTTCGGCTGCGCAGTCAAAGCGAGCGGTATGATTTTCTAATTGGCAATAAGGGTATGTTCTCGCAACTCGGCGTGATGCCACAGCAGGTCGAGCGACTGCGCTCAGAATTTGCGATCTATATGGTCGAGGATGGTCGCATCAACATAGCCGGGCTGCATCCTGACAAGATCGCCCACTTTGTCGATGCGGTAACGCATGTTATCCGCTCATCATAAGTACTGAGGTGTTGTTAAGCCACGATGCTGGGTTCGCAGCGCTGCCATCCCGCGCGTCGGCGCGGACTTACGGTGTGATCTCCACCACGACGCGTCCCCTGATCTTGCCTTCGACAATATCCTGCGCGAGAGTCGGAAGCTTGGAGAAAGGCTCGACCCTCGCCAGTGTTTCGATGTGCTCTGGCTTCAAATGCTTGGAAAGGGTCTGCCATGCGCGGATCCGTTTCTCCATGGGCGCCATTACGGAATCGACGCCAAGAAGCGCCACGCCGCGCAGGATATGGGGGAGAACGGTTGCTGGCAGGTCTGCGCCTGCAGCGAGACCGCAGGCAGCAACAGCTCCACCATAGATGGTCTGGGAGAGTGCGTTTGCGAGCGTCGTGGATCCGACGGAGTCGACCACTCCGGCCCATCGCTCCTTTTGCAGAGGACCGCCTTTTTCTGAAAGCGATGTCCGATCGATGAAACCGCTTGCACCGAGTGATGCGAGATAGTCCTGCGTTTCGGGGCGGCCTGTCGACGCAGTGACATTGTAACCCTTGTTCGCCAGCAGGCTGATCGCCACCGAGCCCACACCGCCTGCGGCACCGGTCACGAGGACTTCGTGATCATCCGCAACGATCGTTCCCCAGTCCTCGAGCGCGTCGACACAGAGCGCAGCGGTGTAGCCAGCGGTGCCGATGGACATCGCTTGCAAAAGGCTGAATGCTTCCGGCAGTGCGATCAGCCATTCCGGTTTCAGCCGCTGGAATCGCGAATATCCGCCCCATTCCGTTTCAGACAGACCCCAGCCGTTGACGATGACCTTGTCGCCTGGCGCCCATTTGTCCGACCGGGATTCGACCACTGTTCCGGCAAGGTCTATTCCGCCCACCATAGGGGTGCGTCTGGCAATACGGCCTTTTCCGGTCAGCGCCAGACCATCCTTGTAATTGACGGTAGAGTAATGGACCTCGACGAGAACATCGTGATCCGGCAGATCGGTGATTGAAAGCTGCCGGAAGCCAGCCTGTGGCTTGGCGTCGGCCATGTCGATGACCATTGCCTGGAATGTATCGGACATGCGTTCCCCTTCTTACACTGAATTTAGTGGTTTGGCGTGTCAGGTCTGCGGCGCGGCCTTCATCCTGTCGCGCGCATCCATTGCGGTCGAGTAACTGTTGCGAATGTAGGCCAGCAGATCCCCTAACGCCTTTGTGGCTGCTTCGGTCTCGCGCTTTGCGACGGCCTCCATAATCTGGCGGTGAAAGCCGACAACCTTTCGGCGCTCGCGCACCCGGAAGACGATCATGTTTGTGATTGGAATGAAGGACTCGATCACGGTGTACATCATCAATTTCAACGGGCCGTTACACGTGGAGTCCACCAGCGCGCGATGAAAGCGCACGTCGGATGCACAGAAATCTTCGTCACTGATGCTCTCGTCACGCTGGATATCAATCTCCGCTGCCATTCGTTCGAGATGCGCAGTGTCGTGGTTTTCACAGGCGAGCCTGCAGCAGATCGTTTCTGTCTCAAGACGCGCTGTAATGATTTCGTCGATATCGAACGCGCCGATGCCGACAAGCAGCGTCGCTGCTCCTGTGATCGCCTTGGAGAGGCCCTCCGGATCCGGTCGTTTGACGAAGTTTCCGCCGAGCGGGCCGCGCCTTGACTGGATCAGGTTCTGCGCGGCCAGACGTTTTAACGCTTCACGCACGGTTGGCCGCGATATACCGAAGTTTTTCGCCAGATCTTCCTCGGTTGGAAGCCGCTCGTCGATCTTCAACCGACCATCCATGATCGCAGATTTGATGTTTTCTGCGACCTGCTTGGCGATGCCAGTCCTCACCACCTCATCAAATTTCAACGTCATCGATTATTGTCCTCGCCTGAAATCCATAGATGCCATGGTCATTTCAAAAACGCCACTGAAAATTGAATATAGGTTTGACAAATATCAGATAGGCGATAACCTCACCTCGATCCAGATAACCAAGGGGAACGAAATTGGGCGGATCGACTGGTCGGGCGGGAATCGCCCAAGGCGCGTCTGCGCCTGTCGGCCGGCATGCAGAATTACTGCGCCGTCTGAATGAAAAAATCGGCAGTAAAGCTGTTCTCGCCGGTGATGATGTTGGCGAGCGGTATCGTGGCGATGCCACCGATGAGCAGGGTGACCGCCCGATCATCGTATTTCGGCCTGCGAACACAACGGAAGTGTCCGCTATTCTGGCGGAATGCAATCGTTTGAGTCAGCCACTTGTGATCCAGGGTGGCAGGACGGGGCTCGCAGGTGGTGCGAGACCGCGCCCCGGTGAAGTGTCGATTTCGCTGGAGCGAATGGTCTGCCTTTCTCCAGTGGATGAGAATGCGGCCACCATCATAGCCGAGGCGGGAGTAACGCTGCAGGCGGTACAGGACGCTGCGGCAGCGCGCGGTCTGTTTTTCGGCGTCGACATTGGCGCGCGAGGTACGTCTACGGTGGGCGGCAATGTTGCCACCAATGCGGGCGGTATTCGTGTTCTTCGCTACGGCATGTATCGGTCTCAGGTTTTGGGACTTGAGGCTGTGCTTGCGGATGGCTCTATATTGACGAGCTTGAAGGGATTGCCCAAGGACAATTCAGGTTTCGACCTCAATCAGCTTTTCATCGGAACCGAAGGTGTCCTCGGCGTGGTTACGCGGGCATGCCTACGCCTTTATCCCGAACCACGGTCGCAAGCGAACGCCTTTTGCGCGTTGCCTTCGTTAAGTGCCGCCGTTGCTCTTCTAAAGCATCTGCGCTCCGCGCTCGGCCCTTCCTTATCAGCCTTCGAAGTGATTTTCCCGAATGTTTATGATGGAGTTTTGTCGCTGAGCGGTGCCCAGCCGCCTGTTGCGGCAGGGGCGGGCATGTATGCCCTTGTGGAAATGCAAGGCCAGCACGAGTCCGATGACGACGTGCGTTTTTCCGAGGCGCTGATGGCTTGCTACGAGAGTGGCATCGTGACGGACGTGTCTCTTTCGCAATCACAGCGGGAATATCACGCCATCTGGAAACTTCGGGAAGCGGCAAGCGAATTTATCTTCTCTATGGACAATGTCTCCGGCTTCGATGTCAGTCTGCCTTTGACCAGCATGCAGGCTTTTATCGATGTCACGAGCTGCGAAATTACGGCCCTTGATCGCGACGCCGAAATCTATGTTTTCGGTCACCTTGGCGATGGCAATCTCCATTTTCTTGTCCGTAGTCATCATCACGCGCGCGTGGCCGATATCACACTCTCCGCCGTCATCCGCGCTGATGGAGCGATTTCAGCCGAACACGGCATTGGTGTGGAGAAGAAAAAGTGGCTGCCACTTGGGCGAAGTGAAGCTGAAATGGAGGCGATGCGGCGTCTAAAGGCTGCGTTCGATCCCAAGACTATCCTCAATCCTGGCCGAGTGTTCGACATGGTGTCACCAAGCGTATCGGAGTGTGCCTAATGCAGAACCTGGCCGATATGTCTCACGCATTGCCGAATGGAAAAGCACCGAGCCTCGATGACCGGTACACGGTCGACCAGGGGAAAATCCTCGTGTCAGGTACCCAGGCCTTAGTGCGGCTTCCGATGATCCAGCGGCAAAGGGATTTGGCCCGAGGATTGAATACGGCCGGTTACGTTTCCGGTTATCGCGGATCTCCGCTGGCGAGTTTCGACCGCGAGATGGCGCGTGCCAAGACCTATCTTGAGCAGCACCATATACGCTTTCAACCTGGCCTCAACGAAGACATGGCGGCGACGGCCGTCTGGGGAACACAGCAAACGGCAATGTTCTCCGGCGTCCGTTACGACGGGGTCTTCTCAATGTGGTACGGCAAGGGGCCGGGTGTCGACCGCACCATGGATGTGATCAAACACGCCAATGCCGTCGGCACCAACCCGCATGGCGGCGTGTTGGTGCTTGTCGGCGACGATCATGGCGCGGTGTCGTCGACTTTGCCACATCAAAGCGAACATAACCTGATTTCGGCGATGGTGCCTCTCCTTTCTCCGGCCGGTGTGGCCGAATACATCCATTACGGATTGCTTGGATTTGCGCTCAGCCGCTATTCGGGCGCCTGGATCGGCTTTAAGTGCCAGACCGAGATTGTCGAATGTACGGCCACCGTCGATCTCGATCCCGATAATCCTGCGATCGTCTATCCCGACATGCAGGGCAATCTTTCACTCCGCTGGCCCGATGGGCCTCACGCGATGGAGCGCCGGCTGGAAGATAAGCTCTCCGCTGTTCACAGATTTGCCCGCCATAATCAGTTGGACCGCAGTATGTGGTCGGGGCTGGGCACCAAGGCGCGCCTTGGTATCGTCTCGACTGGGAAATCCTGGCTGGATCTCATGGGCGCACTTTCACGCCTCGGCATAGATGAGCGGCGTGCTGGCGAACTGGGTATTTGGCTTTACAAGGTTGGCCTTGTTTGGCCAATCGAGCCGGAGGGGATAGCACGCTTTGCAGCCGGTGTAGAAACGCTTCTGGTCGTCGAGGAGAAGCGTCCGGTCATTGAGGATCAGATCAAGGCGCTGCTCTTCAATATGCCATCGGGCGACAGGCCGCGCGTGTTCGGTAAATTCGGGCCAGACAATATGCCGCTTCTCCCTGCCGTTGGTGAGATTGATGCGGTGGCTGTGGGAAGAGCAATCCTTGCTGTCTTAGGCTCGCAGCCCGATGATCTTAAACGTCGGTCGCTCGAGATGGAAGCGCTCATAGCAGCCAGCGCGACGGAAAGCCCGGCCCTTCGACGCGATCCGTATTTCTGCTCCGGCTGTCCGCACAGCGTTTCGACAAGGCTGCCGGAAGGAAGCCGGGCGTCCACCGGTATCGGATGCCATATGATGGTGATCGGTCTTGAGGATCGAAATACCTCCACCTTTACCCAGATGGGCGGCGAAGGCGGTGCGTGGATCGGGCTTTCTCAATTCACCGATGAAAAGCATATTTTCGTCAATATGGGCGATGGCACCTATTTTCATTCGGGCCTGCTTGCGATCCGGGCCGCGATTGCTGCGAAAGTAAACGCAACTTACAAGATTCTTTATAATGATGCGGTCGCCATGACGGGCGGGCAAAAACACGATGGCGACGTCTCCGTGCCCGGAATCGTTGGCCAGATGTTGGCGGAAGGTGCGGCGAGAGTAGCCGTTGTCGCCGAGCATCCCGAGGTCTGGCAGGGCCGCTTGCCATCAGATGTCACGATCAACCATCGTGACGAGCTCGACCAGGTTCAACGTGAATTGCGCGAAATCGATGGGGTGACTGTCCTGGTCTACGATCAGGTCTGCGCGGCAGAAAAGCGCCGCCGTCGTAAGCGGGGGGCGCTCGCGGTATCGGACAAGCGCGCATTCATCAATGAGTTGGTCTGCGAAGGATGTGGTGACTGCTCGGCCGTGTCCAATTGCATTTCCATAGAGCCGCAGGAAACTGAGTTTGGCCGCAAGCGGAAGATCAACCAGTCGAGTTGCAACACTGACCTCTCCTGCATCAAGGGCTTCTGTCCGAGCTTCATCACAGTGGAGGGTGGAAAGATCAAGAAGCCGGCTGCAAAAGCCAAACAAGAGACGTTCGACGATATTCCGCTACCGTTTCTCTCCGATATCGGAACGCAGCCATACAATATGCTGTTGGCCGGGATTGGCGGAACGGGCGTGATCACCGTCAGCGCCGTCCTCTCAATGGCGGCGCATCTCGATGGACTTTTTGTCCAGACGCTGGATCAGACGGGGCTTGCGCAGAAGAACGGCGCAGTCATTTCGCATCTTCGCATTGCACGCACCGCTGGCGCCTTGTCGTCGGTCCGCATCGGGATTGGGGAAAGCGATCTCGTGCTCGGCTTCGACATCGTCGTATCGGCCGGTCGTAATGCTCTATCGACGTTCGGCGTTGGCCGGACACGCGCCGTCCTCGACAACCATTTCGCGCCCACGGCATCTTTTGTGCAGAACACGGCGATCGATTTCCAGCAGGAGGCGACGCTGAAATCGCTGCGACGCGCAGCTGGTGAGGATGCCGTTCATCTGATTGCGGCAACAAAGCTCGGGGCGGCTCTGATGGGCGACGCGATAGCCGCCAACATGTTCCTGCTCGGTCATGCATGGCAGCGCGGCCTGGTACCGATCAACCTTGCCTCGATCGATAAGGCGATTGAACTTAACGGAACGGGTGTCGCGATGAACAGGGCGGCCTTCGGCTGGGGTCGTCGCTCGGCGGTGTCCCCCGATCTCGTCGCCAACGCCGCGGGACTTGATCTTACTGACGCGAAGCCCGTCGAGACTCTCGACATGGTCGTCGAAAGCCGGGCGGCTTTCCTCGTAGCCTACCAGAGCGCCGCCTATGCGAGACGATACCGGACGCTTGTGGCTGCAGCACGGGCGGCCGAGAACAGGCTGATGGCGGGCGAAGCGTTTGCCATGGCTGTTGCAAAAAATGCCTTCAGACTGATGGCCTACAAAGACGAATACGAGGTGGCGCGTCTGCATCGTGACCGAAGCTTCAGAAAGGCCATCGAAGCGCAGTTCGAAGGTGACTTCAGCATCAGGCATCATCTGGCGCCACCACTTCTGTCGCGGCGGGTCGACAAACGCACCGGCAATCCTGCGAAAGTGGCCATCCCGGAAAAGGTGATCGCTCCCGCCTTCGCAGTTCTCGAAAAGCTGCGTTTTCTGCGCGGCACACCGCTTGATCCCTTCGGTTATACAGAGGAGCGGCGAATGGAGAGGCGGCTGGTCGCAAACTATCGCGCGCTGATCGAGGCTCTCACGAGCGAGCTTTCCGTCGACACGCTTGACCGCGCCGTTGCTCTCGCGCGGTTGCCGGAAGAAATCAAAGGGTTCGGGCCCGTCAAGATGGCGTCGGTTGGCCGCTTTGAAAAGAAAATGGCGGCCTTGCTTGCGCCGCCTGCCAATGACCAGACACGAGCGCCGACGGTGGATCAAAACGCGGCGAAAAGGAAAAGCATATGAGCACTTCCGAGGCTTTTGAAACGATCCTCTACGTTAAGGATGACCACGACAAATTCGCGACGATCACCATTAATCGTCCTGAAAAGCTCAATGCGATGAACAAGACGACGGTGCGTGAAATCGATCGAGCCGTTGCCATGGCTGTTGCCGATAAGGAGGTCAATGCACTGATCATCACTGGTGCGGGACGCGCCTTTTCCTCCGGGTATGATCTTCAAGGCGCCGATTATGATGTCGATATCGAGGACTGGCATGCAGATATGTCGGAAAATGCCCAAGCGCTTCTCAATATCTGGAAGGCACCGATTCCTGTCATCGCTTCTGTCAATGGGTATGCGCTGGCGGGTGCGCTCGAACTCGTGATGGCTTGCGATCTGGCGATTGCAAGCGACAATGCGAAATTCGGTGAACCGGAGGTGCGGCACAATTCGGGACCACCCGCACTGTTCATGCCTTGGTTGCTCGCGACACGCGACGTGCGTTGGCTGATGTACACAGGGGATGTGGTCGACGCCGAGGAAGCGTTGCGCATGCACCTTATCAACAAGATCGTGCCCGCCGATCAATTGCGGGAAAAGACCGAGAACCTAGCGCGCAAGCTCGCCCGCATGCCGGTACCGGCGATCAAATTCGCCAAGTCCTCCATCAACAACCAGCAGATGGCTGCCGGCCTGATGACGTCCTTCGATTTCAACGTGCACGCCATCGCTGCGCTGCATGTCAGCCGCGACGGGCAGGAGTGGATGCGAAACCTGCAGAAAATGTCACTGAAGGAGTATCTGGAGTTCCGGGATGCTCCCTTCAAAGGGCTCGATTGACACCGGTATTTCATAGCGTCCGGCGGCGCCAGCGCGTGCTGCCATCACCACGATCAAGGAAGGAAGCTCCAAGGATGCAAACGAGCACAGCGCCGAATGACGTGCAGGACATGATACCCGTTATCGACATCGCGCCCTTTGTCGACGGCGAAGCCGCGGGCCATGCGGTGGTTGCTGCCATAGAGGACGCGTGCCGTAAGACCGGCTTCTTTCTCGTGACGGGGCATGGTGTGAAGGCGGAGGTCACAACGCGTCTTTATAATCTTGCTCGCGATTTCTTCGACGAGCCACAGGAATGGAAAGTCGGGCAGGGAAGGGGTACGGCGATGGAAGGCGGCGTCGCGTTCTCACCGCTCGCAGACGAGGCGCTTGCGGCGACCCTTGGGATTAAGACGCCCGGCGATTACAAGGAGAGCCTGAACTTCGGACCGCGATTGCCTGGTGATCTGTGGCCAACCCGTCCCGAAGGATTACAACAGGCTTTTGCAGACTATTTCGCTGAAATGGAAAGGCTTGCGGGTCATCTCAGGCGCGCCTTTTGCGAAGCGATAGGTCTTGCACCGGATTTTTTCGAGCCCGCCTTTGAAAATCATCTCTCGGCATTGCGGGTTATCAACTATCCGGAACAGACGGAGAGTCCGCTTCCAGGGCAACTTCGCGCCGGTGTCCACACCGACTACGGTTTCATGACGATCCTCCGGTCGGAGGCGTCCCCGGGTGGACTGCAGGTGAAAAACCGGGCAGGTGAATGGCTTGATGCACCCAATGTCGAAGGGGCCTATGTCATCAATATCGGCGACGCTTTCATGCGCTGGTCCAACGATGAATGGCTCTCTACTCCGCACAGAGTTGCCAACCCGCCTGGCGCTTTCAAGGGCACAACTCGTCGCCAGTCCATCCCGTTCTTCCTCAACCCGTCCAGGGAAACTGTGATCCAGTGCCTCCCGCCTTTTGCAGCAAAAGGGGCCCCTAAATACGAACCGATCACCTACGGCGATTACATTTCACTGAAGACCAGCCAGGCCTTCGGTAGAACCTGACGGCAAGAAGCGGAAGACCGCCTGCCCACAGTGCATGACCAAATCAAAACCAGTTTGAGGGAACTTCGATGATGAACATGAACAGGCGGCAGATCCTTGCCGGAATGGGTGGAATGACAGCGGCGACCATGCTGGGCGTGCCAGCATGGGCACAAAGCAAGACACTCGTCGTGCCGACGCTGGGCGGCGCATGGGAACAGTTCTGGCGCCAGACTATGGCTCCAGCCTTCACTCAGAAAAGCGGTGCTCAGGTGACGCTGGACGCTGGCAATGGTCGTGTCTGGAGCGCCAACCTACGTGCAGCGGGGCCACAAAAGCCGCCATACTCGATCCTCATGACGAATGAGGCATTTGCATCAAGCCTGCGCAAGGAAGGCTTCTTCGAAAAGCTCGATCTGGCAACATTGCCGAACTATGCCGACCTCTACCCGCTTGCCAAAAAGACCGATGGCTGGGGTGCTATCGCGATGGTGTCTCCCATCGGCCTCGCCTACCGTACCGATATGGTCCAGACACCTCCCAAAGGCTGGAAGGATTTGTGGGAGAACCCCGAGTTCAAAGGACGTATTGGCCTTTACAATTTTGCCAACACGGCTGGCAAAATGGAGCTGATGCTGGCCTCCAAGATCTTCGGCAAGGATCAATACGATGTCGATGCGGGCTTCAAGGCGCTGGAAAAGCTCGGGCCCGTCATACAAGCCGATTTCAACCTTTCAACCGGCATCGCATCCGGCGAGTTCGTCGTCGCTCCCTTCGATTTCGGTGAGGTCGCGCGTTTGCGCAGCCAAGGACTTCCGATCGATGTCATCGTGCCGGAAGAGGGTCTGCTGATGTTCGATCAGACACTCAACATTCTCGCAAACGGGCCGGAGAAGGATCTGGCCTATCAATATGCCAACTTCCTTCTCTCGCCTGAAGGACAGGTTCCGTTGATGAAGCAGTTCTTCGTCTCGCCCACCAACGCGAAGGTTATCGTCCCTGACGATCTGAAGAAGGATGTGCCAATTTCGGGCGAAATGATGGACAAGATCCTGACTTGGGATTGGGCATTCATGAACGAGAAACAAGCTGGCTTTGCAGAGACTTGGGCGAAGATCATGAAGTAGTTTCTGGCTCTCCGAGAGGCAATGCAGCCGGGTCGCCTCGGAACGACCCGGCATTCTCCCCGACGCAGTAAGAGTTGCGGTACGCCGCACGGACAATCTGGAAGATCGAGCATGACCGAGGTGAGCATAGAAGAGCTGACCAAGCATTACGGTACCTCCCGCGCCGTCAACGGAATTTCCGTCAAGATAGGACATGGTGAGTTCATATCGCTACTGGGGCCATCGGGATGCGGCAAGACGACGACGCTCAAGATGATCGCAGGTTTCGAGGACGTCACATCCGGCGCCATCCGTTTTGACGGCCAGGACGTGTCTCATATCCCGGCGGAAAAACGCGATATCGGCATGGTGTTTCAGAACTACGCGCTCTTTCCCCATATGACGGTGGCGCAGAACCTCGCCTTTGGGCTGGAGATGCGCAAGATTTCCCGGTCAGACATCGTAAACCGCACCGCCAAGGTTCTGGATATGGTGCAGCTTTCGGGGTATGCGGAGCGATATCCGCGCCAACTTTCGGGTGGGCAGCAGCAGCGCGTGGCGCTTGCCCGTGCCCTCGTCATCGAACCGCGCATACTCTTGCTCGACGAGCCGCTCGCCAATCTCGACGCCAAGCTTCGGGACGAAATGCGGGTCTTCATTCGAGATCTGCAAAAGCGCGTTGGAATTACCACCGTCTATGTGACGCACGATCAGGCCGAAGCAATGACGATGTCGGACAGGATCGTCGTCATGTTCGGAGGGCAAATCGCGCAGTATGGCTCCCCCTCCGATGTGTATGATCGGCCCGCGAGCCTGGAGGTCGCGCAGTTCGTCGGGCAGGTGAATACACTGCCGGGCCGCATGACCGGCAGGGGTGCCGATGGCATGTCAATTATCGAAACCGCGCTTGGCGCGGCCTATATCAAAGGCGTGCTACCGTCGAACGACGGTTCCTTTCCGGTTCTATTGCGACCGGAAGCTATCGAACTTGCATCTGTCGGAGCCAAGGGGCCCGGCGTTATCGCAACGGTTTTGCAGAGCTATTATTCCGGTAGCCTGATCGACTACCGCCTGGTGCTTGAAAACGGCGAGACGCTGAATGTTCAGACTTTTCCTCGTAACCGCTTTCAGCCCGGTGATCGCGTAACGGTAAAGGTCGATAGCGAGCGGTTCTGGGTACCAGGAACGATCTCATGACAAGTCGCGCTAGATCCACCTATCCTATCCTGCTGATCATGCCATCGGTTTTGCTACTCGGCCTCTTTCTCGTTCTGCCATACCTCAATATCGTGGTCATGAGTTTCCGCAATCCGGCCACATGGCGCACCCTATGCGCCAGGATTTACCATTGGCAATTATCTGAGGCTGCTCACAGATTCCTTCTATTTGCAGCAGGTGGCGAATACGCTGTTGATCGGTCTGGTCACAACGCTTCTGTGCCTCGTTCTCGGATTTCCAATCGCCTGGCAGCTCTCGCGCGAAAAGATGCGGTTTCGCGGCCTTGCCTATGGGCTCGTGCTGTCGCCGCTTCTTGTCGGCATTGTAATCCGCAGCTACGGCTGGACAATTCTGCTTGGGAACAACGGCATCATCAACAAGACGCTGTTGAATCTCGGGCTGATCGATCGCCCGATCGGACTGATGTACAACGCCCTCGGAATTGTCATCGCACTTGTCCACGTCTTCCTTCCCTTCATGATCCTGCCGTTGATGAGTGCGCTTCAGGGCATTGACCCGTCATTGCGGTCTGCTGCGCGTTCCCTCGGTGCCGGGAGGCTCATTGTTTTCAGGCGTATCATCCTGCCCCTTGCCATGCCCGGTATTCAGGCGGGCTGTATTCTGGTGTTTGTGCTGTCGTTAAGCGCTTATGTGACGCCAGCATTAATCGGCGGTCTTAGAGTGAAGACGATGGCGGTCAGCGTCGTGGATGCGTTGATCGATACGTTCCAATGGCCTTTCGGCTCTGCCATGGCACTGATGCTTTCGCTCACCGGAGCAGCGATTGTCGTGATTTTCTCGCGGCTTACGCGCATGAAATGGAAGATTGGTTGATGTCCAAGCACATATTGAATGGTTATTGCCTCGTCATCTACGGCTTCTTGCTGCTGCCCATTCTCGTGGTTGTCGGCGCATCCTTCAATGCGGGCGCATTTTTGACCTTTCCGCCCCAGGGGCTCTCTTTCCGGTGGTATGTCGTCTTCTTCCATAACGATGTTTTCTGGCTCGCAATTCGGACCTCCCTGTGGGTAGCAGCCGTTTCGACCGCGATTTCCGGCGTCATCGGAACAATGGCGGCTATGTTCTACGTGCAGCATGCGGGACGGTGGAAGGAAAGCGTTCGGCTGGCGATGCTGCTGCCACTGCTCCTGCCGGAAGTTCTGACAGCAATATCGCTTCTGTTCTTCGTCTACGCGATCGGAGTCGGCACGACGACCATGGCTGGCATGTTGATTGGGCATGTGCTCATGACGCTGCCCTTCGTTTTCATCAATGTGTCGGCGGCGATGGAGGCCTACGAGCCCTCGTGGAGCCTGGCCGCGCGCAGCCTTGGCGCAGGCCCGTTTACTCGCTTCAGGCGCATCATGCTGCCGTTGATCAAGCCAGGAGTGATCGGTGGTTGCCTCTTCGCGTTCATCATTTCCTTCGATCTCTTCACGATATCGTTCATGTTGAAGAATGTCGGGACGGCGACGCTTCCGATCCAGATCTATGATTATCTCAGGACGAATTTCACACCTGAAGCCGCAGCGGTTTCGACCCTATCTATCGTAATGACGATTGTGGTGGTCGTTGTGTCCGAAAAGGTGCTTGGCTTACGGGTTCACCGGTTTTGACGGCAAACCGGCGGGCTTCGCGATCGGTTTCCGCGAGCGGTAGTGGTAGCTATTGCAAGCCAGATGCTTCCCCGCTTCACGCCAAGCCTTGCGCTACCCGCTGCGATGTCGTCAGCCCTGGTGGTATCTCGCCAGCGATGCCGCTCTCGCCAAATCCTGATGCTCCCATGTTTTAAAACGGAGATTCCCAAACGTCGTGCCTTCGGGAGGTTACCAATGGGAAGAACGTCATTCGCGCAAAAGAGAGCATCTGGGTGAGAGGCGCTCTCTATAGCAATTAATGATTGATCATATGGCGATCATTCGTCCGTCGCAGGCGATGTGGAGGCAAATATGGAGAAGCCAATCCGCACCAGCCTGGAAACTGATCCTGATTGATACCAAGGGCTACGCGAACTGGCGTAATCGACGAGTTCCGGCCACAAGCGCGATTGCCAACGAGGTGTCGATATTGCTCATGAACGGCTCCTGAAGACCAAGAGAATTCACATTTGCAGCGCTATCAGCCCTGCGACCGAGCCATCCTGTCAGGGCAGCCTCTCTACTCCAGGGCGCCCAAATGTTCCCGAGCGAAGGCTATCAGGCTTTCTATATGAATCGCGACGGACTTGCGCGTATCCACCGCGCTACCCCGCTCGATTGCTTCAATGATGAGGAGATGCTCGCTGGAATCTGGTTTCAACCTGTCCTTGAGCCGATCAATTTCAAACAGCCGGGTGGTGGCGCGCAGTTCTCGCAAGACTTTTGCCATGACGGCATTGCCGCAATAATCGATGATCATATTGTGCAGATTGTCGTCCGAAAACCAGTGCGCGTCGGTGTGGTAGGCCGTCGCGTCCAGGAGATCGTGGATTTCCCGGCGAACGGCCATAAGCTGGCGTCGCGGGATGTTGGGGATGGCAAGAACTGCCGCTTCAGGCTCGATTAGAAGGCGCAGCCGCAAGCTTTGCAGGTATTCGCCGATATCGACGCGCCGTACAACGTAGTTGCGCCCGTCGCCCTTGCGCACGAGGCCTTCGCCCTCCAGCCGTTGGAGCGCTTCTCGCAGCGGCGTTCTTGAAATACCAAGCGCTTCGGCAAGCTTGGCCTCCACGATCACATACCCGCCCTTCAGGCTCCGATGGCGGATCATGTCTGAAACAGCGTTATAGGCGAGGGATGCGAGGTTGTGCGGCCCACGTTCACTCGGTTTTTCAGCAGTGGTCGCCGAGATATCTGTCAATTTGCTGGTCTTTCATCCTTGCAATGATGTTCCGGGCTGTACTTTAACAGACAATCCATTTCTCATGATAATCGAGGATGGCGTTGATGGGAAAGGGGTAGCATGGGTGATGACGTGAGCGAAGCAGTTGAGGAAAGCCTTGCACAGGAAACCTATGGGCTGCTTCTTGCCGAAATCACCTCCGCCCGCCTAGCTGGGGGAAGTGTCATCCAGCAGCGCCGTCTTGCCTCGCAGTACGCCGTCTCGCGTTCCCCAATGCGGCATGCTCTCAGCCGACTCGAAGGGGAGGGGCTGTTGGTGCGTGACGAGCGAGGTGTTCTTTGCGTCAGGGTCATCACGCTCAAAGACTATCTCAACAGCCTGACGATGCGAATGTTGCTGGAGCCGACGGCCGCGGCGCTCGCCGCTCCCGGTGCCGATGAGGAGCATGTGGGCCGTCTCCTCGCCAGTTTGGATATCATCGAGGCCGATCCAGAGCCCGACCCCGAGGAGGTCTGGAGATCCGATGATGCCTTACACGACTTTATCGCGGATCACAGCGACAACCCTTTCATGTCGGCAACAATTGCTGAGATGCGGCGATATACAACGATATTTGAACGGCAGATGGCACTCACCCGCGTTAAGCCCGGCGTAGCGGAACACCGCGAAATCATTATGGCGCTGGCTAGTCATGATGCTGAACGCGCTCGTAAGGCCATGGCGTCTCATCTCGAAATCGTGCGTCAAGGCGTCCTTTCCAATTATTGATCGATGGCAGACTTGCACGATAAGACCATTAGTGTATAAAAGTGGGATCCCACATGAATACAAAAATGTGGAGCTAATAAATATAAACAACCCCAGAGGCCAATATGACAAAGCTTTTGCATTCCCGCTTCACGCTTGCGGCAGCGTTCTCGATGATGGCATCGGTCGCCTTCGCGCAAAGCTGTGACCCAAAGGTCGCCGCCGGTGAGCTTATCAAGCCCGGCACACTGGTGATGTCGACCAACCCCACCCTGCCGCCACTGCAGTTCGTTGATTCCAGTGGCCAGTTGAAAGGCATGCGTGTGGAGTTGGGCGAGGAAATCGCCAAGAGACTTTGCCTCAAGCCTGAATATGTTCGCATCGAATTTTCCGCGATGGTGCCCGGTCTGCAGGCGGGCCGCTGGGATATGATCAATACAGGCATCTTCTTCACGGAAGAGCGCGCCAAGGTCATGCAGATGATCCCCTATGAAGATCAGGCGATCAGCATTTCGATTGCGCCGAACTCTGACAAGAGCGTCAAGTCGAAGGATGATCTGGCAGGCATGACGATCGGCGTCGAGATCGGCGGCTTCGAGGAGACGAAGACCCGTCTTCTGGATAAGGAGCTCCGCGACGCTGGCAAGGCGGGCCTCTCAATTCGGACATTTGACAATTTTGCTCTTGCCTTCCAGGCATTGCGTGCCGGCCAGGTTGACGGCGTCGTGTCCATTGATGCGGTGGCTAAGGAATACGACGCTCGTGGCGATTTCAAACGCGCCATCAGCGGCCTCTATCCCGCGCCTGTCGCGGTTGCGTTCAAGAGCCCGGCTCTTGCGGATGCCGTTTCCGCCACGCTCAAGGGCATGAAGGCGGATGGCTCGCTCAAGACGCTGTTCGACAAATACGGTCTCCCGATGGTTGCCGGCGACTATTCCGTCAAGGGTCCTGGCCGCTGACCGGCCTGATTTGAACATAGCGGGCGTGGTCTCCACGCTCGCGTATTTTGTAGGAAGATGGTCTGATGACGTTATGGAACTGGTCGGGTTTTTTCGGGTATCTCGTCAATCCCTTCATCCTTGGTGGGGTTTTTACGACGATCTGGCTGACCGTTGTGTCTCTGATCGCCGGTCTCGTCCTGGGTTTCGTGTTGGCAATGATGCGGCGGTCGCATCTGCGCTCGGTGCAGATGCTCGCCAAGGTCTATATCTGGCTGTTTCGGGGAACGCCGCTGCTGGTGCAGTTGATCGCGCTATATACCGCCTTACCGCTCTTCGGCATCAAGCTGAGTGTAATCCAGGCAGCCCTGGTGGGGCTGGCGGCCAATGAGGCCGCGTATCTTGCGGAGATCATTCGCGCTGGCATCGGTGCCGTTCCTGAAGGTCAATCTCGTGCTGCGCGTGCACTCGGCATGACTGAGAGACAGATCATGCGCCATATCGTCATGCCGCAGGCGTTCAAGGTCATTATCCCGCCGCTCGGCAATTCGGTGAATGGCTTGCTGAAGACGACCTCGGTGACATCCGTCATCTCGATGGAGGAGTTGCTCCGACGCACGCAGGTCCTGATTCAGGAGCGCTTCATGGTGCTCGAGCTCTTCGCCGTTGCGGCCATCTACTATCTGCTTTTGACCACGCTCTGGGATTTCTTCCAGCGATACATAGAAAACCGTCTCGGACAAGCCGACGCCCGGTTGTCGATCAACGAGAAGCGTTAACACCAGGATACTTACTCACATGACGAAGACATTTCGCGGCGTATACACGGTTATGATTACGCCACTGGATCGCGATGGCGCCGTTGATCTCAGCGCACTAGCCTCTTTCACAGACTGGCAGATCAAAGAGGGCATTCATGGTCTGATCCCGCTTGGCTCGACAGGCGAGTTCCTGTCGCTAAGCGAAGAGGAACGCGATGCCGTCGCTCGCACAGTCATCGAAACGACTGCCGGCCGGGTTCCGGTCCTCATCGGCACGGGTGCAGAGGATACGCGTGAATGCGTGCGGCTGAGCCGCAAGGCTGAAGATATGGGCGCTGACGGAGTAATGATCATTCCGCCCTTCTATTGCACGCCCACAAATGATGAATTGGTCGAGCATTACAGGACGGTTGCCGCGGCGATTTCCATCCCGATCATGGTCTACAACAATCCGGCAACCGCCAATGTCGATCTCAAGCCCGAGCTCGTCAAACGCATCGCCGAAATCAAGGGTTGCGACTATATCAAGGAATCGACGCTCGAAGTGACCCGCGTACGGGACATCATTCGTCTCGCTGGCGATAACATGACCGTATTCGGCGGCATTCTCGGCTTCGAATCCTTCGTAATGGGCGCTCAGGGGTGGGTTGCCGTCGCATCGAACGTCGCACCAGGTCCTATGGCGCGGATCTTCGAGCTGGCCGCTGACGAGAAGAAATTCGATGAAGCGCGCGCGCTCTATCTAAAATGGCTGCCTGTCATTCAGGCCGTTGGCGGACAGGCCTATGTCGCCGGCTCGAAGTCCTTGCTCACTCATATGGGTTTTCAGGCAGGAACGCCTCTCCCTCCGCGTTTGCCGCTTCCTGCGGCACAGGATGCTGAGATGAAGCAGCTGGTTTCCGATTTCGGCCTGGTTTTCACGGCCTGAGGAAGAACGACGATGCCCGCTGTCTCGACGCAATACCCGCCGGGTTCCGACACGCCCATCGAGATAAGCTTCGATGGAACAGTGATCAAGGCCGAAAGGGGAATGACCATCGCAGCCGCGATGGAGGCAGCTGTCCGCCACTCTTTTTCACGTGGTCTAAAAGGCGAGCCGCGGGGTCTTTTCTGTGGCATGGGGGCCTGTCAGGATTGCCTTGTGACGGTAAATGGCAAGGCGAGCCAGCGGGCCTGCATGACCTCTGTCCAGCCTGGCATGACGATCACCCGGCCCGAGCCCCGGCCTGATCTCATGTCGGCGGATTTTGATGACCTTGCGGAAACCCCAGCGCACATTCCCATCCTCGAAACCGATCTCCTGGTTGTCGGCGCAGGTCCAGCAGGTCTCTGCGCAGCCGAGGCCGCCGCATCGGCGGGCGCGTCCGTTATGCTGCTCGACGAAAGATCCTCTGCCGGTGGGCAGTTCTTTAAACAGCCGCTGACGGGGACGGCTAGCCGTCTTCTCGAAAATGACGAGCAGGCTTTGTCGGGTGCAGACCTTGTTCGAGCTGCCCGAGATGCCGGCGTAACCTTTCTTGAAGGCAGCACCGTCTGGGGCGCCGAGCGACGGGATGCGTCGACGCCAATCATCGGCTGTCTTGGTGCCAATGGGGCATTCTACTGCAAACCTCGTATGACCGTGATCGCAACCGGGGCTCACGAGCGTCCGACTGCGATTCAGGGCTGGACCCTGCCGGGGGTGATGACAGCCGGATCGGCGCAGACGCTACTGAGAAGCTATGGAGCTGTTGCTGGGAAACGTATCGTCGTCGCCGGTAACGGGCCGTTGAACATTCAGATCGCCGCAGAGCTCTTCAAGGCCGGAGCGACCATCGTTGCGCTGGTGGAAAAGGCACCCGCTCCGTGGACGAGGCCAGTCCTCGCGCTGCAGCTCTTCGCGGCCAATCCGCTGCTTGCGACGAAGGGCATTCGACAGCTCGAGGGCCTGCGAAAGGCAGGTGTTCCCATCCTTTGGGAGAGCGACGTCGTCGCAGCGTCTGGTGCCGACAGCGTCGAGGAAATTGCCATCTCTGGCCCCGGTGGGCGCGTGACTTTTGCCGCCGACACGCTTCTTGTTGGCGGCAACTTTACCCCGTCAAATGAACTGTCCCGCCTGCTTGGTTGCGCGCATGAAGTGGTCAACGGCAATCTTGTCGCTATCTGCAAGAGCGATGGCGAGACAAGCCTGCCGGACGTGCATGTCGTGGGCGAGGCAGCCCGCTTCGGTGGTGCGCATGTCGCAATGGCGGCTGGGAGGCTTGCCGGCATCGCAGTGGCAAGAAAACTTGGCCTTTCGGCGACGTCGACGACTTGGCTTGAAAAGAAGCTTTCCCGGCATAGGGGATTTCAAAAGGCCCTATGGGCCCTCTTCGCGGCCGGAAGTTCTCAGGCCACGAGCGACACACACGCCGCGCCTGACGAGACGATACTCTGTCGCTGCGAAGGCGTCACCTTTGGAGCGCTTCGAGAGCTTGCCCAAGACAGCGCGCTCGACGTCGCGACGCTGAAGCGCCTTTCTCGCGCCGGTATGGGGCGTTGCCAGAGCCGTTATTGCGGACCCTCTATCGCTGGCATCGCCAAATCTCTCCATCGGAACGACGAGACGCGCGGCTTTCTTGCACCGCAGATGCCCCTGCGCCCTGTTCCCCTTGCTGCGCTGGCTGTCGAAAAGCCGGAATGGGGTGGACACAAGCGGGCTGTCTTGCCCGACCGTCCGCCGGTCAAAAATACTGAGCCTTTGCAGGTGAGCGAAACATCCACCTTGGTGATCGGCGGCGGCATTGCCGGGATCTCTACGGCGTTGTTTCTGGCGCGTGAGGGCGAGGACGTGACCGTGGTGGAACGGAGCTTCCCCAACTCGCTCGCCTCCGGCGGCAATGCCGGCAGCCTGCATGCCCAGCTGCTCTCCTTCGATCATGGAGCCCGCTCGGAAGGGGGAGGGGCGCCTGCGGCCCAGACCCTACCGCTTCAACGGGATTCGATCTCGCTGTGGGCATCCCTGCAACGCGAACTCGCGCGGGACTTCGAGATGAAAGTGACCGGCGGGCTTATGGTGGCAGAGACCGATGAGCATCTCCGTTTTCTCAAGGAGAAGGTCGCAGTCGAGCAAAAGGCCGGTATTGAATGCCGCATCGTGGATCAGGGCGAACTGCGGCAGATTGAGCCCGCGCTTTCACGCCAGTTTGTCGGCGCAGCCTACTGCCCGCAGGAGGGCAAGATCAATCCGCTCATTGCCACTGAGCATGTGCTCAAGGCTGCGCGTGGGGCAGGCGCCCGGATCATCGACAACTGCGAGGTAATTTCTATCACGCCGGTTGTCGGCGGATTTGACGTTGAAACGAACCGTGGGCGGATCCGGGCAGGGCGTGTCGTAAACGCGGCGGGCGCTTTCTCCGCCCGGATCGGCGCGATGCTAGGCCTTGACGTTCCGGTTTTCGGTGCGCCCTTACAGATGGTTGTCACGGAGGCGGCCGCGCCGACGATATCCTGCCTCGTGGCTCACGCCGATCGCCACCTGACACTTAAGCAGGCTGCAAACGGAAACTTCATCATCGGTGGTGGCTGGACGGCCGGACTCGATCCGGTATTCCAGCATCCTCGCCCACTTCTGTCCAGTCTTGAGGGAAATCTTTGGGTAGCACAGCATGTGGTGCCGGCCTTGAGAAAGTTGCATGTCATCCGCAGCTGGGCTGCGATGAACATCAATATCGACGGAGCACCCATTCTTGGCGAACATCCCGACCAGCCCGGATTCTTCAATGCAGTCACATCGAACGGCTATACTCTCGGCCCGATCGTCGGCCAACTCACTGCTCAGCTTGTCCTAGGCCGAGAAACCGGTCGGGCATTGCAGCCATTCTCCATATCACGCTTCAAGAAAGGTCGTTCATGATCGAGATCAACGGCGTCAGCAAGTTCTACGGCCCCTATGAGGTTTTGAAGAACTGCAATGTGAATGTCGACCGGGGTGAAGTCGTGGTTGTCTGCGGCCCATCGGGCTCGGGGAAATCGACGCTGATCAAATGCGTCAACGGGTTGGAGCCTTTTCAGAAGGGCTCCATCCGTGTCCACGGCATCGAAGTAGGCGATCCGAAAACGGACCTGCCCAACCTCCGAACTCGTGTCGGCATGGTGTTTCAGAATTTCGAGTTATTTCCGCATCTGACGATCATGGACAACATCATGCTTGCCCAAAGGATCGTTCTAGGGCGGAGCGATACACTCGCGCAGACGAAAGCGATGCAGCTGCTCGATCGTGTCGGGCTCGTCGACCATGCGCGCAAATATCCCGGTCAACTATCCGGTGGCCAGCAGCAACGCGTGGCAATTGCCCGCGCACTTGCCATGGACCCACTCGCCATGCTGTTTGACGAGCCCACCTCCGCGCTTGATCCAGAGATGATTTCCGAAGTGCTTGACGTTATGACATCGTTGGCGCGAGACGGCATGACGATGATGGTCGTGACCCATGAAATGGGTTTCGCGCGTCGCGTGGCGACCCGCGTCATCTTCATCGATCAGGGCGAGATCGTTGAAGACAGCCCCAGCGAAGCGTTTTTCGCCGGCAAGCACAACCCGCGTACAGAAGCCTTCCTCAGCAAGATCCTCCAGCACTGAGAGCACGCAAACCATGACAGAATTCGACCTCATCATCGAGAACGGCACGATCGCGACGGCGTCAGACGTCTATCGAGCATCAATTGGCATCAAGGACGGTAAAATCGTCCAGATCGGGATGCAGCTGACGGGCGCGGCGAAAACAATAGACGCGAGCGGAAAATACGTGCTGCCCGGTGGTATCGATAGCCACGTACACATCTCCCAGCCCTCAGGCGAGGGGATTGTCATGGCGGACGATTTCGCAAGTGGGACGCTTTCGGCGGTCTTCGGCGGGAATACGACCGTCATGCCGTTCTGCCTTCAGGAGAAAGGCAAGCCATTGCGCGCGTCCCTTACCGAGTATCACAAGCTCGCCGAAGGCGAATGCTACACGGATGTTAGCTTCCACTTGATCATTTCCGACCCGACGGATGCCGTGCTTGGACAGGAAATTCCGGCGCTAGTGGAGGATGGCTACACGTCCCTCAAAGTATTCATGACGTATGAGAATCTGCGCCTGAATGACGCGGATATCTTAAAGACGCTCGATGTCGCCCGCCGTACAGGTGCGACCGTCATGGTTCACTGCGAAAACGAGGATGCCATCCGCTTTCTCATCAACAAGCACGAACTTGAAGGGAATGTCGCCCCGAGGGCGCATGCATCTACACGACCGATCGCGGTGGAGCGGGAGGCGACGCATCGCGCTCTGTCGCTGGCCGAAATCGCCGACGTGCCGATCGTCATCGTGCATGTTTCGAATGGCGAGGCGATGGAAGAAATCATGCGTGCGCGTCAGCGCGGCGTTCGGGTTGTCGGCGAAACATGCCCCCAATATCTCACGCTGACCGCCAAGGATCTGGAAGGCATGGATTGGGAAGGGGCGAAATACGTCTGCTCCCCACCGCCGCGAGACGAGGCCGCCCAGAAGGAATGCTGGCGCGGCATCGAAACCGGCGTCTTTGAGCTGTTTTCCTCCGATCACTGCCCCTTTCGCTACGACGATGTGACGGGCAAGCTCAACCCCAAGGGCCGCGAGAACTTCCGCCATATCCCGAACGGCATTCCAGGCGTCGAGGTCCGATTGCCGATCCTGTTTTCGCAGGGCGTAATGGGCGGACGTATCGACCTGACGCGTTTCGTTGCGATCACCGCGACCAATCACGCCAAGACCTACGGTCTCTATCCGCAAAAAGGAACGATTGCGGTCGGCGCTGATGCCGATATCGCGATCTGGGATCCTGAGGAGCGTCGTGTCATCCGACACGCGGATCTGCACGACGGTTCGGACTATTCGCCTTATGAAGGCCTGGAAATTCAGGGCTGGCCGATAACAACGATCGTTGCGGGGACTATCATGGTCGAAGACGGCGCACTCGTTGGCCAGAAAGGGCAGGGTACCTACCGTTCTGCCACGATACGCTCGATGCGCTCAGTCTGATTGGAGCAGTTCCACCAATGGCGGGAGCCGACTTTAGGCTCGCAACCGCCAGGAGCGAAGGGATAGGGCTTTTGCCTTTTCGAGGAGAGGCAGAGACCCTCACGGATTTTACATAAAAGGAAACAGCATGAAATTGAAGATTACTGCAGGTCCGTTCGAATTTGACGCGGTACTGGAAACAGACAAGGCTCCAAAAACGTCGGAAGCTTTTCTGAAGCAAATGCCGTTTGAAGGCAAGATCGTTCACGTGCGCTGGTCTGGAGAGGGCGTCTGGATTCCGCTCGGCGACCACGATTTCGGTGTCGGATATGAAAACCACACGAGTCACCCTGCCCCCGGCCACATCCTTCTTTACCCGGGCGGCATCAGCGAGACCGAGATCCTGCTCGCCTACGGCGGCGTTGACTTCTCGTCGAAGATGGGCCAGCTGGCTGGTAATCACTTCATCACGATCAAGTCAAACCTCGACAAGTTGCCTGAGCTGGGCCGCATCGTCCTGTGGGAAGGCGCGCAGGATATCCGGTTCGAAGCCGTGGAGTGAATGCATCTCTTTCATCTCTACATAAAGCATGAGATTGGATTGGCGATAATTTTTCCAGAGATAGTCGCCTCTCCGGCTTTTACGCGCGAATGAGGCGCAGATTGCGGCTCCGGCTCCGGCAATCATATTACCAATGCGGTCGAGATTGTTCGCAGGAACTATATAAAACGGCGTTACCGTCTCGACCGAGTGGCGCACGGCGGGCTTGCATGTCAGCGATCATTTGCAGTGATCTGGCTCTGTATTCGCTGTTGATGTGGACAACCAAGCATTATGCATAACTGTCCTCCGTTGCCAGGTCCGAAACAGGTTTATCGGATGGTTGCTTTTGGCGCCGGCTCGAAGGCTAGTTATAGGCAATACTGGCTTGGCTCGTCATTCGGAACTACCCAAGTCCAATCGGCTCAAGCAGATTGCTTGGCAGCGCGTCCACCTAGACCTTCGCTGGCGGCAACCCGCGTGCTCCAATCTCATCGGATCGAAGCACGCTGGTGTCACCTGGACGATCAGTTAGTGCGGTAGCGCGCCAGCCAGTGGGCGTAAGGTGGTGGCAGTGTTGCCCAAGCGGGATTTTCAACGCCGAGCGCTTTTGCTGCGGCATAAGGCCAGTGCGGATCGGCGAGGAGTGGACGGGCCAGCATCACCAGATCCGTTTTTCCGTCTTGAATAAGAGCATCAGCCTGAACAGGATCGCTGATGAACCAGCTGGTCGATGCCGGCAGGTCTGTTTCCACGTGAACGCGTGCGGCGATCTCCGCCAAAAAGGCGGCACCCCAAGGGATTTGCGCCGCTGGCGTGGAGAAACCGATGCTGACGTCGATTGCGTCAAGGCCTGCTTCCTTTAAGCGGCGAATCAAAGCGATTGATTCTCGAAGGGTCTCTTCGTCACGTCCATCGAACTCGATCACCCCGAAACGGGCCGTGAGCGGGAGGTTTTCGGGCCAGACTTTGCGCACCGCCGCGAGTGTCTCAATCAAGAACCGCCCACGGTTTTCAGGGCTTCCGCCGTACTCATCTTGCCGCTGATTGGAGTGGACGGAGAAGAAACTTTGCGCCAGGTAACCGTGGGCAAAATGCAGCATAAGCCATTCGAACCCCGCATCGCGAGCCCGTTCGGCTGCAGCAACAAAATCCCGCTGCACGCGAATTATATCGTCCTTTGTCATTTCAGCGGGCACTTTTCCGAGGTCGCCGCCAAAGGCAATTGCTGACGGTGCGATAGTTGGCCATCCACGCGGGTCACCATCAGCTATATGATCATCACCCTCCCAGGGCAGATTGGCACTGGCTTTGCGGCCAGCATGGGCGATTTGAATGCCCGGCGTCGAGCCTGCGGATTTGATGGCCTCAACGATTGGGCGAAGTGCTTCAGCCTGGGCATCGTTCCAGATGCCGAGATCGCCGGGCGTAATCCGCCCTTCCTTTGATACAGCCGTTGCTTCCAGTACGACCAGACCCGCGCCACCGCGCGCTAGGCCCGCATAGTGAGGAAGATGCCAGTCCGAAACCACACCATCCGTGGCCATGTACTGGCACATTGGGGAAACCGCTATTCTATTGCGTAGGGTGATGCCTTTGAGGCTGAAAGTGTCAAACAGCTTTGCCATTGTTGGTCTCCGGTTCAAGAATGCGGTGGGTCTACATCTTCGTTAGTTCGAATACAATAGAACAATGGCATTAAATTGATACCCGTGTTAATGATGGTGGTATGAGAGTCATGAAGCATCCCGCCATTCACGAAGTCAGCCTAGAGCAATTGTTTTACGCGCTGAGTGATCCAGTGCGCCTTGAGATCGTGCAAAAGCTTTGCGTTACCGATGAGGCAACGTGCAGTGCACTGGACGGGGGCAGGCCGAAGTCTAGCGTTTCACATCACTTCCGCGTGTTACGCGAAGCTGGGCTGGTGTGGACACGCAATGAAGGCGTCACACATATGAATGCGCTTCGGCGTGCCGAACTGAATGAGCGCTTCCCGGGGTTGCTCGATGTGGTCGAAGCAGCGATGCGTAATGCACCCAAACAGCATCATTCCGATGTCCAGACGGCGAAGCAATAAGACGTCGCAATGGAGTAACACGGTGCGGTGCTGACGGTACCGGGCATCTCCGCGATAAGTTAGACCCAACACCTCATGATCTCGCCCCCAGATTACTTGGGCTATCGCTATGGCAGTGTTGACCGCAGCGCCGGAGCACGCCCCTTTGATTCCTCTCCACCCGCTCAGTCGCTGAATCCAGCGAGTAGCGATCAGGACGGTATGGGACGGTTGCAAAGCTTTGCTTGACCCGTACGAGGCGATCGAGCTCTGACTATCGAAGGAAACTTTATTCGACGATTGAACTGGCGCATTGACTGCGCCAGCAAAAGCTGGCGCGGTCTCATTTTCCTAATCCGCTCGTGGCAATCAAAGTTTCTAGGGGATAAGGCGGTTCTTGCGAAGGCTTGCGAAAAGGGCGAAGAACGCATCGTCGGTCGGCTGGTATTCGTTGAAGCCAAGACGGCGGCTTTTACTCATGTCGGTGACGACCTCGATGGGGCGGCCCAGATCCGCGTCCGTGTGCCATGGAGACGCGAGACGGTCGATTTCAGGCTCCAACAGATTATCGCGTTTGGCGATGTCTCTCCAGATCACATCATCGTTGCTCATCTGCTCATTCAGAGGATTGATTGTGCCATCGAAGGGTGCTGGCTCTATGCCAAAGCATCCTGCAATTCTCTGCCACATCCATTTCCATCGAAAAACATCTCCGTTGACGACATTGAACGCCTGATTGCCGGCCTGCGGCGTCTCGGTTGCCCAAACCAGATGTTTCGCCAGAAGGTTGGCGTCGGTCATATCTGTCAAGCCGTTCCATTGAGCGGACGAACCGGGAAAGCGAAATGGACGACCGGTTTCTCGGCAAATGGTAGCATAGACGGCAAGCGTCGTTCCCATGTTCATGGCATTTCCGACCGCCTGGCCGATAACGGTATGTGGACGGTGGATACTCCAGGTAAAACCGTCGCGCTCAGCGGCAGAAAAAACTTCATCTTCCTGCGCATAATAGAAGTTCTCAACATCAAGACGGCCCTGTTCCTCACGAAATGGCGTTTGCGGCAGGACGCCTTTGCCATAAGCTTCGAAGGGCCCGAGATAGTGCTTCAGTCCGGTAACCAGCGCCACGTGTCGTGTGGATTGAGCAGGACTGAGCCCAGCTAAAAGATTACGAACCATCGCGGAGTTGACGCGTATATTTTCCGCTTCGCTTTCCTGTCGGGCCCATGTGGTTATAAAGACCGCATCGGGTCTGACGTCGTGCAAAGCACGCGCCGTTTCTTCTGCATTTTGTAAGTCGGCAGCAACGGGCACGATCCGATTATGATCCTTAGGCCTACGCGCCAACCCGTAGACTTTCCAGCCTTCTTTCACCAATAGCTCTGACGTTGCGTTGCCAACGATCCCGCTTGCGCCGACGACCAATGCTGTTCTAACCATGATGACACTCCATTTTTGATTGAACTACAGTTAGGCATCCGGCAGGCCGACATGTAGACGGGACAGTTTGGGGACATGGATACCAGGAGGTGACCACGATGAAGCCGGGCAGCAATGAAGAGGATTGGCGCGAGGACTGTGCGCCCCGCCGAGTGCTCGAACTGTTCTCGACCAAATGGACGAGCATGATCTTGCACACGTTGCATAAAATTCATCAGGGTGCCGCAAGGACAGGTGTGTTGGAACGGAGCCTGCCAGGCATCTCAAAGAAGATGCTGACGCAAACGTTGAAGGAAATGGAGCATTCCGGCCTGGTCTCGCGACATGTGTATTCGACAAGACCGCCTGCTGTGGAATATCGGCTGACCGGACTAGGCAAGCGTTTCGTCGAACCCGTCGAGTTGCTCTACGCTTGGGGCAGGGACAATTCTGATGCGCTGGATGCGCTTGAACCCCGTCCCAGCTCAAGACGGTAAGTGCCCGCAACGAGGTCGGCTTCGTTACGGAATTCTTTTGGTCATTGGCTGGTCGCCTAACCACAAAAAGAAACCCTCCGACGCAGAGGGTTTCTCACAAAATTTTATTTTAGGATTTTTGCCTATAGCGCGCTTTGCCGGACGACCGTGATTTTGCCGAGTTCGACCAAGGGCGTCACATCCAAGATTGTGTTTTTCTCTGCCATATCGAGGCTGTAGAGAAAGGCTCGCCCTGCGGGGCGGTTGTGCGCTGTTTCAATTTTTTCCCTACCGATATAGGGGCCAGCGGGAATGGGAACTCCTGAGGCTTCACAGTCCTCGATCGCTCTAAAACGTACGGGTGCACCTTCCATTTGGACCTCCTAAGGTTTGGCAAATGAAGAATATGCAGCTGGTACTGCCGGATTATGATGCACTGAAATAAACTGTGAGGCAACTCCTAGAGGTCAATTTTGCGGCCATGGGCCTATCAGACTAGGCATGCTGCGAAACAACCGCGTTCTACGCGGACGCGCGAGAACCATATTTTGAAAAGCTGCAAGGAGGACGCTGCGCACCGATCTGGGTTTTTCTCGATCGTCAGTTTTAGCTGCAACGGTCAGGTCGGTTTCTATGCCTGAAGCATGTGTCGAACATTGATACCTTCCCCCCCCAAACCCAACCAAACGTCAAAGCGACATCCACGGATGCTGACATTGCCAAAGGTATGATGCCCGTGGCCATGATGAGAAAATCAACCGAAATATTCGATCCGCGCAATTTGCGACGGTCCCAACTACCCTACTCACCAACCTTAGCGACAAAGCGTTTGCCTTCGTCAGTTAAGACAAGGCGAGGAGAGCCATTTGTGGCGATTTCTCTGACGAAAGATTCCTTTTCAAGGTTGGCAACGGTTGAGGTCGAGATGCGCTTGTCGCCAACCAGCCACACACGACCAGAACGTCGCTGGTAGCGATACTGGTGGATCGCCGACAAGGTGCGAATTGCGGTCTTGGAAAGCTGCTTTTCACCAGATGTCATCATGACTTCTCCCATGAATGTTCTTGCTACGTTCATGTGATGGCAGGAGAGTGAGCTTTCAAGTACAAGTTTGGTCATTCAGATTTAATTAAATATGTTGGCAAATACTGAGTAGCAGGGATGATCGAAACGGGCGTGGACAAGTTGAGTAACCGATAGCCATTGGAGCCACCCATGTCCCCGCGTACTGTGCTCGTTGTAGAAGACGATCTTCTGATCAGATTGATATTGGTTGAGGCGCTCCAGGACGATGGGTACACTGTTGTGCAGGCAGCGAACGTCCTTGAGGCGGTCGCGGCGATCGGACGCAATCCGTGCTTCGATGCATTGGTCACTGACGTCGACATGCCAGGACACCTCAATGGCCTCGATCTCGCCGGAATGGTTTCAAGCGTATCTCCGCTGACGCAGGTCGTTGTCGTGTCAGGTCGGGATGTCTGCGACGATGTCGGACTGGGCTGGGCGTTTATGCCAAAGCCTTACAGCTTGGATCACCTTTTGAAATTGCTGGAGACGGACGATACTTCGATCACGGTCGCACCTGGAGTGGCGAGCGCCGTTTAAATGTGCGGTACATTTCTCCGTGACGTCAGTTGTCTACTTGCTTCAAAACAACCGAAATCTGCGCTTACGAAAACTCAGACGCCTTCATCGAATTCTCCTCTTCTTCCCTTCAGGGATCACGAGTGGAAAATTCCAGTTCAAAACGGCTTAAATTATCGGGAGCTAGCCAGTCTGCGGCGAGGATCTTAGATAGGGTCTACATCCCTATGGTTAGCCAGGCGCTTTTTGTCTGCGTGTAGGAAGCCAGGGCCTCCATGCACTTGTCGCGACCGTTTCCGCTTTCTTTCCATCCTCCGAACGGAAACTGCATGTCTCCGATCATATAGCTATTCACATAAACCATTCCTGCCTCGACATCCCTTATAAACTGGTGAGCTTTTCCCAGATCGGAGGTCCAGATTCCGGCGGCGAGACCGAAGCGTGTGTCATTGGCAATCGCCAGTGCCTCCTCATAGGTGTCGAATGCGATGAGGCTGGCAACAGGCCCGAAAATTTCTTCCCTGGCGATGGTCATATCGTTTGTCACATCTGTGAATATCGTCGGAGAGACATAGGCGCCGTGTTCGAGGCCAACGGGTATGCCGCCGCCCGAGATGCAGTTGGCACCGGCATGCTTTCCGAGACCGATATAGTTCAGAACGCGTTTCTGCTGCCCGATGTCGACCAGAGGCCCCATACCCGTTGCCGGGTCCAGCGGATCCCCCGGCCGATATGTGTTTTCCGCCCTCATCCGAAGCAGTGAGGTGAATTCCGGCAGGATCTTTCGTTGGACAAGAATGCGGGACCCGGCGCAGCAGACTTCGCCCTGATTGCCAAAAATGCCCATGGCAGTCCAGTCCGCCGCCATTTCCAGATCGGCTGCATCGGCCATGATCACATGGGGCGATTTTCCGCCGCATTCCGTCGAGATTTTCTTCATGTTCGACTGACCGGAATAGGTCATCATCAGCTTGCCGACCTCGACCGACCCGGTGAACGCGATTTTATCCACATCATGATGCAGAGCAAGCGCCCTACCGGCTTCCGAACCAAAGCCGTTGACGACATTGAAGACGCCGGGAGGTCCGCCGGCCTCCACGAAAAGTCGGGCCAGCAGCACGGAGGAAAGCGGGGACTGCTCGGCTGGCTTCAGGACGACAGAATTCCCAGCCGCAAGAGCGGGGGCAATCTTCCAGGCGGTCATCAGAAGAGGATAGTTCCAGGGAACGATGCAGCCGACGACACCAAGCGGCTGGCGCAATACATAGGATAGGGCATCCGGCGCGGTCGCGCCGACCGTTCCCTGCAGCTTGTCGACGCATTCGGCCGTAAAGCGGATGCAGGTCAGCGCCAGCGGCACATCGACCGAAAGCATTTCGCTGATCGGCTTGCCCATGTCCAGCGTATCGAGAAGTGCGAACTCCTCCGTGTGGGCCTCGATCAGGTCGGCAAAGCGGTAGAGTACGGCCATGCGCTGCCGTGGTGGAATGCGGGACCATATGCCGGCCTTGAAGGCCTTAAGGGCGGAGGCGACCGCGTGGTCGACGTCTCCAGTATCCCCGCGTGCGACCTCGGCGAGAACGGTGCCGTTTGCGGGATTGAGACTTTCGAAAACCGCCCCGGATCTTGCGGCAACGTAATCGCCGTCGATAAACAGACGGCCTTCCGGCCTTAGTGTGGCGGCTTTCTCTTGCCAGTGGCTGGATTGAGGTGCGATCGTCATCGGGATATCCTTAGGCTGCGAGGATTTTCTGGCAGGTGCGTTCAGCGACCATGATCGTGGGCGCATTGAGATTGCCGGACACCATGATCGGAATGGCGGAGGCATCCGCGATGCGAAGGCCTTCCAGTCCGTGAACCTTCATGGTGTCGGGATCGGTGACCGCCAGCGGGTCCGTGCCCATGCGGCAGGTGCTGGAGGGATGGTAGAGTGTCGCCATGTGGCCGCGCACATAATCCGCGATCTCCTCGTCCGTCCTGCATTCAGCGCTGGGTGAAAGCTCGTAGTCGATCAGATCACGGATCGGCGCTTGAGACAGGATTCGACGGTTTATGCGAACGCCTTCGACCAATGTCGTGAGATCGGTGCCCGTTTCGTCAGACACGAAATAGCGAGGATCGATCGCGGGGTGTTCGGTCGGATCGGCGGACCGAAGCCGGATTTCACCGCGGCTTTTCGGACGCTGAAGCACACAGTGGGCCGTGATGCCGGAGCGACCGCCAAGAAAACGGGCGTAGTCGCGGTGCGGGGTGATCGCGCCGTAAAGCTGCAGGTCAGGCTCGATGCCTTCCCGGCTACAGACATGCGCGCCTGCGGCAACCCAGGGCGAGGTGCGCATACCACTGCGACGGTCCTGCCATTCCTTCATGCTCTCGTTCATAATCTCTTCCGTCCAGGCGCCGATGCCCATGGGCTTCTTGGAGTAGAAGGAAACAGGAATGTTGAGGTGGTCCTGAAGCGACTTGCCTACGCCGGGCAGGTCGTGTCGGGGGGATATGCCTATCTGGCGCAGCTCATCCGCTGAGCCAATGCCGGAAAGCATCAATATATGGCAGGTGCCGATCGCGCCGGCCGCCATCACCACTTCGCTTGAGGCATACGCTGTTTCCGGTACGCCGTTGACGAGATACTTGACCCCGGTGGCGCGGCCGTTCTCAACGATCAATCCGGTGACCAGGACTCCCTTTGTGAGCGTCACGTTGGGACGGAGGAGGGCGGGGCGAAGATAGGCGTTGCCGGCACTCCAACGTTCGCCATTCTTGATCGTGAACTGGAAGAGGCCGACTCCCTCCTGCCGCGGCCCGTTGAAATCGGGGGTGCGGGCATAACCCGCCGCAGCCGCGGCTTCCAGCCATTGGTACTCGTGTTCATCGACGTAGGGTGCGTGACCGACATGCAGCGGTCCGCCGGTGCCGTGCCAGGGGTTGTCGGAAAAATCGGCATTGTCCTCACTGGAGAGGAAAACAGGCAGCACGTCACGCCAGCCCCATCCGGCGCATCCGGCCTGTTCCCAGGCGTCGTAATCGCTTGCCAGTCCACGGATGTAGATCATGGCGTTCAAGGCACCGGACCCGCCGACCATCTTGCCGCGGGGCCAGAAAACGCGGCGACCGCGACACCCCGCCTGCGGCTCGGTGTAATATCCCCAGTCGGCGCGGGTGTTGAACATGGTCACCCAGTCGGACGGGATATTGGAGGCAAGGGGCGCGTCCTGCCCGGCTTCGAGAACGAGGACCTTGCGGCTCTCGTCCTGGCTCAACCGATAGGTGGCAACGCAGCCGGCCGATCCCGCTCCCACGATGATCGTGTCGTACATGGCGTTCTTCCGTAAGGTCTTCGAGGGAGGCCGGCGGACGTTCCGCCAGCCAGTTCTTTAGTTCGGTGTGCCGGTCTCGATGGCGGTCACCAGCGTTACCGGACCATCGAGGATAGGCTTGGCGATGGCGAAGAAGGTCGCCACCGCCTCGGAGCTGTTGTGCGCATCCATCGCTGCCTTGTCGGCGAACCGCTCGTAGGTCGTAAACACACACGGGTCCTCGTCACCTTGGGCGATGAAAAAGCCGAGTGTCTTCGGCTCGTTCGCCTTCACATGGGCGGCGACGGCAAGAAGCGCGTCGTGCATGACCTGCTCCTTGCCGGGCAGGACGCGGATGATAGCGCTGATCGTCTGCATCAGAACGTCTTCCAGTCGCCGTCCGCCTCGAAGGCACTGGCGGCCTGGTAGATCGTTGCTTCCGCGTAGTCCTTGCCGATGAGCATGAGACCGACGGGAAGGCCGTCCGCAAGACCGCAGGGAATGGACATGGCAGGGTGCCCCGTCACGTCGAACGGGCTGGTCGTGCCGGTCATTTCGAAGGCGCGAGTTATGATCTCCTCAAGCGATGCGTCCTTGGCCGGCAATGGCGTGGAAACGCAGGGCAGCGTCGGCATCAAAAGCAGATCGTAATTCGCGAAGACGGCATCATAGGCGGCCTTTACTGCGATGGAGATGTTGCGAGCCTTGGCGTAGTAACGGCCGCGATAGTGACTGAGGCCCCACTGGCCGACGAGCATCGTCAGCTTTAGCGTCTTCGAGAGGTCGTCCGCCTTCTGGCGCCAAGTCGAATGGGCCTCGATCAGGCCGACATCGTAAAGCCCCTTCCAGTTGAAGCCCATGCCGTTGCCGTGCATCATCTGCATTACGAAACCTTCGAGCGTGATGGGGTTCCACGCCGCAAGCGCTGTCAGATGCTCTGGAATGGAGACTTCGGACACCTCGGCGCCGAGTTTTGCAAGCCTGTCGGCTGCCGCCCGCACCTTCGCATCGACTTCCGGCTGAAGGTTCGGCATCAGGAAACCTTCCTTGAGAATGCCGATCTTCATGCCCTTCACGCCCTTGCCGAGCGCTTCGGTATAGGCATTGACCTGCGGTGAATACTGGCGCGGATCGAGCCCGTCGGCACCCGCCAGCACTTCCAAGAGCAGCGCGTTGTCAGCGACGGAGGCTGTCATCGGACCGGTGTGATCAATCGTAGATTCGATCGGCATCACGCCGGTATAGGGGACCAGACCGTGTGTCGGCTTCATGCCGTAGATCCCGCAAAAGGAGGCTGGAATACGGATCGAGCCGCCCTGATCGCCGCCGATGGCCATATCAACCTCGCCGGATGCGACGAGGGCCGCCGAACCGGACGAGGAACCGCCTGCGGAATAGCCCATGCGCCAGGGATTGTGGACCGGCGCGGGATCGGAGGTGTGACTGCCTCCGGAAAGGCAGAAATGTTCGCAAACGGCCTTGCCGACAATGGTCGCACCGGCATCGAGCATGCGGGTGGCGATGGTCGCATCGGCCGCGGGAATAAAGCCCTCAAGCGTCGTCGCGCCATTCATCATCGGGACGCCCGCGAGTGCGACATTGTCCTTGAGAACGACTGTTCGGCCTGCCAGTTTGCCTTCCGCAGCGCCTTTGACTTCGGTCTTGATCGCCCAGGCGCCGTATTTGTTGTCTTCCGGCGCCGGCTTAAAGCCGGGTATACGGGAATATTTCACTTGTGGCATCGGATTGGGCAGGGCGTCGATCACGTCGTAGGCGTCGAACATGCCGCCCATCAATGCGTGATATTCGGCTGCTTCCGCGAGCGACATGGTCATATGGAGTTCAGCGGCGAGATCCGCGACATCGTCGATGGTGGGGCGTGTGATGGACATGACTCATCCTTTCCTGTTGAGACAAGAGTTTTAAAGATTGGCAATGTGGGGAGGGAGGCTCGGGTGCCTCCCGGCAGGTTAGGCCATGGCGGCGAGGCCTATTTCACCGGAGAGAATGGCATCCCGGTCCAGTTCGCCGGTCATTCGGCCTTTCTGGATATGCAGGATGCGTTCCGACAGCGCGGTGATAAATTCCAGGTTCTGCTCAACGACGATGAGCGAAAGCTTCCAGCGGGCTTTGAGGGCCAGAAGCGTCTCGATCATTTCCTCGATGATCGAGGGCTGGATGCCTTCGGTGGGCTCGTCGAGCAGGACCAGGCGGGGGCGGGTGCACAGGCAGCGGGCGAGCGCCAGAAGCTGCTGTTCGCCGCCGGAAAGCGCACCGCCTCGCCGATCGAGAAGCCGTACGAGCCGCGGGAAATCTTCCAGTACTGTATCGATGACGGCCTGGTCCTCGCGTGGCGCCGACGCCAACCCCATACGGAGGTTCTCCATGACGCTGAGTTCGGGAAAGATTTCTCGCCCCTGCGGCACCAGGCCAAGGCCGAGCCGGGACCGTTCGTAGGGCTTCATGCCGGTGATGGTCTTGCCGGCGAACTCGACGGTGCCGCCCGTGGCTGGAAGATGCCCCATGAGCGTTCGCATCAGCGTTGTCTTTCCCATGCCGTTATGGCCGAGAATGCCCAGATATTCACCCTCGTCCATCGTCATGTCGACACCGGCGAGGATTGGGATGCGGCCGTAGCCGGAGCGCAGTCCCTTAACGTCGAGAAGTCGTGTCATGCCGCCACCTTCTTTCCGAGATAGACATCGCGAACACGTTGATCCGCCAGCACCTTGTCGACGGTATCTTCGATCAGCACGCGGCCCTGGTGAAAGACGGTCACGGTTTTGGCGATGAGGCGAATGAAGGCCATGTCGTGTTCGACAACGACGATGGCGCGGGATTGGTTGATGTCGCGAATGATGTCGGCGGTGCGCAGCGTCTCCTCGTCGGTCATGCCGGCAGCCGGTTCATCGAGCAGGATCAGGTCCGGCTCGGCGGCTAGAACCATCCCGATCTCCACCCATTGCCGCTGACCGTGAGACAGAGTGCCAACAATCCGTTCCTTGTCCCCAGACAGTTGGATGAGGTCGAGGACATGGGCAACGAGCTTGGGCAGGCCCACGGGTGTCGCCTTTCGACGAGCGGCCAGCCATATGTTTTCGGATATGGAAAGGCCGTTGAAGACATTCGGCACCTGCGTCTTGATGCCGATCCCCATGCGGGCAATCTCATGCGGCAGCTTGCCGGCGATCGGCTGACCTCGAAAGGCGATCGTGCCGGAGGTCGGCGTCTGCTGGCCCGTCAGCGATTTGAAGAAGGTGCTCTTGCCAGCACCGTTCGGACCGATCAGGCACCTTAATTCCATCTCCTGTAAGGTGAAATTGATGTCGTCATTGGCGACCACTCCACCGAAGCGCATGGTCAAGTGCTCAGTTTTGAGGAGGGGGAGAGGTTCCGTCATTTCAGTCTGCTCCTGCGGGTTGCGGATTTGCAGTCGGGGCCGGTGCGCTCTGCCGAACGCGTGTGCGGAGGGAAATGAGACGCAGAAGGATATCCCTTATGGTTGGCACGAGACCCCTCGGAAGAAGAAGGACAAAGACCAGTAGAACCGCTCCGAGCACCAGATTGGAATTCAGCGTCTGTTGGCTGCCAATGCTGGCGACGATGTACTCGATAAGGACGCAGCCCACCAATGGGCCAAGAAGGGTGCCAAGGCCACCGATTGTGATCCAGATAATGATTTCCGCCGACAGGCTCAGGCTGAAGATCGTCGGCCCCACGAACGCACCCCAATTAACGTAGAGTGCTCCGGCCAGTCCAGCGACGGCACCGCCGATGATGAAGGTCATTAGTTTGACAAGGCGCGGATCGTAGCCGAGCAGTGAGGCACGGGTTTCGTTTTCTCGTACCGCCACGATCACGCGACCGAAGGGGCTGGCAAGCAGGAGCCGCAATGCAAGATAGACGAAGAGCAGTGTCCCGGCGGTTGCCCACCAGGCGGCTTCAGGCGACAAGGGGCTGGTGGGGTCGAAGGGCATGTTGAAGGTCGGTACCGCGGGAATGCCGTTGAAACCGCCGATCATTGCATCGCCGATCCTGTACTCGTCACCCGACGTCGAGTTGACGACATTGAATAGGATGAGCGTGACGGTCAGGGTAATGACACCCAGATAGACATCCGAGATCCGACCGTAGAAGATGAAGTACCCGAGGATGGCGGAGAAGATGGACGGTACGAGGATGGCAAGCATGATCCCTTGCGTTGAGTCCTGAAAGTTGATTGCCGCGATGGCGTAAGTATAT
The DNA here is from genome assembly GCF_030819035.1 of Agrobacterium sp. SORGH_AS 787. Classification (NCBI taxonomy): domain Bacteria; kingdom Pseudomonadati; phylum Pseudomonadota; class Alphaproteobacteria; order Hyphomicrobiales; family Rhizobiaceae; genus Agrobacterium; species Agrobacterium sp. SORGH_AS 787. Next base: position 2,121,740 of record NZ_JAUTBG010000001.1, read on the forward strand.
GCGCCGAGGCCGAAAAAGGCGGACTGTCCGAATGACAGGATGCCGCCAAGACCCCAGATGAAGGCGAGGCTCAGCGAGAGCACGGCCATGGCCGCAAACAATGTCACCTGCATCAGGGAGAAGATTTCCAGATAGGAGGGGGCTGCCATGATAACCGCGATAGCGACAACCACCGCCGCAGCCTGCGCAGAAAGAGCAAGACGGTTTGCCATTAGAGATTCCCCTTGAAGAACCGGCCGGAAATGCCTTGGGGCAGGAGGCGGATGAGGACGATGGCGGCAGTGAACACGAGTACCTCGCCGAAGACAGGAGTGGTGAAATAGGCACCTATCTGGTTGATTGAACCGAAGAGGGTTGCCGCCGAAAGCGTGCCGGAGAGAATGGCGCTGCCGCCACCGACCACGCTGATGAAGGCCTTGGCGACATAGGCGCCGCCCATGACCGGTGTGATGCCGGAGACCGGTGCGAGCAATCCGCCGGCAAGGCCGGTGATCGCGGCACCTGCGGCAAAGGTCCCCATGTAGACGCGTGCCGGATTGATGCCGAGCGTGTTGGCCATCGCCGGGTTCTGCATAGTGGCGCGGGCAATCAGGCCGAGCCTCGTATAACGCATCACGCCGTAGATGACCGCCATCATCACGATGGCCATGAACATGAGGAAGAGCGTGTAGTAACTCGACCGGTAATTACCGATCGAAAAGCCGCCGAGAGGTGTCGGGACGCCCTGTATCGTGTTGCCGAACACGGTCGTTACGATGCCGATGATGAGCAGGCTGAGCCCCCAGGTGGCAAGCATGGAATCGACCAGGCGGCCATAAAGGAAACGGATAAGGCAACGTTCTATGACCAGCCCGACAAGGCCGACGAAAAGTGGGGCGATGAGGAGCATCGACACCCAGATATTGACGCCGGCATTGGTGGAGATGACGGTGGCGTAGGCGCCGAGCATGATAAATTCGCCATGGGCGAGATTGATGATCTTCATCATGCCGAAGATGATCGCCAGTCCAAGGCAAAGCAGGAAGAGAGAGGCTGCGCCGTTGATGACGTCGAGCAGCAGGATCAGATAGATATCCATGTCGATCCTTCTCCTTATAAGGGAGGGATTGCGGGTTGACGGCGCGCCTGCGCGCCGTCCGGCGGGATCGTCAGAGATTGATGACGTATTGCTTGGTGTCGTTCGGGTTTTTCACCAGGTCGCAGACGCTTGCAGTGTCGGCCGGAGCGACATCTGGATAGCTTTCCAGCACCGACCACTTTCGATCCTTCACCTCTGCCAGGAAGGCGTTGCGTGTCGTGTGGTGGGTCGCCTTATCGATCGTCACCTTGCCCGTCGGTCCGTCGAAGGAAAGGCCGGATTCCAGGGCTTCGACGACCTTCAACCGGTCCATCGCGCCCGCCTTTTTCACGCCAAGTGCCCAGAGATGAACGCCTTCATAAGTCGCGGCAGCCAACTCGCTGATGTAGGGCGTATCGGAATGAGCCTTCTTGATCTTCTCCACGAAACTCTTGCTGGCCGCCGAGTTGAGTTCCTCGAAGTAGCCGTAAGCACCGAGAATGGCGTCGCTTTCGGCGGCGTCGAGCGTCGAAGGTTCGTTGACGAGGCCGAATGTCGTGGACGCGATCGGAATCTGGCTCTTCATGCCGGCCGATGTCCATTGACGATAGAAGGCGGTGTGATTGCCGCCCACCAGCGCTGACAGAATCAGGTCAGGTTTGGCGGCCTGAATCTTGGAGATAGTCGGGCCGAAGTTCGTAACGTCAAGCGGGAAGAAGTCGACTGCGACCACCTCGCCGCCATTGTCCTTGACGTATTTCGTCATCCATTTGGCGGTGATCTGCCCGTAATTGTAGTCGGCGGCGATGATGTAGGCTTTCTTACCCGCCTTCTTCATAGCGGAGGGAACGAGCTTTTCCACGGTCTGTGCTGGTGTCGTTCCGGTGCAGAAGGTGTTGCGGTCGCAGACGCCGCCTTCATAGAGAACGTTGTAGAAGTACGGCACCTTGAAGCGGTCGAATGTCGGCCGAATGGCCTCGCGCGAGGCAGAGGTAATGCCTCCGTGCACCACGGCCACCTTATCCTTCAGGGCCAGTTGCTGGGCGTACTGTGAGTACATCTGGATGTTCGACTGAGTATCGTAATGGACGACCTTGACTTGGCGTCCGAGCAGGCCGCCTGCGGTATTTATTTCCTCGACTGCGAGGTTCAGCGCGTAGACCATGGGAACGCCGGATGCGGCAAGAGGGCCGGACTGATCGTGAAGCGAGCCCAGCAGGATGGTATCGTCGGCGGCTAGTGCGCCCTGACGGAGGATGGCGGGGGCCGCGACGAGCGCGGCGGAGGTCAACGCGGTGCGGTGGAGGAAGCGGCGGCGAGACAGGATCATGTTTTGAGTTCCCCTTGTGATGATCACTATGGGGTTATTTAAAAATACAATAATTGAAAAAGCAACTATTATTTAAGGTGCATTCAGGATCGAGAAATCGTAGCCGTCCAGCCGGGCAACATGGACTGGGTGGCTGCTGCCAACCGCTGGCTTGGCTTCGTTGCCGCGGGCTGTCTTCTGGAGGGGTACCCGTCCATAAACCTTTTTGAGCAGGTGCACATCGAAGCTGCCTGCCTCCTCGACCATTGCTGCAAGGGAATAGATCCCCTCGTAGCACGATTGCCCGAAAGCGTTGGCTGGCGGTGGATTGTCTCCATAGGCCGTGTGGTACCGTTCGAGAAAAGCGCCGTTATTGCGCGAGCGCATTGCCGAAAAATAGGCAGAGGCAACGAAGACATTTTCCGTTTCGTCTTCGTTCAGACCGTATACGATGGTTTCGTCGATCGCGGAGCTGAAGCGCAAGACGCTCGGCGAAAGACCCATTTCGTAGAACGCACGGTTGAATGCGATGCTGTCCGAGCCGAGGAAATACGGAAGAACCACATGGGAGCGGGTGGTCTTTATCCGGTCCAGCATTTCGTCGTAGTCGAGCACTCCAACCGGCGAATATAATTCGCCGGTTACGATTCCACCTGCGCGTTCGATGAACGCGCGCGCGATCTTCAGACTGGATCGGGGCCAGATATAGTCGTTGCCGCACAGGAAAAAGCGGCGCGCATTCTTCCGTGCCATCAGCCAGCGCAAGGCAGGGGCCATGAGTTCCTCGGCGGTTTCGCCGGTGGTGAGGATATTTTGCTCCCGGGCATAGCCTTCGAACTGGGGAGTGTAAACCAGCGGGACCCGCTCGCTCGTCGCGCGTGCGACCGACTCGCGTGCATAGCTGGGGATCATCGATACGACGCCGGCCACTCGGCGTTCTTCGACGGCATGTCGGGCCGCCTCCGCGGCGGATTCCGCGGTGGAACCTGCATCGACGACATGCAATTCAATGTGGCGTTTGAGGATTCCCTGATTCTGGTTGATCTCCTGAACCGCCAGACGACCGCATGCCTCAGCAGAGGGAGCCCACAGTCCGGCGGATCCCTGTTGGGCGATGAGTAGACCTATCCGCACAGGCTTCAATGTCCGCGCTCCTATTGGTGTTTCCTCTGAATGGAACACGGCTTAATGAGAAGCAGGAACTATGCCATATCCAGATCGGCGGCGGCTGTTGTCAAAATGGAATGAACATGATGATTTTGCTTCTTTTTTGCTAAATAGGCTAGGTCTCTCCGGTTTTGGGAGGCGGCGGGAAGCGGAAAACCTGTTCAGCTGTTCGCTGCGTTGCACAATTCTTGTGCGAAATTTTAGCGCTTGGCACGACTTGCGCGACGCATATCGAAAATTATATGTAGAATGAAATATTGAAACGCGATGTATTGTGAATGGAAGGTAGTCGCATGCAATTGGCTGACCTTATTTCAGGCGTTAACCGTCAGATTGAGCAGGCCCTCGAAGGCCCTCTCAAAGCTCACGGTGTGTCGCTTGAGCAATATCGCGTGTTCAAGGCCCTGGCGGCCCGCAGTGGCATTCCGATGGGTGATCTTGCCGCACAGGTTTTCGTCGATTCTCCGACGTTGACGAAGATCGTAGATAAGATGGTTGCGTCCGCCGACGTGTTCCGCGGTCCGGATCCGAATGACAGGCGCCGGGTTCTTGTCTTCCTTTCTGAAAAGGGTAGTGCGACGTTTGCACAACTGGCGTCTATCGGTGAAGGTGTAGAGAGAAGCTTTACGCAATCTCTGGGTGCGGCGGCTCTTAACGACCTGTCAGGACTCCTGAGGTCGGTCTTGCGCGAATCCAGGCGACCTGCCGCCGACAAGAGTGGTGGTGAAAAAAGCCATGATACCTTAGCTTTCAGCGGGTCACAGGAAGTCTGACAGGTGTTGCGCGAACTTCACCACGCGGAGTCGGGCTCTGACCAATGTCTCGCTATGTCGCAAAGCATCTAGCGATCACCATGCTTGATATCTCGACCAGTGGATTGGAATTGCGCGGTTGCCACCTCCGCGCCTATCAGGACGGCACCGGCTCCAGCGTTATCCAAATTGTCAGGCTGTCACGCCGACGAAAACCTGCTTCGTATTCCGCCTAGTTCGTGACCTTGAACTTAATTCTTGCCGATACAATGGCGATGGGAGGTGCGGTGTCTGAATGGCGTGCTTGCGTGAACCGGTTACTGTGATCGCCGATCACCTGCGATAACGCCATTAACGATCCGCGCTCCGACGCCGCTCCAGCCCCAAAATGGAGGGCTGCAGCGCTGTACTGCAACCCTCGTCAACTCACATGCAGTCGGCGATGTATTCGTACTTTTTCGCCAACTCCAGATTACCGCTGGTGATGGCGACAATTTCAGTCATGGTAACGGGTTGCAGTTTCTCACCGGCGATCAGTTTGGCCGCCGTCTCCATTGCAACTTCGCCTTCAAGTTTTGGATTTTGCGCAATAAGCGCCTGAATGTCACCTTTCTTCAGAGCTGCGACCTCGGCACTTGCTGCATCATAGGCGACCATTTTCACACGCCCGACAGCGCCCGCTTGACGCAATCCGGTTACTGCGCCAATCGCGCCCTGATCGTTGGTGCTAAAAATGCCAGCGAGATCGGGATGAGCGGATAGCGTCGAGGTGACGATTTCCGCCGCCTTTTGCGGATCATTCGACTGGTATTGGGCACCCAGGAACGTGATCTGTGGGTATTTTTCCTTCAATGTCTTCTCGAAACCAGCTGCGCGCGCGTCCTGTGCCAACGAGCCTGGTGGCTGGGTGATCACCAGCACCTTGCCGGTTTTGCCGATCAATGATGCTATTTGGTCAGCCGCCATTCCGCCGCCAGCTTCGTTGTCGGTCAGGATCTGCGTATGGACAAAGCTCGTATCTGCGATCGTCTGATCGACCGTGATAACCTTGGTCCCGCGTGTGGATAGTTCGCGCATCGGCGGGATCAACGCCTGCATGTCGGTGGGGACAATGGCCGCAACTTTCGGGCCCGCGGCAGTAACGGCGTTGATCACTGGGATCTGTGCATCTGTTGCGAATTGGTCTGCCGCCGAGACAGTCAACGACAGTCCTAACTCCTTGGCCTTGGCTTTGGCTCCGCACTGCATGGCCTGATAAAAGGGGCTGCCGCTAGATCCGAGAACAAGCGAGACGCTCTTTTCTTCCTGGGCTGTCGCAGTCCAGGCGGATGCTGCAAGCAAGGCAGATGTGATGGTGGTGACGACGATAGCTTTTTTCATGGCTTTTCCTTTGTTCCCCTTTTCATTACGGCAGTGGCGTCACTTGCCGCGTTTGCGAAGCCGTCGTTTGAGTTGATCGATCCAGACGGCGAGGATCAGCACGGCACCCATCGCGACAGTCTGCCAGAACGGCGGAATGCCGAGGATGACAAAGCCATTGAGAAGGATGATTGGAATAAAGACGCCGACGACCGTCCCAAAGACTGTGCCGGCTCCTCCGAACAAACTGGTTCCGCCGAGCACCACGGCCGATATCGTTGCAAGATTGTCCATGGCGTGACCGTTGATCGTGGTCGTGGCAAAACGAGCATTCGCCATGACCGCGGCTATGCCCGCCATCACTCCCGAGATCGTATAGACTTGGATGAGGCGCGCAGTCGTTGGGATGCCGGACCGTCTGCTGGCTTCTGCATTCGAGCCCACCGCGAAGACCTGCAGACCGAAACGCGTCAGATGAAGAACAATTCCGGCAATGACAACCGTGATGGCCGCGATGATGACCAGCATTGGTATTCCAAATAGGCGACCGGAACCGACATGGCTCACCAGAAGCTCCGGCATCGCGCGAACGTCCACGCCGCCTGACAGGATCTGCGCGCCGCCGAGCGCCATGCCGAGAGTGCCGAGCGTGACAATGAGCGGCTGTATGCGGGCGACCGCGATCAGAAACCCGTTGAGCGCTCCCCACAGGCCGCCGCTAATGAGTGCTGCGACCGTGCCGATAGCGATAATGTCCCAGCCGGCAGCCGTTGTGCCGTAAGTGGCCCCATCGGCGCCGGAGAGCGCAAGCATAACCTTGGCAGATACCACGGATGCAAATACGAGCACCGAACCGATAGACAGATCGATCCCGGACGTGATGACGACATAAGTTTGTCCCGTTGCCAGGACGAGGAGGATTGCGGCGTTGATCGCCAATTGCTGGAGATTGTAGCCAGAGCCGAATTGCGCAGGCCGCAATACGGCGAAGATCATGATCAGCGCCATCAGTAGAAAGAAGATCCAACCGGCTGTAACGAGGCGCAGAAAGCGGTCTCCGGTCGACCTGACATCTGCTACGGTCGTTTCGTCGCTCATGCAGTTTTCTCCGTTACCTGTCCGCTGGTCATCGCCCGAACAAGGTTTTCGACATTGGTCTCGCTGGCGCGCAGGTCGGCGACGGTCTGGCCAAGTCGAAGCACCTGAACCCGATCTGCAACGTCAAGAACCTGCGTCATGTTGTGGCTGATGAGCACGACGGAAGTTCCCGCGTCTCTAACCCTCTTGCATAGGTCAAGCACACGTTGCGTCTGAATCACCCCCAGGGCGGCGGTTGGTTCATCGAGGATGACGAGCTTGCGTGCCCACATCGCAGCCCTGGCGATTGCCACGGACTGTCTTTGTCCTCCCGACAGTGTATCGATGGCGACCCTTTGGGATTTCAATTGCACGCCAAGCTTGGCGAATTGCTCGACAGCGCGGGTCCGCATCGTGCTGCGGTCTATGAAGCCTAGCTTCCCGAGGACGCCGGGCTTGAGGATTTCCCGGCCGAGAAATAGATTTTCGGCCGGCGTCAGATCGGGCGCGAGCGCCAGGTCCTGATATACCGTCGCGATGCCATTGAGTTGGGCATCAAGTGGCGATCCGAAACGGACCTCCTGGCCATCAATTTTAAGGGAGCCGCCGTCAGGGCGCTCCGCGCCCGACAGGATTTTCACCAAAGTCGACTTTCCTGCGCCATTGTCGCCGATCAGCGCCACGATCTCGTTTGGAAAGACGTTGAAGTCCGCCCCTCTCAAAGCCTGAACATGCCCAAAGGTGCGACGGATGCCGATGGCTTCGAGCAGGGGCTGGCTCATACGTCCAGCTCCAGCCCGATATTGTTGGAGAAGGCGTAGAACTCGTTGTAACGCGCGACACACAGATTCGCCCAATGATCAAAGGCATCCGTTGTCTGCGGAAAGGTCCATATCTCGACCTCCTGAAAATCGTGCTGACCACGGATGTGAAAGCGTCCCTGCGTCGCTCCACCAATTGCTTTCGCCTTGTCGCGAACTGCGTTCCAGCTCTCTTCCAGTGCGGTCTTTTCGGGATCACTGAGCAGATACCAATGCGGGCGTGGGCGGGAATAATGGATCCATATCGAGTTTGTCATGTCAAAGAAACCTCGGCGCAAGAAGGTCGGAGAGCGGCGTCAGGCGGCCCACGATGTGTCGGGATGTGGTGAATTTGAAATCAGCGACGACCTCGTGGCCGCGAATGGCGGAGTCTGCGATATCCGGATGGGCCACTTCCCAGGCGCCGAGATGGTGCCAGCGATGCGACCAGTCCATGCGATGGCGGCCCGCAATGTTTACTTTGTGGGCGAGGTCACCTTTGAAGGCTATATCGCACTCAAAGTCGTATTCGGTGCGTTCCGATGGCGTTGCTTCACACCATTGGTCGTTCCATTCCCAAAGTGCGAGAAAGACCCATGCGTGATCGGAGATTGCGCCGTCACCCATCACCGGCGCAAACTCCTTCACGCCCATGAGCCATTCTGTTCGGAAAGCCCGGGCCCAGCCAGCCTTTTCCAACCTGATTGTGCCTTCGATCGCTACCTCAAGGCTCGGGGCTTCAAACACGCCAGCGATATCGTGGTCATGTGTAAAGCCGGTATCGATACCCATCGGATCATTGTTCGACGCTGGATCGAACACTTTGCGCAGGGCCAGCGTCCAGCCCTCATTCGCCAGTTCGTGCAGCACCGAAAGGACCGCCTCTCGGTGATGTTCAGCATAAATTCCAGGTAGATCGTCCTGTCGATAGGCAAGGAACATAACCGAAGCCTTAGGAGGCCCGGAAGCAGCCGCCGACGAGAAGACGTCCGTATCTCCCGTCAGGCTCGTCATCGCCGCACCTTTTCCATTGCAGTCATCAAGGCCTCGACACGGGCGGGATCGACCGGATTCCACCAGCGGGAATCGACCTTGAGCCACTGTCCGATAATGGCACCGTCCGCGACCTGCATCAGGGCAGGGACCTGTTCCGAAGATAATCCCGAACCGACAATAACAGGGAGGTTTGTTCCTGCGCGCACCTCGTTCACCTCATCCGGCTGTGTGGGAGATCCCGTTCGCGTGCCTGTCGCAATCAATACATCGGCATCGAACCATTCTGCGTCGGTTGCCTGTTCGGTAATTGATCTGTCGGAGGTGATCGCGTGAGCGCCGAATTTCACATGAACGTCGGCAAAGATCGAAACATCCTTCGCGCCGATATTGGAGCGATATCGCAACGCCTGGGCTGCCGGCCCATTGAGAAATCCTTCATTGGCCACATAGGCATTAACCCACTGATTCACTCGCACCCATTTCGCTCCGACGGCTTTTGCCACCGCAAGACCTGGGATTGCTCCGTTGGCAACGCATGTTATGCCAATTGGTGTATCAACCGCATTGCGCACTTCCTGGCAAACGGCGGTAAGGCCTGCTACGGTCTCGAAACCGATATCCTCGGGGCGAGAGAACGGCATGTCGCTGGCATTCTCGAGCATGATGCCGTCGATACCACCGTTGGCGAGTGTCTTGGCGTCTTTGATCGCCGCGGAGATGATTGAGGCCATTGCTTCGCCCTCGTAGCGCGGTGCCCCCGGGAGTGCCCTGAGATGAATTACCCCGATGATTGGTTTGGGTTTAGTGAAATGTGCCTGTAGTGCGTTGGCTTTCGCAGGCAATACGATGGGGGCTGTCATGCGATCTCTTCCGTATTTACAGAGTAACTTTTGACTTCTTCCAGGCTCGGATAGCCGGATTGAGCGCCGACGCTCCTGCAGGACAGAGTGGCGGCGATCACGGCGCGGCGTATTATGACCTCGGGCGCCCAGCTGGCCGCCTGTCCGGAGAGAAACCATCCCGCGAGGCAGTCGCCCGCACCTGTGGTGTCAATAATGGGCACGCCGAGAGGTGGTCGGGCGGTGATGACGATGCCGCTTTGATAGAGCTCCGCTCCATCTGCGCCACGGCTGCGAACGATTGTCTGGGCGCCCATTGAATGAAGCTTTGCAACAGGATCGTCACCCAAAGCGGCTGCGGCCCTGTCATTCACAAAGACGACACTGGCGCCTAGCAGGGCATCTGCAAGCGCGTCTATGCCACTAGAAAACGTCGCGGGCTCAAGATCGATGGACCAGGGCAGATTTGCGGAGCGGGCACGCTCGACCAAGCCGTGTGCAGCAGGCCCGAAAAAGGACGTATGGATATGAGCGATAT
>NZ_JAUTBG010000002.1:0-612500 GCF_030819035.1 Agrobacterium sp. SORGH_AS 787
CGTTCCGGCCCGGGCGAAGATTACCCGGAAGTGGGTCTTGCAACGCGCGGAAGCAATGCGGTTCTTGACGGATGCCTGGAAGGCAGCGCCTGGTGCCGTATTGAAGTTAACGGTGTTCGCGGTTGGGCCAACGCCGATTATCTGAACGTCATGTATGAAGGTTCGCCGGTCATTCTGCGCGAGCGTCGCGCCGACATCGAAGTTCCAGTCGTCACCTACGAGAAGACGGCCAGCATTCAGCAGGAAGAGCCGAACCCTGGCGACCCGAACCTTGGTCGCGTTGGTGAGGTAGACCCGCCGGAGCAGGTCATCACCTACATCGATCAGCATCCCGGCAAGATCGTGCGCGTCGAGGGCGATGTCGCCATCGGCACCACCGTTCCTGCCAGCGCGGAACTCGTGACCATTCCTGACTACGAGTACAGCTATGTCCGCGTCAACGATCGCCGCGTTCTGGTCGAACCAAGCACGCGCCGCGTTGTGTATGTGTACGAGTAAAGTCGCGTAGAGTACCAGCGTTTATGAGTAGCGAAGAGCGCGGCCAGTCCGCGCTCTTTTGCTTGTTTGCTGTTGGCCGCTTTGGCATTGATGTTCAACCTGCGGCATATTATCGAACGCAACAGAAAATGATCGGGAGACATCCCTCTTGGACACCATTTGGGCCAATCTCGTGATAATGATGGTCCACATTCGATAATATGAAGGAAGACCAGTGCCTGCCCAATCGCTGAAAAAGGCTGCCGCCAAACAGGCTCCGGCCCTGCCCCATGTCGATGATGCAAAGATCGACTTCGACACGATTGAGGCCTTCTTCTTCGCCTATCGGGACTTCGTTTCCGATCCGGACGCCATTCTGGAGAAGCTCGGCTATGGTCGCGCCCACCACCGTGTGGTCTATTTTGTCTGCCGCAACCCCGGCATGACGGTCGCGGATCTTCTCGACACGCTACAGATTACCAAGCAGAGCCTTGCACGCGTGCTCAAACAACTCATCGATGATGGCTATATCCGCCAGATGGCAGGCCCCGAAGACCGCCGCCAGCGCAGGCTTTACCCAACACTGACTGGCCGCGAACTGGCCCTCGCCTTGAGCGATCCGCAATCGCGCCGCATTGCCCGCGCTCTGGATGGCATGTCGACGGAGGCCAGGACCTGCGTTCTTCAATTTCTCGCCAGAATGCGCGACGCCGAACCGACGGGAGCGGAATGACGATGGCCGTAGCCACACCAAAACAGCCGGCGGATGATGACGCCCCCCATCTTCTCATCGTCGATGACGACGCGCGTATCCGCGACCTTCTGCAGCGCTTCTTGAGCGACAAGGGATACCGTATCACCGCTGCGGCGGACGCCGCCGAAGCACGCCGAAAGATGCAGGGCATCCAGTTCGATCTCCTGATCCTCGACGTGATGATGCCGGGCGAAAACGGCCTGTCACTGACAAAGTCCCTCAACGAAAACAAGACTGTACCGGTTATTCTCCTCACGGCACGCTCGGAAGCGGATTCGAGGATTGCCGGTCTCGAGGCTGGCGCCGACGACTATCTCGCCAAACCCTTCGACCCGCGTGAACTTGTGCTGCGCATCAACAATATTCTCAGACGCAACACCTCGCCGGATACGCCGAAAATCGACCAGATCATTTTCGGGCCGTTCAACTTCTCCCTACACAAGAAGGAGCTTCGACGCGGCGCGGAGATCATCCGGCTGACCGACCGCGAGTTGGACATCATGATGCTCTTTGCACTGCGCGCCGGCGACACCATTCCAAGACATGAGTTGGTGGATGCCGATGCGGATGTCGGAGAGCGGACCATCGACGTGCAGATCAACCGCCTTCGGCGCAAGATCGAAGACGATCCGGCCAACCCGGTCTATTTGCAAACGGTGCGTGGCATCGGCTACCGTCTCAGCGTGGATTGAACCACCCCTTTCTGGCACGTCCGGTTAAGAGCCGGATGGACAGGTGATCAATGGCAAGCCTCGACTTCATGAGTTTCGCCCGCAACAGCGCCCCGGCACGAGGGTGGCGCTTCTTCGTGCGATGGCTGCGGCACTGGTTGCCGACCGGGCTTTATACCCGCTCGCTGCTGATCATCATCCTGCCCATGGTTCTATTGCAGGCGGTCGTCGCAGCTGTCTTCATGGAAAGACACTGGCAGTTGGTAACGGAGCGTCTCTCTGCTGCCGTTACGCGCGATATTGCCGCGATCATCGAACTGATCGAGACGGATCCGGAAGAGGACGACTATCAGCGCGTCATCAATATCGCCCGGGAAAAGCTCGACCTCAGCATCTATATCGAGCCAAAGACGGAGCTTCCTCCAGCGAGACCACAACCCTTCTTCTCCATCCTCGATTCCATTCTAGCCGACCAGATCACCGCGCAGATCGGCAGGCCCTTCTGGATCGACGCATTCGGCAACGGCTCGCTGGTGGAAATCCGCATCCAGTTGAAGGACAAGACGCTACGCATCTTCACGCGCCGCAACCAGACCTATGCCTCCAACACGCACATCTTCCTCGTCTGGATGGTCGGCGCATCGCTCGTTCTGCTCGGCATCTCTATCCTCTTCCTACGCGGCCAGATTCGTCCGATCCTGGCGCTCGCAAAGGCTGCCGAGAGTTTCGGTCGGGGCCAGAAGATTACGGCCTACTCGCCCAAGGGCGCCGATGAAGTACGGCGCGCCGGTCTTGCCTTCATTCTCATGCGAGAGCGGATCGAGCGACAGATGGAGCAGCGCACCGCGATGCTCAACGGTGTGAGCCACGATCTGCGCACCATCCTCACCCGCTTCAAGCTTCAGCTCGCACTGGCAGGCGACAACCCCGATCTTGATGGCCTGGACAAGGATGTCGACGACATGCAGTCGATGCTGGAGGCCTATCTCGCCTTTGCTCGCGATGATGCGGAGGAGGATGTTGGCACACTGGAACTGGAGCCATTGCTGCAGAAACTGCAGAGCGATTTCCAAATGGTCGGCAAGACGATGACCTTCCAGCTGAACGGCGTCTCACAGCTCACCGCGCGTCCTAACGCCTTTTCGCGCCTCATCGGCAACCTTGCCGCCAACGCGCAGCGCTATGCGCAGACGCTGTCCATTGAGTTACGGCGCGCACCGCGATCGATCAGCCTCGTCTTCGATGATGATGGTCCGGGCATTCCGCCGGAATCGCGCGAAGATGTTTTCAAGCCCTTCTTCCGGCTGGATGAGGCGCGCAACCTCAACGCCTCCGGCACCGGGCTTGGCCTTTCGATCGTGCGCGATATTGCCAGAAGCCATGGCGGCGACGTCATGCTGGATGACAGCCCGTTGGGTGGCCTACGGGTCATCGTGAAAATCCCGGCCTGACGGGTCGGGAAACAAGCTCACGTGTGGCGGTAATCAGCACATCTTCTCGCCGTTCGGCACAGCGCGCTCGACGGCGGCCAGGACAATATCGCCATTGGCATCGGCAAAACCGAGGGTGAGAACTTCCGAGCGGAACGGCCCGATCTGGCGCGGCGGAAAGTTGACGACAGCAAGCACCTGCCGGCCGACCAGATTGTCCAGCGTATAGTGCACGGTAATCTGCGCCGAGGATTTCTTGATGCCGATTTCGGGTCCGAAATCGATCTTCAGCTTAAAAGCGGGCTTGCGCGCTTCGGGAAAAGCCTCCGTCTCGATGATGGTGCCGACACGAATATCGACCTTCTCGAAATCCGCATAGGTGATCTCAGCGCTCATCTGCCCTATCTCCGATCAGTTCGCCAGTTCTTCTGCCCGTGTCTTTGCCGCGGCAATCGCCTTGTCGAACAAGGGCTGCATGCCATCCTCTGCCATTAGCACGGAGAGTGCGGCTGCCGTCGTGCCGCCCGGAGACGTCACATTCTGGCGCAGTTTCGACGCGTCGTCGGGGGACTGATAAAGAAGTTCACCAGCCCCCGCGACGGTTTCTCGCGCGAGACGCATGGCAAGGTCCGCCTGCAGGCCAGCTTTGCGACCTGCCTCTGCCATGCATTCCACGAGATAGAAAACATAAGCGGGGCCACTGCCGGACACGGCAGTGACGGCATCGATATCACCTTCGGTCGCAACCCATTCTACCGGACCGCTGACTTTCAGAAGCTCTTCTACCAGCTGACGCTGGTCGGCCGAAACGCGCTCATTGGCATAAGCACCGGTCACGCCGCGCCCCACCATGGCGGGTGTGTTGGGCATGGCACGCACGGTCGCCGCCTCACCGAGATGGCTCTCGATAGACGACAGCGTCTTGCCCGCAGCAATCGAAACGATGACTGTCTTTTCCCCGACAAGACCTTTCAGACCTGGCAGCACGGCATCCATCAATTGCGGTTTGACCGCCAAAAACAGAATGCTGGCCGTTACGCCATCCGGTGCGCTCTCGCAGTGGCGTGCACCCGCCTCGCCAAGTGTCGACATCATGGCATCGGAAGGGCGTGGATCGATGACGATCACCGACGAACCGGAAACGCCCTTCTTCAGCCAGCCGGAAAGCATGGCGCCGCCCATATTGCCGGCACCAACGAGTACGATAGGGTTAGAACCAAGCGAAAGCATGCGTATCAGGCCTCGCCCACGGTTTCGAAGAGAGCCGCCTCCATCGCGGCCTTGGCTTCCATCCCGGACCAGACGACGAACTGGAAGGCCTGGAAATATTGCTCGCAGGCTTCCAACGCGCTGGAAAGTAGAACTTCGACCTGCTGGTTCGTCGGCTCGGCACCACCAGCCAGAAGCAGTGACTGACGGAAGATGATGACATCCTCCTGACGCCAAAGGTCGAAATGCCCCATCAGTGTCTGGCCGTTGACATGCGAGAGCAGCCGGATCACTTCATTGACGCGATGATCGGGCACGCGGATATCGAAGGCGCAGGCCAGATGCAGCGCTTCGAACTGTTCCATCCAGGAAAACGAGACGTGATAATCGGCCCAACGACCTCCCACCGTCATGGCAATTTCGTCCTCACCCGAGCGCTCGAAAGACCAATCGTTGGCAGCCGCTACGAACTCGATCATATCGACCGGGTTGGAGAGACGTTCAACTTCGAATTCTATTAGGCTCATACGGCACCTTTTCAGCCGGAGATGAATGTTTTGTTTCGCACGCGAAAGCACAAAAACGCACACACAAATGCCGGTACATCAGTTTAGGACGATTGCCCGACGCTGCCAGATTAACGCAGTGAACCTGTCTGGAGCTTACCGAGTTCGTTTCGAATCATCATTTAAAATCAGTCTATAACGAGCGAGTCCCATCGCCACCCCCTGTCATTCCATTTTCCGGGGAGAACCGTGGATATCTCTTGGCGCGTCAGATCAGTTGAGAGTCATAACCGACTCTGCCGATTGCGTTTTTTGGATGTGTCCACAGAGGGGAAAAAAATGCTGATGAAATTGCTTGCTCTTTGGAGACGAATCCGCACTCGCGCAGGTTGGGGGCTCGCGGCGGGTAAAATGAAAAGGCCGCGCCCTTTCTGAGAGCGCGGCCTGTCTGACAGAAGTCCAAATCGAAGATCGGATTTGGCTCAGGAAGCGTTTCCGGAAAGCTTTGCCTCAAGCGCTTCGATCCTGGCGCGCAGCGCGTCATTCTCGTCTCGCGCCTTGATGGCCATCTCGCGCACCGCGTCGAACTCCTCTCGCTTCACCACATCGAGGCTGTTTAGCCAGCGATCGGCCTGCGCGTGGAACGCCTGCTCTACCTCCTTGCGTACACCCTGCGCCGCACCTGCGGCATCGGTCATCAGCTTCGCGAATTCATCGAAAATGCGGTTGGTTCCGGTTGTGCTCATGGCGCGGTGTCCTCGTCTTCATCCGGAGAGACATGCTGCTCTATCCGGTTCTGACATTTCAGGTAGGCACTCCCTTGCCGCGTTGCAAGCGAAAACGGGATGATGACGGGCAGTAACCTTACTTGTGACAGCCGTGAAAGCGCCAAAGAATCGCCTTGACCGCTCCCTTTTCACCCGCCATTTTCGCCCGGCGGGAAAGATCATGCTAATACTGCCTGCCGTACGAAAACCGGCGTTTTCGACAACAACAGAGAATGGAATCCGCGACTTGTTTTCACCGCTTGCCCCGCTTTCGATCATGCCGTTTCCCAACATTGATCCGATCGCTTTTTCCATCGGCCCGATCTCGATCCATTGGTATGGTATCGCCTATGTCGTCGGTATTCTTCTTGGCTGGTACTACGCGCGCAAGCTCAGCATGACGGATCGCCTGTGGCCGGGTGACAAATCGCCCGTGACGCCGATCCATCTCGATGATTTCATCATCTGGGCAGCCGCGGGCATCGTGCTGGGTGGCCGCATCGGTTACGTACTCTTTTACGATCTTCCTGCCGTCATGGCGAACCCGGTGCGCGCCTTCGAGATCTGGAATGGCGGCATGTCCTTCCATGGCGGCCTCCTGGGTACGACGATCGCAATGATCCTCTTTGCCCGTCGCAACGCCATTCCCGTCTGGAGCATGTTCGACATTATCGCGGCCGTCGCACCCGTCGGCCTGTTCTTCGGCCGCATCGCGAACTTCATCAATGGCGAATTGTGGGGCCGGCTGACGGATGTTCCATGGGCGGTCGTCTTCCCGACCGGCGGACCTTTCGCCCGCCATCCAAGCCAGCTTTACGAAGCCGGGCTGGAAGGCATCGTGCTGCTGATTGTTCTCGCCGTATTGGTATGGGTCTTCAAGGCGCTGAAAACACCCGGCACGGTGACGGGCACCTTCGTTGCCGGATATGCCCTGTCGCGCATCTTCGTCGAATTCTTCCGCGAACCCGACGCACAGATCGGCTATCTGGCGGGGAACTGGTTGACCATGGGAATGGTTCTCTCAGCGCCCATGTTCGCGCTCGGCGTCTGGGCAATCCTGCGGGCACGCTTTGCCGCCCGCGCCCGCCAGAACGGATAAGTGACATGCCAACGCCCCTTGCACGTCGCATCAAGTCTCTTATTCGCCTCAACGGCCCCTTAAGCGTCACCGATTACTTCTCGCTCTGCCTCGCAGATCCCGAGCATGGATACTATAAGACACGCCAGCCCTTCGGTCGCACCGGCGATTTCGTCACGGCACCGGAAGTCAGCCAGCTCTTCGGTGAGATGCTAGGCGTCTTCATGGTCCATGCCTGGCAGCGCCACGGCCTGCCCGCCAATGTCAGGCTGGTGGAAATCGGACCCGGTCGCGGCACGATGATGACGGATATGTTGAGGGTGATTCAGCGCATTGCCGCCCCCCTTTACGACGCAATGAGTGTGCATCTCGTCGAAACGAGCCCGCTTCTGACCGAGACGCAGCAGAAGACGCTTGTCGCGCATGAGGGCAAGATCAGCTGGCACGAGAGCTTCAACGACGTGCCGCCAGGCTTCCTGCTGATTGCCGCCAACGAACTCTTCGATGCCATCCCTATCCGCCAGTTCGTCAAGACGCACCAAGGCTTCAGAGAAAGGGTCGTCAGCCTCGATGAGGATGACGAACTGATTTTCACCGCAGGCGTCGCTGGTCTTGATCCGGACCTCCTGCCCCCGCAGTCTGAGCGACAGGCGCTTGGCACGATCTTCGAATACTCTCCTGCCCGTGAAGCGGT
Organism: Agrobacterium sp. SORGH_AS 787; assembly: GCF_030819035.1. Lineage (NCBI taxonomy): Bacteria > Pseudomonadati > Pseudomonadota > Alphaproteobacteria > Hyphomicrobiales > Rhizobiaceae > Agrobacterium > Agrobacterium sp. SORGH_AS 787. Next base: position 7,587 of record NZ_JAUTBG010000002.1, read on the forward strand.
CATGGCCGCACTTTGCGAGAGGCTTAAAGTCAACAGCGGCACCGCGCTCGTCATCGACTACGGCCACATGGTCTCCGGCTATGGCGATACCATGCAGGCGCTCAGAATGCATGAATATGATCCCGTCCTCGCCCATCCCGGCGAGGCCGATCTGACCAGCCATGTGGATTTCGAAAGCCTCGTTAAGACCGCGACTGCAAACGGCATCCATGTGAACGGCCTTCTGCACCAGGGCGATTTCCTCTACGGCCTTGGCCTCAAGGAACGCGGACAGGCTTTGGCAGCAACGGCGACGCCCGATCAGATGCTGACGATTGCCGAAGCCATCAACCGTCTCGCTGGCGAAGGTGCTGGTAAGATGGGTGAGCTTTTCAAGGTGCTTGCGATCTCCAGCCCTGCCCTTCATTTGCTGCCGTTTCGCGCGCTGGATTGAGCCTGCTGACGAGTAGACACCTGACGGACGCCTGAGAGGAGATTGACACGGGCAGTCCGCTTGGGCCAACATCGGGCCAATTCGAAGCAGAACAAATCTGCCGCACGGCATCTTTTTTGAGATGCGCCCATCGGAAACACTCGCTCAGAATCATCACTGAAAAAATCGGCGACACCGCAAAGGATTGAACACCCCATGCAGGACGACACGCTGCCGCTTCCCGTTCAGAGCACATTGCTTGAGGCGGCGTCCGAAAACGGCATACGCCATGGCTTCTTCACCCGCGAAGGCGGCGTTTCGAAAGGCATCTATCGCGGCTTGAATGTCGGCCTCGGCTCGCAAGACGAACGCCAATCGGTCGTGGAAAATCGCCGCCGCGTGGCGCAGTGGTTCGGTCTTTCGGCCGAAAAGCTCGCAACCGTCCACCAGATCCACTCCCCCAATGTCGTCGTGATCGACGAGACCTATTATGGGGGCAGACCGCAAGCGGACGCGATGGTGACGGCAACGCCCGGTATCGTCATAGGCGTGTTGAGTGCCGACTGCGGACCGATTCTTTTTGCCGACCGCAAAGCTGGCATCGTTGGCGCGGCCCATGCCGGCTGGAAGGGTGCGGTTCATGGCGTTCTGGAGAACACCATCGAAGCCATGATCGCGCTTGGCGCACGCCGAGAAAACATCGTCGCAGCACTCGGCCCCTCCATCGCGCAGGAGAATTACGAGGTGGGACCGGAGCGCGTCGAAGATCTGAAAAAGCTGGATCCAACCTACGATCAATACTTCGCGCCTTCGGAGAATGAAGGCCACGCCTATTTCGACCTGAAGCAACTGACGATGGACCGTCTGACCAAAGCGGGCATTCAGGCCGAAAATCTCAACCTCTGCACCTATCCGGATGACAAAAGATTCTTTTCCTTCCGCAGGACCACGCATCTGTCCGAACCGGATTATGGTCGACAGATCTCAGCAATAGCAATTTTGGAGACGTAAGATGGCTCTTCACTTCGAACCCGCCGAATTTGAGGCCCGTCGTGCCCGCCTGATCGAGAAGATGGCAGAGGAAAAGCTGGATGCCGTGCTGCTTTTCGCCCAGGAAAGCATGTACTGGCTGACCGGCTACGACACCTTCGGCTATTGCTTCTTCCAGACGCTGATCGTTAAGGCCGATGGCTCGGTTGCGCTGTTGACGCGTTCCGCCGACCTGCGCCAGGCCCGCCACACCTCCAATATCGAAAACATCGTCATTTGGGTGGATCGCCTCAATGCCGATCCGACGCTCGATCTCAAAAACCTGATGAGCGAGATGGACCTGCTCGGTTGCCGCGTCGGCATCGAGTTCGACACCCACGGCATGACTGGACGGGTGGCGCGCCTGCTGGATAATCAACTGGCAAGCTTCTGCCAGATCGTCGATGCTTCCTATCTCGTGAGCACACTTCGACTGGTGAAAAGCCCAGCCGAGATTGCCTATGCCAAGCGTGCCGGTGAGCTTGCCGATGATGCGCTCGATGCAGCCATCGCGCTCATCAAGCCGGGTGCCGATGAGGCCGACATTCTGGCTGCCATGCAGGGCGCGGTCTTTTCCGGAGGCGGCGATTACCCTGCCAACGAATTCATCATCGGCTCCGGCCCCGATGCGCTTCTGTGCCGCTACAAGGCCGGCCGCCGCAAGCTGGATGCCAAGGACCAGATCACGCTCGAATGGGCTGGCGCCAGCGCCCATTATCACGCGGCGATGATGCGCACCGTCGTCATTGGCGAACCGGAGTTCCGCCATAAGGAACTCTACAATGCCTGCGCCGAAAACATCCGCGCCATCGAAGAGGTTCTTCGCCCCGGCAACACCTTCGGCGGCGTCTTCGATGTGCATGCCAAGATCATGGATGAGCGCGGCTTGACTCGCCACCGCCTCAACGCCTGCGGCTACTCGCTTGGCGCACGCTTCTCGCCGTCCTGGATGGAGCACCAGATGTTCTACGCCGGGAAACACACAGGAAATCCTGCCCAACATGACCCTCTTCGTTCACATGATCATCATGGACAGCGATGCCGGCATCGCCATGACGCTGGGTCAGACCTATGTGACGACAGAAGGTGCGCCGCAATCGCTCTCACGCCACAGCCTCGACATGCTGACCGCCTGAAGACGGTTTGACTCGAAACCCAAACGGCACTTTAATCGCGCCCATTCTGGGGAGACGGAGCCGATGATGATGAGATACAGGGCATGAGCAGGCTGGGTGGGATCCTTGCAGTTCCCGGGCTCTTGATGGCTCTTTCTGCATGCAACACCAGTGATGCGCTCACACCGCAAGTCAATGTCGGGCACAACCAGACGGCATCGACCCCTGTCAATCAGGGCGATCTCGACCAGATGGCGGCAGCTGCTGATCGTTCCGGTTCCGGCGTTGCACCGCAAGTACCGGCCTACGCGCCGCAGAACACGCTGCAGGCGCAAGCCCAGGCGATGACCAGCGGCGTTCAATACGGTCAGCCGGTCAGCCGCCAGCCGCAGCAACCGCGAGCCACTCAGCCGCAGCAGCAGACTGCAGCACTTGCTTCGTCGGGTGCCGCCAGTATCCGCTTCCTGCCGATTATCGGCGCGCCGGTCCAGGCGGTCACGCCGCTCTCCAGACAACTTGGAGCGGAGGCCCGCGCCAAGGGGCTGACGATCCTGCCTTCCGCCGATACCTCCGCCACGAACATCCTGAAGGGCTATCTTTCGGCTTTTGAAGATGGCGGCAAGGTCACGGTCGTCTATGTCTGGGACATTCTCGATGCCAATGGCGCTCGGCTTCATCGCCTCCAGGGGCAGGAAGCCGTGGCGTCACGCGGGGGCGACCCGTGGTCGGCCGTCACCGATGGCGTGATGCAGAAGATCGCAGCCAAGACGCTGGACGATTACCAAGCATGGCGGCAGAACGGGCGTGGATAAGTCAGTCGGTCGAAAGCACTTGCGCCGATCCAATCGATTGAAGAGACAGTTGAAAACAGTCGAGTCACAAAGTTTTCACGAAAATCATGGGTAACGGGGTTCCGGCTATTGCATTCACAGGCAACAGCGCTATTAAGGCGCCCATGGCAAAACGGCATGTCCGGCGCCCTTCTGGGCCGGGTATTCCTTCCCGTTGAACGACGCACTGGCCGCGGAACAGACTTAAAAATCCCGGGCTCAAGCGATGGCATGGAAAACAGGCGGCACCCATGAAGGTTTTCGCAGGCAATTCGAACCGGCATCTGGCCGAAGCGATCTGCAAGTATCTCAATGTTCCCCTGGGAAATGCCACAGTAAAACGGTTTGCGGACCAGGAAATCTTCGTAGAAATCGGTGAAAATGTACGCGGCGAGGATGTTTTCGTCGTCCAGTCCACATCCTTCCCGGCCAATGACCACCTGATGGAACTGCTGATCATGATCGACGCCATGCGTCGTTCCTCGGCAAAGCGCATCACTGCCGTTCTCCCCTATTTCGGCTACGCCCGCCAGGACCGTAAAGCCGGTCCAAGAACGCCGATCTCTGCCAAGCTCGTTGCCAATCTCATTACCGAAGCCGGTGCCGATCGCGTCCTGACGCTCGATCTTCACGCCGGTCAGATCCAGGGTTTCTTCGATATCCCGACGGACAACCTCTTCGCCGCACCGATCCTCGCCCGCGACGTGAAGGAACACTACGACACCAAGAACGTCATGGTTGTTTCCCCAGACGTGGGTGGCGTGGTGCGCGCCCGCTCGCTTGCCAAGCGTCTCGACTGTCTTCTCGCCATCGTCGACAAGCGCCGCGATCGTCCCGGCGAATCCGAGGTCATGAACGTCATCGGTGACGTGTCCGGTAAAGACTGTATCCTGATCGATGACATTGTCGATTCCGGCGGCACGCTCTGCAACGCCGCAGAAGCCCTGCTCAAGAACGGCGCGACCAGCGTCACCGCCTACATCACCCATGGCGTTCTCTCCGGCGGCGCCGTTGCTCGCGTGTCATCCTCCAAGCTGCGCGAACTCGTCATCACCGACAGCATCCAGCCGACCACCGGCGTCCAGTCCGCGCACAACATCCGCGTGATCACCACCGCCACCCTGCTCGGCGAAGCGATCAACCGCACGGCGATGGAACAGTCGGTCTCGGGCCTCTTCGATTGATCTAGCTGTTCCTCTGCCTTCTATCTGCGACATTGGAAACGAGTAGGATTAAATCCTATCTTGTTGTAATCTCCGTGCGCGATAATGAAGGTGATGACTATGCGCACAACCCAGTCCCTCAGCATAACCCTACCCTTGGACATGGCGGAAATGGTCAAAGCCAAGGTTGCATCTGGTGAGTATGCGAGCGAAAGCGAAGTGATCCGCGACGGTTTGAGAACGCTCGCCGCGCGAGACGCGGCGGTGGACCGTTGGCTACGGGATGAGGCGGCTCAGGCGTACGATGCTCACAAAGCAGATCCCACACGCACGGTTACACTCGAGGAAGGCTTGGCAAACGTCCGATCCCGCATCGCCCAGCGCAAAGGTCGCGGTTGAGTGAAGCGTTATATGGTGCGCCTCACCCCCGAGGCGCAAAACGATCTCGTCAGCATTTATGACTATATCATTGAGGTATCAGGCTCATCCGTCGTCGCTGACAGATATCTTGATCGCATCGGTAACTTCTTGAGCGGTCTGTCCGTATTTCCGGAGCGGGGCACGCTCAGAGATGACGTCCGTGACGGACTGCGGATTATTGGCTTTGAGCGGAACGCCAGCATCGCCTTTATCGTCGAAGATGAGCGTGTCATCGTTCTCCGTATTCTTGGCAAAGGACAAGAATTTCGCGAATCCAACGAAGGTTGAAGCGGCCTTAGTCGAGGGCCACGTCTGAACGTCGCTGTGACAGCCTCATCTTTTCCTTCGCCGCCCATGCCTGTAGAAGAACTGCCGTCTTCAGACCTCTCCTTATCAACATAACCAGCCACCGCCCACCGTAGATTCGGGAATGCTCCAGAATGGCCGACACGTCCGAAACAACGGGCCGGAGGCCCAGCACGTGCCGATGCTCTCCAATTGCGAGAAGACGATAAAGAACAAGCGTCGTCAGGGCGGCAAAGAGGATCGACATCGTCGTATCGCTGAGGAAATGCCGACCCGCGGCCATGCGCATGGCAGCCGTTGCGATAATCAGGAAGGCAGCGACCACGGCGCAGACTATCTTTCCCCTACGCGTGAGTTGCGGCCAGAGCAAAACGCAGACCGGTAATACGACGCTGGCAATCAGGGCCGCCTCGCCGGATGAAAAGGAACAGTTCTTGAAGCACTGATTGCTGAGCTGAAACGCTGGCGTAAATGTCTGGGTGCCACCGAATTCGAGAACGCCATCTGGCCGCGCGCGACCGAGCCAGGTTTTCAAAATGCCATTGACCAGCAGCCCGGCGCAGGCCAGCGTGTTGCCCCAGATAAAGGCCCAGACGCGCCAGCCGGTCTGTTGTGTGGTTCCGATCAGGACGTTGCCCAGGAAGATGAGGAATGTCACGACGGCGAAGGCCTCACCGCCGTGGCGCAGCACATCTCTCCAGAACATGAAGTTCGGGCTGCGGCCCACCCAGTCTCCTGCCTGCCCGCTGAAGAACAGGGTGGAAATTCTCAGGTCCAGGAAGGGGAAAGCCGCAAAAACGATCACGGCGCAAAGCGTTGCGATCGTCAGCCAGATGGTGAGCCGCATATGGACGATATCATGGTCCATGGTTCGCCCCCTCAAGACAGGAGGCGGGAATTTTCCAGAGGCCGACGGTGGCGCGTTCCATGAAACCGGCGGCCGCCACCCATTGGGCTTCCGCCGGCTCATCCTTGATGCAGGCAGGGAGCGAGTCGGCACGCGATAGAAGAAGCGCGTTGGTCGCCTCCCCCGGCAGCAGCGAATAGAGCAGCGCATAGTGACTGGATGGAGGCTCGGCACCCTCGTTCCACGCGCGCGGCGCAATATGATGATCGTCTCTCAACTGATAGAACATTTCCGCCAGGAAGGACCGGTCGGAGGCGACCAGGACGTGAGCGTCCAGCCTTCTCGCATCCGCAATTGCTGTCGATACCAGAGCGGACCGGCCAAGATAGCGCTTCAACGCCAGCTCGCCATTGGGAAGACGCAACTCCGTACCGAAGATGGTGAGCAGCGGCAGGATAATGGCGACAACGGTATTGAGAATAAGCGACGCCCGCAGCCAGTGCGGCCGTTCCGCAAGCCATGGCGTCGCAAGCAGGAGGCCTGCTGCATAGGCGCCGACCGCCCAATTGGCGAAGGCACGCGAGACCAACGCCTGTACCGTCATCAACAGGAGAAGCGGAATGCTGAGCGCGCAGAGAGCGCGGACCGTCGGCGTTCTCATGTCCCGCAAGGCCATCAGCATGGCGATGAAAACGAAGGGCCCGACGACCCCGGCCTGCGCACCGAAAAAGCCGAGAGCCGAGCCGAAGTTCAGCCCCGCCGCATTCCAATGCGCAATGGATACCGTGTGACGGGCGGTGGCGAAATCATGCGTATAGTTCCACCACAGATTGGGCGCAACCACAGCCGTGGCAACGAGACCCGCCAGGAACGCATGCGACCAACGGACCCACCAGTTCCTATCCAGCAATGCCGCCAGCGGCACGAAGGGAAACAGAAAGGCCATGGCGTATTTCGACAGAAAGCCCAGCCCGACCGCAAAGCCAAGCCCTGCCGCCAGCATCAAGCCGAGTGGTCCGCCGTCATCGCGCACCGCCGCAAGCTCGCGCCACAGGATCAGCGACACGACGATGAAAAACAGCATCGGCGTATCGGTGGAAATCAACAGGCTGGAAAGCGAGACGCCGGGCAGCGTGATGTAGATGATCGCCGCCAGCGCTCCTATCCGCGCATCATAGATCATCCGCCCCAGATAGAACATCGCAGCCGCCGTCATCGCATGCATGATGGGCGCCGCCAAACGAATGTCGAAAGTCCCCTCACCGCCCGTCATCCACGTGGTCAGGCGAATGACCCAGCCGATCAGCGGCGGCTTGGAATAGGCGCCGAACGCCATCTCCCGGCTCCAGAGCCAATATTGCGCTTCATCGACAAAGAGATCGGTATGGTTGAACGCAAGACAGACGATGCGGAACAAGGTTACGCCGAGGATAGAGGCAAGCGCAATCGACCACCATCGGGCGCTATCCGTCTCCATTGGGTGGGTGTCCGCGGCACGTTGAAACTGTCCGGCGATCCCGCTCATGCCTGACACCGACTGGACGTGAAAATCACTTGTAAGAAATGGAAAAAGAAAAGGCGCATATCGATCCGCTCAAAAAGAACGACGACGATATGCGCCTGATTAATGACACCATTACGTCAATTCGGAAGGCTTCTACACAAACAAGTCAGCGCGCATTCCGAATTACGACACCAGCGCAAAGACGGTAGTGTCGCTCTCAACCGGCATCAGAAGAAGCCGAGTTTGTTCGGGCTGTAGGAGACCAGCAGGTTCTTGGTCTGCTGGTAATGATCGAGCATCATCTTGTGCGTCTCGCGACCGATGCCCGACTGCTTGTAACCACCGAAAGCGGCGCCTGCCGGATAAGCGTGGTAGCAGTTCGTCCACACGCGACCGGCTTCGATGCCGCGACCTGCGCGGTAAGCGAGGTTCGTATCGCGGCTCCAGACACCCGCACCCAGGCCATAAACCGTGTCATTGGCGATTTCGATCGCTTCTTCCACCGTCTTGAAGGTTGTGACGGAAACCACAGGGCCGAAGATTTCCTCCTGAAAAACCCGCATCTTGTTGTTGCCTTCGAAGACCGTCGGCTGGATGTAGAAGCCGTCCTTCAGATTGCCGGAGAGAGATTTCTTGTCGCCGCCGGTCAGCACCTTGGCGCCTTCCTTCTTGCCGATCTCAAGGTAGCTCATGATCTTGTCGAACTGTTCCTGCGACGCCTGCGCACCGATCATGGTGGAAGCATTCAGCGGATCGTCCTGGCTGATCGCCTGCACCCGCTTCAGCGCCTTTTCCATGAAGCGGTCATAGATCGATTCATGCACCAGCGCGCGGGACGGGCACGTGCAGACCTCGCCTTGGTTCAGCGCGAACATGGCAAAGCCTTCGAGCGCCTTGTCGAGGAAGGCATCATCCTCATTCATCACATCGGCAAAGAAGACGTTTGGCGACTTGCCGCCGAGCTCCAGCGTGATGTTGGTGATGTTGTCCGCCGCATAGCGCATGATTTCCTTGCCGACCGAGGTCGAGCCGGTGAAGGCGATCTTGGCGATACGGTTGCTCTGCGCCAGTGGCTTACCGGCTTCGGTGCCGAGACCGTTGACGATATTAATGACGCCCGGCGGCAGAAGATCTTCGATCAGTTCCATGACGAGCAGGATCGAAGCGGGCGTCTGTTCGGCCGGCTTCAGAACCACGCAGTTGCCGGCGGCAAGTGCCGGCGCAAGCTTCCACGCTGCCATCAGAATAGGGAAGTTCCAGGGAATGATCTGGCCAACGACACCAAGCGGCTCATGGAAATGATAGGCGACGGTGTCGTTGTCGATTTGCCCGATGGAGCCTTCCTGCGCGCGAATGCAGCCTGCGAAATAACGGAAGTGATCGATGGTCAGCGGAATATCGGCATTGGTGGTTTCGCGAAGCGGCTTGCCGTTATCCCAGGTTTCCGCCCGAGCGATGAGATCGAGATTATCCTCGATCCGCTGAGCGATCTTCAAAAGAATATTGGAGCGCTCGGTGACGCTGGTTCGGCCCCAGGCTGCGCGCGCCTTATGCGCCGCATCCAGTGCAGCCTCGATATCGTTGGCATCGGATCGCGGCACTTCGCAAATCTTCTGCCCGGTAACGGGGGAGATATTGTCCATGTAGCGGCCGGACTTCGGCTCCACCCACTTGCCGCCGACATAGTTGCCGTATTTCAGTTTGAACGGAGTTTCACCCGCTTTATGCTGAACCTGGATGTTCATGTCTTTCATCCTCCCTGATGAACAACGATCCATGTTTGATCGCGTGGAGAGAGGTTGTGCCGATACTCGGGTAAATCAAAGAGGCATCGGGCCGTTCCGCACTGCACAGTGTTTCACATCTGCGACAACGGCCACGCCAATCGGAACGACCACCTCACGCTCAGTGGACGGACAGCTTCTTCATCTTGCGGTGAAGCGTTGCGCGGCTGATCCCCAGCAATTCGGACGCCTGTGTCACATTGCCATTGGTTCGCGCCAGAACCCGTCTCAGAGCCGCGCGCTCAGCCTCCATCAGGTCACTCCCCTTGTCATGGCGCTCTTCCTTGAGCGCATCCGATGCGGGGATGCCTTGCGCAATGCGCGCATCGTCAAGACGCAGTGCAAGTCTAGCCGCGCGGGTCGCACCAAGAATAATATCGTCCTGATCGACAGCCAGCAGCGACAGCATCGTGGATTGCGCAGACGGCACGATCAGGATGCGCGCGCCTGGAAAGGCACGGCGGAACAGGTTGCCCTCGATACGCTGTGCGGCATCGCGAACGGTCTGCGTCACCATGGAGAAGGTCAGCTCGTTGATGTCCTCCCGGCAGGTTGAAATGTCGAGCGCCCCCGTCACCTGGCCCCTGTGATCGCGGATCGGCGCCGTCGTGCAGGAGAGATTGATGTTGGAGCTGAAGAAATGCTGGTCGCGGTAGACCACCGCTGGGCGCTCATCGGCAAGTGCCGTGCCGATACCATTGGTGCCGACACTCGCCTCGCTCCACAGCGCGCCGGACCACAGCCCGGCCTTGCGAAAATCTTCATCGTCACCCGCAGCACCGCGCCGTTCCAAAGCCACGCCTTTGGCATCGGTCAACAGCAGGCAGCAACCGGCCCTGCCAACGGTTGAAAAGATGCGGTCGATTTCATCCGCGCTTTCCGCCAGAAGATCGGATGCCTCGTCGCGTGCCCTTCGGAATTCCGCCTCCGACAGAAAGATCGGCTTGCGGTTTTCCTCCGGCGCCAGATGATGCATCATCATGCAGCGGCGCCAGGAGGCGACGATCGGGGAACTTGCGGCAGCCGAGGAATGATTGGCGCTTTCATAGACATGATTGGCGTGTGCGGCGTCGTTCGACATAGGCTCCTCCCAAAGCTTCTGATATGGTGCGCCGGTTGCGCGATGCTTTCAACCATAAAATAGTCGTATGCAACGCCGCAGGCTCATTACGATTAGGCGGATTGCCCGTGATCGAACGGAAAGCCCGCACGGCCTTGCGTTTGCGGACACTTTATACTATAGCGCGCGCATCCGTGTAGACACCCTTGGAGGCAACACGGTCGGGTTGGCGCTTGCGCCGCCCCAGTTCTCGTCCGGCCAAGCCGGTTTGAACTCTCCATATAACCTCGAAAAGGAAATGCCATGAGCAAAGAAACTTATGAGCTCAAGGCCGAGGCGCGCGAACGAGTTGGTAAGGGGTCCTCTCGTGAACTTCGCCGCAACGGTTTGATTCCCGCTGTCATCTATGGTGACAAGCAGGCCCCGATTTCTATCGCGATTTCGACCAACGAAATCACCAAGCGCATCCACGGCGGCGGCTTCATGACGACGATCGCAACGATCGACGTTAACGGCCAGAAGTACAAGGTTCTGCCGAAGGACTACCAGCTGGACCCGGTTCGTGACTTCACGATGCACGTGGACTTCCTGCGCGTTTCGGCCAACTCGAGCGTCACTGTCGAAATTCCGGTTCACTTCGTCAATGAAGAGAAGTCCGAGATCAAGACCGGCGGCGTTCTGAACATCGTTCGCCACACGATCGAAGCCACCGTTCCTGCGGACCAGATTCCGGACGCGATCACGGTTGACCTCGAAGGTCTGAAGATCGGCGACAGCGTTCACATCTCGCAGATCAAGCTGCCGAAGAGCGTTACCCCGACGATCACCGATCGCGACTTCACCGTTGCAACGATCGTTCCGCCGGTTGTGGACGTTGTTGAAGACGAAGCATCCGCTGCTGAAGAAGCAGACGACGCAAACAAGTCCGAATAAGACCTGTTCGTTTTTCTTGAAGAAGCCCCGTATCGAAAGATGCGGGGCTTTTTTATTTGGCACGAACTCTCTCGAGAACGAGCAGCGCAGCGGCTTTTGCGGCGCGCGACGAGAGCGCCGTGCATCCTTTTCAGACGCATCAAGCGCGCTTTGCCCCTTGGAAGCGACCCATAGCGCTTTCCAAAAGTCGGTTCCGATCTTCGGAAAGCACGATGCTGTAGTCAAGAAATGATTAAGCATTCTCCGAAACGATAACTCAAAGCTTTGACTCTACAACCGCAACTGGAAAAGGCTGTCGCGGCGCTCAGACCTTTACCGGATGAACAGGAGTTTGTGAGGATCAAGAGAGGGCAGATGACCCATTCGGTAGAGAGGCGATTTCTGGCGATCATATCCGGCGCATTGCTGGTCATCGTCGCACCGCTTTTTACGATTTTGCTGATCCTTGCCTATAATGCCGCGAGTTCCAGCCAGGCAGACCGGCTCGAAATTCTCATTGTCGCCAATGCCCAGGCTCTTGGGCGTCCCCTCTGGGATCTCGATGACGAGAGCATCAATCAGATTACCGGCACGCTCATCACCGACCCGGCGATCTACATGGTCCGGGTCACGGACAGCTTCGGACAGCTTGACGTTACCCAGACATCGAATGGCACCCGCGGCGACGACATGTCTTCTCTCAGCCGGGACATCTTCTACAAGAACCTCGACGGCGAGACCAAAGTCGGAACGATCAAGATCTTCTTCCATAATGTCGGCTTGTTCTCGTCACTGGACGGGATAGAGCTCTCCTTTCTATCGATCTTCATTCTGGCGATCCTGACGGTATTCGGCGCGGCCATCGTCGGCAACCGTATGATGATCATGCGCCCGCTTCTGCGGCTGACGGCGGCCATCGAGGCGACCCGCAGACTGGGCTCTCGCCACCATGTCGACTGGCGCTCCCGCGACGAGATGGGAAGGCTGGCAGAGAGCTTCAATGAGATGCAGACGCAACTCGAACGGGAGGAATACGAGATCAAGCGCGCGCATCGGCGCACGACCGAGATCTATAACCGCACGCCCGCCATGCTGTTTTCGCTCGACCCGGAAAATCGGGTCGCAGCGGTCAGTGATTACTGGGTCAAGGCGACAGGCTATAGCCGCGAGAATGCCCTTGGCTGCTTTTTTGAAGCGTTTCTCCATCCGGACGATCGGGAGAGTTTCCGGAAGCGGCATCAGAGCCGTCCGTCTGACCATCTCGATGAATCCTACGCGGCGGAATGCACCGTCCGCTTCATCTGCGCCTGTGGGCGTTCGATGGATGTGCTGATTGCCGAAAAGACGCTGCAGACCGGCATCGAGGATACCAGCGCAGATGTGCTGAGCGTGATGACGGATGTGACCGAACTTCGCCAATCCGAACAGCGCAACGGCCTTCAGGCCATTTCCGACCATCTCACCGGACTTTTGAACCGGCAGGGCTTCGAAGCCATGCTGGACCAGAAGATTCTCGATGCCGATGCGGCGCAGTCGAAGCTCGCCTGCCTGTTCATCGATCTCGACCGCTTCAAGGGCATCAACGACAATTTCGGCCACGCGGCGGGCGATGCGGTTCTCAAACAATTCGTTGCCCGGCTGAGAGACGTTCTCAATCCGCAGGACGCGGCCTCGCGGCTTGGCGGAGACGAGTTTGCGCTACTGCTTGCGGGATCGGACGCTGAAGAGCGCTCCCTGAACCTTTGCGACAAGATCAGCGCGATGTTCAATGACCCCTTCATGGTCGATCGCCAAAGCATTCGTCTCAGCGCCAGCATCGGTCTTGCCATCTATCCGGAACATGCAGGCAGCGCGTCTGAATTGTTGCAGCATTCCGATCTTGCCATGTACACCAAGAAGCGCGCCGGAAAGAATGGCGCGCAGATTTTCGACGCCACGATCATGAACGAGGCGCGTCAGCGGGCCGAGATCGAGCAGGACATCGAGCAGGCAATTGACGAAAACTGGTTGGAGGCGCACTTCCAGCCTATCCTCAACATGCGGACGGGCACCACCTGCGGCTTCGAAGCCCTGATGCGGCTGAACCATCCGCGCAAGGGATTACTCCCGCCCGGCCCGATCATCCGCGTTGCCGAAGAGAATGGCACCATAAAGCGTCTCGGCAATCGCGTTCTTGAGCATTCCATCCAAAATCTTGCGGAAATCTTGAACGTTCCCGGTCTCGAAGACGCCTATGTTGCCGTCAACTTCTCTGCCCAGCAATTTGAGGCGGGGCTTCCTACCCGGATCGCTGGCCTGCTGCACCGTTACCGTATCGTTCCGCAGCGCCTCGTCGTGGAGATCACCGAAGCGGTGATGATGCATGACGATCCGCAGGTGCGCGCCGTGTTGAATGCAATCAGCCTGCTTGGATGCCGGATTGCGCTTGATGATTTCGGCACAGGCCATTCTTCGCTGAGCTACCTCAATCGCTTCCCCGTCGATATCGTCAAGATCGACCAGTCTTTCACGCGCTCCATCAGCAATGATGCGCCCGATATCAGCAAGAGAAGCCGCATGTTGGTCGAGGGTATCAGCGCGATCTCCCACAAGATGAACTGCCTCGTCATTGCCGAAGGCATAGAGACCGAAGAGCAGAAGACAATGCTACAAGAAATGGGAGTTGATTGCGGCCAGGGCTATTTGTTTTCCAGACCACGCGCGATCCAATCGCTGATCGAGGTCTATACGGCACCGTCTGAGAACGGAGAGAGACCACAAGCTGTGCAGTAATAGGCTGCGGGAGGGGAAGCAGTGTTACGAGCAATTCTTGTATGGATCGGCCTGTCGGTTTGCTTGCTGAGCGCAACCTCAGCCAGCGCCGAGAAGCTTTTTTTATCGAGCGAATATTATCCACCCTACAATCTTCGCGATGCCGATGGGCATCCAAGCGGCGTCTATTGGGATCAGTTGAAGATCATACTGGAGCGCACCGATACGCAGTATGAAGCAGCAGTGATGCCTTGGGCGCGCGCCATCACATTGGCAGAAACGGCACCCATGCATTGCGTCTTCGCGGCCGCCCGCACCCCCGAGCGCGAGCCGCGCTTCAAGTGGGTTTCTCCCATCCACACGGATCGCAATGTTCTGGTCGCGCGTCAGGGCCATGTCATGAACATCAAGACTCTGGAGGACGCCAAACAATACACGGTCGGAACGCAGCGTAACGACTATACCGAAGCCTTGCTCCGCTCGATGAACTTTCCGCGCATCGACATCAGCGCCGACTTTAACAACACGCTGTCAAAGCTTGCCGCAGGCCGCATCGACCTGATGCCTATGTCGGAAAGCGCGCTGAAAAACCTTGCCCAGAAAGACTTCGAAGAGGTTATCACCTTCAGTCGGCAGAGGCTTGGTCTTGCCTGCAACAAAAGCGTGCCGGACAGTTTGATCGAGAAAATGCAGAAGGTGCTGGACGATCTGATTGCCGATGGCACCCAGAGGCGCATTTACGAGAAATACGGTCTGGTCATCAGCGACTAAACGATTTGGTCTTCACAAAGAAGTTGACACCTGCCCCGTTTCGCGTTGGTGAAGTGTATCGATTTGAGTGAAACGGAATTTCGTCCATGATCATCATTGCTGGCCTCGGCAACCCAGGCAATCAATATGCCGGCAACCGCCACAATATCGGCTTCATGGCCGTCGATGCCCTGCAACGCCTGCCCTCCTTCACGCCGTGGTCGAGAAAATTCAAGGCGGAAATCTCCGAAGGAGAGATCGCAGGTGAGAAAATCCTGCTTATGAAACCGCTCACCTTCATGAACCTGTCGGGTGAATCTGTCGGCGAAGCGATGCGCTTCTACAAACTGACGCCCGGCGACATCATCGCCATTCACGATGAACTGGATCTGCCCGCCGGACGCGCCCGCATCAAGACCGGTGGCGGACATGGCGGCCATAATGGGCTGAAATCCCTCGACGCCCATTGCGGCAAGGAATATCGCCGCCTGCGCCTCGGCATCGGCCACCCGGGAGATAAGGACCGCGTGCATGGTCATGTGCTTGGCGATTTTGCTAAGGCCGACAAGACATGGCTTGATCCGCTGCTCGACGCGATCGCGGACAATGCCGCCATGCTGGTGAAGGGCGAAGACTCCCAGCTTATGAACAAGCTGGCACTTGCCACCGGCACAAAGACCGACGTTGAAAAGCCCGCCAAGGCAGCAAAGCCAGCAGCACAATCACACATCCATCAGGCGCGAAACCACGCCCAGCCCAAGAAGCTGCCGGAGACCGGCCCTATGGCCGAGATGCTGAAGAAGATGTTCGGCAAGAAGGACTAATCGCCGAGGCGGATGTCAGGCTCAGGGAGTTGGAGATGGTTCAGACGGAAGCGCCGTCAACAGAGGGGAGCACAGTCCGTTATCTTTTGAGCCCGGACGAGTTTGCCAACGGCTACGAACATTTCCAGCGCAAGAACAGGACGTCGTATATTATCCTTGCCGCTGGCCTCGCCTTGTTTCTGGCGGCCACCAACTATCGGATCGCCAGTTCGGACACAGCAAGCCTCTCTGATTATCTTCAGGCGAATCTGCTCGCTTTCCCGTTCGTGCTCTTCCTTCTATATTTCTACAGGGTATACAGCCTCAATCGAGTGCGAAAGAGCGTTATGCGCTCGCCCTTCTTGAAGTCGGAACTCACGACCGCCTGGGATGAAAATGCGCTGATTGTTCGCACTGAAGACGCCTTTCAGCGCTATGATTGGACGAAGTTCGAGTGCTGGACGGAAGATTTGCACATCTTCACCCTCTTCATCCAGCCGAACTGGTACATCCCTTTGCCCAAGCGGGCTTTTACGCCAGCATTGCAAGATAGTCTCAGGGCGCAACTGACGAGAACAAGCATCCCCTTCATCAAGCTCATGCCGTTCTGAAACAACCAAGTCCATTCCAGCGGACACATGCGAGCGGCAACTTGAAACGGCCCCAAGCAACACCATCTCTGTTCCATGACCAATATCATCGGTTTCACTTTCACCTTCTCGAACAAGGCGCTCCATGGATAAGGAAGCGCCGCATCAAAGCATGGCGGCGGCACTCAAGCATCTGCCGCATGACCTTCCCGACCGCGTCACGCTCGATTGCCTGCTGGACCGGCTTGGCGACAAGGCGATTGCCTTCGTCCTGTTGGTCTTCGCCATTCCCGCGATCATTCCGACGCCTGGCATTCCGGCTGGCATGATCTTCGGAACGGCACTCGCGATCCTCTCGCTGCAGATGATGTTCCGGGCACGTAGGTTGGTCCTTCCCGCTATTCTCGGCCGGCTTTCCGTCTCTCGATCGATCATAGAATTGACGGCAGACAAGGCCGCACCGCGACTGGAGAAACTGGAAGCGCTGCTGAAACCGCGCGGGCACGTGTTGGCGCGCTTCGCCGGACCGGCCTTTATCGGGATCGTGATTTTCCTGATGTCAGTGATCATTGCGCTTCCAATCCCGTTCGGCAACACGCTACCCGGCATTACAGTGCTGATCATCGCCTTGGCGCTGGCGCAACGCGATGACCTGGCGCTTCTCGGCGGACTGGTTCTGGCCGTCGTCTCGGTGCTCTTCTCCGTCGGCATCGTCTATGGTGGCTGGGCACTGATATCCGCCTGGTTTGGGCTCAGTCCGCCTACAGTCTAACCGCGAAAGGGCGGATTTCTCGCCCTTTGCTGCAACAAGGCTTGACCTTGCTCCGGCGTTTCCGCAAAAGGCTGGCAATCAGAAATTCAAAAGTTAAAGACAGGTTTAAGCCATGGGCTTCAAATGCGGTATCGTCGGCCTGCCGAATGTCGGCAAGTCTACCCTCTTCAACGCGCTAACGAAAACGGCAGCGGCACAGGCGGCAAACTATCCTTTCTGCACCATCGAGCCGAACACCGGTGAAGTCGCCGTGCCGGATGCACGCATGCGCGTTTTGGCCGACATTGCCGGCTCGAAGGAAATCATCCCGACGCGTATCTCATTCGTCGATATCGCCGGTCTTGTCCGCGGCGCATCGAAGGGCGAAGGCCTCGGCAACAAGTTCCTGGCCAACATCCGCGAAGTGGATGCCGTCGTTCACGTGCTGCGCTGCTTTGAAGATGACGACATCACCCACGTCGAAGGCCGCATCAATCCGGTCGGCGATGCCGAGACCATCGAAACCGAGCTGATGCTCGCCGATCTGGAAAGCCTGGAGCGCCGCGTTGAGCAGACGCGCAAGCGCGCCACCTCGAAAGACAAGGATTCGCTCGCACAGCTGCCGGTCATGGAAGCGGTGATCAAGCTTCTCAACGAAGGCAAGCCCGCGCGCCTTCTGTTGAAGACGCTGGCAGCCGATGAGATCGAAGTCCTCAAGGGCCTGAACCTTCTGACCTCACACCCGGTCCTTTACGTCTGCAACGTGGCGGAAGCCGATGCTGTCGATGGCAACGAACACACCAAAGCCGTTGCCGAAATGGCAAAGGCGCAAGGTGCCGAATGCGTCATCATTTCCGCCGCGATCGAATCCGAAGTCGCACAGTTGCCGGAAGAGGAATCCAAGGAGTTTCTCTCGGCGCTTGGTCTTGAAGAGGCCGGCCTCGACCGTCTGATCCGCGCCGGTTACCACCTCCTCGACCTCATCACCTACTTCACCGTGGGCCCGAAGGAATGCCGCGCCTGGACCATCGTCCGCGGCACCAAGGCCCCGCAGGCAGCCGGCGTCATCCATACCGATTTCGAACGCGGCTTCATCCGCGCCTTCACCATCGGCTATGACGATTACGTCGCCTACAAGGGCGAAGTCGGCGCCAAGGAAGCTGGCAAGGGCCGCGATGAAGGCAAGGAATATGTCGTCCAGGACGGCGACGTCATCCACTTCCGCTTCAATACCTGATCGAAGACAAGGCTGCAGGGGGCTAACGCCTGCGGCGCATGGACGGCGACGAAGCTGCGTTGCCGTCCCTAATCCTAAGATAGCCTTGGACTTTAGCCGACAGGGAGCGTTCAAACGTCTAGTCGCATTCTAGTCTTAGAGGCGTTGCTGTTGCCCGTTGCTGAGGGCAACTCATCCCCCATTTTCATCAACCCGTGACCGTTCTGACCTTTACGTAAAGGGAATATTTGCGTTAGCTTACGTGAGAGTCCATTTGGAGGCTCGGCGCAGAGGACGCGAAAAGCATCGACCGATCAACCCGTCCGACTGTCCAAACAGGCTCAGAGCATCACGGGACGGAGGAGTAAGCTCGTGAAATATAGTTTCGAAGATTTTGCGCCCGGGCGCAGCTTTCCACTTGGACCCAAGACGGTGACGGCGGAAGAAATCATCGAATTCGCCCGGGAATTCGATCCACAGCCCATGCATCTCTCAGAAGAAGCTGGCAAGGCCAGCATCCTGGGTGGTCTTGCCGCATCCGGCTGGCACACCTGCGGCATGCTGATGCGCATGACGGTGGACAGCTATATCAGCAAGTCTGATCCACAGGTGGGACTGGGCGTCGACTTCGTCGAATGGAAGAAGCCCGTTTTAGCAGGCGACACGCTGAGCGGTACATCCAAGGTCATGGATCGTCGCGTGTCGAAATCCCGACCGGACCGAGGCGTCGTCAAGCTGCGTCATGAATTGCAAAATCAGCACGGCGAGACGGTCTGCATCGTTGAATTGAACGCCATGGTGGCAACATCGGCGGAGGCGACGTAATGACGTTCATCGAGCTCTACCCTGCCGGCCAAAGACTTGAACTGGGGACCATCCACTTCTCGGCGGAATCGATCATCCGCTATGCCGAAAAATTCGATCCGCAGCCGTTTCACCTGAGTGAAGAAGGCGCCAGGAACTCCGTCTTCGAAGGTCTCTGTGCATCCGGCTGGCAGACAAGCGCATCGTGGATGAAGTGCTTCCTGAATTACTGGACGAAGGAAGTGAAACGATTGACAAGCGAAGGCATCGAGCCACCAAAGCTCGGTCCCTCCCCCGGGCTTTCTGAACTCAGGTGGCTGCATCCGGTCTATGCCGGAGACGACGTCACCTATTTCACCACGCTCCTCAACGCTCGCCCGCTGGCCTCGCGCCCCGGCCTGCTGATGAACACGACACTGAACGAAGGCGTCAACCAGCGTGGTGAACTCGTGGTGACGTTTGAAAGCAAGGTCTTGGAGTTTGAGTAGACGTCAGACCGCGTCGCGCAAAGCGGCAGCTCTTGCGCGACAGACTTTTCGACAATGACGGCAATATCCCGCCCAATCCCCAAAGATCAGTGCCCGGAGAACTCCACGAGCGTCCGCACCTCGACGCCAAGGTCTTCCAGCTTCTTGCGACCGCCAAGATCAGGCAGATCGATGACGAAGCAGGCCGAGACGATCTCGGCGCCCATTTGCCGCAAGAGCTTCACCGCGCCTTCAGCCGTTCCGCCTGTTGCAATCAAGTCATCCACCAGAATGACTTTCTCGCCCGGCTGCACGGCATCGACATGCATCTCAATCTCGTCGACGCCATATTCGAGGCTGTAAGCCACGCGTACAGTGGTGTGCGGCAGCTTGCCCTTCTTGCGGATCGGCACGAAGCCGGTGGAAAGCTGATGCGCCATGGCGCCGCCCAGAATGAAGCCGCGCGCCTCGATGCCAGCGATCTTGTCGACCTTGGTGCCTGCATAGGGATTGACGAGTTCATCCACCGCGCGGCGGAAGGCGCGTGGATTGCCAAGGAGCGTGGTGATGTCGCGAAAGATGATGCCGGGCTTCGGATAATCGTTGATGGAGCGAATGGCGGCAGCAAGTTCCGAGGCAGTAGCAGTCATGATTTGTCCAGTTGATGTGACAGATTGGAAGGTTGCCGCACCTTATCAAGTTGATGTCGGCGAACAAACGAAAAAGGCACGGCCCTTACTCGCCGGTCGTCATGCCCGGCATTTTGGCCCATACCGGGCAGACATCTTCGAAAGAATGGGCGTGAGGCCGTAACGCCTCATCCTCACGATCGTCAAAACTTGCCCAGACAAGCGCAACGACCGGGTCATCGTCGATTGCGCCAAGCGTGCTACCGCAAGCGGCGCAGAAGGCGCGGCTGGAATAATCGGAGGAACGATAGGTCGATGGTGCACCGCCGCGGCCTGTCCAGAGAACATCATCCGCGTTGAACTCCACGAAGGTAAGGCTGGTCGCACCTGAGTGCCGCTGGCAGATCTCGCAGGAGCACGTGTGAGCATTGCGCGGCACGGCCTTGGTTTCAAAGCGGACAGAGCCACACAAACAGCCTCCGGTCCGGATTTTCGTCATCGAGCCGCTCCTACACGTCACGAAAAAGCCCCGCGGGTGACCGCGGGGCTCTTACGCAGATTATGCGAAAGCTATCAGTGCTCTTTCCGCGAATAAACCGACTTCTTCGTGAGGTAGATCAGTGCCGTGAAGATGAACAGGAATATCATCACCATGAAGCCGGTGCGCTTGCGCGCTTCCAGATGCGGCTCTGCGGCCCACATCAGGAATGCCGAGATGTCTCTGGAATATTGCTCCAGCGTCTGCGGCGTGCCGTCATCATAGGTCACCTGATCGTTGCTGATGGGCGGAGCCATTTTCAACGATGTAGCGCTGCCGAAATAGGGATTGAAGTGCGTGCCTTCCGGGACCTTGTAATCCGAACCATCCGGGTTCTTGATACCGGCTGGCGGCTCCTGATACCCAGTCAGCAGCGCGTGGATGTAATCCGGACCGCCTTCCTGATAACCGCCGATTATCGGGATCATGTCGATGATGAACTGCGGGAAACCGCGTTCCACACCGCGCGCCTTGGCGAGCAGTGACATGTCCGGAGGGGCAGCGCCGCCGTTGGAGGCAGCAGCTGCTTCCTTGTTCGGGTAAGGCGACGGGAAGTGGTCGGATGGCACAGCCTTGCGGGTGAACATCTCACCATCGGCATTCGGACCGTCCTGCACTTCGTATTCCGCAGCGAAAGCTTTCACCTGGTCTTCCGAGTAGCCCAGGCCTTCCAGCGTGCGGAAGGCAACCAGGTTCATCGAATGACAGGCGGAACAGACTTCCTTGTAGATCTTCAGGCCGCGTTGCAGCTGACCCTTGTCATATTTGCCAAAGGGACCGGCGAAGGACCACTTTTCCTCATGCGGCTTCAGGATGGGGAAGTGCCCGCCTGCAATCGCATGGGTGGTCTTGGACGCCAGATCATCGTGGCCTTCTTCTGCCGAGGCGGTGGTAAACCCGCCGAGGACGGCCATGAGCGCGATGCCGGTTACAAGCTTCTTCATTGTCATCACTCTCTCCCGCACTCAGATCTTCACGCCGGCAGGCGCGTCTGTTGTCGCCTTGGCGTTCTTTTCGAGAACGGCCTCGGTGATCGAATTCGGGATCCGCCGTGGCGTTTCGAACAGGCCAAGAAGAGGCATGATGGCGAGGAAGAAGCCGAAGTAGTAGAGCGTGCCCAGCTGCGACATCGTCACGTAAAGGCCTTCCGCCGGACGAGAGCCGAGCCAGCCGAGCATGATGGCATTGGCAACGAAAATCCAGAAGAACAGCTTGTACCAGGGACGATAGACCGCGGAGCGAACTTTGGACGTATCGAGCCACGGCAGGAAGAACAGCACGACGATCGCACCGAACATCACCAGAACGCCGCCGAGCTTGGAATCGATCGGGCCGACATTGAAGGTGATGGCACGCAGCATGGCGTAGAACGGCAGGAAGTACCATTCCGGCACGATGTGAGCCGGGGTCTTCAGCGAGTCCGCCATGATGTAGTTGTCGGGATGGCCGAGGAAGTTCGGCATGTAGAAGACGAACCAGGCATAGGCGATCAGGAATACCGAAACACCAAGCGCATCCTTCAACGTCGCATAAGGGGTGAACGGAACCGTGTCCGTCTTGCTCTTGACTTCGACGCCCGTCGGGTTGGTCTGGCCCGTCACATGCAGCGCCCAGATATGCAGGATCACGACACCGGCAATCATGAAGGGCAGCAGGTAGTGCAGCGCAAAGAAGCGGTTCAGCGTCGGCTGATCAACAGCGAAGCCGCCGAGCAGGAACTGCTGGATCCACTCACCCACCAGCGGGAAAGCGGTGAAGAAGCCGGTGATAACGGTCGCACCCCAGAAGGACATCTGGCCCCAGGGCAGAACATACCCCATGAAGCCGGTCGCCATCATCAGAAGGAAGATGACACAGCCGAGAATCCAGAGGATTTCACGCGGAGCCTTGTAAGAACCATAATAGAGACCGCGGGCGATATGCAGATAGACCGCGATGAAGAAGAAGGACGCGCCATTGGCATGCATGTAGCGCAGCAGCCAGCCATGGTTGACGTCGCGCATGATCTTCTCGACGGAGGTGAAGGCAACCGTCGTTTCAGCGGCATAATGCATGGCAAGCACCACGCCCGTCAGGATCTGGACGATGAGCATGACGGAGAGCATGGCGCCGAAGGTGTAAGCGTAGTTCAGATTGCGCGGAACCGGATAGGCCACGAAGCTGTCATAGATCATACGCGGCAGCGGAAGGCGGGAATCGACCCATCTCTCGATACCGGTCGATGGCTGGTAACTGGAATGACCACTCATTTCATCTGTCCCCTTATCCGATTCTGATCACGCTATCGGATGTGAATGCGAAGGTCGGAATATGCAGGTTCTCCGGCGCCGGACCTTTGCGAATGCGGCCCGCCGTATCGTAGTGCGAGCCATGGCAGGGACAGAACCATCCGCCGAAATCGCCCGCCTGACCGAGCGGAACGCAGCCGAGATGGGTACAGGAGCCGATCATGACGATCCAGTTTTCCTTGCCCTGACCGGCGGAGCGATCGATGTCGGTGGCTTGTGCGTCGGGCGCAAGGTTGGCGTTGCGGGCAACCGGGTCCTTCAGCTGAGCCAGTTCGACGGCATTGGCCTCCTGAATTTCCTTCTCGGTGCGGTTGCGAATGAAGATCGGCTTTCCGCGCCATTTGACGGTCAGCGACATGCCGGGCTCGACACTGGCAACGTTAACTTCGATGGAAGCAAGTGCGAGCGTGGATGCATCGGGGCGCATCTGATCGATGAAAGGCCATGCAACAGCGGCAGCACCAACAGCACCCGCCATCCCCGTCACAAGGTAAAGAAAATCGCGACGCGTGGGTTCACCCGACGTGTCATGGTCATTTACGTGCTCGCTCACCGCTACACCATCCTCTGCGCTAATTTCGTTGAAAATCGCATGAGTCCTCCCGCTCCGATTTGATCCAAGACAAACTCCATCCCCAGTGTCTTGGTCATGCTTGCGCGAAGACAAAATCGCGCTTGATATCTGTGATCGCAAAATATGCCCGACTTTGGCAAGAGGAAAGCACACAAAGCTGCCGTAATTTCGCCTCGAGAGGTATCTTTTTCATCCGTTTCCCCCTCCCCGGCTGGCCATCGTGCAACATTGTGTGAGAGCATGGCCCGTGGTAAGCGACATCCGGGAGCGCGAGAAGACGGGAATTTACGCGTGAAGGCACGGCTCAGCTGCATCGCCTCGATGGCGATCATCGCGGCTCTTTTTTCGATAAGCTTCAGATATATAAAAGATTTTTGGCTTCTGGCCTTTGTCAACAGCTTCCAGCTGCACATTGCGGTAGTGGCGGCCATCGCCTGCATCATTTGTTTCTGTCTCCTCCGCTCGCGCCTCTTCATCGCGCTTCTTGCATGGTCGCTCGTACTCTGCGCGCATGCCGTCTCCATGCAATATGATTTCGCAACCGACGGGCAGTATCTGGCCGGGGCCAAACCCTTCCGACTGATGTCGTTCAACGTGCTGCGGGAGAATCGGAAGAGCGCCGAATCAATCGCCGATGCCGTCCTGGCGTCTGAGGCAGACGCCGTTTACATCATGGAGGCTGGCGCTGTTCGCAGCGTGCTTGCGCGTCTACAACAGACCTATCCCTACCGCCTCGGCTGCGGTGTCGGCACACCGTCCTGCGATCTCTTGATGCTGTCCAAGCGACCCTTGCGCGACGCCAGGATCGGCACGCTGAGCTTTGTCAGTCAAGAGCGCGCAGGTTTCGCTCAGATAGACCTGGATGGCGTCACGCTCAATCTCGCGCAGGTTCATCTGACAAAGCCCTATTTCGACGAGTACCACGCTGAGGAACTGTCAGGCCTGTCGCGTGAACTGATAAACCTGAAGGGTCCTGTCATTCTGGCGGGAGATTTCAACTCCGCTAGCGTGGTTCCCGATATGCGCCGCTTCATGGAGAACGCGCAGTTGAAAAAAGTCAGCTGGGAACCCGCAACATGGCCGATCAAAGCCGGGCGGTTCGGCATCGCCATCGACCATGTGTTCGCCCGCAAGCCCGCGACCCTTATCAGCGTCCAGCGCCTGCCCAACAATTTGGGCTCGAACCATTATGGCCTGATTGCGGATTTCATGATCGCTGCGGAATAAGTCCTGCAACAACGAAAACAGTGGCTTGCCACGCCTTTCGCTCAGCCGAGTGGAAGCGCCTCAACGTCTTCCGCATCCAGGAAGCCGCCGGACTGGCGCGCCCAGAGCTCGGCATAAAGCCCGCCGCTCGCCACCAGTTCACTATGCGTCCCCTGCTCGACGATCCGCCCGGCATCCATGACCACCAGCCTGTCGAGCGCGGCGATCGTGGACAGTCGATGCGCGATCGCCATCACCGTCTTGCCCCTCATCAGTTCGTCAAGATTGCTTTGGATTGCTGCTTCCACTTCGGAGTCGAGCGCTGATGTCGCCTCATCCAGAATAAGAATGGGAGCGTCCTTGAGCATCACGCGGGCAATCGCGATGCGCTGGCGCTGACCGCCGGAAAGCTTCTCGCCACGCTCACCGACATGGGCATCGAAGCCCTTTCGACCGCGCTGATCTTCCAGGCGGGCGATGAACTCATCCGCCTGCGCCCGCCGCGCGGCTTCAAGCAACTCCTCTTCGCTAGCCTCCGTCCGGCCGAACATGATGTTGTCGCGAATAGAGCGGTGCAGAAGTGAGGTGTCCTGCGTCACCATGCCGATATGGGCGCGCAACGACTCTTGCGTTACATGCGCAATATCCTGTCCGTCGATCAGGATGCGCCCCTGCTCAACATCATAGAAACGCAAAAGCAGATTGACGAGGGTCGACTTGCCGGCACCGGAACGGCCAACGATGCCGACCTTCTCGCCCGGCGCGATGGTGAGGTTGAGGTGATCGATGACACCTTTGCCCCGCCCGTAGTGGAAGCTGACATCATCGAACTGAATGCTCGGCGTCGTCACCTTGAGCGGCTTTGCGTCCGCCGCATCGACCAGGCCGATGGGCTGCGAGATCAGTTCGGCAGCATTCTGCACCGTGCCGAAATTGCGCATGATGCCGTTGAACTGCGTCATCAGCCGCCCGAGCAGGAAGTTGAGCCGCAGCACCAGCGCAAGTGTGAAGGCAACGGCACCTGAGCTGATCCTGCCCGAAAGCCAGAGATCGATGCAAAGTGCGGCCATCGACGTGATCATAATACCGGATAGCAGCGCCATCGACGCCCTCACGCCGGTGATGAAGCGGGTGAAGGTCATGGTGGTGCGCTGGAAGGTGTCGAAGCCCTGACGCATATAGCGGTCATTGGCATCATCCCGGCCAAAGAGGCGCAGTGTCTGGATATTGCTGTAGGCATCCACCATGCGCCCGTTCAGCATGGAGGCGGCTTCGGCGGTCTCTCTCGAATGGAAACGAATGCGCGGCACGAAGTAGCGCGCCAGCATGGAAAAGATGCCGACCCAGAGCACGACCACCAGCCCGAGCCGCCAGTCCAGCCCACCGATCAGGAAAAGCATCGATACGGAATAGATACCAACGAACCAGACGCTTTCCATCAGCGAGGTGACGAGATCGCCCGCCGCCTGCCCGCCAGACCAGACCTTGGTGACGATACGGCCGGAAAAATCGTTCTGGAAAAAGCTCAGCGATTGCCGCGCCACATGCATGTAGGACTGCCAGCGCACGAGATTGTAAAAGCCAGGCGTTATGATCTGCTGGTCGACCAGTGCCGTTAGCATGGTGACGACGAAGCGCACCACAGCGATCAGGAACAGCATGCCAATCAGTTCATAGCCGTGGCTTGCCAGCAGGCCAGACCAGCCATCGCCCGGCTTCACGGTTGAGAGGATATCGACCAGCCGCCCGACGAACCAGAAGAGCGCCGCTTCGATCGCCGCCGTCAATCCACCGAGCACCAGCATGGCGAAGAACGGCGCTTTGGCCTGCCGGAGATAGTACCAGATGAAACGAAATGTGCTTTCCGGCGGCCTCAGATCGTCCTTGCAGGCGAAGGGCTCGATCCAGCTTTCGAAATAGTGGAAAACACGAGTGATGATCATATTGATTGTATAGGCGGATTCTTGGAACGGGCAAAGAAGAGGGCAGATTATATTTCGGTAATGCGGCCCGAAAACATCAATGCGTTACGGGGCCCAAAGGACGGACGACTCTCTAATGAAAAAACGCGGGAGATGTTCCCGCCTTCACGATCGATCGTCGCGCAATGGCGTTACAACTCGGTCCAATTGTCCTGTGCAAGCGCCACTGCCGTCGAGCCCTTCTCGAGAAGGCAATGGCAAGCCGCCGACCGAGCGCGCGGGCGACCGATTGCTGCACCGGCTGGTAAGCGGTGACTGGAAATGCAGTTTCATTCTCATGCTGAACAGGCGCATGATGCATGAAAATTAGACGAAAAAATCAGGCCCGCGCATAACAATGCGCGGGCCTTACATTCAGATATGCTGACGACACGAGCCTCGATTTATACAGGCTCCTATTCGCCTGCTTCTTGCATCTCCGGCTCCTCATCGGCAATGAAGCCGCCGGACTGGCGCTGCCATAGATCGGCATAGATGCCACCATGAGCCACGAGTTCGGAATGCGTTCCAGCCTCGACGATCTTGCCCTTGTCGAGAATGATCAGACGATCCATCTCGGTCAGAGTCGAGAGCCGGTGCGCAATCGCAATCACCGTCTTGCCCTCCATCAGCGCGAACAGGTTCTCCTGGATGGCCTGTTCGACTTCTGAGTCCAGCGCCGAGGTTGCCTCATCGAGAATGAGGATCGGCGCATTCTTGAGGAAGACACGCGCAATCGCGATACGCTGACGCTGACCACCGGAGAGCTTGACGCCGCGTTCGCCAACCTGCGCATCGAGTCCCTGGCGGCCATGCATGTCCACCAGCGTTTCGATGAAGTCCCAGGCATTGGCGCGTTTGGCCGCAGCGATGATCTCCTCATCGCTTGCACCCGGATGACCATAGGCGATGTTGTCGCGAATGGAGCGGTGCAGAAGCGAGGTGTCCTGCGTCACCACGCCGATCAGGCTGCGAAGACTATCCTGCGACACCTCCGATATGTCCTGCCCGTCGATAGTGATCCTGCCGCCCTCCAGATCGTAGAAGCGCAACAGAAGGTTCATCAGCGTCGTCTTGCCGGCACCGGAGCGCCCAACGAGACCGACCTTCTCACCCGCCTTGATATCCAGCGTCAGCCCATCGATGACACCCTTGTTCTTTCCATAATGGAAACGAATGTCATCGAACCGGATTGCTCCCTTATGCGCGGTCAGCGTCGGCGCGTTTGCAGCATCGACGATATCGTGCGGCTTGGTCATCATCGACATGCCGTCATAGACGGTACCGATGTTCTCAAACAGCGCGGTGACTTCCCACATGATCCATTGCGACATGCCATTGACGCGCATGGCAAGGCTGATGGCAATCGCGACCGAACCGGCCGTGACCGAGCCCTGCATCCAGAAATACAGACCGAGACCGGCGGTCGAGAACATGACGACCGCATTGTTGATATCGATCAGTATGTTGAAGCCGGAAATCTTGCGCATCTGGCGGTGAACGGTTCCGAGAAACACATTCATGCCTTCGCGCGCATAGATCTCCTCGCGTCCCGCATGCGAGAACAGCTTGATCGTCGAGATATTGGTGTAGCTGTCGACGATACGGCCCGTCATCATCGAGCGCGCATCCGCCTGCTCCTGCGCCAACCGGCCGAGTTTCGGCACGAAATAGGTCAGGATGCACAGGTAGATACCGAGCCATACGAGCAACGGGATCACCAGCCGCCAGTCGGCAGCCGCCACCATGAACAGCATCGAAATGACGAAGCTGATCGCGTAGACGAAAACGTCAATGATCTTCAACGCCACTTCGCGGATCGCGAGCGCCGTCTGCATGACCTTGGTCGAAACGCGGCCCGCGAACTCGTTGGCGAAGAAGGTCATGGAGTGGCGCAGCAGATAGCGATGCATCCGCCAGCGCGCGATCATGCCAAAATTGCCAGCCAGCGTCTGGTGCATGGTCATCGTGTGGATCGCGCCCATCAATGGCAACGCGATCAGTACGAGCGCACCCATGCCGACGAGATGCCATCCCTCATCCGCAAAAAAGGTCTCGCGGTTTGCGGTGGAGAGCCAATCGACGATGCTTCCGAGAAATTTGTAGAGCATCGCTTCGGCAATCGCGATGCCCATGGACATCAGGCCAAGCAGAAGAAGCCATGGCCATGCCGGCTTCACGTAATGCCAAATGAAGGCGATCAGCGTCTTTGGTGGTGTCGACGGCGTAGACGAAGGAAATGGATCGAGTCGTTTTTCAAACCAGCCAAACATGAGGCTAAGCTCCGAATAGAATACCCCGAGAGAGCACGCGCAATGGACGTAAAGCGCCACCGCCACAACGGGAAAACACATGGAACGTGGCCGTAACAGCCACATGACGAAATTTTAAATCGGAAAAATGCGGGAGACCCGCAGGGACACACCTAGGCCTGAAGCGGCACCACAAAGGCCGGGAGGTGATATCGATTGTACTGATGCATCTGAACCTCCTATGGCTGGTGTTGAAGATGACGCCTTGTAGCTCAAAATATAAGCATTGACTAGAGGTAAACGACCGCAAATCCAAGAT
Source organism: Agrobacterium sp. SORGH_AS 787 (assembly GCF_030819035.1). Taxonomy (NCBI): domain Bacteria; kingdom Pseudomonadati; phylum Pseudomonadota; class Alphaproteobacteria; order Hyphomicrobiales; family Rhizobiaceae; genus Agrobacterium; species Agrobacterium sp. SORGH_AS 787. The sequence continues at coordinate 36,868 of NZ_JAUTBG010000002.1, forward strand.
TGTGTCGCGCAAGCATCAGGTTGTGGCGTTGAAGTGACAGGAGAATACCCCGCGACTGTTCACCAAAGGTTGGCCGTGCTAACCGCCTGAACCTCATCGAGAAGAGGAAAGCCATCATGTCGAACATCAGGATCGCCCTTTATCAGCCGGATATTCCAGGCAATACCGGCACGATCCTGCGGCTTGCGGCCTGTCTCGGCGTCGGTGTCGACATCATCGAACCGGCGGGCTTCGATATTTCCGATCGCAACCTGAAGCGCGCCGGCATGGACTACATTGCCGCGGCTGCACTCACTCGCCATGTCAACTGGGACCGGTTCGAAGCGTGGCGTGCCACCACCGGACGGCGCCTGGTGCTGGCCTCGACCAAGGCCGCCCTGCCCTACACGAAGATCGCGTATCGCCCTGACGATATCCTGCTCTTCGGTCGCGAAAGCGCAGGCGTGCCAGATCACGTGCATGACAAGGCGGATGAACGCGTTCTCATTCCCATGGTGGAGGGCCAGCGCTCCATCAATGTGGCGATGTCCGCCGCCATGATCACCGGCGAAGTTCTTCGTCAAACATTTTGGCCATAAATTTTTGGGCATTCTGAAAAGATTGTTTCAGAAAGTTCTGTACCGCAGAACTTTTCGCCCCTATATTTGTTAGCCAACGAAAGATTTCCCGCCCGATGTCTTCTTGCTCCGCATGAACGCATGCAGAGGAGAACCTCGCGCAAGGCTATTCTTTGATAATGACCGAAAGACGTAAAGGAGTGGCCGCTCATGGAATCCACCATCGTTATCGTCAATCTGCTTGGAGCGGTTGCGCTGCTTCTGTTCGGTCTGACGCAGGTTAAGGATGGCGTCACGCGTGCCTTTGGCGTCAAGCTCAGAACCATCCTCGCCACCAGCACCCGCAACGGCCCCCGCTCCTTCGTCTCCGGCTTTTTCGCAACCATTGCGCTGCAGAGTTCCACCGCCACGGCGTTGACTGTCGCCTCCTTCGCCGAGCGTGATCTGATCCGCCCACGCATGGCGCAGATCGTTCTCCTCGGCGCCAATGTCGGCACCGCCGTCACCGCCTGGATTTTCGCAACCGGTGTCGCGTGGCTGTCGCCGCTTCTCATCCTGTCCGGCATCGTGCTGCGCAAGGGCAGCTCTAACGCCCGCCAGGGCGGCGGCACCGCTCTGGTCGGCGTCGGGCTGATGCTGCTCTCGCTGCATCTCTTGAGCAACGCCACCGAGCCCATGCGCGCCTCCCCTGCACTCGGAGCCTTCATCGGCCTGCTGGATGACGCCTGGCCTGTCGCGCTGCTTCTATCGGCTGGTATGGCCTTCTTCTCCTCTTCCAGCCTTGCCATGGTCGTGCTGATCCTGTCGCTCGCGTCCGCTGGCATTCTGTCCACGGGGCTCATCATCGTTCTCGTTCTCGGCGCCAATCTTGGTGGCGCAATCCCGCCGGTCATCGCGACGATGAGCGGCCCAGCCGCCGCACGGCGCATCACGCTCGGCAATCTGGTCATCCGCGCCATCGGCTGCGCCATCGCCATGCCGCTCGCCTCCTATGGCGCGCTGGCGCTGCAACAGTTGCCGCTGTCGGAAAGCATGCTGCCGGTGGATGCGCATCTGATCTTCAACATCCTGCTGACGATCGTTGCATGGCCGCTCTCGGGTTTCGTCTCCGATCTGATGGCAAAGGTTGTGCCGAGCGATGTGCAAAGCGATGACGGCCCGCGCTTTCTCGACAAGGATGCGCTCGACACGCCGGTTGTCGCCCTGGCCAATGCCACGCGTGAGGTTCTGGTCATCGGCGACACGATCGAGCGCATGCTGATCCGCGCCGAAAACGCTTTCAAGCACAATGATCTGGCACCCCTCGCCGAAATCGCCACATTGGAAAAGAAGGTGGACCAGCTACAGCAGGAGGTGAAGATCTACCTCTCGCAGCTTGGCCGCAAGGGATTGGATGAAAACGATGCGCGCCGTTCGATCACGGTCATCGACTACGCCATCAATCTCGAACATATGGGCGACATCATCGAGAAGGGTCTGTGCGAACAGATCCGCAAGAAGATCCTGAACGGCTTCAAATTCTCCGACGAAGGCTATGACGAGTTGAAGACGCTCTTCGACATGACCATCGAGAACCTGCGCGCCGCCCAAAGCATCTTCGTCACCGGCGACCTATCGCTTGCCCGGCGACTGATGGAAATCAAAATCGATATCCGCCGCCTCGAAAAGCGCTCGTCGGGCCGCCACCTCGAACGTCTGCGCGACGGCTTGATGGAGAGCCTGCAGACCAGCTCGCTGCATCTTGACATGCTCCGAGACCTGAAGCGTATCAACGCCCATATCGTCTCGGTCGCGCATCCCATTCTGGATGAAAGCGGCATTCTGGGTGAGAGCCGCCTGCGTACAGCCGAGACGCGGGCGTAGGAGCTTAGCGGCGAGGTTCTTGACGGGCTCTGCCATCCGCGCCACCCATCTCCGTCATCCTCGGGCTCGCCCCAAGAATCCATCTTTATCTAAAGATTTCAGGAGGTTGTGGATCCTCGGCTCAAGCCCGAGGATGGCGGCAGTGAGTGTGGAGCGTCCCAACGCCCGCCGCTCAGTCCGCCGAGGGCAAACGCCGCATGGTGAACTCAATCTGGTCGCCTTCCAGCTGCCGCCAGCTTTCCACTTCGGTCCAGTAAGCGGCCTTCGGATATTCGTCGAACCATTCCTTTGCCTTGGCGCGTGCTTCGGCCCGCGTCATGCAAAAGGTCTGGCGCACGAACATGCCGCTTTTCTGGTTTTTGGAGACACCTCCATCGCGGTCGCGGCGGTGGGCAGCAATCCTGCGTTTCAAGCCTTCGAGCGGTGGCGGTCCGGTAAATTTCGTCATGCCAATACCTCTTGTCTTCAAAAGATAGTGCGCCACCGTCCGCTTGGCGAGTCGAAATTGTAACCGGGCCGAACCGCTGATACATCGTGAGGCAATAGTCGAATCGCATGAAGGAGACCGGATATGGAACGCCCCGTTTTGCCAAAGGGCCTGCCGGACGACATCGAGGACAAGAAGGCGATCGCCAAAGCCTGGTTCGAGAGCCTGCGCGATACCATCGTTGCCTCCTTCGAGACGATCGAGGATGAGCTTCAGGGACCGCTCTCCGATCAGCCACCGGGACGTTTCGTACAGAAGAAGTGGCTGCGCGATGATGGCGAAGGCGGCGGCGGCATCATGTCGATGATGGAAGGCCGGGTGTTCGAAAAAGTCGGCGTCCATACCTCCACCGTCCATGGCGAATTCTCCGAGGAGTTCCGCAAGCAGATACCGGGCGCCGACGAGGATCCACGCTTTTGGGCCTCCGGTATTTCGCTGATTGCCCATCCGGTCAATCCCAATGTGCCGGCGGTGCATATGAACACACGGATGGTGGTGACGACGAGCCACTGGTTCGGCGGCGGCGCCGACCTCACACCCGTCTTGAACCGTCGCCGCACGCAGGACGATCAGGATACGCAACTCTTTCACCGCGTCTTCGAGATCACCTGCAACCGGCACGCGGTCGCGGATTATCCGCGCTACAAGCAATGGTGCGACGAGTATTTCTTCCTCAAGCATCGCAACGAGCCGCGTGGCATTGGCGGCATCTTCTTCGACTGGCTGTATCCGGATGAAGAGAAGGGCGGCTGGAACGCCAACTTCGCCTTCGTTCAGGATGTCGGGCGCGCCTTCAACCTCGCCTACCCGAAGATCGTGCGCGGCAATTTCAATCAGCCATGGACGGAAGAAGATCGCGACGAGCAGCTGATTCGCCGTGGCCGCTATGTGGAATTCAATCTGCTACACGATCGCGGTACGATTTTCGGCCTCAAGACCGGTGGCAATGTGGAGTCGATCCTGTCGTCTCTTCCGCCCGTGGTGCGCTGGCCTTAAAAAGATTCGAACGATCACGAAGATTTTGATGGTCTTTCGCGTAAAGGGCCGATTTTTGAAAAATTGGCCCTACCGCAAATTCAGGGCAGTGATATTCTTTGAGTCCTAGATGGACTGGAGGAGCTATCGTCATGATTACTTCGAACAGCATGCCCATTTCTACGGTTAACGGCAAACAGCCACGCATCATCCCCACCTCAGAACTGATCGACCGGCTGGCAGCCGAGATGCGCGAGACGGGAGATCGCGAACTGCCGCTGTCGTTCTATGTCGAGCAGGTGAAGCGCAAGCTAGCCAATGAAAATGCCGCCAATGATGACCAGGCGGAGGAACAGACTGGCCCGGCGGCGGCCTCTTCATCCGTCTTCGCCTGCTGGGCGCTGCCCGAACAGGGTTGAAGCCGCCACATCGGTCGTGACGCGCCTCGCCGAACGCGAGGCGCGATTTAATACGGAACATAACCCTCCCGCGCCCGTTCGAACGGAATGGCTGGCTGCGAACGCAGCCTGAGCCAGCAATCCATATAGGGAGGCTGTTATGAGACTTTTCGAATGTGGAACATTGGTGCCCGGTTGCGCGTGGCACACACGCGCCGATGAAGACGCCGAGGTCGTGCGCCGCAGCGTCGAGCATATGCGCCAGGCCCATGGCGAAACCGTCATTCGCGAAAACATGGTCGAGAACATCAAGGCCCGTATTCGGGACGAAAACAACGTCGAAGCCTGAGCTTTAACATGAAGCATGTCGGGCAAAACTGCGCAGCGGTTTTGCGATAACGACATACGGTCAAATCAAAAGCTTAAGCGTAGGAGCGCATCTGAAAGATCGCGAAACGCTTTGGATCGTCACCCCGGACGTGATCCGGGGTGATATATATTATGAGCTCTGCTGCAGTTTGCTCGTAAGACGCGAAAGCAGTGCCTCGCGATCAAGTGCGAAATTCCCCTCTACCCAGGCCGCCTCCAACTCACCCAGAACCTCGCCCACCTGCGGACCGGCGGGAAGACCGGCTGCCAGCACATCCGCGCCGCTCAAGGGAAAAGCAGGCTTGTTGAACTTCTCGGCCCGCGCCAGAAGCGTGGAGAACCGTGCGATCTTCTGCATCGACGCGTCTCCGGCCGACACATCCGCCCGCGCCGAGGCAAGGGAGAGTCTCAGCCGCATCTTTATCCCCTCGACGCCCTGCCGATAAAGAAGACGATCAAGCGCGGTCTCCGCGAGAGCCGGATCTATTGCCGGGGCCTTCGCCCACTGATCGAGACGCGCCGCCTCGTTCTTGGACATGCGCAACCGGCTCGCAAGGGCGGCAACCCGCTCTGCATCCGGTGGAATGATGGACGCAAGCCGCCGCATCGGGTCCGGCTTCCAGCCCAGCGCCTGCTCGGCCGCGACCAGACCGTGGATCGCGTCGATACCCCATTTTTCCGTTTCCGGCAGGATTTGCGCCAAGACACCCGCCTGTCGCATCCAGAGCAGCGCCCGCGACGGGTCGTCGGCGGAAAGCAGCTTTTTCATTTCGCTCCAGACCCGTTCGGCAGACAGCGTCGAGAGCTTGTCCTTGGCGCGCGCACTTGCACGCAGGCCATCCGCATCCGGGCGACCGGAACCATAATAGGCAAAGAAGCGGAAGAAGCGCAGGATGCGCAGATGATCTTCGGCAATTCGCGTTGCCGCATCGCCGATGAAGCGAACGGTCTTCGTTTCAATATCGGCAAGTCCACCGATCAGGTCGATGACCTCGCCGGAGGCATCGGCATAAAGCGCATTGATCGTCAGGTCACGGCGTTCGGCGTCTTCTTTCCAGTCCGTACCGAAAGCGACCTCGGCGTGGCGTCCATCGGTCGTGACATCGCGACGAAGCGTCGTCACTTCATAACCCTCGCCATCGACGACCAGCGTTACCGTACCATGGTCGATCCCTGTCGGCACCGCCTTGATACCGGCATCCTTCGCCCTCTCCACCACATCCTGCGGCGGCAAAGTCGTCGCCATGTCGATATCGCCGACCGGCATTCCCATCAGCGCGTTGCGCACAGCACCACCCACCACGCGCACCTCGCCGCCATCGGCGTTCAAAAGCGAAAAAATTCGCTGAAGGCCGGGTTTGGAAAACCAGCTCTGCCCGGCAATGCCGCTCATGAATAAAACCTCTCGTAAATGCTGCGCACAATGCCCGCCGTAATGCCCCAAATGTAACGTTCGCCATAGGGCATTTCGTAGAAAAACCGCTCTCTCCCCTGAAACATCCGGCTGCCCCGGCTATGGTTGGCAGGGTTCATCAGGAAGGATAGCGGCACTTCGAACACCTCATCCACCTCCGCCGGGTTCGGCGTCAGCGTGAAACCACGCCTGACCACGGCCAAAACCGGCTTGATGCGAAACCCCGTGCCGGAAATATAATCCGGCATGCGTCCAACCGTCTCGATGAACCGGTGCGACATGCCGATTTCCTCTTCCGTCTCGCGCAACGCCGCCTCTTCCGGCGAGCGATCCTGCGCATCGATCCCGCCACCGGGAAAGGAAATCTGGCCGGAATGATTGCGCAACGTCTTGGTCCGCTGGGTAAATATCACCCGCGCTTCGTCGCCATCATCGATGACCGGAACCAGCACCGCTGCATCCTTCAGCCGAATACCATCGCCGGAAAGTCGTACACTCGGATTGAGGATATGATCGCCAATGTCTTGCGACGCGCGATCCTCGCGCTCGGCAACGCCCGCGCCATCTTCCAAGAACCCGCCGCCGAAAGTCGGCAGCGGAAAATGCCAGCATGTCAGTTCTCATTGGGCCAGCGCTTCCAGCTGGTCGGCAGGCATGATCGGAAACACCGCGCCGCCGGAGCGCACGGAGAACATGGCGCTGCCATCAATCTCGATCACCTCGCCGAGTTCCACCAGATCATACATCACCGCCCGAGACACCAGCGCCTCCAACCTGCCGCGGACAAGGAGATACGGTTTTAGCTCGTCATTCTCGCCGCCAGTGGTGAAGCGAAGGGGGTGCTCGAGCCCGGCTTCCACCACATCACCAACATTTGTTCGGAAGGTCAGAAGCGGCCACCCGTCCTTTTCGCTGACACTCATTTCGACGGCGATGAAAGGTGCGTCGGCGACCCGAATACCAACCCTTTCCACAGGGGTCACAAGATAGGTCTTGCCATCCTCGTCCTTGCGCAAAACCGTTGAAAACAAACGCACAAGCGGGGCTCTACCGATCGGTGTGCCCATATAGAACCATGTGCCGTCGGCGCGGATTTCCATGTCGAGATCGCCACAGAAAGGCGGGTTCCATTTCTCCACGGGAGCGGGTCCGCGGGGCTTGTCACCCGTCTGCTCGCTGGCGCGGGAAATCAATGCCGCAAGCCCTGCCGCATCCGTTGCCGCATTAATCCTGTCATCTGCCATATTCGAGCCCTGCTTTGCCAATTATGCAATAAAGGAACATGGGTAACGAGATAGTCATTTAAAGGATGCTTGTCAGCGGTTAGCGTGGCAATAAGCTATAGGCAGCGCCAAATCCCTCCTGTATTCCAATAGGAAGGTTGAAGGTCAGAGTTTGTCAGGGATAAGTGGAAACCGGTTATCCCGAAGAGACAAACGGCAACAAAAAATCGAGAATCTGTCTGGTTTAAAATGAACCAGACAGATTCTAGGCACCGCTGCGGCGGGGTTTTGAGGAGAGCCATATGGGCGTGATGAACACCACCGAACCCCTCGACGAAAAGGCGATCGTCGCTGCTGCCGAAAAGGCGCTGGCCGATATTGCCGCCATTCGCGGCGAAGTCTCCAAGGTCATCTTCGGTCAGGAAAAAGTGGTGCAGAACACGCTTTTCGCCATTCTCTCGGGCGGCCACGCGCTTCTGGTCGGCGTGCCGGGTCTGGCGAAAACCAAACTGGTCACCACGCTTGGCACGGTGCTGGGGCTCGATGCAAACCGCATCCAGTTCACCCCGGACCTGATGCCCTCGGATATTCTCGGCTCTGAGGTCATGGACCAGGATGAAAGCGGCCGGCGCTCCTTCCGCTTCATCAAGGGCCCGATCTTCGGCCAGTTGCTGATGGCGGATGAAATCAACCGCGCCAGCCCGCGCACCCAGTCCGCCCTTCTGCAGTCCATGCAGGAATATCACATCACGGTGGCAGGTCAGCGCTACGATCTGCCCAAACCCTTCCACGTTCTGGCAACCCAGAACCCGCTGGAGCAGGAAGGCACCTATCCCCTGCCGGAAGCCCAGCTTGACCGCTTCCTGTTGCAGGTGGATGTGGATTATCCGGAACTTGCCGCCGAACGCCAAATCCTGCTCGACACCACGGGGACGGCATCGGCAGAAGCACGCCGCATGATCGAGGCCGAGCGGTTGATCGAAATCCAGGGTTTGATCCGCCAGATGCCGGTCAGCGACAAGGTGGTGGACGCGATCCTTTCGCTCGTCCGTTCCGCTCGCCCAGGCCACGGCAACAAGCTGACAGACAAGAACGTCGCATGGGGTCCAGGCCCGCGTGCTGGACAATCTCTGATGCTGACGGCGCGTGCGCGTGCGCTTTACGAAGGCCGTCTCGCGCCCTCGCTCGATGACATCTATGCGCTGGCGGAACCCGTGCTGGAACACCGCATGGCGCTGACCTTTGCAGCCCGCGCCGAGGGCATGTCGGTGCGCGATGTGATTGCCGGGCTCGTAGAACAGGCCAAGAGCTAAGCCGTTGCCCAAGCAAAAACGGTCTTAAAAAAACACAGGAGCGCATGTGGCATCCATCGGCCAGATCGTAGAGCAGACATCGGGCAGCGACGTGCTGGCCCGCGCGCGCCAGCGCGCCGCTCTGGTGCCGGATTGCATGGTGGAAGCCAGGCGCATCGCCAACACCGTGACAGCCGGCTGGCACGGCCGCCGCAAGCGCGGCATCGGCGAGAACTTCTGGCAGTTCCGCCCCTATGCCGATGGCGAAAGCCTGTCGCGCATCGACTGGCGGCGCTCCGCCCGCGACGATCATACCTATGTGCGCGATCGCGAATGGGAAGCCGCCCACACCATCTGGCTCTGGGCCGATCTCTCGCCCTCCATGATGTATAAGTCGACGCTCGGAACCGTCTCCAAGGAAAGCCGTGCGCTGGTCCTGATGCTGGCGCTGGCGGAGATTCTCGCCCGCTCCGGTGAGCGTATTGGCTGCCCCGGCATCATGGAGCCGGTCTCTGCCCGCAACGCCGCCGAGCGGCTGGCAAATGCCATCATGCATGCGCCCGCCACGACCGGCCTGCCCGATACCAGCATGATCCGCGGTGCCAGCGACATCGTGCTGATCGGCGACTTCCTCGATGATGCGACAACCATCATGGAGCGGCTCTCGCCGCTGGCGCGCCGTGGTCTTGGCGGTCACGTGGTGGAAATTGCCGATCCGGCGGAAGAGGTCTTCCCCTATAGCGGGCGCACGGAATTTTCCGATCCCGAAACCGGCGAAAAGCTGACGTCCGGGCGGGCCGAAACCATTCGCGAAGATTACACCCGCGCCTATTTCGCCCGCCGCGAAGCACTCTCCTCCTCGCTGCGCAGGCTCGGCTGGAACTTCATCTTCCACCGCACCGATCATCTGGCCTCCGAAGCGCTGGTCGCCATGCACATGTATCTCTCCGGCTCTCCCGCCGGCGGGCGAAACGGAGATCGCCCATGAGCGCGCTCCCCTTCGTCTTCACCAGCCCCTACATTCTCTTTGGCCTTCTGGCGCTTCCCGCCATCTGGTGGCTCTTGCGCCTCACACCACCGCGCCCGAAGGCGGAAGTCTTTCCGCCGCTGCGGATTCTCGCAACGGTTCTGAAGCGCGAGGAAACGCCATCGAAAAGCCCCTGGTGGCTGACGCTACTCCGCATGCTGCTCGCCGCCGCCGTCATTCTGGCGCTTGCCGATCCGGTCATCAATCCGCGCAACAATACGCTGGCCGGAAGCGGCCCGCTGGTGCTGATCGTCGACAATGGCTGGGCCTCCGCTCCGGATTGGGAGCGCCGCGTCCGAACCGCAGAAGCCTTGATCGGCGATGCGGAACGCGCCGAGCGCCCTGTGTCTCTGACCTTTACCGCAGATCGCGAGCATGATGCCGAACCCGGTACGACGGCCGCCGCACTGGAAAAACTCGCGGCCGCCAAGCCACAACCGCTGGTGCCGGACCGCGTGCGCGCTGCCGAATCCGTCATCGAGGCGATGAACGGCACCGCTCCCGGCACCCTCGCCTATATCACCGATGGCGTCGCTACGCCGGAAGACCGCGCGGCCCTGAGCAGCCTTGCCAGCCTTCAGGCCTCCGAGTTCCGCGTCATTGAAGGCGATGGCCACCAGGTTGCCGCCATTACCGGCGCGGAAAACGGTGCCGACACCATGAATGTTTCGCTGTCGCGCTTGAACACCAACGGACCGGCCAACTACACCATCAATGCGCAGGATGCCCAGGGCCGCATTCTCGCAAGCGACAGCGCAAGCTTCGCCCCGGGTGCTGCCGAAACCACCGCCAAGCTCAATGCGCCGTTCGAACTGCGCAACGATTTCGCCCGTCTCTCCATAGACCGGCTGTCCACGGCAGGTGCGGTTCACCTGCTGGATGACGGCTTCCGCCGCCGCCGCGTGGCGCTTCTCGCCGGCGAAACCGGCAATGATTTCCAGCCGCTGCTCCAGCCGCTCTATTACATCAGCCGCGCCCTTCAGCCCTATGTCGATCTGGTGCCACAGCAGCAGCCCGATTTGGCTCTCGCCATTCCGGAACTGCTGCAGACCAACCCGTCGGTCATCGTCATGGCCGATATCGGCCGCTTGCCGCAGGAAACCTACGCGCCGCTGGAACGCTGGCTCTCGCGGGGCGGCACACTGATCCGCTTTGCCGGTCCGCGCCTTGCCGCCGCACCCGCTGAAGATCCTCTGGTGCCGGTGACCTTGCGTCAGGGCGAACGTGCGCTCGGCGGAGCCTTGTCCTGGGCCGAGCCGCAGCCGCTCGCCGACTTCCCCAATTTCGGCCCCTTTGCCGGCATGCCGCGTGCAGAGGGCGTCCACATCAAGCGTCAGGTTTTGGCCGAACCGACGCCCGATCTTGCCGAACGCACCTGGGCAAGCCTTGCCGATGGCACCCCGCTGGTAACGACACGCACGGTGGATGCCGGTCGCATCGTGCTCTTCCATGTCAGTGCCGAAGCAAGCTGGTCGGATCTGCCGATCTCCGGCCACTTCGTCGAGATGCTGCGCCGGATCGTTCAGCAGTCGCAGGTTGGCGGCTCGTCAGCATCTGCGAACGCGCCCGCTGCAGCCCTGCCGCCCTATCGCGTTTTGACCGCTACCGGCTCGCTGTCGCCGGATGTTGGCTCCGCCCGCCCGCTGGAGGCGCGTCCCGGCCAGGCACCGCGCGCCAGCTTCGACAACCCGCCCGGCCTCTACGGCACGGAAACCGGCTTCGTCGCCTTGAACCTGCTGCCACCTGGAGCGACGCTTCGCCCTCTCGATACCTCGCTTGCCGGGACCGCCATAGCAACTGAAGGTCTCGTCGGGGAAGCGGCGACGTCGCTGCGCCCTGCCCTCTTCATCGCGGCCCTTCTCATGCTCTTTGCCGATAGCCTGATCATCCTCTTCATGAACGGCGCATTTTCCAGGATGCCGCGCGCCCGCTCCTCCGCAGCCGCAATCCTGATTGCAGCCTTCGCCGCCTTCGCCCTGTTGGCGCCAAATCCGGTGCACGCCAACGACGCCAAGCCGGGCGATGAAGAAATCCTCAACCGCCTCGACACCACCCATCTTGCCTATGTGAGAACCGGCGAGGACGATGTGGACCGGGTTTCGCAGCAGGGTTTGCAGGGATTGACCGAATTCATGACCTGGCGCACGACGCTCGAACCGGGCGCGCCGGTCGGGCTCGATATCTCCAAGGATGAACTCTCCTTCTATCCGATCATCTATTGGCCGATCTCCGCCACAGCACCCATGCCGTCGACGGCGGCCATTTCCCGCATCGATGCCTATATGCGCGCCGGAGGCACGGTGCTCTTCGATACGCGTGACCAGTTCTCGTCGCTGAACAGCGGCACCAGCGCCAACGGCCAGCGGCTTCAGGAAATCCTTGCCAATGTCGATATTCCACCGCTGGAGCCCGTGCCGCAGGATCACGTGCTCACGCGCTCCTTCTATCTGCTGAAGAATTTCCCCGGTCGCTACACCGGCAGTCCGCTTTGGGTCGAATCGCGCCAGGATGCGGCGAAAACCACCTCCGGCATTTCGTCCTCGGGCGATGGCGTTTCCCCGATCATCATCACCGGCAACGACTTTGCCGGTGCCTGGGCGGTAGATGACAATGGTGCGCCGGTGCTACCGACCGTGCCAGCCGACGAGATGCAGCGCGAATATGCCTACCGCGCCGGCGTCAACATCATGATGTATATGCTGACCGGAAACTATAAGGCCGATCAGGTGCATGTGCCCGACATTCTCCAGAGATTGGGGCAGTAACGCATGACGCTCTCCTTCGCCCCCTTCCTTCCCTGGACCGTCATCGCCATTCTGGCCGCAGCCGCGCTCGTTCTGGCAATCGCAGGTCTGCTGCGCGGCGTGCGCGGCGCGTGGCTGCGTGGGCTGGCGCTTGCAGCACTTCTCCTTGCCATTGCCAATCCGCTGCTGACCAATGAGGAGCGCGAGCCGCTCTCCACCATCGTGCCGGTCATCGTCGACCGTTCGCAGAGCCAGGACGTGCAGCAGCGCACCGCGCAGACCGATCAGGCACTGGCCAGTCTCAAGGAGCGCCTTGCCCGCTTCCCCCGCATCGAGCCGCGGATTGTGGAAGTTCGCAATGACGAGAACAGCGACTCGCCCGCCACGAACCTCTTCGCTGCGCTTTCGGCCTCCGTCTCGGATGTCTCGCCCTCGCGCATCGGTGGTGCGATCTTCCTCAGCGACGGCCAGATCCACGACATCCCAAACGCGACGCCAGATGTCGAACAGACGCTCGGCTTCAAGGCTCCGATCCATGGCCTGATCACCGGTCGCGCCGACGAGTTCGACCGCCGCATCGAAGTCGTGCGCGCCCCGCGCTTCGGCATCGTCAATGAGGAGCAGCAGCTCACATTGCGGGTCTTCGACGAAGGCCGCACCCAAAGCGGCACGGCCAATGTTACTATCAAGATGAATGGCGAGGAGATCGGCAATCTGCAAGCCGTTCCGGGGCGTCCCATTCCCTTCAACTTCAAGGTTCCCCGCGGCGGCAACAATGTGATGGAGTTCTCCGTCGCGGAGCTGCCGGGCGAAGTCACCACCGCCAACAATCGCGCCGTCCATGTCATCGAAGGCATCCGCCAGAACCTGCGCGTGCTTCTTGTTTCCGGCGAGCCGCATGCGGGCGAGCGCGCATGGCGCAACCTGTTGAAGTCCGACACCTCCGTCGATCTCGTGCATTTCACCATTCTGCGTCCGCCGGAAAAGCAGGACGGCACGCCAATCAACGAGTTGTCGCTGATCGCTTTCCCGACACGCGAACTCTTCGTCGAGAAGATCAACGATTTCGATCTGATCATCTTCGACCGCTACCAGCATCGCGGCGTGCTGCCGATCCTCTATTACGATTACATCGCTCAATATGTTCAAAAGGGTGGCGCGCTGCTGATTGCCGCAGGCCCTGAACATGCCGGGCAGGATTCGATTGCAATGACGCCGCTGGAATCGGTTCTGCCGGCCCAGCCGACCGGTCAGGTCAATCAGGGCGCTTTCTTCCCCCGCCTTTCCGAGGCCGGGAAGAAACACCCGGTCACACGCGGCCTGGAAGGCTCCGGCGACGAACCGCCGCATTGGGGCCGCTGGTTCCGCACGGTCGGCGTGGAACAGCCCCAGGGCCAGACCGTCATGCTCGGCGCCGGTCAGGATCCGCTTTTGGTGCTGAACCGCCAGGGCGAAGGCCGCGTTGCCATGCTGCTTTCCGACCAGGGCTGGCTCTGGGCACGCGGCTTTGAAGGCGGCGGCCCGCATGTGGCGCTCTATCGCCGCATCGCCCACTGGCTGATGAAGGAGCCGGAGCTTGAGGAAGAGGCGCTGACGGCGCGCGCCAATGGCCGCATGCTCGAGATCACCCGCCAGACCATCGGCGACAATCCCGGCGAGGCGACCGTCAAATTCCCCTCGGGCAAAACCGAGACGATGAGCTTCACCCAAACGGAACCCGGTCTCTACAAGATCGAACGCCGTATGAACGAGACGGGTCTCTACGAAGTCTCCAATGGCGACTTCACCACTCTGGTCCATGTCGGCGCAGTCGATGCGCCGGAATTCAAGGCAATGATCTCCACCACCGATACGCTGAAGCCTTTGGCTGAAGCGACACGTGGCAGCGTTCACCGCGTGGTCGATGACGCCAATCGTGTGGTCCTGCCGGATATTCTCCCCGTTCGTGGCGAAGTCCGCGTTGCAGATAACGACCGCATGCTGATCCGCATGACGGATGAAACCGTGCTGAAGGGCGTCAACACCCTGCCGCTCTTCGCAGGCTTCGCCGGTCTCGCCGCGCTGCTGCTGGCCTTCTCTGCTCTGTGGTGGCGTGAAGGCAGGTAACATGCAGTGTCAGATCGAACTCAGCGACGGCGCAGACGACAGCGCCAAAGCCGCCATTCTCGCAGGCTTGAAAGACTATAATCTCCATCGCTTCGGCCCCGCCGATTGGAAAGACCTTGTCATCGCTTTGAAGGATGAAAACGGCCGAGTGATCGGCGGCCTTGCCGGTCACACCGCCCGCGGCTGGCTCTACACCGCCCTCCTCTTCATTCCCGAAGCTTTACGCGGACAAGGTCTCGGCCCGAAGCTTCTTCAAATGGCAGAAGACGAAGCCCGCAAGCGCGGCTGCACTGGCGCCCATATCGATACGATGAGCGCTGACGCGCTCACACTCTACCAAAGGTGCGGCTACGAAATATTCGGACAGATCGCGGAGTTCGGCCCGGATTACTCCATGACCTATTTAAAGAAATCGCTGGTCTGAAGCCTGAGCAGGTCAATCCACCCAGCCTTGTCGATGAGATCGATTCAAGACAGGCTGACCTGCCGTGTTTCCGCATTGATCATCGTCGCGGCAATTGCTGCCAACACCAGCAGGCCTGCGAAGATCCCGACCGCAAATCCGAATCCCTGTGCAATGGCATAGCCCAGCACGGATGGCGCCAGCAATCCGCCGAGCCGTGCCATGGCACCGGCTGCACCCATGCCGGTGGCGCGCGATTCCGTCGGATAAAGCTCCGGCGTATAAGCATAAAGCGCGCCCCAGGTGCCGAGCAGCGCAAAGCTCATCAGCAGCAGGGAGGCGGCGATGATCGTACCGGTCGTCGCGAGCGTGAAGAGCAGGCATCCAAGTGCCGAGAGCAGGCAGAAGCCAATCAGAGTCGGCTTGCGACCCCATTTTTCCACACCATAGGCTGCCAGCGCATAGCCGGGGATCTGGGCGAGTGCGACCAGAACCAGGAAGCCATAGCCACGCACGAAACCGAAGCCATCTCCCGCAAGCCGCGCCGGCATCCAGGTGAACACGCCATAATAGGAAACGGAGACCAGAAACCAGATAGCAAGGATCATGATGCTGCGTTGGCGCAGTGCCGGCGAAAACAGACCTTGGCCTTTCGACGCTTCAGACTGCGCAATGCCGGTTCGCTCATCCAGCGCTGCCCGGCCATTGGTCTTCAGTATGGAATTGACAACGACCTTTGCCTCTTCCGAACGGCCCGTCTTCAACAGATAAAGCGGTGATTCCGGCACGAGGAAACGCAGGCCGATGCCGATCAGAGCCGGGAACGCGGTGACGGCAAAGATATAACGCCATGCATCTTCGACACCCGACAGGCTGGCAATCCAGGCGGCAATCGCCACGACCAGCGTTCCGACGGCCCAGAAGCCTTCCAGCAGAACAAGCCAGCGTCCACGGTTCTTTGCGGGCAGAAATTCCGCCATCATCGCATAATCGACAGGCAGCGTGCCGCCGACGGCAGCACCCGTCAGGAAACGAAGAACCAGAAGAATGGTGAAGTCCGGTGCGAAGATCGACAGGATACCGAAGACGGCATCGCAGGCGACCGTGACGATCAAGACCCGGCGGCGGCCATAACGGTCCGCCATGCGCCCGAAGCCGATGGCACCGAGCAACATGCCAAGGAAAAAGGCAGTCCCGGTCTGCAACGCTTGCGGCACTGTCAAGCCGAACGTCGCGGCAATCGACGCGGCGGTGAAGCCCACCGCCAGAACCTGCATCGCATCCGCCGCCCAGACCAGACCGAAAACACCCATGAGCCGGCGCTGATAAGCACCGGCGCCTGCGCGATCCAGCGCATCATTCATCGTGATTGACGTCATCATCGCCCCCTTTGCGACCAGAGTCGTTCCTTGGGGTAAAGTGCTAAGTTCCCGAGACTGTGACTGTCAAGGCACCCGAGAGGGCATTCTATCAACCTGCGGCGCGAAGAGGCAGATTAAACACAACCTCCTCTTGCTCCTCCTCCGCTCTCGCTTGGTCCTCGCGCCAGCAAATCGTGCCTTTCAACCGAGCATGAACATCATCCACCAAGGGCACGACGAGCACCCGGTTCATGTCGACAGGACCTGGAAAATCGAGCGCGCCATAGGCGACCTTCTCGAAACCGAGCGGCATGTAATAGGGCGGATCGCCAATCAGGATGACAGCCTCAGAGCCCTTGCGCTTGGCAGCCGCAATGGCGATCCGCACCAGTTCACGCCCGATGCCCCTGTTCTTATGCGATGGCCGGACCGCGAGAGGCCCGAGCATATGGCCGTTCACCTCGCCCGCCCGCACCGGCGTCATCCGTACCGATGCGATGGTCTCGCCATCATCGGCGCAAATGAAGGAGAGCGAGCGGTCATGCGGTCCCTGCTCGCGGATACGCGCGGCAGCGCGCGTGTGCCGGCCTGGGCCGAAAGCTTCTGCATTGATGAGTTCGATAACGGCGTCGTGGGACGCGTCCTCGGTGAGATAGACCAGTTCGTGCTTGGACATGGAAAGACCGGAACGTTGAATACGGACATGACGATATGTGACGGTGCGCCTGACATTGCCTGACAGGGCAAGAAGAGCGTCAGCGTCGTCGGAGCGTCCGTGGTTCGGTCATAGGGGAGAATTTCCTCAAGAATATGAAAATCGCAGATATCAGGAAATTCTTTAGGGGTCCAGAACAAAAGTCCGCGCCGCGGCATTCACGAAGGAAGAACGCATTGTTCATCGATGCGAGGGTTCGCTTTACCGTTCCCCCACCATAGGATGGGCGATGTAAAATTAAGGAGATGAAGATGGGCAGGCTGGTCGACGGCGTTTGGCAGGATGTGTGGTACGATACCAAGGAAACCAAGGGGCATTTCAAACGCAGCGCTTCGCAGTTCCGTAACTGGATCACCGCCGACGGCGAGCCCGGCCCGTCCGGTAAGGGCGGCTTCAAGGCTGAAAAGGATCGATATCACCTCTACGTCTCGCTTGCTTGCCCCTGGGCGCACCGCACCCTGATCGTCCGCAAGCTGAAGAAGCTCGATGACTATATTTCAGTCTCCGTCGTCGACCCGCTGATGCTGGAAAACGGATGGGAGTTCAAGCCTGAGGACGAACGCACGCCAGGCGCAACGGAGGATCATCTCTTCGGATCGTCTGCCCTCTGGCAGGTCTACACCAAGGCCGATCCGCATTATTCCGGCCGCGTCACGGTACCTGTTCTATGGGACAAGCAGCAGAACACCATCGTCTCCAATGAGTCGGCGGAAATCATCCGCATGTTCAACAGCGCCTTCGACGCGCTTACCGGATCGGAGCTCGATTTCTACCCAAAGCCACTGCGCGGTGAAATCGACACGCTCAACGACCTGATCTACGACACCGTCAACAATGGCGTCTACAAGGCAGGCTTCGCCACCACGCAGGAAGCCTATCAGGAAAGTGCCGTCAAGGTATTCGAGACGCTCGACATTCTCGAAGAGCGGCTTTCGAACCAGCGCTTTCTGCTAGGGCCTGAGCAGACCGAGGCCGACTGGCGGCTCTTCACCACGCTCGTGCGGTTCGATCCGGTCTATGTCGGCCACTTCAAATGCAACATCCGCCGTATTCACGATTATCCGAACCTTACCGGCTATTTGCGGGATCTGTTCCAGACGCCGGGCGTACCTGAGACGGTCGATATGCGCCACATCAAAGAGCATTATTACCGCAGCCACAAGACGATCAACCCCACCGGCATCGTTCCGGTCGGACCGGAATTGGAACTGGAAAAGGCCCATGATCGCGCTCGCCTGGCGGGAGGCTACCAGTAATCGTCAGGCAGAGCGTTTCCAGTGAGGTCCGCAAGACGACGGCGCGTGGCAGGTGTCGTCCCTTCGGGCAGCGCATCGAGAGGGAAAAACCCGCTCTCGGCAATCTCGCGATCCGGCACCTTCAATGCCACCTGTCTGACGTCAAGACGATAGAACAGCACATGGTCGCGATCGCTGGTGCGGTTGTTGAAATAGATATGGATGAGCTGCGGCACAGAGGTAGCGACGAGATTGCCCTCTTCGCGGATTTCCTTGTGCAGCGCCTGCAAGCCGGTTTCCTGTCGCTCCACACCGCCGCCCGGCATATGCCAGCCGGGGACATAGGTATGGCGCACGAGGAAGATGCGGCCCTGATCGTCGAAACAGGCCGCCCTCACACCAAGCGTCATGCCCCGCCGCAGGAAAAAGAACCCGTGAACAACCCTTTTGGCGATATTCCGAAAGAGCTGCCGGAACCCTTCACTCAGCTTGCGGTTCTCACCCAAAGTTCAACTCTCCGTCAATTGATCGGCTTTTGCCCGATTGAGGCGCTTATCCCTTTGAAATGCCGAGGTTTCGCATTGGACGCCTTCATACGGATACGATATGTCTGACCCCATGTTCAAGCTCGCCCATATTTCCGACGTTCACCTCGGCCCATTGCCAAAGCTCACCTTTCGCGAATTGGCGTCAAAGCGGATCACCGGCTTTGTGAACTGGCGGCTTAATCGCCGCAAGCATCTTTTCACCGATACGCTGGAGCGGTTGGTGGACGACATGGAAACCAAGGCGCCGGATCACATTGCAATCACCGGCGACCTCGTCAATCTGGCAACCGGCATCGAAATCCGCGCCGCCGCCGATTGGCTGGAAGAAGTAGGCGATCCGCTGAAAGTCTCCGTCGTCCCCGGCAACCACGACGCCTATGTGCCGGGCGCGCATGACAAAGCCATGGCGGCCTGGTACCCTTACGTGCGCGGCGATGGCGATGCGGAAGACTGGAACGAAGACCGCAAGATTTTCCCTTATATGCGCGTGCGCGGCCCCGTGGCGCTGATCGGTTGCTCAACTTCGATCGCCACCCCGCCCTTTTCCGCCACCGGCTACTTCGGTCGCCGCCAGGCGCGTGCGACTGCGGATCTCTTGAAGAAGGCCGGAGAGCAAGGCCTGTTCCGCGTGGTGATGATCCACCACCCGCCCGTGCGGGGTGCTGCCGCCACCCATAAACGCATGATCGGCATCCGCCGCTTTGCCGCGGCACTCGGCACCGGAGGCGCCGAACTCGTGCTCCACGGCCACACGCACCTCAATACCGTCTACTGGCTGAACACCCATCGCGGCCAGGATCATATCCCTGTCGTCGGTATCGCCTCGGCAAGCCAGGGACCGGGCGGCGAAAAACCCCGCGCCGGCTACAATCTCTTCAACATTTCAGGCGGACCCGGAACCTGGGACGTGACCTGCGAGCGCTTCAGCCTCAACGAAAAGGCAACCGGGATAGAGCTCGAGGACATCCGAGTCTTCTACCACAACGGCCGCCCCCTCGGCTTCAGCAATCCGGTGGAACAGGCACCGGAGGAGTAGATTCCTCCGGTCTTCCCTATCCTGCATTCAGACGAAGTCTGTTACTTCGCCCGCTCTTCCAGCACGCGGTTGGCCGCCGAAACAATCGCTTCCAACGAAGCCGCAACAATGTTGGTGTTGATACCCGCGCCGAAGAGCTTGCCGCCCGGGTGCTCCATTTCGACATAGGCGATGGCCGACGCGTTGGACCCATGTTGGAGCGAGTGCTCGGAATAGTCGTTTACCGAGAGCTCAATGCCGAGATAGGTCGACAGCGCATTGATGAAGCCGTCGATCGGACCGGTACCCTTACCCTCGATCCGCTTTACCTCGCCCTTGTCCATGATCTCGGCCGCAACGACGCGCACGCCCTTGAAATCGCCAGCCGGATAGGTGTGGTGATCGACGAATTTCAAACGGGCATTGGACTGCGTCACGTAGCGCTCCATGAAGCGCTCATAGATTCGCTTGGCAGGCAGTTCCACGCCTTCCTCATCGGTAATGCGCTGAATGTCCTCGCGGAACTCCACCTGCAGATTGCGCGGCAGGTTCAGCCCGTAATCTTCCTGCAGAATGTAGGCGATGCCGCCCTTGCCGGACTGCGAGTTGATACGAATGATCGCTTCGTAAGAACGGCCGACATCCTTCGGGTCGATCGGCAGATAGGGTACTTCCCAGACCGGGTGATTGGCAACCTTGATGGCCTTCATGCCCTTGTTGATCGCATCCTGATGCGAGCCGGAGAAGGCAGTGTAAACCAGTTCACCGACGTAAGGATGACGCTCGGGGATCGCCATTTCGTTTGAATATTCATAGACGGCCTTGATGCGCTCGATATCGGTGCAATCCAGTTCCGGGTCCACGCCCTGGGTATACATGTTCAGCGCCAGCGTCACCACATCCACATTGCCGGTGCGTTCGCCATTGCCAAACAGCGTGCCTTCGACACGGTCCGCACCCGCCATCAGGCCGAGTTCGGTCGCAGCGATGCCCGTGCCGCGGTCATTATGCGGATGCAGCGAGATGATGACGTTTTCGCGGTTGTCGATATTGCGGCACATCCATTCGATCTGGTCGGCATAGATGTTGGGCGTCGCCATTTCCACGGTGGAGGGCAGATTGAGGATCAGCTTGTTGTCTGCGGTTGGCTTCACCACGTCGATGACGGCGTTGCAGATGTCCAGCGCCACTTCCAGCTCCGTGCCGGTAAAGCTCTCCGGCGAATATTCGAAGCGATAACCGCCGCCGGCCTTTGCCGCCATGTCGGTGATCATCTTCGCCGCATCGACGGCGATCTGCTTGATGCCGTGCACATCCTTGCCGAAGACCACGCGGCGCTGCAATTCGCTGGTGGAGTTGTAGAAATGGATGATTGGGTTCTTAGCCCCCTCCAACGCCTCGAAGGTGCGGGTGATCAGTTCCGGGCGGCATTGCACCAGCACCTGCAGCGATACGTCATCCGGCACACTCCCCTCTTCCACGCACCAGCGGGCAAAGTCGAAATCCGTTTGCGAGGCGGAAGGAAAACCGATTTCGATTTCCTTGAAGCCCATATCCAACAGCAGCTTGAACATGCGCGCCTTGCGATCGTGACCCATCGGGTTGATCAGCGACTGGTTGCCGTCACGCAGATCCACCGAACACCAGATCGGCGCCTTGTCGATCGTCTTGCCCGGCCATGTGCGGTCTGGAATGTTGATAGTGGGATAGGGGCGATATTTCACGCCTGCTTCCGGCATACCCTTGGAAATGTTGTTTGTCTTCGCGTCCATCGTCTTGCTCCTTGAGCATCCAAGCGCTTCATAAGCCGCTATCGGATGCTGCGCCCTTGGTCGGGCCTAAATCCAGAATGAAATGAGATTTCGAGTTGAGGAGCATTGGCACCAGCGGGCTTTCGGCCGCCGGGCGCTCCTCACTGGACCCGGCAACCGCGTGTAAGGTCGAGGCTAAGAAGCGAGAGTGCACCGCACGGCGAAGCCTTCGCAGAAATCTGCGCGCTCATGCCGGAAAAGGTCTTGGTGCAACTGGTCATGGTTTTTCTATAAACAGCGGTTTTTGATCTGACAAGTAATCTTCGACACGACAATCGATCTATTTTGCGGCCTGATCGTCTTCGACTTTTTCGGAAATCCACTGCGCCAGAAGGGATTGGCGTGTAGTGCCTAGCCTTACTGCCTCTGCGTCGATTTTTTTCAAAAGCCATTTTGGCAAATCGACCTCAACATGCTCGACCTCCACACCGGGACGCTTCGCTTGCGATCAGTCAACATAGTCGCTCACATCCTCCCCGTCATCAAACCGTCGGTCCAGCTCTTTAACACTCATCGTTTTCATGAAGCCTTCCGCATAGCAAAGACCGCCCGCTGCAGCGCCAGCATCAGCCCTCCGCCGAGCAGTCCCCAGAATGCGCCGGAAATTCCCCCGAAGGAAAGCCCGGATGCCGTAACGAGGAATGTGATCGCCGCCGCCTCCCGGGTTTCCGGCTCCTTGAAGGCCGCAACCGCTGAGCCCGAAAAGGCACCGACGAGTGCCAGACCCGCCACCGCTTGAATGAGAATGGGCGGCGCCAATGCGACGAAGGCCGTCACGACACCGGCAAGCAGGCCAAAGATGATGTAACCCACGCCACCGATGATCGCCGCCCAGTAGCGGCGCTTTGGATCGGGATGGGCATCCTCACCCGCGCACATGGCGGCGGTGATGGCAGCGAGATTGACCGCATGGCCACCAAAGGGCGCGGAGAGAAGCGAGAAGAAGCCGGTCGTTGCAAAAAGCGGCCCAGGCTGCGGATCGTAATGGTTGACCTTCAGTACTGCGATGCCGGGAATGTTCTGCGAGGCCATGGTAACGATGAAGAGCGGCAAAGCGATAGAAACGACCGCATGCAGGCTGAACGTCGGTGTCACCCATTCCATCGGCGGTGCCAGAGATTGCGCCAGCGCGTCAAACGCTCCAGAGGGAATCTCAACGCCAAAGATCATCACCAGAACGAAAGCGGCAAGCGCTGCTGGCACGGCGAAAAGCCGCTTGAAGGCCCCGACGACGATCCAGGCCAGGATGATCGGCAAGCCGAGCGCCGGATTGAACCCGATGGCTTTGATCGGCGCAAAGCAGAGCCCGATGATGACGCCGGAGAGCATGGCATTGGCAAGCGACGCTGGAATGGACGCCACTGCACGGCCGAGCGGGCGGAACAGCCCGGCGATGATGATGAAGGACGCGCAGATGATAAAGGCGCCCACAGCAGCCGGAAACCCGCCCTCGATCACGCCCGTCGTCGCCAGCAGTGCTGCTCCGGGCGTGGACCATGCGATACTGACGGGCAATCGGGTCGTCACCGACAGCACGATGGCGCAAAGCCCCATCGAAACCGACAGCGCCATCAAGCCCGACGCCGCCTCGAAGTCCGTCGCGCCGACCGCCTTCAACCCTTGCAGCACCACGGCAAAGGAACTGGCAAAGCCGACGAAAGCCGTGAGGCAGCCCATGAAAAGGGCCTGAAGGGAGAAATCTTTGAACATGGTCTACCCGAAGAATGATCGAGGTAAAGGCTGACCAAAAAACGGAGAGTCGTGCAAGGCCAATGCAGCCATTCCAAGTACCGCCCGACACCCTCGCCAGGCTGCAAAGAAAAGCCCGTGCCAGCTTTCACCGGCAAGGGCTTTGAATTCAGATCGAAACGTCTCACAGTCTGTTCAAGAATTGTCGTTGGTGAGACGAAAATGGTGATTTCGAGAACTGGAGCACAGCGTACTTAAGGTACGTGAGCACCGGAAGCGCAGAAATTGCCATTTGCAGTCCACCAACGGCGATTATCGGATAGACTGTCAGACTTCCGACTGGTGCTCGACTATCTTGCCGACGAGACCGTAGGCCACGGCATCGTCTGCGCCGAGCCAGTAATCGCGATCGATGTCCTTTGCGATCTTTTCTTCCGTCTGGCCGGTGGCCTTGGAGAAGATCTTGATCAGGCGCTGGTTCATCTTGATGATTTCACGCGCCTGGATTTCGATATCGGACGCCATGCCGCGCGTGCCACCGGAGGGTTGGTGCAGCAGGAAGCGGGTGTTGGGCAGGCAAAGACGACGTTCCTTTGGCACCGAGACGTAGATCAGTGCGCCAGCAGATGCGACCCAGCCCGTGCCGATAATATAGACCTTCGGCTTGATGAACTTGATCATGTCGTGGATGCTGTCGCCGGACTCGACGTGGCCGCCTGGCGAATTGACGTAGACGCGGATGTCGTCGTCACTGGCAGCAGCAAGGGCGACAAGCTGCGTGCAGACTTTCTGCGCCAGTTCCTGGGTAATACCGCCATAAATGAAGATCGAACGCGACTTGAAAAGATTCGCTTCCGTTTCCTTACCGATCGGCAGTTCCTTGCTCTTGTCGTCTTCTTCTTCGTTCATACGGACGGTCTCCAACATAATTCATTGCCTATCGGACATAGTGTGATTTGTGTCGTAAAACAATGAGCGAAAAAGACAAGGCGCGGAACTGCTTAATAAAAGCGGTCGATCTAGGGGCCACCGGTAAATGCCGCATGGACAGGCTCTTCCCAATTGACATATCGTTGTCGTCGAACGGTGCGGTCGTCATCCCAAGGACGACAGGCACCGGACCAGACATTCGAAGAGGGAACGATGTTCAAAAGACTTATTCTTGCCGGTGCCAGCCTTGGCGCCACCGCCCTGCCCGCTTTCGCCCATCTCAACCCGGAAGAGCACGGCTCCTTCATGGCAGGCGTCTCGCACCCGCTCTTTGGTGCCGACCATATCCTTGCCATGGTGGCAGTTGGTCTCTGGGCATCGCAGATCGCCACCGCCGAAGGTCGTAGAAACGCATTGTGGGCCGTCCCGGCGGCCTTTGTCGGCACCATGGCAGTCGGCTTCTTCATGGCCGTCTATGGTGTTCACCTGCCCTTCGTCGAACCTGCGATCCTCGCTTCCGTCATCGGCCTTGGCCTTCTGGTCGCGGTCGCTGCCAGGCTGCCGACTGTTGCGGCAGCCGCCATTGTCGGCGTCTTTGCCCTCTTCCACGGTCACGCCCATGGTGGCGAGCTTGGAGCCGCGGGAGCGCTACAGTTCGGTATCGGCTTCATGATCGCCACAGCCCTTCTGCATCTCTCCGGTGTGGCGCTCGGCCTTGGCGTCTCGCGCTTCGGCTCTATTGCCGCGCGGATTGCTGGCGCCCTGACGGCGCTTGCCGGTCTCTCCCTCGCCTTCGGCGGATGAGGTATCGGATTACAGAAATGTAAGAAATCGGGGCTTTGAAAAACCCGATTTGAACTCTACCTCCTTGGTATGCGTTTCTCGACGTGCCAAGGAGGCAAGAGATGTCACCAGAAGAAACCCAACTGCTCAAGGGCCTGTTCGACAGGATCAGGACCGCATCGTCCACCCCGCGTGACCCGGAAGCTGAAGCGCTGATCGATCAGTCGGTTCGCGACCAGCCGCACGCACCCTATTATCTTGCACAGGCTGTCATCGTGCAGGAGAAGGGCTTGGAGGCAGCCGCCGCCCACATCAAGCAGCTCGAAGAGCGGATTCACCAGCTTGAAACCGGCGCTGGCGACCAGCAGCGCGGAACCCAGGGCGGCTTTCTCAGCTCCATTTTCGGCACCAGCCAGCCGCAGGCGCCCGCTCCTGCCCCCACACCCCAGCCACCACAGCCGCAGTCGGTCTATCGCAACGACATGTCCGGCCAGACGGCTGGACCGTGGGGCAGAAGTCCAGATGTACAGCAGCCGAGCGGTCCATGGAGTCAGCAGGCCTCCGGCTTCGGACGCTCCGGCGGTGGCGGCGGCTTCCTTCAGGGTGCGCTCGGAACCGCAGCCGGCGTTGCCGGCGGCATGCTGCTTGCCAATTCGCTGAGCGGCATCTTCTCCAACCACATGGCGTCATCCGGTTGGGGTTCGCCCTTCTCCGGCGGCAACCCGCTTGGCAATGCGCCGGTGGAGGAAACCGTCATTAACAACTATTACGGCGACGACCCGCAGCAGGCCAACGCCGACAATGGCAACGACGTGCAGCAGGCCGATTATACGCCCGATGACAACGATACGGGCTATGACGATAGCAGCAACGACATGGACTTCGACTCAGGCGACGATAGCTCTTTCGTCTGAGCCTTCGCGAGACTTCACGGTCCGTTCAAGAGTTTTCGTGGGTCTGCTGAAAATGGTGATTTCGAGAACCGGTGCTCACGCACTTAAGGACGTGCGCACCGCAAGCGCAGAAATTGTCATTTGCAGACAACCAACGGAGATTCTGGGATAGGCTGTCAGCCGCGACCCCGATAGGTCGCCACGCCTTGATCCGGCAGCCAGACGCCTTCGGGCGCTGGTCCGGTCTGCCAGAAGACATCGATCGGGATACCACCGCGCGGATACCAATAGGCACCGATGCGTAGCCATTTGGGTGCCAGCAGATCGACAAGGCGCTTGGCGATATAGATCGAGCAATCCTCGTGGAAAGCGCCGTGGTTGCGGAAGGAATGCAGGAAAAGCTTCAGCGACTTCGATTCCACCAGAAAATCACCGGGAATGTAATCGATGACGATATGGGCGAAATCCGGCTGTCCGGTCATCGGGCAGAGCGAGGTGAATTCCGGCGCGGTGAAACGCACCACATAATCGGTTCCGGCATTGCCATTCGGCACGCGCTCCAGAACGGCACTTTCTGGATTTTCAGGGGCTGCGACCTGCGCGCCCAACTGAGACAGGCCGGATACATCCGTGACTGACATGGCTTAAACTCCTGGTTCTCAAACATTGACCCTGACGCCATGCGCCTGTTCGCTTTCAGGCTCCACATGGATGGCAAGTGTGGCGCCGGGTATCACGCCCCTTATGGCATCTTCAAGGCGGTCGCAAATCTCATGCGCCGCACCCACCGACATGCTGGCCGGAACGACCACGTGGAAATCGATGAAGGCTGCAGCCCCTGCCCGGCGCGTCTTCAAGTCATGCACGTTGAGAACGCCTGCCGAATTCTCGGCAATGGCCTTCTTGATCGCCTCATCCTCCTCCGGCTCCACCGCCTTGTCCATCAACCCGCCGAGAGAATGGAGAATGACCTTGGAGCCCTGGATGAGAATATTGATGGCAACCAGAATGGCGAGCAGCGGATCGAGGATCGCGTAACCCGAGACAATTGCCAAAACGAGGCCGATCAGAACGCCGATCGAGGTGACGACATCCGACATGATGTGATGACCATCGGCCGTGAGCGCAGGTGACGCGTGCTTGCGCCCCACCCGGATAAGAAGGGTTGCCCAGACGGCATTCAGCCCGCCGGCAAAGGCATTGATCGCCAGACCCAGCACCGGTGCTTCCGGCAGGCGGGGCTCGAACAAGCCGCCCCAGGCCTCCTTGACGATCAACAGAGCGGCGACGACGATCAGGACGCCCTCGACCACGGCAGAGATATATTCTGCCTTGTGGTGTCCGAACTGGTGGTCGT
The DNA here is from genome assembly GCF_030819035.1 of Agrobacterium sp. SORGH_AS 787. Lineage (NCBI taxonomy): Bacteria > Pseudomonadati > Pseudomonadota > Alphaproteobacteria > Hyphomicrobiales > Rhizobiaceae > Agrobacterium > Agrobacterium sp. SORGH_AS 787. The sequence goes on from NZ_JAUTBG010000002.1 coordinate 64,063, forward strand.
CGTCGGCGGGCTTCTGCGCATAGCGGATGACGAAATAAGCAATGAAGGCCGCCACAACATTGACGGTCGATTCCAACCCGTCGGAAAGCAGCGCAACCGAGCCGGTCACCCACCATGCCGACAGTTTCAGTCCGAGGACGAGAAACGAAAACGGGATGCCCCAGAAAGCCAGCTTTCGGACGAGAGCGTTACCTTCAGCATTCATGACGAAACCCCGTGCAGATGCAAACGAATTGCAGAAATGGACCTTAAAACGCACGAACCGCCCGCACGAGGGGTCGTGCGGGCGGTTCGCTGTTGACCCGTTCTATGATTTAATCTTGCCGGAGGGTCAAGCGCTTTTCGCCTCTTGCCGCTCGCAGAAGCGAATGCGGTTGCCAAATGGATCGGTCACCTCCATCTGCTTGCCCCAAGGCAGCGTCTCGACGCCCGGCTTCATATAGGTGTAGTCCTTCGCTGCCAGTTCCCGCTGATAGGCCTGCACGCCGACGGTTTCGACAAAGACAGTCGAGCCAGGCGTCGCATCGCCATGATGTCCGCTCAGATGAAGGACGAGGCCTGCACGCGAGATTTGCATGTAGAGCGGAAAGTTCTCACCGAAGCGATGCTCCCAATCCACTGAGAAGCCGAGGAAGTCGACATAGAACTCGCGGGCCTTGGCTTCATCGAATATACGAAGGATCGGGCAGGCTCTGCCGAAGGATGGTGTATTGATATTGTTCGGCATCTAGAATTCACTTTTTGAGAAACTGAAGAGTGCATCAGGCTCTCTGCCGACACCGCGTCACTTGGACAGGATCATTTCGGCGAGACCCCGTAGATCTGATAGGCGCTTGCCATCCGATCTTGCTCCGTTCGGTCAGGAAACAGCCGATAACTGGGAGCCAGGATGCGAGACACTTTTTCGACCTGAATAGAGATCAGGTTGCGGATGGGAAAATCCTCACCCGCCATTTTCAGGACCTCGGCGCCGACGACAGGATAATCGGGATGATCGGAGGCGATGATGAAGGCCTGTCCCTTCACCTTGAAGCCGCGCTGGCGAAAGACATCAATGAAACTAACGCATACCGCGGGATGGGAGCGGATATTTCGAACCGTGTTGCTGGACGCAATATCCGCGACGATAATCCGATCATCCCCGTAAGAGGAGAAGATTTCCTTGGGCGTAACATTGGGCGTACCCTCTGCATCGACGGTTGCCAGCCAGCACAAGACCGAATTTGCGATATCGGTCCTCATGGCATCGTTGATCTTCAAATGTTGCCGCGTTCCATCCATGACAGGACGCCCTCTTCAGACAAGCTGGAAATGCTTTCCAAATACGATTTCGTTCAATCGACTTCACTAAACTTTGCTCAATAGCAGTTTGATACCCGCAAAGCCGAAAAAGAGCGCGAGCGCCGTCTCGATGGAGCGCTTGGCCTTCTGATAAATCCGGATGGCAGGAGCAGTGGAGAACAGCAAGGCATAGCCGCAGAAGACCACCAGACCGAGCAATGCACAGCCTCCGACGATTGCGGCGAGCGTAGCCGGGCCAGCACCGGGTTTCAGGCCAAGAGACATGACGGCCAGCCATCCGAGAACCGCCTTTGGGTTGGTGAGATGCAACAAAAGGCCACGGCGGTAGAGCTTTCCATAATCCGCTTTACCGCCCGCATCGGCGTTAATCCCCGCTTGCGGCGCGTTGATGAAAGCGGAGCGTGCAGACTTGTACGCCAAATACAGCAAATAGATCCCACCCGCGATCTTGATGACGAACAGTGCATTGGCAAAGGAAGCCAGCACGGCAGAAAGGCCAGTGGCCGCAATGGCAGCCCAGGTGAGAGAGCCGGTCATGACTCCGAGAGCGAGCACGACAGCCGGTGCCCGGCCTTGGCTCATGGCGACGCCCATGATCGTCATGTTGCTCGGCCCAGGGCTTGCCGTCGCGATGATATAGGCAGCGTAGACGATCAGAAGTTGGTGGAGGTCGAGCATGGACTTGGCTTTCTGCGCGCGAAGATTTGAGAGCATATGTCACCCCAGTGGTGGGGTTGTGTCAATTCGGGGTGGGGCGAAGCGTTGGATGTTTGAGAATGTCGCTCACCCCCCTCTGTCGTGCCGGACATCTCCCCCTCAAGGGGGGAGATCAAATCGCGGCGAAGTTTTTGCCCTTCTGAGCGCTTGAGTATGAAGTTGGGAGTTCGCTTTTGGTCGATCTCCCCCCTTTGAGGGGGAGATGTCCGGCAGGACAGAGGGGGGCAGCAACGGTGCTAACCGGCTCGACTATCACTCATCGCTATCTCCCGACCGAGAGAAGCCTCTGGAAAAAACGCCCGCATCATCATGCAAGCGCAAAGACCTCGTTAAAAGCCAGGGCAAAGGCGTCCACCACCCTGTGCCGATCCCCGCCTGCCGAAGTGCTGCAGCCGTCCAGATGTTACAGCCCACCAGCACGTTAAAAGCGCCTTCCGCCTCGAAAAACGCATCGTCCCTGCCATAAGACTGGCCGATGAGCGGGACCTCCCTACCCTCCGGACGCGAAAAGCTCGCAACAATAAAATCGAGCATTTTCGCATATCCAGCGGCGGACAGATCGACCGCCATGACGCTCGGATCGAACAGCGGAATATTGCCGGCAAGCGCCACATGCATCACCGACCGATCGACGGTGAAACTCTTCAACACAGGCATGGGTTTAAGATCGGCCCATGTCGGTGTCTGCGTGTAGAACGCCCGGCCGCCCCAACCGAAGACGATATAGCGAAGACCGGGGTGATTGAGCTCCAGGCTGCCGTCGCGCAGAAAGGCAAATCGTGTCAGTAAGTCCGCATCAACCGGCACGGCGATATCGGTGTGGATCGGATTGCTGAGCACCAGGATGCGACGGGATGCGTCCGCAGGTGAAGCGATGTCAGAGTGGGCTGGGTGCCTTGGCACGGCAACCCCAAGCGCGAGGCCCGTAACGGCGAGAGCAAACACAATAAATATATATTTGAGGATGTTCACCAACGCTCACGCGATCAGGAGAAATGGCGGCGCCCAAAGTCCCCGCCAGGAACCAAGGCGCCGCCATGGATGAGTGTCAGGCCGCCTTGGTTCTCGCCTTGCGCACCAGATGCGTCACCACATTCTCGATCATCCGCATGCCGGCATCGCCACCAAGCGTCATGATCGATTCCGGGTGGAACTGCACTGCGGCCACCGGCTCCTTCATGTGCTCGATGCCCATGATCGTGCCGTCTTCGCTTTCGGCCGTGATCATGAAATCGCGGTGAAGCGTGGCCGGATCGGCAAAGATCGAGTGGTAACGACCGACGGTGACTTCGCGGCCCAGACCGGAAAAGACGAGACCCGGCTCCAGAACGCGGATGCGCGAGGGCTTGCCATGCATCGGGATCGCCAGTTGACGAAGCTCGCCGCCATAGGCTTCGGCCAGCGCCTGGAGCCCGAGGCAGACGCCGAAGATCGGCAACTCGCGTGCACGCGCAGCCTTGATCGTCGCCTTGCAATCGAAATCGCCGGGGTTGCCCGGTCCGGGTGAGAGAACCACGAGATCCGGCTGGAAGCGATCGAAGATTTCCGCTGGCACCGGTGTGCGAACGGTCGAGACCGTCGCACCCGTCTGGCGGAAGTAATTCGCCAGCGTATGCACGAAACTGTCTTCGTGATCGACCAGCAAGATCTTGACGCCCGTTCCGACCTTGGCCGCATCGCGCTTGCCGACGGTCGAATTCTGGGCTTTTGCATCGCGAATGGCTGCAATCATGGCCGATGCCTTCAGTTCGGTTTCCGCTTCTTCTTCCTGTGGAATGGAATCGTTGAGCAGTGTTGCCCCTGCCCGCACTTCCGCAATGCCATCCTTGATGCGGATGGTGCGCAGCGTCAGGCCGGTATTCATGTCGCCATTGAAGCCTACCATGCCGATGGCGCCACCATACCATGCGCGTGGGCTCTTTTCATGGTTTTCGATGAAGCGCATCGCCCAGAGCTTTGGCGCACCGGTCACCGTCACAGCCCAGGCGTGGGACAGGAAGCCGTCGAAGGCGTCCATATCGTCGCGCAGGCGCCCCTCGATATGGTCCACCGTGTGGATCAGACGGGAATACATCTCGATCTGGCGGCGGCCAATGACCTTGACGGAGCCCGGCTCGCAGACACGGCTCTTGTCGTTGCGGTCCACGTCCGAGCACATGGTCAGTTCGGACTCATCCTTCTTGGAATTCAACAGCTTGAGGATCTGCTCGCTATCGGCGATCGGATCGTCACCGCGCTTGATGGTGCCCGAAATCGGGCAGGTCTCGATGCGGCGACCGGAGACGCGCACGAACATTTCCGGCGATGCGCCGACCAGATATTCCTGATGGCCAAGATTGATGAAGAAGGAATAGGGCGACGGGTTGATCGCCTTGAGGCGACGGGAAATCGCCGATGGATTGCTGTCGCAGCGCTCCATGAACTTTTGGCCCGGCACCACTTCGAAGAGATCACCACGGCGGAAGCTTTCCTTCGCCTTGATCACCAGTTCGGAATACTCACCGGGGTGATGATCGCCGCGCGGCGGGATCGTATCGGTGGTCTTGAACGGCTCGGGCGTGGTCTCCTCAGACTTGCCCTCGGTCGTCAGCCCAGCCTTCTCGAAGTCGTAGCGGTCGATCCAGGCCTTGGCGGAATAGTGATCCACCACCAGAATTTCATCCGGCAGGAAGAGCACCATGTCACGCTGGTCTTCCGGGCGTTGCAGCGACAGCTTGATCGCGTCGAACTGAAAAGCCAGATCGTAGCCGAAGGCACCGAAAAGGCCGATGGCCGAATCCGCATTGGAGTAGAACAGATCGACAATGGCACGAAGCGGGGTGAAGACGGTCGGAATTTTGGAACGCTCTTCTTCGGTGAAGACACGGTCCGGTTCGTTGACCGTCAGATCGAGACGGCGGGCGGTCAATGCGCCGAGCGTCAGATCCGGGGTTGCTTTCAGCTTGTCGGCAATGAAGGACAGCAGCACTTCACCGCGGCCATTATAGGCTTCGATCCACATCTTGCGACCGAAGGAGGAAATGCCAAGTGGTGGATCGATAATGGCCGTGTCCCAACGGGTATAGCGACCGGGATACTCATAATTGGACGAGAAGACCGCGCCGCGACGGGAGTCGAGACCATCGACATAGCTGTCGATTGCGCTGGCGTAATCGGCTGCGCGACGCTTGCGTGAGACCTTGATGCCGCCCTTCGTCTCGTAGATTTCCGAACCGTCATCCTGAGTGATTGTAACCATTTTACCTGCAATTCCCGTGTTTTAGACCCGATGATGACCGGCGGCAGAATAACAAAAAAGCCGCCTGAAATTTCGGGCGGCTTGGACGTGTCGTGTGAACATGACTGGTCAAGGCCGCCTTAGCTGCCCCACCACCAGATCGCAATGTTCTTCGACGTTGTGTTCATGGGCGAAATTGTTAGCGGCAATAGGCCCGCTTGGCAAGCGGATTTGCGGGCGGCTTCTGAACCGGAACGCCCATTGGCGCGTTGTCGCTTTCGCGCAACCATCTGCGCAACAGGGGGCGACAGATCGACATGCTTCATCGTTTCTTCATTCTGGCTGCGGCATCGCTGCTGATTGCCGCAGCGGAACCGACAAAACAGGTTCCCGTTCCGGAAGCAAAGCCGCAACAGGAAACGCCTGAACAGCCGACCTCGCCGGATAAAACCGAGAAGGCGCCCGAGCAGGTCTCTCCGCCAGCAGAAAACACAGTCCCAAAGCCGCAGGACAAACCGGAGACGCCAAGCCCCCAAGCCCCGTCACCAGCCGATGGCAACAAGCCGGGCGAGAAGACACCGCCGGAGACAAAGCCAGATGCCGATGGAAAAGCAGTCGAGGAAAAGCCTGGTGAAGAGAGAAAGGCCGAAGAGCCTGCCCCAGAACCGGTGAAGGAAGAAGACCGGGAAGAACTCAAAGCCTGCCTGTCGCAACTGAAGGAGCTTGGCGCCGAGTTTCAAGAGATCGAGCCGATCAAGGGCGAGGAAGAGGGCTGCGGCATTGCCTCCCCCTTGGAGGTCTCCGCGGTTCTGCCCGGCATCAAACTGGAGCCGAAGGGAACGATGCGCTGCGAGGCAGCGCTTGCGCTTTCACGCTGGACAAAGAATGTGGTCATCCCGACCGCGAAGATCGCCATGCCCGACCGGCAGGTCACGGCATTCGGCAATGCATCCACCTATATTTGCCGCAACCGCAACAGTGCGGCGACCGGCAAGATGTCCGAGCACGCCAAGGGCAATGCGGTGGACATCGCCACCATGACCTTCAACAAGGGCGAGCCCCTCGTGATGAAACCGCGCGGCGAGGACGGCACCATGGAAGGCGCCTTCCAACGCTCCATCACCACCGCCGCCTGCCTCTTTTTCCGCACCGTGCTTTCACCCGGAAGCGATGCCACCCATCAGGACCACCTGCATCTGGATGTGCTGGAGCGGAAGGGTGGGTACTTGTATTGCCGGTGAAGTGCGAAAGGCGAGGAACTCCCTCGCCTTTCGTAGATAAATCAGACCAATCAGAATTTCTGTGTCAGAGAAATTTTGAAGCTGCGGCCCGGCTCGGAATAAAAATCGACGGGTTGGTTGCTACTTGAGACGGAGGTCGGATTGACGTCGCGAACACCGACCGCGTTCCAGTACTTCCGGTCAAATATATTATAGACACCTGCCTGAATGCGGAGACCTTTGGTCTGCGTCGGCTCCCACCATGCCGTAAGGTTAGCTATGCCATAGCCGGGCGCGTCGAAGGTTGCTGGTTTATGGTCATCGCGCATTCCGGAAGCGAATATTCCGGTCAGCTCAGTTCCCCAGAAATCGTTGGCGTAACCGATGCCGACGATAGACTTGAATGGTGCAACCGTGCGGATCAACTCGTTATTATCGGTATCTTTTCCATAAGCGTAAGCAAGAGAGGCATGAGCGAAGAAGCCGCTGGAAAATTCCTGTCGAACCTTCGCCTCCACACCGGATATCTCCACGTGCGCCCGGTTACGATAGGTGAATAACGTTCCATTCGGGCTGCCACCGGCACCCGGGAAAAGCGCCGTGGTTGTTTGATACTGCTCAATGAAGTTCCGATATTGGTTATGGAATGCAGTCACGCCGCCGGTGGTATCGCCACTCTGATATTTCGCGCCGATTTCGAAACCGTTGCTGGTTTCCGGCTCAAGATAGGGATTACCCACAACGGCATAGCCGCGGGCTATATTGGGGAAGCTGAGATAGAGTTCGTTCACCGTGGGAGCGCGGTAGGCGGTAGACCACTGCGCGAAGACCTGAACCTCCGGCGTAAGATCATAACTCGCCATCAGTTTCGGTGAAAACCGCGAGCCATTGCGGTCCTGGGGTAGTCCGAGAGTGGCGTAGGAGGAGTGCGTCGCGATGTCGCCCGACGGATCGTAATCGAAATAATCGAAACGGATTCCGGGTGTCAGGCGAAAGCCGCTCGCACCGAAAGATATTTCGTCTTCGGCGTAAAGACCCAGGCGATGTCCATCGACATGCGGAATATCGGCAGAGGATGCAGCGGCGGAAGAGCCCGTGACAGAGGTGAACCACTCCTTGAAATCGAAGGTAGAGGCATCCCCCCCGATACGAACGGTGTGGTCGAGATTACCCGTATCGAAGCTCGATGTCAGTCCACCGACGAGCCCGAAACTACTGTCGCGCATGAAGTCTTCGCGTGCGATGGGCTGAGCGTTTAGCTGTAAGCCACCGGAACCGGACTCTTTCGACAGAGCCTGCCAATATGCCGTCAGCCGCGCAGTGTCGATCATTGCATCTACTGATGGCGCCTCATACTCGTAATCGAGAGAAAGCCGTTCACGAAGCGTGTCGTCATAACCGGAATAAGCGCCAGGCAGATAGGTTCCGTACAACGTTTTCAGTTCGGTGTCGCTGTTTAACTGGTAGCGTTCCGCCGTCACTCCGATCCGGTGTCCGCCCTCGAGGTCCTGACGAAGCTTAAACATCAGATTATTCTGGTCGTAATCGCCGGGATTCGGTTTGGTCCGGCTCGTACCGAATATGTCAGCACTACCCTTGTTGTCTGTCTCATGCCCACGCTTGTAGGAGCCCTGGAACAAAACGGATGTATTCTCGACTTTTCGCGCGGCCGCCAGTGCGCCGCCAATACTCCTGTCCTCGCTGTCATAGGTGGTTTTAGCGACCCCACCCCAATCGCGCCCTTCACCGATCAAGTCTTCAGGCTCCAGCGTTCGTAGCACGAGTGCACCTGCCAAAGCGCCGGAGCCTACGCGGCTGGAGTCGGAGCCACGCAGAACATCGACTGCAGACAGCGCAGAGAAATCGAAACTGGAGGCTCCGCTGCTCATGGTCGATGTTGCCTGACCTGCACGGGCAAAGTTCTCAAAGAACGGGATGGGTATGTTGTCAACCATGGTCACGACGCGCGCGCCACCCAGGCCGCGAATAAACAATCCGCCGATTTTGCCCGGCTTGGGATCGACGTAATCGACGCCCGGTTCAGTCGTGTTGCCGAGATCACTGAGGTTACCAATATCCTTTTTGCGAATGGCTTCTGCAGTCGTCTCGCTCGCGAGAGGCGTATCCGACGAGGCGGTGTTACCGGGCTTCGCCCGCGCACCCTTGATGGTAATTCGTTTCAGCACCGTGGGCTGTTGTCCGTCCTGCGAGGAAGCGGTCTGCGCCTCTGCGCTGACGCTATTGAGCACGAGCGCGAGCGCCGTGCAGACGAACAAGGCGGATTGAGAACCGCGGATAAGCATGATGACCCCCTGATGCCGAGCAGCAAGAGGCGCGCGCAATGGTACGCGCGACAGCCTCAAGGCCAGCTCGACGGATATGTGCTGAAATGTGACGGCTGAGCCGCAGGGGAGAATTAGAAAACATGATTATGTGAGTCAACATAATAAATATGATTACAATAGTCATCATTTTGTGATCTGCGATTTGTTGCAAAATTGTTACGCCAAGCGCCCTGTGACATCAGGTTTATGCCGCGGGGAAGCAGCCCATGATAAACAGAATGTGTAGGGTGCTGGGGCCTTGAAGATCAGTTTCTTCCGCTTAAATCACCGATTCACCTACACGCATTTTACCCCAACGCGAGCCAAGGGCGCCCCGCCAACATGAAATCACTTGAACTCATTATCGAACGAATCATTCTTTCGAGCCGCTGGCTTCTGGTTGTCTTTTATTTCGGCCTGGTGGCAGCGCTTGGCGTCTATGCCTTTTCCTTCATCCTGAAGTTTCTCAAGATCGCGCAAAACGTTTTCGTCTACACCGACGCAGAAATGATCCTTGCCATGCTGGCCTTGATCGACGCCGCACTCGTCGCAAGCCTGATCGTCATGGTGATGATCTCCGGCTATGAAAACTTCGTCAGCCGCTTCGATGAAGCTGACGATCAGGTCTCCTTCCTCGGAAAGCTGGATGCAGGCAGCCTCAAGATCAAGGTCGCCTCCTCAATCGTCGCGATTTCCTCGATCCATTTGTTACAAATATTCCTGAACGCCAACCAATATGCCGACAGCAAACTGATGTGGTTCACCGTCATCCATCTCGCCTTCGTTGTTTCCGCCGTCATGCTGGGCTTTCTGGAAAAGCTGATGAACAAGCCGAAGGCCGTCAAAACCGATCTCGACATCTGATCGTCCGTCTGAAGGCACTGACCGATGCGGACGCGGGAAATAAGCGAGCCAAAATAGGGAGCTCGCTCCTGTCAGCAGGTTGCGAATGCGTTCAGCCTACGGAAGAATTGAAACTATTAAAAAACGCCATGCTAACCAAAGTCGGGACTATTGGAAATTATGGGTGGAAATTTGTTGCCTTTCGTCTATTTCTTGATGTTAACATATAAACCTTATCGAATGTAATCAATATGACGACACTGGAACGGCAGTCGGTATTTAGTCAGGAGATAGCGGCTTCGCAGAACCGTCCTGAGTGGCTGCAGACCGTGTCCCGCCTCGCGAAGACATTCGGCTTCATCCACACCACTTTGATGAAGGTGCCGACGCAAGGTGACGATACGCTGCAGCCGGTGCTTTTAGAGACGACAATACCTGTCGGCTTCATTCGCAGCGTCGATCAACATCACAAGCTGAATGATTGTCCTATCCTGGCGAAAATCGCCAACTCTTCATTGCCGCAATATTGGTGCTTCGAAGACGATATCCCCGTGCCGCCCTACAGCGCGGCGATCAAGAAGTTGATGGAGAAGTACGGCATCGTCAGCGGTGTCATCGCCCCCATCAATGGCCTGAATGGCCGGCGCTACGTTCTGCGCTTCGAAGGAGATTGCTCAAAGCCCAATCAGACCGTGCTGAATGAAATCGGCATCGTCGCCATTCATGCCTTCGACGTTTATGATCGTATCCGCAAGGCGGAACTGGTGGCGCCCAAAACGCTGACGAAGCGCGAGATCGAAGTCATTCGCTGGACATCCCACGGAAAGACGTCTTCCGAGATTGGACAAATCCTTTCGCTGTCCGACCACACGATTAATGCTTACCTCAACAATGCGATCAAAAAGCTGGATTGCGTCAACCGAACCCAGCTCGTTGCCAAGGCCATCCGCCTGAAGGTGATTAACTAATCATCGCCGCAAGCGTCGGCGATCTCGCGGTTCGCTTATGACGCTACACGTCTTTGCGCGATGGCGTTCCGCAACCGCAAAACCGCCGAATAGAGCTACGAGACGTCTCAAGCGCTCCGCGATCACCCGCGGAGCGCCCCACGATAGCGTGTTTAAAGCGCGTCACAATCCTTCAGATTCGCTCCTTGCGCTTTAAGCTTGTCGCATGTCGGCATCGCAAAACCGCTGCGTAGTTTTGCTTGGACCATGCTTCAGCGATCCAGCACTGAGCGCAGCTCGACGAGATTGGAGCGAACTCTCAGCACATAGAAGCCCATGGTCGCCAGATGCGATGGCATGATCCATCCGCTTTCATCGCCATTGGAGATGATAAAGGGCTGGATTCGAAGTGCAGCCCGCGTCTGGGCCAACGTGTCGTTCCACAGGCTGGTCACGTTACGCTCGCGGATAACCTGCTGGAAATCTGCGCCAGCGGCGGAGAGAATGCCGTAATAGCCGTAGAGCTGGCCATAAGCGAACCAGAAGCGGTCGTCGGCGCGCGTGTCGAACCAGCCGCCGTTGTAATTCTCGGAACGCTCGCGAAGGATTGCGGACGTGCCGCCGATATCGTTGGCGATGCGGTCTATGAACTGGATGAGGTTGTCAGCCCGCGTATCGAAAACAGAGGTGCATTGAGCAAGGCTGACATTGAACTTGCGCAAACTTTCCGCTGCTGAGCGGTAATAGCTCGGTGTCGGCGTTTTGGGGCCGAAGGGGCTGAGACCGAAATACCAAGAATACTCGTCATATTGCAGATTGCCGCGGGCGTTTTGCAGGTCGTTATTGATGCCGGACGTTCCGCGCACGCGACCGAGCGTATCGACAAGTTCGACCGCGGTACGGCGAACAGCCTGGTTCACGCCGCGCTGGAACGAGGCCTTGTTGTCCAGAAAAGGCGTGCTGTCCCAGTCGATGCCGAAGAGGCCGAGCTTGTAGAGCAGCATCGAGGAGATCCAGGCATTCTGATCGACGTTGAAATCGATCAGCCCTGCCGCGACGTCTACGGTCGCGGACGGCTGGCAACTGCGGGCAACCGGGGCTGCGGCAACGGGGGCCGGCGCGGTTGCAGTTCCCTCGGTGGTGGACTGCCCCTGCGCTTGCGCGTCCGTTTGCGCCTGCGGCAAGGTTGCTGGCGTGGCAGGCAGCTCCTGGCCGGCACCGACGGTGCGGGTCGACAGCTTGTAATCTTCAACGTAATCCGGATTGAAATTCGTCCAGACCTGCGTTTGCCAGATAAAGTAGCCGTAGAGACCGAAGATAAGCACGAGACCGACAGCAAGCGGCGCCTGTATCATCCATGTCCGCGCGCCGGCAGATCCTTGCCTGGCGCGGAACGGCCAGATCAGCGCCGCGCCAAGAACCGACAGACCTCTTCCAAGCGCGCTGAAAACACGTCTGAAGAACGCCGAAACGGAATCAAGCATCTCTACCTCTCTCGATTGTCACCAAACGGCCAACTCCAATTGTGAGTAAAGCTCCGTTCTCAAATAGGTGCGCGCGGCATGGATACAACGCAGCACAGGTATCTTTTTACCGTCCACGTCCTTCAATCGCCACAACGCGAGACCGTTCTATCCTGTAGCGGCGAGCGAAGGCTTCGGTGACAGGTTGCTTCCGCTTGTCGATATCATCGAGGGTGATGGCATTATGCGCGTGGATCTTGATCAGATCGAGAAGATGGGGACGTAGCGAAGCATCATTTTCTGTGATGTCCCGCATCAGCCCATCGAGCGTCATGGTCACGGCGCCGTAGAGTTGAATGGCCCGCTCCATCGCAAGCGACAGCATGTTATAGAGCATGGCATGACGCCGACAATCGCTGGGTGGCGCTTTGAGACAGCGATTCCTGCAACAGAATCTGCTCCTCCAGCCGTTGGTGGCGGGCTCTCAAGAGCTGATAGGATTTTTCTTGCTCTTCCAACTCCAGTGACAGGCCTTCCCGCTCGGCTTCCAGTGAAGCGCGGCGCTTGTCGTCGGTGACGCTGCCAAGCTTCCACTGGACGGTTGCAAGCGACGCGTTGATCTCCTTTAGCCGCTGACGCCCCGCCTCTATCTCGGCTGACGATGTGCGCCGCCTTTCCATGATCGCAAGCAGCGGCGCTTCGCATGTCTCGTGAAGCTTCGAAGCGGCAGTTTTCTCGTCCGACAAAAGTACCGCCACATCATCCGAAAGAAATAGCAGCCGCTTCAATGTTTCGGCAATCGCAAACGTCTTCACCCGTTCGGCCTGACGCTTCATGGCCTTATTGCGCGAGAAGAAAGCGACGAAATTCTCATAGCGTGTCCGCTCGCTGGCGGCGTCAAAACGCTCGAAGCACTTTTCTATGTCGCCCGAGAGATAGAGCGTAAGATTGGCAAGAGCCTTTTCGACCTCGTCATAGCGCACCATAACGGCGTCGAGTGCCTGGCGCTCCTTATCATGGCTGGCATCCGCGTCATCTGCGCCAAAGAGGGTCGAGATCTGTTGGAGCAGGCTGGCCTCGGCTGCGCGTGTGTCACCGATCGCGGCCTTGGCCTTTTCAATCTCGCTCTCAAGTGACGGCGTCTTCGCCATGGCAGGCTCTCTCCCGAATCGCTTGGGCAATAAAGCATGTCGCGCAAAACTGTGCAGCGGTTTTGCGATAACGACACACGATAAAACAAGAACCGAAGGCGTAGGAGCGAATCTGAAAGATCGCGACATGCATAAGGCCACAGGTTTCATATATCCACGAGCGGCCTCGTCTCAATGCGAGAGCATAAAGGAAAACAGACCTATAGATTGAGCTTTGCCAGTTCCGCATCCAGCCGTTCGCGTGCCTTCTTCGGCATTTTCCCAGCCTTTACCGCATCGAGGTTGGCAGGCTGATCGCCAACGACCACCAGCGCCACCATGCCCATGCCGAAATGCGGCGTGCACTTGAAGACATAAGCGCCCTGCCTGTCGACCGTCACCTTCAGCGTCTCGTTCATCTTGCCCTTGGCTTCCGCGAAACCCTCCGGCACCAGTTCCTTGATCGAAGCCGCATCATGGCCTTTGTCGACCGGAACGAAGCTGATGACGTCGCCCACGCCTGCTTTCACGGCAGCGGGCTCGAACACCATGGTCTGGCCATCCGCGCCCTTGTTCAGCATCTTGATCTCGATTTCGGCGGCAGTCGCCGGAAAAGTGAAGAAGCCGGCAATGGCGGCGGCGGTGAGAAGACGAAGAACGTGACTGTGCATTGCTCTTACTCCTGAAGTGGAACCGCCCGATGCGGTCTGCCTGCCACAGCTCCTACTCCCCCAAGCGCACGTCTTCTTTGACCAAAATCAAACGGAGCAGCGTGTCGCGCTTACGCGCATTCAACGGCCTCAACCCAGTGGCGGCGGCAGAAGGAAACATATTTCTCATTGCCACCGACATCGATCTGCGCGCCTTCCTTCACCACCTTGCCACTTTCATCGAAGCGCGCCACCATGGTTGCCTTGCGGCCGCAATGGCAGATGGTGCGGATCTCCCGAAGCTCGTCGGCAATGGCGAGAAGCTCCTTTGAGGCGGGAAAAAGCTTGCCCTGAAAATCTGTCCGCAGACCATAGGTCATCACCGGAATGTTCAGTTTGTCGGCGATCGTGGCGAGTTGCCAGACATGATGGTCGGAGAGAAAATTCGCCTCGTCGATGAAAACACAGGCGACCGGCTTCTCGCCATGCAATCGGGCCACCTCGGCAAAGATATCCGTGCTGTCTTCGAAGATCATCGCATCCGACGACAGGCCGATGCGCGAGGCCACTTTGCCAACCCCTGCCCGATTGTCGAAGGCGGCAGTGAAGATCAGCGTGCGCATGCCGCGCTCCTGATAATTGTAGGACGCCTGCAAGAGCATGGTGGATTTTCCGGCATTCATTGCGGAGTAGTTGAAATAGAGCTTGGCCATCATGCCCTCCAAACAGGTTTTTCAGGGTCTTTTGCCTCGCAGGGGCGGGAGAAGGAAGGGTGCCCCGAACAAAAGTCACAGCTTTCGCTCCACAGCATTGGCCCGAAAATCGGATTTGATTTTCGGAAAAGCACGATGCCTAAACTTCAAGAGACAGAGCCCCTGCATCCAAAAGGACGCATGTCGCTCTGTTCGTCGCAGTCGAGAGCGTGCAATGTCGCAAACAACACCGTCGCCCACGCAAATGCGCATGAGTTGATTGTGATTGGCGGATATTGATAATGGTCAGGGAACAAAAAAAAGGGATTACGCAATGCTTGCACATCAACGTCGCTGTCTGGCTCTTGCCGCGGCAGTTTCCGCAATCGCCGTCTTTTCCACCAGCGCGCATGCTGCCGAACCGGCAAGCTGCGGAACGGTTCGCTTCTCCGACGTCGGCTGGACCGATATCACCGCGACGACTGCCACGGCCTCCGTCATTCTGAAAAGCCTCGGCTACGACACCGACGTGAAGATTCTCTCCGTTCCGGTGACCTACACATCGCTGAAGAACAAGGACATCGACGTCTTCCTCGGCAATTGGATGCCGACCATGGAAGGCGATATCAAGCCTTACCGCGAGGACAAGTCGGTCGAGACGGTGCGCGAAAACCTGACCGGTGCAAAGTACACGCTTGCCACCAATGCCAAGGGTGCCGAACTCGGCATCAAGGACTTCAAGGACATCGCCGCTCATAGCAGCGAACTCGGCGGCAAGATTTACGGCATCGAGCCCGGCAATGACGGCAACCGCCTGATTCTCGGCATGGTCGAGAAGGACACCTTCGGCTTGAAGGATTTCCAGGTGGTGGAATCCTCCGAGCAGGGCATGCTGGCGCAGGTGGCTCGCGCCGACAAGTCCGGTGAGCCCATCGTGTTCCTCGGCTGGGAACCGCACCCGATGAACTCCAATTTCAAGCTGACCTATCTGACGGGCGGCGATGACGTCTTCGGTCCGAACCTGGGCGGCGCAACGATCTACACCAATGTCCGCAAGGGTTATCTGGATGAATGCCCGAATATCGGCACCTTCCTCAAGAACCTGCAATTCTCGCTTCCAATGGAAAACGAGATCATGGGCAAGATCTTGAACGACGGTATGGAAGGCGAAGCCGCAGCCACCGCATGGCTGAAGGCAAACCCGAGCGCCATCGAGCCATGGCTTGCAGGGGTTAAGACCAAGGACGGCAGCGGCGACGCGCTGGCCGCAGCCAAGAAAAATATCGGCCTGTAAGGGCCGTTTACCCGCCTGTTACGCCCGGCTTCCGACTGCTTAACGCGTCGGAAGCCGAATAGATGAACCCGTTCACGAAAGGCAAAATCTTACCGTGGAATGGCTCAGTGCACCCCAAAATCGTTTACCGGTCGGTCGTTATGCCAAAGAGGCAATTGACTGGCTGACCACAAATCTTTCTTTCTTTTTCGATTGGTTAGCCTTTATTTTCGGAAGCGTCATCGACGCCATCCTCTACTTGCTGCAGGCGCCCCACCCTCTCGTCATCGTGGCGCTTCTGACCGCACTTTCCGCCTGGATGCGCCGCTCCATCGGAATGCCGCTCTTCACCGCCCTCGGCCTGCTTCTCATCATCAATCTCGGCTATTGGAAAGCGACCACCGAAACGCTGGCGCTCGTCATTGCCGCAAGCACCGTCTGTATGCTGATTGGCATCCCGCTCGGCATCCTCGCGGCGCGACGCAGATGGGTCTATAGTTTCATGCGCCCGGTTCTGGACCTGATGCAGACGATCCCCACCTTCGTTTATCTGATTCCGGCGCTCGTCCTGTTTGGGCTTGGAATGGTGCCGGGGCTGATCGCCACGGTCATCTTCGCCGTCCCCTCCCCCATCCGTCTGACGCGACTTGGCATCATTTCCACGCCACCGGCGCTGGTGGAAGCCGCCGTCGCTTTCGGCGCCACGCCCTCGCAGGTGCTGCGCAAGGTGGAACTGCCTTTTGCCATGCCGCAGATCATGGCGGGCCTGACGCAGACCATCATGCTGTCGCTCTCGATGGTGGTGATCTCCGCACTCGTCGGCGCAAACGGTCTCGGCGTGCCGGTGGTTCGCGCGCTGAATACGGTCAACATCGCTATGGGCTTCGAAGCGGGTCTTTGCATCGTCATCGTGGCGATCATCCTTGATCGGCTCTTTCGCCTGCCAGGCTCGGAGGATGAGGTATGAGTGACGCAATCATCTTCGGAAACGTCGATATCGTCTTTGGCGATCATCCTGATCTGGCCCTACCCATGATCGATGCGGGGCGAACCCGCAGCGAAATCAACAAAGAGACCGGCCTTGTGCTTGGTGTGGCCAATGCTTCGCTCTCGGTCAAGGAAGGCGAAATCCTCGTCCTCATGGGGCTGTCGGGCTCGGGGAAATCGACGCTGTTACGCGCCGTCAATCGTCTCGCCCCGGTGGTGCGCGGCAATGTCAGCGTCAAGACCGATACGGGCTACGTCGATCCCTATCGGGCGTCATCCAAGGCGCTGCGGGATCTGCGCTCCCGCACCGTCTCCATGGTATTCCAGCAATTCGGCCTTTTGCCATGGCGCAATGTTGCCGATAATGTCGGCTTCGGGCTGGAGCTCTCGGGAGTGCCGGAGGCCGAGCGCAAGAAGCGCGTTGCCGAACAGCTCGAGCTCGTCAATCTCTCCGACTGGGCCAACCGCAAGGTGGGCGAACTTTCCGGCGGCATGCAGCAGCGCGTGGGTCTTGCCCGCGCTTTTGCCACCGGCGCACCGATCCTCTTGATGGACGAGCCGTTTTCCGCACTCGACCCGCTCATCCGCAGCCGACTTCAAGAGGAGTTGCTGGAATTTCAAAGCAGGCTGAAGAAAACGATCCTGTTCGTCAGCCACGACCTGGACGAGGCCTTCCGCATCGGCAATCGCATCGCCATGATGGAAGGTGGACGCATCATCCAGTGTGGCACGCCGCAGGAGATCGTGCGTAACCCTGCCACCCAGTATGTTGCGGATTTCGTTCAGAACATGAATCCGATTTCCATGCTGACAGCCGCCGATGTCATGCGCCGCGGCGTGACAGCCGATCACGGCAATAACCCGGTTGTGGCCACGGCCCGCCCTTCCCTGCCGCTGATCGACATCTTGGACGCCATGGCAAGACAGCCCGGCACGATCGGTGTCGTCGAACAGGGCGCGGTCGTTGGCACCATCACCTCGGAAGACATTGTCCGGGGACTGACGCGTCATCGCAACGTCTAAAGCAAGGTCCGTACAAAAATGCGCAACCGTTCTACGATAGCGACAGGCGGTAAAACAGAGAACTGACCGCGAAAGGAGCGATCTGAACGATCGCCAGGCGCTTCGAGGATCACCTCGGCTGGAAAACAACCAGCCGAGGAATTGGCTGATACCACTGATTCGCTAGACGAATGGGCCATTACGAAGAATGGCGTCATCTCAATACCACAATATCCAAAGGTGCGCATATTCAACGGGGCAAGCACTGCTTACTTTTCCCTCGATTCGGAGCATCCAGATTACTAGATTTGGCACCCACCGAGTTTCAGGGTAAAAATATGACTGCGATAGTCAGAATTACCAAGAATAAAAAAAGATTATTTTCAACCAAATTTGACTATAATCATTTCTTATTTTGCATTACTTGCCATTTTTAGCAGAAAATAATACTCAAAAATGACACAGTCGGATAAATAGACGCTAAATTACGACACATCTAATAAAGCGTGACCTTTACCTTAGATTTAGGTATATACAGTCTCGCGACCATGTTGGTAAAACTTGACGCATGGGGCAATTCGTTGCCGGACAAGAAAGCCAGGGGCGGCTTCGAATTTAGGAGACTGGAAATGACGACGCAGACCTTATCAGACCAAGCTAATGTTGCAGCAGGGCTTCTGTCGGCCATGGCTAATCCCAAAAGGCTGATGATTCTTTGCAGCTTGGTCGAAGGTGAAGTTCCGGTCGGCGTTCTGGCAACACAGGTTGGCCTCAGCCAGTCGGCCTTGTCTCAGCATCTTTCCAAGCTTCGTGCACAGCGCCTCGTCAAGACGCGCCGCGATGCACAGACGATCTACTACTCCAGCACCTCGGACTCGGTGAAGAAGATCCTGGCGTCGCTTGAAGAAATCTATTGCGCACAGAGCGACAGCAAGTCCGCCGCGTGATCTAAAGCATTGTCCGCGCAAAACTGTGCAGCGGCTTTGCGATAACGACATGCGATAAAACGGAAGCGTGAAGAGCGGGTTTGAAAGATTTAGACCCGCTTTAGAGCGTGTATTTAGCGCTCACTCGAATGCCAAGCACCACATCCAACGTTCAGACTGATGACGCCGAACGCTCTTTGAGCATCTGCGCCGCGCGCGCATAGCCGCCAGCAGCCCCATCGACAAAATGCATATGATCACGTGACAGCGGCGATGGAACGACGCAGGTCATGAGAGCCGCATCCTGCTCATGCAAACCGTAAAAGCAGACGCCGTCACGCTCCGCACCTTCCAGCCGTGCCTTGATCCGGGAAAGCCGGTCCGCATCCACATCGATCGTCATCTTCAGCCCGTCGTCGAACTTGCGAAAGTCCGTGTTGCTTGCGACGGTTGTCTTGTATTGAACAGGATCGAAGCGACCGACCGGCTTTCGCAACCAGTAGAGCACCGTGATCAGAACGGTCTGGAAAGCCACCCAGCAGCCTTTGCGAAACTGGGAGACACGATCGCCGAAGCCAGAGAGTGCTTTGGCCTCCATCACCAGCCCCTCACGGATGAAGCCGAGCGCCGGTCCCTCAACGGGCACGGGATGGCCTTCGCGACCATCTTCATTCGCAAGTGTGACGATATCGGCAACGAGCCGGCGAAAGGCTGCCATGTCTCCACCCGCACGTGGGGTGGCGATGATCGATACCACCGAGCCATATCGCGCTTCTATGGGATTCCATCGGCAGGACAGGCCGGAAAGATCGGGCCTGTCGCCCGCTTCCGCCTCGTCGATGAGATAGTGCCCGCCCTTCATCTGCATGTCGGCCCAATTGTTGCCGCCACCGGAGAACATCGCATAGGACACGTCGTCGCTCGCCTGAAAGCGTGCGACGCGGACATCCAGCCCATGCGCCCTGATCTCCGTCACCGGCACCAGTGCCGCACGCAGCGTGAGATCTAGATCCTCGCTCACCCACCGCCGGACTTTCGAAAGTGCGGTACGCGATGCCTCGATTGCCTGCGGCGGCACGGCGACAGCCGCACCATCGCCGCCGAAGACAAAAGGCAGATCATGGCGGTCCAAGGCATTGAGGATGCCTGAGATGACGCCGGCACCTGCCATATTGACCGCCTTGTATCGGCCTTGCGCGATGGCATCGGTGGAGTCGACAATGTCGGCAAGCGCCAGCGCCCAGCCATCGGGAAGAGGACGATAGAGCTCCGGCTCAGCGACATCTTCGAAATGCCGGAAGACAGGCAGGTAGGACAGAAATTCTTCATCGGACGATCGCATCGTCATAATATCCTCCCCGCCTGATGAAAAAGCCAGTCTCGATCGCTCTCTGTCGCATAGCAAACAATGCGTCCACCCAGGGACGGCAATCACATAGCTTTTACAAATGCTTTTACGTTGACGGACCGGTTCCAGATCAAACGCGGCTTGCTAAATGGCCATCGCCTTGTCACAACGGAAGACTGGGGTACGGAATTCAAATGTGAAACGGCACTCCTTTGCCCGACGAACGGCGCCTCATTTCTGCGAGTGCGTTGCCGACGCCGGGTCGAATCGGGCGATACGCCCAACCCAAGGAGAAATTGAATGAAAACCAAGATTTTGACCGGCCTGGCGCTTCTCGCCTCCGTGGCCTTTGCACCTGCAGCGCATGCCGAGATCGTCATCGGTCTTATCGCACCTCTCACCGGTCCAGTTGCCGCTTACGGCGATCAGGTGAAGAATGGCGCGCAGACTGCCGTCGACGTCATCAACAAGAACGGCGGCATTCTCGGCGAGAAGGTCGTGCTGAAACTCGCCGATGACGCCGGCGAACCCAAGCAGGGCGTTTCCGCCGCCAACCAGCTGGTTGCAGATGGCATCAAGTTCGTCGTCGGCCCGGTTACCTCGGGCGTTGCCATTCCGGCCTCCGACGTTTTTGCTGAAAACGGCGTCGTCATGGTCACGCCAACGGCAACGGCACCGGACTTGACCAACCGCGGCCTCACAAACATCTTCCGCACCTGCGGTCGTGACGACCAGCAGGCCGAGGTCGCTGCCAAGTTCGTTCTGGCTCAGTTGAAGGATCGTCAGATCGCCATCATTCACGACAAGGGCGCTTACGGTAAGGGTCTCGCGGATGCCTTCAAAAAGACCTTGAATGCCGGCGGCGTGACGGAAGTCCTGTATGACGCGCTGACGCCCGGCGAGAAGGATTTGAGCGCGCTCACTGCGCGTCTGAAGTCTCAAGGCGTGGATGTCGTCTATTTCGGCGGTTACCACCCGGAAGCCGGTCTTCTGGTCCGCCAGTTGCATGACATCGGCGCGAAGGCGACCGTCATTGCCGGTGACGGCCTTTCCAACTCCGAATTCGCCAATATCGGCGGCACCGCGGCAGATGGCACCATCTTCACCAATGCTGCTGACGCAACGAAGAGCGCAGACTCCAAGGCCGCCGCCGAAGCGTTGAAGGCTGCTAACATCCCGGCTGAAGCCTTCACTCTGAACGCTTACGCCGCCGTGGAAGTGCTCAAAGCCGGCATTGAAAAGGCGGGCTCTGCAGAGGATTCCGAAGCGGTCGCTACGGCCCTCAAGGGTGGGGAGCCGATCCCGACCGCCATCGGCAAACTGACCTACGGCGAAACGGGCGACCTGACCTCGCAGGCCTTCTCGCTCTACAAGTGGCAGGGTGGCAAGATCGTTTCGGCAGAGTAAGGATCGACGCCCTCTTCCGCTGACCGAGCGCGAGGATGGTGACCATAACCGAAACACAAACTGATCGGACCGGGTGCGCGCAACGCGCCCGGTTTTCTTTTTGCATGGAACGCTCTTTCCAGGCTTAATTATCCAAAGACACAGAATCGACATGAGGTGACGCGTGGTATCGAAACTCGAACGCAAGATCGACCAGGGAACGGGACGGGAGAAAGCGGATATCGTTCTGAAGGGCGGGCGTTTCTTCGATCTTGTCACGGGTGAACTGGTCGTTTCCGACATTGCGATCTGTGACGATACGATCGTTGGCACCTGCGAGACCTATCACGGCGTCGAGGAGATCGACATCTCCGGCAAGATCGTCGTACCGGGCTTTATCGACACCCATCTTCACATTGAATCGTCGCTCGTCACGCCGCATGAGTTCGACCGCTGCGTCCTGCCCTATGGCGTCACCACCGCGATTTGCGATCCGCATGAAATCGCCAATGTTCTCGGCACGGAGGGCATCCGGTTCTTCCTCGATTCCTCGATCGAGACGATCATGGATATCCGCGTGCAGCTCTCTTCCTGCGTGCCCGCCACCCATCTGGAAACCGCTGGCGCCGATCTGCCGATTGAAAAGCTCCTGCCCTTCCGCGATCATCCAAAGGTCATCGGGCTTGCCGAGTTCATGAACTTTCCCGGCGTGATCCACAAAGACCCGATCTGCATGGCGAAACTCGAAGCGTTTCAAGGCCAGCATATCGACGGCCACGCGCCGCTTCTCTCCGGCATGGGGCTTAACGGCTATCTGTCTTCTGGCATCCGCACGGAGCATGAGTGCACCAGCGCCAAGGAGGCGCTCGAAAAGATTCGCAAGGGCATGCATATTCTGGTCCGTGAAGGATCTGTATCGAAAGACCTGCACGCGCTGATGCCGATCATCACCGAACGCCTGTCGCCCTATCTGGCGCTCTGCACCGATGACCGCAATCCGCTCGACATCGCCGAACAGGGTCATCTTGACTATATGATCCGCACTGCCATCGCCAATGGCGTACAGCCGCTGGCAATCTACCGCGCCGCATCGATTTCGGCAGCGAAAGCCTTTGGCTTGCGAGATCGCGGCCTCGTCGCGCCCGGCTGGCGCGCCGATCTGGTGGTGATCGACACGCTGCAGAACTGCAAGGCCAATATGGTCTTCTCCGCCGGCAGGCGCGTGACGCCAGAGCTTTTTTCCACCCGCAAACCGGTCGCTCCCGTCGGTCTCGACAGCGTCAAGGCAAGGCCGGTGCTTGCCGCTCATTTCGGCGTGCCGGTGACGGAAGGCAAGACATCCGTTCTCGGCGTCCTGCCGGGCAAGATCATCACCGAGCATCGCCGCTTCAAACTGCCAAGCGACGGTAACCAGACGACGGTCGATCTCGACAACGACATCATCAAGGTGGCGGTGATCGAGCGGCACGGCAAGAATGGCAATCACGCCAATGGCTTCGTCCAGGGCTTCGGCTTGAAGAAGGGCGCCATCGCTTCCACCGTCGGACATGACAGCCACAACATCTGTGTGGTGGGTGTGAGCGAGGATGACATGGCGCTCGCCGCCAATCGCCTCGGCGAGATCAAGGGCGGCTTCGTGGTGGCGGAAAACGGCAAGATCACCGGCGAGATCGCGCTGCCCGTTGCCGGCCTCATGAGCCTGGAGCCCTATGAGACCGTACGCGACACGTTGCACACCCTGCGCCAAGCGGCCTATGCGCTCGGGACCACGCTGGAAGAGCCCTTTCTGCAGGTTGCGTTTTTACCGCTGCCCGTCATTCCACATTTGAAGATTTCCGATAAAGGCCTGGTGGATGTCGATCTTTTTCAGCTTATTGGTGGCGATGCAAAATAGTGTCGTTAGAGGCCGCTAAAAAAGCAACCAACGCAGATATAGTGCGCCTCTACTTCGACTTTACGCAATCGTGATACTGTATTACCTTTATTAGACTAGGTCCTGCTCTTCTGTAGTGATCGTCACAAGCGGAGCTGCCCTTGGTTATAAAGCGAATCGACAAGAAACAGCTTAAGATCGGGATGTTTGTCGAGGCAATCGAAGGCCCGTGGCGCGACGATCCTGCAATGGGCCGCCGCTTTCTGCTGAAAACTGCCGAACAACTGGCCGCGATCGTCAATGGCAATGTCAGCGGTGTGTTCATCAACACCGCGCTTGGCAAGCCGCGCGGAGCAAGCGACACCATCGTATCCGAGCAGAAAACGTTGCGAAATGCCACAAGGCAGGAAAAGCTGCGAATTGCCCAGGCGATCAATCACCAGTCTGAGGAAGCCAAGGGGCTGATCCAGGGAGTTTTTGACGGTCAGGATGTCAGTGTCGCGGCATTCGCTCCGCTGTCGGACGATATTGGCAGGACGATGGACGAAAATCCTTCGCTCTTCATCGGCATATCGCGCCTGCGCTCGCAGGATACCGCCACCTTCGTCCACTCGCTCTCCGTCGCGGCGCTGATGGTGCACTTCGCTCGCTCGATGGAAATGGACGAGTCAATCGTCCAGCTCCTCTGTGTCGCAGGACTGTTGCACGATGTCGGCAAGCTCGCCATCCCGAAACAGATTCTGCACAAGCAGGGGCCGTTAAACGCGGATGAGCGCGTGCAGATCGAGCAGCATCCCGAGCTTGGTTACGAGATCCTGAAAAAGCAGTCGGACATGCCTGAACTCGTGCTCGAAATCTGCCGCTCCCACCATGAGCGTATCGATGGCAAAGGCTATCCGCAGGGCCTCTCCGGCACGCGGATAAGTCCAGAGGTTCGCATGAGCACGATTTGCGATGTGTTCGATGCACTGACATCCGCCCGATCCTACAAGAAGGGCTGGTCGGCACAACACGCTCTCTCCTGGATGATGGATCGCGAAGAACAGTTCGACAGAACACTGCTGCGCCGCTTCATTCTCAGCCTCGACACCGAAATGACGAAGGGCCTTCTCTAAGACCTATGTCAATGATCTGAGCGATTACGATCGTTCGATCCGTGCGCAGAATGCGTCCAGCGGTTCCAGCTTCACCGTATCGATATCGAACGCGGGATCGAATCCGGGCAATGCCAGATGCTCGACCGCACGAAGCTCCGGCGGCAGGCGGAAATCGGCTGGCTGACGCGTCAGGTTGAAAACAAAGAGCAGGCTTTCACCATTCTTCTCCCGCGTAAAGACGAGCAGATCCTGATTGGTCTCGAGAAACGCCATGTCGCCGTCACGAAGCGCCGCATGGCTGCGGCGGAAGGCCAGCATCGCCTTATAGTGATTGAGAACCGAATCCGGCTTCCGCTCCTGCCCATCCGCCGCCAGCATGGCATGTGCGTAAGGAACCGGCAGCCACGGCTTTTCGGCAGTGGTGAAACCGGCATGCGGCTTGCCCGTTTCCCACACCATCGGCGTGCGGCACCCGTCGCGACCCTTGAACGCCGGCCAGAAGCGGATGCCGTATGGGTCGCGCAAATCCTCGAAGGCAAGATCGGCTTCCGTCAGCGCCAGCTCTTCGCCCTGATACAGGCAAATGGAACCGCGCAGTGACGCCAGCACGCCGATCGCAAGCTTTGCCACACGGGTCTGCTCGTCCACATTTTCGGCAAAGCGGCTCAGATGACGGATGACGTCGTGATTGGAAAAGGCCCAGCAGACCCAGCCATCGGTGACCGCCTTTTGAAAACCGTCGACTGCGCCGCGAATATGGCTGGCGGTGAAATCCGGCCCCAACAGGTCGAACGTGTAGCACATGTTGAGCTTGTCGTTATCCGCCGTATAGGCGGCAACGGTCTTCAGCGAGCGGGCGCCATCTCCCACCTCGCCCACCGTCATGCGGCCTTC
This sequence comes from Agrobacterium sp. SORGH_AS 787, assembly GCF_030819035.1. Taxonomy (NCBI): domain Bacteria; kingdom Pseudomonadati; phylum Pseudomonadota; class Alphaproteobacteria; order Hyphomicrobiales; family Rhizobiaceae; genus Agrobacterium; species Agrobacterium sp. SORGH_AS 787. The sequence continues at coordinate 89,354 of NZ_JAUTBG010000002.1, forward strand.
ATACTCATTCAGCAAAGCGCGGAAGCGCTTGAGAAAGGCGAGGTTTTCGATCTGTGTCTTGTCATAAAGATGACTTTGCATGCCATAAGGATTGACGTCCGGCGCATCGAGACCGGCCTCATCGCTATCCGGTTCGTGCGGTGGGTTGTCCCGCAGCAGCTTGTCGTGGAAGTAATAGTTGACCGTATCCAGACGGAAGCCGTCCACGCCCCTCTCGAGCCAGAATCTGACGGTGTCCAGAAGCGCGTCCTGCACATCCGGATTATGAAAATTGAGGTCCGGTTGCGAGCCGAGGAAGTTGTGCATGTAATATTGCTTGCGCACGCCATCCCATTCCCAGGCCGGTCCACCGAAAACCGAGAGCCAGTTGGTCGGCGCCGTGCCATCCGGTTTCGGATTTGCCCAGACATACCAGTCCGCCTTCGCATTGGTCCGGCTGGTCCGGCTTTCCTTGAACCAAGGATGCTGATCGGACGTATGCGAGATGACCTGATCGATAATGACCTTCAGTCCGAGCTTATGCGCCTCGGCAATCAGCGCATCGAAATCCGCAAGCGTCCCGAACATCGGATCCACATTGCAGTAATCGGAAACATCATAGCCCATATCCGCCATCGGCGAGGTGAAAAAGGGCGATAGCCAGATGCCATCGACACCGAGTGCGTCGATATAGGGTAGATGCTTCGTGATGCCCGCAAGGTCGCCGAAACCATCACCCGTCGTGTCCTGAAAGGAGCGTGGATAGACCTGGTATATGACCGCTCCCCTCCACCAGTCTGCGTCATGAACTTTGTGTCCGGTGGTAGACATGGCTTGCGGCATGAAGGATCTCCGAAGTGAAGCTGTCCAACCATATAAAGCCCCGATTGATCCGTAAACGGTGAATGCCGGTTGATTATGAGATAGCCCCTTCAATCGGCTTTCGCCGCCCTTGCAAGCCGGGCCGTGGCGTCGTAATGGCGAAGCGTCAGACGACAGGAGGAGAGTGCAGTGAGTGGACGGTTTCTTTCGATCGGCGAGTGCATGGTGGAGCTTTCGCAAGCGGGCGACGGCCTGCTGCGCAAGGGCTTTGCCGGAGACACGCTGAACACCGCCTGGTATGCACGCGCCTGCCTGCCGCAGGACTGGTCCGTCGATTATTTCACTGCCCTTGGCGACGATCCGCTCTCGCAGGAAATGCTATCCTTCATCGAGAGCGCTGGCATCGGCACGCAGCAGATCTCCCGTATCCAGGGCGGCACGCCGGGCCTTTACCTCATCAATCTGAAAGACGGCGAGCGCACCTTCAGCTATTGGCGCAGCACCGCTGCCGCACGCCAGCTAGCGGCAGACGCCGATCATTTGCGTGAGACCATCGAGGCTGCCGACATCGTCTATTTCTCCGGCATTACCCTTGCCATTCTCGCCAACCCAATCGCGGTCGAGACCTTCCTGTCCGAACTGCGCCGCGCCAAGGCAGCTGGAAAACAGGTCGTGTTCGATCCCAATATCCGCCCGCGCCTGTGGGCCAACCGCGACATCATGCTGGAAACCATCACCAATGGTGCGCGCGCTGCCACGCTCGTCATGCCAAGCTTCGATGACGAGGCCGGTAACTTTGGCGACACCGATGTAGAGGCGACCATTGCCCGCTACCGTGCGCTCGGCGTTGCCAATATCGTTGTGAAAGATGGCGCGAAAGGCGCGACACTCGATTTCGGCGGTGAGCGCAGCCATGCGCCCGCAGAGCAAGCCGTAAAGGTGGTGGATACGACGAGCGCCGGAGACAGCTTCAACGGCGCCTTCCTCTCCCGCTTCGTCACCGGCAGCACGCCACAGGAAGCGGCCACCTTTGCCGCCAAGGCTGCCGCCACCGTCATCGGCCACCACGGCGCTCTCATCAGCCCGGATCTGCTGCCCAGGACGTAAAACGCCGCCGACAGCCTATTCAAGAATTGTCGTTGGTCTGACGAAAATGGTTATTTCGAGAACCGGAGCGCAGCGTACTAGCGTACGTGAGCACCGGAAGCGCAGAAATCGCCATTTGCAGGTGACCAGCAGCAATTCTTGGATAGGCTGTGACATGATGCTGTAACACGCCTGTCGCATACACGCGAAGGCCGGTGGATCACCGGGAGTCGCAAGCGCGAGGGTCGGCACAGCATGACCAGAATTACCATCGTCACGGATGCCTGGCATCCACAGGTCAACGGCGTCGTACGCTCCATCGAGAACACCAATGCCGAACTGGAGCGTATGGGCGTGGACGTCTGTATGGTAACGCCGCAGAACTTCCATTCCGTGCCCTGCCCCACCTATCCGGAAATTCGCCTTTCGGTCGCAAGCTATCGGCGGGTGTCAAAGGAAATCGAAAAGGGCCAGCCGTCCTACGTCCATATTGCCACCGAAGGTCCGCTCGGCTTCATGGCGCGCCGCTGGTGCATCAAGCACGGCATGCGCTTCTCCACCAGCTACCACACCCGTTTTCCCGAATATGTGGCGGCCCGCTTCCCCATCCCGAAAAGCTGGCTCTACGCCTTCGTGCGCTGGTTCCACAATGGCGGCAGCGCCTGCATGGTGGCAACGCCAAGCCTTGAGACGGAGCTTCAATCCAAAGGCGTAAAAAACCTCAAACGCTGGAGCCGCGGCATCGACGCCAAGCTCTTCCGCCCAAGACAAAAGGAAGAGCGCCCCTTCGGCCTCCCCCGTCCGATCTTCATGACCATCGGCCGCGTTTCGGTCGAAAAGAACCTGCCGGACTTTCTCGATCTCGATCTGCCGGGCTCCAAGGTTGTCGTGGGAGATGGACCGGCACGCGCCGAGCTTCAGCAGAAATATCCCGACGTGCTCTTCACCGGCGTGAAGACCGGCGAGGATCTGGCGAAAGCCTACGCGCAGGCGGATGTCTTCGTCTTCCCGTCCAAGACCGACACCTTCGGCAACACCATTCTCGAAGCACTCTCCAGCGGCGTCCCAGTCGCAGCCTTTCCGGTCACCGGTCCGCTCGATATTATCGGCGGCCATCCGAAGGCGGGTGCCCTGAACGTGGATCTCCGCAAGGCCTGCCTTGCCGCGCTCGATTGTTCCCCGGAGGCAGCCCTTGCCGTCTCCCGCAACTATTCCTGGGAAAAGGCATCCCGTCAGTTTCTGGATAACGTGACGGCCGCCGCCACAAGCGGCCTTCCCGGCTTCTGTGCGGCGCATGCAATGTGAGGGGATTACGCGCAAGCGGCCTGCATTTTCAGTGGACGCACGGGCGCATTGCTGTCAGAAGGCGTCAGGACGCGACTGCCGTTATCTTTAGAACGGGGTCGGGCTGCTGATTGACGTCAGGCGGCTGCCGCGAGGTTACGCAGGCCGTCCTATTCTCTGTAAAGCGTGTCGCGATCTTGAGATTCGGCCCTTATGCTTTAGATCTTTGTTTGATCGCATGCCGTTATCGCAAAACTGCTGACCACTTTTGCGTGGACCATGCTTTAGATCACCAAGCGCCGTTCAGCGCGTTTCCCGCAAGCGGGATCGTCCGGCTCTTGCCATTGCTGTCGCTGACGGAAATTTCGCTCTGCATCTGCTTGGGAGACTTGCGAAACCAGCCCGCGGCGATAGAGGCCAGATCGCCGATCATCCCATGCTTGCGCCAATCGGCGAAGCGCTGCGCCATCGCATCTGCCTCATGCTTGAAGAAGAAATCGCCCGACTGCGACAGCTCGTTGATGGAGGAAGCCATGGACGACAAGGGCTTCTGGAACATCTTCGCCGGAACCGAGAGACCATGTGCCGCTTGCGGAAAAGCAGGCGCCATGAAATCGATCGCCCAGCCATCCGCTTCCACCCAGCAATGAAAGTTCTCGCCAGCGCCCGTCACATGGCCGTCCTCGCGATGATCGGCGAAGAGCAGCATCGTGCCGCCAAGATTATAGGCCGCAAGCCCACCCTTCGGCTTCGCCTTCACCTTGTAGTGGTGCTCCAGAATGAAGGCGCCAAACGTGCTGAAATACATCGACGCCGTCGCCGGATCGGCATTCTCGTTGAGAAGTAGACTGTTGATGACGCGATAGATGCGATGATAATCGCTCTGCTTGATCAGCATGATGTTTGACCTGAAGTAAGTGCAGGGGCAGATTGAGGAGGATGCGCTAGCCTTCCCTCCGCCGTCATCCTCGGCTTGACCCGAGGATCCATTGGTTCCGGATGCGTGTAGATCCTCGGGTCAAGCCCGAGGATGACGGAGTGCTTGAGGCGGCCCTCAGCGAGGAACCCCCCTGACTACCGCTTCTTCGCCTTGTGCTCGAACGGATTGTCCGACCCGCGATAATGCACCCGGATCGGCACGCCCGGCATATCGAAATCCTTGCGCAGACCGTTGACCAGATAGCGCGTATAGGATTCTGGAATAGCCTCAGGCCGCGTGCAGGAAATCATGAAGGCCGGTGGTCGTGCCTTCACCTGCGTCATGTATTTCAGGCGCAGGCGACGGCCCGATACGGCCGGTGGCGGATGCTGGGTGACCTGCATATCCAGCCAGCGATTGAGCTTGGCAGTGGAGATGCGACGGTTCCAGACCTTATCGGTGTCGATGATATTCTGCATCAGCCGGTCGAGGCCGTAGCCGGTCTGGCCGGAGATCGGAACGGCGCGAATGCCGCGTGCCTGTGGCAGAAGCCGCTCGGTCTTTTCACGCAAATCGGCGAGAAACGCCTGTGCATCCTCGACCAGATCCCACTTGTTGAAGGCCAGCACCGCTGCACGGCCTTCGCGAATGACCAGATCGACGAGCTGCAGATCCTGCTTCTCGAAAGGAATGGTGGAATCGAAGACGATGACGACGGTCTCGGCAAAGCGGATGGACCGCAGCGAGTCCGCCACTGAGAGCTTTTCCAGCTTCTCGGTGACCTTCGCCTTGCGACGCATGCCAGCCGTGTCGAACATCTTGATGGTGCGGCCACGCCAGTCCCATTCGACCGAGATACTGTCACGGGTAATGCCCGCTTCCGGGCCGGTCAGAAGACGGTCTTCACCGAGAAAGCGGTTGATCAGCGTGGACTTCCCGGCATTCGGACGACCGATGATCGCCACGCGCAGCGGCTTGGTGTCGTCATAGGCGGGCTCGTAATCTTCGTCCTCTTCCTCTTCGCTGGAAAGGACGACGTCGGTTTCGGCCTCTTCGAAACCGTCTTCCGGCGGAAAGGCGACATCTTCACCAATGGCGGCAACGATGGCATCGCGCAGATCGATCATGCCCTGCCCGTGCTCGGCGGAAATCGGGCATGGCTCGCCAAGACCCAGCGTATAGGCATCGTAGAAGCCGCCATCCGAGCCACGCGCTTCGGATTTATTGGCAACGAGCACCACAGGCTTGCCACGACGGCGCAGCATTTCGCCCAGCGTCTCGTCGGCGGGTGTGAGACCATATTTGGCGTCGACGACGAAGAGCGTCAGATCGGCTTCCTCAATCGCCTCTTCCGTCTGCGCCCACATGCGCCCCTGCAGCGTCTCCGGCGCGGACTGCTCGAGACCGGCGGTGTCGATGATGGTGAAACGCAGGTCCACGAGTTTCGCGTCACCCGGACGACGGTCGCGGGTAACACCCGGCGTGTCGTCCACGAGCGCCAGCTTCTTGCCAACCAGACGGTTGAACAGCGTGGATTTGCCGACATTCGGACGTCCGACGATGGCGACGGTGAAGGTCATGATAGTGCCCTAACTTCTATAGCGTCGGACCGGAAACCCAATGGGCTCCGGTCCGACGCCTTCAACAGAAAACCTTTACAGCTCTCGGCCATCCCTCGGACAAGCCATGCGCTGCAGGAAATGAGAATTTACGCTGCCTTGCCGGATGCGGCAATATTATCGAGCATGATCTGCGCGCGGTTCGCCACATTGCGCGGCGCCTGAGAATCACCGGTGATGAGTTCGAACCACTGCTTTGCCTGGGCGAAATTGCCGGCCTTGTACGCGGCAAGACCAAGCGCCTCACGCGCGGAGTTGCGCAGCGGCTGACCGTCGGCCGAAAGCGCTTCCGCCTGTGCCGAGACCTGCTCGTACGTGCCGTTGTCGACCAGAAGAAAAGCCGCACGCACCTTCGCCATGTCACGGAAAATTTGTGGAGCGCTGGTGTCGTTACCGATGGCGGTGAAGGCAGCGATGGCGGCAGCGGCGTCGCCCTTCTGCGCGAGCAGCGTTGCGGCGCGAAACTTGGCGAGGATCGGATACGAGCCGTGGCCAGCACTTTCGAGATCGGTCAGAGCTTTGAGCGCTTCATCATTCTTGCCTTCGGAGGCAAGCTTCAAGGCGCTGGCGAACTGGTCACCGGAGGCAGAGGCACGGCTATTGCTCCAGTATTCGTAGATACCAGCACCAGCGGAAGCCAGAACGATCAGAACCGCAGCACCAATCACGATCGCGCCGTAACGACCCCAGAAGTTGCTCAACTTCTCGGAGCGGATCTGCTCGTTCACTTCGCGGATGAAGCTGTCATTCTCGTGCGCCATCGAATTCTCCGTTACCCGCACCGGAAGGCGAAAAGCCGATCGGTCTGCGGACATGCCAAGGCAACCCTGTTGCGGCAGACCGAAAAAAGCCCACCACATTTATTGGTGGGCCTTCTAGCCTATTTTCCTTGAGATGTAAGGGGGAAACGTCAGTTTCCTACATCGCAATCGGTTGGACGCCGATCAACCATTCGTGCAGCTTCCAGATGAAAGCAACCCACAGCACGATGCCGAGGAGAACGGCGATCACATCGTAGCGCGCCGAAACAAACGGACGAACGAGATTTTCGCCGGCGCGGGCGCGGCGCTTGAGGAAGATCCGCATCACCACACCCCAGGCAAGGAAGGAGGCAAAGAGGATGACGGAGGAGGTCTCTCCATTGGCGAGCAGATGCGAGAAGGCCCAGATCTTCACCGACAGTATCAGCGGATGCTTGGTCTTCGTTACGATGTGCCCGGCCGGCAGGGCACTTGCCACAAGACAGATCACCGCAAACAGCATCAGCGTGACGGCGATGTGGGCCATCCAGACAGGCGGATAGTAGAGCATGCCCGTCACCTGCCGCGCCTCGTTGAAAGCATAGGCAATGAAGACGATGGTAAGAATGCTGACCAGCGAATAGACGCCCTTGAAGGGCTTTTCACCGAGACTATCGATCAGGCGCGCACGAAGCCCCGGCGCAACAAGCCTGAGAGAATGGGTGGCGAAGAACAGGATGAGGGAGACGACGAGCAGAAGCATGGAGACGTCCTTGCGCGGAAGGGAAGATAATCTTTTGACAATGAGTTATGGCTAAACCACAGGAAAAGCCAGTCAAATCAAAGCTTCGCCTTAATCCGAGAGCAAAAGGGCCGCTTTTAAAAATTCCGCGTGGTTCCCTCATGTTGCGTTCGCTTGCCGTCATCACCCTGTCTCTTGCCTGCGTGCCGCAAGCCTATGCGCAGGCTGCCGAGGGTGCGGCAAAGCCGAAGCAACTCGTTTTGGTGTCCTTCGATGGCGCGGGCGACAATGCGCTTTGGGCGAGAAGCCGCGCGACCGCCAAGGAGGTCGGCGCCCATTTCACCTACTTCCTCGCCTGCACGCTGGTGATGGATCGGAAGACCAGTGCCAAGAGCTATCAGGGTCCCGGCCAGAAGCTCGGCCGCTCCAATGTCGGCTTCGGCCAGTCGGTGGAAGAAGTCGCGACGCGTCTGCACCACATCTGGGACGCCCACCAGGAAGGCCACGAAATCGCCAACCACACCTGCGGCCACTTCGATGGTGGCAACTGGACGGCGGATCAATGGGACGCGGAATTCACCAGTTTCACCAGCGCGCTGGAAAATGCCTGGGCGGCCATCGGCAAGAAGGACGAGGAGCCGCAGGGCTGGCATGATTTCGTGCGCGGGATCAACGGCTTTCGCGCGCCATACCTGTCGCAGAGCGATGCACTGACCACCGCGCAGAAAAAACACGGCTTCGTCTTCGACGCGACCAGCATCACGAAAGGACCGGCCTGGCCGGTCCGCAAGGACGGCATTGAGCATTTCGGCCTGCCGCTGATCCCCGAAGGACCGGGCGACCGGCCGATCATTGCCATGGATTACAACCTCTTCGTCCGACATTCCATGGCAATCGAAACGCCCGCCAAGTCAGCAGAATTCGAAGAACGCGCCTACAAGGCCTTCCGCGCCGCCTTCGACAAGCAATATGAAGGCGAACGCATTCCCCTCCAGCTCGGCTTCCATTTCGTCAAGATGAATGGCGGCGCCTATTGGAACGCCTATGAGCGCTTGCTGCGCGAAGTCTGCAAGAAGGACGATGTTGCTTGCGTCAGCTATGAAGAGGCCATGCCGATCATAGACGCGCGGCGGAAGCAAAAGTCCGAAGGGTAAGGACGGCTATTGCCTCTACAGCGACAGCATCAAGGTCGCATGTTTCCACCAACGGCTTTAAACGCTCACCGCCATTCCGCTCTTGAGCGGCGATGACGGCGAGCTTTGATAGTATCGACGCTTACGGCTTGTCCGCCGCCAACTCACCCTCTTCTGCCTCACGCTTCAAATAGCGCTGATCGATTTCCGGCAGCGGCTTATCGTAAATGGCAGCCTCAAAGGCTTTCAGACGTTTATAGATCGACATCAACTCGACGATCGTCGTCCAGGAATTGATGAGATACTGGAACGATCCGCGCACCTGATCGAAGACGTTGCCGATCTGCGTGAACACGCCAAGTGTCACCTTGCCTGCTGCGATTGATGGAATGAGAACGATCAAGCTGTAGATGTTGTCAGCCTGCAGATAGAAAATGCGGGCAACGTTGAAATACATATAGTGAAAATAGAGCCGGAAATAGTTCTTCCGGACATTCGAAAACAGCTCCTGCACTGTCGGCGGCTGAGCACGATCTGCGTGGTCTTCACCATAAACCAGCTCTTTACGATAAGCCGCTTCCACGCGCTGATTGCGGAATTCGAGGCCGGGTAGCTTGATACCCACCAGTGCAAGAAAGCCCGTTCCAAAAAGCGACCACAAGATCGCCGCCCACACCAGAGCATGAGGGACGTAACCGATAATCGGCAACTCGTTGATGGTTTCGGAGAAGGTGAAGAGGACGGGGAGGAACGCGATCAGGGTCATGATGGCCCTGACGAAACCGACACCCAACCCTTCGACGGTCGAGGAAAACCGCATCGTGTCTTCCTGAACACGCTGCGAGGCGCCTTCGATGTGGCGGAGCCTGTCCCAGTTCGCCATGTAGAAATCATTCATCGCCGTGCGCCAACGGAAGATGTAGTGGCTGACGAAGAAGAGATTGAGCACGCCGACGGTGATTGCAAAAAACAGAATGCCTGAAACGCCCACAAGGCCGAGATAAAGCTGTTCGGCCGTCACTGGCGCCGTCTTGGCGAGTGCTTGCTGGATCAGGTCGTAATACGGGCCGTACCACGCATTCATCGCCACGCTGACCTGCACGGAAAAATAGGTCGCAAAGACGATGAGGGCGGAGCCGAGAACCGACCACATCTGCCAACGATGCGGGCTGTAAATGAACCAGAAGCCCGCAAACACAAGCACGGCGGCGGTGTAATAGATGTAAAACCAAAGGAATGGCGGAGACCAGAAAATCGAGACCCCCGTGATCGGTGCCTCTCCTGGTGTTGCTGGAGGCATGCCGAGTGCCGCACCCCAGTTTCGACCGCCCGCATACCAGAGGCCTATCATGAGCAAGGACCAAACAATGGCAGAGGTAAAAAACGACTTGGGTTTGGGAAAGAAGGAATGAAACACGTTCGAACTCTCGCGAGCTTGAGATCAGCCATTATTGGCGAAGCAGATTTGGGGAGAAATTAGGCCAGACACTTCGCCGACGCAATGCAGCAAACGCTAAGTTACGAAGATGTAAGCCAAAACCGGCGAATGCGGCTTCAACATTACAGCCGCATTACAGCGCAACCGTGCAAGAGCGACCGCCTTACTCGGCAAGCGTCAGGATCAGCGGTCCGTTCTTGGTGGCAACCACGGTGTGTTCGAACTGTACGGTGGGCGCGCTGGGATCACTGAAGAGCGTCCACGGATCGTCGTCACCATCTTCGGCCCAATAAGCACCCGTGGAAAGAAACGGCTCGACGGTGAAGACCAGGCCATCGGTCATGATGCGGGTCTCATCCTTGTCCGGCCAAGTGGCGAGTTCTTTCGGCTCCTCGTGCAGCGAACGGCCAATGCCGTGGCTGGCGAGATTGGTGATCAGCGTGTAACGGTTCTTCTTGGCAAAAGCGCCGATGGAATTGCCGATATCGGCGAGCGGCCTGCCAGCCTTCACCTGCTGCAACCCGGTCCACATGGCGCGCTTGCCGTCGCGGCAGAGGCGCTCGATCTCCTTCTTCACCGGCGGCACGGCGTAAGAAGAGCCGGTGTCGCCGAAGAAGCCATCCTTCACCGCCGACACATCGATATTGACGAGATCACCCGCCTTGATGATACGCGGTCCCGGAATGCCGTGGGCCACTTCTTCGTTGACGCTGATGCAAGTGGCACCCGGAAACTGATAGCAGAACTCGGGCGCCGACTGCGCGCCATTGCCTTCCAGAATATTGCGACCGATGGCGTCGAGTTCGGCGGTGGTGATCCCTGGCTCAAGAGCATCGGCCATGGTCTGCATCGCAAGGGCGCAAATCCGGCCAACATCCTTCAGCTTTTCGAGCTCTTCTTCCGTCGAGATAACCATTCTGCGTCCATATCCTGCGCAATGTCTTCGGCAAAGGGCGCCCAAAAGCGCCCGATCATGCCGTGGCTTTCGCCCTATCGGCACTGCCAGTCAATTCTTTTCTGACGATGGGGGCGACTTTCGTGCCGTAAAGCTCGATCCCGCGCATGATCTGCTCATGCGGCATCAGACCGATCGCCATCTGCAACAGGAAGCGATCATTCTTGAAAACGCCATGCGCCTTGATGATCTTTTCCGCCACCACTTCCGGTTCGCCGAGGAAAAGATTGCCCTCGGCGCTTCGCGCCATATCGTAATGCGCCCGGCTGGTCGGACCCCAGCCGCGCTCGCGGCCAATGCGGTTCATGACCTCCGCCTGCGGCCCGTAGAATTGGTCCGCCGCCTTGTCGGTGGTGTCGGCGATGAAGCCGTGGACGTTGATGCTGGTCTTCTGTTTTTCGACCGGCTGGCCCGCACGGCGCGCGGCTTCCCGGTAGAGATCGAAGAGCGGCGCGAAGCGGCGGTACTCGCCGCCAATGATGGCAAGCGCCACAGGCAGACCCATGGCACCGGCCCGCGCCACCGATTGTGGCGTGCCGCCAACCGCGATCCACACGGGCAGCGCCTCCTGCAACGGACGCGGATAGACACCGCGCCCATTGATCGGCGCACGTTTTTCGCCCGACCAGGTGACGATTTCCCGGTCTCTCACCGCCAGAAGCAGATCGAGCTTCTCGGCAAAGAGATCGTCATAGTCCTCGAGATTGTAACCAAAGAGCGGATAGGACTCGATGAAGGAGCCGCGCCCTGCCATGATTTCCGCCCGGCCATTGGACAGCAGATCGACGGTAGCGAATTGCTGGAAGACGCGGATCGGATCATCGGAGCTCAGCACAGAAACGGCGCTGGAAAGTCGGATGGTCTTCGTTTTGACCGCCGCAGCGGCAAGCACGGTGGAGGGCGACGAGACGACATAATCAGGACGATGATGCTCACCCAGCCCGAAGACATCGAGCCCAACCTGATCGGCAAGCTCGATCTCTTCCAAAAGGTTCTTCAGGCGACGCGCACCTTCCGGGCCACGACCATCAGCCGGGTTCGGATTGACATCGGCAAAGGTGTAAAGGCCAAGTTCCATGCGCACGCTCCTCGCTCAATTGAACTTCTGAGATAGAGAGCGAAAGGCACCGGCGCAAATTCAAAATCTGAACCGGACGCTTCGAATTTCTCGATAGGTGGCTTGGTACACGACGCACGGATCATCGTCCGTGTGATCTGTCATCTCAGGTAGGGATGCACCTTCCGCACGACGTTGCGATGAAGTTGAACCTCTCCTTACCGTCATCCTCGGCCTTGAGCCGAGGATCCACGTTGTCCAATAGCGTCAATGGCTTATGGATCCTCGCCTCAAGGGCGAGGATGACACCTGAGAGGTTTTTACCCTTGATTACAGGGCTGTTCTACCTGTTGGTCCAATACGCTTGAGTTGGTGTCATGCGGCCAGGAAATCAGGTGCGTCGTGCGTTCAAACGTTGCTGAGCGTGCGGCGCACCGCATTCTTCCAGCCCTTCAACTTCCGCGCCCGAACCTCGCCATCCATCTTCGGCTCGAAGCGGCGGTCGCGGGCCCAGGTTTCGGCAAAGGCCTTCATGTCCGGCCACACCCCTGCCCGGCTGCCTGCAAGCCATGCGGCACCGAGTGCGGTGGTTTCGAGGATCACCGGACGGTCGACAGGCGCATCGATCAGGTCTGAGAGCCGCTGCATCGTCCAGTCGGAGGCGACCATGCCGCCGTCGACGCGAAGGACGATATCGCAATCGTCGTTCTTCCAGTCCTTGTGCATGGCATCCAGCAAATCACCGGTCTGGTAGCAGACGGCCTCCAGTGCCGCGCGGGCAAATTCCGCAGGGCCAGTGCCACGCGTCAGGCCAAACATCGCGCCGCGTGCTTCGGCATCCCACCAGGGTGCGCCGAGACCGACGAAGGCCGGCACGAGATAGACCTCTTGTGCATCGTCTGCCTTGTCAGCCAGCGCTCCGGTTTCCGGTGCGGACCCGATCATCTTCAGCCCGTCGCGCAGCCACTGAACCGCAGCGCCAGCAACGAAGATCGAGCCTTCCAGCGCGTAATAGGACTTGCCATCCAGACGATAGGCAATCGTCGTCAGCAGCCGGTTCTTGGAGCGAACGATGTCCTCGCCTGTGTTCAAAAGCGCAAAGCAGCCCGTGCCATAGGTTGATTTCAGCATGCCGGGGGAGAAGCAGGCCTGGCCGATGACGGCAGCGTGCTGGTCTCCGGCGACACCGAGGATCGGTATTTCCGCGCCGAAAAGGTCCCCATCGGCAATACCGAAATCCGCTGCGCAATCGAGCACCTCCGGCAGCACGGATTTCGGCACGTCGAGAATGTCGAGCAGTTCCTTGTCCCAGACATTCTTCTCGATGTTGAACATCAGGGTGCGTGCGGCATTGGTGGCATCGGTCACGAAGGACTTGCCGCCGGTCAGCCGCCAGATGAGAAAGGTATCGACCGTGCCGAAGCAAAGCTCGCCCTTCTCCGCGCGCTTGCGTGCACCCTTCACATTGGAGAGCAGCCAGGAAAGCTTGGTGCCGGAGAAATAAGGATCGAGCAGCAGACCGGTGCGCTTGGCAAAGATCTTCTCGTGCCCGGCCTTCTTCAGCTTGTCGCAAAGCCTGGTGGTGCGTCGGTCCTGCCAGACGATGGCATTGTGCAGCGGCTTTCCGGTTTGGCGATCCCATAGCAGCGTCGTTTCGCGCTGGTTGGTGATGCCGATGGCGGCAATGTCGGAACCCTTGAGTTTGGCCTTCTCCAGAGCGTGCTTGATGGACCAGACGACCGTTTCCCAGATTTCCTCGGGATCGTGCTCCACCCATCCGGAATTCGGGAAGATCTGGCGAAATTCCTTCTGCCCCGTTCCAACCACCTTCATCGACCCGTCGAAGATGATCGCGCGCGTGGACGTGGTGCCCTGATCGATGGCGATAACGTAGCCGCCCATTCATTCCTCCCTGAAATCAATCGCGCGCACCACAATATGCTCAACAGACAAAGTCAAGCCACAAGCGGCGTCCGTTTCGAATCCAATTGCCAGTTCCCCCGGTTTGAGCATAACGTGCTGTAAAGTCTTGCATCGACGTCGAAAAAAGGGGAACGCATGCTAAGGACAGTCATCGTCACCGGCTCGACCAGCGGAATTGGCTTGGGCATCGCGCAAGCCTTTGCCAATAATGGCTGCAACGTCATGCTGAACGGCTTTGGCGATCCCGGCGACATCGAAAGCAACAGGCTTTTGATGGAGGCTGAGAGCGGCACGCGCGTGCTTTATCACCCTGCCGACATGACGAAGCCGGAGGAGATTTTCGACCTCGTCAAGACCACGCATGACAAGCTCGGCTCGGTGGATGTGCTGGTCAACAACGCAGGCGTGCAACATGTGGCACCGGTGGACGAATTTCCGCCGGAAGAGTGGGACCGCATCATCGCCATCAACCTGACAAGCGCCTTTCACACCATGCGCGCCGCCATCCCGCTGATGAAGACAGCCGGCAAGGGCCGCATCATCAACATCGCGTCGGCCCACGGACTTGTCGCCTCTCCATTCAAATCTGCCTATGTGGCAGCAAAACATGGTATCATGGGCCTGACGAAATCCGCGGCCCTGGAACTGGCCGAAACCGGCATCACCGTGAATGCCATCTGCCCAGGCTATGTGCTGACCTCGCTGGTGGAAAAACAGATACCGGATACGGCGAAGTCACGCGGCATCAGCGAAGAGGCGGTGAAGAACGACGTGCTCTTGCGCCTGCAGGCTACCAAGGAGTTCGTGGCCGCAGAAGATGTGGCGGCAACGGCGCTGTTTCTGGCGAGCGATGCGGCCAAGCAGATCACCGGCACGCATATTTCCATCGACGGCGGCTGGACCGCGCAGTAGATCGAACACCACAATTCATTCGGGCCGAACCCGAAACCTGAACAAAGACGAAGGCAGTGCATGAAAGACGCAATCAGCTTCATCCTGAATAATGAGACGATCACTCTGTCGGACTTCGCGCCGACGGAAACACTGCTCGATTATCTAAGGCTGCGCAAACGACTGACAGGGACAAAGGAAGGCTGCGCCGAAGGCGATTGCGGCGCCTGCACCGTGCTGGTTGGCCGCCTTCTTGAAGGATCGTTGCGTTACGAAAGCGTCAATGCCTGCATCCGTTTCCTCGGCTCGCTGCATGGCACCCATATCGTCACGGTCGAGCATCTGGCCAGCAAGGATGGCACGCTTCACCCGGTTCAGCAGGCCATGGTCGATTTCCATGGGTCGCAATGCGGCTTCTGCACGCCGGGCTTCGTCATGTCGCTTTACGGCCTCTGGCTGTCCAGCGACAAGCCCTCCCGCGCAGACATCGAAAAGGCGCTGCAAGGCAATCTCTGTCGGTGCACCGGCTATGAGCCCATCGTCAAGGCCGCCGAAAGCGTGACCGCTGCCCGGCCGAGCACGCTTTTCGACCCGATCGAAAGCGACCGCGCCACCATCATGTCGCACCTCTGGGGCATTCAGCAGAATGACACGATCACCGTCACCAAGGACGGCCATCGCACCATCATTCCGGGCAACCTCACCGAGCTTGCGACTGCCTATGCCGCAGAACCGAAGGCAACCATCGTGGCCGGTTCGACCGATGTGGGCCTCTGGGTCACCAAGCAGATGCGCGAGCTCAAGACCGTCATCTTCATCAATCACCTCAGCGAACTGCAATCGATCTCCATTGCCGACGGTACGATGTCGATCGGCGCTGGCGTGACCTATGCGCAGGCCTTCAACACACTTGCAGATCACATCCCGGCTTTCGGACGGCTGATCGATCGCCTCGGCGGCCAGCAGGTGCGCAACATGGGAACGATTGGCGGCAACATCGCCAATGGCTCGCCGATCGGCGATACGCCGCCGCCGCTCATCGCGCTCGGTGCGACGCTCACGCTGCGCTCCACCTCCGGCAGTCGCTCGATCCCGCTCGAAACCTTCTTCATCGAATATGGCAAGCAGGACCGGCTTCCCGGCGAATTCGTCGAGAAGATCGACGTACCGCTCCCCGCGACCGACAGCCATTTCGCCATCTACAAGATTTCCAAGCGGCGTGACGAGGATATCTCGGCACTCTGTGCCGCCTATCATCTGACCCTTGGCGAGGATGGCACGGTGCAGGATATCCGCATCGCCTTTGGCGGCATGGCCGGCACGCCGAAGCGGGCGAAAGCTCTGGAAGAGGCACTCAAGGGCAAGCCCTGGACGCAAGACACCATCGATGCCGCGCGTGACACGATCGACGCGGATTTCCAGCCGCTGACCGACTGGCGCGCCACCGCACAGTATCGGCAACTAACGGCAAAGAACCTGCTGACCCGTTTCTTCCTGGAGACATCGGGCACGCCGCAGGAAATCAAGCGCTTCGCGCTTGAGGAGGTCTGACACATGGACACCACCACATTCGAACGCGCCAAGAACGACGTCGATGGCAAGATGCACGGATCGCTTCGCCATGATTCGGCCCATAAGCATGTCACCGGAAGTGCCGAATATATTGACGACATTCCAGAACCGGCAGGACTGATCCATGGCGCGCTCGGTCTCTCGGACCGCGCGCACGCCGAGATCCTGTCCATGGACCTCTCCGAGGTCGAAGCCACCCCCGGCGTCGTCTGGGTGATGACCGGCAAGGACGTGCCGGGCGAAAACGATGTCTCCTCCGGTGGGCGCCATGACGAGCCCTTGCTTGCGGAAACACTGGTGCAATTCCACGGCCAGCCGATCTTCGCCGTCTTTGCCGAGACCCGCGAGATCGCCCGCCATGCGGCGCGCAAGGCGAAGATCACCTACAAGGATCTGCCGCACTTTACCGATATCGACGCCTCGCTCGAAAATGGCGAACCGCTCGTCACCCCCGGCATGGTGTTGCAACGAGGTGATGCGGAAGTCGAGATGGATGTCGCGCCGCGTCGCCTGACCGGCACGATGCGGATCGGTGGACAGGAACACTTCTATCTCGAAGGCCATATCGCCATGGCAGTGCCCGGCGAGGATGACGAAGTGACGGTGTGGAGTTCCACGCAGCATCCCAGCGAAATTCAGCACATCGTCAGCCACATTTTGCAGGTGCCTTCCAATGCCGTTACCGTACAGGTGCGCCGCATGGGCGGCGGCTTCGGCGGCAAGGAAACGCAGGGCAATCAGTTTGCAGCACTTTGCGCCATCGCAGCCAAGAAGCTGAAGCGTGCCGTGAAAATCCGCCCGGACCGCGACGAAGATATGGTCGCCACCGGCAAGCGTCACGATTTCCGCGTCGATTACGAACTGGGCTTCGATGAGGAGGGTCGCATTCACGCAGTCGATGCGACCTACGCCGCCCGTTGCGGCTTCTCCTCCGACCTCTCCGGCCCCGTCACGGACCGAGCGCTGTTTCATGCGGATTCGAGCTATTTCTACCCGCACGTCAAGCTTGCCTCCAAGCCGCTCAAAACCCACACGGTGTCCAACACCGCCTTCCGTGGCTTCGGCGGCCCGCAGGGCATGCTGGGCGCTGAGCGCTTCATCGAGGAAATCGCCTATGCGGTCGGCAAGGACCCGCTCGATATCCGCAAGCTGAACTTCTATGGCGAGACCGGCTCCGGCCGCACCACCACGCCCTATCATCAGGAAGTGGAAGACAACATCATCGCCCGCGTGGTGGAGGAACTGGAGACCTCCAGCGACTACCGCACCCGCCGTGAGGCGATCGTCGCGTTCAATCGCGCCAGCCCGATCCTTCGCAAGGGCATCGCTCTGACGCCGGTGAAATTCGGCATCTCCTTCACCATGACCGCCTTCAACCAGGCGGGTGCGCTGGTGCATGTCTATAATGACGGCTCCATCCACCTGAACCATGGCGGCACGGAAATGGGCCAGGGCCTTTACACCAAGGTCGCGCAGGTCATTGCCGATACGTTCCAGGTGGATATCAGCCGGGTGAAGATCACCGCCACCACGACGGGCAAGGTGCCGAATACTTCGGCGACTGCCGCCTCCTCCGGCACAGATCTCAACGGCATGGCAGCTCTCGATGCGGCCCGCCAGATCAAGGAACGGCTGATCAAATTCGCCGCTGAGAAGTGGAATGTCACGGAACAGGATATCGCCTTCCTGCCAAACCGCATTCGCATCGGCGCAGAAGAAATCGCCTTCAATGATCTTGTCCGTCAGGCCTATTTCGCCCGCGTGCAGCTCTCTGCCGCCGGATTCTACAAGACGCCAAAAATCCATTGGGACCGCGCCGCCGGACGCGGTACGCCCTTCTATTACTATGCCTATGGCGCATCCTGTTCCGAAGTCACCATCGATACGCTGACTGGCGAATATATGATGGAGCGCACCGATATTCTCCACGATGTCGGCAAGTCCCTGAACCCGGCCATCGATATCGGCCAGATCGAAGGCGGATTCGTCCAGGGCATGGGCTGGCTGACGACGGAAGAGCTCTGGTGGGATGGCAAAGGACGGCTGCGCACCCACGCGCCCTCCACCTACAAGATCCCGCTCGCCTCCGACCGTCCGAAGATCTTCAACGTCAAGCTGGCGGAATGGTCCGAAAACGCCGAGCCCACCATCGGCCGCTCCAAGGCCGTCGGCGAACCACCATTCATGCTCGCCAATTCGGTGCTGGAAGCGCTCTCCATGGCCGTTGCTTCGGTTGCCGATTACAAGGTCTGCCCACGTCTCGACGCCCCGGCAACACCGGAGCGCGTGCTGATGGCGGTGGAGCGGTTGAAGAAGGTGTGAGGCGAGAGGCGTGAGCCAAACACTGACCGCCTTCCTGGTTGAGGCACCCGCCATCCTCGTGGAGATCGAAGCGGTCAAGGGCTCGTCCCCACGCGAGGCGGGCACCTTCATGCTCGTATCGCCCACCCACATCTGGGAGACGATCGGCGGCGGACAGTTCGAATATATGGCGATCGATCATGCCCGCGCCATGCTGGACGGCAAGACGGAGATCGACGTTCTGGACATTCCGCTCGGCCCGGAAATCGGCCAATGCTGCGGTGGGCGCACATTGTTGCGCTTTACCAGGGTGACTGACGCGGTCGCGGATGCGCTGACCAAACGCTTGCGAGACGCGGAGGATCAGCAACCCGCCGTCTTCATCTTCGGCGCTGGCCATGTCGGCAAGGCGCTGGCAAACAGCCTGTCGCTTCTGCCAATGTCCATCTCGGTTATCGAGACCCGCCGCGAAGAGTTGACGGGTCTTCCCGGCAACGTCTCGACGCATCTGACAGCCATGCCGGAAGCGATGGTCAAGGACATCCCCGCAGGCGGCGCGGCAATCATCGTCACCCATGATCACGCGCTGGATTTCCTGATCGCCAAGGAAGCGTTAGCAAGAGACGACCTCGCCTATGTCGGCATGATCGGATCGAAGACGAAGCGCGCCACCTTCGCCAGCTGGTTCGCCCGCGAGGGGCATGTCGGCGCGCTTGACAATCTGGTGCTGCCCATCGGCGGAACGCTGGTCAAAGACAAGCGCCCCGCGATCATAGCGGCCTTGGTGACGTCCGAAGTGCTGGAGGCGATCCAGCGATATTCAGCTTTCAGAACCACATCAAAAACAGAATTGTAATCTAAAGATTACAATTCTTGACACCCTAGTCTTCCAGCATTATGATCAAAATCCTTAAAACAGATACGTTTTCGGGCTGGTTCACATCTCTAAGGGACGAGAGAGCACAAGCACGGATCCAGGTGCGGATCGATCGCCTTTCTCTTGGTCTATTGGGTGACGTGAAGTTCTTCGATGGTATCGGTGAATTGCGTATCGACTACGGCCCTGGTTATCGGGTCTACTTCACGCGAAAGGGGAATGAGATTGTTCTTCTTCTTAGCGGCGGCGATAAGGGCTCTCAACGGCGGGATATCGAACGCGCCTTGATCATGGCTAAGGACCTTTGAGATATGACGGAAATCAGTGCTTGGGATCCCGTTGATTATCTGAATAGCGACGAAGCGATCATTGCTTACCTTGAGGCCTCGTTTGAAGATGGCGATCCAAAAATCATCGCGGTCGCTCTAGGCAATATCGCCAGAGCCAAGGGAATGAGCCAGATCGCCAAAGAAGCGGGGATTACCCGCGAAGCCCTCTATAAGTCGCTGAGCGAGAAGGGCGACCCCAAACTTTCCACCCTCATAGGTGTGATGAAGGCGCTTGGCCTGCGCCTCTCCGTGACCTCCAACGAAGAGGCTGCGTGAGCATCGAGCTAACGCATGGCCCAATGAAAAGTGTTGAGCGGTTTTGCGATAACGACATGCGATAAGCGAGGGCCTAAAGCGTCTGAGCGAATCTGAAAAGTCGCGACACGCTTTGGATGATCATCATAGCGGCCTTGGTGACGTCCGAAGTGCTTCACGCAATTCATCGCTTTGCTGCACGGTCTCCGGCCCAATCCGGTTCCGCCCCCTCGATGAAGCCGAGATCCCGCTTCAGATGGTCGCTCAACTCTTCGTCGTGAAGCGTGTCCGACGGCTTATATCCTTCGCCGAACCAATCTGTGTTCCATAGCCACGCGAATATGCGCAGCCAGGCGTTTAACGCCATGGCACCCATTGCTGTGTCTCCTCAGATGTTTTGATGCTGTGAGGAGAATTTGCTTGATTTTATGGCTGATAGCCAATGAAACGTCAGAGGGTATAGATGAAGAGAGCTTATCCATGAAGATGTCGAGAAACGTCCCATTAAACGCGCTGCGCGTGTTCGAAAGCGCGGCGCGGCATTTGAGCTTCACCAAGGCGGGCGACGAGCTTGGCATGACGCAGACAGCCGTGAGCTACCAGATCAAGCTCTTGGAGGACTATGTTGGCGCCACGCTCTTCGTGCGCCGCCCGCGGCAAGTCACGCTCACTTCGGCGGCGGAGAAGCTGGCGCGGCAGACCTCCGAAGCTCTGACCATGCTGGAAACAGCCGTTGCCGATACTCGTAAAAGCGTCTCCGACGTGCTGACCATCTCCGCCACGCCGACCTTTGCTCAGCAATGGCTCGCGCGGCGGCTCGGCAGTTTTCAGGAGGCCAATCCAAAGACAGCCGTTCACCTCGCGCTCAGCAACGAGATCGTCGATCTCCTGCGCGAAAACATCGACCTAGGCATTCGCTGGGGCAAGGGAGAGTGGCCGGGCCTCATCGGCCACCGCATCATGCGCCTGGATTTTGCCCCTCTGCTCAGCCCGCTCTTGGCTGAAAAGATCGGCGGCCTGAAAGAACCCGCCGATCTGTTGAAGCTCACCATCATCAGCCCACAGGACCGGTGGTGGAAGCATTGGTTCCGCGAAGCCGGCGTGCCGGAAACAAACCTCGATAGCCGCACCGGCAGCAGCTTTGGCTTTCAGTATCTCGAAGCCGCATCCGCCATGGCAGGGCATGGCGTCGCCATCGTCAACCCCGCCCATTTTACTGAGGACATCGCCGCGGGACGACTGATTCAGCCCTTCGACCTCGTGTGCAATGACGGGCATGATTACTGGCTGGTCTATCCGGAAAGCCGTCGCAATGTGCCGAAGATCAAGATCTTCAGGGATTGGATCCTGTCGGAATTCGCAGACGCCGTTTGAAGAACGGGACGACTTGCCTAAACGGCGCGACATTCCTGCGTAAAACACCGCATTGCCTCTTCCATCGCACAGCGATTTTTCGCATTGTGCGATACAAAGACAGGGGAATAGAATGTACGAATACGCCATTGCGTGGGAATGGATGGCCTTTGCCGTCCGCTGGCTGCACGTGATCACCGCCATTGCCTGGATCGGCTCTTCCTTCTACTTCATCGCGCTCGATCTCGGGCTGGTCAAACGCCCGAACATGCCACCCGGCGCCTATGGCGAGGAGTGGCAGGTCCATGGTGGCGGCTTCTATCACATCCAGAAATATCTGGTCGCGCCCGCGCAGATGCCGGAACATCTCACTTGGTTCAAATGGGAAAGCTACGCCACCTGGCTGTCCGGCTTTGCCATGCTCTGTATCGTCTATTATGGCGGTGCCGACCTCTTCCTCATCGATCATTCGGTGCTGGAGCTAACGCAGTTGCAGGCAATCGGCCTGTCACTCGCTTCGCTTGCCGTCGGCTGGCTGTTTTACGATTTCCTCTGCAAATCTCCGCTTGGCAACAATACCTGGGGCCTGATGGTCGTGCTCTACGTGGCGCTGGTCGCCATGGCCTGGGGCTATACGCAGGTCTTTACCGGCCGCGCCGCCTTCCTGCATCTTGGTGCTTTTACCGCCACCATCATGTCGGCCAACGTCTTCTTCATCATCATCCCCAACCAGAAGATCGTCGTGGCCGACCTGATCGCCGGTCGCACCCCAGACCCGAAATATGGCCGCATCGCCAAGCAGCGCTCGCTTCACAACAACTATCTGACGCTGCCCGTCATCTTCTTCATGCTGTCGAACCATTACCCATTGGCATTTGCCACCAAGTTCAACTGGGTCATCGCAGCGCTCGTCTTCCTCATGGGCGTCACCATCCGCCACTGGTTCAACACCACCCATGCCCGCAAGGGTAAACCCACATGGACGTGGCTCGTCACGGCCATCATCTTCATCGTCATCATGTGGCTCTCAACTGTGCCGAAAGTGCTGACGGGCGAGCAAGAAGCCGCTGCTGCAAAGCTATCGCCTGCCCAGCAGATCTTTCTGACAGACGCGCATTTCGCCAGCGCTCGTGACGTGGTGCAGGGCCGCTGTTCCATGTGCCATGCCGCCGAGCCTGTTTGGGAGGGCGTTCCCTTCACGCCGAAAGCGGTGAAGCTTGAGACCGATGCACAAATCGCGGCCCATGCGCGGGAAATCTATTTACAGGCAGGCCGCTCTCATGCGATGCCGCCCGGCAACATCACGGCGATTACGCCACAGGAACGCAAGGTGCTGACCGCCTGGTATGAAAGCGCCGTTTCCGAAGGAAAGACGGAATGACAATGCTGCTGCTGCGCGGACGCCTCTTGAGCTTCAAGCGCGCACCCCTCTCCATCGACGATACCGCGAGCTATCTCTATATCGAAGATGGTGGATTGCTGGTCTCGAATGGGAAGATCGCAGCGGTCGGTGAATATGCTGATATTCGCGCCCAAGCACCGGAAGATGTCGCGGAAAAGGATCACCGCCCTCACCTCCTCGTGCCGGGCCTCATCGACATGCACCTGCATTTTCCGCAGATGCAGGTTATCGGCTCCTATGCCGCCAACCTGTTGGAATGGCTGAACACCTATACGTTCCCGGAAGAATGCCGCTTCGTCGAAAGCGCCCATGCTCAGCGCATCGCCACGCATTTCTACGATGAGCTGATCCGCCACGGCACCACCACCGCAGTCGCCTATTGCTCGGTCCACAAGACCTCCGCCGATGCCTTCTTTGCCGAAGCCTTGAAGCGCAACATGCTGATGGTCGGCGGCAAGGTGATGATGGACCGCAATGCACCGCAAGGGCTCCTGGACACGCCGGAGCTCGGCTATGACGAGACGCGTCAGGTCATCGCCGACTGGCATGGCAAGGGCCGCAACCACGTGGCCATCACGCCCCGCTTTGCCATCACGTCGACACCGAAGCAGATGGAAGCCGCGCAGGCACTCGCGCAGGAGTTTCCAGATCTCTTCATCCAAACGCATCTCTCGGAAAATCTCGACGAGATCAAGTATACGTGCGAGCTATACCCTGAAGCGATCGACTATACGGACATTTATGTGCGTTACGGTCTGATGGGAAAGAAGACGCTACTCGGCCATGCCATTCATCTGTCCGATCGAGAGGCAGACGTGCTGTCGGAGACGGGTGCAGTCGCCGTCCACTGCCCGACCTCCAACCTCTTTATCGGCTCCGGTCTTTTCCCGATGAAGAAGCTGCAACGGCGTGAGAAGCCGGTGCGCATTGCAGTTGCGACCGATATCGGCGGCGGCTCCAGCTACTCCATGCTGCGCACGATGGATGAGGCCTACAAGATCCAGCAATTGCTCGGAGAGCGGCTGAACCCGCTGGAGAGCTGGTATCTGATGACGCGCGGCAACGCCGAAGCCTTGTCCATGGTGGATCGAATCGGCACGCTCGATGCCGGAACCGATGCAGACATCACCGTCCTCAACGCCTCATCCACACCCGCCATGGCGCTGAAGATGGAAGTGGTCACATCGTTGACGGAAGAACTGTTCCTGATGCTGACGATGGGTGACGACAGGACCGTTGTAGAAACCTATGTGGCGGGTTCAGCAGCGAAGACTGCCTGAAACCGGATTGCAATCCTCCAAATGCGCTTCAGGTCCGTGCTTCTGCGAAGCGCGAGCGCCCACGCTGCTGGGAACCTTTGACTCCATCCTTGAGCAATCAATATTCAATATTACTTATATTTTGAAAACAATATTACTCAAGTGTTACAATACTTAATTATATTTAAACTATAATAGTCTTACCTAACGGCAGACAAGTAATGGTTGCCATGACGGCATGTGCCCTTTGTCATGTGTAAAGTCGCTCCGCCTAAATCCCTGCAGTGGCACCGGTTTCCGGTTCCAAAAGTGCTGCCCCTGCGTTGTAAAGGCATTTTTGACCGAAACGGAATATCTATGTCATTTCTGAAGAATGCCAGCATTCGCACCAAAATACTGGCTCTTGTCCTGCCTCTTTGTGCTGTCGGACTGAGCGCGACCGTGTTCATGGCCTGGAGTTACAATAGCGCAGATGCGTCTTACTCCGAATTCGTGAAGAACGATAATGCCGGAGCAATCGCAATGGCGCGCGCAAACCGTAACCTCAGCGCAGTTGCTTATGCGGCTTATCAAACCATGGTTTATGACGCTCCCGATCCACGTCTGCAAACCGCCCTTGATCTCTATGGGGAAAACAAGGCGCGGCTCTTCAAATGGCTTCAGCTTGCCAGCGATAATCTGCCCTCGGAGCGGGCTGCGCTGAATTCCTTCAGCGATCGCGCAAGAGAGATGCTCGCCTTCACAGATGAAGCCGTCAGGCTTGGCGAAGATGGGAAGAACGATCTGGCGCAGGCCCAATTGAGCAAGGCGGATGGGTTGCTCGTCCCTCTTTCGGCAGACGCCACGAAGTTTCTGGATTCGGAAATGAATGAGGTCGCGACCAAGAGCGACGCTCTCAGTGCTCAGACGGACGCCACCATTTTCTGGTCTCTCACCCTTTCCGGACTGGCTTTCGCCATCGGCATCATCGCATCGCTCGTCGTCGCCGCCAAAGGCATTACCGCACCGATTGCCAACCTGCGCGAGCGCATGATTTCGCTGGCTGATGGCGAAACGCAGGCTGCCGTGGAGGGCCAGGATCGCCGCGACGAAGTCGGTCAAATGGCGAAAGCCGTCTCTGTCTTCAGGGAAAACGCGCTCGACAAGCAGCGCATCGAAAACGAGGCAGCCGCCAATCTCAACCTGACGGAAAAGGAGCGAGCCGAGCGTGAGGCACAGAAGGCGAGAGACGCAGCAGATATTCAATTTGCCGTTGATCAACTGGCAACCGCGCTGAACAAGCTGGCAGCAGGCGACGTCGCCTACCGGATCGACACGCCGTTCGTACCGCATCTCGATACGCTGCGCACGAACTTCAACAGCTCTGTCGGCAATCTGAACGAGACGTTGCGCGCCGTGGGACAGAACGCCCTTGGCATCGATGCCAGCGCCAATGAAATCCGCTCCGCGGCGGACGACCTCTCCAAGCGCACCGAGCAACAGGCAGCATCCGTTGAAGAAACGGCCGCCGCCTTGGAGGAAATCACCACGACGGTCAAGGATTCCAGCAGACGTGCGGAAGAAGTCGGCAAGCTGGTAAACAAGGCGCGTCACGGTGCGGAAAGATCCGGCGATGTCGTCCGCAAGGCCGTCACCGCCATGCAGGAGATCGAACGCTCGTCGGGAGAGATCACCAACATCATCACCGTGATCGACGAGATCGCATTCCAGACGAACCTACTGGCCCTGAATGCAGGCGTCGAGGCAGCACGCGCTGGCGAGGCCGGCAAGGGCTTCGCCGTCGTGGCCCAGGAGGTGCGTGAGTTGGCGCAGCGTTCTGCAAAGGCTGCAAAGGAGATCAAGGAGCTTATCACCAACTCGGGCACGCATGTCCGCTCAGGCGTCGATCTCGTTGACGAAACCGGTCGCGCGCTTGAGATCATCGTCGGTGAAGTTCAGGAGATCAACCGTCACGTCAATGCGATTGTCGAATCCTCGCGCGAACAGTCGACCGGTCTGCAGGAGATCAACACGGCCGTTAACTCGATGGATCAGGGAACGCAGCAGAATGCGGCGATGGTGGAACAGTCCACCGCCGCTAGCCATAGCCTTGCCAAGGAAGCCGTATCGCTCAATCAACTGTTGTCCCGCTTCAATATCGGCGAAACAGATGGATGGAGCCGCAATGCAGCAGCACCGGTGACAAGCACACCCAAAGCCGCCACCAGTGCCTCCAGGCCTGCCGCCTCCCCTGCACATGCCCTTGGCCGCAAGATCGCCAGCGCGTTTGGCGGCGGCGCTGCTGCCGCGGTAACAACCGCTGCTTCCGCCAGCTGGGAAGAGTTTTAAGACAAACGTCTCCCGCGAAACAGATGCGAACAGGCGGCCTTGAGCCGCCTGTTCTGCTTTTGCCACCGTCGTTTTTCTTGACCGATTCTCTATCGCGATCGGCGACGCCTTGCGCGTAAAAGACGGAGTCTATTCAATGCGTAAGAAATCCCTAATTTACACCAAAGGAACCCCTGCAGCGAATCCACTTCAATGAAGGTTCCTCGCATGTCAGTACGGACAGATTCGAATGACACCACTTGCCGATCAGTATCGCGCCTACATTGCCTGCCTGAACGATCAAAGATGGGACGATCTCGGGACATTCGTTGCCTCCGATGTCACGCATAACGGCCGTCGTTTCGGCCTCGATGGTTATAGGAGGATGTTGATCAACGACTTCGAGACGATCCCGGATCTTTCCTTCAAGATCGGGATCCTGGCCTGCGACCCGCCTTTCATCGCGGCAAGATTGGAATTCGACTGCTCCCCAAAATCCATGTTCCTTGGACTTCAGATCAACGGACGCCGCATTTCATTCGCCGAAAACGTCTTCTACGCGTTCCACGATATGCGGATCGTGTCTGTCTGGTCGGTCATCGACAAAACTGCGATCGAGGCCCAGTTAGACCTCTGATTCGACGTTTCACGCTGAAGGAAGACGCGCGATCACCTTGATCTCGAAGTCGAAACCGGCAAGCCAGTTTACGCCGACGGCAGTCCAGTTCGGATAGGGCGCCTGCGGAAACATCTTGTCCTTGACTGCAAACACCGCCTCGAATTGCTGTTCCGGATCGGTGTGAAACGTCGTAACGTCAATAATGTCATCGAGTGTGCCGCCGGCCCCTTGCAACACCGCCTGTAGGTTTTTGAAAGCAAGCTCAACCTGTTTTCCGAATTCAGGCTCGGGCGATCCATCCTCACGCGCGCCCACCTGTCCGGAGATGAACAGAAGGTCGCCGGATCGGATGGCGGCGGAATAGCGGTGCATTTCGTAAAGGGCCTGACGGCGGGCCGGGAAAATTGCTTCGGACTTTGCCATTTGCTTCTCCTTGTTGACAGCGCCGAGGTCCTTCGCCTCGGCTGTTGGAGAGATAGCAATGACGCATAGATGCGATTAGACGTTGAAGTTGGAATGCGCTCATGCAAAATTCCCATCAATCATGCGCCCATCCCTAACCGAACTTACGGCCTTCATGGCTGTCGCCACCCATCGCAGCTTTCGGCGTGCGGCAGACGAGCTTGGAACGGCGCCGTCCACATTGAGCCACACGGTGCGTGCGCTCGAAGAGCGCCTTGGCGTCCGGCTCCTGAACCGAACGACCCGCAGCGTTTCCCCCACGGAAGCAGGCCTGTCGCTGCTCAACCGGCTGCACAATGTAATGAATTCGTTGGATGAGGCGCTCGATGCAACTGCTGCCTTTCGCGGCAACGTGGCGGGGCGTGTCAGGATCAACGCGCCACGTGTCACCATCGCCTATCTCGTGCGGGAAATCCTGCCGTTGATGACAGAGCGGTATCCGAATGTGGAGGTCGATCTCGTCGCCGAGGGCCGTCTGATCGATATCGTTTCCGCCGGCTTCGATGCCGGTGTTCGATCGATGGAGGCTATCCCGAAGGACATGATCGCCGTCCCCTTCGGCAAGCCTGTGCACTTTCTCTGCGTGGCCTCACCCGCCTATCTCAAGAGAGCCGGAGAACCGCTGACGCCGCACGATCTCGCTCAACATCGCTGCATCGGCCACCGCCTTCCAAGCGGCAGGCTTTACAAATGGGAGTTCGAGCGCTCTGGTCAGGAACTCACCGTGGATACGGGCGGAACCGTGGTTCTGGATGACGAGGATCTGATGGTCGAGGCTGCCGCCAATGGTCTGGGGATTGCCTATGTCGTCAGCTGGATTGCCGAACCCGCCATCGCCTCTGGCCAGTTAAAACCGGTGCTGACATCCTGGATGCATGCGCCTGAGAGAATGGCGCTTTATTATCCCGGCCATCGATCGGTTCCGCCACCGCTGCGCGCCTTTATCGACGTCGTCAAAACCGCGCCCGACGTGTGAGCATCCCCGCACGCGACGAATTTTGGGAGCACTCCGCCAAGACGAAGGGATAATGGGTGGCGATATTACCCGCTTGTCCTGTTGCTTTGGAGCCAATACCGCCTCAGCTGAGGCGCAGGGAATACGGATCGACAGCGCCGCTGCCGGGACCTGATGCGATCTTGGCCCTGCCGTCGTAGCGACGTTTCAACAGCCTGGAATATTCAAAAACCGCGCGAGGGGTCCACACCCCACCGGCTATACGCATGTTACCGAAGTCGGTCATCATCGCAGCCAGGTCGTAGCCGGTACCCACGTCCAGCAGGCTCTTGACCGCCCAGGCGCAATTTTTTCTCAGAAGAAAATAGCCCGGCTTCTTGGCGAGCATATTGGCCCAGGCACGTTTCATCGCCGCTTCGTTGAGACCGGAAATACTGACACTGGCGGTCGGCGGTTTTCCCTCTCCGTTAGGTCCGATGTCTTGCTCATAGGTGTAAGGACCGACGGGATCCTTGAGAAAGGCGCCTTCAGCGCGCGTGTTCGGCCACCAACTGACATAGGTTTCTAGGCCCTTGGATTGTCCGACGCCGATCTTCATGCTGATGTGTCCAACATTTCCCCTAGAGGCTTCCGGTGCCCAGAAGAATACGGTAATCATGCTAATCCTCCAAAATACGCCACGCAAAATGCGTCAAAATTCTCGTGGAAATAGTGGGTTTATTGCCGATGGCAGAAAATGGCACGCAGAAGGCGATTTTAAGGCGAGCTATTACAACTCACCGGCGATCAGTTAAAAACGACGCTAGCGACTGAGCGCACGCGTGAGCTTCGTTTTGTCGCACGGCACAGATGATCGTCGCCACATTTCGATATTGCACCTTAGTATTTCATGGTATGCAGTCAGCATTCAGATTTGAAGGTTTTATCCATGAGCAAAATCCTGACCATCGCGGACCTGAAGAAGCAGGCGCAACGCCGCGTGCCGAAAATGTTCTTCGACTATGCCGATAGCGGCGCATGGACCGAGAGCACATATCGCGCCAATGAGGATGATTTTCAGAAGATAAAGCTGCGCCAGCGCGTACTGGTGGACATGACCAATCGTTCGCTGGAAACGGAAATGATTGGCGAGAAGGTGTCGATGCCTGTCGCGCTTTCTCCAACGGGCCTCACCGGCATGCAGCATGCCGATGGTGAGATGCTGGCGGCGAAAGCCGCCGAAGAGTTCGGCGTGCCTTTCACGCTCTCGACCATGAGCATCTGCTCGATCGAGGATGTCGCCTCCGTCACCTCGCGGCCCTTCTGGTTCCAGCTATACGTGATGAAGGACCGCGACTTCATCAATAATCTGATCGACCGCGCCAAGGCCGCAAAGTGCTCGGCGCTGGTGCTGACGCTCGATCTGCAAATCCTCGGCCAGCGTCACAAGGATCTGCGCAATGGCCTTTCGGCCCCGCCGAAATTCACGCCGAAGCATATCTGGCAGATGGCAACGCGGCCGAAATGGTGCCTCGACATGCTGCAGACCAAGCGTCGCAGCTTCGGCAACATTGTCGGCCACGCCAAGAACGTTTCCGATCTCTCCTCCCTCTCCTCTTGGACGGCGGAGCAGTTCGACCCGCGCCTCTCCTGGAAGGATGTCGAGTGGATCAAGGAACGCTGGGGCGGCAAGCTGATCCTCAAGGGCATTCTCGATGAGGAAGATGCCCGCGCTGCGGCGGACACGGGGGCGGATGCCATCATCGTTTCCAACCATGGCGGTCGCCAATTGGACTGTGCCCTCTCCTCCATCGCCATGCTGCCGAAGATCGTCGATGCCGTCGGCGACCGGATCGAAGTGCATATGGATGGCGGCATCCGTTCCGGTCAGGACGTGCTGAAAGCCGTCGCGCTCGGCGCCAAGGGCACCTATATCGGTCGCCCTTTCCTCTACGGTCTCGGCGCCAACGGAAAGCTCGGCGTGACGACGGCACTTGAGATCATCCGCAAGGAAATGGACATCACCATGGCGCTTTGCGGCAAGCGCCTGATCACCGATATCGATCGCAGCATCCTCGTTCAGAACGCCTGATTGCAGGATAGCCGGCCCACCAGACGCTAATGCGGCTCTCACAATGATGTGAGGGCGACCTGCTCCGATATCCATTCAGAAGCGATCTGCCCAAGGGTTGATCGGCGCTCGCAGGCTTTTGCCACAGACAAGCTTGCGACTTGCCGATTGCGTCCAGAACCCCGCTAAAGGCGCGTCTATAGCGGCATTTAAGATCAGTCTTGCGCTTCAACAGCGTGCTTTATTGTGCGCTCCGAAGCAGTGCACGGCAGCCAATCATCTCCGCCAAGCCCCAAATCTGACCCGCCACCAGTGGGGGTCGATTTTCATCCTTAATTAAGCATGAAGGCAGTCTCTAAACTTTGAACGGTTTTGTTGCCCGAAAGCTTCGCTACTTTATGGGCAACGGGCAGCACAGGGACGCACAAGGGGAATTTCATGTCGGGTAAGATCAGACGGGGAACGGCTGAAGCGTGGCTCTTCGCTTTGGCGTTTTTCTGCGCGATCCTCACTTTCGGGGCAGCACCGGCGCAGGCACGCTATGCGCATATCGTCATCGACGCGAACTCTGGAAAGGTTCTGGATTCGCAAAATGCCGATCAGCTGAAATATCCCGCATCGCTGACCAAGATGATGACCCTCTACCTGACCTTCGAGGCGCTGCATAAGGGCCGCATCACCTGGGATCAGCGCATCACCATGTCGAAGAATGGTGCGGCGACCATCCCCTCCAAGCTCTATGTCCGCGCCGGCACGACCTTTACGGTGCGCGAAGCCGTCTATGGCATGATCGTCAAGTCCGCCAATGATCTGGCTGAAGGCATGGGCGATTATCTCGGCGGCTCTGAAGCGCGCTTCGCAGAGATGATGACGCGCAAAGCGCGCCAGCTTGGCATGACAAAGACCGTCTTCCGCAATGCATCGGGCCTGCCTAACAAATCGCAAGTCACCACCGCACGTGACATGGCGAAACTCGGCCTAGCACTCCAGCGGGATTTCCCCCGCGAATACAAGATGTTCAGCTCCACATCCTTCAGCTTTCGTGGCAAGACCATTCGCGGCCATAACCGGCTGCTGACGCGCTACAAAGGCGTCGACGGCATCAAGACCGGCTACACCAACGCCTCAGGCTTCAATATCGTCAGCGCCGTCAATTACAATGGCCGCAGCGTCGTCGCCGTGGTCTTGGGCGGACAGAGC
Source organism: Agrobacterium sp. SORGH_AS 787 (assembly GCF_030819035.1). Taxonomy (NCBI): domain Bacteria; kingdom Pseudomonadati; phylum Pseudomonadota; class Alphaproteobacteria; order Hyphomicrobiales; family Rhizobiaceae; genus Agrobacterium; species Agrobacterium sp. SORGH_AS 787. The sequence goes on from NZ_JAUTBG010000002.1 coordinate 120,883, forward strand.
GCCCAGCGCCGTGACAATCAGGTCGTCGCCCTGCTGGATCGCACCCTGCCGAAAGCATCGCGCACGCGCAACACCGAGCAACTGGTAGCAAGCGCCAGCACCAGCCGGACCTTCGACACGCCGCCCTCCGTCGTGCCACTGCCCATGTTTGCCGAACGCCATGACCCGATCGCCCGTCAGATCGCAGCGGCCGATGGCATGATGGCCGATATGATGCAAACATCCGTCGCCGCCCCTTCCGCCGTTCCTCCCGGCAGAAGCCGCTGGGAAGTGCAGATTGCCGCTACCGATTCGGAAGCCGCCGCCCTCTCCATGCTGAAATCCGCCAAGGCGTCGCTATCTTCCGGCCATTCGGGTGTGGCGCCCTATACCGAAGCGGTCCAAACCGGCGGTGCTACGCTCTACCGCGCCCGCTTCACCGGCTTCGACACCCAGGCAGAGGCGCTTTCCGCCTGCAAGGACCTGAAGGCACGCTCCTATTCCTGCGTGGTGATGACCAGCAACGGCTGAAACAAACGACGGAACGTCCGATCAGTCCAGCCAGCCGCTTTCGATCGCATTGCCGACGCGGTCCATGCCATTCTCGCGAGCCAATGCTGCCATGGGGGCTGCATCATAGCGGATATTGCGATGGGTCACCTGAAAGCCATGTGCGGTGTCTTCGAGAACCGCATAAGACGCCAGCCCATGGCCAACATCGACCTGGTGGTAGACCGGCTCGTCATCCTTCCAGCCGGGACAACCCACACTACCCGGATTGACGATCAGGCGACCGTCGGAAAGCTGCACTGTGCGAGCAAGATGGGTGTGGCCGCAAAGCATGATCGGCTGATCGATGCTGCGGGCGAGCGCTTCGATCTCGGCGCGGGCACGCAGATGCAGCACGCCCTCCGGCAGGATGCGCTCCAGCCAATAATCGAGATCGCCCGCCGGGGATCCGTGACAGCAATAGGCCACGTCCTTGAAGACCATGTCGAAAGGCAGCGTTTTCAGCCATTCGAGATCCGCTGGAGAAAGCTGGGGGTAGATCGTCTTTTCCCACGACCCCATCTCGTCCGGATGTTGTTCGATCAAGGCGCGGTCATGATTGCCGCGCACCGTCGGAATAGCCCGGTCAATCAACAGTCTTGCGGTCTTTCCCGCATCCAGCGGACCGCTGAAACAATCGCCCAGATTGACGATGTCGGCGATGCCGAGCTTTTCAATATCGGCCAGCACGGCTTCGAGCGCTGCATAGTTTCCGTGAACATCGGCAATCGCGGCAAAGATCATGACGATCAGCTCCCGCGATAGGTGGAGTAGCTGAAGGGCGAAAGCAGCAACGGCACGTGGTAATGCCCGGTCTCGTCGGCAATGCCGAAGCGGATCGGAATAATATCGAGGAAGGCCGGTTCGGGTAGCACAAGGCCTTTCTGGCGCAGATAGTCCCCCGCATGGAAGACCAGCTCATACTGCCCGGCGCGGAAGTCTTCGCCCACCAGCAGCGGCCCGCCATCCACCCGGCCATCGCTATTGGTCTCGACGCTTTTCAGCTTTTGACGGACGTCGCCATCCAGCCGATAGAGATCGATTTTCAGCCCTTGCGCAGGCGTGCCATGGGCAGCATCGAGAACATGGGTCGTGAGGCCGGTCATGGGCGTGGCTCCGCTATGAAAAAGGGTTGCTCGTAAAAATATTCTTCCAGATTGACGCCTGGACCATCGCGGTCCACCACCAGGAAGTCGCTCGTCTCGCCGATCGTCATCAGCGGATGGTGCCAGACATTGCGATGATAGTTCACGCCTTGGCCGGGCGCTGTCAGAAAGGCGTGGGGCCGGCCGGGCTTGCCACCCTCATCCAGTGCGACGACCACAAGAAAGGGCCTGTCAGAGAGCGGCGAAAAGCTTTGGCTGCCGAGCGGATGTCGCTCCATCATATCGACGGCATGGGTAAAGCGCCGGGGCTTGCCGCGAAAGAGATTGATCACGACGCGCGCGCCCTCTCCCGTGACATCGGCCTCTCCCAAAGCATGATAACGCTCGGTATTGCCGCCATTGATGAGGCGCATCGTCGACGGATCGGCTTCAATGACATCGCCGAAGGGACGAAAGGCGTCGCGCTCCAGAGGGCGGATTTCCAGAAATTCACTCAATGCTTATTCACCTTGTGCTCGCCAGTTTCGGATGGTGGCAAGACTCTCTTGCAGCTCAGGGATGGTTTCACTGACTGCCCGCCAGATGGCAGGCAGTTCAACATGGACATGGTCGAGCAGGATGAGGTTTCGCATATCCATCATCTGCGCCCAAGGCACATTGGGATGCTCTTGCGAGAACTCCGGTGCTTCAGCGTCAATCTTGATCACTGTTTCGCCGATGAGAACCAAGCACAGCATCACCGCCATCTGGGTCCGCTTGTCGGCGAGGAACAACGCCTCGTCCATATCCTGCACGAAGCTCTGAGCTCTCGATGCGATCGTCTCGATATTCTCGATATACGCAAGCAGGCTGTCCGATCTCATATCGGCCTTGCTTCATCTACGACCTGAAAGCGAATACGCTCAGGAAGGTCGCCCGCCGTGAGAAGATGGATATCAGTCCCCTTCATGATCTCCGACAACTCCTCCAGCAACCCTCCAAGATCGAAGAGCGTCGTCCCAGGCAACGCATCGATCAGAATATCGAGGTCGCTATCCGATCGGTCTTCTCCTCGAGCCACCGAACCGAAGACACGCGGGTTCGCCGCATTGAAGTGCTTGGTCGCTTCGCGGATCGCCTCACGGTTCTGTTCCAGCACTTCCGACGGTCTCATCGCTCATCCTTCAATGACAACGAATATAGGACGCAAAAGGGCGCAAGGAAAGCCGCAGCATCACTCAGCAGTCTCGGGCAACAGTGCGGAAAGGCGCAGATATGCGATCTTCTCCACCTGCGCCGTTGCGGTCGCAAATTCCTCTTCGGCATCGTTATGAATGCGCTCTTCGAAGGCGCGCAGAATATCGTCCTTGTTTAGCCCCTTGACCGCAATGATGAAAGGAAAGCCGTTCTTTTCGACGTAAGCTGTATTAAGTTCGGTGAAGCGCGCATGCTCTTCCGGCGTCAGGCGATCGAGCCCGGCACCCGCCTGTTCCTTTTTGCTATCCTCCGTCAGCCCGCCGGCAATGGCGAGCTTACCGGCAAGATCGGGATGCGCCCGCAAGACGCCGAGACGCTCGTCATAAGAGGCTGCGCGAAACGGCACGCAGAGCGCCTCATGCACATCTTTGGCCGTCAGCGGTTCAACCACCAGACCTGCATCATAAGCGCGTTCGGCGATGAAGGGCGAATGCTCGAAGACGCCGCCGAAGCGGTTGATGAAATCGTCGCGCCCCGGCATCAAAGCGCCTCCGGCTTGTGGTGCTCGTGCCAGTGACGTGCGATCTCGATGCGCTGCGGTATCCAGACCTTCTCGTGGCCGAGGACGTATTCGATGAAACGGCGAAGCGCCGCCGCGCGTCCCGGACGTCCGACCAGACGGCAGTGCAGGCCGATACTCATCATCTTGGCGGAGCCTTCCACACCCTCCTGATAGAGGACATCAAAGGCGTCCTTCAGATAGGTGTAGAACTGATCGCCGGAATTGAACCCCTGCGGTGTGGCAAAGCGCATGTCGTTGGTTTCAAGCGTATAGGGGATGATGAGGAACGGGTCGTTCTTTGCACCCTTCACCCAATAGGGCAGATCGTCCGCATAGGAATCGGAGGAGTAGAGGAAGCCCCCCTCCTCCATCACCAGCTTCAGCGTGTGGTCGGACGGCTTGCCTTGATACATGCCATAGGGACGCTCGCCGGTCAGCTCGGTGTGCAGCCGCACCGCTTCGAGAATATGCTTGCGCTCTTCCTCTTCGGAGAAATCCTTGTATTCCAGCCAGCGATAGCCGTGGCTGGCGATCTCCCAACCGGCTTCCTTCATCGCGGCAACCGCTTCCGGGTTGCGCGCCATGGCTGAGGTGACGCCATAAACGGTGGTGGTCACGCCAAGCGAGGTGAACATGCGCCAAAGACGCCAGAAGCCGGCGCGCGAGCCGTACTCGTAGATCGACTCCATATTGAGGTTGCGCTGCCCGGCCCAAGGCTGCGCCCCAACGATTTCCGACAGCAGCGATTCCGAGGCCTTGTCATTGTCAAGAATGCAGCTTTCCCCGCCCTCTTCGTAATTGATGACGAATTGCACAGCAATGCGTGCATCTCCCGGCCATTTCGGATCGGGAGCGTTGCGGCCATAACCAATGAGATTGCGGGGATAGTCTGCGGAAATCATCAAATCACCTTCACGAAATTTCGTGAACGGTAGCATCGCAGACCGGAAAGTCGAGAGCGTTTCAGTGCAATTTCACCAAAAGCGCTCGCTGCTTTTGCAGGTGCCTGAAACGTAGAGCGCGGCAGACACTCAGGCGATCTTGCGGGCCGAGACACGCCCCATGGGATGCAGCGAGTGCACCCTGAATGGCGCGCCCGGTTCTTCTTCGACGAAGAGCGCCAGATTGGCGAACTCCAGCGGGCGCTCCAGAAGAGCGTCGAACACGCTGCGCAAAGCCCGCTCCAGGCGAGCGCAATCTGCCGGCACGATGGCGCCGGTCAGCGTCATTTGAAAACGAAACTCATCCATGACGTAAGCGTGTCCCCAGCGGTGCAGATTGGTCAGCTGTGCGGCGGAAAGCCGATGCGGGTCGGCCCGGTCGATATCGGCATCCGACAGTGGCGCGCGGTAGCGGTCGAAATCCTGCACCACGCTTGCGGCGAGAAAATTCAGCATCTCCGACGGCCAGGACGGGACGAGCCCGTAGCTATTGCCGAGCTTGGCGATTTCGAGCGGCGGCAACGTAAAAGGCTGGTGCGTACCGGCAAACCGCATCAGGTCACGAAGAAGTCCCGCTTCGGTCATGCCTTCGGCCAGACGAAACGGTGCCTTGATCGCGCCGTGGAAACCATAGCGGCGCGGAAGCGCTGTAAAGTAGGAAAGCTCCTGCATCCCGAGCCCGGCCTGTGGCGGCGGCTCGATGCTGTGGCCGGAATAGACGTCGCGCCCAAGCCAGGATGCCGCGGCAAAGGTCATCGGGTCGTTCGGGGAAGGCGTGTAATGAATGGCGTACCGCATGCGTCGTCACCTCGCCCCGCTGAACTGGGATTTACGTCTGTCTGTGCATGGCGACAGCAGATAGGTGATTTGCGTGACAGATTGACGACGCAAAACAGAGACGAATCAAAGATTTCCGTGAACGAGCGCAAGATGAGCCTCGGTGCGGAAGCTCGAAGGCACATCCATATCCTTGCCCTGGACGGCGCAAAGCGCTGCATCGGCAAGACGATGCGCAAGACCGAAGCTCACTTTGAAGCCTCCGGTCAGCGCCACGATTTCCGGCCGCTCCGGATGCGCGCCCACCATCGGATCACGACCAATTGCTTTCGGACGAAGACCGGCCCAGCATTCGATAACCTCAGCTCGTGAAAGCTCCGGCACAATCTCTCTTGCCGCACTCAACAAAGCATCCAGCTTCTCATCGGTGCCGAATGGATCAGCAAAGACATCCTCGCTGGTGCTGCCGATCGCAACCGTTCCGTCCTCATGCGGCACGACGTAAAGCCCGTTGAGGAACACCACCGGCATGGCCGGATCGATCCTGGCTTTCAGGAGAGCCGCCTGACCCTTGACGGCTTGCCCTAGCGCGGGCTCGGCGGAAAGGCCGAAGGCTTGCGTCAAAAGTGGAAAGGAACTGTAGCCCGCAGAGACGATGGCATGACCGAAAGACAATCGCTCCCCGTCCGAGAAATGCGCGACACGCTGCTGATCGAGCGAGACGACCTTGCAGCCTTCAACGAGACGCACATGCTGCGCAGCCTTCAGCCGCGCAACGAGCGCGGCAACCAGCGCCCTTGGCGATACCTTGGCTGCGAAAGTGTCGTGGACAAAGCCCGCTTCCCCGGCAGAGGCACTGACCCATTGCTCCACCGGCGGCGCATTCAGCACATGCCAATGGAAGCGCTGGCCCTGCTGGTCCCAATTGGTCGCAGCCTCCAGACTATGGCGTTCCGCAATGGCGCGCAGATGTGGCTTCGGCAGCGGTATGATGCGTCCACAGCGCCGGTAACCGGCAGACAGGCCAGTCTCGGCTTCCAACCGCGCAATCTCGTCTTCCAGCGTCAGAAGCGCATCGAATTGAAACTGCTTCTTGTCGTTCCAGCGATCCGGCATATGCGGCATCAACGCGCCGAGCAGCCCGCCACTGGCCCCGCTTCCCAAACGACCGGCATCGACCAGCACCGTATCGATCCCCAGACGCTCCGCTTTCAGCGCCGCCCATAGCCCCATGATGCCGCCGCCGATAATCAGCAGCGAGGTGCTCGGTGGCAAAGGTGATTGACCTCTTTGATCGGGAAGACTATCGGCTTGGACCATGACACATCCCGAAGACGCAAAACCGGACGGCACCGGCGATCATATGCTGGATTGGCGAGAGGGCGATATGCCCTATTCGCTGGCCTTTGGCGACCATTTTTATTGCCAGACCGATGGCCGGCTGGAATGCGGCCATGTCTTCCTGAACGGCAACGGCCTGCCGGACCGCTGGGCCGATCACCTCGAAGAAACCTTCGTCATCGGCGAACTTGGCTTCGGCACAGCGCTTAATCTCACCGAAACATGGCGTCAGTGGAAGCTCGCCCGTCGCCCCGACAAGACATTGCATTTCGTCTCCTTCGAGCTTTACCCCATGCGGGCGCAAGAGATTGACCGGGCGCTGTCGCGCTGGCCGGAAGTCGACACGGAACGTCAGGCCCTCGTCGCCCTTTGGCCGGAAGAGCCGCAGGGCATTATTGCGTTGCAATTGGACGAGCAGACAAAGCTGACCGTCGTCTGCGGCGAGGCGCTGCACGGCATCGAGACGAGTGCGCTCACCTTCGATGCCTGGTTCCTGGATGGCTTTGCGCCATCGCGCAATCCAGACATGTGGTCGGTAGAGATCATGAGCGCGATCTACGAGAAGACACGAGAGCGCGGAACATTTGCGACCTATGCCGCCGCAGGCTTTGTCCGCCGCAACCTGCAGGCCGTGGGCTTCGCGGTGGAGCGCCGCAAGGGCTTTGCCGGCAAGCGCGAAATGCTCTGCGGCACCAAGCAGGGTAATATCAGATAGGCCGGGTGGCCTCGCCATCCCTTCGGCAAGATGCTCAAAACAAAAACGCCCGGATCATCGTCCGGGCGTTTCCAGTTTTACAAAGCGGTATCAGCCGCGCTTGCGACCGCGACCGGCATTGCCAGCAGGACGACCCTGACCGGCAGCGGCAAAAGAACCGGCCTTGCGGGCTGGACGGCCCTGGCCGCCACGATGCTTACGGGGACCAGCGGCCTTGGCGCCTTCGGCACCTTCGACCTTGGTGCGCTTGAAGTCGGACGTGACTTCCAGATCGTTGTCGCGTTCGACAGGGGCGAACTCGCCAGCGCGCTGACCGCGGAAATCGCCATTGCGGCGTCCACCTTCACGATGACCACCTTCACGATGACCACGGGCCGGACGGTCGCCATGCGCACGTTCGCCGCGCTCGCCACCCTGCCGGCGGCCACCATTACCGGCGCCGTTTCCACGACCGCCACGGTTGCCGCTGCCACGGGTCGGGCTGGCAAGACCTTCGGGACGCTCGCCGGAAAGGACGGGAATCTCGATCTTCATCAGCTTTTCAATGTCGTGCAGCAGGCGGGTTTCATCCGGCGCGCAGAACGCAATCGCGATACCATCGCGGCCCGCACGGGCGGTACGGCCGATACGGTGCACATAGGCATCCGCCACTTCCGGCAGATCGTAGTTGAAGACGTGCGTTACGGCTGGAATATCGATACCGCGTGCAGCGACGTCTGTCGCCACCAGCACCTTGACTTCGCCATCCTTGAAGCCCTTAAGCGCGCGCTCACGCTGGCCCTGGCTCTTGTTGCCATGGATCGAGGCAACCTTGTAACCGACATGCTCGAGATGCTTGTAAAGCTTCTCGGCGCCATGCTTCGTGCGAAGGAAAACGATGGCGCGGCCATCCGGGTTTTCGGCAAGCGACTTCTTCAGAAGGTCCGTCTTGTCGTTCTTGCCGCCAACGAAATGAACATACTGCTCAACCTTGTCGGCAGCCTTGCCCGGAGGTGTGACTTCCACCTTGACCGGATCGGTCAGGTAGCTACCGGCAAGATCGGCAATCGCCTTCGGCATGGTGGCCGAAAAGAGAAGCGTCTGGCGCTTTGCCGGCACCATCTTGGAAATCTTGCGCAGGTCGTGAATGAAGCCGAGATCCAGCATCTGGTCGGCTTCGTCGAGAACGAGATGCGTGACCTTGGACAGCGAAATCGCGTTACGGGCAATCAGGTCGAGCAGGCGGCCAGGGGTGGCGACCAGAATGTCGGTGCCCTTTTCCAGCTGCAGCTGCTGCTTGTTGATCGACGCACCGCCGACAACCTGGTTGATGCGAAGCGGCGTCTTCTTGACGAAGGCGCGCAGGTTCTCGCCGATCTGGTTGACCAGCTCGCGCGTCGGCGCAAGGATCAGAGAGCGGGTCGTGCGGTTGGCTGGACGTTCGGCATGCTTCATCAGCATTTCGATCATCGGCAGGCCGAATGCGGCGGTCTTGCCGGTGCCGGTCTGAGCAAGACCGATAACATCGCGGCCTTCCATGAGAAGCGGAATGGCTTTCGCCTGAATGGGTGTAGGTGTCGTGTAGCCGAGAGCGGTCACAGAGGCGACGAGCTTTTCGGAGAGGCCGAGTTCGTTAAAACTGGTCAATAGAATACCTTTCGGGGCGCCAAAACGCTTCAGCCGGTTCAGCCCATGCTGTCCGGTTGTCTTGGCGTCAAGAACCCCGCGTGAATTGGGAACTTGGTGGTTGAAATGACTTTCTGCGCTCAGCACCGGCGAATGATCGCCGTATTCTGCATCAAATGCGCTTTTCCTTCATGCGTGCGTATGATTTTGAAGTGGACGCTACAGCTCACGCGGCTGTGGAAGGTGAAAGCTTGACAGGCATGTGGTCGTTTTGCCGGAAAAAGTCAAGCAAATCTTTCACGGGCATCACGCTCCCAATCTGATGCTCATGGTTAAAAAAGCGTGAAAAGCCTTGGCCGCCCATGGTTTTTCAAGCCCAGCTCTCCTAGCTTGCCCTGAGATTAAAGATATTTGATTCCATTGATGGTTCGGAGCATGGCTTGAGTACTGACGGAAGCTTGTTGGAAAAGGCCTGCCAGGGAATTTTATCCCTGCACCTGCCGGCTTGCGTCAAGGACAGCGAGTTGCGCTATGTCTGCGTCAACGATGCTTATGCCCGTTTTGCCGGGAAAAGCCCGGAGGACTTCACCGGGCAATCGAGCCGCTTCATGTTCAATACGGCAGACGATGTGGAACGGGAGGACAAGGAACGCCGCTGCCTCGTCTTCGCCACTGACGAGGTTGCCACCTGCCGGGGCATCTTGGCCGAAGCGCAGACGCTCCGCTGCGAACGCTTCATCGACGAAACGGGGCAGATCTTTCTCTACGAAGTCTTCGAGAAGATGCCTGATTTTGACGCAGCGCCTCAAGACGATCGTGTCGGAATGAGAACAACCTCCGACGTAAGACAAAACCTTTATCGTCAGAACGAGGCGGAACGCCTTTCCGAGATCAGAGTGCCGCTTAACGGCATTCTCCGCATGGCAGACGCGCTTGCCAGAACCGACCTTGACGCCCGGCAAAAGACCTATGCGGATACCATCGTGCAATCCGGCAACGCCTTGTTGCGAAGCCTCGACGAGGCGCTGAACGCATCGACGGAGACGTCAGCCCCCTTGCAGACGAGCCTCTTCGATCCTGCAAACCTGGTGGAAGACATCGCAACGCTCTTGGCATTCCATGCCGAAGAAAAGGGGCTGACGCTCTTTACCGACATCGATGCTTCCGCAGAGATCACGGTCGAAGCGGATGCGGCGCGCTTCCGGCAGATCGTCACCCACCTTGTCAGCAATGCCATCCGCTTCACTCCTACCGGCCATATCATTATCAGGCTTGTTGCCGAGAACACCGCGGACGGTGTCTTACTTCGGTTGGCCGTTGAAGATACCGGCATCGGAATGTCACCGGAGCAGCTCGCCTCTATCCTCGATCAAAACGAGGGTTCTGCACCCGCCCCGTCCGGACTCGCAGAAACTCTCAGGATCGTCTCTTTGTTCGACGGATGGATCGAAGCGGAAAGCGAAGAGAACAAGGGATCTGTCTTCAAAGTGACGCTGCCGGTTTCCGTGATATCGGCGCAGCCCGTCACACCTGCCTGGCCTTCCGACGCGAGCATATTGGTGATCGATGGCAACGCGATCAGCCGCGATATTCTGACAAGACACCTCAGCGATTGGAGGCTGGACGCCTATGCCGCTGAAGACGGCACGACCGGGTTGGCAATTCTGGAGGAAGCGGTCGCCTTGGGTCTGCGCCCCGCAGCCATCCTTCTGGATGAGGACATGGTCGATATGCGCGCCGATGACGTGGTCGGCTACCTGCACCGCATCCCCGCATGCAAGATATACCCGTCATCCTGCTGGCTTCGCTTGCAAAAGCTGAGGCCTGCGGGCCCGCTCAAGCTTACATAGCCAAACCTCTGCGCAGGCGAAAACTTCGCGAGACGCTGGAAGCGCTGCTACCCACCCCTGCTCTGGAGGACATAACGCCTCCCCCGGTCACTGCGGTTGTCGCAGATGACCAGCTATCGCAGCCTGCCCTGCCGCCACCGTCCCGCAAAGGCGGCTCCAACATCGATGTGCTGGTGGCAGAAGACAATGATGTGAACCAGATCGTCTTCAGCCAGATCCTGCAGCAGACGGGACTCGATTTCCGCATCGTTGGCAACGGCAAGAAGGCGGTGGAAGCCTGGCGCAACGAGAACCCGTCGCTCATTTTGATGGACGTGTCGATGCCGGTCATGAGCGGCTACCAGGCAGCGCAATCCATCCGCCAGATGGAAGACGACGAAGACGGCCGCCTCGGCCGCGTGCCGATCATTGGCGTCACGGCGCACGCTTTGGATCTGGACAGCGAATTATGCCTCGCGTCGGGCATGGACGACTACGTGTCAAAACCGATCAGCCCGGAACTGCTGCGCGCCAAGATCAGCCAGTGGCTGCCGAAGGGCGCACTGGAAGCGCTTTAGAGCGTTTCCTTGTTAAATAGAAACGTTCTGCCGGAGCAGGTTTTCGTCAGGGCAAAGGCGATTGGCGAAGGGCATACCCAAAGGTACGGTCGAGCCGATCGCCTTTGAGCCTGGCGGAAAGATGCCCGGCCCTTCGGGTTGGTTGAAACGGGCCACCTGCTTGCCCGGACGGCTTGGCCGTATGCTTTGGCTACGGCACGCGCCCTCCGGACAATCAGTCGATCCCGTTTGAACCAACAGAACTGTTTCTATTTAACAAGGAAACGCTCTAAAGCAGGGTCCAAGCAAAACTGTGCTGTGGTCTTGCGATGAGAACATGCGGCAGAAGAAAAACCTAAAGCGTAAGGAGCGAACCTGAAAGATCGCGACACGATTTAGGTGCCGAACCGAGAGCTCGTGGGAAAGAAGGCGCCCTGTGAGGCGCCTCGATGCGGGTTGCCGAGAAGGGCGAGACCCAACCCGGCGTCAGCCCCGGCCTTGAGCCGAGGGCCAAGGATGACGGCGAAGAAGGTCGCCTTAACGCTTGTCGACTGCAAATGCGCCCGGACCTGCGGTCACTAGGAACAGGAAGAAGAAGCAGAAGAGGATCGCAGCATCACCGCCATTGATGGCGGGGAAGAAGCTCTTCGGCGCATGGGCCAGGAAGTAAGCGAACGCCATCTGGCCTGAGAGAATGAAAGCCACCGGGCGGGTGAAGAGGCCGATGAGGATGAGAATGCCGCCGATAAGTTCAAGCAACGCGGCTGCGAGAAGAAGCGGTGGGAGCGAGCCTTCCATCTGCGCCGGAGGAAAACCGAACAGCTTCTGGGTGCCGTGTTCGATGAAGAGAAGTGCGGCGATGATGCGCAGCGCGGCAAGGGCGTAGGGCTGATAGCGGGAAAGTTTTTCAAATACGGACATTCAAGCGTTCCTGATTGGCGCATTTCCAGCGGCGGTGCTTAAGCTTCGTGTCTAGAAATGCTTTAAAACAATGGGTTGGAGCGCGCGCGATGGAAATACGGTCATCGCATTTGCTCGAGGTGGCGCTTCGTCGATAGGCTTGAAATCGAGCGCTCGATAATCACATTTCCGACACCAGAAGCAACGGACGCCGCCAACCCGCGGCGCAACTCTCCGTTGAGTTGAAAAAGCGATCCTTTTGTCGCCTCGTCTTGCAGAATTCAACCGGCAGCATCCATTGGCGCCAGAAATTTGTCCACATATTTTAGGATCGGACTAAAGGCCGGAGCGCACTCAGGCGGTCATCAAAACCGCATCCCGATAGAACGGCGTGAAAGGCTTGAACTCGATCTTGCCCTTGACGACGGTCGCTACCGTATTGGCGGGGATGATTTCCCACATCTCGCCACCCGTGCCGAAGGGTTCGGACGCGATCGCGATGCCTTCTCCCATGTTGCGCCAATAGAGCGTTGGTGGGCGGGCGTCGCTCGACCAGCGGAAAGCGTGCAACGTATCACCATCCGCGTGGATGGCGCTGAAACGGATGGGTTGATCCACCCCTGCATCCAGCACCACATCCATGCAGATCTCGATAGTGCGGGAGAGCGCGTCGACCGGGTCCTTATCGAGGCCGAGCCCGGCAGCGATCAGAAACATCGCCTCGCTGTCGCCATTGCCGGCGCGCGAACAATAGACATCGTCGGAAATATGCGCCTCGATAGCGCGCTTCACCTTCTCGTAGCCACCGATCTGGCCGTTATGCATGAAGAGGTGCCGGCCAAACCCGAAGGGATGGCAATTGGACATGGATACGCCGCCGGTGGTGGCGGAGCGCACATGCGCCAGAAACATGCCAGCGCGGATCTGATGACAGAGCGAAGTGAGGTTCTTGTCCGACCATGCAGGCAGAATGCCGCGATAAATGCCCGGCTCCGGCCGCTCGCCATACCAGCCAATCCCGCAACCGTCGCCATTCACCACAGTCTTGGCTTCCCTGGCGGCAAGCGATTGGCTGATCAGTGAACTTTCCGGCTCGATCAGCAGAGTGTCGAGCCAGACGGGGGAGCCGGAATAGGCCAGAAAACGGCACATGCGCATACCTTCGTATCAGGTGGAAAGCGCCGCACCGATCAGGATGTGGGAGGCGGCTTCCTGTTGAACGAAGCCGCTCTTAAAGCCCGATCGGGGCGTTTATGAGATGCTTCAGGCTTGCAGCACAACCACGCGGGCACCGACCGGAACGCGCTCGTAAAGGTCGATGATATCGTGGTTGAGCATACGGATACAACCGCTCGACATGGCGTGTCCGATCGACTGCGGCTGGTTGGTGCCATGCAGGCGGAACATCGTATCATTGCCGTTGCGATAAAGGTAAAGCGCACGCGCGCCAAGCGGGTTGTTGATACCGCCCGGCATGCCGCCGGCATATTTCAGGTTCCGCTCCGGCTCGCGACGGATCATGTTCGGGGTCGGCGTCCAGCTTGGCCATTCCGCCTTGCGGCCCACATAGGCATTGCCCTTCAGCGCTAGGCCCTGGCGACCGACGCCCACGCCGTAGCGCACGGCGCGGCCATTGCCGAGAACGAAATAGAGGCGGCGTGCTGGTGTGTCGACGATCACGGTACCGGCCGGATAAGTGGTTTCATAGGCCACTTCCTGACGGCGCAGTTCAGGCTTGATCTTTTCAAGCGGCATGGCTGCCATCGGGAACTGCTCGTTCGGCAGAGCCGCATAGTTCTGCCGCTGACCAGCCGGATTGATACTTGCACAGCCTGCCAGGAAAAGCGGCAACCCGAATAGGACACCACGACGCGAAATCGACATATTACCCCCTGCCTTGACGAATCTTTCGATTTAACAAGAGGTATGTTTTTATAGTTAATAAATATCTAATATCAGCAGCCAAAGGTTAAGGCGGCGCAGCCACCAGCTCCGTCTGCCCGGCTCCTTCCTATTCCATCGCGGTCGCGCCGCATCTTATTCTCCGGCACCAACTTTTAGTGGACGGGCGCACAATAAAAATTCGCTCAATTTATAGGCACAAAGCTTTCGCATCAGGCGTAAAAAACTCTGCAATTCCGTCAACACGGAATGAACTTTCCATGCGCTGCCGCATTTTGATGCTGAGAGGGAAAGATTGCTTTATTTTCAGTCGCTTTGCGGAACGGCGACCAGCCAAAAAATCTGGATCGTCAACCGCTCATCCGGCTTGCATTGCTTCCAACCTTGTATTCAAATGTACAAAAAGGGGATCTGAAAGTTGGCATTTGATGAAATGATAAATGCGGACTCAACGCCGCGAAGCCCATACGCAAACTACAACGACTGGTATAGCCGACAGGACAGGTCGCACCTGATCCAGAAATCCAAGGACGCGGAAAACATCTTCCGCAGAACCGGCATCACCTTTGCCGTCTACGGCCACGCAGACAGCGCCGAAAAGCTCATCCCCTTCGACATCATTCCGCGCATCATTTCCGGCAAGGAGTGGCGCAAGCTCGCCCAGGGCATCGAACAGCGCGTCATTGCCCTCAACGCATTTCTGGACGACATCTACCACAAGCAGGAAATCATCAAGGCAGGGCGCATTCCCCGCGAGCTGATTGAGAAGAACGAAGCCTTCCTGCCGCAGATGATCGGCTTCCGCCCACCGGGCGGCGTCTATACCCACATCGTCGGCACCGATATTGTGCGCACCGGCGAAGACCAGTTCTACGTGCTGGAAGACAATGCCAGAACGCCGTCGGGCGTCAGCTACATGCTGGAAAACCGCGAAACCATGATGCAGATGTTCCCCGAGCTCTTCCATGAGAACCGGGTGCAACGCGTCGAGGACTATCCCTATCAATTGCGCCAGTCGCTGGCCTCGCTGGCACCGCCAGGCTGCAAGGGCAAGCCGCGCGTTGCCGTGTTGACGCCCGGCATCCACAACTCCGCCTATTATGAGCATTCCTTCCTGGCCGATATGATGGGCGTGGAGCTGGTGGAAGGCTCCGACCTGCGCGTCATGGACGGC
The DNA here is from genome assembly GCF_030819035.1 of Agrobacterium sp. SORGH_AS 787. Classification (NCBI taxonomy): domain Bacteria; kingdom Pseudomonadati; phylum Pseudomonadota; class Alphaproteobacteria; order Hyphomicrobiales; family Rhizobiaceae; genus Agrobacterium; species Agrobacterium sp. SORGH_AS 787. The sequence goes on from NZ_JAUTBG010000002.1 coordinate 135,996, forward strand.
AAGGTGAAGATGCGCACGACGCAGGGATATGAGGCAATCGACGTGCTCTACCGCCGCGTCGATGACGACTTCCTCGATCCCCTCACCTTCCGTCCGGATTCGGCACTCGGCATTCCCGGTATCATGGACGTCTATCGCGCTGGCAACATCACCATTGCCAATGCACCGGGCACCGGCATTTCCGACGACAAGGCGATCTATTCCTACATGCCGGAAATCGTCGAGTTCTATACGGGCCGCAAACCGCTTCTGGAAAACGTGCCGACCTGGCGCTGTTCGGAGCCGGATAGTCTGAAATACGTCCTCGACAATCTGGCCGATCTCGTCGTCAAGGAAGTACATGGCTCCGGCGGTTATGGCATGCTGGTTGGCCCGACCGCCAGCAAGAAGGAGCGCGCTTTGTTTGCCGATAAGCTGCGGGCGCGACCGAACAATTATATCGCCCAGCCGACGCTCTCTCTCTCCACCGTCCCGATCATGGTGAAGAACGGCATCGCGCCGCGCCATGTCGATCTTCGTCCCTATGTGCTGGTGTCCGACAAGGTCAAAATCATTCCAGGCGGCTTGACCCGCGTGGCCCTCAAGCAGGGTTCGCTCGTCGTCAATTCCAGCCAGGGTGGCGGCACCAAAGACACCTGGGTACTGGAGGACTGAGCCATGTTGGGAAGAACTGCAAACGGGCTCTACTGGATGTTCCGCTATATCGAGCGCGCCGAAAACATCGCACGCCTCGTCGATGCGGGCCTGCGTGTCTCGCTGACGCGAAGCGGCAGCGCGGATGAAGATTGGGACGGCGTGCTGCAAAGTGCAGGCGTTCGCGAAGCCTTTCTCGAGAGCAACGAGAAGGTGACGTCCGCCGATGCCATCGATTACCTGTTGCGCGACAAGACCAACCCGTCGAGCGTGATGTCCTGCATCGACTCCGGTCGCAACAACGCCCGCATGGTGCGCACGGCGCTGACCCGCGAAACCTGGGAAGCAACGAACGAATTCTGGATCGAGCTGAAGAGCCTGCTCGGACGCCGCTTGAAACCGGCGGAAATGCCGCATGTCATCGATGTCATCAAGCATCGGGCGGGTCTGGTGCGCGGCGCCTTCCACGGGTCGATGCTGCGCAACGATCTCTACAACTTCTCGCGCATCGGCACCTTCATCGAGCGGGCGGACAACACCGCGCGCATTCTCGATGTCAAATATTACGTGCTTCTGCCCGCGGCAGCACAGGTCGGCTCGTCTTTGGACAATGCGCAATGGGAATCGATTCTGCGTTCCGTCTCGGCCCACCGCTCCTATGGCTGGGTTTATGATGCGGAATATAAGCCAGCCAACATTGCCGACTTCCTCATTCTCAACGCCCGCATGCCGCGGTCGCTCGCCTATTGCTATGAGAAGATCGTCAGCAACCTCGGCTATCTCGCCAAGGATTATGGTGAACGGCACAAGGCGCACGAAACGTCGGACGCCATCTTATCGACATTGAAGGAAACCACCATCGACCGCGTGATGGATCGGGGCCTGCACGAGTTCCTGGAAGCCTTCATCAACAGGAACGGTCAGTTGGGTCAGGAAATCACGGAAGGTTACCGCTTCTATCAGTAAGCGGTACAAGACGGGGATACGGGGCGAATGCGTCTGAAGATCAATCACACGACCGAATATCTTTACGAAGAGCCGGTGCCATACTCCCTTCAGCGCCTGCGCCTGACGCCGATCAGTGGCCCGATGCAGACCGTGCTGAACTGGGACGTCAACGTCGATGGCGCGACCGTCGAAGTGAGCTATGACGATCATTTCGGCAATCGTGTCGAGCTTGTGGAGAGCGAAGGCCCCAGCCGCGCCGTCAAGGTTACCGCAAGCGGTGAAGTGGAAACGAAGGACAAGGCAGGCGTTTTCGGCGCGCATATCGGCAACGCGCCGCTCTGGCTTTTTATGCGCGATACGCCGCTGACCAAGCCCGGCAAGCTGATACGCGAGATGGCCCGACAGAGTTCAGGCAGCACCGAACTGGAACGACTTCACGAACTGATGGCCTTGATCCACCTGGAGGTCGAATATCAGACCGGCAGCACCGGCACCGAAACAACGGCTGAACAGGCGCTGGAAGCGGGCAAGGGTGTCTGCCAGGACCACGCCCATATCTTCATTGCCGCCTCCCGCCTGCTCGGCCATCCTGCCCGCTACGTCTCAGGCTATCTGATGATGGAAGGCGTCGAAGAACAGGTGGCAACCCACGCCTGGGGTGAAGCCCATCTTCCCGGCCTAGGCTGGGTCGGCTTCGATGCGGCCAACAAGATCTGCCCGGATGAGCGCTATGTCCGCATCGCCACGGGCCTATCCTACCGCGACTGTGCGCCAGTCTCCGGCATGCGCGTCGGCGTTTCCGGCGAAAGCCTGAGCGTCTCCGTCACCGTGCAGGAATCTCAGAGCCAGAGCCAATCGCAGAGCTGAAGCATGTCGCGCAAAACTGTGCAGCGGTTTTGCGATATCGACATGCGATAACAAAGACCTAAAGCGTATGAGCGAATCTGAAAGATCGCGACACGCTTTAATGACTTGCGCTGCGGGTGACCTTTCCCCGATGGAACCTCAAAGAACTCAGCTGCGGATACCGTCACCAGGCATTAGCTGAAGGCTGTCGCTGCAATGTGCGTGGCGACAGCTGCTTCAAGATTGGAGCGGTGACAGCGTCTATAAAATTCCTGCGCCTCGGAAGAAATGTCCGAAGGAAGATCAACAAACTCCTCGAGCCGCATCCCGTCATATTCATGCAATCCCTCACTTGGCAAGGACGAGACAGGAAGGAGACCCACCGCTTTCTGAATGGTCTCAAAATAGGCGATGTTGCGGTCCAGGACGGCGGGATCACTCGTCTGACCATGCGCCAGAACAAGTTGTTTCGGCTTCAGGCTGCGGATGAGGTTCAATGAGGAACGGAGGCTGCGCAAATCATCAGGCGCGCTGCTCCAAACCTCCGGAATGGGATGCTCGACCGCATCCACCGCCAGACACGTCTCGATCTCCGGTATCCAGACGGCAAGATGATCTGGCGTGTGTCCGGGCGTGTGCAGAAGATGCAGGCTGAGATCCCCGCCATGCAGCGTCATACTGCCGCCGCTGAAGGTCAATGTGGGTGAAACGAGCTCCACTTCGTTAAAGCGGTGCTCGGTTTTTCTCTTCTGCTCCAGTGTCTGAAGAGCCGCGGGATCGCGCAAACGCTCGATGGCAGATTGATGCGCGACGATCGGCGCCCCGCTGACGGCACTATTTCCCCAGAAATGGTCCCAGTCCATGTGTGAGTTCACAACGATCAGGGGTCGATCCCGCATTCGATCGGCAAGCAGATCCAATGCACGCCGACACAGGCTCGGCGTCCCCAGAGTATCGACCAGCACGTTGAAACGCTCGGTGCCGACGAACACTGCGTCGACCTCATCACCCGCCCGTATAATCACGATACGATCATCCAGACCCGGATAGGAGGCAAGGCTCACATCACTTGTCATCATCCACTCTTTCATTGCGCAAACACCAGACGGACTGCGGCTGCCCCAATCATGGTTGGGATGCTTCGATGGCGTCAAGCTACGGAAGTGGAGACGATCACCCAAAACTGCTAAGCGGTTTTCGTCTTAATGACGTGCGCCTACGCAGAGAGGATATCCATGACCGCCCGCGATGACGAGACGATCGATTTCTACGCCCGAGAAGTGGCCGCCTACACGACACGGGGCCAAGAGGCATCTCCTCGCCTTGAGGGCTTTCTTGCCGCGCTTCCGCCGGGCGGCCGCATTCTTGAACTCGGCTGCGGGGCGGGCCAGGATAGCGAAGCCATGCTCGCACGCGGCTTCGATGTTCACCCGACCGACGGCACGCCTGAAATGGCGCGCGCGGCCGCCGAACGTCTGGGTGTCGCGACCAGCACCTTGCTGTTCGAAGACATTGCCGAGCAAAACGCCTATGAAGGCATCTGGGCCAACGCCTGTCTTCTCCATGTACCACGCGCGACCCTGCCTTCGATCATCGCCCGCATCCATGCCGCCATGAGAGACAAGGGCGTCTTCTATGCCAGCTACAAAGCAGGAAAAGCCGAAGGCCGCGACGACCTCGACCGCTTCTACAATTACCCGTCTTCGGATTGGCTTTTGGGCGTCTACCAGCGGCTCCCTTGGACGTCCGTCACCATCGAAGAAGCCAAGGGCGGCGGCTATGACAACAAGCCAACCGACTGGCTGCATGTAACGGCTGTGAAACCATAAGAGACCCTTTATTGGGCGCGTCCCTGTTTTTCATGGTGGATGCCAGATACCCGCGGAACCTAATCCACGTAGGACTGTTATCGGAGTGGGGAAAACAGGGACAGACTCGTGACAGGACAAGAATACCGCTTGGCTAGGTTTTTAAGCCACGACGCGATAAAGCAGGCGTCCCGCGCAGCATCCAGAACGACGGTGCAGACGGACGAGCTTTTTTCCCATTTGCTCCAGCAACTTGACGAGGCGGAAATGCCTGACGACTGTGCGTCCGAAGATGAGCGCCACGAAAGCGATTGGCTTTCAAAAACCCGCAATTGAACCGAGGTACTGGGCAAGAACCCATCGGCGTTTTCGAATGCCGGACCTATGACAGCACGGCAACCTCCGCAACCGACGTCAGCCGCTCTGGGACAAAGATGCGAGGCTGGTCGATGCGGTAAAGACGACGCCAGCCTCGTGATAGTCGATCGAGGCCTTGCCGTTTAGGCCAAGCCCCAACATCCTGATCAGACGGGTGCCGAAGCCTGATTTCTTGGGTGCCACGACGAGCGGTCCACCGCTTTCCGCCCAGCTGAAGTGGAAGTCTTCGCCTTCGATCCGCCACTCGATACGCACCTCACCGCCGCTCGCCGATAACGCACCATATTTGGCTGCGTTCGTCGCAAGCTCATGCACGGATAGCGCCAGCGTATTGGCGCCCTGATGAGAGAGGAGAAAGTCGGGGCCGGAGACGACGAAACGCTTGCCCGCATCGAAAGGCTCAATGGCGCGCTCAATGACAGCCCTGATATTGGCCGACAGAAAGTCCCTGCCCCGCAACACGTCGTGAGAGCGCCCAAGCGCATCGAGACGGTTAGTAATGTTGTTGCGCATGGTCGTGACGTCAATATCGCCGCGCATCGACTGATTGACGATCGACTGGACGGTCGCCATCATGTTCTTGATCCGGTGCCCCATCTCCTGGGCAATCACGGCTTTCTCCGTCTCGATCGCCTTGCGCTCGGTGATATCCATCGAAATCCCGTTCATCAGCACCGGCTGACCGGCAGCGTCGAACTTCGTTTCTGCGCGAACCTCCACCCAGCTCAAGGTTCCATCCGGCCGGTTGACGCGGTACTCGACCTGAAGATTGCCATCGGATGAAAGAGCCGCCAGCACCGCCTCCTGCCAACGGTCGAAGTCGTCTGGATGGACGGAAGATTTGAGCTCCTCATAATCGAACTTATCCGTGGGGCTGCGCCCGAAATTTTCCTTGCACAAAGCAGAACAAGACAGCTTCTGCGTCGGAACGTCCAGCGTCCAGGTTCCCAATCCGCCTGCCTTGAGCGTAAAGTTCAGGCGCTCTTCACTGGCAATCAGATCGGCAATACGGCGTTCCAGCTCGAGCTGGTAGTCTTCCTGATTCTCGATCGCCTTGATCGCACGCTCTCTTGTGACGTCATGTTGCGAGGCGAAGAAATACATCAACTCATCGCCATCGAAGACCGGCGAGACCAGCAGCCTGTTCCAGAAGATCGATCCATCCCGCTTGTAGTTGAGAAGATCCAGTTCGATGGAGTTGCGCTCCGCAATGGCCCGCTTGAGACGGGCGACATCATCGGCATTCGTTCCCGGGCCTTGCAGAAAGCGGCAATTCTTTCCAAGCGTTTCCTCGCGGCTATAGCCCGTCAGCCTGGAAAAGGCATCATTCACGAAGATGATCGGATTGTCGGCGCGTCGCGGATCGGTAATCACCATCGGCATCCGCGTCGCCCGCATTGACGCGGCAAACGGATCGGCGCCAGATACCAGCTCGCTGATTTCATGCTCGATGCGCAGGTGCTCGGAAGTGTCCATTAGCAATCCATATACTCCCTTTGTTCTTTTGCAATGTGTAAAATGGATGTGGGTTACAAAGGAGCATGGGCTGGTGGCGTGATGCGTCAACGGCGCCACCGAACGGTTCAAGAAACGCTTGCAAGCGACCTCGGTTCCCCCAACGACCGGTTCTTGTTGGCCCAGGCAGATGAGACGAATGCCGGAAGCCAGCGGCTTCTGCCGCTCCAAGCTCCAACCTTCTGGTGTCAGCATCGGAACGGAATGCAGGGCCATAGCGCGCAGATTTCATGTACGCATGTGACCTCAAAATCTGCATAGTGCAGCTTGCTGCGGCTGAAGCGCCAATCCTTCGATCAGCCAGCATTGAAAGGTCTTTCAGGGGAGAATGGCACGCGTGAAGATTTGTATCGTCAACCCACCGCATACAGCGATCGGGAGTCGGGTTCCGGATGATCACCTGCCACCTCTCGGTCTCCTCGCCATCGGTGGACCATTGATCGATGCCGGACATGATGTATCGCTCATCGATGCGGAGTTCGGCCCAATGTCGGTTGCCGCAATCGTGTCGCAGGTCATGCTTGCCGCCCCCGACGCCGTGCTCATCGGGCATTCAGGTTCAACCTCGGCGCATCCGACAGCACTTGCCATCGCGCAGGCGATCAAGGCTCAGGATGACACGATCCATGTCATCTATGGGGGTGTGTTTCCGACCTATCATTGGCGGGAGATACTGACCGAAACAACCGCCTTCGACGTGATCGTCCGCGGCGAAGGAGAGGTGACAGCCACCCGCGTGATGGACGCGCTGGAGACGGGGCGTCCTCTTTCGACGGTGAATGGCATAGCCTTTCGTGAAGAGGATGGCAGCGCGAAGGCCACCGCCCCGGCACAGGCCATTGCCGATCTCGATAGCTGCAGGGTGGGCTGGGAACTGATCGATCATGCCCGTTACAGCTACTGGGGTGGGAAAAGAGCGGTTGTCATGCAGTTTTCCCGCGGCTGCCCGCATCTGTGTAACTATTGCGGTCAGCGCGGCTTCTGGACCCGCTGGCGTCACCGAGACCCGGTGCTGTTCGCCCGCGAAATCGCAAGGCTCCATCGCGACCATGGCGTGGAACTTGTCAATCTTGCCGACGAGAATCCCACCTCGTCAAAAAAGGCTTGGAAGGCATTTCTGGAAGCGATGATCGCGGAGAATGTTCCCGTGCTGATCGTGGGCTCAACGCGTGCCGATGACATCGTGCGTGATGCAGATATCTTACATCTTTATCGCAAGGCAGGTGTCATCCGCTGGCTTATCGGGATGGAGAATACGGATGAGGCCACATTGGCGCTAATCCGAAAAGGCGGCGGCACGTCTTCGGATCGACAAGCGATCCAGCTTTTGCGCCAGCACGGCATCCTGTCCATGGCAACATGGGTCGTTGGCTTCGAGGAGGATCGTCCAAAGGACCTGTGGCGTGGTTTCCGCCAACTTCTGTCTTACGATCCTGACCAGATACAGGCGCTTTACGTTACGCCGCATCGCTGGACACCGTTCTTCCGCATCGCAAAGAACAGGCAAGTCATTCAGTCGGACATACGCAAGTGGGACTATAAGCATCAGGTCCTGGCAATGGCACACTTCAAACCGTGGATGTTGTTTGCCTGCGTCAAAGCGATCGAACTGGCCATCCAGGCGCGGCCGCGCGCACTGGCACGTCTCCTGTTTCATCCCGATCCGGAGCAGCGCCACTCCATGCGCTGGTATACAAAGATGGGTAGGCGTGTATGGCTGCGGGAAATCGTCCAGTTCATAGTCCAAGATCGATTTTTAGCGCAACGGCCAAGCCTGGAGGCATTCTGGGGAGACCCGCAGGATGCCGAGGAAGAATCGATGACGCTGCCGGCACCGCGCCGCAAACAGGTCAGGCAGGATGCGACACACTCTGCATAGTCTGGTTGACATCGAGCGGAACTGGTTCGGAAAGGTAAATCGACGAATTCCTGTCCGCCCATCTTTATTAGATCGACCAACCTTCAACCAAAGCCGACCCCAGCAAAGGAGAGCCGCCCGATGAAGCCACCGAAGGCCATTTTGGAAACCGTGATCTATGCCACCGATCTTGATGCCGCGGAGCGCTTTTACAGGGATGTCGTTGGTTTAGAGGTTGTGAAGACGTTCGAAAACCAGTTCGTTTTCCTGCGATGTGGCGAGCAGATGCTGCTGATCTTCAATCCAGAGACCTCGCAGATTGCGCAAGGCGGAAACCCGCTCCCCCGCCATGGAACCACAGGATCTGGGCACTTGTGTTTCAGGGCTGAGAACAAGGCAGAGGTGGATGCGTGGCGCGATCACTTCATCGCCAAGGGCATAGAGATCGATCTCTATTTCCGTTGGGACAACGGCACCTACTCCGTCTACGTCCGCGACCCGGCTGGCAACTCGGTGGAAATTGCTGAAGTGGGTCTGTGGGCGAGTTGAAAGAAGACAGCTCAAGGCGCGATTCGTAAAGTCTGGAAGACAGAGCGTCTGTGCGTTCAATAGGACGCAGCGCGCTCTCATCGGTCGGTCGTTTGCCAAAACCTGCCGAAAACAAAAGGGCTCGAACGCCAGCGCCGAGCCCCTTTCACCATGTTCGTGCAGCAGCGGCCCCGTAAGAAAACCGCCCTGCCCCTTAGATTTGACGAACCGTAATCGTCTCTTCTTCGGCAACCTTCAACGGGTTGCGAAGCGGCAGGCCAAAGCCGCCGGCCTCGATTTCGAAGACATCTCCGGCTTCGGTTTTGATGCCATCCGCGAAGGACAGGGTTGCCGTGCCGAACATGTGCACATGCACTTCGCCCGGAACGCGGAACAGGCCGTATTTGAAGTGATGATATTCGAGGTTCGCGAAGGTGTGGGACATATTGTCTTCACCGGACACGAACGGCTTTTCGAAAATCACCTTTCCGTCGCGCAGAATACGGGACGTGCCGCGAATGTCGGATGGCGGTGCGCCAACGCGAATTTCGGGGCCGAAGCTTGCAGGGCGCAGCTTGGAATGGGCGAGGTAAAGGTAGTTGATCCGCTCGGTGACGTGGTCGGAGAATTCGTTCGAAACGGCAAAGCCGATGCGCACGGGCTCGCCCTTGTCGGAGATCACATAGATGCCTGCCATTTCCGGCTCTTCGCCGCCATCGAGCGCGAAGGACGGAGAAACAAGCGCTGCACCGGGTGCCGCCGAAACATGGCCGTTGCCCTTGTAGAACCATTCGGGCTGAACGCCCTTTTCGCCAGCCTTCGGCTTGCCGTTCTCCAGGCCCATCTTGAACATCTTCATCGAGTCCGTCAGCGTATCGTCTGAGGCTTCGCTGGTCTTCTTGTGCATGCTGTCGCGCGTGGCGGCAGAGCCAAGATGCGTCAGGCCCGTGCCGGTCAGATGCAGATGCGCGGGATCCGGATGGGTGATCGGCGGCAGGAAGCGACCTTCGGAATAGGCCTTCTCCAGATCGACTGCATCGCCATAGCCATGGGCAGCAATCACATCGGCGAGCGACTTACCGCCATTGGCAGCTTCCATGGCCAGTGCATAGACCGACTCGGCATTGTTGACGGTGCGGGCTTGCCCGCCATCTTCACGCGCCGCAACGATGATCTTGCCGCTGGCATCCTTGATTTGAGAAATCAGCATGATTGTTCCTTCCTGGGCGTCATGAAACGCCCCCTCCTCATGGAAGTGGCCGGAAACCGGCCACTTGCTATCGTTTAAAACTGTTGCTGGACCTGACGGTCAGCCCTTGTTCTTGTTGTAGACATCGAAGAACACGGCGGCCAGAAGCACGAGACCCTTGACCATCTGCTGGAAGTCGATGCCGAGGCCGACGATCGACATACCGTTGTTCATTACGCCCATGATGAAGGCGCCGATAACCGCGCCGGTGATCTTGCCAACGCCGCCGGAGGCCGATGCACCACCGATGAAGCAGGCCGCGATCACGTCCAGTTCGAAGCCAACACCAGCCTTCGGCGTTGCCGAGTTCAGACGCGTTGCGACGATCATACCGGCAAGACCAGCCAAAACGCCCATGTTGACGAAGGTCAGGAAGCTCAAGCGTTCGGTGTTGATACCGGAGAGCTTCGTCGCCTTCTCGTTGCCGCCCATGGCATAGATTCGACGGCCAATCGTGGTGCGACGGGTGACGAAGCTGTAGATGGCGATCAGCACCAGCATGACGATCAGAACGTTCGGCAGGCCGCGATAGGTCGACAGGCTGTAGCCGAGGAACAGGATCGCAGCGGCGATCAGCAGGTTCTGAACCAGGAAGAAGCCGAAAGGCTCGACCTCGATGCCGTGCTTCTCATTCACCTGACGGCGGCGGAAGGCCAGAACCAGGAGAACGACCGCAATCAGAATGGTGAGGATCAGCGAGGTGGTGTTGATGCCTTCAATGCCACCAATATCGGGCAGGAAGCCTGTGCTGATAACCTGGAAGTCGGACGGGAACGGACCGATGTTCTTGCCGCCCAGAACGAACAGCGTCAGGCCGCGGAACACCAGCATGCCCGCCAGCGTTACGATGAAGGATGGAATGCGGTGATAGGCAATCCAGTATCCTTGCGCTGCACCGATAATGCCGCCGATGACAAGGCAGATGAGCGCGGCCAGGAACGGGTTCATGCCCCATTGCACTGTCAAAATCGCGGCTATCGCGCCGACAAAGGCAACGATCGAGCCGACCGAAAGGTCGATATGCCCCGCCACGATGACGAGCAGCATGCCGAGCGCCATGATGACGATGAACGAGTTCTGCAACACAAGGTTGGTCAGGTTGACCGGACGGAAGAGAATGCCGCCTGTGTAGAACTGGAAGAAGAGCATAATGGCGACAAGCGCGATCAGCATGCCGTATTCGCGGATATTGGACCGGATATACGAGCCGACCGAGACGACATTGTTCTCTTCGGTGGATGTGTTGGTCGAACTCATCAGTTCTTCTCCCCTGAGCGCATGATAGCGCGCATGATGCTTTCCTGGCTCGCCTCTCCCTTCGGCAATTCGGCGACAATCCGTCCTTCGTTCATAACGTAGATGCGGTCGCAATTGCCAAGCAGCTCAGGCATTTCCGATGAGATCATCAAAACGCCCTTACCGTCGGCGGCAAGCTGGTTGATAATGGTGTAAATTTCATATTTTGCACCGACGTCGATACCGCGCGTCGGTTCATCCAGAATGAGAACGTCCGGGTTGGAGAACAGCCACTTGGACAGCACGACCTTTTGCTGGTTGCCGCCGGACAGGTTGACCGTTTCCTGGAAAATGCCGGAAGAACGAATGCGCAAGCGTTTGCGGAAATCCGTAGCGACCTGCATCTCCTTGATATCGTCGATGACCGTACCCGACGATACACCGGCAAGATTGGCAAGCGTGGTGTTGTGCAGAATATTGTCGTTCAGCACGAGACCCAGATGCTTGCGGTCTTCGGTGACGTAGGCCAGACCGGCGTCGATCGCCTTGCGCACGGTGCTGACATCCACTGGCTTACCGTGGATCAGAACCTCGCCGGAAATCTTATGGCCATAGGCTTTGCCAAACACGCTCATGGCGAATTCGGTGCGGCCTGCGCCCATAAGGCCAGCAATACCGACGACCTCGCCCTTGCGGACATTGATGTTGATATCGTGCAGAACCTGACGGTCGCGGTGCTGCTGGTGATAGGCGTTCCAGTTCTTGACCTCGAGAATGGTCTCGCCGATCGGCACGTCACGCGGCGGATAGCGGTCTTCCAGATCGCGACCCACCATGTTGCGGATGATCACGTCTTCGCTGATCTCTTCCTTGTGACAGTCGAGCGTCTTCACCGTCATGCCGTCGCGAAGCACGGTAATCTGGTCGGCCACCTTGCGCACTTCGTTCAGCTTGTGGGTGATGATGATCGAGGTCAGCCCTTGGGTGCGGAACTCCATCAACAGGTTGAGCAGCGCTTCGGAATCGCTTTCGTTCAGCGATGCGGTCGGCTCGTCGAGGATCAGAAGCTTGACGCTCTTCGACAGCGCCTTGGCGATTTCCACCAGCTGCTGCTTGCCGACACCGATATCGGTGATGAGCGTCTCGGGCGATTCCTTCAGGCCAACCTTCTTCAGCAGCTCGCGGGTGCGCGTAAAGGTCTGCTGCCAGCTGATGACGCCGTTCTGCGCGACCTCGTTGCCGAGGAAAATATTTTCTGCGATAGACAGAAGCGGCACGAGCGCCAGCTCCTGGTGAATGATGATGATGCCGATATCTTCACTGTCGTTGATGGCGCGGAAATTGCGCAGCTCACCTTCGTAGTGGATCTCTCCATCATATGTGCCAGCGGGATAAACGCCGGAGAGGACCTTCATGAGGGTCGACTTTCCCGCGCCATTCTCGCCGACGAGCGCATGTATCTCACCCTGACGAACCTTGAGGTTCACGTTTTCAAGCGCCTTCACGCCCGGAAACGTCTTGGTGATGTTGCGCATTTCGAGAATGGTGTTGTCCATATCACAATCCTGCGCCGTACAATCCGGCGTTCTTATGTAGGTAAACGGGGAGCGACGATCACGTCGCTCCCCGTCACGATCATGAAGAAATTACTTCAGCTGGTCGGCCTTGTAGTAACCGCTTCCAACCAGAACCTTTTCAGCATTGTCCTTGGTAACGAGGACAGGCTTCAGCAGGTAGGACGGAACAACCTTGACGCCGTTTTCATAGGTCTTGGTGTCGTTGACTTCAGGCTCTTTGCCTTCCATCAGCGCGTTGACCATGTTGACGGTAACCTTGGCAAGTTCGCGGGTGTCCTTGAAGACGGTGGAGTACTGTTCGCCAGCCAGGATCGACTTGACGGACGGAACTTCGGCGTCCTGACCGGAAACGACCGGCAGCGGCTGGTCCTTGGTGCCGTAACCTACGCCCTTGAGCGAGGAGATGATACCGATGGAGATACCGTCGTAAGGAGACAGAACGGCGTCGAGCTTGGCGTCGGTGTAGTAAGCGGAGAGCAGGTTGTCCATACGAGCCTGGGCCGTTGCCGGATCCCAACGCAGCGTGCCGACCTTGTCCATGCCCATCTGGCCGGACTTCACGACGAGCTTGCCGCTGTCGATGTAAGGCTTCAGAACAGACATTGCGCCGTCATAGAAGAAGAAGGCGTTGTTGTCGTCCGGCGAACCGCCGAAGAGCTCGATGTTGAATGGACCCTTGCCGTCCTTCAGGCCAAGCTTGTCGACAATGGAAGTGGCCTGCAGAACGCCAACCTGGAAGTTGTCGAAGGTTGCGTAGTAGCTGACGTCGCCGCTGTTACGGATCAGGCGGTCATAGGCGATAACCTTGATGCCCTGCTCGCCAGCCTGCTTGAGAACGTCCGACAGAGTCGTGCCGTCGATCGAAGCGATAACGAGGACCTTGACGCCCTTCGTGACCATGTTTTCGATCTGGGAAAGCTGGTTCGGAATGTCGTCGTCAGCGTACTGAAGGTCCGTCGTGTAGCCGGCGTCCTGAAGCTGCTTGACGATGTTGTTGCCGTCGTCGATCCAGCGGGCCGAGGACTTGGTTGGCATGGCGATGCCGACAGTGCCCTTGTCCTGCGCCCAGACGGGCGACGCAAATGCTGCGGCGCCGATGGCACAGGCAGCAAACAACGAAATAATGGATTTCATAAACTCTCTCCCTTGGAACCCATTTAGGCATCTGCATCCTTACAGATTGCCGTCAAATCCATGCGCGGTGATGAAGAATCAAGCTTACTCGAACGGGCTCCCTGAGCATAATCCGTCTTTCATCGCTCCTCCCCGGCACGTGGTGCAAACTGTTCTGAATCTATATAACTGTCAAATAGAATATCTCTCTTTTCCTATATCAATTTTGGTATATTAAATCGATATAAATTTTTATTTGAAAGCTTCTTGCCCCAAATGGTGACGAAAATGGAACGTGATGAAACGAATCTGGGTGAGTTTCCCTCCGTCACCGAAGACAACCCGCTGTTGCGCGCCGGGCTGAAAATGACCCACTTACGCATGCTTGTGATGGTGGAAGAACACGGCCAGGTAAGCGCGGCGGCGGCAGCCCTCAACATGACGCAACCTGCGGCCTCGCGCATTCTCTCAGAGATGGAAGCCATCGTGAAGAGCCCGCTCTGTCAGCGCGCATCGCGCGGCGTGGTGTTAACCAAGTTCGGAGAAGCCCTGGCAAAGCGGGCCAAGAAGATCCTTCTGGAGCTGCGCGAAGCCAGCCGGGAGCTGGCGCAGATGAAATCCGGCAGCGGCGGTTCGGTCTATATTGGCTCGGTCACTGCACCCGCCATCAGCATGGTGGTGTCCGCACTTCGCAAAGCGATGGACATCTATCCGGGCATCGAGATCAGCGTGCAGGTGGAAACCAGCAATATTCTTGCGCGCGAGCTTCTGGCAGCAAGGCATGATTTCGTCATTGGCCGCATTCCAGACGATCTCGACCCGGCACTGTTCAACGCCCACGAAATCGGCATCGAGCGCGCCTGTCTTCTGGTCGGCAAGAATCACCCGCTGCTGAGTGCACCGCCTGCCCGGCTGGAGGATCTCTGCGATTACGACTGGGTGTTCCAGCCACCCGGCACGCTGCTGAGGCGCACGATCGAGGATGCCTTCCTCGCGCAAGGGGTCTCGCTGCCACGCAACATCATCAACACGCCCTCCACCGTGCTCACCCTTGCCATTGTCAGCAACACCCACGCAATCGCGCCGCTGGCTTTGGAAATGGCCGAGTTTCTCTCCGGCCAGCATTCCCCGATGGGCGACATCCGCATTCTGCCGACCGAATTTGAACTGAGCGTCAAACCCTTCAGCCTCTTGACGGTGAAGGACCGAATGCTGCCACCCAGCGCGCAACTTCTTTATGATCTGGTGCTGGAGGAAAGCCGCAAGGCTGCGTGACGCTCAAGGCTCGGGCAATATTAGAGTGATTCTCTGCGCAGGAAGCAACGGGCGAGAAGCGGCTCGCATGGTTCACAGACAAATGGAGTGTCATGCTTTTCGGCCAGTCGGTTTTCCAGTCGGTCGTCGCGCGCCTTGAGCGCGAAGCGGACGAGCGACCTGAAGAGGAAACCCAGACGTCCTTCAGTCCGCGCGTCATCTTCGACCCCGGTCCTATCACCACCTCCAGCGCAACCGACACAAAACCGGACAATCGCCCACTGTCCGCCTATCTCGACCTGCTGGAAGAGACGACAGCACTGAACGCGGCGCCAAAGGTTGAAGAGCCCGAACCGGCACCGATGCCGAACTACCTTGAAAAGACGTCTCTGGCAGAGGTCAGCGATGAACTCGCCATCAACGACAAGGACACGCTGGACAGTCTCAGCGAAAAGCGACGCGCCTTTGCAAGGCTCAATCACCCTGATGCCGTACCCCACGCATGTCGCGAGAACGCCCATTTGCGCATGACCGCCGCCAATCTTCTTATCGATCAGGCGATCCGGCTTTTGCCGCTGATGAGCGGACCCGAAAAACGAACCCCGTAAATCGCGCGTACGACCTCAGTCCTGCTCGGACGGTGCCACCGGCTCTTCCGGCTTCGGTTCGGACGGTTTGAAGGTCAAAAGCAGCACATAAGCCGAATAAAGCGCTATGCCACCCACCACGGTCATCCAGAATGGCTCGTTGTTGATGAACTCCAGCACCGCCCAGCCTGCGCAGATGCCAACGATCAGCAGCCGCACCCAGAGCGGGCGATACATCGGGTGGTTCGTATCGATCAAAAGCATGGTCTCTCCCTTGCGCTCTGCCCGTCATGCGAAATCTCGCGGCCATCCGTGGCGCGGCGTTTTGGCGAGCATATCTCCATAGAGACGCAACAATGCAAGACCGCAGGCGAAAGAGAAGCACGAGAATGGCCTACCCAACCGGATTGTGATCGACCGCACTCTCTTCAGTTATAATATTTTGGGCAGGACATGCCGGCACTTAAAAAGCGCCGATACTCACCAATATCGAAAGTGCGACGCTCTCACGAAAGTGAGCCAGGTGAAACACCCTATCTCCCCACCCGAGGCTCGTACTCCATCGACGACATGAAGCCGCATGAGTCTGCGACAGCAGAGGATCCCTCACCCAACGGCCAAACAAAAAAGCGGCGCCAAACTGCACCGCTTTTCGATATTCAATAACAATACTAAAAGAGACGCCGCTCGCGCTCAGTCTTCAATCTTGCGCAACAGGCCCACCAGCTGGTCGCGAGCTTTCTCGCCACCCAGCCGGCCGACAAGCTTGTCCTCATGCGCCTTCCAGATCTGAAGAATTTCGTCGAGCATGACGTTACCCTCCTCTGTCATCTCCAGATAATGCACACGGCGGTCCGTCGCCGATCTGCGGCGGGCAAGCAGCCCCTTGTCTTCCAAACCATCGATGATCGCCACGAAGTTGGCGCGCTGGATACCAAGCGCCTCTGCAACATCGCTCTGCTTCAGATCGGAATTATTGGCGACAACGATCAATACGGAGAAATCAGCCGGCCGAAGACCATAGGTGAGAAGGCTCTCGTTAAAATCCCCCACCACCGCGAGTTGCGCCCTCCGGAGCCGGTAAAGTACAGCTTCCGAAAGAATGGAGTAATCGACATCAAGCTTCGAGAGCTTGGAATGCCCAAGCGACGGCTCATTCGTCTCCGAATATTTACCCTTTGCACGACCCTGCTCAAAAGCGATACTCAAAGTCATCCCGGCCTCCTGTGAATCATCCTCTTGAGATGACATTATCGGTTTACGTCTATTAGAACAATGTTTAATAGTAATTAATCCAGAGACCTAGAGTTCGCACGGGTGAAATCTTCCCCGACGAAAACTGCCAGCCTTCGCTACTATTAGCACAACATAAATATTGGGTCTTACAACCAATATATTGTAAATAAACCATTAATTTTGCCGAAGCCAAACCGGATCGCTCAACGCGTCGTTCACGTTTTCGTTAACCATACGGTGATCATGCAACCTCGTGCGGACGAAGTACAACTTCCAGCCCACAAGAATTAGAGTGCAAGCAGAGCGTGCAATAAGTAATAGATGATTTTTAACCATACCTATTCATCGGAGATATCATTGCCTCCGGCGACATTTTACGGATTGAAGAGATAGGAAAGCTGGTTTAAGACACCCGGCATATCCAAACGCGACTCGAAGCCGCGTCAAGAGTGCACCCGTAGCTCAGCTGGATAGAGTGTTGGATTCCGATTCCAAAGGTCACAGGTTCGAATCCTGTCGGGTGCGCCATTTTCCTCTGAAAACCCCATAATTTCCAACAGTTGCAATGATTTGTCAGCCTTTCCGGTCCACATTCAGGTCCACGGAAAGTACACAATGGGTTTAACGTTGAAGCATATCGTAGTCACGAAAGCGGGCACATTTCACTACCGCCGCCGAGTTCCCAAGGACGTAGCGACGATTATTGGCAAGAGCGAATTCAAGCGCCTACTGGGCGAGACTGAGCGCGAAGCCTTGAAGAATTTCCCGAAAATCAACGCGCTGTATGAACAATTAGTGGCGGGGGCTCGTGCGGCTTCTCCTGACAAAGATGCGCTCACGGCGTTGGAAATCCGCCGACTCGCTGAACTGAGGGCTGCCGAACTGGCTGCAATGAAGGTCTATGTCGGTGGCCGGGAGTTGACTGGAGCCGATCCAGAAGCTGCGGAAGTGATCCGTGACAGCGCCCTATCGAAGGGTGTCTCTGATCCGGTGGAGCGTCAGGCTGTTAATCTGGTGGCAAACGGGGGGAACCTTCCTCGTCCCGTTCCTACTATCGAGGACGCAAAGCGGCTTTATCTAGCAGAGAAGGTCAAAGGCGACATTAACGAGAGGAACCGGACTCTCCGACTGGATCGCGTCATGGACATTCTTGCCCATGCCGTTGAGGCGAGTAGGCCGCTCGACAAGCTGACCCGTGAAGACGCCCGCGAAGTCAGAGACCATATGCTCCGCGATCTCGGAATGAAGCCCGGAACCGTGAAGCGGTATATCGCTGATATTCGGTCGATGGTGAACCTTGGCCTCCGGGAGAACGACATGAGCAGCGTCGGCAACCCGTTCAACGGCCTTACGATTAGGGTTGAGACCCTTGTTGTGGATGAGCGGCACCCGATCCCGGAGGACATGCTCCCGGCTATCAGGGAAACGTTGTCTACCAACGCTGGCCCCGATCTGTGGCAACTGTGGCGGATGCTTGAGGGGACTGGGTGCCGGTTGGCAGAGGTTGCCGCCCTGCTCGTTGAGGACGTGAAACTAGACACCCCCATCCCCTATCTCGATGTCGGCTTCCGCGAACATCGGCGCGTCAAGAACCAAAGCTCTGCCCGAAGGGTGCCGCTTGTGGGTGACGCATTGGAAGCGGCGAAAGAGGCCGTGAAGGCTGCGGGTGAAGGGCCGTATCTTTTCGTCCAATATGCCGGTGTCGTGAAGACTAAAGGCGGCAAGGGCAAGGGAAAGAAGGCGGCCACCCACGCCTCTAACGCTCTTATGAAGCACGTTCGCAAGGTGACGACTAGCCGGAAGATTACAGTCCACTCCCTTCGGCACACGATGGAAGACCGGCTAATACGGGCAAGAGTTGACGAGTTCGACCGCAATCTTGTCCTCGGTCACACCAAAGGTGGAATGAGCGAACGGTACGGTGGCCCGGATGCGCGACTAGAAGCTGCGGAAGCGGCCCTCCGGGGGGCTTTAGATCTCAAAAGCGGCTACCACTAAAACAGCAACCTCACGGGTGACCTGTCATGAACCCGCTTCGGCGACGAATTCTCGACGAGCGCCAGCGGTCGCGATTTGCTGCATCTGCGCTATGCGACCACGGAGCTGGCTCTCCAGCTTGCGTTTCTCAGCTTCCGAGTTCGTCCGCGAAATCTCTTCGCGAACTTTCGCTATCTTTGCGTGTTGCCTGTTCGGAGCGACTACACGTGTTCTTAGCAGGACCACACCAGTGATCTCTGCCACCTTGTCCCTGATGGAGCGCTCTTTCGCTCTCGCGTAGCGATGGCCGTGACGGAATAAGGTCTGCTTGATTTTCCATATCTGGGCCTCTGGCACCGTGGGTCCAGAGATAGTCAGATCGTCCGCGTAGACGCTCAGTTTGCAGCTGCAATCTGCGACCAGCCGCGAAATCTCGTCCCACATATCGATGTAGCACAGGTACGCTAAAATCGGACTACACGGACTGCCTTGAGGTAAGCGACCCTTGAAAGTCACGACGTTCGTAAGGAGGGCTGCGACGTCGGGGGAACACTCCATTCGAACGTGAAAGAACCAAAATGCTTTCTTAGCCGTGCAACTAGGGAAGAAATCCTCGATATCCAGCAGCCTGATCGACCGAGCACCTACGTGGAAGGCCGCATTATCCGCATAAGACCGACCGGGCACCGGCGCAAATAGATAGTCGGGGGTAGTTACCCTTCGCAACAGGTCTGCAATGCGTGACTGAGCGGCTTTGAGTGGGCCAATCGGGGCGCAAATATTCCTCACACCTCCGGATTTTTTCGGCTTTGTGAATTCGAAGTACCGCTGATCGCCTTCAGCCAGCTTCTTCAGCTTGTCCGGCGATACATACAGCAGACTCGCGAGCTTCGCTTTCGAACGAAGACGAAAGAACGGACTGTCGCGAAGGGAGTACGTGCGCCGCGCCATTCACTAAGTCCGCGCTTCAACGAACTGGAGGAACTGCAACACTTTACCAGCGATAGCTCCCTTCACCTTAGCAGCCTTGCTAGGATCCTCAAGATTTTCAGAAAAGAACAGGATCGATGAAGCAGGTATGCCAAACTCTTTCGAGTATTTCTCGATCAATTCGATTGTTGGAGTCTTCTTGCCACTCTCAATCTCTGAGAGATAGGACTTTGATATTTCGAGCCGTTCAGCAAGTTCATGCTGTTTTAGATCATGATACACACGGACGAGCCGCAACGCTTCCGATAACATGGTATTTTCCTTTCTATAGGGATACATTGGAAGCGACTTAGCTGTCAGGATCCCCGTTCAGCCAGTTCCAGAACCGCCACAGGCGGAAAAGGAGTAGCATCACTCGGAATGTCCATTTCAGCAGGGCAGCACCGCGAACCCACTTTGGGAAGCGCCACTTCCTTTTCAGCCGCTGTCGTCGTTCGTTAGTTTCTAAGACCATGTTGGCCTCCTCTCTGTCGCCCTCCCCACGGAATTGTGGTTTGGGGTCATCTCGACAGAACGGCGCGGAACACGACGACTTAACCAATATACCAAGAGACCCCAGGTCATCCGGGGTCTCGCTTCGCTCGCCATCGTCCTCGGAGGGTCCAAGGGCCGTGGGCCGCGTAAGCAGTAGAGGAGTTTCCCCCTCCGCGAACTCGCAAGAGTTCAAGGTGTGATGAACTTCCTTCCGCATTAACTAACTGCGGAGAAGATAGATCCACGAGCTTCGCTAGTCAACAAAAAAGTTCGCCAACAGCGAACAAAGTTTTCTAGTTCATTTGTCAATCCTCGATCAGCGCACCAATAGCCGCCGTTAGCGGCACCCAGTTCCCGAGCGGCACGAACGCTCGAATGCCCTGCCGGATTTGGCTTTGGGTCATGTCCTCCCCCGTCCAGACCGATGTAGCGGCACCTCTGGTGAAGCTAATGGCGCTGTCCCATTGATCCTTTGCAGGAGTGCCGAAGAACACGTCCGCAGCCGATCCCGAGGCACGGGCCTGACCGAACTGGGGACCGAGCGGGGTTGCCAACAGGACACTATCGAGGAACATCGGGACCACCGAAGCGGTCGCCGAGCGGGCGAAGCCGTTCTTCAACAGGTTCGCCGGGTCCATGGTCTCTTCCCAATACTTCTCCCACCCCTCTTCGGTTACGGCCTCACCGGATTTGCGCACCGCGAAGGTGGCCGAACCGGCTGCGATCTCACCAAGGAGGAGGACGATCATCTTGGGATCGGTGAAGGCCCCGTGGTTCAGCGACCAGAGGGTGGACTTGGCCCACGCACCGAAGACGAACGTGCGGAACTGCACGAACATCGACGCGACCGGGCGGCTCATCCACTTCGACAGAGCGCCGTAATCGTTCTGCTGGACGAGCCGGTCGGTGTACCGATTGAGGAAGACACGGAACTTCGAGACAGTCGCCGGGTCCCACTTCATCGTGTTGATGCCGACGATCTTGTTCCCATCGAACTCGGAGTGTTCCAGAAGGTCCCTGAACAGGCTCTTCGCGTCAGCCTCACCGAGGCCGATGGAAGCCATCCGGTCCCGATCACGAGGCTTGAGCTTCGAGTAATCGAAGGACCCATCCGCGTTGCGGGTCTTACGAGCCATATGCGCGATCTGCTGCGTGATTGCCTTCATGGCCCAACGCTGCTGGTAGTCTTGGATTTGACGCATGAACGAGACGTTGGCCGTGAGCCGTTGTCCCGCGTCAAGGACGTTATCGACCACCTGCGTGATCCGCCCGCCCGACTGCGCACCAAGGCGATCATCGTTTAGGCGCAGGTCGTAGCGGTTCCACAGGTTGTCCATGCCGATCCCGGTCATGTCGGCCAGTTCGTTGAGAAGCTTGTCCTTGCTCAACTTGCCGGATGATACGGCGCGACCCATGTCCCTGATCGCGGGGATTTGCGAGAGTGATGCACGGAAGCCCGTCAGTGACACGATCTTCCACGTCTCCTGAATCTGGTTCAGGCCCATGTTGGACATTAGGCGGATGAACTGGGTTGCCTTGAGACGCCTTGCCCACTGCGCATAGCCTTTCTCTTGTCCGTAGATCGGAATGCCATTGATCTTGGCCCATCCGAAGTCGATGTTTTCCAGCGCGTTCCTGAGTTCCGCTTCTTTCTCGGCACGAGTGCCAGGCATAAGCCGATAGCTTTCCTTGAGGGACTGCTTGAGTTTGTCGAGATCGCTTTCGGAACGGATGCCATCAACGATAAGCTCCCCCGTTTCCGGGTTGAAAATCTTCGTCTTGGCGAATGCAATCCGGCCCGACATCGACCGGGCATACCGGCGGAACAATAGCTCTGCGTCTTGCTCGAACAGGTCACGAGGCCGTAGCTCGATCAGGTTGCCTTCACGGTCCTGAATAGTGGCCTTGTAATCGTGGTTCATGAGGGTTCGGCGCTTGAGGTAGCCGACGCCTTTGGAGCTATCGCCTTCGGTCTTCTTCGCCTGATCCATCATGCCGGAAAGCAGATCGAAAACTTCTTCAAGCTCTTTGCTCGAGAGAACACCCTGATCTTCCAGAGCTTCTTGAAACGCCTTCTTGAACCCTTCGCGATCCTCCAGATGCAGGGCCTTGGACATGCTGTCCTCGATCCCGTAGCCAGCCTTTCGGATATTCGCCCAGTAGCCCTTTGCCATGCGTCCCGCGAGGTCGTCCGATATCCGGGCTCCAGCGTGGTCCTTGATGGCCTCTTTGAAAAACTTCTCCATGACCTCGTGATGTACGAGCTGGTCAATGTGGGCGATGTAATTGTGGTCCGCGACCAGCGGCACGTAGTTCGCGTCTGGTCCGCCTTTCCACAGGCCCGCCTCCTCCATATCCCGAGCGAAATCACCCATGGATTTGCGGAAAGCGGTTGCGGCCTTGACCACATGCGGGTTCGCGTCGGGGGATGGAGCTCGATCCCAAATGTAGTCAGCGACGGCGCGGTTGAAGTCTCTCTCAAGCTGTGCCTGTCCGGTGAGGTTTAGTCTCGAAAGACCGGCCTCCTTGATGAACTCGTTCTTCGCCGGAAGATAAGCTGCGTTGAAGTTGCCTTCCGCCTTCCGATGCGCCGCTGTGAAGCGGGAGTTCACGCTGTCCGGGACAACGCTATGGTCGGTGAAGCCAGCGGTCTCCTCGAAGAAGTGAGCGCCTATCAGGCGGGTGAACGGGTTCTTTGCCGTGGTCATCTGACCTGTCACGTCGCCCTTTCGGAACCACCCGCCGAAGCCTCTCGGCACACTCTCGTCGGACATTTCGATGGACAGACCGCGATCAAGTCCAATCAGGCTATCCCTCATTTCGGGGTTACGCGCTGCGCCTCCCGAGCCGGATAACTGGATCGAGCCGCCTTCCGGGGCCACTTCCGGGGGCTTGATGCCGCGCCGAACGCTGGCCGCTGTATCGTAGGCCGCATGGGCCTCGAACGATGAACCACGGTTGGCTGCGAGGGCTCCACCGAAGGCACCGAACACGGCACCGAACGTTCCGGCCGTAACCGGATCGGCATAAGGGTTGTCTGTCACCTCGCCGGAAGCGAAGTCCAGAGCGGCGTTGACTGCTGCACCAGAGACGGCACCATAAAGCGCACGGCCTACGCGACCGACGCCCAAGGCTGCGCCGCCCATACCACCAGTACCGACACCTACCGCCACGGAGACGGGATCAATGGCTCCCGCCACCAAGCCCTGCGAGATATTCGCTGCGGTGCCGGAGACGCCCATACGGGCTTGACGAACCAAGTCCTCCCGAACCCACTGCTCACGGCTTCGAAGATTGAACTCCGAACCCGAGGAAAGAAGGAAGTCGTGGTATTGCGAAGGGTATTGCTTGGTGAGGTGCGTGCCGCGCTCATCGCCAATAGTGAAGTACGGGTCTATCCCGCTCTCCCCCATCCACCGTGTGAGGTGCGACGTGATGCCGAAGCTCTCATAGTTCGCGCCGACGCCTTCAAGGAAGGAATACGGCTCGGGTTCCGGGTTGGCGTTCTGCTCCACATAAGTCTTCGGCTGCGGGGCCATGACGACATCATTCGCGGTGGTCTGGATTTCGGGACCACGAGTGTCGGCTGACGTGTAGTAGGTCGTCTCGGTGGGAGTGAACTCGCCGTTCAGCAGGGCGACTGCCTTCTGCTTATGGGAGCCCATCTGGTATTGGACTTTGTCCCGAACTGTTCCCGGAGCGCCGCCAGCCCCGGCGTCACTACGGCCATAATACTGCTCCCCGATACCCCCGGCGTTGATGGCCGAGTACATTTCGAGGAGGCCCATTCCGGGCTTGAAACCTGCATCCACAAGGTAATCCGCCGAGACACGAACGGCGTCTTCAATCGGCATACCCTTGTAATAGTTGTATTTCTCTCGTTGCGGCTGACCCATCTGGATCAGGCCGCGATGTTCGCCCCATTGCGTCACCGGACCCTTCTTCCAAGGGTCGAAAGTGCCGCCTGTCTCGTATGAGATAACAGTGGCGAGGTCAGCGGGATTAGCGCCGATCCGTTCGGCTTGGCTCACGATGGCAGATGCCAGTGGATTGTTCATTCAATTCTCCAAATGAAAAAGCCCCGTCACGAGGACGAGGCGATGTTGTTTGTGTGTGGGGACATGAGCGTGGCCCAAGTGGGCGACGGCAGTTGGTCAGTCGGCACACATGAGGGCTGCGGCTTTCCGGCGAGCTAGTTCCGCTTGCTTTGCCGCAAGACGGTCTACCTCCTCATTCCGAGGGTCCCCGGCGTGGCCCCGAACCCACTCCCAGGTGATCGCCTTGCCTTCGGCGGCGGCAACGATCCGCTCCCAGAGGTGACGGTTCTTCACCGGCTTCCCGTCGCTCTTGCGCCAACCGTTCGTCAGCCACGTCGGCAGATAGTCGGTCGTCGTTCTGACGATCAGTTCGAGGTCAGGACGGATGACAATGGGCAGAGGTTCGTCGGGAGCGAGTTGTTCGAGCGCCTTGGCAACAGCGATCATTTCCATGCGGATGTTCGTGGTATTCTCCGGTTCGAAGCCGAAGACACGACGGCATTTCAACTCAGTGCCATCGGCAGCAATGCGCCGGAGGGTGGCGGCGTAGCCACCGGGGCCGGGATTTCCGTGGCAACAGCCATCGGTGTAGATCAGGATATGCGGGTGGTTTTCGGGTTTGCTCATGTGTTCCTTTCGGTGGGACGTGCAGCGGGATGCGGTGCGAGGAGACACCAAGGATCAAGCGCAAGTCTTGGTGAGCTTGCGTGGTGAAGTCTTATGACGGTGAAGAAGGAAGGCTGGATAAGACCGGGGTCTTGAGGGTGCCGAAGTGGAGAGGTCTTCCTCGTCATCGAAATTGAAGAAGAAGATAAACTGCCTCGACAAGGGCGGGACTAGTCCCACTCTCGTCAGCCTTTCCGGCCCGTCATGCCGACGGCAGACGACAAACGACGAAACGGACTTGAAGGGTTTCAGTGTCTCCGGGTGTCAGCTCACATCCTCCACCCCCTGTGAACTTCCACTCTTATGATACGGGATTTTCCTGAAAGTGGCACCCTTCCACTCACGCGGCCTTTCGGAGTTCGCCAAGGTGGCGGAAGACCGTCCTCCGGGGAATGCCTGTAAGCCGAACGATCTCGGATGCGCCTCGCCCTTCACGATGAAGACGAGTTATGCTTTCCCGGCGGATGCGGTGCCCCGGCACTTCTGCAAGGTCAGTCGTCTGTGCGAAAACCTGTCGAACAAAGTCCTGCCCCTTCGACGTGACGAGGATTAGAGGGCGCGGGATGCCAGTTCCGCCCTTGCCCCATCGGCCCACGATCTGGACAACTAATCCGGCCCGAACGGCTGCTGGCGCTGCCACTGGGGTGCGGTAATAGTCCGGCTTTCGGAAGAACGGGTTGCACTGCATCGGGACTTCCTTTCGGGTCAGTACCCTATCAACAATCCCGCACTGCTCCATGTGGTCCGTGAGTTGCGGCGTGGTGATGCCTAGGGTTTCCGCAAGTGAGCCGATGGTGACGCAACCGGTGGCGACTTCTCCCGTCTCCGGGTTCACGATTTCTCCCGGCTTCCTGCCGGCAATGAAGAACCCGCCCCGCCGAGCATAGGCCTCCTGTTTGGCCTTCGTCAGCATTGTGAGTGTCCACCGTCTGCCGCCTCGTGCAATTGCCTCGGCTCTCTTTGCAGCGATCCACTCGGAATAGTCTGCCGTCATTGGCTCGCCCGCAGCGAGGCACCGCGCTCCGCCATAACCGTGTCTGTGCGCTTGGATTTCCCACGATGCAGCACGATGTTTTCCGGGCGAAGGTCAAGCGTATCGCCGTTGACGTACCGGACTACTGACTGTGGCCGCGCTCCAGAAATGATACGGGCGGGCATAACTGCCGCGTTTCTTCCCCGGCGAATGGGAACACAGGTGCGGACGTAGTGCTTACCGCAGCCGTTCGTGTCCAAGTACCAGACGCCAGTCGCTCCGCTTTCCCGAACTCGATTGAAGTCGCTCACTGTGACGAGCGCATACTGCCGTCCGTGCCTGTCCAGCGGGACGCGGTAGCAAGCTCGCCCGTGCTGATCGTGAAACATGATCGGCTCATGCCGGAAGGGGTTCAGAGCTTTTGGGCTCATGTGGATTGGTCTCCTATTCCATGGTTGAAAAAAAGTAGCCACCCGTCGCGCAACAGTTTGTGCAACTTACGGAGTGGCGATTGTGTTTGAGGGGGGATCAGGTGCCGTCTATTCCATGCCTGATAACTGATAGATGGACGAAGGAAGGCAAGTGGAGAAAGGCGTGAAAGCGACGGCAGGAAAGTCCTTAACTAGGGTGTAATCCGGTGTCCCGCTCCTGCGTCAGGCGGGCGATCTTCACCTGCATGATTCCCATCGCCTGTGGTAAGAGAGTGCGTTCATATCGGTTCTCCAAAATCAAAACCCCCGGTGGTGAACCGAGGGTTTTGGAGAAAATGGGCGTCTTGACTAAGCGATAATCGGGTGAGGCGTTCCGTCACCAGAACGTTGCGAAGAACTGGGCTCCGCAACCCCGCTAAGTATGTCGAGGCACATCGCTTCCGGGCTATTCGCCGGTAGTCCAAGCAATTCATTCGTTTGCATCAGCTTGGCAACAGCAAACGTGAACGGCACTCGCACCTCCTTCGATTTCGGATCGACCCCTGACGCCAAAAGACCCGCAAGCTGGAACGCTTGATCCATCGCCTCTATCGCGGCTCGAAGGGCATGGCTTGCAGGAGCGCTGACGGGTGCTGCAACCCGCTCCATCTCAATTATGGAATCCACAAAGAGAGAGAGGCTGGTGGGCTTCGCTTGGCTTGTTCGCATGTCTCAAACTCCTATGCTTAGTTATGGAGCGGCACATTACGGATAATTTTAATGTTGGAAATCAATATCTTGTCCCATTATCGGGAGGTTCCCCATAGTGGGAATGAAGTACGCAAAAACGTCCCACTATCGAAACACGAGAGAGACCCTGCGGTTGAGGCCCCCGAGCTTTGCAACGAAGATCGGGAGCTCCCATTATCGGGAGCAAATGGACAGAATGTCGCAGCAAAGAAATCTGCTGGCACCGCCCCTACACGGTTGACACCAGCGCTCGATTCACGGAACATTTGAAGAACAAACTGGAGGTGGCGATGACCTACCACATCGAATCAACACACGCCGAAGGGCTCGAACGCCTAGATGCCTACATTTCGGAAATGAAAGCGGGGCGCTTTCGGCACTACCGAGAGGGGTCACACGGGCGGCTGAATGTAGACGACACAGCGAGGATGATTGAAGTCGCGCAAGCAGAGAGGAAGCTACGGGTTTCCCTCGCCCTCCTCTCACATTGAATTGGCTTAGGCTCCGGCCTTGTTCGTCTTTCCGGCCTCTTTCAGGATGCTGAATACACTCGATCTGCTTGCCCCTGTGGCGGCGACAATCTGCGGGACGGTCTTTCCCTCATCCCGTAGCTGAATGATCGTCTGTGCCTCTCTCTGGGCCGTTGGTGCGCGTCCCTTGTACTTCCCCTTCGCCTTGGCGTCGGCAATGCCTTCCCGCTGTCGTTCGAGCATCAATTCCCGCTCGAACTCCGCAATCGACCCCAATAGGTTCAGCATCAGCTTTCCCGTGGGTGTAGAGGTGTCGAGGTTCATGGCGAGAATGCGGAGGCTCACGCCCTTGGCCGTCAGGGTGCCGACAATCGCCACTAAATCAGCCACCGAACGGGCAAGACGGTCGAGCTTGGTCACGATGAACGTGTCGCCTTCCCGGAGGTGATCCAGCGCCCTTTGAAGCTCTGGCCTCTTAGCGTCCTTGGCCGATGTCTGTTCGCTGAATACTCTGTCGCATCCGGCGGCCTCTAGGTCCCGAACCTGTGCGGCAAGTCCTGCCTTTTGATCTGTGGTCGAGGTGCGGGCATATCCGACAAGCTGTCCGCGATAGCTGGCATTGGTCATGTGTGCCTCCATAGTCCAAATAGATTCTTTAATCCTTTCGGACAAATAGTCCAAAAAGTCAACAACCATTCGTGTTGGACTATTGAGGAGCGATGACGAGCAGTCCAGCTAGACCAAGCCCTGTTGGACTACCTGCGTCGCCATTTCCGCTGCACCCATCCGACGACAACACCGCATATCCAGAATGCCACCCCTGCAAGCAACAGCGTCGTCACTTCCCTGACATCATTTGCTCGAAAGCCCCCGCGCCCTCCCTTCAAGGCAAAGGCAAGTCCATTGAACAGGAACCAAAAGCCCATTGGGACGGCGAATATCAGAGCGGCAAGCATGGTCCCCATCAAGCCCGAAGCGCTGCGCCACCCTTCAAGCCCCAACAGGTATCCACCGAAGGCCGCAGCACTTATCAACAGCAAAACGTAGAGTTCCATGCGCCCCCCTATGGGCGACCCCCGCGGGGGGTAATGCGGCTCATCACCTGTCGAGGTCGATGCCTCGAATTTTTGGGGAAATTTTGGTCGCCCACTACTTATGGTAACGAAATAATCAAACTTCGCCTAACATAGATACGCATGGGGCAGCAAAGGGGCGGACAAATAATGGCGAGAGAAATCTCAATCACACTAAAGCTAGTATTTCGCGGAGGGCACGCGGATGAGGGCCGACTGGACTTATACGACGGAGCGGACTCAATCTTCGGATTTGCCAAAACGCTCCAGATGGCGACTCATGCCTTCGTCAAAGACGGCATCACGAAAACTGCTCCATCAATGAAAGGAGCCAAGATATTCATGAGCCCTCCCAAGGCGGGCTCCTTCGTAGAAGTTTTGCAAGTCACCATTACAGACCCAAACTTCATGGCAGGTCTAACCACAGGTGTCATTACTAACGCATTCTACGATTTCCTTAAAATAGCCCTTGGACGTGCTGCCGGGCTTATGTTTGAACCGGAAACACCGGCGATAAGGCAGCGACTAGAAAGGGACGAACCGTTCTTCGATGAACTAGCTGACTTGTTGGAAGCACCGTTGCGGGAGGGACACCGGACAATCGAGGAAAGCGGCGGAACAATCTCGCTGGAACGCCCGCGATCCAATCTTTTGACTTTTGACGCAGACACGCTCGACTGGGTAAAAACTCGCGAGGAGGACGAAGCATCCACTTTCCGCCTCGGCACCGTCACTCGGTTCAATATCATTTCACATAACGGCAGAATTTACGACAAGACCGAGGATCGAACTATCCCATTCAAGGCGGGTGAGTCACTCAATCAGTCCTCCATTCTTCTCCTCAGTAAGTCACTCGATGAGGCAAACAATCGGCTTCCTGGCTTGCTGGAATTTCAAGTTGCACCCGTTCGATCTGCTCGGGGAGTTATCAAGCGGTTCATCCTGTCTTCTTGTCGCAAACCGGGGCTTTTGGGACCTGCACATTCCCTATAGGAAATATTGATAGGACAGTTTATCACAGATTTAGTGCGGTCCACATTTCGACCGCACGAGGTCCACAAGTCGGAAAACGGAGATTGACCGGACAGTCGACAAAGCATTGATAATAATGAACTTTATGGTATTTTTTACTGAGAGGCTGACCACCTAGAACGCATGTCGGGTGCGCCATAATTTCCTAAAGCATTGAAACAGAAAAACGCTAAGTGTCGGTCATCCAGAGGATCGCGTCGACAAGCAGCCGTTGCACCCCCCTATGACCAGGCAACCCAACCCGGCCGTGAAGACGGCTGCCGATCCGGTCCCATTGTTCGTCCGTTAGTGTCCGTCTGCTCAACGCTGGCTCCGGCGTCAGCCTGGAATCAGAACTTTAACCCAAACGGAATCACTGAATGCCGACAAAGCCTAGTGCGTGGAGAAGCACAGACACGGCGGTGTTTGGCGGCGGAAAGGTTCGAACGTTTCGGTGGAATGATCGCCCTACGAATGGGTTGCGGCGTGGCGTGGCGGGAACGCACCCCGACGGGGCTTGCTATGGTAGGGAACATGCCCGCCTTGCCGTTCGGCGGACACAAGATTGTACCTGTGGATGCTACGCCTTCCATGCCAACCAAGCCATAGAAGGCGCGCGCATTCAAGCGGCAGCGGACGTTGCCGCCAGCTTTTGCACGTCCTGCGTCGTCAGAGGCTGGCCGCCAATCGCCCAGTCGCCCGAGGCGATCTCGTTGATCTTGACCCAGGTGACGCCGCGCATGGCTTCGCCTTCCACGCGGATCATGGCGGCGGTGACTTCGCGGATCAGGTCGGCTTTTTGCGCCGGGGTGAAGACGTCTTTGATGACGTCGATGGTGACGAGGGGCATTGGCAATCTCCTTTGGCTGTGGTTGCGCGCCAAGGATGAAGCGGCGGACGTCCGGCGGCCACTGTAAGAAGTGTAGCAGCCTAGCCGGATGATCCATGATAATCTTCCGCGCACTAGGGAAGGTTCGGGTATGGCCGATCGCGGTTACAACCAGTTTTGTCCAGTGGCGAAGGCGTGCGAGCTGCTGCAGCCGCGCTGGACCTTGCTGATTCTGAGCGAGATGTGGTCGGGCTCGACGCGCTTCAACGACATTCACCGCGGCGTGCCGGGCATGTCGCCGACCCTGCTTTCGCGCCGACTTAAAGAGATGGAGGCCAGCGGCCTGATCCGTCACGACGCCAACGGGTATCATTCGACGGTGATGGGGCGCAAACTGGAACCAATCGTCCATGCCCTGGGTCAGTGGGCGCACGAGAATATCGATTGCGAGGTCAGCCTGCGTGATCTCGACAGCCGGCTTTTGATGTGGAACGTGCGGCGCAAGATCGACCTTAGCCACTTTCCTGACCGGCGCTGCGTCGTGCAGTTCATCTTTCCCGATCAGCCGGCGTCCGAACGCCACTACTGGCTGATTGCGCGGCCGGGCTGTGACACGGACCTGTGCGTCAGCGATCCCGGCTTTGCCGTCGACCTGTTCATCGAAAGCAGGCTGAAAACCCTGACCAGCATATGGATGGGCTGGTCGCCGATCCGCCCCGCATTGGAAGGCGGCGACATCTATGTATCAGGCGATGCCGCCTTGAAAGCCTCGATCGAGCGCTGGCTGGTGTTGAGCAGCTTCGCCGCATCTGCCTGCGGCTCGGCGGATGGACAACCTGACGCGTGCCGTTAGCCGCCATCGATATGAGAAGGCTTTAGAGGGTTATAGCGTAGACATAGTTCTCGTCTTCACCCGGCGCGGCGCGACATTAAAATTGTTGATTTAATTGGATTTTTTTTCGTCTCTCAATGCGAACGAGAGGAGAGCCGCGTTTTGTCCCGCCCTGTCCCGCGCAAGATCAAGGCGCAGAGGACCAGTTGATCATCCGCTCCTTCCTCGTAACTTTTGCCTCCGCGTAGCTCGCGAATCATATGGCTAAGATCGATTGTTCAATCTGTGTCGTCTTCACTCTGCACTGGGAAACTTTGCGCTTGTGACAGGATGGAAAGCTCAATCGACATGACGGAAATGCCAATCGTTCTGCCATCGTGATCGTCAACCCGCTGATTGACGACGAGAAATTTACGTTCCGAGCCTGCGGGTTTGTAAGCCCGTTTTATAATGGTCTCCCCTGCCAAGACACGTCCAAGGTCGGCTGTGACACGCGATGCCTCGGCAGCAGGCATGAAGGAAGATACCGTGCGACCGATCATCTCCTCTGGCGACAAGCCAAACATGCCAGCGAACCGCCCGTTAACGCTCGTATGTACCAGTTCGTTATCGAGGAGGCAGAGACCAACAGGTGCGGCGTTGTAGAGCGTCTCCAGCTGGTGAACGCGCTGGAAGGATGGCGCGGTCGATTTGTTTCGGACCAACGGCTTCTGGCGGTGATGCGCGATGATATTTGCCGCTTCCGCGGCGCAAACCGGTTTACCGAACAGCCAGCCCTGCCCAACATCGCAACCGAGACGCCGCAGCATTGCTGCCTGCTCCCCTGTTTCGACACCCTCCGCAACAACTGTCATGCCGAGGCTCTGACCGAGAGCAATCACGGAGGCGACGATCTTCCGGCTGCCGCTATCGGATGTGATATGGCGCACGAAACTCATGTCGATCTTCAGCTTGTCAAATGGAAAGGCATGAAGTTGAGTGAGACTGGCGAAACCCGTACCGAAATCGTCGAGGGCAATGCCCATCCCGGCCTCCTTCAGAGAACAGATATTTGATTGTACCGTCTGGTCGTTCTCCAACAAAGAGCCTTCGGTAATCTCAATATGCACGCGTTGGAAAGCGAACCCCGTCGCACTGACGATCTGCTGAATTTTTTTGGCTAGTTCGACATCCCGGAACTGGCCGGGAGACAGATTGAACGCGAGAATAAATTCACCAGGCCAATTCCGTGCTTGAGAGCATGCCTCGCGCACCAAATTTTCGGTGAGCAGATCGATAAGCCCATAATCTTCTGCCAGCGGGATAAACACCGACGGCGCAACTGTCTCGTGCCTATCCGTTGTCCAGCGCGCGAGCACCTCGAAGCCCACAATCGCGTCGGACTTCAACTCGACGAGCGGCTGGAATGATGGGCAAATCTCGCCGTGGTCGATCGCGTAACGGAGGTCGGCTTCTGATACCTTGGTGAAGCCAGAAACGGACTCTTCGGTAGCTGTCAACCTGATTTCCTATAACAGCGCAAAGGGCACTCTATTCGAGATTTAAGACACGGCATGCCAGCATGATAGATATGAAGTATAAAATGTACGTAGTCATAATCACTCTAATTTTAAAGGTATACCATCCGTTTCCCGCCGAAACAGCGTCCATACTAGGACTTTCCAGCGCTTGATCACCCTGCAGAAAATAGTCGGAAATTGGCACTGATCCTGCTGTCTTTGATCCTGCAGGCGGTAACGCCGCGCTGTCATTCTTCGAATCTGATCGCCAGACCGGCGATTGCCTCATCAATCTCAATCATGGCGTTACTCGTGCCTAGCCGATTGGAGTATGTTGGTAAAACCCAGTTGACCTGCCCGCCATCTGTGCCCTTCAAGCCTTCATTGCTGCTTGCAGCACCACGCTATCTGCCGTTTGCCGAAGGCGGATCGTGAAAGGCCCAAACGGTTCAACTCCTGCGAAATCGGCTATCCCATAGCGTCCAGCTCGACGTGTCTGTAGTGGTGGAGATCCTATCATCGACGGATACTTGGCCTTCTGGAGATGCGCCTTCGAAAACACCGTCTTGACTCTCCTCAAAAATGAGAACATTTATAGAACAAATGAGAGGGCGAGAGATGTCCGGGGCTGAGAAGATCATCGTGGTGCAGTTCAAGAAGGGGCGTGGCGGCATTGTGCCGGGCGATATTCGTCAGGCCTCTAATGCGGCCTCCGCTGAGAAAATCGCGGGCGCGATGGCGTCCCGTAATATTGGCGTTGCTGCCTATGCCGTCAGCGTGGACGAAGAGAGCGGCGATATGGCCGATCCGCGTCTTTTGGTCTCGCATGGCGAGATTGCCGACTTGATGCCGGACTGATCGGCAGGATCAATCATCTTTCACATCAATGAGCAAATGGCTCTGAAACAGGAGATCGAGAACGTGTGTGCCGAAATCAACGAACAGGTCGTGGATGTTGCGGCATATGTCATCCAATGCCACGACGGCGATGCAAAGGCGGCGGTGGAAACGCTGCTGGATGAGATCGAGCATCTGCAACAACAGCTTTCGGTCGCCGTTGCGGCCATGGGGCGTGGATTCACGCGCGGATGGATCCCAAACGGCGAGCGGGAGTGACATGCGCCACCGTCGCGGTATCGATCTGATGGGCGCGGATGATGAGATAGCAGGGCAGAAGACCAAGGACGCAACATTTGCCGACCTGCCGGAATGGTATTCGATCAGCGGCAAATGCGGAGGATGCGGAGAGGTGAGCATGCTGGAGCGGTGGGAATTGGAGCGACGGTTTGGCAAATTGCAGCAGTTGAAGCCGTTGGAACAGAAGTTGCGATGCGACAGATGCGGCAACCAAACCGGCAACCATTTCGTCTTCGGGCATCTATCTCGCGATTGAGGGTGGAAGCGGCCATAAACGAAGCAGATCGCCTTTCGAAGATCATCTTGCCCACATGTGCGAAGTGATCGCTGGGAAGAAGGATCCACCGCTCTGGTGGGGTCTTCCGCAAACAGGATAGCGGCTGCTGAGGCTAAGGCAAACCTTCGCACCGATCGCGGCCAGTCAGCCAAAAACGGTCGTAACCGACACCCGCAAAGAAGGGATCGAAATGAAGAGATTAGCAAAGACTCTCAGAGTTAGACGGACCCGACACAGGACGACCGGCACATGGCAGGACGGAAAGCTTAGGTCATCTGTCCACCGAGGCATTTAACCCGCAGTCATTAATGATGATCGGCCAAAACGATGCCGAGTTCGGTGCGATGGATCGACGAAGACCGCACGTCTCCGCGCGACGCCTCGACCCTGACATCAGCATTCTTATCAGCCACGCAAACGGAGGTCTCCAGCATGCGACGCGTCTCATTTCTTTGTACGGTTTTCATGATCGCTCCCACACTGGCACTGGCCTGTTCCGAGCCTTCCAGCGATGTCCGCATTCCCAGGGCGCCCTCCAAGATTTCGCAGCCCTCTTGCGTGCTTTATTCCAATTGTTCGGACTATGACATGCGCTCCTACAAGAACGACGTCGCGACCTATATGCGCGCCCTGATGGAATATGCAGAGGACGCAGCCGATGCCGCCGATGCGGCGAAGGACTTTGCCAGCGACGCGGCAGAATATGCGAGATGCGAAAGCAGCGACGCCAGCTCAAAAATACGATGAGATTTCGGATGGCCTCGTCATCCGGGCGAATCCTGCGGCGACAGTCCAACACAGTTCAAATCGTTGTCACTTCCAAATGAACGCCAATTGCGAAAGGATCGAACCTATGAAGCGACTTATCCTATCTTCCATCATGGTGATTGCAGCAAACAGCGCCTTCGCCGAGTGCGGGATGAACGCCTCGCGATGCTTCAAGAAAGATGGAAGCACCTACGAACTCGAGCAGAATCTCGGAGGCGGATATTCCGTCACCCGCGACGGCAACAGTGAGGGACGGCTCTCGCAAAATCTCAGTGGTTCCTGGACGTTGACCAGACCGGACGGCACGACGGAAACGTTCGACCGAAAGCCATCATCAATTCCGAAGTACTAAAAGCGGCGATGATCCGGATCATTCTATACACGCGGCGCTCGGATTTCTGAGCAGGCCTTCAGGACAATGGGCGGGAGCGATGGAGGTGAGCTCTACGGCACCTCTGTTGCTCTGCCCGCTTTCCAAAGCTTCAGGCAGGTGGGACCGGTCTTTGTCGTGAACAGCCACACGATGGACACGACAGGGCTCTTGTGCCGCACCTCATTATACATTATAAAATAATATATAATGAATGAGGATGGAGGCAGCCATGCCGCTCACCAAAATCTCCGACAAACTCTCGGTCTCTACCCAACCCAGTATCGAAGAGATCGAGACCCTTCGCGCTCAAGGCTTCACGACATTCATCAACAATCGCCCGGATGGTGAAGATACGGCTCAGCCCGGCACGAAGGTTGAGGCGCAGGCAGCCGGCCAAAATGGTCTGGCCTATGCCCACATTCCGGTGACGATGAACACCATCACCGAGGCGGATGTGCGGGCCTTTCAGGATGCCATGCGCCAATCCGATGGTCCGGTTTTTGCCCATTGCAAAGGCGGCACCCGTTCGCTCAGCCTTTACGTGATCGGCGAAGTTCTGGATGGGCGAATGAAAGCAGCCGATGTCGTTGCCTTCGGTCGCGAGCATGGCTTCGATACGAGTGGCGCAGAGACCTGGCTAGCCCGCCACACCTCCCGGCGGCCACAGGTGAAGGGCTTCTTCGACGCCCGCACCTCCAGCATTCAATATGTGGTCTCCGATCCTGAATCCGGCAAATGCGCCATCATCGATCCGGTGTTGGATTTCGACGAGCCGTCCGGCGCCACAGCCACCATCAATGCCGATGCGATCCTCGATTATGTGCGTGCCCAAGGTCTCACGGTCGAATGGATTCTCGACACGCATCCGCATGCCGATCATTTCTCTGCCGCGCACTATCTGAAACATAAGACAGGTGCCCGCACCGCAATCGGTGAGCGCGTCGTGGACGTCCAGGCGCTGTGGAAGAATATCTACAACTGGCCGGACCTTGCGACCGACGGGTCGCAATGGGACCACCTGTTTGCCCATGGCGAGACGTTCAAGATCGGCTCGCTCGATGCGCGGATTCTCTTCTCTCCGGGACACACGCTCGCCTCGATCACCTATGTCATCGGCGACGCGGCCTTCATCCACGATACGCTGTTCATGCCGGATGGCGGAACAGCGCGCGCCGATTTTCCCGGCGGAGATGCGGATACCCTCTGGCACTCCATTCAAGATATTCTGGCCCTGCCGGATGAGATACGGCTCTTCACCGGCCACGACTACCAGCCGAATGGCCGCCCCCCGCGATGGGAAAGCACGGTGGCTGAACAAAAAGCATCCAACCCGCATATTGCAGGCGTCAGCAGGCAGGATTTCGTTACGCTTCGGACCAAGCGCGACAAGACGCTCCCCATGCCGAAGCTCATGCTGCATGCGCTGCAGGTGAATATTTGCGGTGGCCGCCTGCCGGAACCGGAAGCGAACGGCAAACGCTATCTCAAGTTCCCGCTGGATGCCTTGCAGGGAGCGGTTTGGGAATGACCGTTCTACCGAAGGACCTGGCGCTCTCGCCCGCCGAAATGGCAGACCGCGCCGCAGAGGTTGCCAACCTGTTGAAAACCCTGTCGCACCCCGCGCGCCTGATGATTGTCTGCACCCTGGTCGAGGGGGAATTCTCCGTCGGGGATCTGGAGGGGCGGCTCGATCTGCACCAGCCGCATCTCTCCCAGCACCTCACCGTGCTGAGAGGCTCCGGCATCGTCGATACCAGGCGCGAGGGAAAGCAGATTTTCTACCGGCTGACGGAGGAGAAGGCCGCCCAACTGGTTGCCGCGCTCTATGACATCTTCTGCGTGAGGGAGGCACCATGAGCCCCTATCTCGCCTCTCTCGCCGGCGGCCTGTTGATCGGTGCCTCTGCCGTCACGCTGCTTCTTCTCAACGGTCGCATTGCCGGCATCAGCGGCATTGTCGGACGCCTCGCCCAAGGCGTCGGGCTTTCCACCAACCTCGCCTTCGTGCTGGGCCTGCTGCTCGGGCCGATTGCCTATCTTTCTCTCTTCGTTGGCTGGCCGCAAATCGAGATCACCACGCCCTGGCCCATCATCATCGTCGCTGGGTTGCTGGTCGGCTTTGGCTCGCGCATGGGCTCCGGCTGCACCAGCGGCCACGGCGTGCTGGGGCTCGCGCGGCTGTCTCCCCGCTCCATGGCGGCGGTCGCGACGTTTCTTGCAACGGGCATTATCGCCGTCGCAATCCTACGGGGCGTCGGATTATGAACCGCTCGATCCCTCAGTTCTCCGCAGCACTCGCATCCGGCCTGATCTTCGGCCTCGGCCTGTCACTTTCCGGCATGTTGAACCCTGCCCGCGTCCAAGCCTTTCTGGATGTCTTCGGCCATTGGGACCCGAGCCTCGCTTTCGTCCTCGGCGGCGCCGTCCTCATTGCCTTTATCGGTGTGCGGGTAGCAAAGCGCATGGAGCACCCCGTGCTGGACGACAGGTTTCACCTGCCGGCAAACCAGAAGATCGATGCGCCGCTCATCATCGGCTCGGCCCTCTTCGGTCTGGGCTGGGGGCTCGGCGGTTTTTGCCCAGGCCCCGCCATCGCGTCCCTCTCCGTGGCATCCCTCACCGGCAGCGCGCCACAGGTCGTTCTCTTTGTCGTCGCCATGCTCATTGGCATGATGCTTCATGATCGCCTGTGGAACAGGCGTCTGTGATCACACGGGGTGCCATCCATAATGCACGGCCACTGAGCGCTGGCTCAGCGCCACCCCCGCAAATTGACCAGACTCAATCCCTACGGCTGAAGACCCAGACCGACAGAACTCACGTAACGTCATTAACGAAGTATTGATCGGAACTTCTTCTTCTGTTGCGCCTTAAATAGTTATGGTATTGAATTGACCTGTATTTCTTGCAGACCCGCATTTTACTCAAGGTAATTTCCAGTGCTGGATGGCCCCAATAGCTCTCGCTTTATCACCGCGGCCCTCGCAGCTTCGGACGACTGCATCAAAGTCATAGGACTTGACGGGTCCCTGCAATTCATGAGCGAAGGCGGCCAGCGGGTGATGGAGGTGGACAATTTCTCCCAGTTCCAGGGCTGCCCCTGGCCGGACTTCTGGCAGGGCCAGGGTAATGCTGATGCGGTCGCCGCGCTGGATGAAGCGCGTGCTGGACGCTCGGCCCGCTTCACCGGCTTCGCCAATACGGCAAAGGGCACGCCGCGTTACTGGGATGTGAAGGTTTCTCCGCTTTTCGATGAGCGAGGTACCGTTGAAAGCATCCTTTCCATTTCGAGAGACATCACCGCCTTGAAGGCCTTCGAGGATGAACAGATCCTGTTGCGCAACGAGCTTGCGCACCGCATCAAGAATATCCTCGCCCTCGTACAGGCCGTCGCCTCGCAAACGTTGAAAGACGATGCGGATATGGCGATTGCCAAACCAACCTTCCTCTCGCGCCTGGGCGCGCTCAGCCGCGGGCACGAAATCCTCATCAACGCCCACCACAACCCGACGCAACTGCGCACACTGGCCGAAGCCGTCGTTGCCGAGCACAGCGCAGGCCGCGTTCTTATCGACGGCCCCGAGATCGATCTTTCGGCGAAATGCTCACTCGCCCTCACCCTCGCCTTCCACGAACTCGCCACCAACGCCTTCAAATACGGCGCGCTCTCCAACGACACCGGCATTGTCTCGCTTACCTGGAAACTCAACGACGACGCCGAACGCCCCACCCTCGATCTCACCTGGAAAGAAACCGGCGGCCCCGAAGTCTTTGAGCCGACCCGTCGTGGCTTTGGATCAAGAATGATCGACAAGGCGCTCTCTTCCTATCTGGGAGGCACGAGCCAGATAGATTTCAACACGGAGGGACTGGTGTTCTCGCTCGCTGCGCCGGTTGCGAATTTGATTGAGAATTAAGGGGTCAAGCTGGCGTAAATCCGATAACACGAAGCCACATAGCAAACGAGTGGTCGAACCGCATCAACCGCCTTCGGCAATTGATATCTCTTGTCTCAACGGCGTATTGTCCGATTAGTTGGATCCTTGACCCGAGGTAAGGATGACCGGTCACGATATAGAGCAACTGACCGGCGAGGTCAGAGGCACATTTGTTGGCGGAGTGAGTGATCGCGAAACCGGCGTCATCATACTTGCCGGTTCAAGCGGAAGAATCGACACAGGACGGGCTAGATTATTTGCAGAAGCTGGCACAAACGCCCTCGCATTGCAGTGGTTCGGAGGAGAGAACCAGCCTGCTGGAATATGTGAAGTAGAACTCGAGACCTTTGTCCGTGCAACAGACCTTATGATCTCCCGAGGATGCAGGCGGATAGTCTTCATCGGAACATCCAAAGGCGCTGAAGCCGCTTTGCTAACCTCCATCGTCGACGAGCGAGTTAATGCAGTCGTCGCCATCAGCCCAACTTCTGTGGTCTGGGGAAACATCGGCTCGGGCATCGATGGGATCGCCTGGCCTGAACGTTCGTCGTGGTCGTTCGGCGGCGCTCCAATCGAGTTCGTTCCGGCTGATACCAGCTGGACGAATGAATACCGAGACGGTCTTGTATCTTACCGATCCTTCTTTTTGCGATGCCTCACAAGCAATCCGGAAGCCTCAAAACGCGCCCGAATTGCGATCGAAACCTCATCTGCAGACATTATCCTTGTAGCGGGTGGTGATGATGCGCTCTGGCCGTCTGATGTTTTTGCTAGCCATCTCCTTGAATCGAGGCGGACGCATGGAAAACACGCTACTTTGATTTTCAATCAAGAGGCCGGTCATCGCGTTCTTTTTCCCGGCGAGACGACACCACGATCAAAACTACACGCCCATGGCGGCAACGATGAGGCGGATAGAATGCTTGGTCTGGAGGCATGGCAAGCTCTACAAAAGCTGCTTTAACGGAATTCGAAGCGACTTAAATTTGGAGTTCAGATGCAAGCCACCATCTACCACAACCCCGCCTGCGGCACCTCCCGCAACACACTCGCCATGATCCGCAACGCCGGCATCGAACCCACCGTCATCGAATATCTCAAAACTCCACCGTCACTCCGAGAGTTGAAGGCGATGATTGCCGATGCCGGAATGACTGTCCGTGAGGCGATCCGGGAGAAGGGTACGCCTTACACGGAGCTTGGGCTGGATGACCCAGCGCTCAGTGATGATCAGTTGCTGGAGGCGATGATGCGCGAGCCGATCCTCATCAACCGGCCCTTCGTCAGCACGCCGCTCGGCACGCGGCTGTGCCGCCCGTCGGAAGTGGTGCTCGATATTCTCCCTGATAGCCACAAAGGTGCCTTCACCAAGGAAGACGGAGAAAAGGTTCTCGATCAGGCAGGAAGGCGCATCGTCTGAGCCTTCCCGTATTGCAAAGCCGGCAGCTTGATCCGGTCAAGCCTGAAGTTCTGTGACCTGCATTGTCCACGTCGTCGTTATCGCAAAGCCGGTGCGGGCTTTCGCGCAACACGCTTCACGCCGCCTGAGCGCGGCATGACCGCGCAACGAGGATAAAGGCTGCAATGCTGATTGCGCCAAGTCCGGCATTTGCCGCAAGGGCAAAGCTTAGGCCCACATGCTCCATGGCCGCAGCAAAAGCAAATGGCGCGACAGCGCCAACCGCAAGCCGCGCCGCGGTCAGTTTGCCGGTCATCGCGCCATATCCTTCCGAGCCGGCGAGATAAAGCGGCAGGCTCCCTTGGGCGATGCTGTTGATGCCGGAACCGAGCCCGAGACAGATGGCAAAGGCCACCGCACCGGGCAGCCAATGTCTGCTCAGCAGCAGCATCGCCACGCCGGATACGATCAGCACCGCGGACAAGACGGCAAGGCCCGGCGGCAACAGGCGCTTTCCAAACACCATGTTGATCAGACGGCTGAGAACCTGCGCCGGGCCGAAAAGAGAACCGATCACGACGGCGGCGGCACCCAGCCCGATCGATCCCAGCAAGGGCACCATATGCACCAGCATGGCGGAAAGCGTAAATCCCAAAAGCGCGAAGGCGACAGAGACGATGAGCATGGTCCGCTGGCGCATATGCGGCGGCACCGCACCCACGACAGTCGTTCTCGGGCGAACGGGTAAACCACGCGCCGTCTTGCTGAGGCTCCTGATCCA
This sequence comes from Agrobacterium sp. SORGH_AS 787, assembly GCF_030819035.1. Taxonomy (NCBI): domain Bacteria; kingdom Pseudomonadati; phylum Pseudomonadota; class Alphaproteobacteria; order Hyphomicrobiales; family Rhizobiaceae; genus Agrobacterium; species Agrobacterium sp. SORGH_AS 787. The sequence goes on from NZ_JAUTBG010000002.1 coordinate 177,425, forward strand.
GACATGCAGCGGCATGCAGATAAGAAGGTTGAGCGCGGCAAAGACGAGATAGATTTCACGCCAGGAAAGATGGCTGGCAAGCGCGCTGGAGATCGGCCAGAAGATCGTCGAGGCGAAGCCGCCGATCAGCGTCAGATAGGTGATGCTGCGGGGCGCGCTATGGGCATCGCTCTCCACCAGCGTGGCGAAGGCCGCCTGGTATTGCACCATGCCGGACGAGACCTCGAGCAGGATGATGGCAATGGCGAAGGTCGCGACCGAAGGTGCGGCAGCGCACAGCACCAGCATCAACGCCGCCAGTCCTGAACCGGCCGCCATGATGGTTGCAGCACCCAGCCGGTCCATCTGCCTGCCGATGTAGATTGCCGACAGTCCGCCGATAAAAAGGGAGACGGAGAAGACCCCGAAGACTTGCGCCAGCGAAAGCCCCAGATCCCGCGCCATGCCGGGAGCCAGGATACTGAAGCTGTAATAGAGCGTGCCATACCCCACGATCTGCGTCAGGCCGAGTGCTGAAACGACAGAGGCCGGAATGCGAGACTTATCCAACGACGTTCACTCTTTCAGCAGCGTTATAACGATCCTCGGACGACGCAACGTTCGCCCGGATTGCGGAATGGCCAGCGCAGCAGTCTTCCATCAGGAAGGTCACGAGCTCGGCCAGCGTCTCATAGCTGGCGCGATAGACGATCGAGCGCGAGACCCGTTGCTGGCTGATCAGTCCGGACCGTTCCAGCTCTTTCAGGTGGAAGGAAACATTGGTGGCCGAAACCCCCATCCGTTCGGCAATCTTGCCCGCCGCCAGCCCTTCCCGACCCGCAACGACCAGAGCGCGCACAATAGCGAGCCGGGTTTGCTGGGCCAGTGCCGCAAAAGATGAAAGCGCCTGGCGCTCGTCCATACTTCAACAATCCTTGAATTATTGGATTGGTGCATAGCTCAGGATCAGGATAGCGGCAAGCTCGCTCCTGCATCGCATCTTTGAATGCCGCGTTCTTCTTCGGAAGCGCTCGCTATTTATCGCTCGCAATCTTGCTTTCGAGCGTCTTCGCGATCGACTTCAGATTGCGGGGCTTTCCGGCGATTTTCTCGATCGCTGCGACGGCAAGATCACGCGCCACATAATCCGACTTGTGACCGAGATTGTGGACGATAACGAGTTCGGCCCCCGGCACGTCCCGGGCAAGATGCTTGGAGTGGATCTCGGTGGAAACCACACTGTCCTTGTCTCCGGCGATGATGATCGTCTTTGTCTTGATCTGCCGGTAATTTGGATAAGCGTCTTTTGCCCAGCCGTTCAGCGCGCCCACTTCCTGGGCGTTGTGACGAAAGGCAACAGGGCGCAACGCACGGTAAGCCTTGGTCTTCGAGACATAATCGGACGGCATAGGGTTCGGAGCGAAAACACCCTTCACCGCCCCATTCAGGGCGAACAGTCCCGCAGGCGGGGCAATCAGTGTGCTGAAGAACAGTCCCGTTACGGGCGCGCGCGCCGCATCATAATACCAACTGATACCGCCCGGCCATGGGTAGAGCGCCGGAGAGAGAAACACGAGCCCTTCGACCATGTCCTTGTGACGCAGCGCGAAGGCCGCTGTGATCGCGCCGCCGAAGGAATGGCCGACGATGATCGCCTTGCGAATGCCGCGCTTCTTCATCACTTGGGCTATTGCATCGGCCTGTGCATCCGGCAGGATATTGTCCTTCGGCCCGATATCGGAAAGACCGTGCCCGGGCCGGTCGACGAAGAGCAAGGTGGCGCGTCCTTCCAGTGGCTCGCGGAAGGCATAGAGCGGATCGTAAAGGCTGGTACTGGCGCCATGGATGAAGACGATCGGCGGCAGATCGGCCTTCTTTCCGGCGGGCAGAAGGATGCTGTTCAGCTTGTAGCCGCCGACATCCACCCTTGCCTCGCCCTTGCTCGGGCTATCCGATGCAGCAACCGCAGGCGTCATCATGCTCATGGCGAGAACCGTTCCGAGCATCGGCAGAAAACTGTTGGGCATGATCGTCCTGAGAAAAGAAACAGTATCGCGTCTTGAACCCGGCCATCTCGATACGCAAGACGGAAATGGCCGGGTCCTTAATGGGCGGAACGTCCATTCAGCTTTCCAGTCAGCCAGCAGGAACAGAACGCCGTCGCCGCGGAAAGAACCGATCCCCAGATGAGATCGGCAATGGTAAGTGTGGTCGGCCAGGTCACCAGCGTCGCCTGGTTGGTGAGATCATAGGTGCCATAGGCGGCAAAGCCGAAGAATGCGCCGTTGCGCAGCGCCACCACCAAACGGCGCTGGTCCAGACCGGGAAGAACGGCAAAGAAGGTCAAGGCCGCACAATAGATAAGATAGAAGAGAATGGCGGGCACAAGGCGGAACTGCGGCGCCAGAAGATCACCCAGAAGCGGGCGATAGAGCAGGTCCGCCATGGTGCTGAGCCATACCGCATCGATGGCCAGGAAAAAGACCATGGTTGCGATATAGGCGATGACGAACCGTTTCATGAAAATTCCCGCTGTTTTGAGCAAGTCTGGATGCAAACGGCTTATCGCCTTCGCACCCGTTGCGTTAGGATCACTTGATGCGCGTCCAGTTGACGCCCTTGCAGATAATGCCGGCGAGAACGCAGCCCTTTGTCGTCATGCTGTTGCCTTTCACAGAGACCGTCAGCTTGTAGGTCAAGTCGCGCTGCGGGTCGAAAGCAGTGCCGGAATATTCGCCGTTGGATGTCGGCTTGATGCTCATCACCAGCTTGTCGCCGGTCTTTTCCTTCGGCGTGCCCGGCTTGATCCAGGTATTGACCGCGCAGATATCGGAGCCGCATGGCGCGATCTGGACCTTGGCATTGCCATCGCCGCGCGCCCACTGCCCTTCGATCGTATCTGCAAATGCACTGCCGCCGCTCAAAGCAAGGGCGAGGATGGACAGTCTAAGAACCGTTTTCATGCGGAAATCCTCCAACAATAGGCTGTCTGCGCGACGTGATGACGACAACAACGCGCCGGCTATGATTTCGGATCACAAGAAATCATCGGAGAAATTTTTTTCTTTTGCCAGGAAACCGCGCCCCCTCATCCTCCGTAGATTTGGCAGACTTATCATGCTGATCACGGAAAGAACCTTCCTATGGATGTCCTCTTCCTGTTTCTGATTGCCCTTGGCCTGTCGCTTGCCATGATGGCAGCCTGGGCTGTGCAACGCCGAACCGGCGCCAGCGGCTGGATCGATACGATCTGGTCCTTTGCCGTCGGCATTGGCGGGATCGTCGCCATCATCATTGCCGATGGCACGCCGGAGCGCAGGCTTGCAGCCTTCCTGCTCGTGGCCGTCTGGTCCATCCGGCTTGGCAGCCATATCGGCTCTCGCACAAAAGGCGGGGGTGAAGATCCGCGTTACGCCAAGCTTGTCGAGGAATGGGGCGATAACGCCTCCAAACGTCTCTTCCTGTTCCTGCAGATCCAGGCGCTTGCCGGGTTCATCCTTGTCCTTGCCATCTATCTGGCCGCTTTCAACACTGCCACCTTTCCGCGCTCGCTGGATCTCATCGCCGTCGTCATCGGTCTTTTGGCCATTGCAGGCGAAGCGCTTTCGGATCGGCAGCTGGCGCGCTTTCGCAAGAAGCCGGAAGCCAAGACCGAAGTCTGCGAAGAAGGCCTTTGGCGCTATTCCCGTCACCCCAACTATTTCTTCGAGTGGCTCTATTGGTGCTCATGGCCGCTGCTGGCGCTGACAGGCCCCTCACCTTTTGCCTGGGCAGCGCTTCTGGCACCTGTCTTGATGTACTGGCTACTCGTCCATGCGTCGGGCATTCCGCCGCTGGAAGACCACATGCTGCGTTCGCGCGGCGAAAAATTCCGCGCACTTCAGCGCCGCGTCAACGCATTTTTCCCCGGTCCACGCAAAGAGGAGGCATGACATGAACATGTTGGCATTCGCCATCAACGCAGCTGAAAAGGCACCGCTTTCCGACAGCCTGACGCTGACCGGCATCGACTTTCTCTGCAACCGCACCAAGCGCCGGCTGGAGAAAGTGCCGGAGAGCACAGAAGCGGCCTTTGCCCGCGACATGGCGGATTTCCCGGTCGCAACCCACACCGATGAAGCCAACCGCCAGCATTACGAAGTGCCGGCCGAGTTCTTCTCGCTGGTGCTTGGGCCGCAGCGAAAATATTCCTGCTGCTATTACCTGGGCGATTCCAGCACGCTCGCCGATGCAGAAACCGCGGCACTGGCTGAAACCGTCAAGCACGCCGATATCAATGATGGAATGGACATTCTGGAGCTTGGCTGCGGCTGGGGTTCGCTGTCGCTTTATCTGGCGCGGCAGTTTCCCAATGCCCGTATTACCTCGGTCTCGAATTCCTCATCGCAGCGCACCTATATCGTCGGTGAGGCAGAGCGCCAGGGCCTCTCCAATCTCACCGTCATCACGGCGGATATGAACGACTTTTCCCCATCCGGCACCTATGACCGCATCGTCTCGGTGGAAATGTTCGAGCACATGTCCAACTGGCGCGCCCTGTTTGAGCGCACCAGTGGCTGGCTGAAGGCGGATGGCAGGCTGTTCATCCACGTCTTCACCCACAAGAACCGCTCCTACCGCTTCGACCCGAACGACCCTGCCGATTGGATCGCGCATCACTTCTTCACCGGCGGCATCATGCCGGCGCACGACCTGCCCCACCGCTTCCAGGATGTTTACGCGGTGGAAGCCGAATGGCGCTGGTCCGGCACGCATTACCGCCGCACCGCCATGGACTGGCTTGCCAATTTCGACCGGGAGTCGGACAAGATCACGCCGATCCTCCAGCGCGTTTACGGCAAGGACGCCACTCTCTGGCACCGCCGCTGGAGACTGTTCTTTCTCGCCACCGCAGGCCTGTTCGGTCATGACAAGGGCGATGTCTGGGGCGTTGGCCACTATCTGCTGAAACCGGCCGGCAAATGACCGGCAAGGGCGAAAGCGCGACACAGGACGCGTTGACGGCAGCGACCGTCACCGTCGCCTGGGTCATCGTCGCCAACAAACCCTTCTACCCGCCTACGATCTGGTGGGTCGTCGGCAATGGCGTCGGGGCGGCATGGCTCAGCGTGCTGTCCATGCCCTTCTTTTTCGCCATCCCTTTCATCGCCAGGCGCTCGGCGCTCGCGGCAAGGATTGCGCTTCCGGTCATCGGCACCATCGACACGGTGTTCGAAACCAAACTCTTCGGTACGGGATCGGGCACGGAGCTGTTCTTCGCCGCCTGCATCATGCTGGTGGCACTGTCTTTCCGGGCAGGCGAAAAGCTCTGGCAGATCGGCCTGACGGGCTTCGTCTTTGTCGGCTTTCTGACGACACGCTACCTCATCGGCGACGCGTTGCATGTCTGGAGCGCCGAAGATCTAAGTAAGCTCCTCAACCTCAACGCCTTCGCGGTTGCCTGCCTCACCGCCTTCATCGCGCTGCGCTACTCAGGCATTCGCGGTGCGGATCACTCCTCCGGCACCAGCCCGTCATAGACCTCCAGAAGCGCTGCGGAGATGGCCGCACCCAGCGCATTCGCCGCATCGCGGATCTCCTCTTCCTTGCCATCGCGTGAGGCGATCGCCAGCGCCGAGGCCTCGACGGCGATGATCTCCTTGGCGCGCTCAATGGCCCACAGGCCAAAATCGCCGCGGTTGTCGATCGATACAGTGTCCATCACTTTGTCATCCCTTGGAAGCAATACGCCGATATGGAGCAGTGCCAGAAAAAGTCTGTAAGCAAAAAGGCCTGCAAAAGCCACCATATGCAGCCATTGGCAGGGGATCGACACCTCTTTGACGTTAACGCAATACCGTCTTTCCTGATGACAGACCGGGATCAATGCCGCATGTTCCGGGTTAGAAAACATGTAAGCCCGCCTCTCGGGCTGCAAATCGATTTTGGAACAAGGAGCTTTTTTGAGATGAGTTTGAAGTTTGGAACGAGCGGTCTGCGCGGCCTGTCGGAAGATCTGAAGGGCAAGGCGTCCGCCCTTTATGCCACAGCCTTCGCCCATCATCTTCTAAACTCCGGATTGGCCCAGCAAGGCGACCCGATCCTCATCGGCCAGGATTTTCGCGATTCGAGCCCGGCGATTGCCGCAAGCTGCATCGGCGCGCTGAAGGCTGCCGGCCTCAGACCGCTCGATTGCGGCGCACTTCCTACCCCGGCTCTCGCGCTCTATGGCCTGTCTCTCAAGGCAGCGGCGCTGATGATCACCGGCTCTCACATTCCCGCAGACCGCAACGGCATCAAGTTCTACCGCCCGGATGGCGAAATCGACAAGCAGGACGAGACCGCGATTGCCGATCTGGCCGCAAGCCTGAAGCAGGACGCGCTGACAGTTGAAGAAGGCACGGCCGAAGACCGCGGAGCGCAGGCCACCGAACTCTTTTACGAGCGCAATATCGGTCTGCTGCGTAACAATGCGCTGAAAGGCCTGAAGATCGGCGTCTATCAGCACAGCACCGTGGCGCGCGATCTCTTTGTCGACGTGCTGGCGCATTACGGCGCCGAAGTCGTGGCACTCGGCCGCTCGGAAAGCTTCATCCCCGTCGATACCGAAGCCGTCTCGCCCGAGACGCTGGAGAAGCTGAAAGCCTGGGCGCCGGAGCATGGCCTCGATGCAATCGTGTCTGCCGATGGCGATGGCGACCGGCCTTTGCTTGCCGATGAAACCGGCACGCCGCTGCGTGGCGATCTCATCGGTCTCATCACCTCGAACTTCCTCAAGGCGAGCGTCGTCGTCACACCCGTTACATCCAATTCCGGCATCGAGGCGGCGGGTAAGTTCAAGGTGGTGCGCACAAAGGTGGGCTCGCCCTTCGTCATCGCCGGCATGGCCGATGCACTGTCGGAAGGCAGCGATCACGTGGTCGGCTTCGAGGCCAATGGCGGCTTCCTGACGGCAACGCCCTTTACCCTGCATGGCAAGCAGATCGCGCCGCTTCCCACCCGCGACTGCTTCCTGCCGATCCTCGCGACGCTGCAACTGAAGGCAAGCGAAGGAAAAACGCTCTCCGAGGTTGCCGCCGCCTACTCGCTGCCTGTCGCAGCCGCCGACCGCCTGCAGGATTTCGCCCAGGAGAAGAGCTCGGCTCTGATGGAGCATCTGCGTGCCTCGCGCAGCAATCTCGAAGCGTTCCTCGAGCCAGTCGGCGCGGTCCAGTCCACAAGCGATATCGACGGCCTGCGGGTGGCACTCACCAACGGCAACACCATCCACTTCCGCCCCTCCGGCAATGCCCCGGAAATGCGCTGCTATGTAGAAGCCGCCAATGAAGACGAGGCCAATGCGCTGCTGAATCAGGGCCTCGACCTGATCCGCAATTTCGGCTGATCGTATCTGACGATCATCAGGATGCGGCAGCACAAATTGCCGCATCCCGGCCTTTCCATTTGCACTTTCCTTGAGGACGCGCCAAAAGCGAAGCGAACGGAGACGGCTCAGGCGTGGCAGACGATACGATCACTCTCTATGAAGCCATCGGTGGGGACGCCACCGTGCGGGCGCTCACGCGCCGCTTCTATCAATTGATGGACACGCTGCCGGAAGCCGCCAATTGCCGCGCCATCCATCCGGCCGATCTTTCCCGCAGCGAAAGCAAGTTCTACGATTATCTCACCGGCTATCTCGGCGGGCCACCGGTCTATGTGGAGAAATACGGCCACCCCATGCTCCGCCGCCGCCACTTCGTCGCACCGATCGGCGCCAAGGAACGCGATGAGTGGCTGCTCTGCTTCCGCCGCGCCATGGACGAGACGATCGAAAACCCGAAGCTGCGCGAGATCATTTGGGCTCCGGTGGAAAAACTGGCCTTTCACATGCAAAATCAGGACGAGGCTCAGTCATGAACCAGAGGATCTTGAAAGCCGGAACACTGTTTCTCAGCAGCGTGCTGGGCGCATCCGGCGTCGCACTCGCTGCCGCGGCCACCCATACGGGTGCTACCTTGATGCTCGGTAACGCCTCTGCCATGTGTCTTGCCCATGCGCCGGTCCTTCTCGGTCTTCATCTCGGTTGGGCGCGCATCAAGACCGCCCTACCCTCGGCCCTTCTGCTGGGCCTTGGAACCGCGCTTTTTGCCGGCGATCTCGTCTCCAAGCATTTCACCGGCGAAAGCCTCTTTCCCATGGCCGCCCCCGCGGGCGGTCTCGGTATGATCTTTGGCTGGCTGACGCTGGCAGCCTCGGCTTTTTTTCCATCTGCGAGAGACTGATACTGCGCTCCAAAATCAATGCTTTAGCGACCATGTCCGCCGACACGCCAATTTTATCTGATCCACAGTAAAACCCGTCTCACCCGTCCAGCGCGGCGTGACCGTAAGCGCGAAGTACGGAACGCCATTGGCGTGACACCGTTATCGCTCTGGCGAAGAATATCGGTGAGGCCGTATCGTCAGCGATTATGGACGATCGGCTTGCAATGAAGCGGGGGTTATATGACATCGAAATGGCAGTGGTGGCTCAACCAGATCGTGCGGCGAATATGGTTCAGAGCCACACTGTTCTCGGTTGGAGGGGTGGTGACCGCACTTCTCGCCGTCGCCTTCTCCTCTTACATTCCAGCAGACCTTCCGGCGAAGATCGGAGCCGAGGCTGTCGATAAGATCCTCGGCATCATCGCTTCGAGCATGCTGACGGTCACCACTTTCTCATTGAGCACGATGGTCGCCGCCTACTCGGCCGCAACCAACAATGTCACGCCGCGGGCCACCAAGCTCGTGATGGAAGACAGCACGACACAAAACGTCCTGGCCACCTTCGTCGGCTCGTTCCTCTTCAGCCTCGTCGGCATTATCGCGCTCGCGACCGGAGCCTATGGAGACCAAGGCCGCGTCATCCTTTTCGTGGTCACGATCGGCGTCATCATTCTCATCATCGTCACCCTGCTTCGGTGGATCGATCATCTGTCACGCCTCGGGCGTGTTACGGAAACGACGGAGCGCGTTGAAAAGGCGACCATAGAAGCCCTTCGGTCTTGGATGAAAAGCCCGTACCTGGGTGGAAAAAGGCTGGAGGAGAACGATCCGAGGCTGAGTGCGTCGAACACGCCTGTGCACCAGTCAAAGGTCGGCTACGTCCAGCATGTGGATGGAGGCGTGCTGGGGCAAATTTCGGAAGAGTTCGACGTGGACATCGCAGTGGTGGCGATAGCCGGCAAGCTGGTTGCCCCGAACATCCCCCTCGCCTGGATCGTTGGCGATGTCGATGAAGAGGTGCAAAAGCGGATAGCATCGGCGTTTACGATCGGGGATGTCCGCTCCTTCGATCAGGATCCCCGTTTCGGTGCCGCGGTTCTGGCCGAAATCGCGTCCAGGTCATTGTCGCAGGCCATCAACGATTCCGGCACTGCCATCGACCTGATATCCAGATACATCCGTGTGCTGACCGTCTGGGATGAACATTCCGATGAAAGCGATGTGCAATATCCGAGGCTGCATGTCGCACCCATCAGGCTCGAAGATTTCTTCGATGATCTCTTCATTCCGCTGGCCCGAGATGGCGCTGCTATTCTCGAGGTGGGTATTCGATTGCAGAAGGCGTTCATCACCCTATCCGGTTTCCGTCACCCCGAGTTCAAACGCATTGCGGCTCAACATTCAAAAAGCGCAATCAAGCGTGCCGAAGCAACATCCATGATTGAAGAGGACCTGGACAAGCTTCGGCGCACCGCTGGCCTGTTTGGTGCCGCGTAGGACCGGGCAGCGATCGGCTTCTACGGTAAGGATAAGGTTTCGTCGCGTGATCGCCATCAGACACGTGTCGCCTCGCGTCGATCTTCATGAGATCCAGCCAACTCCGCCCCATGCGATTTTTTGCGCGCAAACGCATTTGACAACGCCTCTCATCCCGCTACAGTATGACGCAATAAGAACTCATATTCCATTACTACGGATTAATAAGAGGGAACGTCATGCTTAAACGCACTTTGCTTGCAGCCTCCTTGCTGTTATTGCCTGCCATCTCTACTCCGTCTTTTGCCAGCGGCGTCATCGACGTGGCCACCATCGGCGAGCCGCCGACGCTCGACCCGATGGCCTCGACGGCCGACGTGGTCGGTATGATCACCCAGCATGTTTTCGAGACTCTTTTCACATTCGATGCTGAGTGGACGCCCATTCCACTTCTGGCCGCAGCGATGCCAACCGTATCCGCCGACGGCAAGACCTATGACATCACCTTGCGCAAGGGCATCAAGTTTCACGACGGCTCCACCATGACATCCGCCGATGTCGTCGCCTCGCTGGAGCGCTGGACCAAGATCGCATCGCGCGGAAAGCAGGTCGCTCCCTATATCAGCGCCATCACAGCCAAGGGCGACGATGCCATCCAGATCGTGCTGAACAAGCCTTATGCGCCGCTGCTGTCGCTGCTGGCCTTCAACAACTCCGCCGCCGTCATCATGCCGAAGGCAAACCTTGCCGAAGACCCGCTGACGAAGATCATCGGTACCGGTCCCTACATGCTGAAAGAGCGCAAGGCCGACCAATATATCCAGCTCGTCCGTTTCGATGGCTACCAATCGCTTTCTGAAGCGCCGAACGGCTTTGGCGGCGCCCGCAAGGCCATCCTCGATGAAATCCGCTTCGTGCCCGTACCCGATGCCAATACCCGCCTTGAGGGCGCAGTTTCCGGTCAGTTCGATTACGCCGACTCGCTTGCACCTGAAACCTTCGATCGCCTGAAGGCGTCGACCGCATCGGAACCAGTGGTATTGAAGCCCTATGGTGCGCCGGTTCTCGTCATGAATACCAAGGAAGGTGTGTTGGCGAACAAGGAGATGCGCCACGCCATCCAGGAAGCCTTGAACCCCGAAGACATGCTGCTTGCTGCATTCGGCAATCCGGAATTCTTCGCCGTCGATGGCGCGCTCTATCCGAAGGGCTATATCTGGCACACTGAAGAAGGTATCGCGCGCTACGGCGACGGCAATCCCGAAGCTGCAGCGGCCATGGCCAAGAAGGCCGGATACGACGGCGAAAAGCCGATCCGCATCCTGACCAGCCGCCAATATGAATTCCATTACAAGATGGCGCAGGTCGCTGCCGAATATCTGAAGGCCGCGGGCTTCAAGGTCGAACTCGGCGTCTTCGATTGGGCAACACTGACCACCCGTCGCGCTGATCCGAAACTATGGGACATCTTCATCACGCACGGCCCGTTCCCGCCGGAGCCGGTCCTCAACGGCTGGATGTCCGACAGCTATCCTGGCTGGTGGTCGACACCAGAAAAGGCCGCAGCGGTCGCACCCTTCATTGCAGAATCCGACCCGGAAAAGCGCAAGGTCCTCTTCGCCGAAATCCAGAAGGTCTTCTACGAAGACGCGCCGGTCTACAAGGTGGGCGATTTCAATGCGCTGAGCGCGAAAAAGAAAACCTTGAAAGACTTCAAGCCTTCGCCATGGCCCTACTTCTGGAATGTCAGCACCAGCAAGTGATCCTCCCGGATCGTGACCCCATGGGTGCCCCGCGCTGATCCGCGGGGCATCCTCACAGCACCCTTCATCGATAACGAGCATCTGTCATGACGCGTTCTTTTCCCAAGGACTTTCTCTGGGGCGTCGCCGCCTCCGCCTTCCAGACCGAAGGCGCCGTCAACAAGGATGGCCGCGGCCAGAGTGTCTGGGATGTCTATGCCCACACGCCGGGCCGCACCACCAATGGCGAGACCGCCGACATCGCCTGCGACCATTACCACCGCTATCCGGAAGATATCGGCCTGATGAGCGGTCTCGGCGTGGGCGCCTATCGCCTGTCGACCGCATGGCCGCGGATCTTTCCGCAAGGCTCCGGTCAGGTGAACCAGCGCGGTCTCGATTTCTACGACCGCGTCATCGACCTTCTCTTGCATGAAGGCATCGAACCGTGGATTTGCCTGCACCACTGGGACATGCCCGTAGCGGTGGAAGAAAAGGGCGGCTGGCGCTCACGCGAAACGCCGAAGATTTTCGCCGACTACGCCGCGACGATTGCCCGCCATTTTGGCGACCGAGTCAAACGCTTTGCCCCAATCAACGAACCAAACGTCATTCCCTGGGTCGCCTATAATGTCGGCCGTCACGCGCCAGGCAAGCAGTCCTATGAGGACAGCCTGAAGGCCATTCACATGCTGAACCTCGCCCACGGTTATTCGGTCAGGGCGGTTCGCGCAGAAGCGCCCAGGGCAGAGGTCGGCAACATCGTCTCGCTTGGTCCGGTGCGTCCGCATTATGACGATGCCGCTCACGAGGAAGCCCGCATTCTGGGCGACTGCCTGTGGCGCCGCGTAACCGTCGATCCGCTCTGGCTCGGCACCTATCCAGAGCCGATCGCCAAGGAAATGGAGCCGCTGATCCTTGGCGACGATATGGCCGATATCAGCCAGAAGATGGATTTCTTCGGCCTCAACCACTACAATCCCGTCTTCGTCGGCCCCAACAAGAACACCACCTTCGGCGTCGCCGAGACCGCCCCACCCACCGGCATGGGTCCGCTCACCGATGTCAACTGGGTTGTCGATCCGCAAGCCTTCCTCGAGCAGATCCGCGATACCAGCGAGCGCTACAACAAGCCGACCATCTACATCACCGAAAACGGCGCATCCTATCCCGACGCGCTTGGCCCGGATCGCAAGGTCATCGACAAGGATCGTATCGCCTATTTCGAAGGCTACCTGAACGTTCTTCTCGACGCGCTGGAAGAAGGCCACGATATCAAAGGCTATTTCGCCTGGTCGTTGATGGACAATTTCGAATGGGGTCGCGGTTATTCGAAACGCTTCGGCCTGGTCTATGTGGACTATCCGACACTTCAGCGTATTCCGAAGGCGTCCTATCACTGGCTGAGCGATGTGATCCGGAAGAACGCGTTGTAGAAACTATGTTTCGCCACATGGAGGTAGGCACAATAAGCCTCAGACCTCTCCTGCGTCATCCTCGGGCTTGACCCGAGGATCCACGATTTCAACGACTTATCGATAGTGGAGGTACCCGCAGACGTCATCCGGGGCCGCATCATCTCTTAATTCGCACCGCGCTCGTTCATCGTTTGCAGCGCGCGTTCAAGGCTGGACTTGCTGCCATTCCTCAAGGGGATAAACGTCTTGCCGAACTTCTTGCAGCCGGATTTGACGCGAAGGCACGCGTCATGGCTGATACAGTCGATAGGGCAGAAGACGCAATCGACCGAAGGCAGCAGCGTGTCGATGCGGGACACGGCTTCGCGCAGGCCCCCATCATGGTGGATCAACTCGGCATCGAAGTTGCTGGCGATCTGGCGCAGATGCGCCACCTGGCAATCGCGCCCGCCGACATAGAGAAAGCTTTTCGGACCGGCGGGTGCCTGTTGCTGGACGGACGTGTCTGGCGATTGAGAGCGGTCATCCTGCTTGCCCCGAACTGCCTTCTTTTTCTCTTTCCGCGCCATGCCTCACCTTGCCATTGACCCCGGCCCTCTGCCGGTCGTTGGAGCGCACGATATTAAAGATGAGTTTTAGAGTAAAGAATAAAGTTGATGATTAGCGTCATGTTTTCCTCACGAAGACGTTTTTCCAGAGAAAAACGCTTCGCAGTCGGCGATTTCAGCCCTCGAACGATCCATCATTCCGCGCCGCTGTTATTCATAAATGTATAGCGGGGCCGCCTGTTAGACGGATTGAAAACGAACGATACCGCATTTACATTCCTTCCAGCAGAGCTTTACAGAGCTTGCGTCAGGGGGACTGGACACGCTGGCGCGCAATATCGTCGACATCGCGGTTGGCTAAAACCGGATGGAGGCTAATATCGTAGAAGAGTCTAACGACTATCGCATGGACTTGTCGCCTAAGATAACCGGCGCCGCCAACGGCGTATGACTATCGCGCGACCCACTTGGGACGGACACATATATGCAGCGCATCGCACCGATTGCAGGTTTTACTGCCTTTCTTCTTCTCGGCCCGGCTCTTCCAACGGTCGCCTGGGCGGAGGGTGAGCCTGCGCAGGCAAGCCGCAACAATTTGCCCGCCATCGTTGTGACGGAGGTGGCAAAGCGTGATCTCGTGGACCGCGTCATTGCCACCGGCACCATTCGCCCTGTGGATGAGATTTATGTGCAGCCGCAGGTCGAGGGCCTTGCTGTCGACAAGCTTAATGTCGATGTCGGCGACAAGGTCGAGGCGGGTGCGGTTCTCGCCGAGCTTTCCCGCGACAGCCTGCTTTTGCAGAAGAGCCAGCTGGAGGCCAACAAGGCGAAAGCCCAAGCCGCCGTTGCGCAGAGCAAGGCGCAGGTGATCGAAGCCCAGGCCAATCTGGATGACGCCGTGCGCCAGAAGGATCGCGCCGCTCGCCTTGGCCAGTCCGGCTCCGGCTCCGTCTCCCAAGTCGAACAGACGGCCGCCGCCGCAGATGTCGCAAAGGCGCGTGTTGAGGCCGCCAAGCAGACCGTCACCGTCGGTGAAGCCGACATCAAGGTGGTGGATGCGCAGATCGAAGATATCGATCTGAAACTTGCCCGCACCGGCGTCAAGACGCCTGTTGCTGGCGTCATTTCCGCCAAGAACGCCCGCATCGGCGCCATTGCCAGCGGTTCGGGCAATCCCCTCTTTACCGTCATCAAGGACGGCGCGATCGAACTCGTCGCCGACCTGTCGGAGACGGATATTCAAAAGGTCGAGGTCGGCCAGAAGGCGCGCCTGACGGTGGCCGGTGGCGGCCAGAAGATCGAGGGCACCGTGCGTATCGTCTCGCCTACGGTCGATCCAACCACGCGCCTTGGTGCGGTCCACATCGTGCTTCCAGCGGGCAGCCCGGCGCGCGCTGGCATGTACGCCAATGCCGAGATCGTCGTTGCATCCGCCAATGCGCTCGCCCTGCCCTTGTCGGCTGTCACCTCCGGGCGCGAGGGCTCCACCTCGCGCAAAGTCGACAACGGCGTCATCAGGCAGGTGAAGATCGAGACCGGCATTCAGGATTCCGGCTTCGTGGAAATCAAACAGGGCCTGTCGCTCGGCGACAAGGTCGTGGAGAAGGCAGGCGCTTTCGTCCGCGACGGTGACAAGATCAACCCGGTTCCGGCAGCCGCCGCGGCCTCGAACTAAAGCGAAGGCACAGCCATGAACTTCTCCGCATGGTCCATCCGCAATCCGATTGCGCCGCTGCTTGCCTTCGCGCTGCTGCTGTTTCTCGGCATCAAGGCCTTTTACGACCTTCCGATCACCCGCTTCCCCAATATCGACGTTCCCGTGGTTGCTATCACGGTGACGCAGAGCGGCGCCTCGCCTTCCGAACTCGAAGCGCAGGTGACGAAGGAAGTCGAAGATGCCGTCGCCTCGATCAGCGGCATCGATGAAATCCAGTCCACCGTCACCGACGGCCAGTCGCTGACGACCGTTCTTTTCCGCATCGAAAAACCGACCGAAGAGGCCGTGCAGGACACCAAGGACGCGATCGACAAGATCCGCTCCAATCTTCCCGCCGGCATCGAAGAGCCCGTCGTCAGCAAGATCGACGTTGAAGGTCAGGCGATCCAGACCTTTGCGGTCTCCTCGCCGAACATGACGCTGGAAGAGCTCTCCTGGTTTGTGGATGACACCATCAAGCGCGCACTCCAGGGCCAGCCGGGCGTCGGCAAGATCGACCGCTATGGCGGTGCGGACCGTGAAGTGCGTGTGTCGCTCAACCCGTCGAAGCTCGACGCCTATGGCATTACCGCAGCCGAGGTGAACAACCAGCTGCGCGGCACCAATATCGATCTCGGTTCCGGTCGCGGCCAGGTGGGCGGCAACGAACAGACCATCCGTACGCTGGGCGATGCCCGCAGTGTGGCGGAGCTTTCCAACACCACCATCGCGCTACCCAACGGCAACTTCGTCAAACTGTCGGAACTCGGCAGGGTGACCGACACCTATGAAGAGCCGAAGTCCTTCTCGCGCTTCAACGGCAATCCGGCCGTCACCTTCGCCGTCTTCCGCGCCAAGGGCGCAAGCGAAGTCACCGTTGCCGAAACCGTGGCGCAGAACCTCGATAAGGTCCGTGCCAACCATCCGGATGTCGCCATCCAGATGGTGGATGACTCGGTCTACTTCACCTATGGAAACTATGAGGCAGCCCTTCACACGCTGATGGAAGGCTCGATCCTTGCCGTCATCGTCGTGCTGCTCTTCCTGCGCAACTGGCGTGCCACGTTGATTGCCGCGGTGGCACTGCCGCTTTCGGCCATCCCCACCTTCTGGGTGATGGATCTGCTCGGCTTCTCGCTCAACCTCGTCAGCTTCCTGGCTCTGACGCTGGCAACCGGTATTCTCGTCGATGATGCGATCGTGGAGGTGGAAAACATCTCGCGGCACATCAAGATGGGCAAGACACCCTATCGCGCAGCGCTGGAAGCCGCCGATGAAATCGGCCTTGCGGTAATCGCCACCAGCTTCACCATCATCGCCGTCTTCGTGCCGGTCTCTTTCATGCCCGGCATTCCCGGCCAGTACTTCATCCAGTTCGGCCTGACGGTTGCCTTCTCCGTCTTCTTCTCGCTGATGGTGGCGCGTCTGATCACGCCGCTAATGGCCGCCTATCTGATGCGCGCCGACGATGCGGTCGACGATCATCACGACAATGACGGTCGCCTGATGAAGACCTATACGCGGATGGTGACGGCCACCACGAGCAAATGGTGGGCACGCTATCTCACCTTGCTTGGCGCAATCGGTTTCCTTATCGCCTCGCTGATACTGCTTGCCCAGGTGCCCGGCAGCTTCCTGCCGCCGGATGATTCATCACGCGTGGTATTGTCGATCGAGCTTCCGCCGAATGCGACTCTGGACGAGACGGACGCCACGACCGCCAAGATCAATAATGCGATCAAGGGCATCGATGGCGTGGAAAGTGTCTTCATTCTCGGCGGTGCGTCTCCCAAGGGCGATCTCGAACTGCGCCGTGCGACAGTGCGCGTCATCCTGAAAAAGATCGATCACTCGCTGCTGAAGACGCTCGTCAATGACGGGCTCGGCTCCATTCCGCTGATCGGTCCGCATCTTCCCAAAGTCGAAGACAATGGCAGAACGCGGCCGCAATGGGATGTGGAGCGAGACATCTTCGCCAGCGTTCACGGCATTCCCGATGTCCGCATCATCAAGCTCAACGACCGCGCAGAGCGCGAGCTCGCATTCAACTTCCTCTCCTCCAATGAGGAAGACCTGAACCAGGCTGTCGGCATTCTGGAATCGCGTCTGCGCGCGTCTCCAATCCTTGCCAATGTCAGCTCGGAAGGCGCTCTGCCACGCCCAGAACTGCAGATCCGCCCGCGCAAGGATGAGATCGCCCGCCTCGGCATCACCCCGCAGCAGATTTCGCAAACGGTGCGTGTTGCCACCATCGGCGATATCGACGCACAGCTGACGAAGATTTCGCTGGATGACCGGCAGATCCCGATCCGCGTCCAGACCTCGCTCGACGTGCGGCGCGATCTGGCCGCCATCCGCGCGCTGAAGATCAAGACTGCTTCCGGGGCAACCGTGCCACTCTACAGCGTGGCTGATATCGACTATTCGGAAGGCCCGAGCTCCATCAAGCGCAACGACCGCAACCGCGTTGTCGCCATCGGCTCCGACGTTCCCTTCGGTACTGCACTCGATACCTCGACGAATGAGTTCAAACGGATCGTCGAAGAAACAAAGCTTCCGCCATCGGTCCGCCTGGCGGAAAGCGGCGATGCCAAGGTGCAGGGTGAAATGCAGCAAGGCTTCGTCAACGCCATGCTGCTCGGCCTGTTGCTGGTGCTCGTCGTTCTTATCCTGCTCTTCAAGGACGTGATCCAGCCCTTCACCATTCTCTTCTCGCTGCCGCTTGCCATTGGCGGCGTGGCCGTGGCGCTGATCGTTACGCAGAACGCGCTCTCCATGCCGGTTCTCATCGGCATTCTGATGCTGATGGGTATCGTCACCAAGAACGCCATCCTGCTCGTCGATTTCGCCATCGAGATGCGCCGCCACGGCATGGAGCGCGTCCACGCCATGGTGGAGGCCGGTCGCAAGCGCGCCCGCCCGATCATCATGACGTCGATCGCCATGTCGGCCGGCATGCTGCCCTCGGCTCTTGGTGTCGGCGAAGGCGGCTCTTTCCGTGCACCGATGGCAATCGCGGTGATCGGTGGCATCATCGTCTCGACGGTTCTATCGCTGATCGTCGTCCCGGCTTTCTTCCTGATCATGGACGATCTATCGCGTCTGCTGTCCCACCTCTTCGGCCGCTTTGTCGGCAAGAAAGAGGAAGAGCATCCGATCCTGTCGTCGGAAGAACTGTCGAACGTCGCGCGGGAAAACAGCCAGGCCATCGCCTCCATGGAAGAGCGTATCGCAGCGGTGGAGAAAAACGCGCCAAAGGATAACCGCAACGGAAAATCCGACAACGTGCTTCGGCTTCCGCCGCTCGCTGCGGAGTAAATCACGTCTTGCAACAATGGGCTTCAACCCGGTGAAGCGCATTCACCGGGTTCCCTGCTCAACTCGACACCCCTCAAATTTCGCCAAAGTTTGATCGAAATCAATTTAGCCTGTGTAGAACCGGCTATCCTCGCCCCATGACAACATCCATGGCCGACGCTTCGCCCCTCTCCAAATCGACCGGGCGAGGGATAAGCGAAGACGGTTATGTTCTTGGGGGATGAGCGTGAGCAAGATCGAGAAACTAAACAACAGGGACGAAGCCCTTCTCATTCGCAGTGACCTTCTGTCTTCCATGAGCGAGACATCGGCGCGGTCGGTCGTCGACGCCGCCTCGCTTTTGACGCTTCCCGCTCGCCACATGCTCTTCACCGAGGCCGGTGCGGCGGAATATCTCTACTACGTGCTGAGCGGTCATGTTCGCCTGTTCCGCACCAGCCGCGATGGCCGTGAGGCCGATATCCGCATCTGCTCAACCGGCGAAACCTTCAATGACTGCATGATCTTTGAGGTGGGTAACCACCGCTACAGCGCCCAAACGACGGAATGCTGCCTGCTGGCAAGGCTGGAACTGTCGCGGATCAGGGCAATGCTCGAGGCCGACCCCACTGTTGCCCGCGCCGTGATCGAGACGCTGTCGAAAAACAATCTGAAAGTCATGGACTGCGTGGCCAATGACCGGTTGCAGACAGCACCTCAGCGCGTGGCCCATTATCTAGTGACGCAGGCGCCGACAGAGAATGGCGCATATTCTCTGCGTTTGCCGTTTCAGAAAAGCGTTCTGGCCGGCAAACTCGGCCTTGCACCCGAAGCGCTGTCCCGCGCCTTCTCCACCCTGAAAAGCCGCGGCGTCAGTGTGCGCGGCCGTGTGATCCATGTCGACGACCCGGCGGCCCTGAACAGGCTTTGACAGTGCCGTGAGTTGGCGAACAGCAGCTGCTCGCGAGGAAAAGTAAGGATATTGCCAGCTTTCCAAACTCAAGTAGTCTTGCTCAAGAGACATTGAGAGGAGGGTTGAATGAAGACAGCAATAGTTTTTGACTGCGAGTTCCTTTGCATCCGCGGCTCACAAAGCCGTTTCTGGTGTGCTGCTATCGACCCCGACCCCGTGATTGCGCAAATTGGTGCGGCAAAAATTGGGATAGAAGATGATTTCCCAATCTTGGAAACATTCAAAGTCTATATACAACCCCGCGATAGGACTGGGAATCTTTACGAGATTGATCCTTACTTCACGGAGCTAACAGGCATCACCGGCGAGCAAATCAACCAACAGGGTAAGTCATTACAAGCGGCGTTGATCGCTCTCGACCAATTTTCAGAGGGCGCAAAGTTTTGGTCATGGGGAAAAGACGAACTGAACATGATCGCAATCAGTTGTTACGTCGAAGGTATTCCACCAGCCATACCCGCACCGCGGTTCGACAATGCGGTTAAGCTTCTGCTTGCCGCTGGGATGCCGGTGGAAGATTTGAGCCGGACTCCAAGCAATAAACTGGCCGATTATTATGGTCTGAGACACCCGGAATTACAGGGACATGACGCGTTGGACGATGCACGGTCGGTCGCGTACACCCTCCAACACCTGCTCCGGTCTGGAAAACTCCAAGCTTCGGCCTTTGGTCACTGACCTCCTGCCCACCTGTCTTCTACAGACTATTGCTTTTACAAGCCGCCCTGCTGCTTCAAAAAGCCGACGATGCGGTCGATGCCGTCGCCGCGTTTCATGTCGGTGAAGAAGAACGGCATGTCCTTGCGCATGCGGGTGGCATCGCTGTCCATCACATCCAGATCGGCGCCGACGTAAGGTGCCAGATCCTTCTTGTTGATCACAAGAAGGTCGGAGCGGGTGATGCCTGGCCCGCCCTTGCGCGGGATTTCCTCGCCCTGGCAGACGGAGATCACATAGATGGTGATATCCGCAAGATCGGGAGAGAAGGTGGCAGCGAGATTGTCGCCACCGGATTCGATGAACACGACGTCGAGATCGGGGAAGCGCTCGTTCAAACCGGCAATGGCTTGAAGATTGATCGTCGCATCTTCGCGGATCGCGGTATGCGGGCAGCCACCGGTCTCCACGCCAACGATGCGCTCCGATGGCAGCGCCTGCATGCGCACCAGCGCTTCAGCATCTTCCTTGGTGTAGATGTCATTGGTGACCACGGCGACGGAGAATTCCGAGCTCATCGCCTTGCACAGCTTTTCCGTCAATGCCGTCTTGCCGGAACCGACAGGCCCGCCGATACCAACTCTGAGCGGCCCATTTCCCGATTTCATGCCTGCTTCCCTTCTGGATATGTTTCCTCGACCATAGCGGTCTCACGCCTGCCCCATCAACAGTAAAGTAGATGGAAAATGGTCAGGAGCGGAAGAGCCGCGTTCCCTGCACCTCATGGCGCATGGGTGCCGTATCGGCAATGATGGTGGCCGATCCGAGATCATCGAGCGTGGCGGTGGAAGCGCGTGTTGCAACCTCCGCTACCGCCTCCTCCAGCCTTGCCAGGATCGCCACACCATCCTTCTGCCCCGCGACGCCAAGCCGTATACCAGCGGAAATCAGTTGCGACAGGCCGGAATGCAGATAGGCGGCAAGAACATCCTCCAGCGCAATCTCATGCGCCGCGGCAACCGCACCGACCGCAACCGGATAGGTCGGCGAGACAGGCAATCTGCCGAAGACAGGGGACGGCCAGGCGCGTGCGGCATCCACAAAGGCATCGCCCAGGAGAACCGTCTCGCGATAGCGCTCCGCCGAGCCCGCAAGAGCGCGCGACAGTTCGGCGATTTCATTCAGCACAGCGTCATCGGCAAAGCCGTTCCACGCCTCGCTCAGCATCACCGCATCGTTCCACAACGTGCCACGCTCGAGCGAGAGACCAATCCAGTCGCTCAAGCCCGCAGCATTGGTAACCCGGCGATCAGCGACAGCGCTTTCAAGCCCGCCGGAATAGGAAAAGGCGCCGACCGGAAAGGCGGGCGACATCCAGGCCAGCAGTCTGAGCAGGCTGTCGACATTGCGTCTCTGTGTCATGCGTCAATCATGATGGTGGTGGTGATGCCCGTGATCATGCGAATGACCACCATGCGCGTGATAGGCGCCACGAGCCGGTTGGAAAGGCTCTTCCACATCCCGCACCGTTGCACCCAGCCCCTCGAGCATGGCGCGAATGACGTGATCGCGCAGAATGAGGATGCGACCCTCTTCGATCTGGGCCGACAGGTGGCGATTGCCGAGATGCCAGGCAAGCTCGATCAGATGCAGCGGGCTCTTTGCAGTGATCTCGAACAGCTTCTCATTGGCCGCGCGCACTTCCACCAGATCGCCATTTTCGACGACGAGCAGATCGCCATGGGCAAACAGTACGGCTTCCTTCAAGTCCAGCATGACCATCTCGTCATTCTGGAGATGCAAGAGCTTGCGCCGCAAATGTCTCTGATCATGGGCAAGGGTGACATAGCCGCTCGGCTCATCGGCTGGTGTGCCTGCGGGGAGATAGGATTGAACACGTAACATGGAGTTTCCGGCCTGACTGAAATGCTTCAAGCATCGAGTCTTGCCGGATGGAACGAGGGATTGCAAGCCAGCGGCCAGCAGGAATGCACCTCATAAATGACGACGACCTCCAAGCCTGATTGCTTCAAGAGGCCACTTGGAGAGCCATGCTGAGCGTCTCATTGCGCTCCATGCGCGCAAAGGCGTCATCACTGTGGCAAAGACGGTTGCGCCCCGCGGCCTTGGCGGTATAGAGCGCCTTGTCGGCCAAGGCGAAGGTATCGTGTTTCGAGCGCGAAGGCTCGATCTCGGCAATGCCGACGGAAACCGTGGTCTGCAAAAGATTGCCCTCGAAATTGACGGACAGACAGGCAACGCGGACGCGCGCCATTTCGATCAGCGCGACGCGATCCTTGCGGTCTCCGCCACAAACGATCACGCCGAATTCTTCGCCACCGAGCCTCGCGACACAGTGAAAATCACCGAACACATCCTCGATTGCCCGAGCAACGCGTTTTATCACCAGATCACCGGCACTGTGGCCGAAATTGTCGTTGATCGACTTGAAGCGATCGAGATCGAAGATCGCGAGCGACGCATTGCTCTGGATATCTTCGAACACCTGGTTGAAGGCGCGGCGATTGGCAAGCCCCGATAGCGTATCGGTCCGGCTCAGCCGCTCGAACTCCGCCTGCGATTCACGCAACTGGCGGATTGCCTTGGCAAGAACCTTGCAGAGAATTCCGGCCACCAGACCGCCGACGATCCAGCCCATGGCGATGCTGTAGGACACAGCCTCCGCAAGCGGAACGGGAAGAAGCTCCAGCGTGGAGCCGAGCAGAATGACCGCCAGACTGATAAGGATGGACAAGGATATGGAGATAAACACCATTTTCAGCGCAAAACTTTGCAGCGTCTGCCCCTTGCCTGGATCGCTGAGACTCATGTCGAGAGAGATAAACTTTGCGAACCCGTCAGCCATCAGCCTCTTACCTCCATAAGGCAACCGATAAGCAGAAAAGGTTGCGACACCGACAATAAAACAAGTAAAAGTTTAAGCTAGCTTTACTCATATTAGATACTTTGAAAATATCTATAGACGCACTTAAACAAGGATGATCTTAAGTTAGCAATTCCTCACGGGCATGAACGACGAAGCCGCAGGAATGATCCGAAAAATTCTCGCAAAAATGCCCTCAGACAGCACTTCCGCCGCGCTTGCTATCAATCTGGGTTAAGTTTCGGTTATCCCCAGATTCCGTATACTGTGAGGCGCGGCCGAGAGTTTTGGACAGCATCGCCGCAAGTAAAAGGTGAGCACGACAATCCTAGAGCATTCCGGTGATCCCGTGGTCACTGGAATGCTCCAAGTTCTTGTTCTCGCTGCCTTGCCAGACGCCGAAGCGATCACGCTTCGGCTGGAGATGCTCTAGCTTTCCTCACGTGGCTTTCGGAAAGACGATGGCAAAATGCCAAGGCGCTGTAACCGGGCGTAAAGGCTTCGCCGGGGAAGCTTCAAAGCCTCCGCGACGGCGGTTGCGTCTCCGCCATGGCTCTGGAGTGCCTGGGTCAGAACGCTCGTCTCGAAAGCGTCCATCTGCTCGACCAGACCCAACCGCGTCGAGGCGGGGCGGTGCGGCGGGGCCAGACCAAGCGCAACCTGGGTAGCATAGTTGCGCAACTCTCGGACATTGCCCGGCCACTCATTGCTGAGCAGAAAGGCCTCGATCTCGGCATCGATCTGCGGACTGGGAAGCCCGTGACGCCGCGCTGCATCCTCCAGGAACACATGAAACAGAATAGCGATGTCCCCCTGCCTTTGGCGCAGTGGCGGTACACCGATGCGGACGGTCTCGAGGTGATAAAGCAGATCCTTGCGCAAGCCTGCCTTTTCGTCGTCACCGGAGAGATGTTTTCTCGTGAGGGTGCTGAGGATCCTGACGTCGACGGGTGTCGTCCCGCCACTCGGATTGAGCATCTCCCGGCTTTCCGCCACGCCCAGCATCCGACCCTGCATCAGCGGAGACATGGTCTCTGCCCCATCCAAGAACAGCGTTCCCCGGTGAGCCTCCGCTATCAGCCCCCGACGCAGGCGCGTGCCGAACAGTGTCTCGTCAACCATCGTATCGGAGATCGACGCACAGTCGATGCGGATGAAGGGGCGCGCGCGCCGCGGGCTTCCCTGGTGCAAGAGCCTGGCAATCAATTCCTTGCCAGTCCCCGTCTCGCCTTCGATCAGGACATTGACATCCGTTGGGCCGACCCGCTCGATCAAATCCCGCAACTGCACCATCACAGGTGTCTGGCCGAGCAGCGGCGATGTGCGTTCCGCCTCCAATGCCGCCTGGCGCAGTCTGCGATTGTCCACCACGAGACGGCGGGTTTCCAACGCGCGCCGAACCGAGGCGATCAGATGGTCGGTCATGAAGGGCTTTGCCACGAAATCGAAGGCGCCCCGTTTCAGGGCTGCGACTGCCATGGCGATATCGCCATGCCCCGTCATCAGGATGACCGGCAGTTCGCGATCACGGGCCAGAATGGCATCGAACAGGTCGTTGCCATCAAGGTGCGGCATGCGCAGATCGGTAACGACGACACCGGGCAGCGTGGTGGAGAGGCTGGCAAGCGCCGATTTGCCATCATCATGCACCTCCACCTCCAAGCCGGCAATGGCGAAGCTGTCGGCCAATGCTGCGCGGAAGGCGACATTGTCTTCGACGAGCAAGATCTTCTCCGGTACGTTCTGCGTCATGCTGCCCTCATGGTCACGATAAACGCCGCGCCCCCAAGCGCCGACGCCGTGATGGTAAGAGAACCGCCGAGATCCTTCATGATGTCCTGGGCGATGCCAAGACCAAGCCCAAGACCATTGGGCTTGCCGGTAACGAAGGGCTCGAAAACTTGCTTGCCGAGCTGCGGATCGATGCCGGCGCCGTTATCGGCAACCGTCAGGCAGATCGACGCGTTCTCGCGCTCCACAGTGATCGCAATCTCCGGATCGGGCCGTCCCTCCAGTGCGTCCATGGCGTTCTGTAAGAGATTGACCAGAACCTGTTCGAGCGGCACACGCTTGCCAAGCACACGCGGTTGACCGCTTGGCGGCAGGGTCAGGCGGATGCCCGCCTTGGCGATCCGGTCTTCCATCAACAACATTGCGCCAGCGATAATGCCATCCAGAGGTTCTTCAACGATCCGCCCTTCGCCCTTCTTCGCGAAACCGCGCATTTCCTGCGTCAGCGTGCCGATCCGCTCCGTCATCGCAATCATCGTGCCGAGACTATCGCGAACCCGCTCGCTGCGATTGGCCGCAAGATGGTGAAGCGCATTTTCCGAAAGGGTGCGAATGGTGGCAACCGGCTGATTGATCTCATGCATGAGCCCAGCGGTAATGGAGCCGACGGAGGCAAGCCGATTGGCCTGCGCCAGCTCCTCGCGCGCTTCTCGATAACGCTGGTCAGCGATCGCTCGATATCCCATTTCCTCACGTAGCTGTGCCGTTCGTTGAGCAACTGCCGCCTCGAGGTTACGTCGCTCGGCAGCGCGCCGTGCCGCACGATCGGCCTGCCACCATACGCCGAAACCGGCGAGAAGCAGAAGCGGCAGGATGGCAAGCGTGGCAAGCGCCGCCCGCCGGTCCGCAGCGATGCGTGCTGGCCGCGTGTCGAGAAGATGCAGGATGCGAAGATCCGTTCCGGCAATGGGAAGTGCGGCATAGACCATATCAGCGCCCTGAACCGTCTCGATACGATTGGGGCCTGCAAAGCGATAGTTGCCCGGTTCCAACTTTGCGTCGCCATACTGGCTGATCGCATCGATCCGGCTGCGAACCGCGGTCGGCAAGGGCGTCAGCGTCGTCAAAATCTGGTCCTGATCGGGTGCCGCCAGAACGATGCCGTTGGCATCGACGATCAACGTGCGCCCTGGATCTCCGGCCCAGATGGCAGAAAGCGCGCCGAACTCGAACTTCACGACGACGACACCGGACGCGGCATCGCTTTGACCAACCCGCCGTGCCAGAAACAAGCCTGCCTGGTGGGTGAGCAAGCCGGCACCATAATACTCCGCCTCACCGTCCCGCATCGCGCCGGTGAAATAGGGTCGGAAACCGAAATCCTGCCCGACGAAACTTCTGTCATCACCGGCATTGGAGGCGGCCACGGCAACGCCAGCGCGATTGATCAGATAGATATAGGAGGCTCCCGTCTCCTGCACCAGCGAACCGAATTTCTCGCTAAGCCGCGCCGCCGTCTCCGGGTTCCTGGTCGAGAGGACATCGACCAGATCACCATATTCACCAAGAACGATCGGCATCAGGCGGACACGGGCAAGCTCGCTGTCGATCAACAGGCTGTGCTGACGCACCAGCAATTCAGCCTCCTCCACCAGTTGTTCCGCCGCTTGCCGGCGGGACCAGAAAGACGCTCCGCTCCAAACAAGAGTGATGGTGGCTCCTACGAGCAGCAATAGCAGTAAGATCTGTAGGCGGGGTTTTGGAAACATCTGTGCAGGATATTGCACAATCAATCAAAACACCATGCAAGAATCAGCACAGATTTCGCATGAAACTCTCTGAAAAAGTGGATAAGAACATCAATTTCAATAACTTAGAGGAGAATCAGTAAATCCTTCACACGACCACCTGCCCTCAGCAAATTGCATGAAGAGGACGCGCCGTCGGGAGGATGGCCCAAAAGCTTTGCAATCAACGGCCATGTGCTGATCAGCGAGGACGCTTTCCGCGGAACGCTTGCTGGTTACTTAGAGGGAAGACCCCAAGCTCAAGCCGCGCGTCACGATCTTGCCCCTGCCTGAACAGGCACCGGGTGTCTTTGTGAAACTTGACCAAGGGAGGGTCCGAGTGTGTTGATCGAGACCGGAAATGCCATCACCCAGGGAGCCGTCGCGCAGTCTCCAGACCGAAAGCACCGCCTGAAATCGATTATCGGCGGTTCGACGGGCAACCTCGTCGAATGGTTCGACTGGTACGTCTACGCCGCATTCGCGCTTTACTTCGCGCCGCACTTCTTTCCCGCAGGCGATCAGACCGCACAGCTTCTCAATTCTGCCGCCGTCTTTGCCGTCGGCTTCGTCATGCGTCCCGTCGGCGCGTGGATCATGGGTCTTTATGCTGACCGTCGTGGCCGCAAGTCCGGACTGGCGCTTTCAGTGACCCTGATGTGCCTGGGCTCGCTGATCATCGCCCTGACGCCTGACTACAACACGATTGGCGTTCTCGCCCCTACGCTTCTGGTCATCGCCCGTCTCCTGCAGGGTCTCTCCGTCGGCGGCGAATACGGCGCCTCTGCCACCTATCTCTCCGAAATGGCCGGCAAGGAACGCCGCGGCTTCTTCTCCTCCTTCCAATACGTGACCCTGATCTCGGGCCAGCTTCTGGCCATCGCCGTCCTGATCATTCTACAGAACGTCATGAGCACGGAAGCCCTCAACGCCTGGGGCTGGCGCATCCCGTTCTTCGTCGGTGCGGCTCTCGCCATCGTCGTCTTCTGGCTGCGTCGCGGTCTTGCGGAAACCGAAAGCTTCAAGAACGCCAAGGCTGAAGGCAAGCCGAAGTCTGGCTTCTGGCAGTTGCTGACCAAGCATCCGAAAGAGACCGCACTCGTCATGCTGCTGACAGCAGGCGGTACCTTGGCCTTCTATGCCTACTCCATTTACATGCAGAAATTCCTGGTCAACACCTCCGGTTTCTCCCGCGAGGTTGCCAGCGAAATCAACGCCGTCACACTCTTCATCTTCATGCTGCTGCAGCCCATCGCTGGCGGATTGTCCGACAAGATCGGCCGCAAGCCTCTGATGATCACATTCGGTGTGCTGGGCGTCCTCTGCACCTATCCGATCTTCTCGGCTCTGGAACAGACGAAGGACCCGCTCACCGCCGGATTGCTGGTCATGGCCGCCCTTGTCATTGTCACGGGCTACACCTCGATCAATGCCGTGGTCAAAGCGGAGCTTTTCCCCGCCCATATCCGCGCACTGGGTGTCGCCCTGCCTTACGCGCTCGCCAACACGCTCTTCGGCGGCACTGCCGAGTTCGTTGCACTACGCTTCAAGAGCGCCGGTTGGGAACAGGGCTTCTACTGGTACGTCACCGCCATGATCGGCGTGTCGCTCATCGTCTATCTGTTCATGCGAGACACCAGCAAGCAGAGCGAGATCATCGAAGACTAAAAGACCCTCACCAGGGGTCTGCAACCGATGCCATATTGAACGCGGGCGTCGTCTTCGGACGGCGCCCGCTTCATTTGGCTAGATGAGTTATCGTAACTGACGTCAGTACCGGAAAAGCTAAATGCATCACTTCAAACGCGTCCGCCCCTGGCCGATCCGCCGACAGAGCGGAGACGGCGCTAAGGCGGCGATCGCGCAGCTATGCGGATAGTTTCGAAAGCCCGATATCAGAACAGGAAGTAGCGCTGTGCCATGGGCAGAACCGTCGCCGGTTCGCAGGTCAGCAACTCGCCGTCGGCGCGGACTTCGTAGGTTTCCGGGTCCACCTCGATATGCGGCGTCAGCGTGTTGTGGATCATGGAGGCCTTCGAGATGCCGCCACGGACATTCTTCACCGCCACCAGCTTCTTGGCGACGCCGAGGCGCTGCGCAAGCCCACCATCGAGCGAGGCCTGCGAGACGAAGGTAACGGAGGAGTTGGTGCGAAGCTTGCCGTAGGCCGCAAACATCGGGCGGTAATGCATAGGCTGCGGGGTGGGGATCGAGGCATTCGGGTCGCCCATGGGGGCTGCCGCGATAGAACCGCCCAGCAGTACCATTTCCGGCTTCACGCCGAAGAAAGCTGGGGACCATAGCACGAGGTCGGCACGCTTGCCGACTTCGACCGAGCCGATCTCGTGGCTGACGCCATGGGCAATCGCCGGATTGATCGTGTATTTGGCGATGTAGCGGCGCACACGGAAATTGTCGTTCTCGCCCTTTTCGTCCTTCAGGCGACCACGCTGACGCTTCATCTTGTCCGCCGTCTGCCACGTGCGGATCGCCACTTCGCCGACGCGGCCCATAGCCTGGCTATCGGAAGAAATGATTGAGAAGGCGCCGATGTCGTGCAGAATATCTTCCGCCGCAATCGTTTCCTTGCGGATACGGCTCTCGGCAAAGGCGATGTCTTCAGGGATCGAGGGCGACAGGTGATGGCAGACCATCAGCATGTCGAGATGTTCCGCCAGCGTATTGACCGTGTAGGGCCGCGTCGGATTGGTGGAGGACGGAATGACATTGGGGTTGCCGCAGACCTTGATGATATCCGGCGCGTGACCACCGCCCGCCCCTTCCGTATGGAAGGCATGGATGGTGCGGCCCTTGATGGCGGCCACCGTGTCTTCCACGAAGCCGCTTTCGTTCAGCGTATCTGTATGGATCATCACCTGCACGTCGAAGGCGTCCGCGACCGTCAGGCAGTTGTCGATGGCAGCCGGTGTCGTACCCCAGTCCTCATGCAGCTTCAGC
Organism: Agrobacterium sp. SORGH_AS 787; assembly: GCF_030819035.1. Classification (NCBI taxonomy): domain Bacteria; kingdom Pseudomonadati; phylum Pseudomonadota; class Alphaproteobacteria; order Hyphomicrobiales; family Rhizobiaceae; genus Agrobacterium; species Agrobacterium sp. SORGH_AS 787. The sequence continues at coordinate 206,796 of NZ_JAUTBG010000002.1, forward strand.
GAGGATGCACCCGCCAGGATCATTTCTTCGAGCGGCTTCGGCAGCGAGGCATTGCCCTTCCCGGCGAGCGCCAGATTCATCGGAAATCCATCGAAGCTTTCGATCATCCGCTCGATATGCCATGCGCCGGTGCAGGTGGTGGCGAGCGTTCCATGCGCCGGGCCGGAACCGCCGCCGAGCATGCAGGTGACGCCGCTCATCAGCGCTTCTTCGATCTGCTGTGGGCAGATATAATGGATATGGGCGTCCATACCGCCAGCGGTCAGGATCTTGCCCTCACCTGCAATGGCTTCGGTCGAAGGGCCGACGATGATTGTCACACCCGGCTGCGTATCCGGATTGCCCGCCTTGCCGATTGCGTGGATGCGCCCGTCCTTCAGGCCCACATCGGCCTTGTAGATGCCCGAATGATCGACAATCACCGCATTGGTGATGACGGTATCGACAGCGCCTTCCGCACGCGTCGCCTGGCTCTGGCCCATGCCATCGCGAATGACTTTGCCGCCGCCGAACTTCACCTCTTCGCCATAGGTGGTGAAATCCTTTTCGATTTCGATGAAGAGCTCCGTGTCCGCAAGGCGCACCTTGTCGCCGGTGGTCGGGCCGAACATGCTGGCATAGGCGGCACGGGAAATCTTGTAGGACATGGTTCAGGCTCCTTCGGAGACGGAGAAATTCGATAAGGAAGACAGTCGTTTTAGCTTGCCCTGCGTGACAAGCGCGTCAACCAGTTGTTTTTCGACAGAAAAGGGGTGGCCGCTCCAACCTTTATGGCAAAAACCGGCAATGGTGAGTTCGTCCTTTTCGCCAATAGCGTCAAGCATGTAGCGAATGGCGAAGAGCCCTGTGCTTGGACATACATAAGGCTCAGGGGACAGGCCTTTCAGTTCCTCATCCAGCCACTCATGCACCTGGCGGCTAATGACGAGATGGGTTTTGCCGGTCTCCGAGGCGATTGCGGCAAACTCGGCACTGTAGTCGACACAAAAATCCTCGAGCTCCGGCCAATGACGATGGATATCCTCTTCCATCTCTCTGAACTTGACGGGGTCGCGAACCGACCAGATCGCCGATGCCGCCTTGACCCCCGGGCTTTCGCGCCAGGAGCGATCCTCGATCATCCGCCGACCGGGCCGTCCGGTGTTGCAAACCGCGACGACGTCGGTCCGGCTGCCGCCTGCGCCGAGCGAGCGGCAATCATTGAAACGAATAATGACATCGGCAGTGTCGATCCAATCGGCCACGCCCTGCGGTATTTCCCCATTTCCAACGATCACGATCCGGCGGCTCATGGTCTTCAGAAACTTTCCGTCCATTTGCGCAGGTCGTTGGTCCGCGCCCGGCTCATCGCTGCAAGGCAGGAAAGAACCGGTTGTGGCTCCATGGTGCCCGCCCGCGCCTGGAAACCCTCGAAGTCGCAATTGGCATCGCGGAAGACTATCCATGCACTTTGGGCAGCAATGAGTGCCTCTTCGGCACCCTTGCTGTGGTCGTCAGCTGCCTTGTCACGTTCGACCAGAATTGCGCGCAGCTTCCGATATTGCGTGTTCAATTCCTTGTCGGCCTTGTCGTAATCCTCTCCCGCGCACTGGGTCATCTCCATCTGCGTCTGCGGGTCGGCACAATTTGCCTTGCTCTCCTGCGTGAAGGCTGGACCACTCGCCGCAAGCACCGCGGCCAGAAGAACAGAGGCAAAGACGCCGGAGGAGATTGGCCTCAACATCACAACTTTCCCATCACCTGCTGGCGAAACCCATAAACCTCGCGCTTGCCCGACAATGGCACCAGCGTCACTTCGCGCTTCTGCCCCGGCTCGAAACGCACGGCCGTACCCGCCGGAATATCCAGCCGCATGCCGCGGGCCTTGTCGCGTTCGAAGATCAGCCCCGCATTGGTCTCGAAGAAATGATAATGACTGCCCACCTGAACCGGACGGTCACCGGAATTGGCAACCTCGATGGTCACGGTCGGCTGGCCGGCATTGAGCTCTATCGTGCCCTCGGCAGCAATGATCTCACCTGGTATCATGGTCGTGCTTCCACTGTATGGGTTTCAGTTGTGTATTTGACTTGGTTATCCATTTTTCGCACCATTTCGGGCGCAACCAAACACACTACAAATAGGCTCAAAGAAATGCAAAACGCTACGATCCAAAAGGTGAATCTTGCAGTTTTCAAATTACCTGTCTTTTTCCGGTCATAGTACTTTACAAGTCCACTTAGACTTGTCCTGCCAAATATTTTTCGCTCTATGTGAATCTTAATATATGCTTCATGCACCTTGATCACGTGAGCATGAGCTCGATAGCGAAATATGCCGTAGCCACTTATCAAGACCGGAAAGAAGGCTGACAAAGCTAAAGCAAGCGGCCTTAAGCTCTCAGCGCTTAAGACGAGCCAATATATTAAACCGACCGCTACCATACTGAGAATTTCGAACTGGTTCATCGTTCGAATTTCTTCATCGATTCTTGTACGTGCTGCCTTCATCTCTTCTAGAAGGTATTGATAACGAACGTCGGCACTTGCACGCACTTGGAGAGGCGTTCTGCTACCTGAAGGTTGATCATCAGCGCTCATCGACAAAGCCCTTCCGGTAGATCACCTAATCGGCTCATGAACGGTGACGAGCTTGGTGCCGTCCGGGAACGTGGCTTCCACCTGCACGTCATGGATCATCTCGGCGATGCCTTCCATGACCTGATCGCGCGAAATGACATGGGCGCCCGCTTCCATCAGTTCGGCAACGGCGCGGCCGTCACGCGCCCCTTCCACCACATAGTCGGTGATGAGCGCGATCGCCTCGGGGTAATTGAGTTTCACGCCGCGTTCGAGCCGTCGACGCGCCACCATGGCCGCCATGGAGATCAGGAGCTTGTCTTTTTCCCGGGGAGTAAGGTTCATCGTCGTCCCATTCCAGCCGAGCGTCCTTCAGGGTTTGAAAGGTACGCTCAAAATCATCCTGCCTATGCAGCAACTTAAGCCGGATACTCATCCAGTTTCAGGGCGCTGCACACGCTTCACAGATTCCAGACTTTCGGCACTGGCGCGCCGTTGCGCAAGAGCGAAATGATGGGAAAAAGCATTTTTCTCAGGGAGAATCCGTCCGGCGCGGACAGTCGCACCACGAGCTTGCCTTGCCACTCACTAGCGCCGCCGCTTTCTCTGGCAAACGCCCTGATTTTAGGCAATAGCGCTTCGGCCAGCGGGCCGATATAGAGGATGGTGGCGAAGGCAACCCGGCCTGCGAGAACGGAAGAATGCTGCGTCAGATCGGCAATCCGGCCATCGAGAAAAAGCTCTTCCGCATGAACGAGCTTGCCGCCGTGACGAATACGCCAACGGTCACGAAACAGCCCCTCCTCCATCGCTTCGCCCATGGCCTGACGGCCAAGCAGCACCGCCTCGACGGCGAGAAACTCGGACGAGGCATTGAGATCCGCCTCCAGCCTGCGCGTCAGCGAAGCGCGGTCGAAGAGTATGGTTTCCTGGGGAAGCCAATGCAGGCGGGTGTTTTCTTCCGCCGTGATACGAACGGATACGTTCGCAGTCCCGGCGGCGGCCTTGTAGACCTTCTCGCAGGCCTGCGTCGTCACCACGAGGCTGGTTCCCGCCTTCGCATGCGCCTGCCATTCCACCTCGTCCCCGCCGGTCAAACCGCCGGAGGAATTGATGAGAATGGCTTCCATTTCATTGGAAAAGGTGTCGGGGAGCCTGATCTTGGCGCAGCCTTCCTGAAACAATTCGTCCAGACGGCTGCGCCCATCAAGCGCTTTGGTTACAATGCGTCCTCGGCCACGGGCGCGTTGCGGACGGGGTTGGCTGATGCTTTCAAGGACTGGCTGCACGTCGTCTCCGAGGGCTTCGCGGATGCGGAAACCGCTTTCACAGAGCAATCCGTCTTCGACGTTGCGTCGACAACCATCTGCCCTTCCGTATTCTGGAAGAAATCCCACATTCTTTCGGCGGCATCAACCTGTCTTGCACTCTCATCACCTGATGTCTTGCGGTCGACCGCAGGCTGCGCCTTCGGTGTCACGTCGCCGCCGGGTTTGCGGGTCAAAACGGCAGAGGCAGCAATGACTTCGGATTTCATCGTGGCGCGCGGCCAGGCATGATCCCAGGCGTCGATCACATAAGAATGGATGCGTGAACCGCTCTTGCAGACATCGTAGGAATTGAAGGTGAAGTTGCCGAGAGACTTGCTCTTCACGGCACCCTTGCAACCATCGAGCTCCGCCCACCGCTTCAGCGCCGTCTCGCCGCCATACTGCCAGTAGGGCTTGCCGCCACCCTGATAGGGGTTGGCTGGATCTTTCGTGCCAGCAAAAGCGATGATCGACATGGGCTTGGCCGGTGTGCAGCTTGCCATATCCGGCCGCCAACGGCCTTCGGCTTCCACCGGAACGCCCGCGCGCAGCGACGCGACGAAGCCTGCCGCGGCAAAATCATTGCTACCGCTGCACAGATATTGAGAAAGCATGCGCCCGCCACCGGAATAGCCGGAGCCATAGAAGCGCTCTTCATCGACGCAGAATTTGGATTTCACCATGGAAACCGCATCGCGGATGAAAGAGACCTCATCCAGCCCGCCCGGCCGGGTCGTCACGCCCGGCACGTTCCAGGCATGGGTGCCCGGCAACTCACCATCGAGACTGCCCTGCAGTGCCACGACCACGACGCCTGCGCGTTCGGCAACCTTGTCCCAACCGCTACGGTCGAGCTGGCCGTTCGGGTTGCTGTTGCTGCCATGAAAATCAAAAACCACCGGCACCAGCTTCGATCCATCATAAGAGGATGGAACGAAATAGACGCCCTCGCGTTCTGACCCTTGTGACATGAGCGAAAACGCGTGCCGACCCGGCGTTACAGCCTCACCGCACATCGATGCCGATGCAGCGGCGCTCATGCTTGTGAGAATGGCAAAACCTGCGAACAATGTCTTGGCAGGAAATGGAAGCCGGAATGTCCGGCCAGCAACAGTCAAATTCATCGGCACGCCTTTATTGGCACAGTTCTCCGACAAGATGCCGGAAAATTCGCGGAATGTAAGGGATCGACGGTCGCGGCGTGCAGATGACCCCTCGGGTGTGTCTTGCATGCAGCATTCATGTTGCCAATAACACAGGACTTTGATGAATGAAACGTAAAAACCTGCATGAAAGCCATGTCTCAGCGCATGGCTGTTCACTTTATCACGGGGTTTTTATTACGGCGTGAGTAAATCCGGTGCAGTTATACTGTCAGGTGCCGGCGCGCTTCCGGCGTATCCAGCGTTTCCGCCGCACCCTGATGAACGACCTCGCCGCGATCCATGATGTAGACATAGTCGGCAAGCTCGCGGCAAAAATCCAGATACTGCTCGACCAGCAGGATCGCCATGCCGGTGGAGTCCCGCAGATATTTGATCGCCCGACCGATGTCCTTGATGATCGACGGCTGAATGCCTTCGGTCGGCTCGTCCAGAACGAGGATCTTCGGACGCGTTACGAGTGCCCGACCGATCGCCAGCTGCTGCTGCTGCCCGCCGGAAAGATCGCCGCCGCGGCGTGACAACATGCTTTGCAGCACCGGAAACAGGCTGAAAATATCGTCTGGAATAAACCGCTCCTTGCGCGGCAACGGCGCATAGCCGCTCTCCAGATTTTCCTGCACCGTCAGCAACGGGAAGATTTCACGCCCCTGCGGCACATAGCCGACCCCGCGCTTGGCCCGCTGATAGGGCGCCAGACCATTGAGGCTTTCGCCCCCAAAGGTGATCGAGCCACCGCTAATGGCGTGCTGCCCGGTGACCGCACGCAACAGCGAACTCTTGCCCACCCCGTTACGCCCCAGCACGCAGGTGATCTTGCCCATCTCGGCATTGAGCGAGATGCCACGCAAAGCCTGCGCCGCACCATAGTGAAGATTGATGTTTTCGACGCTTAGCATGTTCACCGCCCCAGATAATTCTCAATGACCTTCGGATCGTTCGAGACGAAGTCGATCGATCCCTCGGCCAGCACGGAGCCTTCGGCAAGGCATGTCACCTTGACGCCAAGCTCGCGGATAAAGCCCATGTCGTGCTCCACCACCACAACGGAACGGGTCTTGGCGATTTCCTTCAACAGCACCGCCGTCTCCGCCGTTTCGGCGTCCGTCATGCCCGCCACCGGTTCATCCACCAGAAGAAGCTTCGGCTCCTGAGCCAGCAACATGCCGATTTCCAGCCACTGCTTCTGGCCGTGCGAGAGGTTCGCCGCCAGATCGTCCCGGCGGTGGCCGAGGCGGACGGTTGCGAGGATTTCTTCTATGCGTGCCTTGTCTTCCGCCGTCAGGCGATAGAACAAGGTGGCGAAAACGCCGCGCTTGCGGTTCAGCGCCAGTTCCAGATTGTCCCAGACCGTATGGCTTTCGAACACCGTCGGCTTCTGGAATTTACGACCGATGCCGAGCTGGGCGATGTCCGCCTCATCCTTTTTCGTCAGATCGATCTGGTCTTCGAACAGCACCGTGCCACTGTCGGGCCGCGTCTTGCCGGTGATGATATCCATCATCGTCGTCTTGCCCGCGCCATTCGGGCCGATGATGGCGCGTAGTTCGCCGGGCTCAACAACGAAGGAAAGAGAGTTCAGCGCCCTGAAGCCATCGAAGGAGACGGAAACGCCGTCGAGATAGAGAAGGCTTTTGGCTCTCGTATCGGAAACTGTGTTCATAACCGCCTCACTCCGCTGCCTGATGCGCGACCGCATCGTCATTGCCGGGCTTTGCCGGATTGTCCTTCGGTGTCGCACCCTTGCCGCGACGGCCCGCCATGGTGTGCTGGATGGTGCCAACGATGCCCTTGGGGAAGAACAGCGTCACAGCGATGAAGAGGCCACCCAGCGCAAAGAGCCAGAATTCAGGAAAAGCGCCGGTAAAATAGCTCTTGCCGCCATTGACCAGCAGCGCGCCGATGATCGGGCCGATCAACGTGCCGCGACCGCCGACCGCCGTCCAGACGACCACCTCGATGGAGTTGGCAGGCGCGAATTCGCCCGGATTGATGATGCCCACCTGGGGCACGAAGAGCGCACCGGCAATGCCCGCCATCATCGCAGAGACGACGAAGGTGAAGAGCTTGATGTTTTCAACGCGAAAGCCGAGGAAGCGAACACGGCTTTCGGCATCGCGCACACCCACCAGTACCTTGCCGAACTTGGAATTGACGATACCGGACGCAATCATCAGGGACAGTGCCAGCATCAGGGCGGTCATGGCAAAGAGCACCGCACGTGTGCCATCCGCCTGAACGGAAAAGCCGAGAATGTCCTTGAAGTCTGTGAGGCCGTTATTGCCGCCAAAGCCCATGTCGTTGCGGAAGAAGGCGAGCAGCAACGCATAGGTCATCGCCTGGGTGATGATCGACAGATAGACACCGTTGACGCGTGAGCGAAAGGCGAACCAGCCGAAGATGAAGGCCAGCAGACCGGGCACCACCAGCACCATCAGCATGGCGAACCAGAACATGTCGAAGCCGTGCCAGAACCAGGGCAGCTCTTTCCAGTTGAGGAAGACCATGAAATCGGGCAGCACCGGATCGCCATAGACGCCGCGTGAGCCGATCTGGCGCATCAGATACATGCCCATGGCATAGCCGCCGAGCGCGAAGAAGGCGCCGTGGCCGAGCGAGAGAATGCCGCAATAGCCCCAGACAAGATCGAGCGCCAGCGCGAGCAACGCATAGGCCAGATACTTGCCGAGCATCGACATCATATAGGTTGGTACATGCAGCGGGTTGCTGGGTGGCAAGAGCAGGTTCAGTGCGGGAATGATGAGCGCCACGGCCAGAATGAAGCCGATGGCAATCGAGATGCGGCGGTCGAGAGCGCGAAGGAGAAAGCCGGTAATCATGCTTCGATCGCCCTTCCCTTGAGTGCGAAGAGACCGCGTGGCCGCTTCTGGATGAACAGGATGATGAGGACGAGCACGAGGATCTTGCCGAGAACGGCGCCAACGGTGGGCTCGAGGAATTTGTTGAGAACACCGAGCGACAGCGCCCCGACCAGCGTTCCCCAGAGATTGCCGACACCGCCAAAGACCACGACCATGAAGCTGTCGATGATGTAGCTCTGTCCGAGATTGGGCGACACATTGTCGATCTGGCTGAGGGCGACACCGGCAAGACCGGCAACGCCGGACCCCAGCGCAAAGGTGAAGGCATCGACCCAGGGCGTGCGGATACCCATGGAAGAGGCCATGCGCCGGTTCTGGGTCACGGCGCGCATCTGCAGGCCGAAGGACGAGCGCTTCAGAAGCAGAAGCAGAGCGAAGAACACCGACAGAGAGAAACAGACGATCCAGACGCGGTTCCAGGTGAAATTCAGATAACCGATGCTGAAGGAGCCGGACATCCAGCTTGGGCTGCCGACCTCTCGGTTGGTCGGCCCGAAAATGGAGCGAACGCCCTGTTGCAGGATCAGCGAAATGCCCCAGGTGGCAAGCAGCGTTTCCAGCGGACGGCCATAGAGAAAGCGAATGACACCGCGCTCGATGACGAGACCGACAAAGCCGGTAGCCAGAAAAGCGACGGGCAGTGCAATAGCGAGCGACCAGTCGAACAGACCTGGGAAGTGGCTGCGAATGATATCCTGCACGATGAAGGTGGCATAGGCGCCGATCATCACCATCTCGCCATGCGCCATGTTGATGATACCCATCACGCCGAAGGTGATGGCAAGGCCGATGGCCGCAAGCAGCAGCACCGAGCCGAGCGACAGGCCGTACCAGATGTTCTGCGCCGCATCCCACAGCGCCAGCGAGGACTGGATGTGAGCGATCGCCGCATCGATGTCCGGTTTCAGACTGGCATCGACAGACGAAGACGCAGCCATCAGAATGCTGATCGCATCCCGCCCGCCGATGGTCTTGATGGTGTCGATGGCACTGCGCTTGTCTTCGACGGAGCGATCGGAACTAAGGACCGACACCGCACGCGCCTCTTCCATGCGGGCGCGAACCTGGGCATCGGTTTCTTTCGCCAGAGCGGCTTCTAGAAGCCCGAGATTTTCAGCGCTCGGCGCTTTCAAGACGGCATCCGCCGCAGCAAGCCGCACGCCGCGATCGGGGCTCAGCAATGTCAGACCGCCAAGCGCTGCGCGGGTAACACGGCGCAACGTATTGTTGACCTTGATCTTCGTGACCGCAGCCTTCGGCGCATCACCGACCGCCTCACCCGTCACCGGATCGATCAGGGTCAGATTATCGCCGGCGGGCTTGGTGAGAAACACCAGGCTATCGGCCTTGCGAACATAAAGCTCGCCAGCCGCAAGCGCTTCCAGTGCAGGCACGACACGCGCGTCGCCGGTCGCAGCGATCTGCCCGATCAGCGCTTCAGCCTGCTTGAAATCGGCCTTGCCCAGCGCATCGATCAACGGCTTTGCATCGCCCTGCTGGGCAAAGGCCGAAGCCGTCAGGCTGAACAACAGGCCGATCACGGCCAACAGTCGAACAAACATGGTCCCAAGTCCCCCTTGGATGCCTGCGGAGAAATGACTGCAGGCGGAAATCAGAAGTGAGAACAACTGTTCTCAGACCCCTCCCCCTCTCGACGTCATCCTCGGGCTTGACCCGAGGATCCATCACGGCATCGACGAGCGTCAACGGCGAGAAGAACAAAGGAGGGCAGTGGATCCTCGGGTCAGGCCCGAGGATGACGGCAGTGGGTGCGGGATCACTCCCGGTCATCATCATTCCAAAGACCGGAGGATGACACAGAGTATACAGGCAGATCGCGGCCCGCATGATCGGCGGGCCGCAACCAATTACCCAATCACATGCCCTTGCCGCCGCACTTGCCGGTCGCAACGTTGAAGTTGCCGCAGGACATTGGCTTGCGCCAATCGGAGATCAGGTCCTTGGAGTCCGGCAGGTAATCGGACCACTCATCGCCCACGACCTGCGCGGTCTGCTGGACGATCTGGAACTGGCCGTCGGCCTGGATTTCACCGATCAGCACCGGCTTGGTGATGTGGTGGTTCGGCATGACGGTCGCGTAGCCGCCGGAGAGGTTCGGCACCGAAACGCCGATGATGCTGTCCAGAACCTTGTCGGTATCCGTCGTGCCGGCAGCCTCTACCGCCTTAACCCAGGCGTTGAAGCCGATATAGGCAGCTTCCATCGGGTCGTTGGTCACGCGCTTGTCGTTCTTGGTGAAGGCATGCCATTCCTTGATGAACTCCGCATTGACCGGAGTATCGACGGACTGGAAATAGTTCCAGGCGGCAAGGTGGCCGACGAGAGGCGCGGTATCGAGACCGGCAAGCTCTTCTTCACCGACGGAGAAGGCAACGACCGGAATGTCTTCGGCCTTCACGCCCTGGTTTGCCAGTTCCTTGTAGAAGGGAACGTTCGCGTCACCATTGATGGTGGAAACGACGGCGGTCTTCTTACCCGCAGAGCCGAACTTCTTGATGTCGGAGACGATCGTCTGCCAGTCGGAATGGCCGAATGGCGTGTAGTTGATCATGATGTCCTCTTCCTTGACGCCCTTCGACATCAAGTAGGCCTTCAGGATCTTGTTGGTGGTCTGCGGATAGACATAGTCCGTACCGGCCAGAACCCAGCGCTCGACGCCTTCGGTGTTGGCAAGATAATCGACAGCGGGGATTGCCTGCTGGTTCGGTGCAGCACCGGTGTAGAAGATGTTGCGCGAGGACTCTTCGCCTTCATACTGGACCGGGTAGAAGAGGATGGAGTTCAACTCTTCGAAAACCGGCAGAACCGACTTACGGGAAGACGAGGTCCAGCAACCGAACACGGCGGCAACCTTGTCCTGGCTGATCAGCTGGCGCGCCTTTTCGGCAAAGAGCGGCCAATCGGAGGCCGGATCGACGACGACGGCTTCAAGCTTCTTGCCGAGAACGCCACCCTTCTTGTTCTGCTCGTCGATGAGCATCAGCATGGCGTCTTTCAGCGTCGTTTCCGAAATCGCCATGGTGCCGGAGAGCGAGTGCAGCACGCCGATCTTGATCGTGTCGTCAGCGGCAAATGCGCCGTGGAATGCGGTGGTGGACAAAATGGCGCCAAGCAGCGCGCCCGTGAGCGTCTTTCTGAAAGTCATCGGAAGAACCCCTCTTCGTGTTTAAGCCTTGGGAGCAAGGCCTCAGCGGCATTTTTCCGCTGCTGGAGGGGACTATCGGGCTTGGCGAGGCGAAACCGTATACGTCGTTTGACGTAGGTGGGGTGGCGAAATCAGCACATGGAAGTCAGGAAGGCCAATGCAAGGTCAGCCGACGGATAAACGGTAGCGTGAGAAACCTCAGTTATGGGGTTTCTCGTCCTCGGTGATCGCTTCCTGGTGGTACCAGCTATCGAAGTCGACGCGCGGAGCATATTCCTGCATGGACTGAACCGACGCATCCTTGCGAAAGCCTCGGTAGCCTGCGCGGCCTCCAACGGGGAACTGGTAGATCTTAGCACTTTCAAAATTGGGTTCGGTTCTCATGACGGCCTCGTTTCTTTCAATCAAACACTTCAGCACCATGCTTCGTTCCGGACTATAGCCGATTGAAAGCCGAAATTCACCCCATTCGCTTAAAAAAATATCATAAAGACTATTTTTTAGGCACATCAATTGCGCGTCCGTTAATCGAATAGTCTTTATGCAGCTAATCACTCAAAATTCACGCTTTTGGCTGAAAAAACATTCAGAACGACATCTTCGCTCATAGTTTCGGCAGAAAATCAGCCCATTTCGCTTCATAAAGCCTTCATAATTCTAAAATTTCGGGAAAAACCTCCATCACGCCGAAAGGCGGAATTTTCCGTACCAACCGGTTCGGCAGCAACTTCGAAAGAAAAAAATGAAGTGCCGATTCGAGAGCCCGCGCAAATTGGCACGCGGCATGCATATCTATCGGCAGCCCTTGAAAGCGAGAGCGTTTTCCACCGGTAACCGGACGAAAACAATCAAGGCTTCGCATCTTAACCCATGAGAGGTTCGTAATGACTAAGTTCAAACTCGAGTACATCTGGCTGGATGGTTACAAGCCGGTAGCAAACCTGCGCGGCAAGACGCAGATCAAGGAATTCGACGAATTCCCGACACTCGAGCAGCTTCCGCTTTGGGGCTTCGACGGCTCCTCCACCATGCAGGCCGAAGGCCACAGCTCCGACTGCGTTCTGAAGCCAGTCGCCATCTACCCTGACCCTGCCCGCACCAACGGCGCGCTGGTCATGTGCGAAGTCATGATGCCGGATGGCGTCACGCCGCACTCGTCCAACAGCCGCGCAACCATCCTCGACGACGAAGATGCATGGTTCGGTTTCGAGCAGGAATACTTCTTCTACGAAAACGGCCGCCCGCTCGGCTTCCCTGAGCAGGGCTACCCCGCTCCGCAGGGCCCGTACTACACCGGCGTCGGCTACAAGAATGTCGGCTCGATCGCTCGCGAAATCGTCGAAGAGCATCTGGACCTTTGCCTCGAAGCAGGCATCAACCACGAAGGCATCAACGCCGAAGTGGCCAAGGGCCAGTGGGAATTCCAGGTATTCGGCAAGGGCTCCAAGCGCGCCGCCGACCAGATCTGGATCGCTCGCTACCTGCTTCTGCGTCTTTGCGAAAAGTACGGCATCGATGTCGAATTCCATTGCAAGCCGCTCGGCGACACCGACTGGAACGGCTCTGGCATGCACTGCAACTTCTCCACCAAGTTCATGCGTGAAGTTGGCGGCAAGGAATATTTCGAAGCCCTCATGGCTGCCTTCGAAAAGAACTGGAAAGAGCACATCGACGTTTACGGTCCGGACAACCATCTGCGCCTGACCGGCAAGCACGAAACCGCTCCTTGGAACAAGTTCTCCTACGGCGTTGCAGACCGTGGCGCGTCTATCCGCGTTCCGCACTCCTTCGTCAACAACGGCTATCGTGGTTACCTCGAAGACCGTCGTCCGAACTCCCAGGGCTGCCCTTACCAGATCGCTTCCGTCGTGCTGAAGACGATCGCAGAAGTCCCGACGGCAAAGTCGGCTGCTGCCTAATCTAAAAAGAAATGGCGTCGCTCGATCCGGGCGACGCCATTTTTCCGTCTGCCGTTGGCGGACAAAGCGCCTGCAAGGTCGCAAGACGCATAAGTGGAGGCTGTGAAACACTGGCATGGCCGCACGGCAACGCATCATCCCCGTCAGACGCGAATATAACCGCTGGGTCGCGAACCAGACGCTGGAAGACTACGCGCTGCGATTTACCGCCAAGAGCGCCCGGCAATTCTCCTCCAGCCGCATTTCCCATACCGCCATCGGCGCGATTTCCTTTCTGGCGCTGGAAGCTATCGGCGGCGCAATCACGCTTTCCTACGGCACCACCAACGCCTTCTTCGCCATCGTCGCGGCCGCTGTTGCGATGCTGCTCGTCGGCCTGCCGATCAGCCGCTATGCCATCCGCCACGGCGTCGATATCGATCTTCTGACGCGCGGCGCAAGCTTCGGCTATATCGGCTCCACCATCACATCGCTGATCTACGCCGCCTTCACCTTCATGCTCTTTGCCATCGAGGCATCGATCATGTCCGGCGCGCTGGAGCTGGCGCTCGGCATTCCGCTATGGATCGGCTACATCGTCTCGGCGGTCATGGTCATTCCGCTCGTCACCCATGGCGTGCGCCTGATCAGCAAGTTTCAGATCCTGACGCAGCCCTTCTGGATCGTCCTCAACGTCCTGCCATTCCTCTTCATCGCGCTGATGGACTGGCAGAAATTCGATCTATGGTTGGCATTCTCCGGCATCCACCACGCGCCAGCGCCACCCGGAGACACCGCCCCCTTCGACCTCATCGAGTTCGGTGCGGCCTCTGCCGTCATCCTGGCGCTGATGTCACAGATCGGCGAACAGGTGGACTTCTTGCGCTTCCTGCCGGCAGAAGGCCAAAGCAAGCTTCGTCACAAGCTCGGCGTTTTTCTCGCCGGTGCTGGCTGGGTTCTCGTCGGCGTTCCAAAACTGCTCGCCGGTTCCTTCCTGGTTGTGCTGACGCTCTCTTCCGGCGTGCCCGTGGGCAGCGCCGCCGATCCGGCGCAGATGTACCTCACCGCCTTCGGCTATATGATCCCCAACCAGAATGCGGCTCTCGTCCTGATGGTCACATTCGTCGTGGTCTCGCAGCTCAAGATCAATGTGATGAATGCCTATGCGGGCTCTCTCGCGTGGTCGAACTTCTTTTCCCGCCTCACCCACAGCCATCCAGGCCGCGTCGTCTGGCTGGTCTTCAATGTCGCCATTGCGCTTCTCCTGATGGAGCTTGGCATCTATCGGCTGCTGGAAGAAACGCTCGGCATCTTTTCCATCGTCGCCATGGCATGGCTCTGCACCATCTCCGCCGATCTCTTCATCAACAAGCCGCTTGGCCTTGCCCCTCCCGGCATCGAGTTCAAGCGGGCGCATCTTTACGATATCAATCCCGTCGGCGTCGGTGCCATGGCGCTCTCCGCAACGATTGCGCTTACCGCCCATTTCGGTCTGTTCGGCACGCTCGCTGCGTCGCTTGCGCCCTATATCACCCTGGTCGTCGCTTTCATCGCCTCGCCGCTGATCGCCTGGGGTACGAAGGGAAAATTCTATCTGGCACGCAAGCCGCGCCAGAAGTGGAAGGAACTCTCCAGCATCACCTGCTCCATCTGCGAGCATCCGTTTGAGCCGGAAGACATGGCATGGTGCCCGGCCTATGCCGGTCCGATCTGTTCGCTCTGCTGTTCTCTGGACAGCCGCTGCCACGATATGTGCAAACCGAAAGCCCGGCTGAACTACCAGACGGCCCAGGTGGCAAAGACCTTCCTGCCGGAACAGCTGGTTGCGAAGCTCGCCTCAAGGCTCGGCCGTTATGCGATCTTCTCAGCGCTGGCCGTTGCAGCGATCGGCGGTATTCTGGGGCTGATCGCCCATCAGGTTGGCACCGGCACGCCAGCGACCGCAGACGTCGTCAATCGCACCATTCTCATCGTCTTCTTCGTCTTTGCCGTCATCGCCGGAATCGTCTGCTGGTTCCTCGTGCTCGCCCATGACAGCCGGGTCGTGGCGGAGGAGGAATCCTCGCGACAGAACACGCTTTTGCTGAAGGAAATCGCCGCCCACCAGAAGACCGACGCGGCCCTCCAATATGCCAAGGAAACGGCAGAAGCCGCCAACCGCGCCAAGAGCCGCTATGTGGTGGGGCTCAGCCACGAATTGCGTACCCCGCTGAATGCCGTACTCGGCTACGCCCAGATCCTCGAGCGGGATGAAACCATTCCTGCGCCTCGCCAATCCGCCATCAAGGTCATCCGCCGCTCCGCCGATCACCTCTCAGGCCTGATCGATGGCCTATTGGATATTTCCAAGATCGAAGCAGGCAGGTTGCAGGTTCAGTCGAACGAGATCAACATTCAGGATTTCCTCGACCAGATCGTCGATATGTTCCGCCCGCAGGCGCAGGCCAAGGGGCTGGCCTTCCGCCACGAGCGCGCCAGAGGCGTGCCGCAATATGTGCGCAGCGACGAAAAGCGCCTGCGGCAAATCCTCGTCAATCTGCTCTCCAATGCCATCAAGTTTACCGACGAGGGGACCGTCGGCTTCGATGTCACCTATCGCAGTCAGGTCGCCACCTTCACCGTCACCGATACCGGGCGCGGCATTGCGGAAAAGGATCTCGCCCGCATTTACGAGCCCTTCCAGCGTGGCGAGGCTGAAATCATCAAGCCCATGCCAGGGCTTGGCCTTGGCCTCACCATCACCCAGCTTCTCACCAATACGCTGGGTGGCGAGATTTCTGTCGAAAGCCAGAAGGACGTCGGCTCGACCTTCCGGGTGCGGCTGATGCTCTCCTCGGTCGACAGGCCTAGCACGGCACTCGCGCCGGAAAAGAAGATCGTTTCCTATGCCGGACCACGCCGCACAATCGTTGTCGTCGATGACAATGAGGATCACCGCGATCTGATGATGGAGGTCCTCTCCCCGCTCGATTTCGTCGTGCTGACGGCACAAAGCGGACCGGATTGCCTGGCGCTGATCGAGGCGATGCAGCCGGATGCCTTCCTCATCGATATTTCCATGCCTGGCATGAACGGCTGGCAGTTGGTCGAAAAGCTGCGCAATGCCGGGCAAACCGCCCCCATCATCATGCTCTCTGCCAATATCGGCGATACCGCCATCATCGGTGCCGATACGGACGGTCATAATGATGCGCTGGTAAAGCCCGTCGATATCCGCAAGCTCTGTGACCGGCTCGCCGTACATCTCGGGCTGCAATGGGTCTATGACACAGACTTGCCGCCAGTCGACCTGTCTGCAAAAGAGCCGGACCCCGGCGCCGTAAAAGCGCCCGCTCCAGCCCATCTCCAGGATTTGCTAGCGCTCGGCGAAATCGGTTACATTCGCGGCATTGAGGCGAAGCTCGATTCTCTCGCCGCACAACCAGAAAATCTGGCCTTTACCGAAGAGGCTCGACGCTTCGTGCGCGCCTTCGATCTCACCGGTTACGCCGATTATCTTCATAGTTTCAACACGAGGACGGGCACGGATGAATAGGTCATTGCAGCCGCGCGATATCGTCCTTCTGGTGGATGACAGCCCGGAAGCGCTCGGCTTCTTGACCGAAGCGCTGGAACAGTCCGGCTTCTCGGTGCTGATCGCAACCTCTGGCCAGGCGGCGCTCAACATCGTCGAGCGCGTCACACCCGACCTCGTCCTTCTCGATGCCGTTATGCCGGGGCTCGACGGCTTCGAGACCTGCCTGCGCCTGAAGGCCAATGCCGCCGTCGCGCAGGTGCCGGTGATCTTCATGACCGGGCTGACCGAGACCGAACACGTGGTGCGCGCACTGGAATGCGGTGGTGTGGACTACCTCAGTAAGCCTATCAATATTGACGAGCTGCGCGCCAGGCTTCGCGTCCACCTCTCCAATGCCCGCTCGGCGCAAAGCGCACGCGTGGCACTGGATGCAGCCGGGCGGCATCTTCTGGCCGTGCGCGCCGACGGAACGATCCTCTGGTCCACCCCGCAGGCAACCCGCCTCATCAACGCTGCAACCGGTAGCAATGATGGCCTCGACATCGTCTCCCGCACCATCGGCGAGTGGATGGCGCAGACCACCACGCGTGACACACCGCTCGTCATTACCCAGGCGGAACGCCCCTCGCTGCACTTCACGTTTCTGGGCGCAGTCGGCGCCGACGAATATCTCTTCCGTCTGACGACAACCAACGAGAAGTCTGGTGAGGCCTTGTTGCGTGACCGCTTCTCCCTGACAACGCGGGAATCGGAAGTGCTGGTCTGGATCGCCAAAGGCAAATCCAACCGCGACATCGGCGAGATTCTAGGCCTCTCGGCGCGAACGGTGAACAAGCATCTGGAACAGATCTACGTCAAACTCGGCGTCGAAAACCGCGCCTCGGCCGCAGTGAAGGCGGCGCATGTGCTGCACGATAGCTGAGACGCGCAAGCGTTAGATCGTTTCCGTGTTGAACGGAAACGATCTAGGTCTCTCAATCCCTCCCCAGACAGACCAAACCTGAGCGTCGAGCTCTTGCGCTCAACCAGCATGTCACGCCCCGCTGCGCCCTCGCGTCGTGGAAGGCACAGGCGCACCTTTTCCCACTCCAACCAGGATCAATATATGGAGAAGCTCGTCATCCTGTCCGGCTGCTCCGGCGGCGGAAAATCCACACTGCTCTCAGAACTTTCAAAACGTGGTTGCGCCACGGTGGAAGAACCGGGCCGACGCGTCGTCGAACAACAGCTGAAATCAGGAGAAACGGCCCTCCCATGGGTCGACCGCAAAGCCTTCCTACACGAGGCGGTCGCGATTGCAGAACAGGACTATGCAGCCGCTCGCGAAAAATCAGACTTCTCTATCTTCGACCGCAGCCTGATCGACGCCGCCTCCGCGCTTCGCCAACTGGGCGACGACGACTGGTACGATCGGCTGCGCAATGAATTTCGCTACGCCAAGATCGTCTTCCTCACACCCCCTTGGCCCGAAATCTACGTAACCGACAACGAACGCCGCCACGGCTTTCAAGATGCGGTAGAGGAGTACGAGCGGCTGCGCCGCGATTACGACGAGCTCGGATATGACGTCGTCATTCTACCGAAGTCCGGCATTGAGGACCGGGTGGAATTTGTGCTGAGGGCGCTTCAGTGCACGCAAGGCACATGAGAAAGAGAAGCCCCTGTGAACCGAGACGAGGCCAACATCCAGAACGTTTTCAAAGTCGAAGTTCAAACTGAGTGGGCGCTCATCGCCGATCTCCCCTCTTGAGGGTGAAATGTCCGGCAGGACAGAGGAGGTAGCCATCCCCAACTCACATCCCTCAACAGCCGAAAACCAAAAAGCGGAACCGTCTCATGAGGGCATCTCTAAACCTGCCCTCCCCTCCGACAACTATCGGAAGGGAGAACAGGCAATACCGTTAACGACAGACGCGGGTCTTGCGGACGATGATCTCACCATGGCGGCGGATGCGTTCCTTTTTGACGAAGCAATCGCGCGGAGCATGACGGTAGTGACGCGGGCGATATTCTTCGCGGACATGCTCGCGCATGACACGCTGGCTCGTCGTCACGGTGACGGTTTCGGCGTAGGATGGTGCGGTAACCGAGAAGAACGACGCGGCGGCGAGGACTGCGGAAACAACAAGCTTCTTCATTGATAAACTCCTGAACTGAGGCCGCAGAAAACGTGGCGCATCGCAAGCAGTTCCGCCGAATATCACATTTTTCTAATTTATTGTGATTGAAAGAACTCGACAGGGATTTCTTGACGCGCCATTCACCCCCAATCAGCGGGGCCAAAACGTGTCACGATCTTTCAGATTTGCTCCCCGCGCTTTAGGTCTTCGTTTGATCGCATGTCGTTATCGCAAACCGATCCACGCTTTTGCGTGGACCATGCATTGGCGTTGGTCTTTCAATGAGGGACCATCATCAGCACCTTGGTCATATCCCGACGAAGCCTTAAAAATATAAAAGCCCGGCATCGCTGCCGGGCTTCATCAATCTCGAATTTACAGAGCGGCTTACATGCCCTGCTGGAAGTAGCTGTACTGGCCGTCCGGACCCTTCTTCCATTCGTACATGACGTAGCCGGGAAGCTTCGGGTCGCCCTTTTCGTCGAAGGAGATATCGCCGAGAACGGTCTTGAACGTCCCCTTCTTCAGCGCTTCAGCAACGGCCTGCGGATCCGTAGAGCCAGCAGCCTTTGCACCTTCGGCAATCGTCTGAACGGCTGCGTAGGAGTAGAGCGTGTAAGCTTCAGGGTTGAAGCCCGCAGCCTTGAACTTCGCAACGAGGTCCTTGTTGTCAGGACGCAGGGTCGGGTCAGGACCGAAGGTGTTCAGCGTGCCTTCAACGGCGTCGCCAGCAATAGAAGCCAGTTCGTTGGAGACGATGCCGTCACCGGAAACGAGCGTTGCCTTGAGGCCCTGATCCTTCGCCTGACGGATGATCAGGCCGGCTTCGGTGTGGAGACCACCCCAGTAAATAACGGAAACGCCGGCTTCCTTCATCTTGGCGATGAGGGCGGAGAAGTCCTTGTCGCCGACATTCACGCCTTCATAGATGGCTTCCTTGACGCCAGCGGCGTTGGCAGCCTTCTTGGTTTCATCGGCAAGGCCCTGACCGTAAGGCGTCTTGTCGTGAATGATGGCGATCTTGGCGTCCTTGAAGTGGTCGGCAAGATACTTGCCGGCAATGCCGCCCTGCTGGTCGTCACGGCCGCAGGTGCGGAAGGTGTTCCACAGGCCGCGTTCGGTGAACTTCGGGTTGGTTGCGGCAGGCGTGACTTCGAGAATGCCGTTTTCGGCGTAGACTTCAGACGCCGGAATGGAAACGCCGGAGTTGAAGTGGCCGACGACGAACTTGACGCCATCAGCTGCGAACTTGTTGGCGACCGAGATACCCTGCTTGGGGTCAGACACGTCGTCGCCGAGAACGATCTTGATCTTCTCGCCATTGATGCCGCCAGCAGCATTGATATCCGCTGCGGCCTGTTCTGCGCCCTTCTGGAGCTGAGCGCCGAAAGCGGCGTTCGGGCCAGTCAACGGACCACCGACGCCGATGACGACATCAGCCCATGCCGAACCGCTGAACGCGACCATGGCGGTCAGCGCAACTGCGGAAAGAAGAGACTTCTTCATTATGTTACTCCCAGTTCCTTTGATTGGGTTGGTTTTCTCGACCTGTCCAGCACCCAAATTATCTGTCCAGGCTGTTCCTCTCAGGAGGGAATTCTGATTTCAGAAAAACCCGTCTGTCAATCTTTCTTCTTATAGGAAAATGCCGATGTCCGATCGTAGAGCCAGTAGTAGTTATCGACCATCTGGCTGGTCCGACGGATGCGGAAGCCGGCCGTTGCAAAGGCCAACAGAACCACGACATCGATCAGGTAGTAGAAGCCGTTCAACAAGGGGCCGGCAAAAAGCGCGTAATGCAAAAAGCGCATGACGCACCCCAGCAGAAGCGAGTAAATCACCACCTGCGGATATTGACCCCAGCCATCGGCAACGGACTTGCCCGTGCGCCAGGCAGTCCAGAAGCCGAGAAGAACGACGAGGCCACGCAAGATATAGCGAACGCCACTATCGGTTTCGAAAAAAAGGCCCTGCATCTTTTCCCCAATCAGCGCCGCCAACGAAACGCGAACGACCCTGTGTTCTGTTTTCGCTCAACCGTTTTCCGGCAAGCTTTATTGTTGTTTTTTGATCCACCAAACCGGCTATGCAGTCTGACAGGCTCTCAGCAGATTTGCGCCCAACGCCTTCGAAAGCAAGCATTTTTTCATGGGCAACGGCACAAAATGATAAAAACTTTTGCACCTTGTCGAAGGACGGGGATCGACGATCCCCGCACCCTCTCATCGTCAGTGGCGGCCGCCTTCGAGATAGGCTGCCCGCACCTCGGGATTGGCGAGAAGCTCCTTGCCGGAACCGCTCATCGTCACCTTGCCATTGACCATCACATAGGCGCGGTCAGAAAGCTTCAGGGCCGCAAAAGCATTCTGCTCTACGAGGAAGACAGTCAGCCCCTCTTCCTGGTTGAGCTTCTTGATCGCCTCGAAAATGCCCTTGACGATCAAGGGCGCCAGACCGAGAGACGGCTCGTCGAGGAGCAGGAGTTTCGGACGTGACATCAGCGCACGGCCGATGGAGAGCATCTGCTGCTCGCCGCCAGAAAGCGTGCCGCCGCGCTGGCTCTGGCGCTCCTTCAAGCGCGGAAACATCGTGAAGACCTTCTCGACATCTTCCTTGAAGTATTTCAGGTTGTCGAGATTGGCACCCATCTGCAGGTTTTCCAGCACAGACATGCGCGGGAAAATACGGCGGCCCTCGGGGGACTGGGCAATGCGCTTGCGGGCAATCATATGCGTCGGCAGGCGTGTAATATCCTCGCCGTCGAAGATGACTTCGCCATTACGCGCCTGTGGCGCGCCGCAAATCGTCATCATCAGCGTCGACTTGCCTGCACCATTGGCGCCGATGAGCGAGACGATCTCGCCCTTTCTCACTTCCACATCCACGCCAGCGAGAGCGCGGATATTGCCGTAATAGGTTTCGACGCCCTGAATTTTCAGGAGAGCTTCAGACATCAGACTGCTCCCCCGTGGAGTTCTTCTGCAATCACTTCTTCCACTTCATCGTCCTCGACACCCAGATAAGCGGCGATGACCTTGGGATCGTTCTTCACATGATCGGGCGTGCCGTCGGAAATCTTCTGCCCATATTCGAGCACGATGACGTGGTCGGAGATTTCCATAACGACCGACATGTCATGTTCGATCAGAAGCAGCGAGGTGCCCTCGTCGCGAATGCCACGCAGAAGGGTGTTGAGCGCCAGCGACTCCTTCGGATTGAGACCGGCAGCCGGTTCGTCGAGGCAGAGAAGCTCAGGCTCGGTACACATGGCACGGGCAATTTCCAGACGCCGCTGCGCGCCATAGGAAAGATCGCCCGCCGGATCGTCGGCACGATCGATGAGATCGGCCTTCTCCAGCCAGTACTTGGCCTTTTCGATCGATGCTTCCGCCGCATGCGTATAGGCCGGAAGACCGAGCAGGCCGAGGATCGTGTAGCCGGATGCCTTCATCAGCCTGTTGTGTTGCGCCACCAGCAGATTTTCCAGAACCGTGAGGCCTGAAAACAGCCGGATATTCTGGAAGGTGCGGGCGACCTTGGCCTTCTTGGTCACTTCGAAGTCCGGCAGACGCTCGAGCAGATGCTCCTCGCCATTGCTGCGCACCATGGTGATCATGCCCATCGTCGGCTTGTAGAAGCCGGTGATGCAGTTGAACACGGTGGTCTTGCCCGCGCCATTCGGACCGATCAGCGCGGTGATATCGCCGCGTTTCACATCGAAAGAGAGGTCGTTGATCGCCATCAGGCCGCCGAAGCGCATCGACAGATGTTCGACCTTCAGGATGGTATTCTTGTTCATCGCAGTGTTTCCGGAAGCCATCAGCCGTGACCTTCCTTGGTGAAGCTGCCGGAGACAGACTTGCGTTTTTTCAGGAAGGCCGTGGGTTCGCGCGAGCCGACGAAGCCGCGGGGCTTGAACAGCATGACGATGACCATGGCAAGACCGAAGAGCAGCATGCGGTAAAGCTCTGGCGTGAAGTCCGGACCGAAGATCTTCTTCAGGAATTCCATTTCGCGCAGAAGCTCGGTACCTCCAACCATCACCACGGCAGCAATCGCGATACCGGTCAGCGAGCCCATGCCACCAAGAACGACGATGGCGAGGATGACGGCCGATTCCAGGAAGACGAAGCTTTCCGGGGAAACAAAGCCCTGACGTGCGGCAAAGAACGAGCCGGCAAAACCGCCGAACATCGCGCCCGTTGCAAAGGCGGTGAGCTTGGTCTTGACCGTATCGATGCCGAGCGAGCGGCATGCGATCTCGTCCTCACGCAACGCTTCCCATGCACGACCGATCGGCATGCGGCGCAGCTTGATGGTGACGTAGGCCGTCAGCATGCACAGAAGCAGGATCACGTAGAAGAGGAAGATCTTGTAGTAACCCGACGACATCGGCAGGCCGAAAACCTTGGCGAAGTTGTTCGGCGCACCGACATCGAAAGACCAGATACCGAAGACCGATGCCTTGGCAATTCCGGAAATACCGAAGGTTCCTCGGGTGACATCGGTCCAGTTCAATAGAACAAGTCGGATGATTTCACCGAAAGCGAGCGTCACGATGGCAAGATAGTCACCGCGCAGGCGCAGCACCGGAAAGCCGAGGATAATACCCCAGAAGGCGGCAAGGATGCCGGCAAGCGGCAGAAGCACCCAGAAGGACAGGCCGAAATAGCTGGACAATAGCGCATAGGAATAGGCGCCGACCGCATAGAAGGCGACATAGCCGAGATCGAGCAGACCTGCCAGACCAACGACGATGTTCAGACCCCAGGCAAGCATCACGTAGATAAGGATCTGGATGCCAAAATTGTCGACGAAGATCAGCGAACCCTGAGCGCCTCTGAAATAGACGGCGATCATCGGATAGAGCAGCAGGAAGACCAGGGCAATCTTCAGGAAATGCTTGTGGAAAAAGTTCTTTTCCTCGGAGATTTCCAGAATGCCTGCCTTGGATTTTGCCAGCTTACGGCGGTCGAGATGCGGCTCGATGACACCGACCACGACGAAACGGCCGATGGCGGCAACAGCGACGAAGATCGCCAGGAGCCCCCAGCGCGTACCCCAGACCAGCTGATTGTTGATATCCTGATAGGTGACGATGCCGACATATAGCAGGAACATGCCGAAGGAAACGAAGCCAGCGATAATGGCTTCCTTCACCGCTTTTGCCATGACGTCCTGCTCGGCGGTGTTGTCAGAAGGAATGTTTGCCATGTGCTTAAACCTTCTCGACTTCCGGACGGCCGAGAATGCCAGTCGGCTTGAATATCAGCACGAAAGCCAGAATACCGAAGGCGGCCACGTCCTTGTAGGCGATGGAGAAATAGGCCGACCAGAGCGACTCGATAAGACCGATCAAAAGACCGCCAAGAACGGCACCCGGAAGCGAGCCGATACCGCCCAGAACCGCAGCCGTGAAAGCCTTCACGCCGGGGATGAAGCCGTCATTGAACGAGGCCACGCCGTAATACATCAGGTACATCGTACCGGCGACGGCGGCGAGCGCTGCACCCATGACGAAGGTCACCGAAATCGTCCGGTCGACGTCGACGCCAAGCAGCGCCGCCATCTTGCGGTCCTGCTCGGTGGCGCGCTGTGCACGGCCAAGCGGTGTCTTGTTGACGATGTACCAGAAGGCGAACAGCAGCACCGAGGTTATGGCCACGATGAGAAGCTGCTTCAGCGAAATGGTGATCGCACCGAAATGGTACGTATCGGTGACCATGGGCGGGATCGGCTTGTTGCGCGGGCCCTGCGTCACCTGAATGAAGTTCGACAGCACGATCGACATGCCAATCGCCGTGATCAGCGGCGCAAGGCGGAATGAGCCGCGCAGCGGACGATAGGCCACGCGCTCGATCGCCCAGTTCCACAGCCCCGTCACCAGCATGGCAACGACCATCATCACCAACAGAAGAATGGCGACTGGAATGCCTGCGATGAAGGATGTGAGAATGAGAAAGACGATCAGAGCGGCGAAGCCGCCCAGCATGAAAATATCGCCGTGAGCGAAGTTGATCATGCCGATGATACCGTAGACCATCGTGTAGCCAATAGCGATAAGGCCGTAGATCGATCCAAGAGTCAGCCCGTTGATGAGCTGTTGGATAAAATACTCCATATTTTTCCCCTGGGCGCGTTCTCGATGCGGAACGTACCTCGTTTATGTTGCTTACTGAGGGCTCTCATTGTCTTTATTGTCCCTCTTGACGCAAACCCTTAGCGCGTTCGGTAAAAATGTGAAGCCAAAAAGGGAGAAATATGCACAAATTTTAATGTTAACGCGCCGATTGCTGCAATCGGCATCAAAAAGATTATGAAAGCGGCAGTTAAGCCCGAAAATTTAATCGCCGGACGCACGCGTTTCATTCCCAAATAGATATATTTGACCGGCGCCCTCATCAGGCGTAACCAAACTTCACCTGATCGCGTCTCGTGCTTGCAGGAAACCTTGCAGCAGAAGGGCTGCGGGCTCGCGGGTTCTGAAGGAATGGAAATGCTGGAAAGTCTGATTGCGGCGGCTTTGAGCGCCGGCAAGGAAATCATGGCGGTTCACGCCGCCGGCCCGCATGTGACCTACAAGAATGACTGCTCTCCCGTCACCGAAGCGGATGAGCGCGCCGAAGAGGTCATTCTATCGGCCCTCTCGCGTGACTTCCCCGATATCCCGGTTATTGCCGAAGAGTCCGCCACGACCGGCCATGTGCCCGAGATCGACGGCGACTTTTTCCTCGTCGATCCGCTGGACGGTACCAAGGAATTCATTTCGGACAAGCAGGATTTCACCGTCAACATTGCATTGATCCGAAAGGGCGTACCGATGCTTGGCATCGTCTATGCCCCAGCCCTCGGGGTGGCATGGACCGGCGAAAGGGAGACGGCGCGCAAGCTCTTCATTTCCGGAGAATTCGAGCATCTGTCGAACCACTCCATTCGCTGTCGCGCCAAACCGCCCATGCCCGTTGCCGTCATCAGTCGCTCCCATTGCACCCCAAAGACCGAAGCCTTCGTGACGGAAAACGGGTTGATCGACAGCATCTCCATCGGCTCGTCGCTGAAATTCTGCATGCTGGCGGAAGGTGCTGCCGACGTTTTACCCCCGCTTCAGCCGCACCATGATGTGGGACACCGCCGCGGGCGACGCCGTCTTGCGGGCCGCAGGCGGCATCACGCTCGATATGGCGGGCTTGCCGCTGCGCTACGAAATCGACCACAGCAATGATGACATGCTCGCCAACCCCGACTTCATTGCCTGGGGCGCTCCACCGCGATAATCGCTGAGCCTATTTCCATGGAAGCGAGCGTTTCGGCGCGCACCCTGAAGCCTGTCGCGCAAAACTGTGCAGCGGTTTTGCGATAAACAAAAAACGTAAGCGTGAGCAGCGAATCTGAAACATCGCACCACGCTTTGGACGTTCCACCGATAGCATCAGCCGCCATAACGAACGCCAGCGGCTGGCGGTAGAGCACAGTATGGCGAAAGCACGCCCTCGCCTGGACGCGCAGGCCCCGCGAAAGTCCGCTGTGACCGCTTGCAAACCCTTCCAGCAAAAATTTTCACACGCTTTACTGGGCGCCAAAGCGCCCATTTTGGGCTTGGGCTAATGTGCCGCAAAGCACGAACAAACCCAGCGAAATCATTCAAATTATTAACAAATTATCTCTGTGCGCTTAGGTATTTTTTAAAGGTACGCCCCTAAAGTGCCCAGCATATGGTCTTGAGTTTGTGTAGAGTGTCCAATGACCGAAATGATACGCCCGCGAGTTAAATATGTCATCGGTCCCGATGGCAGCCCCCTGACGATTGCCGATCTGCCACCAGCCGACACCCGTCGCTGGGTCATCCGCCGAAAGGCCGAAGTCGTTGCCGCCGTGCGCGGCGGGCTTTTGAGCCTGGAAGAAGCCTGTGAGCGCTATACGCTGACAGTGGAAGAGTTCCTGTCCTGGCAGTCGTCGATTGCAGATCACGGCCTCGCAGGCCTGCGCACCACGCGCATTCAGCAGTACCGCCACTAAACGTTCCGGCATGTGCGCCCTCGTTGCGCCCTGCCATGCCAGATCCGGCGTCATCCCATCCCGTCGATACGGGAAGGTGTGACGCCGTTTTTGCTTTTCAGCACGACACGGTGACGGCGTTGAACCTCGCCTTTCACGTCATCCGCTCTATTGATGACATCCGGGAGGTTTCCGCCTTCCACCAAGGGATTCCCCCCTTGCCCCAAGACCCTTCGTAGGCGTCGCTCGTCGCGAAATTCAGACCGTCTTGGAATTCGGAGCAAGCGATCGCTGCTCTCTATTTTCGGCGGGACGAATACGCCTCCAGCCCCTTCTTTATGCGGCCTCAATCGCAATCAAAAAGACATCATAAAAAAATCCGCCCGGCATCGGCCAGGCGGATCGCAATTTTTCAGACAAAAAACAGCGTCATTGAAAGCAGCCTCCTGATCAGCTGGCCGCCGTCAATGACGTCAGGTTCAAATCGCCTTCATTAACGCAAGAGCGTCAGGCGCGGGCGCGGACCGCGGTATCGCGGTGTTCCAGTGCTGCGGCCTTGTCATACTCGGCCTGCACTTCTTCCAGAGAAGCCTCGGCGGCTTCCTGCTGCATCTTCAACTCGCGGATCGAAACCTGCAGATTGTCGGCACGCTGGCGTGCTGCCTTGGCAAAGGTCGGATAGGCGAAATGGCTGGGATCTGTAATCCCGGACTTGCTTTCTTCGAGGGAGATCTGATGGACCAATTCCTTGGCCATCCGTTCGAATTCGGACATCATCGACTGCAACTGCTGCAACTGACGACGTTTTTCGTTGACCTGAAATTCTTTCAGGCGAACTAGGCTGTCACGCGACTTCATACTCAATACTCCTGGATAGCGAGACCCCGGTTCAAACAGGAACCAACCCGCCACTCCGGCTGTGCCGGAATGATTCTTAAAAGTTACCCGCCATTAATAAAAAAACTGCGCTGTTAACTTTTCATTTACGGGCATCGTTAATGATAAGGCGGATCATTTAAGGGTCGGTAAATGCCAAGCCCAAAAAACCACTGGGCACGACAATGCAAGAGTCGATTGAATCACTTAGGGGGTTTTCCTCACCTATTGGTTCATGTTTGGCGATGATGGATTCACGTTCAAAAACAGCAGAGTGCCCGAATTATTTAATAAGTTCTGCATACCTTGCCAAAGGAGAGAAGAATTTGTTAACCATTTGGTGGCAGCCTGCAAATCAGGCAACGTCTGGATCCGCATCGCGCAAACGGCATTCATTTACCAACCGCGGGCGGCAAAGGGGATAATTATGCGGGTTCTACTTATTGAAGACGACAGCGCAACGGCTCAGAGCATTGAGCTGATGTTGAAGTCGGAAAGTTTCAACGTCTATACGACCGACCTCGGTGAGGAAGGCGTGGATCTTGGAAAGCTCTACGATTACGATATTATCCTTCTCGATCTCAACCTCCCGGATATGTCCGGTTACGAGGTCCTGAGAACGCTGCGTCTCTCGAAGGTCAAAACGCCGATCCTTATTCTGTCGGGCATGGCCGGCATCGAAGACAAGGTGCGCGGTCTCGGCTTCGGCGCCGACGATTACATGACCAAGCCATTCCACAAGGATGAGCTGGTTGCCCGCATTCACGCCATTGTGCGCCGTTCGAAGGGCCACGCCCAGTCGGTCATCGCCACCGGCGAGCTGATCGTCAACCTAGATGCCAAGACTGTCGAAGTCGGCGGCCAGCGCGTTCACCTGACGGGCAAGGAATACCAGATGCTGGAGCTGCTGTCGCTCCGCAAGGGTACCACGCTCACCAAGGAAATGTTCCTCAACCACCTCTATGGCGGCATGGACGAGCCTGAACTGAAAATCATCGACGTGTTCATCTGCAAGCTGCGCAAGAAGCTGGCAAACGCAGCAGGCGGCGCGAACTACATCGAAACCGTCTGGGGCCGCGGCTACGTGCTTCGCGAGCCGGATGGCAACACCGAATATCTCGAGACCGCCTGATTATCTCCTCGACATGCCTCCCAAGCATGGTTGTCATGACAAACCCGCCGCGCAAACGGCGGGTTTTGTTTTGTCCGGCACACCGCTTCCGCAGAAAAAGAGAGTGTCATGACGATTCGCAAAGCCTTGAAAAACGACGCCTCTAGCCTTGCGGCACTCTCCATCGAAGTCTGGATCGGCACGTATCTCAGGAACGGCGTGTCGAAATTCTTTGCCGATTACGCCCTTTCGGCCTTCACCACGCAGAAATTCGAAGCGCTCACCGATGATGAGAATGAGATCATCCTGGTGTCAGACAATAGCGACGGCATTGACGGCTTCGTGCGCGTGACGGTCAAAAGCCCCGCCCCTATCGAAAACGGCCCGGAGACAGAAGTCGCAACGCTCTATGTTCAGCCGCGGCACAAGGGCAAAGGCATCGGTAAACGGCTTCTTATGGAAGCGTTTAAGCTCTGCCCGGAGCGTGGGCGCAAGGGCGTGTGGCTTGCGGTGAACAGCGAAAATAAAGACGCCATCATCTTCTATGAACGTCTGGGATTTACCCGCAACGGTCAGACCGCGTTTCGGATCGGCGACCAACCTATGCCAACGAGGTGATGGTAAAGCGGTTTTGACAAGCCGTCTAAGCGGCACCTGAGGTGGGCGACGGGGGACGATTGCCCCGGAGCCTGCCCGCCATTATTCTACTCGGCACGAAAAATGGGCCACCTCCACGGCAGCCCACCATCAATCCAATCAGGCCGCTTCGGCAGCCTCGGCCATGGAAGCCGTGAAGACCACGCGGTCTTCGTGCACTTTGTATTCGATCTTCATGCCGGCTTCTTCGGCCAGAAGCAGCGTGTAGTAAGGCTGGACGGAATGGGCGTCGATCGCCTCTTCTTCCGTACCCTCGGCGATTGCCGCGAACTTTGCAGGCACGCGCATCATGCGGCCCTTGACGGTGATTTCGAAGCGAGCATCGCCATCCGGGTTCTCGAGCACGATATCCGCATTGCCGCCGCGCGGGATCGCGCCATAGGCAACGAGGAAGAGGTTCAGCAGCAGCTTGACGCGGTTCTTGGCGACGATGGCGCGTGGACCGGACCAGGTGACTTCCACCTTCTTTTCCGCAGCGGCAAAATCCTTCGCAGCCTTTTCGGCTTCGCCCGTGTCGATCGATGCGCCGGCCGAACCGGAGGCACCGAAGGCAAGGCGTGCAAACTTCAGCCGTACGGAGGCATTCAGCGCCGAGGTGCGGATCAGGTCCAGCGCATCGGCATCGGTGCCGCCTTCATCGAGAAGTTCGAGACCATTATTGATGGCGCCGACCGGCGAAATGACGTCGTGGCACACGCGGCTGCACAGCAGTGCCGCCAGATCCGGGCCGGAGAGCGAGATTTTGAATTTTGCCGTCATACATTTTCTCCTGCGCGGATAGAGCGCGGACCCTGTCAAAATTGCTAAAGCATCGGCCCCAAACCAAAATCGATAGTCGGAAAGCACGATGCGTAGACTCGAAAAGCGTTAGAGCGTCCTGAGTGCACCCGAAGGAACGCCCGGCGCTCTATGAGCTTTTCCTTGTTAAATAAATGCGTCCTGTCGAAAACGTGCTCCGCAGGACCGATTCCATTTAGCAAGGAAACGCTCTAAGCCATAATGACACCATATTTGGTAAACCGATTGTTAATATCATGGTCTCAAAATGCCAAATGTCTTAACACGGCAATGGTAACAAACAGACGGACGGAACTGACGATGCGACTTAACGAACTCCGCACCATCGCACGCCTCGGACTGGTAAAGATTTTCGTGATCCTTGCGAGCCTGTCTTTGTCGGCTGCGCAGGCATCGGCACAAAGCAGCGATCAATACACCATCCAGGAAATTGTCGATGCCGGTCACGGCTTCTTCGGCGAGACGACGGGCGGCCTTGCGAAGGTCGTGGAACGCGCATTCCAGCAATATGGTCTGCCGAATGGTTATATTCTCGGCCAGGAAGGCTCCGGCGCCTTCGTTGCGGGCCTCACCTATGGCGAAGGCACGCTTTATACGAAGAATGCCGGTCAGCATCCGGTCTTCTGGCAGGGCCCATCGCTCGGTCTCGATTACGGCGGCCAGGGCACGCGCGCCATGATGCTCGTCTACAACCTGCCCTCCGTCAATGCGCTCTATCGTCGTTATGGCGGCGTCAGCGGCTCCGCCTTCATCGTCGCCGGCGTTGGCATGACGGTGCTGAAGAACAGCGACGTCACAATTGCTCCGATCCGTACCGGCATCGGCGCGCGCCTCGGCATCAATGTCGGCTATCTGAAGCTCACCCCGCAGCCCACATGGAATCCTTTCTGATTCGTCAACCGCTCCTTTTTGCATTAAAGTCCTCTAACGCGACTACAGCATCGGCCCGAAAATCGGAATCGATTTTCGGAAAGCACGATGCGTAGCTTCAAAAAGGTAAAGCGTCCTTTGTGCGTCCAATAGGACACACGGCGCTTTAGCGTGTAAGGCGATGACCGCCTGGCGCAAGATTGCCATGACAGTCTGCGCCGCGACGATGAAATGAGCTGCCAATCTGGGTACTCGACCCTTGGCGCTTCCTGTGGAGACGACCACGCGTGATTGAGTACGCCCTTATCTTCGGCCTTGGTTTTCTCTGCGCAATTCTGCTGGTTTCATTGATCGCCCCAGCGATCCACCGGCGCATCGTCTCCTACACCGAAAAGAGACTGCGTGCGACGATGCCGATGAGCCCGCAGGAAGTGCGCGCGCAAAAGGATATGGCGCGTGCGCTTTATGCGGCGGAAAACGCCCGCACCCGTCAGGAACTGGACGCCGAGCGGGAAAAGGCTCTGGCGCTGAAGTTCAAGAATGAAGCCGCCCAGGGCGATGCCGGACGGCTTCTCGCCGAAACCCGCGAGCTGAAACTGCAACTTGAGCAGATGACGTTGGAGGCTGGCGACCTGCGTGCCAAGGCCCGCCGTCATGAGGATGCCGTCGCCCGGCTGACGACAAAGCTCAACGACGCCGAAGAAACGGCGATTGCCCGCACCCAGGAAATCTCCAACCTCACCAAGCGCGTCAATGCCATTTCCCGCGAGCTTGACGATCTCAAAATCGCGCTGTCGGCCCGCGATCTGGAAGTGGAGCAGGCCAAGAACAAGGCCATCTCCTGGCGCAAGGAACGTGAGGACATCACCCGGCAGTTGGAAGAAGCCGCCGCCAAAGCGCGGGAAACCGCCCAGCATATGAACCGCGAAAGCCGCAAGATCGCCCGCCTTGAAGATCAGCTCGCGAAGGAAATGGCCCGCAATGCCGATAGCGAAATGCTGCTGGAGCGCCGCGCCCAGGAGATCGCCCGCCTGAAGGAACGCGTGAGCGGCAAGGAAGACACCAAGGATGCGGTGAGCATTGTCCCCGCCCCTCTTACCCAGCCTGAAACCACTGCGGAACCACCGGAACGGCTCACGCGCGAGATCGAGGACATCCGCAATCAAGGCACGGCGCTGACCGAGCGGCTGTTGAATATCAAGGGCGACACCCATGATGAGGCGATCCGCAACGAGATCAGTCAGATTGCTGCACGCATGATCGCGCTCACTGCCGCGCAGGAGGGCGAAAGCTCTCCCATTCCGGCCCTCATCGCCAATGCCGAAAGCGCCGGTGACCGCCAAAGCCTTGCAAACCGTGCCAGCGAGCTGATGGCGCGCCGCGCCGGGTGATCATAAGACCGATTTCTGCGCTGTAGCGAAGGGCGAGCGCCTGTAGCGGCAAAACACGAAGCCTCAGCCATAGACGGCGTCCCGGACATCGATAACGACTTGCCCTGCCATGCCCTCAAAAGCGGTGTTGGTGAGCAGCACGACCGATAGCCGATTGGCCGGGTCGATGAACCAGTTATGCCCGTACGCGCCGCCCCATTGCAGCGTGCCCACCGCCTGCGGCGTACCGGTCGCAGCGGGATCGATGAGCACTGCGCCGCCATAGCCGAAGCCCCAGCCGGGCCCCTGCGTCTCCGCCTGTGGGCCGACGTGATCGCGCATCATCGTGGCGACCACTTCTCGTGGCAGGATCGGTCCGCCTCGTTCCGTTAAGGACGTGCGGATGGCTTCGAGGAAGGTCAGCAGATCGCGCGCCGTCCCGGCCATGCCGGCGCCACCCGAACGGAAGGAAGCGGGGTCGAAGATGCGATCCGGGGCGAAGGAGATGGCGCCCTCGCCGGCCTGCGGCGGCAACGGTACGGTGATCGTGCCATCCATGCGCACCGGGCCATCGGCGCCATCTGCATAGGGTGTCGCCAGCCTCCTATCATCGGTGACGCTGAAGCCGGTATCCGCCAGACCCAACGGGCCGGTCACTTCGTCACGAACGATCGCATCGAGCGTCTGCCCGCTGGCTGCTTCCAGCACCGCGCCGATCACATCGATGCCGAGCGAATAGCGCCACGCGGTGCCCGGCGCGAAAGCCAACGGCGCCTGCGCCAGACGGCGAAGATTGTCGTCCATCGCACGGCCCGGCTGGTCGAGACCGTCGGACACGTCGAGCAGGTGGTAGGCGCTGCCCTCCGGTTCGAGAAAGCGGTAACTGAGACCTGACGAATGCGTCAGGAGATGATGCAGGGTGATATCGGGCCGTGATCCGTCCGGCAGTGCAGGGCGAAACGCCGGCAGCCAGCGCGTAACGGGCTGGTCGAGCGCGATCGTACCAAGCGCGGCAAGGCGCAAAGCCGCTACCGTCACCAACGGCTTGGACACCGAGGCGAAGCGGAAGATCGCATCTTCCCGCATCGGCGTGCCCGCCTCCCGGTCCAGAAAACCTGCTGTGTGGCTGCAAGTGATCTCACCGTCCTCAGCGACGAGCACGACCGCGCCGACGAGACGATTATCGGTGATGGCGCGGCCGATGGCAGCGTCGATCCGGGTTTTGAGAGAAGCAGGATGACTCATCGAGGATGCTCCTATATTATCACCATGATCGCTCCATAATAAACACTGCCCAGGATATTTCTAGAGTGAACGATGTGAAAAATACTGAAGCGAACAACAGTGAGGCCCCTGTTCGTCGTCGTGGCCGTCCGCCGGCCTTCGACCGCGCCGAGGTCCTGGCCAAGGCGGGTGAAACATTCTGGCGGCTCGGCTACGAAGGGGCGTCAATCGTCGATCTGACGGCAGCGATGGGGATCACGCCGCAAAGCCTCTATGCTGCCTTCGGCTCGAAGGCAGATCTCTATCGTGACGCGCTCGGCTGGTATGGCGATGCTTTCGCGACGCTGACGGAGGAGGATCTTGCCGCGCCGGACGTGATCGGCACATTGTGCGCGTGGCTGGAAGCGCAGGCGAAGGGCTTTGCCGATCCGGCGCATCCCCCCGGCTGCATGATCTCGACTGCGGTGCTTGGCTGCGCGGTGGAGAACGATCCCGTTGCGCGATTGGTCGCGGCCCGGCGCGAGGCGACGATCGCCCGCCTCCGCGAGCGGTTGGAACGCGCGAAGGCCGACGGCGAATTGAAGCCCACTGCCGATCCCGCAGCCCTTGCCCGCTTCATCGGCGCGATCATCCAGGGCATGTCGGTGCAGGCACGCGACGGAGCGAGCGCGGCGGAATTATGCGCGCTGACCCGACTGGCGAACGAGGAGCTGGCCAGTCAGCTTCGGTGAGATATCTCGCTGCCCTAACGCCCCTCGCCCCGCCAACGCGACCCGCCGTGAAGGATCATCTGACACATCCGTTCGCCGCAAATATTGCCACAGCCGCGGCGACCAGATCGGCGTTCCCGCTGGACAAGGAGCCATCCGGCTTCGACAGGCCGTCTTCCAATCCGACCCTTGTCGACCAGCGTCGCTCGCGCGCGCGCCGCACGAAATGCCAGACGGTCGCGTCGAAGCCGTGCAGCAGGATTGGCCGGGACAGCCCCGCGTCCGCCAGCACCTGCGCAATGCCATCGGCGATCTCGTCGGCTTGGTTGATATCCTGTTCTTCGATTTCGATCAGCACCCGGAACAGGGGCGGACGATCCGGCAATGAGACGAGCCGCTCCGCGTCGGCGATCGTCGCAAGGCCGGCTTCGATGCCGACACCGATGCTGTCGAGAAGCGCCATCACCGCAGGGGCATCCGGTTCGGAAAGATTGATCGATGCATAATCCGGCCGCTCACCCCAAGCCGCGATGCGCGCCCGCGTGGTCGCCGGCTCCGCTTCGATCCATGCGCCCGTGGAAACGCCGATCAGCGTGCCTGGGCAGGCGCGGCGCATGGCACGGATCGTGTGATCGACGGCCGAAAGGCTCTCACGGCCTGCGTCGTCACGCGGGTGGATGTGCAGTTCGGCCGCCCCCGCCTCGATCGAGGCGATACCATCGCGGACCATGGCATCGACCGCCAGGGGCAAATTCGGATGGTAGCCGGCGGGACGGGCTCCGTTGATGCAGGCTTGGACGATCATGTGAGCTTCCTGTCGCTTTTGTTGTGGCGGATGTGGCTTCCCAGATTTTGCCTACAGCATCGGCCCAAAATCGGAATCGATTTTCGGAATGCGCGATGCGTAGATCAAAGAAGATAGAGCGTCCTTTGTGCGTCCGATAGGACGACGGCGCTCTTAAGCGTGTCGCGATCTTTCAGATTCGCTCATACGCTTTAGGTCCTTGTTGTCGCATGTCGTTATCGCAAAACCGCTGCACACTTTTGCGCGACATGCTTTAGCCGCCATCGTCCTCCTGTTTTAACGCGGGTGTGAAGGACCGGCATAGGGCAATGACCGTTTCGCGCAGCCAGCGATGCGCCGGATCGGCTTCCATGCGGGGATGCCAGAGCGCGACGACGGCGATCTCCGGCGTTTCCACCGGTAACGGGAAGCTTACAAACCCCTCTTCAAACCGTGGATCGGACAGGCAGGATTGCGTCACCAGCGCAACCAGATCGGACTGCCGTGCAATCCGCAAGGCATCCGGGAAGCCCGGCACCAGGGCAACGATCTCGCGGGTGAGGCCAAGCGTCTCAAGAGCATCATCGACCGGTCCGGTGAATTGGCCGCGTCGGGACACAACGACATGCCGGACAGCGGCATACCGCTCCGGCGTCACCGGTGCGGAGAGCAATGCATGCCCCTTTCGCGCAACGCCAATGAAGCGGTCGCGAAAGAGAAGATGTGTTCGAACCTCGGGCGCAAAGTCGCCCAGCACTCCAATCTCCAGGTCGATCGTTCCGTCCCGGAGCGGTCCCGCTTCTTTAGCGGGCTTCGGGGCAAAGCACAGGCGCACATGCGGGGCGGTCGCAATCACCGCCGCGACCAAGGGAGCGGAAAACAAGGCAATGAACCCTTCATTGGCCCTGATCGTGAAGGTCCGCTCCAGCGTGGCGAGATCGAGGGTGGCGTCCTGCGGGCTGAGAACGTCGCGCACATCGCGCGCCAGCACATGAACGCGCTCACGCAGCGCAATGGCCCGTGGCGTTGGCACCAGCCCCCGGCCTGCCCGCACGAGCAGGGGATCGCCGGTCGCGGCACGCAAGCGGGCAAGCGTCCGGCTCATGGCGGACGAGCTGAGGCCAAGCCGTCGCGCCGCCGCCGTTACACTGCCTTCAGCCAGAAGCGCATCCAGTGCCGGCAAAAGATTGAGGTCGATGGTGTCCATCGAAACATTCTATCCGATACCCGACAGATGCATAGCGTCTTATGCAATAATAGTTTGCATCCTGTGCGTCTGGCGCATCTGATGAGTGAGGAGGATGATGACTTCCGACATAAACACGGAAAGGCGAGATCATGACCCCGAACCATGTAAACCAAACAACGAGAACCACTCTCATCGTCGGCGCATCGCGCGGCCTCGGCCATGCGATGGCGGCGGAATTTTTGCGACGCGGCTGGCATGTGATCGGAACGGTGCGCGGGCCTGATCGAACCTTGCTGCACGACCTTGCCAACGCACATCCGGGCCGTGTCGAAATTGCCCAACTCGATATCACGAGGCCGGAGGAGATCGCCTCGTTGCGTGATCGGCTGGCGGGAAAAGAAATCGACATCCTCTTCGTCAACGCTGGTACGGCCAACACCGATCAGGACGAGACCATCGCGGAGGTGTCGACGGATGAATTCATCCGCGTGATGGTCACGAATGCGCTCAGTCCCATGCGAGTGGTCGAAGGCCTGCAGGATTGCGTGACACAGGCCGGTCTGATCGGCGTCATGTCATCCGGGCAGGGCAGCATTTCCAACAACACGAATGGCGGTCATGAGGTCTATCGCGGATCGAAGGCTGCGCTGAACCAGTATATGCGCAGCTACGCAGCTCGCCATGCAAACGATCCTCGCGCCCTGGTGCTGATGGCGCCCGGCTGGATTCGCACCGGACTCGGCGGCCCCGCCGCGCCCTTCGGCATGGAAGAAACCGTACCGCAGATCGTCACCACGCTTCTCGCACAGCAGGGAAAGCCCGGTCTTCGCTATCTCGACCGGGAAGGACGTGACGTTCCCTGGTGAGGCTCGCCGGAAAAAATGCGATGGACGGCATTAAAACTAAAGACCGATAAAATTGTACCGATCGATTTAAACGCCCCGAAAATTTTGGCTCGTAATGTCGTCTTCAACAGAGGCCGGACAACAAAAGAAAAACCGGTCCGGTAACCGAAGCGCAAAAGAAACCGGCGGGCAAGCCGGCCACGAAACGGGGTTAGACATGTTGAAGAAGCTTTTCGCAGCCGCGCTGTGCGGCATCGTTATCGCATCCATCGCAAGCCACGCCGATGCGGCAGGCCCCGGCGGTCTCGCCAGAAGCTTTGCCATGATCGAGCACAATCTCATCGCATCGGCCCCTTCGATCAGAGAGAGCGAGCAAGTGGACATTGAACGCAAAGCCGCGATCGCCTCGCTCGATTTCTACTTCCAGCGCTTCGACCAGTTCGAAAAGCTGCGCTAGACCATTCCAAGAGATTCATGACCGACTGCCGCCCGTCGTTGCGCCCCTGTGGCTTACACGACAGGCGGCTTTTTTCGTTCGGCAACCGCAATGCCGCCAAGCGCGAGCAACAGCGCGACGATCTGGTAGAGATGCAGCGTCTCGCCGATGATCATCACCGATAGAAATGTGCCAAAAACGGGAATGAGGTTGATGAAGAGCCCGGCGCGGTTCGGACCGATCTCCTCCACGCCCTTGATGAAGAAGATCTGCGCCACGAGCGAGGGGAAGAGCGCCGTATAGAGAACGATCGCCCAGCCCTTCGCTTCGGGCCAGATCGCCTGTTCGCTCAAGACTTCCCATCCCATCAGCGGTATCGAGGTAAGCAGGGCGGCCATCGCCGGAATGGCCATCAGCGTGCGCCAGTCCACCGCCGGCTTCCACCGCAGGATGACGGTATAGATCGCATAGGCCAGCACCGCGAGCAGCATGATCGCATCGCCTGGATTGAACTCCAGCCGGATGAGCGACATCAGATCGCCGCGGGAGGCGAGAAGCGCAACACCGAAGATGGTCAGGATGAAGCCGATGATCTGAACGGCGAGAACCTTGGTGCGGAAGAGCGCGAAGTTGAAGACGAAGATCACCGCCGGGATCACCGCCTGGATGACCGCTGCATTGATGGCGGTTGTGTATTTCAGCGCCGTGTAGAGGGCCGCGTTGAAACACGTGTATCCAACCGTACCAAGTGTTAAGAAATAGGGCAGCCGCTTTTTGACCACCGGCCAGTCGCGGACCAGTTGCGGCAAAGAGATCGAGACGATGATCGCCACCGCCACCACCCAGCGCAGAAACGTCAGCACCATCGGGCTGATATGGCCCACCGCAAGCTTGCCCGCGACGGCATTTCCGCCCCAGCACAATGCGGCGATGGTCAGGACGAGATAGGCTCTGGAGAGCACGGGCGCAGAACTTTCATTCGAAGACGTGCCCGATTTCTGCACTCGCCCTGACGTCTTCGCAAGAGCAGTTGCACGCTTTTCAGCCATAGGATGGGCACAATTATCCTACAAAAGCAAAATTCCGCTGCATAAACAGGGTCGCTTTCCGCAAAACAACGCAGTATAGATTTGCGGGTTTGAGTTAGGGGCGCCCCGGCGCCATGAGCAGGAAAGCAAGAAATGACGAATGTAGTCGTGGTCGGCTCGCAGTGGGGCGACGAAGGCAAGGGTAAGATTGTTGACTGGCTCTCCGAGCGCGCCGACGTGGTCGTGCGCTATCAGGGTGGGCACAATGCCGGTCATACCCTTGTCATTGATGGCGTCAGCTACAAGCTGTCCCTGCTCCCGTCCGGCGTCGTTCGTCCCGGCAAGCTTGCTGTCATCGGCAACGGCGTGGTGGTCGATCCTCACGCACTGATTGCGGAAATGGGCCGCCTGGAAGCCCAGGGCGTCAAGGTGACGGCGGAGAACCTGCGCATCGCCGATAATGCCACGCTCATCCTGTCTCTGCACCGCGAACTGGACGGCATGCGCGAAGACGCAGCCTCCAACAGCGGCACCAAGATCGGCACCACCCGCCGCGGCATCGGTCCGGCCTATGAAGACAAGGTCGGCCGCCGCGCCATCCGCGTCATGGACCTTGAAGACCGCGAAGCGCTGTCGGCCAAAGTCGATCGCATTCTGACCCACCACAATGCCCTTCGTCGCGGTTTCGGCGCTGCCGAAGTATCGCATGAAACGATCATGGAAGAACTGACGTCGATTGCCGATCGCATTCTTCCCTTCAGCGAAACCGTCTGGCTGCTGCTCGACAAGAAGCGCCGCGCCGGCGCCCGCATCCTGTTCGAAGGCGCGCAAGGCTCGCTTCTCGATATCGACCACGGCACCTATCCCTATGTGACGTCATCCAACACGGTGGCTGGCCAGGCTGCTGCCGGTTCCGGCATGGGTCCGGGCTCGCTCGGCTACATTCTCGGCATCACCAAGGCCTATACGACGCGCGTCGGTGAAGGCCCCTTCCCGACCGAACTGCATGACGAGATCGGCCAGTTCCTCGGCGAGAAGGGTCATGAATTCGGCACCGTCACGGGCCGCAAGCGCCGCTGCGGCTGGTTCGATGCGGCACTGGTGCGCCAGTCGGTCGCCACCAACGGCATCACCGGCATTGCGCTGACCAAGCTCGACGTTCTGGACGGCCTGGACGAACTGAAGATCTGCGTCGGCTACAAGCTGGACGGCCAGGAGATCGATCACCTTCCGGCAAGCCAGGGCGCACAGGCCCGCGTCGAGCCGATCTACATCACCCTTGAGGGGTGGAAGGAATCGACCGTCGGCGCCCGCAAGTGGGCGGACCTGCCTGCCCAGGCGATCAAATATGTGCGTCAGGTCGAGGAACTGATCGGCGCGCCCGTGGCACTCCTGTCCACCAGCCCGGAGCGTGACGACACCATACTTGTGACTGACCCGTTTGAGGACTAATGTTCTCGGCAATCAGTCTTCATAACCCATATCGGGCCGGCATTTTACCGGTTCCGACGAGAAAGTGCTTATGGCGGATTTTGTAGCAGTCATTCGCAAGGCCGTGGATGGCTTGGCGAACAATACTCCCGAAAACCGGGCCAAGGTGTACGACAAGGCACGCAGCGCTGTCGTGCGCCAGCTTGAAAACATGAAGCCGCGCCCGCCGGAAGAAATGCTCCAGCGGCAGATCATGAAGCTCGACACCGCGATTGCCGAGGTCGAGGGTGAGTATTCCGAAGCACTTCCCGCATTGGAGGACGAAGACGAAGGCGCAGCCGCCGCTTATGCGACGCCTGCGCCCGAAGACGTGTCGTCGCCCTATTATGAAGAAAGCGTCGCGCAAGAGCAGCGCTACGCCGATGAGCATCGGGATGACGCAGAACCCGCACATCACGACGATCACCCCGAGCCTGAACAGCACGAGACCTATGCCGCGCATGACGATGGTCAACGGCACGAAGAGCGCGAGCCCGCCTATCAGGCTGAGCCTGCCGAAGAGGTAGCCTATCGCGCCGAGGAGCCGGCAGAACACGCTGAGCTTTACCAGCGCCCGGTGTCCTACGAGACAGCTGAGACGCATCAGGAACCGGAAACGT
This sequence comes from Agrobacterium sp. SORGH_AS 787, assembly GCF_030819035.1. NCBI lineage: Bacteria > Pseudomonadati > Pseudomonadota > Alphaproteobacteria > Hyphomicrobiales > Rhizobiaceae > Agrobacterium > Agrobacterium sp. SORGH_AS 787. The sequence continues at coordinate 247,393 of NZ_JAUTBG010000002.1, forward strand.
ATCAGCATGAGGCTCCGGCCTATGCTCATGAGCATCAAGACGAGCACCATGGCCTCGAGGCGCGTCATGAGCCCGCCGCCGAGGAAGACCACGCGCACCGCAACTGGGTCGGCCAGGACAGCCATCTCGAGCCTGCCCCATGGGAGCGCGAAGAGACTGAGGTCGAAGACCATTCGCATGATGGTCAGTTGCATGCCGCCTATCACCATGAAGAGGTTGCTCATGACGATGACCGTCATGAGGAGACCCATCAGCACGATTATACGCGCGAAGAGCCGCGTGAGGCGGAGCCCTTCAGCACTGAAACCGTGCTGCGTGAGAACGCACCGCTTCCCTACACGGCGGGCTTCGACGGCCAGTCCAATTATTATGGCAATGTCAGCGTAGAGCCTGAAAACCGCCCGGTATCCGACGACGCGCATTATGCTTTCGACGAGCATGATGCCCATCGCGACCCGTCGGGAACGCCGCAGGTCACCGGTGCTGGCAAAGCCCCGGCCCCGGTCGACGATTTCTCGTCCTATTTTCAGGACACTGCGCTCGATCTGCCGCCGAAGACCTCGCCTTCTCTGCCCCGCGCAGACGAGGATCCTTTTGCGGCGAGTGCCACGAAGGACGACAAGGAACGCACCCCCTGGGACGATCTCGAAGAGCTGATCGGCTATGATGGCGGATCAAACGACCGCTCCGACAAGACGGCCAATGGCAATCTCGACAGCGGCTTCACAGGCGCCGGCATTCCCGCCGCCGCCTATGCGACGAAGAAGAAACCGAAGCGCAATTACGCCGGCATGGTTCTTGGCCTCGGCCTTCTCGTGGTGCTTGCAGGCGGTGGTTATGCCGCGTGGACGAACCGCGAGGCACTGAACGACATGGTCGGTGGTCTGGTCAACTCGGCCAAAACCGGCACCTCGACTGATACATCCTCCGGCGGAACGTCGCAGACGGCGTCGGCGCCTGCCAATGGCGGAGCCACTGCCACACAGCCTGCAACCAACGGCCAGACCCCGGCACAGGGCCAGGCATCAACGGGAACGCCTGCAGCAACACGCCCTGCCGATGACGGCTCTGTCACTGGCACGAAGTTCACCCAGCGGCTTCTCGCCGATGGTACGGAGAAGGACGAAGGTCCAGGCCCTGGCGCCAACGGCCAGCCTGTGACGGCAGAGGGCCAATCGGTCTATCAGCAGAACGAGGCGCCTTCAGCCCAGAACACCGCCACCGCGGCACCCGCTGCTGCCGGCAACCAGCCTGTCGCACAGCAGACCGCAGCCCCTGCTGCCGCAACCGGCGACCGCATGTTCCTTTATGAGGAAGTGCTTGGCCAGACGGTACCGACTGCGATCGAAGGCAAGGTTTCCTGGACGTTGCAGAACGAAACGGATGATGCTGGCAAGCCTTCTCCAGAAGTCCAGGGCCAGATCAATATTCCTGGCCGTGGCTTGAGCGCGCTCATTACCTTCAAGCGCAATACCGACCCGTCGCTTCCCGCAAGCCATCTGGTCGAGATCGTCTTCTCGGTCTCGCCTGGCTTCGAAGGTGGCGCGATCGACAGTGTGCAGCGCATCGCCATGAAGTCCACCGAACAGGACCGCGGCAACGCGCTCATCGCTGTTCCGGCAAAGATCACCGACGATTTCCACATGATCGCGCTGAACGACTTCCCGGACGCACGCAAGACCAATCTGGAACTGCTGCGGACCCGCGACTGGATCGACATCCCCGTCTCCTACCGCAACGGGCGCCGCGCGCTTCTGACCCTTCAGAAGGGCGCTGACGGCAAGGCTGCGTTCGAGACGGCACTGCGCGAATGGATGGCGGCATCGCCGACCACGGGCCAGTAAGCGCTTCGGACAAATCGACCAAAATGAAAAGCCCCGGTGAAGATGTTCACCGGGGCTTTTACGTGGGAGAATGACGTGTGGATTAAGCGTCGACGACGCGCAAGGCCTTGGCAGCCTCTTCGGCTTCCTTCTGCACGGCGTCCTGCACCTTTTCGAAAGCGCGGACTTCGATCTGGCGAACGCGCTCGCGGCTGATGTCGAACTCGGTTGACAGTTCTTCCAGCGTCACCGGATCTTCCGCCAGACGGCGTGCCTCGAAGATGCGGCGCTCACGATCGTTCAGGACACCCAGCGCCTTGGAAAGCATGCGACGGCGGGTTTCCAGCTCGTCCTGCTCGATCAGCACCGCTTCCTGGCTTTCCTGGTCGTCTACCAGCCAATCCTGCCACTGGCCGGATTCGCCTTCGGACGCCTTGATCGGCGCATTCAGCGACGCGTCGCCAGACAGGCGGCGGTTCATCGAGATGACTTCTTCCTCGGACACCTGCAGCTTCGTCGCGATTTCCTTGACGTGTTCGGCCTTCAGATCGCCGTCATCGATCGCCTGAAGACGACCTTTCAGACGACGCAGGTTGAAGAACAGACGCTTCTGGTTGGCGGTGGTCCCCATTTTCACAAGGGACCACGAGCGCAGGATATATTCCTGTATCGACGCCTTAATCCACCACATGGCATAGGTCGCCAGACGGAAGCCACGATCCGGATCGAACTTCTTCACCGCCTGCATCAAGCCGACATTGCCTTCCGACACGACTTCACCGATCGGCAGACCGTAACCACGGTAACCCATGGCGATCTTGGCAACGAGGCGAAGGTGGCTGGTGACGAGCTTGTGAGCAGCGTCTCTATCGCCATGCTCGGCATAGCGCTTGCCAAGCATGTATTCTTCCTGCGGTTCCAGCATCGGGAACTTGCGAATTTCGTCGAGATATCGGTTCAGACCGGCTTCACCAGCCGTAATCGATGGCAAACTATTGCGGGCCATAAAGCACCCCCTTTATGTTTTTTCCTGGCGCGGTTCCCAAACCTAAGGCGAACCTTGTCGCGGTTCATTTCCGACCCCGCTTCAAGCCATGTCTTAAATATGTATACGGATGTCACGTTTCAAGGAAACGCGACACTCTCATATCGACCAATAATACCTCATCATGGGACGTTGAAAAAACCGATCTCGGCGGAAATCGTTCCGAAAAAAATCGCGCCGCTCAAGCGCAAAATTGTCGCAGGCGCTGCGGCCTCAGGCCCGCAGCGCATCCGCCAAGGCTGCCATGTCGTCCGGCATATCCGTTTCGAACTCCATGACCTCGCCCGTGCGGGGATGTTCGAAGACCAGCAGATAGGCGTGCAGCGCCTGGCGCGGGAAGCGATTGACCACCGTCTTGGCCGGTTCCGACAGAAGGTTCGCCTTGGTGCGGAAGGCCGCGCCATATTCGGGATCGCCGATCAGCGGGTGGCCGATATGGGCCATGTGAACGCGGATCTGGTGCGTGCGCCCGGTTTCCAATTGGCATTCCACCATGGAGGCAAGCGAGGTTGCATCCGGCTTTTCGTGATAGCGCTCCACCACTTCATAATGGGTGATTGCTTCGCGCGCATCGTCGGCATCCTCACGCTTGACGGCGCGCTTCGTACGGTCCGTGCTGCGGCCCAAAGCGGCATCGATGGTGCCGCGCAGGCTCTTCGGACGTCCCCAGACGATTGCCTTATAGGCGCGCTCCAGCGGGCCGGTGCGGCCATGGTCGGCAAATTGCGCTGCCAGATGCCGATGGGCATTGTCATTCTTGGCGACCACCATCACGCCGCTGGTTTCCTTGTCCAGCCGGTGAACGATGCCCGGACGCTTGACGCCGCCAATGCCGGAGAGACTGTCGCCGCAATGGTGGATCAGCGCGTTGACCAGCGTGCCCGTCCAGTTGCCCGCTCCCGGATGCACCACGAGACCGGCGGGCTTGAGAAGCACGATCAGGTCGTCATCCTCATATTCCACCTCGAGAGGAATATCTTCGCCCTTGGGCTCGGGATCTTCCGGCTCAGGCATGGTAATCTCGATGCGGTCTCCGACGCGGATCTTCTTCTTCGGCTCGGTGACGGCGGCACCGTTGACGAAGACGGCGCCCTGCTCGATCAGCGCCTTGAGACGGCTGCGGGAAAGATCGCCCCCGACTTCGGCTGCAAGCCAGGAATCGAGACGTCCTTCGGCATCCTCGCCAGCAATCAGGACTTTCCTTGCGTCTTCGCCTTGTTTAAAGGGGTCGTTCATTCTTATTTTCCGATCAATCCGAGACTTCCAAGGACCCCGATGACGCAGATCGAGCAAGACGAACAGGACGACAAGCCGCTAGACCCGGCCATGGAAAAAGTTCGCCGCAAGATGATCCGTTTGCAGATCGTGTCGGGCTTGGTAATGTTTATCAGCCTTATGGCTGTCTTCGGCGCGGTTGTCTACAAGGCGATGGGGCCGTCAAAGACGGCAACACCTGCGACAAACCAGTCCATGCAGGTGCCGTCCGATCAGCCGGTTTCAGCAACCGCCAGCCTGCCGCAGGGCTTCACCATCGAGAACGTCTCCTTCGCCAATGGCGACATGCTGTTCTACGGCCGCCTCGCCAATGGAACGCGCAAGGCGCTGGTCTTCAACGTCCAGACACGCCGCTTCGTCGCGGACATCACCATCGATGCGCAATGATCTGCCTGCCCTGCCCAATGGCTTGGCTCCGATTGCGATAGAGCAAGCGGACGATCCCCGGATCGCCGCCTTCCGCGATATCAAGGAGCGCGACCTGACCGGCAGGCACGGCAAGTTCATCGTCGAAGGCACGGTGGTGCTGCGCATGCTGGCGGCAGCCCACAAGGCGCGCGGCGATTTCCGCGCCGAATGCATCCTGATCCTCAAGAACCGGCTCGCCGGTGTGTTGGATATCCTCTGCGATTTTCCGGCAGACGTGCCGGTCTATGTCGCTGAGGCCGAGGTGCTGGACACCATCGTCGGCTTTCACCTGCATCGCGGCATCTTGGCGCTCGGCGCACGGGTGGGAAGCCGCGATAGGGCGCAGACCATTGCCAGCCTGCCGGAAGCCTCGCTGGTGGTTGCAGGCTGCGGCCTTTCCAATCACGACAATATGGGTGCAATGTTTCGCAATGCCGCAGCCTTCATGGCCGACGCTGTGTTTCTGGACGCCACCTCCTGCGATCCGCTCTACCGCAAGGCGCTGCGCGTGTCGGTCGGCTCCGTCCTGTCGGTGCCCTATCATCGCGGCGGCGACGCGCTCTCCATGCTGGAAGCACTGGCAAACGAAGGCTTCGAGATCTGGAGCCTCTCGCCAGCGGGTAAAACGGAAATCCGACAAATCCCGCCCTCGCCGCGCATGGCGCTCGTGATCGGCACCGAAGGCGAAGGCCTGCCACCTGCCGTGCTCTCGCGCTTCCATTCGGCGCGCATCGCCCAGTCGCCGCAGCTTGATAGCCTGAATGCCGGCACCGCATCCGGTCTCGCGCTCTACCAGATGGCGTCCGCCATGGGCCGCATCTAAGGGGTTAACCGATCCTTAACAGATCGCATTTGAATTAACCCTGTCTCAAAACCGAGCATTAAGATTTACGATTTACTAATGAGCGGAACGAAAGGTTTCCGCGATGCGTAGCGTTTTTGTCGCCCTTTTTCTTTTGATCGTTCTGGCTGGCTGTGCGACCGCCCCGTCGCAGATCACCAATGCCTGCGCGATTTTTCAGCAACGGAACGGCATGTTCAACAACTGGCGCAAGGATGCCGAGGCGGCACAGCGCGAGTTCGGCGTGCCGGTACCGGTGATGATGGCGACGATCTATACGGAATCGAGCTTCCAGCCCTATGCCCGCCCGCCCCGCACCAAGCTCTTCGGCTTTATTCCGTGGAAGCGTCAATCCACAGCCTATGGCTATGCCCAGGCGCTGGACGGCACATGGGACCGCTATCGCCGCGAGACCGGCCGCTGGAGCGCCAGCCGCACCGACTTCACCGACGCCATCCATTTCGTCGGCTGGTATCACTCCACCAGCAACCGCCAGAACGGCATTGCTCTGAACGACCCCTATAATCTCTATCTCGCCTATTATTCCGGCCATGGCGGCTATGCCAATGGTGTGTGGCGCAACAACGCGGCCATCCAGAAAGCCGCACGCCGCTCCGCCAATATGGCGATCCGCTATGAGGCGCAGCTTCGGCAGTGTGGGTATTGAGAAGAAGCCGCGGCTGAGCCGAAATGCGCTCGGCCGCCGCGCACTCTATTCCTCACATATAGGGCGTCAAAAACGTCCGCACCGCGTCGATTTCATTTGACCGAATCTCATGCCCGCCAGGGTGCCACTCTCCCGTAACCTCACCGCCTTGTGCTTTGAGATAATCGGCGAAAGCCTTGGTCATCGGCACCGGGCAAATCGGGTCGCGCTCTCCGGCAGTGACCAGAACCCGACGCGATGGCGGCGCAGGTGCAGCTTTCGGTGGGAAGGGAATGAGCGGGTGCATGAGGGCCGCCGCATCGAAGAGGTCAGGAAACTCGATTAGGACATTGGCGAGAATATTCGCGCCGTTGGAAAAGCCGAGCCCGATCACCTTCCCCGCCTGATGCGCATCACGGTGTGCCACGACAAAGTCGGCCATCCGGCGGGTCGCCCGGTCGAGATCGTCGAGATCGTAGACGCCTTCGGCCTTGCGGCGGAAGAAGCGCGCGGCACCATGTTCCGAAACATCGCCGCGCGGCGAAATCACGCTCGCATTCGGCAAAAGCCGTGAGGCGAAATCGAAGAACTGGTTCTCGTCGCCGCCGGTGCCATGGAAGACAAAGAATGCCGTCTGGCCGGGCGTGCCGGCGCGCAGCTTATGAATGTAACTGTCGGTGCTCATCTCGTACTCCTGAAATCCTCTACGAGGCCGGCGTTGGAGCCAGCCTCGCTCGCCTGACGTTCAAGCCTTTACCGAACCATCGAGCGGCTCAAGATGCTGCTCAAGGAACGGCCGCAAATGCTTGTGCTGCTCCGGCAGTTGCAGCGTCTCACCCAGATGCGCGGTGTCTTCGTCACGGTCGAAGCCGGGTTCGTTGGTGGCAATCTCAAACAGCACACCACCCGGCGTACGGAAATAGATCGCCCAGAAGTAATCACGGTCGATAACCGGTGTCACCTGATAGCCCGTGTCCATCAGCGCTTTGCGGACTTCCAACTGCTTGGCGCGGTTTTCGACGGCAAAGGCGATGTGGTGGACGGAGCCGGCGCCAAGACGGGCACCGGAAATATTCGGCATGGTCTCGATATCGATGACATCCGCACCATTGCCGCCGGGAATGCCGAGACGAGTAACGCCATCCTGCCGGTCAATCTCCTGATAGCCCATGAACTTCAAAAGCTCTGCCGTCGCACCTTCGTCACGCAACCGTAGCGAGGCGCCCTGGAAACCATGGATCGCCTGATCCTGACCCACACCATTGCCGGTAAACTGCACACGGCTGTCATCCTTGACTTCAACCAGTGCAAAGCCATCCCCATCCGGACCGGCAAAATGCAGGCGCTTGTTGCCGAAGGCTTCATCCGCCTTCAGTCCTTCGACATTCGCTTTGGAAAGACGATCCTGCCAGTAGCCGAGTGAGCCTTCCGGCACGGAAAACAGCGTGGTGCCGACTTCCCCGGTCCCCGGCCGGCCGCGGGCGATATGCGGAAAGGGGAAATAGGTCATGACCGAGCCCGGCGAACCGACCTCATCGCCATAATAGAGGTGATAGACATCCGGCGCATCGAAGTTGACGGTCTGCTTCACGCGGCGCAGGCCCAGCGTATCGGTGAAGAAACGGTTGTTACCGGAAGCACTCGCAGCCATGGAGGTGACGTGGTGCAGGCCCTTGATCTGGTTCAACATGATAAACCCCTTGTGGTTCAACGGGGCTTCATCTCAGAAGCGCATCCCGTGTGTGATGGGCTGAAGATGGTGCAGATTGGCCTTGGCGCATAGAGTGAACAATCAGAACGGATCGTGCTTTTTCTGCGAACAGTTTTGGACTGCCTGCCTGTTGTCAATAGCTTGACTGAATCACTCAAATGGCTCGATGCAAGCCTATTCTCGTTACATCTCAAGTAACTGAAATACATGCGCAATTCTAAACGAAATTTAATTTGACTGTACTACCGGCAATTCTAGATTTCGCGTGTAAATTCCTCGGTTGGACAACCACCATGAACAAAATCCTTGTCAAAATTTCTGCCGCAATACTTATTACCACTGCAGTATCGAGCTGTGTGACGACGAATGCCGAAGGCATCAAGCAAGTCACTTATAAGAAGAACGCCCTTAGCGGAGAGCGCACCAAAATCGATTGGGCAGTGGCCGTGAAGGGAGATTGCAGCGCTCGCGTCATTCCGGAACTGCGCATTCTTCAGGCGCCTCAACACGGCACCGTCGACATCGTCCACGAGAAGATAGACGGGAGATTCCATGGGACCTATGCAAAATGCACCGGAAAAGACGTGCAAGGGACCTCCGCTTACTACACCTCGAAAAAGGGTTTTATCGGCAGTGACAAGGTTATAGTCCGCAACTCATACAAGGACGGCGTGGTGGTAGATGGTGTCGCCGAGATCAATGTCGTCAGGTGATTGACGTTAAAGGCTGAGACCGATCGGACGGTCGCGTCGGAACCCGCAGGTGCTTATTCAGCGCTGCGGGTTTCTTCATGACCCTTGATGAGCACAGCGCTTACACCTCCTCCGGCAACTGCCAGTCGATCGGGTCTCGTCCATGCGAGACGAGGAAGGCGTTGGCCTTTGAGAAATGGTGGTTGCCGAAGAAGCCATTATGGGCGGAGAGCGGCGATGGGTGGGCCGATTTCAGCACCAGATGTTTGCGCTGGTCAACGAAGGACGCCTTCTTCTGCGCGTAGGAGCCCCAGAGCAGAAAGACGACATGGTCGCATTGCTCGTTGACGGCGCGAATGACGGCATCGGTGAACGTCTCCCAACCCTGCCCCTGATGCGAGGCGGCACGCGCCTGCTCCACCGTCAGGACGCTGTTGAGAAGCAGAACGCCCTGCTTCGCCCAGCTTTCCAGAAAGCCATGCTTGACTGGATGGACGCCGAGATCGCTTTGCAGTTCCTTGTAGATATTGACGAGCGAGGGCGGGATGCGCACGCCGGGGCGCACGGAAAAGCAGAGACCATGCGCCTGGCCCGGACCATGATACGGGTCCTGCCCCAGGATGACGACCTTGACCTCGTTGAGCGGGGTCAGATCGAGCGCGCGGAAATACTCCGGCCCCTTGGGAAAGATCTGTTTGCCGGCTTCCTTTTCGGCCAGCAGGAAGCCTTTGAGCTTCTGCATATATTGGCTGTCGAATTCACCCGAAAGCGCCTGTTTCCAGCTCTCTTCGAGTTTTACGCCAGCCTCTGCCATGGTGAGCCGTCCTCTGTAAGTTGCTTACTTGAAGCGGTTGCCCCGCTGCAGCACTTCAATCTTGTAGCCATCCGGATCACAGATGAAGAAGTACTTGGCGAATGGCATGCCTTTGTAATCCGCCTCGATGATCTTGCCAACCGAAAGGCCGAGTTCGGTCAGGCGCGCATGCTCGGAATCCACATCTTCGACGCTGACGGCAATATGGCCATAGCCATCTCCCAGCGCGTAAGGCACTTCGCGGCCCTTGTTGACCGTCAATTCCAGCTCGAAATCGCCTTCGGGATTGCTGAGGTAGATCAGCGTAAAGGTCTCGAACTCGAAGCGCTCCGCAACGTTGAGATCAAAAGCCTGTTTGTAAAAATCCACCGAACGTTTTTCGTCCAGCACACGGACCATCGAGTGGATCAACTTCGCCATCGTATTTTCCTTCATCCTGTTGTGCCGGTTGTACCCCGGCATTTCGGCAGCCAGATAAAGCGGTAACACCGATATTTCAACCCCTTGGCGCAGAACGCGGCTCAGGCACGCTTTTCCTTTGTCAGGGTGGCACGCCCGTGTTACCCGCAGATATGCGCATTTTTTATCTCTGTCTCGGCTGTCTGATGGTCGCCACCGGCGTGGTCGGCGCGTTTCTGCCCATCTTGCCGACGACGCCGTTTCTGCTGGTGGCGCTCTGGTGCTTTTCCAAATCATCACCCCGGCTGGAAGCCTGGCTGCTGAACCACCCACGCTTCGGCAAATCCCTGCGCAACTGGCGCGAACACGGCGCCATTCCGCGGCGCGCCAAGATCGCCGCAGTCTCTTTGATGACAATGAGTTACCTGATTTACATCGTCATCTTGGCACCGCCCGCTCTTCAGATGCTGATCGTCGCACTCGTGATGATTGGCGCCGGGACCTTCGTCGTCACGCGTCCATCGCCGCCCCAGGAGTGAAGCCGCGGCCTAGCGATGCCGCGCCTGCGGCAGCACATAGGCGATATGATCGGCCGGCAGACGCCCCACCGCGCCCCCCACGCCATAGACGCGTGCAATCGTCTCGTCATTGATGGTCTCGAGCGCCGATCCGCAAGCGGTCACAGCCCCTCGGTGCATGACGATAAGTTGATCGGCGAACTCTGCCGCGAGATTGAGATCGTGGAGGATAGCCAGCACCGTACCGCCAGCCGCAACAAAGTCTCTGGCCGTTTCCAAGACGGAAATCTGGTGACCGAGGTCGAGGCTGGAGGTCGGCTCGTCCAGAAGCAGCACGCGGCTTTCGCCGTTCTCCACCGGATAAGGAACCTGCGCAAGCGCGCGGGCAAACTGCACCCGCTGCTGTTCTCCGCCGGACAGCATGTTGTAAGCCCGCCCCTCGAAGCCGCTCAAGCCCACTTTGGCAAGTGCACGGCGTGCCTGTTCATCAGGCGCGCGCGAGCCTTGTGCGACGGCGCCCATCCGCACGATTTCAAGCGCGGTGAAGGGAAAGGCCAGCACCGTGCTTTGCGGCAGGACGGCGCGAAGGCGGGCGAGCTGCACGGGCGAAAAGACCGAGAGGTCGATAGTGCCATAGGCCACGCTGCCCCGGTCCGGCTTCAGCTCGCCGCACACCACTTTCATCAGCGTCGATTTGCCCGCACCATTGGGGCCGATGATGACACTGAAGGTACCGGGCGCAAGGCTGATCGACACGTCATGGATCAGATGCCGCTCGCCGCGCGTAACGGTGATATTGCGTGCCGAGATCATGTCGCGCTCCTCAGCCCAAGACCGTTCCTGCCAAGCAGCAGAAAGAGGAAGACCGGCGCCCCGATCAGCGCCATCACCACCCCGATCGGCAGTTCAGCGGGTGCGGCAACCGTGCGGGCAAAACTGTCCGCGAGCAGCAGAAGTGCCGCCCCGCCAATCGCCGAGGACGGCAACAGGAAGCGATGCGACGAGCCGATGACGAGGCGCAGCAGATGCGGCACAACGATGCCGACAAAGCCGATAGAGCCAGCCGCGGCGACACTCGCGCCGCAGGCGGCCGCCACCACGACGATAACGATGCGCTTCAGCCTTTGCACGGGAATGCCCATGTGAAAGGCGGCAGCATCGCCAAGGATCAGCGCATCCAGCCCCTTGGAGACGAAGGGAATGCTGGCAAGGATCGCCAGCACGAAAGGCAGCGTCGCCAGCACCTTGGTGGAGGTGGCTCCGCCGAGCGAGCCAAGGCTCCAGAAGGTGATGTCACGCAACGCCCGGTCATCCGCCAGGAAGATCATCAGGCCGGTCAGCGCACCGCTCAAGGCAGCCACCGCGATACCGGCCAAGATTAACACCGTCGTCGAGGTCGCCCCGTTTCGTGTGGCGATGAGGTAAAGCAGGAAAGTGTTGATCAGCCCTCCGGCAAAAGCCATGACCGGCAGGAAGTGCACGCCGAGAAAAACCGAAAGCGGCGCAAGAAGCCCGCCACCCAGCGCCAGTGCGGCAACAGCGAAAAGCGCGGCACCCGAGGTAACGCCGACAAGGCCGGGATCGGCCAGCGGATTGCGAAACAGCCCCTGCATCATGGCGCCGGAGACGGCAAGTGCCGCGCCGATCATCAAACCGAGCCCCGTCCGCGGCAGGCGCACGGCCTCCAAAATGACGCGATCGCGCGCCTCCATCGTGGCTGCACCGCCGGTGAAGTAGAGCCAAAGCTCATGAAGCCCGACCCCGGTTGGGCCGCTTGAAAGCGATACGAGACAGGCGAGAAACAGAATGATGCAAAGCGCGACGAGTGTGAGCAGACCCTTGCGGGATCGATCGCCCGGCACCCGCCCCGCGGCTGCATTCATCGCCACGGCGCTCACGGCTTGACGATCTCCGGATAAAGCTTCGATGCCAGTTCACGACCGGCGTCTGGCGTGCGCGGGCCAAAGCCGATCAGATAAAGCCCGTCCATGCTGATCAGGGCCTTCGCCGCAGCGGCAGGTGTGGACTGGAAGGCGGGCAGCGCAAAGACGTCCTCTGGCTTTGCCGCATGGTTGCCGCGCTGCATGGTGAGAATGACATCGGGTGCTGCGGCAATCACCGCCTCATCTGTCAGCGGCTTGTAGCCGGTGATCTCGGGTGCTGCATTGACACCGCCTGCAAGCTCGATGATCGCCGCCGCTTCGGTCTCCTTGCCCGCCGCCATGATGCGCCCGCCCGCCATGGACAGCACGAAAAGCACCCGCTTCTTCTTGTCTCCGACGGCGGCAACATCCTTGGAAAGGGCAGCAAGATCGGCATCGACCTTGTCGGCCAGCACCTTCGCCTTGTCTTCCAGACCGACCGCCGCCCCAACGTCTTCGATCTTCTTTGCGATGGCCCTGGCGTCGGGTGGCGTATCCACCGTCACCATCGGCACTTCGCTGGCTTTCAAGATGCCGATGACATCCGGCGGTCCGGCACCGTCTTCGGAAAGGATCAAATCCGGCTTCTGTGCCAGAACGCCCTCGGAAGACAGCGCCCGCATATAGCCGACATCCGGCTTGGAGGTCGCCTCGATGGGATAGGTGCTGGTGGAATCGCGGGCAATCACGCGGTCACCCGCACCCAGCGCATAGAGAATTTCCGTAATCGTGCCACCCACGGCCACAATCCGTTTGGCCTCCGGATTGCCCTTGTCCGAAGCCGTCGCTTGAAGCGGCGTAAGGGCGACAAGCGCTGGTAAAACAAGACCAAGGAGAGCGTAACGGATTGAAACCGGCATGTGATAACCCTGCTATCGAACGGCGCGGCAGGACTGCCGCACATAAGTTGAGTTATTTACACATCTTTAAAATACGCACAATCCGATAAAGTGGAGTATCGGCGTTATCTTTTTGATTTTGCCCTTTTCATTTTTGCACTCGCTCAATATCCTGAGCAGCACATACCACTTAATGGAGACCCAAATGTTTATCGCTATGAACCGCTTCCGCGTTGTCCCGGGCTATGAAGAGGCCTTTGAGACCATCTGGCGCGAGCGCAAGCGCCATCTGAGCGAGATGCCGGGCTACCTTGAATTTCACATGCTGAAAGGCCCGAGCGCTGAGGATCACACGCTCTACGCCTCGCATACCGTCTGGGCGACGAAGGACGATTTCACCGCCTGGACGCGCTCCGAACAGTTCCGCGCGGCCCATGCCAATGCCGGCAACAATCGCGGCAAGGTCGAATATCTCTCCGGCCCGCATTTCGAAGGCTTCGACGTGATCATCCATGAAGACAAGAACGGCGAGACCCGCTCGGTCGCTGCATGACGATGAACGCTGTTATGACAGACGAGGCCAGTGAGCGACGCAGACGCGCGGAAGCGGCGCTGGCCGAAAAACCCGACGGTGTCGTGGAAGCCATTGCCGGCAAGGCTGAGGTGACCCCTGCCGAAATTCTGGCGATCCTGCCGCCCGGTGCCGCCATCCCGGCGCCCGCCGAAAGCTTCAACGCCATCTGGGACGAGCTTCGCAGCTGGGGCGAAATCCTGATGATCGTCCAGACGCCGGATATCGTCTTCGAAGTGGCAGGCACCCTGCCGGAAGGCAGCGAGGGTCATGGCTGGTTCAACATCCACGGCGATAGCCCCATTGGCGGGCATATCAAGAAGGAGGCTTGCGTCTCCATTGCCTTTGTCGATCGCACATTCCACGGACGCCGTTCGCTCTCGGTCTGGTTCATGAATGCGGGCGGCAGCGCCATGTTCAAGATCTTCGTGCGCCGCGACGCGCAGAAGGAGCTGCTCGCCCCTCAGGTCGCCCGCTTCGAGGCATTGCGCGACAGCTTTCGCGCCTGACGGTGATGAAGCCCGGGCTGCCGAATGATAGCATCGCGGCAGCCCTATCCGCACTCCTGCTTTGAACATCCGATGTCGCTCCCGGCATGTTCCCCGCCCTTCCTCTGCCGTATGAATTCAACACATTGATCTGAAGCGCAGAAGCAGTGCGGTGGAGGACTTGCGCCCAGGCACGTTTGCGCTATTAGGCACCAAGAAGATCGCGAGGGGTAAGACCAGATGACGACCTATGTATTGACCGTAGCTTGCAAATCCACACGCGGCATCGTCGCCGCCATCTCGGGTTATCTCGCGGACAAGGGTTGCAACATCGTCGACTCTTCGCAATTCGACGACCTCGAAACCGGCAAGTTCTTCATGCGCGTCTCCTTCATCTCGGAAGAAGGCGTGTCGCTTTCAGACATCAAGGAAGGCTTCAAGCCGGTTGCCGAGCGCTTCAAGATGGAGGCTGAAATCTTCAGTGATGGCGAGCGCACCAAGACGCTGCTGATGGTGTCGCGTTTCGGTCATTGTCTCAACGATCTGCTCTATCGCTGGAAGATCGGCGCGCTGCCGATCGATATCGTCGGCGTCGTCTCCAACCACTTCGATTACCAGAAGGTTGTCGTCAACCACGACATTCCCTTCCACCACATCAAGGTGACGAAGGAAAATAAACCGAAGGCGGAAGCGCAGCTGAACGACCTGATCGAAAGCACCGGCACCGAACTCGTGGTTCTGGCGCGCTATATGCAGGTTCTCTCCGACGACATGTGCCGCAAGATGTCCGGCAAGATCATCAACATTCACCACTCCTTCCTGCCAAGCTTCAAGGGCGCCAACCCCTACAAGCAGGCCTATGAGCGCGGCGTGAAGCTGATTGGCGCCACCGCCCATTACGTCACCGCCGATCTCGACGAAGGTCCGATCATCGAGCAGGACACCGTGCGCATCACCCACGCCCAATCGGCAGACGATTACGTCTCGCTCGGCCGCGATGTGGAAAGCCAGGTTCTGGCGCGTGCCATCCACGCCCACATCCACCACCGCACCTTCATCAACGGCAACCGCACCGTCGTCTTCCCGCCAAGCCCAGGCTCCTATGCGTCCGAGCGGATGGGATAACGTTCCGCCCACCATCAATCTTTGACAAATAGACAACCATAGTTTACACTTCAGATGTTTACCGTTCGCGAAACAATGGAGTTCTCGAACTGGCTGACCAAGCTTAAAGACGTTCAGGCGCGAGCGCGAATTGTCCGGCGGGTCGATAGGCTCCAGCGGGGCAATCCCGGAGATGTCAAGCCGGTTGGCGAGGGCGTCAGTGAGCTGAGGATCGATTACGGTCCCGGCTACCGGGTCTATTTCATTCAGGAGGGTAAGCTCATTATCGTGTTGCTCTGCGGTGGAGATAAGAGCTCGCAGAGCCGGGACATTTCACAAGCCAAGGCACTTGCCAAGGCGTTGAAGGAGTAGGCCATGGCTGTGGAAACTCGTGAGTTCGACGCAGCACGTTATCTCGATAGCGAAGAGGCAATTGCCGCTTATCTCGCTGACGCCACCGAGAGCGGCGACGCGGCAGAGATTGCTTATGCCTTGGGCGTCGTCGCCCGCGCCAAGGGCATGACCGATCTGTCCAAGCAGACCGGCCTGTCCCGGCAGACACTCTACAAGGCGTTGAGCGGAGAAGGGAATCCAGAACTCGGCACCATTAGCAAGGTGGCCGATGCTTTGGGCTACAGGCTCTCTTTGGTCGCTAAAACGCAGACCGATGCCGCGGCTTAGGCAGCGACATCCCGGGGAAGCCAAAATTAATTTTGGATCATAAGCAACTGACGACGCTCCGCGCCGTTTCTGTTGCGCAGTCCAACCAAGAGGCTTCCTCATGAAAAAGCTGATTATCGCCGGCGCCGCAGTGTTCATCGCGGCCGGAACCGCTTTCGCCCAGCAGCCACCACCGCCGCCTCCACCGGCACCGCCGGCCGATGGAATGGCAAAGCCCGACGCTCCGCCGCCGCCGCCAGGCCCTCGTGGTCCTATGGAGCGCGGCCCCGGTCCAGACGGTCCAGGCCCGGACGGCCCACGTGGCCACATGCCTCCCCCGCCGCCGCCCTCCAAGGGTGCGCATTTCCGCATCGAGAGCGGTGAGACCAAGATCGACGTCAAATGCGCCGATGATGAGCCGATGAAGGCTTGCGCCGACATCATGATGCAGCTCATCGACAAGATGAACGATTAAGCCTTTGGATGTGGCAGGGTGGCGATGCGCTGCCCTGCCCTTTCGTTTTGATCGATCAGAACCGGATCGACGCCTTCAGCCCGCGTCCACCCGCACCATCTTCGAGAACAAGCGCCGCCTTGAAAAGCGTTGCGATTTCCTCGACGATCGCTAGCCCCAGCCCAGCCCCCGGCGCCACATTCCCCTCACCACGCGCAAAGCGCTGGCGCACGATGGCGCGCTTTTCCGCTGGGATGCCGATGCCATTATCCTCAACCTCAAGACAAGCCCTGCCGTCGACCTTAAGCACCCGCACGGTAATTTCCGAGCCGCGTCCGGCATAGGCAATCGCATTGCTGATGAGGTTGCCGAGAAGTTCTCGAAGCAGCAGCGGTTCAGCCTGGACGGTCGCCGCGTCCACCTCCTCGAAACCGAGATCGATATCGGCTTCTGCCGCGCTCGGCACGAAATCCGCCGTCACCGATTGGGCGAGCGAGACGAGATCGACGGCAACGAGGCTCTGCTTTTCGCCGGACCCTGCGGCATCGATATTGGCCATGCGCAGAAGCTGCGCCAGAATATGCTCGGCATGGGCAACGGAGGCGTCGCCCTTCTTTGCTGCCGCCTTGGCCTCTTCCAGCGTCTGGGCGCGGGCAGCAAGCGCCAGCTGCGTGCGAATGATGGCAAGCGGCGTGCGCAACTGGTGGCTGGCATTGCCGGTGAAATGCCGCAGCGCGTCGAGCGCCGATTGCAGCCGCACCATGAAAGAGTTCACGGTTTCGACGAGGTTCTCGACCTCGACCGGCACGGATTGCCGGATCGGATGCAGATCGTCGGGGCTTCGCTCGCCAATCGCCTCGCTCAAGCGGTAGAGCGGGCGCAGCGACAGGGTCACCGCCACCCAGACGATCGCCGCGGCACCCAGGATCATCAGCAGCAGGCGCAGTGCCGAGCGCAGGATGATGGCGCGGGCAAGCCGGCTGCGGGCGATGGTGGTTTCCGCCACTGTGACAGTAAAGGGCACGGAATTGATGCCGGTGGAGGCAAAGCGGCGCAGGGCCGCAACGCGGATCGGCTCTCCACGAAACACCGCGTCCTGAAAACGCGGGCTGTCGCCTTGCAGACCGCTCACCGTGGGAAGGTTCTGATAGCCGGTCAAGAATTGCCCGTTCGGCCCATCGACCCGGTAGAAAACGCGATCCTGCGCAGCAGAGGTCAGCATTTCCAGCGCGACATAGGGAATATCGACTTCCAGCGTGCCGTCTTCCGCCACCACCACGCGTTCAGCGATCGCCAGCGCCGAGCCGGAGAGCACCCGGTCGGAGACGATGTTGGCGGTGTTGATCGCCTCGCGATAGGTATCCGCCAACGCCACGCAGCCGATGATCGCGGTCGAGACCAGCAGCCAGCCGAGAAGCCTGCGCCGAAGCGAATAGGCGACCTTCCTCATTCGGCAGCCTCGGCCAGCCTTTCGAGATAGTAGCCGATGCCGCGCGCGGTCTTCACCGTCAGCCCGTGGGGCGCAAGCCGCTTGCGCAGACGGCTGACATATTGCTCGATGGCATTGCCGGAAAGCTCGTCGTCAAAGCCCGTCAGCGACTGGACGATGGCTTCCTTCGCCACCACCTTGCCCGCCCGCATGAACAGAACCTCCAGCAGCGCCACTTCGCGCGCCGGCAGATCGAGCGGATGACCGCCTGCGGAAAAAGTGCGCGATGTGAGATCGAAGGAGACATTGCCGAAACTGACGAGAGAGGAGCGTAGGCCCGCATTGCGGCGCAAAAGCACGCGCACCCGCGCCTCGAACTCGGCAATATCGAAGGGCTTGATCATGTAATCGTCAGCGCCGAGGTCGAGCCCCCTCACCTTTTCCTCCGGCGTGCCGCGGGCGGTGAGGATCAGCACGGCGGCCTTGTCCTGGCGCGCGCGCATCGAACGCAGCACGTCGATGCCATCCTTTTCCGGCAGGTTCAGATCGAGGATGACGAGGTCGAAATTCTCCGCCGCAATCGCGGCATCCGCGGAATTGCCATCCGACACCACATCCACGGCATAGCCACTGCCGCGCAATAGCGCCGACAGTCCTTCCGACAGAACCTGATTGTCCTCCACCAGCAGAATGCGCAAACGTGAAATCCCCCTCGCGTCAGGACGTTACAGCATCGGCCCGAAAATCGGAATCGATTTTCGGAAAGCACGATGCGTAGATCAAAGAAGATAGAGCGTCCTTTGTGCGTCCAATAGGACGCACGGCGCTCTAGCGAAGTCGTTCGCACTTGTGAATGCCGTTCTCAAAGGATCGCTTATGAAGCCCGCTTGTGAAGGACAACGGCCTGCTGCATGATCACGCCCATGCGTATCACCCTAGCTCTTTGTCTTGTCCTTCTCGGCAGCGCCGTCTCGCACGCGCAGCCGATGCTCTTTCCCGCACTTTCTGGCAAGAAGGATGCTCAGACGCTGGTGGTCTATTCCTCGCTCGATGAACCGCTCGCCACCCCGATGATCGAGGGTTTCCAGCGCGCCAACCCGGATGTCGCCGTTTCCTATGAGGATATGCTGACCGGCGAGATCTACGACCGCATCGTGGAGGAGACCGATAGTGGCAGGAAGACCGCCGATTTCGCCTTCTCCTCCGCCATGGATTTGCAGGTGAAGCTGAGCAATGACGGCTATGCCCAACGCTCCGACCTGCCCGGCAGCGCGCTCTGGCCCGCATGGGCCAACTGGCGCAATACCGCCTACGCGCTGACCTTCGAGCCCGCCGTTTTCGTCTATCACAAGCCGAGCTTCGTCAACGAGAAGCCACCGGCAAGCCGCGCCGAGTTCGTCGACTATCTCGAGCGCCACGCCAAGGACGTACACGGCCGCATCGCCACCTATGACATAGAGCGCTCGGGCGTCGGCTTTCTCTTCATGTCGCGCGATCAGGAGCAGTTCGGCGACATCTGGAATGTCATCAAGGCCATGGGTGCTGCGGGCGTAAAAGTCTATTCCACCAGCTCCGCGATTCTGGAGCGCATCTCCGATGGCCGCTTCGTCTTGGGGTATAACATCCTTGGTTCCTACGCCGCAGATTGGGCCGCCCGCCACCCGGATGTCGGCATCATGCTGCCAAGCGACTATACCGTCGTCATGTCGCGCATCGGCCTCGTGCCGCAGGCCGCCGCCAACCCCGAGCTTGGCCGCCGCTATCTGCAGTTCTTCATGTCGAAGGAAGGCCAGACGATCATGGCGCGCCAACTGCAAATCCCCGCCGTCAGCCCGGAAGTGGCCGGCGAAAACACCGCCAACACCATGCAGGCCATCCACGGCGCCCAATTGCGCCCCGTCCCCGTCAGCCCCGGCCTGATGGTCTATCTCGATCAGGTCAAGCGCGCCCGGATTATAGAGCGCTGGAACGAGGCGTTGCGGTCTCAGTAACCAACCACTATCGCCGCCATCAATCTCGTCCGCGGACCTGGCCTGGGATCATCACAGGGCAGGACATGGCTCAAATGATTCCTCGGCCGTGTACTCTCTCATGTGAGTTTGGGGGTTCCCTCGCACACGACCTCGCGATGATGAGGGACCCCTCCTCCCCGTCATCCTCGGCCTTGAGCCGAGGATCCACGTTTTCCACTAGCGTCAAAGCCTTATGGATCCTCGCCTCAAGGGCGAGGATGACGAACGATAGGTTTTCGCCCTCGATCATAGGACTGTCCCAACCGATGTTGCTGACGTTCATCGACGCCACAACGCTGGAAATTTAGATAGGTTTTACACAGTGCACCAAAGAACTTCTATGTCGTGAGGCAGTGCAATACCGAATGTGAGCAGCCGAAGGGACTGCAGGCACTGGCAAAACACCCTCTCGTAAAAATTAACAGCCGATAAACGCCGCAACCCTCACACCGCGTCAGTTAGATGACAGCTTTGTGTGGTGCTCTGCAATTCTTCTTCATGCCGTGGAGGCGGCCGGAGAAGCGGGAGGAAAGTCTCATCGCATCATACCGTTCAACTGGCAGCGTCTTCGCGCCATGTCGGTCGCTTTGCGTGCTCCTTCCGTTGTCATATCGCAACAATGCCGAATGGCATTCAAGGAGGACTTACGTTGAAGCATTTTTTCCTCGCCTCGCTTCTGGCTGGCGCCATCGCTCTTCCTGCAGCAGCCGCTGATTATACCATCATCGCGCCTGCCAATCCGGGCGGCGGCTGGGACCAGACGGCCCGCTCGCTGCAGACGGTTCTGCAGGAAGAAGGCATTTCCAAGAGCGTGCAGGTTCAAAACGTTCCAGGCGCTGGCGGCACGATCGGTCTCGCGCAGTTCGCAAGCCAGCAGAAGGGCAACCCCAATGCGCTGATCGTCGGCGGTTACGTCATGGTGGGTGCCATCCTCACCAACAAGGCGCCCGTTACGCTCAAGGAGGTCACCCCGATTGCCCGCCTGACCGGCGAATATGAAGCTGTCGTGGTTCCCGCCTCTTCGCCGATCCAGAACATCAATGATCTGATCGCGCAGCTGAAAAAGGATCCGGGCAGCGTTTCCTGGGGCGGCGGTTCGGCTGGCGGCACCGACCACATCACGGCTGGCCTGATTGCCAAGGCAGCGGGCATCGACCCGACCAAGATCAACTATATCGCCTATTCCGGCGGCGGCGAAGCGCTTGCCTCCATCCTCGGCGCGCAGGTGACCGCCGGCATTTCCAGCTATGGCGAATTCGAAAGCCAGGTGAAGGCTGGAACGCTTCGTCTTCTCGCCGTCTCCAGCGAACAGAAGCTGGAAGGCGTCGACGCACCGACGCTGAAGGAAAGCGGCCTCGACGTGGTCGTGCAGAACTGGCGCATGGTTGCCGCCCCTCCCGGCCTGACGCCGGAGCAGGAAAAGGCCGTCAATGCCGATATCGAGAAGCTGGTGAAATCCGCCAAGTGGCAGGAAACGCTGAAGACCAAGGGCTGGATGGATACCTATCTCGCCGGTGATGCGTTCAAGGCGCAGCTCGACAAGGACACGGCGTCCACCGAAACCATTCTCAAAGACATCGGACTTGTAAAATGAGCCAGGGTATCACCCCCTCACAAACACCAAAACGCCGCCCTGATTGGGCGGCGCTCCTCATCGCAGTGGCGCTGGTCGCCATCGCCGCCGTCATCTTCTGGGATTCCGGTCGTCTGGCCAGCGTCACCGGCTATTCGCCGGTCGGCCCGGCAACCGTGCCTTACGCCATCGGCTTCTGTCTTATCGGTCTGGCAATCTGGACGGCCATCGAAGCCTGGCGCGGGGATTTTCCCGAACGCGACCATCAGGAAGTCGGCCCTGTCGTTTGGGTCGTTGCGGGCCTTGCCGCACAGATGCTGTTGTTGAAAGTTGCGGGTTTTTCCATTGCCACCGGCCTGCTGTTTGCCTTCACCGCACGCGCCTTCGGCAAGAAGAAGCTTCATTATTCGATCCCGCTCGGTATCGCGATCAGCTTCGTTGTGTGGTTCATCTTTGCGCGGCTGTTGCAGCTCTCTCTTCCGGCTGGCCCGTTCGAGCAGCTTTTCATCTGATCTCGGCTTTAAAGAACAACATGAGTTGGGGTCTGAGGACGCGGGCGCATTGAGCCGGAGCAGCCTCGCCCGACAGGGGGACATCTGTCCATGAGCACATTCGAATTCCTTCTGCACGGTCTTGAGGTTGCAGCCCAACCGATGAACCTGCTCTACGCGCTGATCGGCGTGACGCTGGGCACGGCCGTCGGCGTGCTGCCCGGCATCGGCCCGGCGCTGACGGTCGCGCTGCTTCTGCCCGTCACATACAGGCTCGACCCTGCCGGCTCGCTCATCATGTTTGCCGGTATCTATTATGGCGGCATGTATGGCGGCTCGACCACCTCGATCCTTTTGAACACGCCCGGCGAAAGCGCCTCGATCGTCACGGCACTCGAAGGCAACAAGATGGCCCGCAAGGGACGTGGTGGCCCCGCACTTGCCACCGCCGCCATCGGCTCCTTCGTTGCCGGTCTGATCGCCACGATCGCGCTTGCCTTCGTTGCGCCTTACATCGTCAAGCTGGCACTGGTCTTTGGCCCGCGTGAATATTTCGCGCTGATGGTTCTCGCCTTCGTCACCGTATCGTCCGCCTTCGGCGATTCGGCGCTGCGCGGCCTCACCTCGCTCTTCATTGGCTTCACGCTTGCCATTATCGGCATCGATCAGCTGACCGGCCAGACCCGCATGAGCTTCGGCGTCCCGGACCTTCTCGACGGCGTCGAAGTCACCACGCTAGCGGTCGCCATGTTCGCGATTGGCGAGACGCTGTTTATCGTTGCACAGGGCCAGACCGGCCAGGACAAGATCGAAGCGGTCAAGGGCTCCATCTGGATGAGCGCACAGGACTGGGCTCGCTCCTGGAAGGCCTGGCTGCGCGGCACGCTGATCGGCTTCCCGATCGGCGCGATGCCTGCCGGTGGTGCGGAGATCGGCACATTTCTCTCCTATGCGACGGAGAAAAAGCTGACCAAATATCCGGAAGAGTTCGGCGAAGGCGCCATCGAAGGCGTTGCCGGTCCGGAAGCGGCCAACAATGCCTCGGCTGCCGGTACGCTTGTTCCGCTTCTGACGCTTGGCCTGCCCACCACGGCAACCGCTGCGATCATGCTGGCCGGTTTCCAGCAATATGGCCTGCAGCCCGGTCCACTGCTGTTTGCCACCAATCCGCAGCTCGTCTGGGGCCTGATCGCCAGCCTCTTCATTGCCAACCTCATGCTGCTGGTTCTCAACCTGCCGCTGATCGGCTTGTGGGTGAAGCTGCTGACCATCCCGAAGCCATGGCTTTATGCCGGCATTCTGCTGTTTGCGACGCTCGGCACGATTGGCGCAAACCCATCGGTCTTCGAACTCGGCATGCTGCTCGCCTTCGGTATCCTCGGCTATATCATGCGCATCTTCGGCTATCCGATCGCGCCGGCCGTCGTCGGCCTCATCCTCGGCCCACTTGCCGAACAGCAGCTGCGCCGTGCGCTGGCCATCGGCCAGGGTGATCCGAGCGTTCTCTTCACCTCGCCCATCGCCGTCGGCCTCTTCCTCGTGGCAGCCGCCGCCTTCATCGTTCCGCTGATCATGCGCATTCGCGGCCGCGGCCAGGTACTGACGCAGCTTGCCGCGAATGAAGACTAAACAGACGTAGAAATGCCTCCCAAGGCGAAAAGCCTCGCATCCATCAGTGATGCGGGGCTTTTTTGCTTCACGTGCGATCGTCGTCACCGGTTTGCGAAAACCATATTAAACAGAACATCAGGCTTTGCGCGCAGATGTGAAAGAGCGCAGCATGGCTGGCGGGGAACAGAGGAGGATAAGTCTGAGTTAGACACTCATCTATTGCTTCTGTGATATCCTCGGAGCCAACATGCGAAAACTCAGCCTCCTTATCGTCCTTGCCCTCGCCTCCTGCACTTCGGCCAGCGCTGGCGTCGAACCTATTCCTGGCAGCATCACCTATGGTGGGCAACCACACACCAAGCTGACCAAAGCGCCCGCCGGCTCCACCATGAGCCACAGTTTTCGTACGGGTGACGGGCGCCTCGCACTGGAAACCTACCGCATCGAGCCTGATCGTTCGCTCACCTTGCTGAGGCGGGAGATTATCAGCGACTACCCGGAGCAATGACTGCCCGCACCTCCCCGGACAATTTTTACAGCGCCCCCCGAAGCTGGAGGAACATCATAGGCCGCTACCCGTTCCTCTCCTGAACACGAGAAGCGGCGCACGGCCGTGACTGTCCAGGAGAAGAAGATGAAGACGCACAAGACCAGAAACGACCTGCCCTCCAACACCAAGTCCACGGTGATCGGGCTTTTGAACGAGGCACTGGCTTCGATGATCGATCTGGCACTCCTCACCAAGCAGGCGCACTGGAACCTCAAGGGTCCGCAATTCATCGCCGTACATGAGCTTCTCGACAGCTTCCGCAAGCTGATCGACAACCACACCGACATCATCGCAGAGCGCGCCGTCCAGCTTGGCGGCACCGCGCTCGGCAGCCTTCAGGCGGTCTCCTCCACCACCAAGCTCAAGGCGTATCCGACCGATATCTACAAGATTCAGGATCACCTGGCAGAACTGATCGAGCGCTATGGCGATGTCGCCAATCTCGTGCGCAAGTCGATCGATGAGGCGGATGAGGCGGGCGATGCCAGCACGGCGGATATCTTCACCGCCGCATCTCGCGATCTCGACAAGTCGCTCTGGTTCCTCGAAGCCCACGTGCAGGAAAAGGCCTAAAGCACGGTCCAAGCGAAAGTGTGCAGCAGTTTTGCGATAACGACATGCGATAAAACAAGGACCTAAAGCGTGTGAGCGAATCTGAAAGATCGCGACAAATTTTTAAAGCCTCATACGATCTTTCAGATTGAATCGCTGCGCTTTAGCCGTCTGTTTTACGACGTACCCCTATCGCAAGACCGCCGCACAAGTTTGCGCGGACGATGCCTTAAAACGACAAAGCGCCCGGCCAAGACCGGGCGCTGCCTCATATCGGTTGAATTGACTAGTGCCGCCGCAAAACTGCTCGGCCGATGTCCCGAAGCATGTCGTGATCAAGAATGCCGCGCTGGGCGCTTCTGATCAGCACGGCGGCGCACTCATTCGCCACCTGACTGCTGCGATCCTCCAAGCATTCGAAACAAACACCGTCAAAGATAGTCTGCAGATCTGTGACCTGCTGGGGCGACAACTGGCCGCCGACTCGCTGAAATGCCGCGTAGGACAAGGCTCATCCTCCCGTAACATGCTGACAAACGATGTTAATTTCTGTGAACAGTTAATTTCTACACCCGATCGAATCAGATGTCGAATCAGATTTTAACGAATTATCAATCACTCATTTATTGGAACCACAGTGTCATGCCGCCGTTATATTAACACAACATAATAGAGGAGACACCACCATGGACTGGAACCGCGTTGAAGGTAACTGGAAGCAGGTCAAGGGTAAGATCAAGGAGCAGTGGGGCAAGCTCACTGACGATGATCTGGACCAGATCGCAGGCAAGCGCGACCAGCTGGAAGGCAAGATTCAGGAGCGCTACGGCGTCGAAAAGGATCGCGTTAAGGGTGACGTCGACAGCTGGTACGGTCGCCAGGGTTGGTAGTCCGACCCAATAGAATTATCGTCGACAACGGGCTGCGCAACGCGCGGCCCGTTTATTTGTGGGCAAGTCGCCTTACTGGCGGGTCACACCCTCGCCGAGCACCTTCTCAGGACTGACATCCACCATCCAGCCGATCCCCCTGAACGGCACACCGTCCCGGTCGTAAATCAGCCGTCCGCCGACACGTATGAGCCTGAATCGGCCCGGCTCATATTCAACGGGATATTCTTCCTGATAGAAATTGCCGTAGAGAAGGCTGTCATGGATCGCCTTTGCCACACGCTCTCGGTTGACAGGGTCGATCTTCATCAGAAAGACCTCGATCGGAAGCCCCTCCGCCGCCTCCACCTCAGGCACGCCGCAAAGCGCTGCGCAGACGCGATCGAGCGACAACCGGTTCTCGATGATGTCCCACGTATGATAACCGACCTCACTTGGGTCCCTGCCCAACAGGCAATCCATTTCCCACTCCAAATCCAGATCACAGCCCGCCGAACCCAGGACGCGCAGACCGCTTGCACATATCCTAGGCAGTAATGCCTATACGGGCAATTTAAGGGAACACTAACATTTGTAATTGCCACCGGTGAAGTGTCGATTTCATTAAAACGACACTATCAACGAAATTTGTGCGCAAAACGAGGCGGCCAAGATGAAATATTCCGCGCATTATATGCATTCGCAAGTATCGCTGCTGGTTTGATCTTGGAATATACTAGCGGCCCAAAAGTCGTATGATCAAACCGAATGTAGGCTGACACCACGTACCGGAATTTATGGGAATATGTGGGAACAGCCGGGAATTGGTGAGAGCCGTTGAAAACAAAGGGAAAATCGGCTGTTCAAACGGGAGCCACCAGAACCGAATTTGACACGATCAATGCGCTGAAGAGCTGCCCGATGGCAAATTTTGCGATCAAAGCGCGGTTTCCTCAAGAGCCCTTCGAAAGCCCCTCCGCTACCGTTTAAGAACCCTTCAAACCCTTGAAATCAAGGGATTTGGAAAATGGTCGTTGTTCTCTGCAGGGGGAGAAGAGCGGCGTCTCGATGATTATTTTACCAATTCCAACATGCAAGCGTGTTGCATGTGCCAATGAAAACTTAATTTCTACTGAATAATCAAAACGATAGCAGGGAGATCGCCGCCGCATGCACCTGCAAGCGGCCTCTGCGGCTCCCTAGCCGCTACTCTACCAACTGAAATGGCTTTTTGAGCTTTGTACCGAAGCGACTCTCCAGTTCCACAAGAACCGGATACAACGAAGCCAGACCGTCGCCGAGATGACGATCTAACTTCTCGTTGAGCCTAATCATGTCTGGAATTTTTGACCGATGAAGGCTTATCGATTTGAACGTTCCGTCAGCATTAGCGACCAATTCCATGTCGTTAGCCTGGACGTTATGTTCATGCTCTTTCAGCCCGTAATAGAATGTGGTGATTGGCCCGATGGTAGTTCCCGGTAAAACTCTGTAATTTTGAAAGATTGTTCTGTTGCACTATCGTTAACGACGACGGGTTCAACACCGTCACAAAATCGTCTGTCCCGTTGAAATCCCGGAGCCTCTGGGTTTGCTTGCGCAGAATGGTGGAAATTTGCGCATGCTCAATGACAATCGCTCTTAGCACGTTCAGTTGCTCGAACTCATGCAGGTATCGATCCCGCCTTCTGTTGAGGCTCGCATTTATTAATGCGCCGGCCACCAGCGAGAAAAAGCCGAGAAAAACACCGACAGCGTTACCGACGATTGTCGCTTGAGCTGGCTTCAAATCCCCCAGGAAGCTCCACGCTGATATAATTTGCTCCATCAGCGACCTCAGAGACGCGACATCATGGGTAGCGGAGCATGACCGACAAAAATTATGCGGCCCCCTACAACAAGATCATCAACTCGATCAACGGCGAAGCTCTCGTCTTGATAGCCAGCGGCGACGTTGTCAGATGTGAGGTATAACCTCCCGTCCATGCGCCATCTTGCTCGCTTGACGACAACTCTATCGTTGACATTGAAGTGGTAAATCCGACCGTCATCTACTTCCGTTTGAGACCTGTCGGCAATTAGAATCGCGCCATCTGGGATTGTCGGCCACATTGAGTCCCCACGCGCCTCCAACAGGTAACAATGATCAGGGCTGCCGCCAATATTATACAGGAACTGCCGTTGGAATCCCACTTCACTAGAAGGCAAGGATTCCACCGGAATTAGGCCGTTCCCCAGCGAGGCTTGAACATCGTACATAGGCAGCATCACTAGGTCGGCTATTATCAGCCCGGAATTTATCGCCTTATCGATCACTTGCGTGGAGTAATGTCCGAAAAGAACCCAATGGACATCAGCGCCTAACTCATCGCAAATTTTTGCGATTTCGTGGAGACCGAATGATCGCTTGGCCTGCTTGTAGGCAGTCCAGGTGTTTGCTGAAATTCCCAGACGCGTCGCGAATTGCCCCTCGGTTTCGTCGTCCTTTTTGAACGTCAAAATACGTTCGATGACGTTCGGATAATCAAACTCCAAGCTCATCGCGAGATAACGCAATTATTTGCGATTGACCCATTGTAAATCACCATATTTTGCGATACCTCTTTCTTTAGATAAAGAATTTGCGTTTATCAAAAAAGAAGGCCTGCCAGCCTTCCCCTCAACTTTAAGGACCAAATATGCACCGTGACACCGGGTCGTCAACGGCAATGGCGAAGCTACGCCTCAAGGAAGTAAAACGCATCAAAGATCGCCTCTTTGATGCAGGATTAACGCTCAGGGATGTGGATAGGATGTACGGCCTGCCGACCGGCATTGCGGGCAGGACGCTCTTAGAGCCCAACACTAAAGGTGAGCGAGCTATAGCCGCCGCTCTCAAAACCCGCCCCCACCTCCTTTGGCGCAGCCGTTACTTTTCGGATGGGACACGGAAAACTCCGCAGCCGCCTGAAAATTACGCACGCCTCCCGACCATGGAACAGCGACGCGCTGCTAGCCGCGAATCCTCTCATCAGGACGCCGCATAATGCGTGGCACGGATCGCGATCGCTGCTCTAGGCTCCAGACTCAATTGATCCACCATGTGACGATCGCTGCAATGTAGCACGTTGCCTCGAAGTTTATCATGAGCTTGTCGTATCGCGTCGCGACACGTCTCCAGTCCTTGAGACGGCAGAATGTCCGCTCGATTATATTCCGTCTTCGGTAGGCGACCGGGTCGAACGGTCTGATCCTCTTTCGGGTTGGATTGTTTGGGATGACTGGTTGCGTGCCGCGTGCTGTCAGGAAGCTGCGTAAGGCGTCGCTGTCGTAAGCCGTATCTGCGGCGCACAGACGTGTCGGAGGCAGGGGATCAAGGAGCGGGATGGCAATGGGTGCATCACCACGTTGCCCAGGCGTTATTCGCAACGCGACTGGACGGCCACAACCATCGACAACAGCATGGACTTTTGTCGATCTGCCGCCTCTCGATCGACCAATTGCTTCGGCATCCGCCCCCCTTTTCCACCAGCGGCAGAACGGTGTGCCTTTGCGGTTGTGCTATCGATCATATGGATGTCGCGATCGGTCGTTTGCACCAGAGACTCAAACAGTCGCCGCCATATCCCTTTTGCAGACCAGCGATGGAAGCGATTATAGATCGTTGTCGAAGGCCCGTAGCAGGATGGACAATCCTGCCAGCGGCAACCGGATCGCAAGACGTGGATGATGCCGCTGATAACCCGGCGATCATCAGTACGATGAGCGCCGGGTTGGTTGGTCGGAAGCAGCGGCGAAATCACTGCCCACTGTTCGTCATCAAGCCAAAATTCGCCCGCCATGGTCAAACACTCCTGCTTCTACAGGCAGTGAATCATAGATAGCCAATCTCATCAACAATTTGATTGGGTTTGGACCCTAGCCTACCGCACCTGAGTGCAAGACCGTTCGACCGTCCCGGCTGTCAGACCCAATCTCCGATCCGCGCCACACCCCGACCATCGCTGATCGGCCGGGCGCGCACAATGACCAAACGTGATGCCAAATTTACCACCCCAATTTTCATTCCGGCGCGGTGTTCGCTGTGCCGGTGGGCCGAAGCACTGCTGATTTTTGTACCTGCGTTCGCAGGCGTTTCGGCCGCCCTTTTCCTCCTCATCAACCGCATTGGAGCCCATCAATGAATGCTGTTCTCAATCATGCCGTCGTTCCGTTTTTTGACCGCGTTCCACCGCGCGGCAAAGCTGCTGTCCTCGCAACTTTCGACAACATCGTCGACAAGGCCTGGACGCTGAAAGAGGCGTTTACGCAGTTCAACAACACGCTTCGCTCTAAGGACATTGAAGGCCCGACGCACGCGGAGTTCGAAGACTGGTATGCCCGCGTCAAGAATGGATTGATCGAGCGGCCGCACTTCTCGGAAGCGATCGTTGCCGCCGCAGTCGATAGCCGCAAGACCAGACCGAGTGTAGTGAAGCAGCCCATGGGCGTGGGCCTCGCAGTCGATAATACCGCGTCCGATCTCGACGGGCTGAAACATGCCCGCGCCATCGTCGAAGCGGCAGACCGTCTATTCGAGGCGAAACTTGCGGCCGGTTACAGCCCGTTGTCTTTGATGACAGAGGACACGATCGTCGCGGAGGCGTTGCGGCAGCTGCTCGAAGCCGATGGGCCGGGCTTTTTCAGTAACTCGCTTTCGAATGCAATCGATGCGGCCCACGCCATTCTTATCGATCGGGCCACGGACGAACAGCTGCACCACCTGCTCGATGTCCTGACCATGGATATGCAGCCCGCGCTTTGCCGCTCACTGGCGCGGCGTCCGCCTCCCGCAGCCGATTGAGAACATCGCTTCGCGCCCCCAGGGAGCGATGCCAGATGCCGGGACGAGCCATCCCCTCCAGTTCGCCCCGGCATCACCCCAACATCTTCTTCCAGCAGCAGAGCCAGTGAATTTATGATCAACCCATATTCCGAAGAAGAACGACTGCAGGCGATGATCTCGGCGAGTTTTCGCGCCAGCCGCGCCCACTTCAACCATCTTCCCCTTCGTCACGTCATCAATCCGCCCGCAGACATGTTTGACGCCAAACTGGCGCGGCAGGTGGCAATCTATGTGCTTCATATCGATTTCGGCGTACCGCGTCGTCGCCTCGTCGCGCTGCTCAGCGTAGCGCGCTGGACGGTCATGCAGGCGGTTCGCACTGTCGAAGAGCGCCGCTTTGAAACGCTTTTCGACCGCGCTTACGAGCGCATCGGCGCCCGCGCTAAAGACAATTTCATGGCTGCGCTGCACGAAGCGGCCGAAGAGCGGGGCGCGGCGTAATGGCTGAGTTCGTCCGCGCCACCATTTCCGAAATCTTCATCGGCGAGCGCCTGCGCCCGATCGATAATGATTATGCCGAGGCCATTGCCGCCTCGATGTCCGAACATGGGCAGATCAGCCCGATCATGATCCGCCGCACCCCCGCCAAAAAGGGTACGCCCTTCACGCTCGTGGCCGGTGGTTATCGCACGACTGCCGCCAAGCTGCTCGGCTGGACCGAGATCGACGCCATTGTCGTCAAGGCTGACGGCGTCGAGGCGCAGCTGCTGGAGATCTCTGAAAACCTTTATCGCAACGATTTGAACGCGCTTGATCGCGCGATCTTCGTCATGAAGTACCGTGAGCTTTGGGAAGAGAAGCACGGCAAGATAACGAAAGGCAGATACGCGGCTGAAAAGGGTAACGATTACCCAATTTTCGCTAAGGGCCGCTCCCTGGCAGAGAAGGTTCAAGAGCGCTTTGGCTTTGGTGCAGAAACCTACAAGCTCGTATCACGCATCGGGAAAAATCTCGATCCTCAGCTACGCCAAGCGGTTCGCGGGACCACAGCCGAGAACGATCAATCTCAGCTACTCCAACTCGCAAAACTGCCACCGGAAGATCAGATCAAGGTCGCGAAGACGCTCCAGGTGAACCCGGACGTCAAGCTGGCTCTGAGTTTCACGAAACCGCCAGCGATCGTTCCGACGGTCGCGCCAAAATCTCAATCAACCATCTATTCCAATCTTATCGCCGCCTGGGACGAGGCGAGCGAGGAAACACGCGACGCCTTCCTTCAACAGATCGGCATGTCTGACAAGCCCGACGCTCTCATGAAGGCGATCCGCGAGGAGGCCGCATGAAACGCCACCCCAAGCAAATGGATTTCTTCAATCAGGCAGTCTTCCCGACGCGCACGGCTTCGGAAACACTTGATCTCGATCGCTTCCGGTCGAACCTGAAACGAGAAATGGCCCGAGCCATCCGCGAATGCCCTTTCGACCGCGACACGATCGCGGCGCGGATGGCGCTTTATCTCGGGCTCGACAAGGTTTCGAAAGCCGCGCTCGACGCCTACACGGCAGAGAGCAAAACCACCCACGATATCAGCATGCCGAGGTTCAAGGCCTTCGTCCGCGCCACCAGCGCGCCGTGGCTTTGGGATGTCGTCGTTTCCGATGACGGCTTGCTGCTCCTCGAAGGCGACGAAGCGCGCCTGGCAGAGATCGCCCGTATACGTCAGGAGCAACGGCTTCTCGCGCAGGAACTCAAGGTTCTACAGGCGACACCTGTCACCATTCGGCGGGGTCGCAAATGAAGAAAGAGTGGTTCACATCTGCCGAACTGGCGCAGGCGGCTTTGCCGGGCGTCCCCGGCACTCGCCAAGGGATTGAGCAATTCATTGCCCGTTCTGGCGTTCGTTCTACTCCGCACGCTCGACAGCGTGTCGGGCTCGGCGGCGGGTTTGAATATCACTTTTCATTCCTGCCGCCTTCAGCGCAGGCGAAGCTCGTGTTTTTGAACACGGAAGTGCCGGACGATAACCGCCGCTCGAAGGCCTCAAAGATGCTTTGGCAGCGGTTTGAAGCCCTTTCGACCGCCCATAAAGAGATCTGCAAAGCTCGCCTTAAAGTGCTTCTGGATGTCGAGGATTTGCGCGCGTCCAACATCAGCATGAAGGACGCCGTAGCGCACGTCACTCGCAAAGCCGATATCGCTCCCGCAACCTTCTATGAGTGGCGCAAGCTCACGGACGGCCATTCCCGTCAGGACTGGCTTGCAGCGCTTGCCCCTTCCTTCTCCTCCAGCGCTGATGGCGAAGTTGCCGAGATCGGCGCATGTCATCCAGACGCGTGGAACATCCTGAAATCGGATTTCCTTCGTCCCGAGCGTCCATCTTTCAGCAGCTGCTACCGCCGCATGATGATGATTGCCCAGGATCAGAAGCTTGAACCGATCGCCTCCGAGCGCTCACTACGCCGCCGCCTCGATGCCGAGGTTCCAAAGGCAGCACAGGTCTTAGCGCGTGAGGGCAAGGATAAAGCGAAGCAGTTGTTTCCAGCGCAACAGCGTTCGGTCGCTGGCCTGCATGCGCTCGAAATCGTCAACACGGACGGCCATAAGCTTGACCTCTTCGTCCGCGTTCCGTGGTCCGCCTCGCCAGTGCGTCTGACGCTGATCGGTATTCAGGATGTTTATTCCCGCAAGGTGCTGTCCTGGACACTGGCGGAAGCGGAAACATGGGAAGCGGTGCGCACCTGCTTCGGTTCGATGATCGAGAACAATGACGGCGCGATCCCCTATCACGCCTACATGGATAACGGTCGCGCTTTTGCGGGCAAGATGATTTCGGGCGGAGCGAAGACCCGTAACCGCTTCAAGATCACTGAAGATGAGGTGGCGGGGCTTCTGAAGACGCTCGATATCGTGCCGCACTTCGTCAAGCCATATTCTGGTCAGTCGAAGCCGATCGAGCGCGCCTGGCGCGACCTTGCCAGCGAGATCTCGAAGCATCCCTCCATGTCTGGTTGCTACACTGGCAACAAGCCCGATGCGAAGCCGGAAAACTACGGTTCCAGCGCCGTACCGCTTGATGTGCTGCAAAAGCATGTTGCCGCCTGCATCGAAGAACACAACAGCCGAACTGGCCGTAAGACCGAGACTGCAAAGGGGCGCAGCTTTAACCAGACGTTCGCGGACAGCCTCGCCAATCCGTCCACGATCATCCGTTACACCTCAAGCGCCCAGCGCGCCCTATGGATGCTCTCTGCTGTCGCCATCACGGCCCGCAAGCCAGACGGCGCGATCCACATGCACGGCAACCGCTATTGGAACGCGGCGCTCAATCAGTGGATCGGCAAGAAGCTTACAGTGCGCTTTGATCCGGCCGACCTTCATAAGCCGATCAAGGTTTATGATCCGCAAGGCCGTTTCCTCTGCGATGCCGATTGCCTGGGCATGACCGGCTTCAACGACACAGGCGCTGCTCGCACACACGAGAAAGCCCGCAAGACCCATCAGAAGAACCTCGCGGCGTTGGCAAGGAGCAACGCGGCACTCTCGCCGATCGAACTTGGCGAGATCATGGACAAGGGGCGCAAGGCGGCGGCTCGCAACCGTCCAGAGCAACCGGTTCGCCCGGTCGTCACACGTCTTGTCACCAGCAATCTGGCGCACGCGCCAGCGCCCGCCGACGCTGTGAGCGAGGATCAATACGAAGACATTTTCGCGAGAGGCCTAGCCCGCGTTGCGGGCGGCGAAAGCGCGATCATCCCATTCCCGAAAGGGAATACCCAGGTGGGCACCAAGCCCACCCGCAAAAGAAGAGCCGATAAGTAGTGAGTACGGTTCCGCCGAGACAGGGCGAAAAAAAGAGCGGCCAAAAGGCCGCCCCAAACTTGAACACGAGGAACCTTATATGAAAAAGCCAACAACCGCAAATGGGTGGGAGCAGTCCAATCCAGTCGCCGAGTTTCTGACGAAGCATCCGGCATCCGAAGTCGATCTCTGGCGCAAGCTGACGGCCGGTGTCGCCAGCATTGCAAGCTCTAACGGCTGGAGCAAAGCCGAAGTCTCCCGCCGCACAGGCATTCCAGACGGCACGTTCTCGCAGTGGTTCAGCGGCAAGTACCCCGGCGTTCTGGCAAACCAAAATCAGCTTGTCTCCAACTGGCTCGATGCGATCGAGGCAAGCCAGAACATGGCCGCGCAAATGCCGGTGTCTCCACCCTTCCAGCGCACGTCCGTGGGTATGGATGTATTCAACACTCTCCTGTTCACACAGGTGTCGGCAGGTTTTACGGCTATTACGCTTGCCTCTGGAAGCGGGAAGACTGCGGCGGCAAATTACTTCTGCGCGACCCGGCCCCACGCCTTCATGGCGACGCTTAGCCCGAACACCAAGACCGTGCATGGCATGCTCGTCGAGCTTTGCGCGGCGATCGATGTTCAGGAGCACAACCCCGCAAGATACGTCCGCGCAATCGGCAACAAGCTACGCAGGGTCGGTGAAGGATCCATCCTCATCATTGATGAGGCGCAGAACGCGACGCCTGACGCGGTCAACCAGTTGCGGCACTTTGTCGATAACTACGGATGCGGCGTCGCCCTTTTGGGCAACGAACACACGGCGACTGCCTTCGTCAAAGATCAGGGCCGCTCGGTTGCAAGCCGTGCCCAGGTGCTCTCTCGCTTCGACAAGCTCCTGCAGCGAGAGCGTGACCCGGTCGGTGACGCAAAGATGCTCATCGCGGCATGGGGTGTAAGCGATCCCGATTGCGAAAAGTTCTTGCTCGGCATTGGCAGCAAAGCCGGTGCGCTGCGCCTGATCGACCGCACGATGAAAGCAGCCTCCATGGCCGCGATCGGCGACGGCGAAGAGGGCATCACACTTGCCCATCTGCAAGCCGCCTGGAAGAACCGCAACATGGGGGACGTCCTATGACGAAATCCACCCTGAAACTTCATCTGGAAAAGCTCTCTGCCGTCTTCCAGGAAGCCGAGAAGATGAAGGCTGACGAGACCCTTGTGCTGGATGCGCTCTCAGCCCGCACGGTGGCGCAGACCCTGAAGCTCCTCACCAAACAAGTTGGCCTGCTGGAGTTGGAGGTTTCGATCCTGCGGGACAGCGAGGCAGGCGTTCGCCTTGCCGCGACAGCCGAGCAACTGGCGACAGGTGAGCTTGCGGGCATGCTGGATGCAGCTGGCGCAAATGTCATCCGTCCCAACTTCGGAGGAAATCGCCATGAGTAAAGCACCCGATTGCGTTTCCGACATGCTGCGGGATCTACAGCAGCATTTACGAGACGCCCTGAATGAAAAGGGCCATGTACACCAGGGCCGCAAGACATCGGCGTTGCTGGTTTACAATCTCGGGCGCATCGCCGAGGCCGCAAGCAAGCTTGAAAATGCGTGGTCACAGGCTGAGTGGAACCGCCGCGCAGCAGCCGATCAGCTGGAACTGATGAGGCACCTAACACGCGACGCCGAGGAAGTTCTCGACCTGATGCGGCCGGAAAAGCCGAAAGGCAATGTCGTTGTGCCTTTTCCGCAGCGGCCAACAACGCCGCAACCGCCATCCCCTCCAGGCGGTAACGCCGCCTGATCTCCCGTTTCACATAAATCTATGAGGTTTAGACCCATGCAGTCAGTCATCATCGAAGAAAGCGCAAAGCCAGGCGTAACCGTCCTCAACGGCCGGGAGTTCATGAACAACTCCAAAGGCGGGCTCGATCCCATCGGCAACGTCAAAGACCAGTACAAGCTCGAGGACCAGACCGTGCGCAAATGCATTGAGTACGCGCTCGACCTGAATGCGCAACTCTCCCGCTTTCGCAACCATACTGCCGTAGACCTCGGCACCCTCGATGCGCTCCTGGCAGAGAAGTACAATGTCACGATCGGCGGAAAGAAGGGCAACCGCACCTATCAGACGTATGACGGCCTGATGAAAATTCAGGTGCAAGTTTCCGACCTCATCACCTTCGGCCCGGAGCTTCAGGTGGCAAAGTCACTCATCGATGCTTGCCTGACCGAATGGAGCGCCGACAGCCGGCCGGAAATCCAGTCGATCGTCACACGCGCCTTCAACACCGAAAAGGAGGGACAGGTAAACCGCGCCGACGTGTTCATGCTGCTGAAGCTGGAGATCGAGGACGAGCGCTGGAAGACCGCCATGGAGGCGATCCGGGATGCCATCCGCGTCACAGGCTCAAAGGAGTATGTGCGCTTTTACAAGCGGGACAGTCTGGAGGATGAGTTCAAGCCCATTACAATTGATCTGGCGAAGGCGTGAGGAGCTCATTCAATGAAACCTGTATTCGCTTTTCATCAGCCTCAGGTAAAAAATCAATTCACCCAAACTTTGTTTGTGTGCCGCAACTCCCCTCTCAAAGCGGTCAAGTGCTCTGAGCGCGTCCTGGGAATACAGCGTCACAAGGCTCGGTTGATTCGCAACCTTCGCACCTTCCAAATCTCGGCAGAAAGAGATGAGGTTGCTGACGTTGGCTTCGAACCCAAGAGCCCCGGCCTCCATCAGGCCATACCGATAAGCAAGGTCTCCCGAAAAAAGGTCCAAGGCTTCGGCAAAAGGCTTAGTGCTGATTACGTGGGTCACATGGTGGGAGGACCCAAGTGCTTGGCTTGCCACCTCAGCTACGAGCAATGGGGCTTCGGGCAACATCTCTTTAAGCTTTTTGACAGCAACCGCACTGTAAACTTCATAGTGAAACTCCAGTTGGGAAAGCGCTGGCACCATCAATCGTTCGACGCGCAATCGATCTGCTCGGACGCTAAGATTGACCAACTGGCGGTGTCGCTCTTCTGCCCTTCTGTCGGTTTTCTCCATCGTCGCCACGGTCCACGTCGCGGCTCCGACTGCGAGCAAACCTGTAATCAAAGTCTGAAAATCAAAGATGATGTTCCGCCACGGGTCCCCGCCCTTTTGGCCTTCGATCTCCCTCGGCGCTCCAATCAGCACTGGCGGAATAATCGTGACTATCAGCACAAAAGCGCCCAGAACCTTAAGTCTCTTCTTAATGCTCGCCCGCATCTCAACCCCCGTCAGCGCCACCTCGTCGAGGTGTCCCACTTTTCGCGTGAGTCTGGAAGAGTGCTGCAACCTAATCAGGTCGCAGCGAACGCCGTGAGAGACGCCCGCCTGTTTTGGAAAGGTTGCGCGGCATGATCACCGTTATCCCACGGGAATTACTGGCGCGCGTGGTCGATGAGGTTTTTGGCGGCGCGATCGAGGACACATCGGTTATCGAGGAGATTTACGCGGCCATTAAGAAGGCGGAAGCAGACGAGCAGCTTCCCGCCGCGCAGCGCGCGCTTTACTTCTGCCTGACCTGCCAGTGGTACGCCTCAGATGTTGACGGCTGCACATACCGAGCGGAGGAAATTTTCGTCGACAGCGCCGGCACGCGGTTTTGCGCGAAATGCGCCGATGAATACCGTGGCGGTACAAGGCATATGAGGAAACTGTCGCTTATCCTCTCACGCGCCGAGCCTCATCTTGAGGCCGGCATACCCGCACCGAAAGGCGGTGCGGCATGATCGAGCAGACGGAAATCAACATTACCCTCATCCAGACCAACCGCGTTGACGGCTATCTACGTCTCGTTAGCCCGCTGGAATACGTGGCTCAAGATACAATGGCTGACGCGTCGAGGTTCATTCTCCAGAAGTACCCTGATGTCACGCTGCGGCAGATACTAAGCGACATTCGGTATCGGAAGCTCGTAAGCATTCGAATGGAAATGGTTGTCCATTACCGCGATGTGCTTGGCAAAACGTACCCGCAGATCGCACGCTTCATGCGACGCGACCACACCTCCATTCTGCATCTTTATCGCAAGGCGAAGGCCGCAGAGGCGGCGAACTTACCATGAAGAGCATCATTTTTCTCGACGCGAATCTTCGCTCACACTCGGCGGCCACCAAATCCGGAAAATCGATAATCAAGATCGAACTGGAGACGGTTGATCACTACGAGCTGGCGGACATACTTCGCCAGCTCGATAAGATTGACGTAGAGCAGAAAGCGGCCTCGAAGCTGAAGGCTGGCCGCACATGAAGCAAAAGCTTTCCATCCCCCCGGCTTTTTCCAAGGGTTATGCATTGTGTAACCCGAGCGGCCGGCTGCTCCCGAAAACGGTTCGCGGCACCAGAGACGCAGCTATCTCCGCGCGCTTTCCCGTCAAGAAGACGCGGGATGCCTCCTGGGCGAAAGCACAGGCAGAGGGCTGGAGCGTCAAGCTGGTCTATGTCCGCGTGTTCATCCCCGTTTTCAAATCCACCAACCCCAAGACTGAGGAGGTTTGCGATGTCGAGGACATTTGAAGCCGAGCCAATTCTTTTGGCATTGATCAAAGAATATCAGGACCTGGGCTGCTTCATTTTCAACGACGACGGCAAGATTTACGCCCGCGTCACGTCTCCCGAGAACGATCAGGGCGAAGTCCACTTCAAGATGGATTTTTGCCTGACGACGATCGCGGAGACTGCGGCAGAGAGGCTTTCATCATGAGCAAGACGATCGCCGCCATCAAGATCGAACAGAAGAAGCTCGGCCTGGACGATGACACCTATCGTTTGAAGCTGCAGCACCTGACCGGCAAAACATCGACAAAGGACATGACAGAGGCCGAACGGCAAAAGGTTCTTGTGAGCCTGCGCGGCAATCAGCCTAAGCCAGTGGCGTTTCGTCACGACGGCCGCGACGGCAAACACCGCCTTTCCGGCAAGTACCTGCCGAAGATGCGTGCGCTTTGGATCGCCTGCTACAATCTCGGCATCATTGAAGACAAACGCGATGTGGCGCTTGAGGCTTTCGCCATGGGCCGCCAGTTGCCCGAGATTTCAGATATGCGGTTCGTCCACAAGCCCGAGGACGCTGCTAGCGTCATTGAGGCGCTGAAGGGCATGCTGGCGCGATATGGCGTTGTCTGGAAAGACGAGACGCCATGCCCTCCAGATTACGCAAAGAGCCACGGCTACAAGATCGCAAGGGCACAATGGTCTTGCCTGCGCGCCCGGTCGGGCGATTTCTGGCCGATCGTCACCGAACTGGTCAACCAGCCTCCAAGCTATCGAGACGTTACTGACGCCGAGTGGATCACGGTAATGAACTGGTTCGGTGCGCAGCTGCGCCGCGAGAAGGCCGCTCTTGCAAAGGTCGGCAAATGACACAGACGCCCGATCGCGCCTATATGACACCGCTGCTCAACCGCATCGCAGATGTTGCGGGTGAGCGGGCGGCGCTCATACTCGGCCGCGAAAAGGCGGGGCAACAGATTTATATTCCCGGCACGGTCACACCAGAGCATTGGCTATCGCAATTGGTCGGATACGATGCGGCTGTAGCGATTGTGGGAGCGTTCGGCATTCAGAACATCGTAATCCCGGCGGCGCTAGCGGGCGAGAAAATTCGACGGGCAAGAGTCATTGCCGAACTGCTCGACAATGGTTATTCAATCAACGAAATCGTACGACGAACAGGCGTCTCTTTCAGCACTGTTCGTAACCATTCAAAAAAGCGCGGCAAAAAAAACGATCAACAGGGCGAATTGTTCTAGCCCATGTGACTTTTGTCATGGGTAGGTGTTGCTGCCAAACCGCCAATAGTCCCCATCACGGGGACGCTTCGAGCCCCTTTCAAGGGGCTTTTTTAATGACTACTCAGACGTTCGGCGAATGGGCAATCGGCAAGCTGCGCGACGCCGGTGCATATGCCGGTGCCTATGACGGCGTTGAAGGCCGTCAGTATATTGAGGCGTTGAAGCGCTTTCAGTACAGCCGGGGACTGAAAGTCACCGGCCGGGCTGACGACGACACAGTGATAGCGCTTCGGCTTGTCCCAAAGCGTCGAACCGATGGCACCACGCCTGATCTCGTGGTCGCCGAAGTCCCCCCGAAAATCACCGAGCCGGTCTGGTTGCGAGACGCCCGCCGTTATCTCGGCGTGAAGGAGATCCCCGGTCCAAAGTCAAACCCGATCATTCTCGGCTTCGCCAAGAAGCTCGGCGGCTGGATTGCGTCCTGGTACACCAACGATGACACGCCCTGGTGCGGGCTATTTGTCGCGAACAACATTGCGACCACGCTTCCAGAAGAGCCCATGCCTGCAAACCCGCTCGCCGCGCTCAACTGGAAGAAGTTCGGCAAGGAAGTTGAGCCCCGCGTCGGAGCGATCCTCGTATTCGGTCGGAAGGGTGGCGGCCATGTCGGTTACTACCTCGGCGAAGACGCCACGGATTTCCACGTTCTCGGCGCCAACCAGGACAACGCCGTCACGATAAAGCGCATCCCGAAAGAGCGCCTCGAAAAGGGTGGCGTCCGTTGGCCGACAACAGGTGAAGCACCGACCGGTGGAAGAGTGGCCCTCACGCCTGGCGGCGCGGCTTCCTCAAAGAGCGAGGCCTGATCTTGAGACCATCTTACGGAACGTCAAAGCGCTATCTCTGGGGCTCGTTTTGGGCCTCCTGGGGCGGCATCTATCTGCTTATCGTCAGTGCGATTTGCGGGTCCAAAGAAGCCGTTGGCCTGTCTGGATTTGTTATTCCGGCGCTGTTGACGCTGATCGCCGCAATGCTTGGCGTTCATCGGCACTACGGCAGCAAGGATTTCGAGGCCGCCGCAAGCGCTGAAGCAGAAACGCCTCCGCCGCCTCCGCCCTACCTTCCAAGAGACCAGCCGGAAGATGCAGGGGAGCCGGCACGATGATCGAAGCTTGGCTTTTGAAGGCGGCTCGGCCTCTCATCATCGTGTTGCTCCTGATCCTGGCCGCGCTCTTCCTCGGATGGCTCACCATCACCACGGTCAACGGCATGATTGCTGATGCCGTCGCCAGCACAGTCTCGGAACGGAACGCATTTTGGACAGCAGGAATCGAGGCAGCGAACAGGAAAGCCGCCGAGGCGGAAGCTAACCAAGCCCGGCGCGCGCTCGATCTGGAGCGCGACACCAATGTCAAACTGGATGCGCTGCGCACCCAAAAGCAAGAACGGGAAAACGAGAATGCGCGCTTGCCGAATGGCGATAGTTGCGGCCTTGGCCGGGGTCGCGTCCGCCTGCTCCCTCACTGAGGCAAAGGCTCCCATCGAATACCGCGCCGCCGCGAGACCCTCCGTCCCGCCGGCGTCTCGCGTTCCCTGCGTCCCCGGCGACGTGCCCGACCGGGATCTGGACCAGCGAGAAGTGACGAAGGCTTGGGGTGCTGACAGAACCGAAATCATCTCATGCGATGCCCGCCGTGCCGCTGCGGTTGCCGCGATCGACAACATGCCGGCACAGGAAACGAAGCAATGAATTTCGGCAGCAACGCTGCTTTGGATCTCGCATCCGACAGAGCAGAGCAGGAACGCGAGGCGTCGATATCGGCTGTTTCCCGATCCCTACGGGCGCCCGGCACGCCCGAATGTGAAGACTGCGGCAATGACATCGCGCGTGAACGACGGATCGCTTTGCCCTCCGCCACACGTTGTATCTTCTGCCAAACTCTTTTTGAGAGGAACAGCAGATGACTTTCGATCTCTCACTATTGACCGCCCTGGTAGCACTCGCGCTTTCGTCGCTTAACCTGTTTGTAGCCGTCCGCAACATCATGTCAGAAGGCGAGAAGAAGCTCGCCGAGCGGATGGCGAAAGCGGAGACCACGCTCATCAACCACGATCGCCGCATCCAGAAACTCGAAAACGACCTCACGCATATGCCGGATCGAGAAACGACGCATCGTCTCGAAATCACACTGGAGCGGATGCTTGGTCGGTTGGACACCATGGATGAAAAGCTGAAGCCGATCGCCTCCACCAATCACCGCCTGCAGGAGTACCTGTTGGAGAACGCCGACAAATGACAATGGAGAAACTGATGGTCGAAGAGGCGCGTCTTGCCATCCTGAAGGAGCTTGCCAAGGAAGATAATCAGGCGATCTCCTCTAACAGAATGCAGGCTTATCTCTTGAAACGCCTGCTCATCGACAAGCCACGTGAGTGGGTGGAACAGCAGTTTGTTTACCTGCGGGATATGGACGCGGTCACGATCGTGCAGGCTGACACTGTCAAAATCGCTCGACTGGCAGAACGGGGCGAATATCACCTTCAGGGGATAATCACCATTCCGGGCGTATTGCGCCCGAGCGCTCGTAGCGAGAACTAAGGTCATGGCAAAACAGGGTCGCGGGAGGCTAAACCGGATTGAGCTTCTGCCGGAAGCCTGCGCTCATGTCGTGACGTGGGCTGCGGAGGAATTGCAGCGCCGCGATCGGACGCAGACAGAAATCTATGAGGAGTTTGTCGGAAAGCTTCAGGCCGTCGATCGCGAACATCGCGGCGAACTTCAGATCGACATCCCCTCATTTTCGGCCTTCAATCGCTACTCCCTGAAACTGGCGACGCTTACGCAACGATTGAACCAGACACGCGAGATCGCCACGGCACTCGCCAGCAAGTTCGACGCCGGCGCATCCGATGACCTCACGCTCATTGCGTCAGAGGCAATCAAGACGCTGGTGTTCGAACTCGTGACCAACGGTGGCGAAGCGGGCTTTGATCCGAAGAGCGCGAAAGCTCTTGCGGACGCCCTATTCTCGGCAACTCGTGCCCAGGGCGTATCAACGAACCGCCGCATCAAGGTCGAAAAGGAATTTGCCGACAAGGTCGACCAGGCCGTCGAAACCGTTGCCAAGGCCAAGGGCCTAACGCGTGAAACAGCGGCAGACATCAAGAAGAACATTCTCGGGGTCGGCAATTGAGCGCACACGTTGACCCGAACACGCTGGTCCTGGAAGAGGACTGGATCAAGTTTCGCCGAGAGAAGATGCAGGAGTTGCCGGAAGAGTTTTCCGGCAAGTCCCTGCCTGATGTTCTCCTTCAGCACCAGAAAGAACTTCTCCAAGCCACAAGCGCCTACAACCTCGTCGTAACTGACAAGAGCCGCCGCGTCGGGGCAACTTGGGGCGTAGGTGCCGATGCGGTTTTGACAGCCGGCCTTGCCCGCAGCGAAGGCGGAATGGACGTTCTTTATCTCGGCTACAATCTCGATATGGCCCGCGAGTTCATCGACACCTGCGGCATGTGGGCAAAGGCTTTTGCGCCGGCCTGCTCCGAAGTTCAGGAGTTCATGTTCACCGAACAGGGCGATAAGGGCGAAGAGAAAGCCATCAAGGCGTTTCGCATCACTTTCGCCAGCGGCTTTGAGATCGTGGCGCTATCCTCCAAGCCCCGATCGCTTCGCGGCCGGCAAGGTTACGTCATCCTGGATGAGTTTGCTTTCCATGATGACGCAGAGGAGTTGCTGAAAGCCGCGATGGCTTTGCTGATCTGGGGCGGCAAAGTTCTGGTGATCTCGACGCACAATGGCGTGGACAACCCATTTAACCAGCTGATCGAGGATATCAGGGCGGGGAAGCGTCCCGGCAAAGTCGTGCGCGTCACCTTTGATGACGCCTTGAACTACGGGCTTTATCAGCGTGTGTGTCTGAAGACAGGCAAAGAATGGTCTCCTGAAGGTGAAGCCGCTTGGCGCGCCGGCATCTATAAAACCTATGGCGCTGGCGCTGACGAGGAACT
Source organism: Agrobacterium sp. SORGH_AS 787 (assembly GCF_030819035.1). Lineage (NCBI taxonomy): Bacteria > Pseudomonadati > Pseudomonadota > Alphaproteobacteria > Hyphomicrobiales > Rhizobiaceae > Agrobacterium > Agrobacterium sp. SORGH_AS 787. The sequence continues at coordinate 291,044 of NZ_JAUTBG010000002.1, forward strand.
GCGGTGCATCCCGTCGCAGTCTTCCGGCTCATATCTGCCCCGGACGCTGATCACCGCCAGGATGAAAAAGCATATTCCCGTAATCCGGTGGAAATCGCCTCCCGGTTTCGTCGATTGGCCTGCGGATCTCCGTAAATCTGAGATCGAGGATATTTGCGCGGAAAAGCTCAAACCTCTGCTCGATGATTTGAACCCGTTATGGCGTTCCGGATTCGGCCAGGACTTTGGCCGATCAGGAGACTTGTCCGTCATACACCCGTTTCAGGTTCGGCCTGACCTGTCGCTTGCGACGCCTTTCGTGCTGGAGCTCCGCGACGTTCCGTTCGAAAGCCAGAAAGAGATCGTCTTCTACATCCGGTCGCGCCTGCCCCGCTTCTTTCATGCGGCACTTGATGCCACCGGTAACGGCGCGTTTCTAGCTGAAGCGTGCAGGCAGAAATTCGGCGCGAGCTTTGTCAGCGAAATCAAGCTTAGCTCGTCCTGGTACATCCTCAATATGCCGAAGCTGAAGGCGGGGTTTGAGGATGACAAATTCGAGCTTCCGTTTGATGACGATATCCTTGCCGACTATCGCGGCATCGCCATGGTGAAGGGCATTGCCAAGGTGCCCGACGACGCGCGCACGATGGGCGCAGACGGCTTCCCCCGGCATGGTGACGCGGCGATCGCCGGTGCGCTTGCCGTATTTGCCAGCGAGCAGGACGGCGGTGAGATCGGCATTGGCACCACTGGCGAGCAGCGCGAAAGCTCGAAAATCGCAGAACAATATACCGGCGATCTCGGGGAACTCGTACCCCGTGCAGATCTCGCCGACTTCATGAGGATGTAACATGGCCGCGCTCATCACACAGGAAATCGCGACCGTCGCGTCGGACCCGTATGTCCCGCACTTCCAGGACATCATGCAGCCGACCGACGAAGTGCTGCAGGGGCGTGGCGGTATTGCCGGTCTGAAGGTCTACGACGAAATCCGCCGAGACCCGCACGCGTTTGCCATCCTGCAAAAACGCAAGCTGGAGGTCGTCAGCCGTGAATGGAAGGTTCAGCCACCGGAGAACCCGTCCAGGCTGGAAAAGAAAGCGGCCGAAGAGGTAGAGCGGCAGCTGAAGGCGCTCGACTTCGACAAGCTGACGAAAGGGCTGCTCGGCGCGATCCTGAAAGGCTTCGCGGTCGGCGAGGTCATGTGGGATATCGTTGAGGGCGTCTGGACCGTCAAGCTTGTGCGCGTCAAGAAACAGCGTCGTTTCCGCATGACAGTTGACGGCGCGCTGCGCGTGCTCACCAGAGCGAATAACCTTAAAGGCGAGCCCGTTCCCGATCGCAAATTTATCGTCCACCGGCATTCGATCGACGATGACGATGACGATCCCTATGGCGTCGGGCTGGGCTCGGTTCTTTACTGGCCGGCATGGTTCAAGCGCCAGGTGTTGGCGCATTGGCTCCGGGGCGTGGAGAAGCACGCCTCGCCTACTGTCCACGCGACCTATACCGGCGGCTTCGATAAAGACCGCCAGACGATGATCGAAGCTGCACTGCGTCGGCTCGCCAATGACACCGGCGTCGTCACACCTGAAGGCGTCACGATGGCCCTGCTGGAAGCCGCTCGTGGCGGCGGTGGCGATCTGCAGGAGAAGTTAAGCCGGTACCTCGACGAGTTGATGAGTGAGGCAGTGCTCGGCGAAACGCTATCCACCAACAGCGGCGAAAGAGGCGCGCGCTCTCTGGGCGAGATCCACAACGAAGTGCGCATTGCCATTGCCAAGGCCGATTCCGATCTGCTCAGCGCCACGATCAAGAACACGATCGTCCGCTGGATCGTGGAACTGAACTATCCAGGCGCACGCCTGCCCGACGTCTGGCGCGATTTCGCGGAGGCCGAGGATCTCGACAAGAAAGTCGATCGCGACAAGAAACTCTATGAGATGGGCTATGAGCCGGCCGATATCGCCTACATCGACGAAACCTATGGCGGCGAGTGGGTGAAACGGGAAAAGCGCGACCCACTGGAGACACCCGGGGACGGTCAACCGAAGCCGCAGGTGACGGCCGACCTGGAGTTTGCGGAAAACCCCAACAGCGTTTCGGCGCGCGGTCAAAGGGTGGTTGAGGAGCTTTCAAGCCAGCTTGAAACCGTCGCGCAGCCAGCGATCGACGCGATGATCGAGCGCATCCGCACCGAGTTTACCGAGGCGCAGGATTACGACGATCTGGTTCTGAGGCTGGCGCGCTTGTCGGGCGAACTCGGCATCGAGGACCTCGCGGCCGCGCTGGAACAGGGCTCGCTCCTGGCAGAGCTGGAAGGCGTGGACAGCGTCAATGGCTGATCTGCCGTTCCAGGAAGCGATCGACTTCATCGCGCAGAAGGTCAATCTGCCGACGCGCCGGTCTGACGATCTGCGCCACGGCGCGCATGTGAGAGCATTTTCTGTTGCTGGCGTCGCCCGCGACGACATGCTTTCCGATTTCCGATCAGCGATCGAGAAAGCACGGACGCAAGGCACGTCGCTTGCCGACTTTCGCAACGACTTCGACAAGATCGTCGAGCGTTATGGCTGGAAGTATTTCTCGCATGGGAAGACTGACGAGGAGCGCAGCGCCTGGCGCTCAAAGATCATCTTCACCACCAATATGCGCACGTCCTACATGGCCGGCCGCTGGAAGCAGCTGACCGACCCGGACGTGATGCGATACCGGCCTTATCTGGAATACATCCATTCCGGTTCGCTGCATCCCCGCAAACTCCACCTGTCCTGGAACGGCAAGATATTACGCGCCGATGATCCGGCCTGGCGCTACATGTTCCCGCCGAACGGCTTTGGCTGCTTCTGCGATGTAGAGAGCCGGTCCGAGCGAGATCTGCTGCGCATGGGGAAGTCGGGGCCTGATCCGTCGCCCGATCTTAACGCTTACGAGGACATAGACCCACGTACCGGTCAGCCTGAAATGCGCATTCCTGGCATCGATCGGGGATGGGAATACAACGTTGGTCACGAGTGGCTGCATGGTTTGGTACCGACAGAGCTACAAGCCCCATTGCCACCGATCGGAACGCCAGCGCCTGCACGTCCGCTCCCACCCTTGCCGAAACCTGCCAAGGCCGATCCCGCCGATATCCTGCCGGAGAACGACACCCCGGAAAACTACCTGTCGGCGTTCCTGGCGAAATTCGGCCTCAACGCTGACGAGGCGGGATACTATCGGGATGCATCGGGCGGCATCATCGGCATAGACCGGTCCTTGTTCGAGCAGCGTATGCCCGATGGAACCGTGGTCGGCCTGAAGAGCGGCAAGCGAGGGCGCGGGCAATATGCCATCCTGCTTGCCGACGCCATCCAGTCGCCCGACGAAATATGGGTAGACTGGGCAGCGGTGAAATCGGGAACGGTCCTGCGCCGCGCCTACCTGAAGCGCGTCGAACTGGATGACGGCCGCAGCATGTTCATCCGCTTTGAGTGGACGAAGAACGGCTGGACCGCGATCACGGGTTTCGACACGACGGAAAACTATATCGAGGCGTACAGAAAGGGCGCGCTGATCTACCGCAAAAATTAAAGGCGCGGTTTCCGGCCGCGCCTTGATCGGGTGATCTACGGAGGGCACCGGAATGCCTCAACCACCTGACAGACTAAATATAGCACTCAACAGCCCCGAAAACAACGGACGAGCAAAATGGCCGGCGCATCCATAACCGTCAATGACGCAAGCACCATCTCAGCACTGGAGCGGCTTTACGCAGCGGGCGGCAATCTGTTGTCGGTCTACAAGAACATCGGTGCTTACGAAGCGGATGCAACAAAGCGGCGCTTTATTACCGAAACCGATCCTGACGGTATTCCATGGAAAGACCTCAACCCCCTTTATGCAGCCACAAAAAAAGGCCCCGGCAAGCTGCGCGGTGAAACACGGCGTCTTTCCCAGATCGTTTATCAGGCCGCAGAGGACGGCGTGGAGATCGGCTCGGATGTCGAGTACGCCCGCATTCACAATGAAGGCGGAACCATCAAACCCACGAACGGCGCAGCGCTCGTGTTCTCAATGGGCGGGCAGACTTTCATCGTCAAATCTGTGAAGATGCCAAGGCGTCAATTCCTCGGCTTCAGCGACGAAGACATCAACGAAATTCAGTTGCTCATTCAAGACCACTTCATTGACGCTGCGAACGGTCCTTGAGGGCGTTTCAAAAACGGCTCCAGAATGCGCGCATGCATCCTTCAGGGCCGGTTACGCGTTGGAGAACCTGAAAACGCGTCTACGGCCTTTAAAACGGCTTCAATTTTGAAGCCTGCTTCTATTGCCCGACCCTCTCACCCACGTTATTCATTGATCGCGAACCGAACGCACGCCGCTTGCCATTTTTGGCAATGGGACTGACCCCGTCCCGCTCCCTTAGATGGGGGCATGAAACCGTTCGAAATCTTCCGCACAGGCACCCACACGACAGCGAAGGGGCAGACGCTCACTTTCGCTGAGAGCGATGTCGCCGATATCGCATCGAGCTACGACCCGGCGCTGCACCAGGCGCCGATCGTCATTGGTCATCCGAAACAGGACGGCCCGGCCTATGGCTGGATCAAGTCGCTTGAGGTCCGCGAGGGCACGCTCGTGGCCATCCCTGAACAGGTTGACGCGACGTTTTCGGAAATGGTGCGCGAAGGCAAGTTCAACAAGCGCTCGGCCGGTCTCTATCACCCCACGCAGGCGGGCAACCCGACCCCCGGCAAGTATCACCTTCGCCATGTCGGCTTCCTCGGCGCTGAGCCGCCCGCCATCAAGGGCCTGAAGCCGGTCGAGTTTGCCGAAGGTGAAATGTCGATCGAGCTGGAGTTCTCCGAATACCGCTCCGCCTGGGCGTTCGACAACATCGCCTCGCTGTTTCGCCGCATGCGCGATTTCATCATTGAGACGCGCGACGTGGAGACGGCCGACAAAATCGTGCCGGCATGGGACCTCGATCAGATCTCGCAGACGGCGGCAGACATGCGCGCCGAGAGCCGGACGGACGTCCAGACCCTTCCGCATTTCTCCGAAACCGAACCGAAGCACACCCCCACAATGGAAACCGCAGAACAGCGGCTGGCGAAGCTTGAGGCCCGCGAGGCCGCGTTGAACCAGCGCGAGACCGACATCAATGGCCGCGAAACCACCTTTTCCGAAAACGCGAAGAAGGCGCGCGCTGCAGAGGACGCCGCTTTCGTGACGTCGATCGTCGAGGCCGGTCGCTTGCCGATCGGTCTGAAGGAATCGGCCACCGCCTTGTTCTCCGAATTTGACGACGGGGAAACGCTGACCTTCTCGGAAGGCGGCCAGGACGTCACCACATCCCCGCGCTCTGCGTTCCGCGAGCTGCTCGGCAAACTGCCTGTGCCGGTTTCGACCGGCGAACTGGCGAACGGGGACGGTCCGGATTTCTCAGATCCGAAGCACGTTGCTGCGGTCATCCAGTCCGAGATCCTCGAAGCGAAGCAGAAGGGCGAAGACATCAGCCCGGTCGAGGCTCTGACACGCGCCAAGAACAAGCGCTGAAGCTGAAGGAAGAACCATGAACCCTTTTATCAAGACTTTCGTCTGCGCTGGCGCGATTGGCCACCGTCGGCTCGTGAAATACACCGCCAACGACGGCGAAATGGCGCTGGCAACGTCGCCCACCGACATCATCGCCGGCGTCACTGACTTTCCGGGCGGCGCGAAAGACAAGGAGCGCATCGACGTTGTGCTCTTTGGCCCCGCCGACATCGAGCTTGGCGGCACTGTCGGGCCGGGCGCAGGCGTCACGGCCGACGCTAACGGAAAAGCGATTGCGGCCGCTCCCGCAGCTGGCGTCAACCACTTCATCCTTGGCCGCGTGGTTGTGAACGGTGTCGCTGGCGATATCGCCAAGGGCTTCGTCAATCCGCACCGCATCCAGGGCTGACCAGCCCTATAACCTCTCAGGAGCAAACACATGGCTGGACAGCCGTTTCCCGTTAATCCCGAACTGACAGGCATTGCGATCGCCTTCAAGAATGCTGAATTGATTGCCGACCAGGTGCTGCCGCGCCTGGAGCCGAAGCTCAGCGTTCAGCAATTCAAATACATGTATTTCGATTTCGCTCAGATGATTACGATCCCCGACACCAAAGTGGGTCGCAAATCTGAGCCAGGCACGATCGAGTTCGGCGGCACTGAAACACCGGCCATGACCAAGGATTACGGTCAGGACTCGATCATCCCGAACGATGACATCGACCAAGCACCTGCTGGATACGATCCGCGCCAATTCGCGGTTCAACAGCTGACCAACCTTGTCGAGCTCGACCGTGAAGCGCGAACCGCCGCCAAGGTGTTCAATTCCGGCACCTATGTGGCTGGCAATAAGGAACTCCTCGCAGGTGCTTCTCAGTGGTCTCATCCTGACTCGAAGCCGGTCAATCAGATTCAGGCCGCACAGGACAAGATGATCATGCCGGGCAATGTGCTTGTCCTGGGTCGCCAAACGTGGTCCGGCTTGCGCACCAACCCGTCCTTGCTGAAAGCCTTGAACCCGTCCGGATCGAGCGAAGGTCTGGCAAACAAGCGCGCGGTCGCCGATCTGTTGGAACTCGACGACATCCTTGTCGGCTCCGGCTGGGCTAATGCGGCGAAGCCCGGTCAAAACGCCGTCCGCTATCGCCTTTGGGGCAAGCATGCGGCGCTGATCCGTCGCGAAAAGATCGTCTCCAGCCTGGGCGAAGTTCCGACATTCGGCTGGACCGCTCAGTATGGCGATCGCATTGCCGGTGACATACCGGAACCGAAGATCGGTCTGCGCGGCTCTGTCCGCGTCCGTTCGGGTGAAAGCGTCGAGGAAGTCATTTCCGCACCCGACCTCGGCTACTTCTTCGAAAGCGCCGTCGCCTGATCTTGAGATCTACCCGACCCGGCCATGTGCCGGGCGGGTTTTCCGAAAGGGGCGCATCACGCCTTTTCCGCAAAATCCGAAGGAGCCCACACATGGCCACCAGAAAATCTTCCCAATCCTCCGCAACTGCAACCGCCGCAACCACATCGGCAAATGCAGAGGCGCAGGATGATGCCGTTGCCACATCAGCGGCATCTACCCCGTCCGGTACGAACGGTCCGGACGGGACCAATTCCATCAATACCCCCCAGAGCAGCGGCGATGCTGCCGAAGAGGCTTCGGCCAATTCGGTTAACACGCAGACGAATGCCGAAAATGCCGAGACCACGACGGTCGAGGCGGCGAACGGAACGTCAACCCCGGAAACGGAAGCATCGGTTTCCGGGACTTCTTCCGATGCCTCCCAGGGCGAAACTGACGGGGCCGGCGCGAATGCCGGTTCCGATCAGCTGATCGCCGAACTCACCCTCTTCATGGACGCGTCCGGTCTCACAGAGTTTGAGCAAGTCGTTCGCGTCGCGGAGATCGGGCGAAACGTGTTGGCTGAAATCGAGCTTATCTCCATCGGCAATCCCGAAGTTGCACGGTGGCTGACGGACGAAAATCCTGCCGGCATCATTCGCGAACTCTCTGACCAGGTGGGCTATCTTAGCGAGTTGCTCGAAGACAGAACTTCCCCGTCCGACCTCACCGACAAACGCCGCTTCCTCATCACAAAGACCATACGTCTTAACAACGTTCTCCACGAAGAGAACGAAGGCGTTTGGCTGACCTTCGATGAACACGCGCTTGCCTTTGCCGTCAATGCTTGCGAGCCAGACTGGCGCAACGGCGGGACACCGCCCCGATGAGCTACGCGAGCCTCGAAGACCTGATCGAGCGCGCCAGCGCTGTTGAGATCCTCCAGGTTGCCGACCGCGATCAGGACGGCGTCGCCGATCCCTCTGTCATCGAGGCGGCGCTTGCCCACGCCGACAACACCGTCAACGGCTATGTCCGGGTTCGTTATGCCCTCCCCTTCGCAGCCGTTCCCGATCTCGTGCGGACGTGGGCGGTGTCGATCGCTCGCTATTTCCTCCACGCCGACGGCGCTCCCGACTATGTGGTGCGCGACTGGAAAGAGGCGATCGCGGAGTTGAAGGATGTCAGCGCCGGCCGCATGCAATTGACGGCGGCCGAAAACCAGCCCGAGCCGCAGTCGTCGCCAGACGGCCGGATCTCCGTCGTCGGTCCCGAGCCGGTCTTCACCTCCGAGAACCTGAAAGGCTGGCTGTGATGCTGCAACTGATCACGCAACGCCTGAAGGCGAAGGCAACATCGCTTGCCGATGTTTCGTCGATCGAGAGCCTGGCCGCGCTCGACAAGGGCGTGGCACCGCGCTCGGGTACGGCGTTTGTCCTTCCCTACCGGGAGAAGGCCGAGCCGAACGACCTTGGCATGGGTGGTTTCCTGCAAATCGTCCAGGTGCAGTTCCTGGTCGCTTTGGTCGTTCGCGCCCATGACGACGCAGGCGGGGGCAAGAAGCTGCTCACCTTGGACGTCGGCAAGACCGAAATCGAAGCGGCGCTGGCCGGCTGGCAGGCCAGCGAGACCAACAATCCATGCGAACTCGTTGCCGCACAGGCAACCCCATTAGGCAATGGCGTCACCGCCTACGTGATGACGTGGCAGTCGAGCCGATATCTGGAGGCAGTTGAATGACCGAACCGACCGAACCCGTAAGCGGCGGGCGCTATGTCCGCAGTTCCGAGACTGGCGAATTTGTCCGCGAGCCTGTCGAACAGCCGGCCACGTCAGAAGAAGCCGGTTCTGAAGTCCCTGCAGACGATCAGGCCGGCAGCACCTCCGTACCCGGTAGGAAGGGAAAGTAAATGTCACTCAGCGCACCTCGCTATTTCAACAAAATGGCCTGCCTGAATAAAATCGAGGCTACATACGGCGTGGACGCCACGCCTGCGGCTGCCGATCGCATCATCATGTCCAACGTGACGTTCCGGCCGCTCGTAGCGCAGCGGCTCTCCCGTGACCTCGTACTGCCATACAACGGCAACCAGGGCGTCATGCTCACCGACATGTACGCGACTATCGAGGGCGACATTGAACTCGCAGGCTCGGGCGCTGCAGGCACCCCGCCTCTCTGGGGCTCTATAGCGCGCATCTGTGGCCTGCGCGAACTCGTGACCGCGAACACCGATGTTCGATACAAGCGCGCCGATGATCCGCTCGAATCGGGATCAATCTATTTCGTCATGGACGGCGTTCGCCATATCCTGCTTGGTGCTCGCGGGACGGCCGTGTTGACCTGGTCCTCCTCTGGTATCCCAAAGATGCGGGTTACGGTTTTCGGCCTCCTCGGCACCATTACCGATCTTGTCTCCAATCCAGTGGTTAGCCGCGCTGGCTGGATTACGCCGGTACCGGTTTCCAAGGCCAATTCGACCATGACATTGCATGGGTGGGGTGCTGTCGCGGAAAGCCTGTCAATCAACATTGGCAACACGGTAACGCCAACTTTCCGCATAGGGGACGAAGGTATTTTGATCACTGGCGCATCCGCGTCCGGATCCGCAGTTGTCCAGGCGAAGAAGCTCTCTGTCATAGATTGGTTCGCGCGTGCCACCGCTCGCACCAGGGCGGCGCTCGCATTTCAGCATGGCAAGACAGCCGGCAACATCATCGAACTCAATGCGGCTGCTGTCGAAATCGGCGAACCGGAGCCCGGCAGCTGGAACGGAATCCTGAATTACACGCTGGCGCTCGATTACTGCGTGACCAGCGGTTTCGATGATTTCGAGCTGGTTTGCCGCTGACCTCAACGCCCTTTTAAGATCCTTTTGAAAGCCGTCTACATGTTCTTATTCTCTGAAAATCTAACCTTCTGGTGGCCCGTCAAACCGATCGAACCAGATCCCGACCATCCGGGAAAACTGATCGAGCGCGAGTTCGAAGTACTGTTTGAGCTACCTACACCCGATGAGGCAGACGCCGATCGTAAAGCCCGCGCCGAGCTGCTCGAAAAGCTGACAAACCTAAACCTCACTGATGAGGACTATCAAGCCGCGCAGCAAAATCTAAGAGCTTTCGACGATGCCATGGCGCTTCGTCGGATCAAGGACTGGCGCAAGATCGCGAACAAGGATGGCGTCGCGTTGCCGTTTTCCTCGTTCCCGAAAGTCTACGCTTTTCCGCACATCAAGAGCGCGATCGACCGCGCATATGGCGAGGCTATCAGCGAAGACAAGGGCCGCCTGGGAAACTGAAGGATGCGGCGCGCGTCTGGGCATACCTGACGACGGGCCGCTCCGACCCTGCCGTGGCCACTGTGGTTGACGAAGACATCGCCGACGATTTTGCGATCATGGGCGCTCCTTACGAGCCAGATGAAGTCAGCAAGAAAGAAGCATTTGAGGTCCTGGCGGTGAACCACCTTTCGTTCAAAGTATTCCTCGAATGCCGCACTCAATGGAGAACGGCGTCAACAATGGCAGGCATCACCTTCATCGGCCTTGACTACTCCGCCTGTAAGCTGGTGCTCGACGATCTCCAGTCGCCTCCAGACGCGTTCTCGGACCTGCGGGCGATGGAACATGAGGCGTTGAAGCATCTCAACCACCGCGAGGCGCGCTGATGGCCGCGCCCTATCGGATTTCCATTGGCGTCAACATTGACCCGGCCGGCGCGAGGACCGGCGCCAGAGAGGCGGTGCAAACCGTCAACCAGATTTCGGCTGCTGCCGATCGGGCTCGGCCGAGCGTCGATAAGCTCGTCAATTCCTTCGTGGGTCTTGATCGGCAGGGAGCGAACAGCAACGGCCGTGCGGCCGACATACAAGCTTACGGCGTTGAGCTTGACCGTCTACGAGCGAAGTACAATCCGCTATTCGCCACCATCTCTAATTACAAGACGATGCAGGCCGAGATCCGCGAGGCGCACAAGCTCGGCGCGATATCCGCAGATGAGATGACCGCTGCCCTGTCGCGCCAGCGCCAGGCGACGCTTGCCGTTATCGCGGCACAGAAGGGGCGTGAGTTCGGTACCGGAGGCGGAAACGCAAACGACCGCTTCCGTCGTCAGAACCTGACTTATCAGGCGTTCGATGTGGGGCAGACGCTGGCAAGTGGCATGCCGCTTGGAATGATCGCGGCTCAACAAGGTCCGCAAATCCTCCAGCTGTACGCAGGTCAGGGCGGGCTTAAAACGGCCCTGAAGGACATCGGCACGCTCGCATCTGGTGCGACCCGGATGATCACGCCGTTAACGCTTGGATTGGGCGCACTGACTGCCGCTGTCGCGACTGGCGCGCTGGCATACAACGGCTATCTCCGGTCTACCAAAGAAGTCGAGGTTGCTGCGTCTGGGCTAGGCCGAGCCGTCGCAGGCACTAAGGCAGAAATGGAAGCGTCGGCGCAGGCCGGGGCCGCTGCTGCTGGCATTTCGGTGTCCTCGGCGCGCTCCATGGAGGCTGCATTCCTGCGAACGGGCCGGATAGGCCATGAGAACTTCCAGAGCCTGATTTCCATCTCCAAGGACTTCGGCGCCACGGTTGGCATCTCGGCGGAAGACGCAGGTAGCACCCTTGCGGAAATGTTCGCAGATCCCGCAAAGGCTGCGGACACGCTTTTCCAGAAATACGGCCTGATCGATGCGGCGACCGCTCGCCACGCCTCCAACCTTGCCGCCCAAAACCGCCTTTCTGAAGCGCAGGCCGTACTCCTGAAGGCGCTTCCGAACCAGCTTGCAGATGCGAGCGCTGCGACCACGGCCCTCGGCCGCGCTTGGGAGTCCGTATCGCGAGGGGCTAGCGATGCTTTCGACTGGATGGGCAAAGCGGTTGATCGAGCAGTCGGAGCCCTCGACACAGATGAGCGGATCGCAAAACTTGAAGGGATACTGAAACAACCCCGCGTCCGGGGTCGTGAAAATATCGAGGCGGAACTGAATGACCTGAAGGAGCAAAAGCGCCGACAGGAACAGGAAGCAGCGGAGCAAAAGCGCAAGGCCGAGGAAAACCGAAGAAGCGCCGCAGCGGTCACGCTCTATGAAGCCTCACCGGCGAATTCTCGTGCCGCTCAAACACAGCGCCTCCGCAACGAGATCGAGACGCTTAAAAGTGCCCGAGGCATCGAAGGCATCGACGCCGGCCAGAACGAAGCTGCGATCGAGGCCAAGACCCGCGCTCTGGAAGCACTGGTGACACGTCAGCAGCGAGCGGCCGAACTCGATCGTCTCGACATTCAGATTGCAAATGAACGCAATCCCCTCCTGAGAGCGGAGCTGGAAGCCCGTCGCGTTCGGCTTCAGATGGCGGAACAGGAAGTCTCAACAGAGACGATCGCCACGGAAGCTGCTCGTGCGCGAAACCGCGTCATCGAGGAGACGATCGCGGGCGCTGCTACGCAAGCGGCAGATATGAAGGCAGAGGCTGCAACTCGTGCGCGGCTGAACGCGCTCGTCGGGTCTGGCGCCATCACATCTGCGGAAGCCAATCGCATGCTCCAGGAAGAGGCCACACTCCGGCCGCTCGTGGCCGCTGCTGCTCTGGCTGAAGGCGAGGCAAAACAGAAGCTGGAACAGCAGATCGGCGATCTTCGCGAGGGTTATGCCGCGCTTGCCCAACAGGAGAAGCTTGCCTCTGCGCAAGAGTACCTTCGCGGCAACCAGGAGAAATTTGAGCAGCTGAAGCTCCAGCAGTCGCTGATAGGCCAAAACGTCTTGGTGCAGCAGCGAGCAAACGCTTTGCTTGAAGCGGAGCAACGCATCCGTCGCGACGGCCTCGACACCAACGGCTCGATTGCAAACGCGATGCGTGACCAGGCCGACGCTATGGCAACGCTCAATCGAGAAATCGAGAAACAAGCCGAAGCCTGGGACCAGGTGAAAACCTCCCTCGGAACTGCGATCGATGACGGCATCGACAAGCTGATGGATGGTGATTTCAAGGGCGCTCTTGAGAGCGCAGCTGACGAGGTCAAGAGCCTTCTCTCAGAGCTTGCGTTCAAGAACCCGCTCAAGAATGCACTGCTCGGAGATGACAATCCGACACTGCAGGACGTCGGCGGCTTAGGCGGCATATTCTCTCGACTGTTTGGCGGTCAGAAAGCCGCTGATCCGAAAGCGCTTGTCGGTGACGTGCTCGGCAAGTCGGTCGGGACGATGTCTGTCACAGCAGCGACGGTCATGATCAACGGTGGTGTTGCGGGCGGGCTTGGGGCAAGTGGCAGCGCGTCGGGCTTAGGTGGCATGTTGCAGAGCTTGGGTGGTCGGGCTGCAAACAGCAACATTCCATCGGTAACGAGCACTGGTAAAGCGGTCGATCTGGCATCGGGTCTCCTTGGATCGAATGAACGCTCGAACAGCCTCGACATCAACGCATTTCTGCGAAAGGGAGGCGTTGACATCGACGCCGCGCAAACCGCTTGGTGCGCGGGGTTTGTCAATTCCGCCCTGAAACAGATCGGCGTGAAAGGCACTGGTTCACTTGCCGCCAACTCCTTTCAGAATTGGGGCAGCAGGGTTGATCCCTCGCAAATCATGCGTGGCGACGTTCTGCTTCAGACACGCGGCCTCGGCGCGAACCAGGCGGGCGGCCATGTAGGTTTTGCCACCGGTCAAACGCGCATGTCGGGCGGCAACCTCCAACTGGAGATGCTTTCGGGCAATTACAAAAACGGCGTCGGTACTGGCTGGCTGAATGCGTCGGAAGTCCAGGCACGCCGGGCGACCGAAGCTCTCGGTGGGCTGGCTGGCGCGTCAGGAACGGCGACGCAGGGGCTCGGAAACCTTGGTGCGAACTTCGATCAATTCGGGCGCAATCTGATGAATGCATTTCCGTCCGCTCCGTCAGGGGGCGGCGGTGGCGGTTTTTTCAGCAAGCTCTTTAGCGGCCTGTTCGGCGGTGGCCTCAATCAGTCCATCCTGAACGCCTCACCACAGACCGCGCGCGCCATTGCGTCGGGCTTCGGTGGCCTGTTTGCAGACGGTGGCTCGATTGTCGGCCCCGGTGGGCCGCGCGACGACGCTATCCCGATCTGGGCCTCCAACGGCGAGTTCATGGTCAATGCAAGAGCCGCCGCCAAGTATCGCCCATGGCTTGAGGCAATCAACTCAAACCGTCCGGTCGCCGCATTTCGTGACGGCGGTTACGTCACCGCTGGTCCGGTCTACCCGTCCAGCCCGGTGGCAAACTCCAACGCGCCAGCCGGTGGCTCCATCACGGTCAACAACTATTCGAGTGCTCGTGTCGAAACCGAAGAGACCCGCGACGAGAAGGGCAACCGGCATGTCAAGTTTGTAATCGCTGACCAGGTCGGCGCGGCGATGGCGCAGCCGGGCGGCGGGGCACGCAAGCATCTTGAGAAAACTTACGGTATGCGGCCGAAGACGGTGCGCCGATGATCCCGACTTGGCCAACCACGCTTCCCCGACCAATGCGCGACAGCTGGCAGGCATCGCCCCAGGACGCGCGCCTGAAGCGCCGAACCGACAATGGACCTGCGGGCTACCGCCGTAAGTTCTCCAGCGCGGCAAGACTTGTGACGCTCTCGATCGAAGTCGGCCGCGATGGCAAAGCCGTCTTCGACAATTTCCTCGCGGATGACTGCGCGGGCGGGGCGTTGCCCTTCTACATGCCCGATCCGACCACCGACGGATGGCCGATACTTGGCGATGACGGCCTGCCGTTGCTCACCGACGAAGGCGTTCCTTTGCTCCTTGCCAACATCTGGCTCTGCCAATTTGGCGATAACATGCCGGTCGAGACCGTCATTGGCACGCGGTTCCGGCTGGCGTTTTCCATAGCGGTGATGCCATGAGGTGCGAGACTTGCGGATCGATCCGCCACCCCTCAGAACAATGCCCGCACGGCTGGACCGCGCAACCGCTGCGCGCCCACCTGTTTTGCCGTGAACGCGGCGGCGCTCACAATCATACCGCACGTCCCTTGCCGGTGTGTGATGCCGTCGTTTCTTCCATCATTCGCCAGGAGCAACGTTCATGAGCCGCCGTGTCTCGATCAATATGCGATTGTCGCACGAGGATCATTCCAGCGCCGAAATCTATGTCGCGCTGTTCATGATCGAGCATCCCGAACTGGACGCCCCCTTGCGCCTGTCAACGGATCCAACCGAGCGGCTTTCTGACGAGCCGCTTGCCTACGGAACGCGGTCTGCCTGGAGCACCCCAAATCCGGTCGAAGACCCGTTCCTGTTCGTCCTGGCATCCACCAATCTGCCCTCCGATCTGGAAGACGCGCCGGCCGCCGGCAATCTTATTCTGGAGAACGTGGATCGCCGCATGGTGGAAGTGCTGCGCTCGGTCAACACCCAAGGCACCCTCCACATGGCCGTGGTGCTGGCTTCCTCGCCTGATCAGGTAGAGGCCGAGTATCGCGATATGCGGATCCTGTCTGCCGATATGAACGCGGGCGAAATCACGGTCAACTTTTCCCGTCAGCCAGTCGAGGACGAATACTACCCCGCCGACCGGATGACGAAACAGCGATTTCCGGGGATGCACGAATGATGGAGCATTGGTCTAACGCCTTTGTCGGTATTCCTCATCTTGATCACGGCAGGACACTGAGTGGCTGCGATTGTTGGGGATTGGTTCGGCTCGTCTTCGCGCAGCAACTCGGCATTGAACTGCCGTCTTACGCCGACGGCTATATCAGCACGGATGAGCACGCCGAGATCTCGGCGCTAATCGGCGGCGCGAAGGAAAGCACCTCGTGGGCGCGGGTCGAAGGCTTGGCGATGCCCTTAGATATTGCCGTGTTTCGTCGCGGCCGGCTGGACGCGCATGTGGGCGTCGTCGTTTCTGGCGGGCTGATGCTGCACATGGCTGAAGGCGCGCATTCCTGCCTTGAGCACTATCGAGGCGGCAAATGGGCGACCCGCCAGAGCGGCATCTACCGCCATCACCGACTTGCCGAACGGGTGTCTGCATGAACGCGCCCGTTAAAAACATCCCCGTACTGGCTGCGCCGCTATTCGATCCGGGTGCCGGCCGCATCGATCTATACATGCCGGAGGGTTCGACCGTCGCCGAGATGGTCGCGGCAGCACTTCCAGCTGCAACGCCTGCCGATCTGGAATACGCCCGTGTCCTCCTGGTCAACGAACGCGGCTCGATCGTTGTGCCGACGAACAAGTGGCACCGCGTCCGGCCCCGATCCGGAGCGCGTGTGGTGATCCGCATCGTGCCGGGGAAAAGCATTCTGAAGGCCGTTCTCTCGATCGTCGTCGCGGTCGCGGCAGTGGCGCTCGGGCAATATTGGGCCGTGGGGCTCGGCTTCACTGCTGGAACCACCGGCTTTGCGATCGCCTCCAGCGTGATCGGCATGGGCGTCTCGGTTCTCGGCAATCTTCTGATCAATGCGCTGATCCCGCCGCCTAAGCCACCAGGGCGGGAGGACGCGGAGAAGGTCCCGAACTATCAGATTACAAGCTGGCGCAATCCCATGAAGGCGGACGGCCCCGTGCCGGATGTGCTCGGCCAGCATCGTTATGCCGCTCCGTTTGCGGCAATGTCCTATACCGAGATTGTCGGCGACTGGCAGTATGTCCGCGCGCTGTTTTGCTACGGCTATGGGCCGCTCGCTCTGTCTGATTTCAAGATCGGCGATACCTCTCTCGATTCGTACGATGAAGTCGATATCGAAGTTCGCGAAGGCTACGCGGCCGATGCTCATGTCACCTACTTCCCGCAACAGGTTTTCGAGAAGAACGTCGGCGCTGAGTTGACGCGGCCATACCCTCGAAATGACCTTGGCGACACGACCGGAGCCGCTGCTGTGGAAACACCGGTCGTTCGATACACCGGCACGGATGCCGACAAATGCTCGGTCATCCTGGCCTTTCCGTCCGGCCTGGTCGAAATCAACGATCGCGGCGGTCAACAGGCTATCACGGTTCAGATCAGAATTCGGTACCGCCTTGTCGGCGCAACCAACTGGATCGTGCTGACCACACTTTCGATCAGCGCCAAACGATCGGAAGCGATCTACCGGCAGCACACGTGGCAGTTCCCGGCGCGTGGCCGATATGAGGTCGAACTCACCCGTATGACGGATGAGCACACATCCAGTCAGATCGCGTCGCGAAGCGTGTGGGCGGCCATTCAGACGATCCGGCCTGAGTATCCGTTGAACTTCGGCAAGCCGCTGGCACTTGTGGCGTTGCGCATCAAAGCAACACACCAGATCAATGGCCAGCTCGACTCTTTCAATGCGACCGCTGCGCGGCTCTGCCTGGACTGGGATAAGGGCCTTGGCCGGTGGGTCTTCCGGCAGACCCGCAACCCGGCCGCGCTTTACCGCTACGTACTCCAAAGTGCCGCAAACGCCCGCCCGTCGCCCGATTCAGGTGTCGACCTGATCCAGTTGCAGGACTGGCACGAGTACTGTGAGCTGAAGGGGCTGCGCTACGATCGCGTGATCGACGGCGACATGACGCTTCGCGAAGTGCTGACCGAGATCGCAGCAGCCGGCCGCGCCGCACCACGTCACGATGGCCTGAAGTGGGGTGTCGTCATCGACCGGCCGCAGCAGCTCGTCATTGACCACGTCAACCCGCGCAACAGCCATAGTTTCCAGACAAGCCGCGTCTATCTAGACCCGCCCCATGGGTTCCGCGTGCCGTTCCTCGATGCCACCAATGATTATCAGGCGGCGGAAAGGATCGTGCCCTGGCCGGGCCATACCGGCGATATCACGCTAACCGAGCAGATCGAGTTCCCCGGCAAGACGAGCCCGGACGAAATCTGGATTGAAGCACGCCGGCGCATGTACGAACTGATCTACCGCCCCGACACCTACTCGGTCATTCAAGACGGCCCGGTTCGCGTCGCCACACGCGGCGATCTGGTCATGGCATCCTTCGACGCTCTCGACCGCGTCATGGTCTCGGCCCGCGTGATCGACGTTCAAGGCGCAATGATCGCGCTCGATGAGGATGTGCAAATGACGGCTGGTGAGAACTACGCCGTCCGGTTTCGCGCCGGCCTTTCCGAAACGGACCCGATCGGCCGCTCTGTCGTCAGAAGCGTGGAAACACTGCCCGGCATTTCTAACGCTGTGACCTTGTCGCAGGATGGCGGCGATCTCCCCGAGATCGGCTCAATGATCCACTTCGGCGAGGCGACCCGCGACAGCTTGCCCCTGATCGTTTCCGGCATCGAGGCCGGGGATGACATGGCGAGCGTCTACAATCTGCTCGACGCCGCGCCAATTATCGACCAACTGACCGATGCTGAAGTGCCGCCCGCTTGGTCCGGCCGTGTCGGGGCGGAGGTGGGAGCGTCGAACGCGCAGCCACCCGTTCCACGCTGGACGGCAATCGCCTCCGGCATCGAGGGAACCGGCGTTGCGAACCGTCTGGTCGCGCAGATCGCGCCCGGTTCCGGTCCTGTCAACACTGCGTCCTACCAGATCGACCACCGCATCTCCGGCAACTGGACGACGATCACCGTTCCTGCGGCCGATGGCGGTGTGGTGATCGACACCTATCTCAACGGCGCGGCGGTCCAGCTGCGCGCCTGTGCCGTGTCGCCAGCTGGTGTGCCTGGTCCATATACCAGCACTGTTGCCGTCGTCATCGGCGGCGCTGACGTGCCGGTTCCAACGGCGCTCGATAGCAGCTTAATCACACTTCAAGCCCTGCTCGGCGGAGCGCGGATCACGTTCCAGACTGGCGACGACACCGCCACCACTGCCATTCAGCTCTACCGATCGACCGCGTCCGTTCTCAATGTCAATTCCGACGCGGTGGGCGCGCCGCTCGCAGTTGCGCCGTCCCGCAGTTACGAATTGACTGACGGCGATCTGACACGCGAACGGCTGGTCGCAAACGGTGATTTTGCATCGGCAAACGGCTGGACGCTCGGCTCCGGCTGGTCGATTGCGAACGGTAAGGCGAGCAAGAGCGCAGGCGCGGCTTCAACTATCAGCGCCGCGCTCTCAACCACATCGGGCAAGTGGTACAGGATCGGTTTCGATGCGACGGTCTCTGCTGGCGAAATACGGCCGCGCTTGTCCGGTGGGTCTGACCGCGACGGCTCCGGCCGCACCGCCAGCAACTCTTACACCGACCGCATACAGGCTGTCTCGGGCAACAATCTGTTTGCCTTCAGCGCATCTTCCGACTTCGCCGGCAGCATCGACAATGTCGCCGTCTATCTGGAGACCGCCACCTGCCTGACGGCCGGAAAACATTACTTCTGGCTAGAGCCGCTCAACGACCAGGGCGTGGCGGGACCTCTCGCCGGCCCATTCCAAATTTCGATTATCTGAGGTGATGCATGGTGAATGAAACCGGCACAAGAACGCCAAACGTCCAGAAGAGCGCAACGCTCGACCATTATCTCGGCAGCAAAGGCAGCTCCACCCGCCTGCAAACTGCTGAACAAATGGCGCAACAGCTGTTGTCTTCTGGTCCTATGCGCGCCGCCCTGCCGATCAGCGGCAGCAACACGCTTTACTTTACCACTAAAGCGGCGATGCAGGCGGCAAACCTGTCATCATCGGCCGTTGCCACCAATCTTCTATCGGCATGGGTTTATGCCGACGAAACGGTGGAGAACAACGGCATCTATAAGCCGCTGGCTGGAACGCCGATGACATGGCAACGCATTCTTGACCTGCCGATGCAATGGGCTGAAGCAGAGCAGGTCGCGGGCTCTACGGCCAATGCGATCAAGGCGAAAACGGGTATTCCCGTTTCCCGATCGCTGATCGTCGCACTGCCTATCACCGCCGCCAACACGACCGCGCCGACTGTCAGCTTTAACGAGGGCGCGGCTCTTTCCATCGTGTCGAACAGCGGAAACGCGATCGCGGCCGGTGGCCTCGTCCCACCAATGATGGTGTGGGGCTTTGCGGACTATGACGCTGGCAAGTTCCGGCTGATCAACGATCAAGTTGCCTCCGCGATTGTGGCGGCGGCGGAAGCTGCTGCAAACTCGGCCAAAGGCTATCGGGATGACGCGCAGACTCTGAAAAATCAGGCAGCCGCCAGCGCGTCCCAGGCGCAAACCTATGCGCAGCAGGCTCAGTCTGCGAGCGCTGGCGCCGTAGAAACGGCGTTGAACGGAGCGCCGGTGGTGACATCTGCCGCCTCCGCAGACAAGTTTGCCGTCATGGTGGATGGTTCGCTGAAGGTCATAACCAAAGCCTCGCTCACAGAGATTTTCGGCACGCCAGCGCTGGCAGCGCAAGCCACCGCCGATAGCGCGATGTCTGTGGCCTCCGCTCTTGCTTTGGAAGTTGCCGACCTCACAGGCAGAACGATCGGCTATACTGGTGGTGTGGCAGACGCCTTCGACGACACCACCGGCGTGGTAATTAACACTGGTGGCCTGGATGAAAACACGCTGGTGCTGATTTCGGCGAACGGGGCGAACAACAGCACGGCATTCGTCGATGGCTCTGCCTATGGGCGGCGTGTCACGCCATCGGGCGATGCCAAAATCTTGACGGCTCAATCGAAGTTCGGCGGCTCTGCGCTCTATCTCGATGGCAGCGGGGACATATTGACCGTCCCGTTCAGCACGGATTTCAATTTTGGCACCGGTGATTTCACGATCGACTTCTGGACGAGGATCGACACTCAAGTGCAGCCATACGCGTCTTTCTTCCACATGAATTATTCCAGCTCAGGTTTCCTGGCCTGTTCACTCGGTAATTCGGATGGGAAACTCAACTTCGTCCTCAACAACGTAAACGGCAATGCCGTTAAGGAGTTAGTCGCGCTCGCTGTTAACACTTGGACGCATTATGCAATCGTCAGAAAGAACGGTGTGCTGACACTGTACAAGAACGGCGTGTTCCAACAATCGGTCGCCTCAACTCTGTCAGTTGCAGCCAATGGCAATCCTTTCCAGCTCGGGTGGTCTGCCACCACAGACAGCTATCTGAAGGGCTATATCGATGAGTTCCGTGTATCGAATATCGCCCGTTGGGATGGGGAGTTTTCCCCTCCTGCCTCGGCTTACACTCAAAATGCCGGAGAAAGCCAGAATGCGTCCTACGATCCCGTCAATGACTTGTTTCGAGCTACGTTAACGGACCCAAACACCCGCAGCCTGTTGCACTTTGATGGAACTCCCGGATCGAGGAGAATTGTTGATGAAACGGGCAGGCAATGGACTGCATCTGGTGATGCCAGACTCGGTAGCGAGCAATCAAAGTTCGGAGGCACTTCGGCCTATTTCGATGGATCGGGCGATAGCATCGACGCTGTCAAGTTTGACGATCTGGAGTTCGGTTATGGCGACTTCACCATCGAATTCTGGTTTAGGACTGTGGATGCATCCGTCACGCAATATATCTTTGAAATGAGAACAGGGAGCGACCAAACCTGCCCTGTGATCTATATCGAAGGCGGGAAAATCAAGTTCTATTCTTATCAGACGAACCTGCTTGTTTCGAACACGACCATTTCCTCCAACACTTGGTATCATGTCGCCGTCGTCAGGCGAAATCTCCAATTAAGTCTGTATCTCAACGGCGCGCTGGAGGGATCCGCCTCGGACAGCGGGTATAACTATAAGGCGTTGCGAGCAAGAATCGGAGCGGGATGGGGCGCAAGCAACTTTTTCTCCGGTTACATCGATGAGTTTCGCATTAGCCAGAGCGCTCGGTACAGCGCAGCGTTCTCGGTTCCTACTGCCCCCTTCTCCTATAGCCGTAACAATCTGACGCTGCTTTCGCAGGCTTACTCGGCCGCGGCGGCACCCGCCTCTGGCCGTCTGGTTGTGCAGACGCTTGAGGCTGAGACGATCACGATCAACACCGATCTTATCGCTGAGGTGAGCCGCGATAACGGCACGACCTGGACGGCGGCAACTCTGGCGCTGATCAGCGACAAGTACGGGATCAAGATGTACGAGGGACAGGCATCTCTCTCCGCTCAGCCCGCCGGAACATCTATGCGATGGCGCACCCGCACCCTCAACAACAAAAACATCGCCATTTCCGGCGTAGTCGAGAACTGGAGACAGTAATGCCGCCACGTCTTTTCAACACAGTGCCAGCCGGTGAAACGCCGCCAGAATTTGTGGCTGCCGAACTCGACCGTCGCTTATCTCTCGGTTTCGATTTCGATTTCAAGGATGAGCGCGGCGTCCATCACTTCGGCACAACGCCGGGCGACATGACCAGATGGATGCAGGAGGTCACGCCGCTTGCGCAAGCGGCGATGAACATGGGCGAACCCGACCGCCTTATCGGTATCAAGACGAATACCGGCCTTGTCGAAGTGAAAGCTTCTGAATGGTGGTTGGTGCTGGATGCTGCCGCCGCATGGAGACAACCGCTCTATGCCGCATACTTCGCTCTCAAGGCGATGGATCCAATCCCGGCTGACTACGCCACAAACTCAGCGTACTGGCCGTGACGACACAGCCCTCCGGTGAAAACCGGGTGGCCGGGGTGTTTCGCGCACCCCAGCGACGGGCCTCAGATTGGCGTCCAGACCCGTTAGACAGTGCAAATCGATAACTGTCACACCCGTACCCTGCAGGGCGGGTTTTCTGTGACTGAGTCGTGAGCTTTTTGACATGGAAAATATTCGTTGTGGCTCCTGTTCGGCGCTCCTTTTTAGGGCTCGACAGGATGCCATCGCCAACGATATCGAAATCAAGTGCCGCCGCTGCGGCACCTTCAATCACTTGAGGCCAGCAGAGCCCTTAACCGACCGCCAGGAGCGGCAACCAAGGATGACCTCGTGTGGCTCTATATACCCCCGGAAATGATCTCACCGGCCTCTCACTCTGTGCAGGAGTTGGAGGCCTCGAACTCGGACTGCACATCGCAGAACCCACCTATAGAACTGTTTGTTACGTCGAACGGGAAGCATTCCCTGCGGCCACTCTCGTGGCTCGGATGGAAGACGAGACCTTGGATAAGGCACCTCTCTGGGATGACGTTACCACCTTCGACGGCCGAGCTTGGCGCAACAAGGTTCATGTCCTCACTGCCGGATATCCGTGCCAGCCGTTCAGCCTTGCAGGCAAACGAAAGGGCGAGGACGACCCCCGGCACCTGTGGCCCCATGTCCGCCGCATCATCAAAGAGATCGATCCAGAATGGTGCTTCTTCGAAAACGTCGAAGGACACATGTCCCTGGGAGCCGACACAGTCTTCCGGGACCTTCAAGGATTGGGCTTTACAGTCAAAGCGGGCTTGTTCGCGGCGCTCGAATGCGGTGCGAGCCACATACGGCGCAGGCTCTTCATTATGGCCCACGCCGACAAAGTCCCTCTACTGCAACAAGATCGAGATGGAACTGGTCAACGACTGCTTCCTGATGCGGGACGATCCGAGCCAGACTGGCAGTCAATTAGCTTTGGGGAAGGCAGCCCGGCTTTGGACACACATATGGCTGCTGATGAAAGCTTGCGGAGCTCGGCCGACAAAGCGCTTCAGCTTCCCCTTTTCGCGCCCCCTCCATCTCACTTTGAACGCTGGGCCGAGATCCTCGATCAATGTCCTGACCTTCAACCCGAGTTTTTCGGATTGGATCATGGGGTGGCCGATCGGATGGACCGATCCGACGCGGCCGGTAACGGGGTGGTCAGTCTGGCTGCAGCGTATGCGTGGCGAACTCTCAAAAATGCCCATTTGAGCGGTCTTTAATTGGGTCTTGAGAAGCGTTTGAGGCGGGCTTAACGGCCCGCTTCTATTTGGAGGCGTGATGAGCGGGAACCTTGACGAACTGAGTATGCAAATCCGCATCGCCATAATGGTGAGCCCCATGCCCTTTCTGCGAGCATTCGCAGGCACTGGCGTTCGTCGGCGGCGGCAGTCCATCGGTTCGTTAGAGATTGGAGAGCGCGTATCGAAGAACGTTAGCGCCATGTTCCGCTTCTATGAAAACGGGCGGCGTGTAGAGCGTGAAGAGTTGGCGGACTTTCTAGCGCAGCACCTGCTTGCTGTTCCAGACGCCACCGCCAAGCAGGTGACGGATAAAAACTCGGATGTTCGCTCGGATGCAATCGATGAAGTCGCCGCTGGGCTCATAAAGGCGTTGGCGGCAAACTGGACGATCAGCTATGAGCCACCAACACCAGTGTTACCGGGCCAGGGTGTCAAGTTTCACGGCCCGGCGGCTTGAAGCGCTCCCGTGAGGATGCGATGGTTGAGAAAAGGCGGTGATACCGTGTCTGTTCGAACCGGAAATAAAAATTGACAACGATCTCCCTCACCACCGCCGAACAATTCTTGGAATATCTTCGACCATCAGCAAACCAGTGGTGGGATCACTTCGTCGACAGACCATCTCACGTCTTTAGAGGGCATGCAGATGCGGCTTGGAAGCTAATTCCAAAAGGATGGCGGCCCCTGGACGATAACCCTCATGTAAGTGCGCTTATGAGAGCCGTCGCGTGGAGCTCCAAGCAAGTTACAGAGCTTTGGTCATTGAGGAATGAGGACCAGGCTATCTTTTGGCGGTTTGCGCTATCAGAGGCTGCTATTCAATTCGCGCAGTTAGGCCGCAACGTGGGACTTGAAATTCCATGGGAGATACAAAGGAGCCTGATTACCTCTCCTTGGGACTATGTTCCCTACATCGATATTTCTCTACTCGCACTGGCTCAGCACCACGGTGTTCCAACACAGCTTTTGGATTGGTCTGACGATCCCTTAACCGCGGCTTTCTTTGCTATTGGAGAGGACGTGCATTTTGAAAAGGATCTTTGCGTTTGGGCTTTAAAGCTTAGCGAAGTTCCTCGAGGAGACGGTCTTTCAGTTACGCTCACGACGCCACCGAACATCGGAAACTCCAATATGAGAGCTCAGAGTGGTATCTTTCTGGCCCATGCTCAGGGTCCGCACCTGAACGATGTTTTTGTAAACGGAGCATGGCCGTCATTTGAGAGTAACGAGCACATTGCGAAAGGTCTTACAAAAATCACTCTCCCAGGCTCAGAACGCCGAAAACTTCAATCTTTGCTGATCAAAGAAAAGCGAAGCGAAGCACACCTGATGCCTTCTTGGGATTCTGTTGCAAAGACGCTGAAAAAGGAATGGGCGACCAGCTCTCTATGGAGTGGAGCGCCCGCGCTGAAGCGACCCGATTTAAATCCTCGCTGAGAGAATTTTGACGCCTATTCGGAATCGCGCTGATTCCGAAATCTCGTGTCAAAATTCCGAAAACGCGCTACAGGGTACACCGAAAGCGGTCCACAGCGCCTAAGGATCAAAAAAGATTGGGAAAATGGTAGCGGGAGAGGGACTTGAACCCCCGACACGCGGATTATGATTCCGCTGCTCTAACCACCTGAGCTACCCCGCCACGAGGGAAACAAAGCTGCGATGTGCGGCCCGTTTCATCAGGATGAGCGGCTTATAAGGTGCCGCTCCCTAAAGTGTCAAGCGCAAGATGCGCAAAAAGTCAGTCTTTCGACAGACTTGGCCGGGAAGCCGATTTCAGGCTGCGACCGGGTTGGCGAGCAGCGCTTTGAGTGATGCTTCGGCTTCTGCCGAACGTTCCGAGCGCTCGATGAAACCGCCGCCATAGACGCGTGCATCCGCCCCCGGTGCGGAGTAGAGAACGCAAGCCTGGCCGGGCGCAATGCCCGCCTCACCGATGGCGAGATCGACATAGATGCCGTTCTCGTCACTGTGGAGAACGGCTTCTGCCGGCGGGCGGGTGGAGCGGACCTTGGCGAAGCAGGCAAAGCCACCGGCCGCGTCATCTTCAAGCGCGCCATCGCCAAGCCAGTTCATGTCACGAAGATAGACGCGGTGCGTTTCAAGCGCCTCACGCGGGCCAACAATCACACGGCGGCCACGGGCGTCGAGATGCACCACATAGAGCGGCTCGCCGGTTGCGACACCGATGCCGCGACGCTGGCCGATCGTGTAATGTACGATGCCATCGTGGCGACCAAGCACGCGGCCATCCAGATGGACGATATCGCCCACAAGCGCCGCATTTGGCTTCAGCTTGTTGATGATGTCGGTATACTTGCCCTGCGGCACGAAACAGATGTCCTGGCTGTCCGCCTTCTTGGCGACCACCAGTCCCATCTCTTCCGCCAGCGCACGCGTCTCCGCCTTGGAAAGACCGCCAAGGGGAAAGCGCAGATAGTCGATCTGCTCCTGTGTCGTTGCAAACAGGAACCAGCTCTGGTCACGGTCGCTATCGATCGGGCGATAAAGCGCACGGCGGTTGGGGTTACCCGCCACCGGGTTGCGGCGTGAGCGGATATAGTGGCCGGTTGCCAGCGCATCGGCCCCCAATTCCTGGGCGGTCGCGAGCAGATCGGCAAACTTGACGGTCTGGTTGCAGGCAACGCAGGGCACCGGCGTTTCGCCCATGGCGTAGGCTTCGGCAAAGGGATTGATCACCGTCTCGCGAAAGCGCGCTTCGTAGTCCAGCACATAATGGGGAATGCCGAGCGTTTCGCAGACGCGGCGTGCATCGTCGATATCCTGGCCTGCGCAACAGGATCCGGCGCGATGTACGGCGGCGCCATGGTCATAAAGCTGCAGGGTGATGCCGAGGACATCATAGCCCTCACGCTTGAGAATGCCAGCCACCACGGAGGAATCGACGCCACCGGACATGGCAACGACAATCCGGGTATCTTCCGGCTTCTTGTCAAAGTCGAGCGTATTCAAGGTTTTTCCAATCGTCAGTCATAACGGGGGTAAAGGCCCCGCCGCCTGTCGTCAAATCCAAGTGGATCAGCCTCAAGAAGCGCGTAAGCTTGGATTTTCAAGCGCTGCATATAGAAAAAAAAGGCCGTAAACGCAAGTACGGGGCGGCATGTGCCACCCCGTGGAGCTTTTGTCGATGAGCCGTCGGATCAAGCGCCAGCGGTCTTCTGGCCGCTGCCGATCCACTTGTCACGTTCGCGCCAGAGCGCGGGGATCGCCAGCATCGCAATACCGATTGCGGCGATCGCCGTCTTCTGGATCTGCGTCAACTCAGCCGTGCGGCCATCCAGATAGTAGATGCCGTAGACGATGGCGACGTGCCAGACATAGACCTGAAGCGAGTGGCGGCCAAGAAGCTGCAGGAACTTCAGGGACAGCACCCAGATCACGCCAGCGGCGATCTTCTGCACGATCGGATTATGATGCTTCGGACCGGCAATGATCAACCATGTGAGACCAACACCAACGGCCAGGAAGTTGATCAGGTAAACCGGGCCGAAGTCGGCGCGAATTTCCATGGTCGAGAATTTGCCCAGCATGAATTCCGGCATCAGGTTCCAGGCGGTCGCAATACGCAGCGGCACGAAGAACAGGCAGACGATGAGCGCCGCCTTGGCAATCCAGCTACGTTCTGGCGAGAAGATCTTCGTCCACGGAATACGGTTCTGCGCCGTCATGGCACCCAGCACCAGGGCCGTGTAGAACACCAGCTGCCAGCCAAACAGGTTGAAGCTGACGCGGATGCCCTGCTCGTCCACGCCCTTGACGATCTCGTTCATCGGCGCGGTAAAAAGCTGCTGCAAGCCAAGCTGACCGGCCATCCACACCAGCAGCGAACCGGCCATGACATAGGCCCACTTGCCATCAAGGCAGAGCTTTACCAGGAAGGGCGCGAAGATCATGTAGACGATGTATTGCGGCAGAATGTCCATGAAAGTGGGCTGGAACAGGAAGGTGGCAATCGCTGCCAGACGCAGCGGATCGTCAAAGGACGTCATGCCCAGCCAGTTGTACCAGATGTAGGGCGCGTGTGGGATGACCATGCGGGCAAAGAGTACCGCAATCACCAAGCCCATTGCATATTTGTACAATTCGAGCGCGCGGCTCCAGATCATGTCGCGCCCGGCCTCGTAGCCGTATTTCACCATCTTGCGGGCATAGACCATGCCGATAAGGAGACCGGACAGGAAGACGAAGCCCTGTGCGTCCTCAACGAAGGCGAACTGACGGTGATTGATTTCCACCAGCCAGAAACCGCCTGCAAACACCAGATGGTTGATCAGCATAAAGACGAGGAAATAGCCGCGCATCCCGTCGATCAGGTCGAAGCGTTTCATCGTGTCTGCTCTCCATTTCGCGGACCGCGCTTATGGCAGGTCGCCTGTTCCTCTGCTCGGGTTTAGTCCGAAGGTCGGCCCGAAGTTCGGATTGTCAACGCGAATAAAAGGCGGGAGTTCCGCCTATGAACGCATTTGCTAAAACGCGAACAGTTCACATTGACGTGTGCCTTTCTGGGTTAAAAGGCAGTGACTGAATGTGAGATGAACGAAAAAAGGCAATAAATGGACAGCGGTGCGGAGCACCCCATTGCGGCGTTCGGTCCAGGGGCCTGAACCGCTTGCCCACCAGTGCGAAGCGCCGAAAAAGAAGAAGGCGCCGGGATCGAACCCCGGCGCCTTCATCATGTCGAAAAAACTTAAGATTTATGCGGCAGCCTGGATTGCGGCCACCTGCCACTCCGAGCCGTCCTTGCGAACGAAGGTCCACATCTCAACTGATTCTTCCGGCTCATGCTCATTGCCTTCAATGACCTTGCCCGTGGCACGGTCGCGCATGATGTCGATGGCCGAGTAGCGCATGGCAACGGTGGCGAACTCCTGGCCTTCTTCGTGCCATGCTTCGGCAACGTCACCCTGCAGCAGAGTCACATCGCGAACGTCGTTCTTCACGCCGCTCGTCGCATGGTCGCTGAGTTCTTCGGCAAGATAAGACATGGCTTCCGGCGTCGTCAGCTTTCGCAAAGTGCCGTAATCTTCCGCAGCATAAGCGGACTGAACCTGTTGCAGCATGTGCTGGAAGGTTTCCAGGTCGCCATGCGTTACCCCGATTTCGTCACCTTCGGACATGGCGTTTTCATGCGGTGCAGCTCTGGTGGCAACGGGAGCGGCAGCGGCCGTTGCCGCGGCAGCGCCACCGAAGGCACCGGCGCGCGATCCCATCTGGGGAATCTTGAAGCCACCCTGGCCTTGACCGTTATTGGCAGAATAGTCGCTGCGCGCATTGTTCTGGCCGGAGGCACCGCCATAGGCCGGCTGGCCCTGACGACGCGAGGCGAAGAAACGCATGGCGAGCATGACGAGACCGCCGATCAGTAGCATCTGCAGCAACATGCCGAAGAAGCCTGCCATGCCACCAAAACCGCCGCCCATCAGCATGCCGAACAGGCCACCCATCAACAGGCCGCCCATGAGACCGCCCATCATGCCACCGAACATGCCGCGGCTCTGCTGCGGCGCCTGCGCGGTCGGACGTGCCGGCTGCGCTGCGCCTGGTTGCGCACCCTGGTTGGTGTTCGGCGTCATGCTGCGGTTGATCGGCGCGGACTGACCGGGCGCCGTGTTGGTTGCGGGCGGTGCCGAAAAGGTACGCGTGCCACGGCTGCCGAAACCGCCGCTGGCGCGGCGCGCTTCTGCCATATCGACAGCCACGAACGAAACCGCAATCCCCAGAGCGGCAACTGCGAACAAACCTTTAAAGCGCCGAATGGCAGCAAACATCGTTATCTCCTGTTGGGTCGCCCTCCCATTGAGCGACAAAGAACGACAGGGATATAGCAACTATCGGTCTTCATTTTGAGGGTATGAACCATAAATATTTCGTGATGCGCAACCTTTGGTAGATCACGGTCCATGGAAAAGAAAAAGCCCGGTGCGGAAGGCTATCCGCACCGGGCTTGAGGATGAGAAAGGCGTTGTGCCGATCAGTCGATATTGAAGGTCAGCGGCTTGACCTGGCGGATCGCCGGGTTGGCGCGCAGCTTGTTCAAGACGTCTTCGGACACAGGACCATCGACATAGAGAAGCGCGATGGCATCGCCGCCATTGACTTCGCGACCCAACTGGAAGTTCGCGATGTTGACGCCTGCTTCACCGAGCGTTGTCCCCATGAAGCCGATCATGCCGGGAACGTCGGTATTGGTGATGTAGATCATGTGCTGACCGACATCGGCATCCATGTTGATGTTCTTAATCTGGATGAAACGCGCCTTGCCATCCGAGAACACCGTACCGGCCACCGAGCGAACCTGGTTTTCGGACTTGACTGTCAGCTTGATGAAGCCGTCATAGACACCGGTCTTGTCGCGCTTGACTTCGGACAGGATGATACCCTTTTCCTTGATCATGATCGGCGCAGAAACCATGTTGACGTCTGCCACCTGCGGACGGATCAAACCGGCCAGAAGTGCGCTCGTCAGTGCCTTGGTGTTCATGCTGGCGGTTGCGCCATCATACAGGATTTCGATTTCCTTGGTGGCGCTTTCCTGCACCTGACCAACGAAGGAGCCGAGAACGTCGGCCAGCTTGATGAAGGGCTTTAGACGCGGCGCTTCATCAGCCGTGATCGAAGGCATGTTGATGGCGTTGGAAACCGCACCCTTGACGAGGTAATCCGACATTTGCTCGGCAACCTGAAGAGCAACGTTTTCCTGGGCTTCCGTGGTGGATGCGCCAAGATGCGGCGTGCAGACGACGTTCGGCAGGCCGAAAAGCGGGCTCTCGGTCGCGGGCTCGACTTCGAAGACGTCGAAACCGGCACCGGCGACATGGCCGGACTTGATGGCGTCGGCAAGGGCAGCCTCATCCACGAGACCGCCGCGCGCGCAGTTGATGATGCGAACGCCGGGCTTCGTCTTGGCAAGGTTTTCCGCGCCCAGAATGCCGCGGGTCTTGTCCGTCATCGGAACGTGAAGCGTGATGAAGTCGGCCTGGGCCAGCAGCTCGTCGAGCTCGACCTTGGTCACACCCATTTCCTGGGCGCGTTCCGGCGACAGGAAGGGATCGTATGCCAGCACATTCATCTTGAGGCCAAGTGCGCGCGAGCAGACGATGGAGCCGATATTGCCGGCGCCGATAACGCCGAGCGTCTTGCCGGTGATCTCGACACCCATGAATTTCGACTTTTCCCACTTGCCGCCTTGCGTGGAGGCATCGGCTGCCGGAAGCTGGCGAGCCACGGCAAACATCAATGCAATGGCGTGTTCGGCAGTCGTGATCGAGTTGCCGAACGGCGTGTTCATGACGATGATACCGCGGCGCGATGCAGCCGGAATATCGACATTGTCGACGCCGATACCGGCGCGGCCGATGACCTTGAGATTGGTCGCGGCTTCGATCAGCTTTTCCGTCGCCTTTGTCGCGGAGCGGATGGCAAGACCATCGTAATTGCCGATGATTTCAGCAAGCTTGTCCTTGTCCTTGCCGAGCTTCGGCTGGAAATCCACCTCGACGCCACGGTCGCGGAAGATTTGAACGGCGGTTTCCGACAGTTCGTCAGATACGAGTACGCGAGGTGCCATGGTGTGGGCTCCTTGAAAAACGGTTTATGCGGGAAAGCGAAAAGTGTGTGCGGCCCTGCAATCCGCAGGGCCGGAATGGATCAGGCCGCAGCCTTGGCAAGCGTTGCCTTCTGCGTTTCGAAGGCCCACTTCAACCATGGCATCACAGCCTTCATGTCGGCCGTTTCGATGGTCGCACCAGCCCAGATACGAAGGCCCGATGGCGCGTCGCGGTAGGCACCGATATCGAGCGCCACATTTTCCTTTTCGAGAAGAGCAACCATGCCCTTGGCGAAATCGGCCTGTGCAGCCGCATCAAGGGCTGCAACATCCTTGCAGACGATCTTGAGGCAAACGGAGGTGTTGGAGCGCGTCTCATCGACAACCGCCAGATTGGCGATCCAGTTGTTTTCGGCCACGAAGTCGAAGATGACCTTGGCATTGGCGTCAGCACGCGCGATCAGCGCCTTCAGGCCGCCCAGGTTCTTCGCCCAGAGAAGCGCATCGATATAGTCTTCGACGCAGAGCATCGAAGGCGTATTGATCGTCTCGCCGGTGAAGATGCCTTCGATCAGCTTGCCGCCAGAGGTCATGCGGAAGATTTTCGGCAGCGGCCAGGCCGGAACATAGGTCGTCAGGCGCTCGACGGCGCGTGGCGACAGGATGATGACGCCATGGCCACCCTCGCCGCCCAGAACCTTCTGCCAGGAGAAAGTCACGACATCGAGCTTGGCGAAATCGAGATCCTGCGCGAATGCGGCAGAGGTCGCGTCGCAGATGGTGAGACCCTTGCGATCGGCAGGAATGAAATCGGCATTGGGAACACGAACACCCGATGTGGTGCCGTTCCAGGTGAAGACCACGTCACGGTCGAAATCCACTTCGGACAGGTTCGGCAGGAGACCGTAATCGGCCTCGAACTTGCGAACATCCTTGAGCTTCAGCTGCTTGACGACATCGGTGACCCAGCCGGCACCGAAGCTTTCCCAGGCGAGCATGTCCACGCCGCGTTCGCCGAGCAGCGACCACAGGGCCATTTCAACGGCGCCGGTGTCGGATGCGGGAACGATACCGATACGATAATCGGCAGGAACGTTGAGAACTTCGCGGGTGAGATCGATGGCCTGCTTCAGCTTGGCTTTGCCAACCTTGGCGCGATGCGAACGACCAAGCGGTGCATCGGCGAGAGCATCAAGCGACCAACCGGGGCGCTTCGAGCAGGGACCTGAAGAAAAATGCGTATTGCCCGGACGAACGTCCGGCTTCACTGTATCTGTCATTTGACTATCCTTCCAGATAGGCGCTCCACGTTAGGGTGGAGTGTCCTGACGCCGTTGCTATTCCTCTCCGCCACTTCCGTCAAGCGGAATATGTCGCAAGCTTCAACAATTTTGTCCGATATGCGTCAGACGCCGATAACCGCACAAAAGAAAACCGCCCGTATCGACAGGATACGGGCGGTCGAAGTCTACGATCGGTCTATGACGTTTACTTGTAAACGGCGGGCTGAACCGGAATATCGGCAGGCGGCATATATTGTGCGGTGTCGCAGCCGTTGAAGACATAGCGGCCACCGAGACGGACTTCATGCGAGGTCAGGCCCTTGTCGCGGCCAGGACCGGCAGCGCCGTTGAGACCGAACATTTCGCCTTGCCCGATCTGACGGAAGCGATAGCCGATATCGGCCTTGAAATCGCAGGTGACGTCAACCGAGGCGCCAGCCATCAGAGCGTAGGCGAAGCGCCAGTTGCTCTTGCCGTCGAACTCGCAGCAACCGGAATCGGTCCTGAACGTGTCCCACTTCACATAGGCGCCACCGATACCCGCGCCGACATAAGGCGTGACACGGCCATAGGTGCCGAGATCGACATAGGCGTTCGCCATCAGGCCATAGGCCGTGAGCGAGGTGTGCGATTCGAGGCTTGGAGCAGAGCCCCGGAATTTGGACTTCGACAGATAATCGAAGGTCAGGTCGGTGCGCAGATAGTTGTTGATCTGGTAGCCCACACCTGCGCCAAAGAGGACGCTGTCCTTCTGGGACGTGCTGGTAAAGCTCACATCTTCCATCGCAGATGCCGACACCGCCCGGTTGAAGCTGCCGCCGCGGAACTTGTTGAAGGAATAGCCAACATCGCCACGCAGATACCAGCCGCTCGCTTCCTTCACCTGAATTTCTGGTGCAGTCTCAATGTAGGCGGGTGGGGCTGGTTGATAGACATCCGCAGCAAGTGCGTGTTGACCTGCCATCAGAGCGGCAACAATACCGATCAGGCTCTTCTTCATATAGGTGGCTCCATAAGCGGCACACGCAAGTGGCGCGTACACCAGTGAATTCTTCACTTATGAAACCTGAATGAAATTGGTTAAGTGACGATTAATATTACCGCCAGTAAAGGCTGTTTTACTAATAAATACAGTCAACGCCGCGTTAACGGCAGCAATGTCAGCAGCTAAAGCTGCGCAAATGCACCCATAGCGGGCTTAAGTACATCCCGTAGCTGCACGAGAACAGATCAGCACAACTGTGCCGAATCGATGTGTTTCTTTCGAATTCGTCCTGTCGATGGACAACAGTATTAACCGGTATCCAGTATAAAATGAAAAGCGCGTGCAACACCCCGAAACTTTGACCTCTCAGGCATGTTCACGCGCAGAACGTTTCGACATCGCCCGTCATCGTCCCGCATTGACCATGACGCCGCCACTCGCTGCGTTCGGCAACAGCTGAAATCGCGACTAACCCGTTGAAGAAGACGGTACAACAACCTGTCCAGAGTGGCCCTCGGTGAAAACAAATCTGAAAAGCATCTTCGACTTCGCGCCCACGCCACAGGACAATCCGGTATTGTTGCAAGCGCAATATGCGGCCTTCAGCCGGCAGATGCCGATGATGTACTTCATCCTGCTGTCGAGCACCTGGGCGCTGGCCCTGACCTATTTGGACGCCGCACCGAGGTTGCTGTCGCTTGGCGTTCCATCTGTCTTCACGGTCCTGTGCGGTGCGCGCATCCTCTTCTGGCTTCGGTCTCGGGGTGAAACCCCGTCCATTGCGGCCGTCGCGTCCACCATGCGGTGGATAAACATCCTCGGGGCAGGAATTGCCGCAGGCTTTACCACTTGGTCCTGCCTGCTCTACCCCTATGGCGATGACTTCCAGAAGTCACACGTGGCCTTCTATATGGCGATCACCGTCATCTCCTGCATCTTTTGCATGATGCATGTGCGCTCTGCCGCCCTGATGGTGACGGCAATCGTCAACGGCACGTTCGTCGTCTTCTTCGCGTCCACCGGGCACATGACGCTGGTTGCCACGGCCATCAACATTCTGCTCGTCTGCTTCGGCATGCTGGTCGTGCTCAAGATCAACTACGACAATTTCGAGCAAATGGTGCTGGCCCAGCAGAAGACCGAAGCGCTGAGCAATGAGAACCTCAAGCTCGCCAACATCGATAGCCTCACTGAACTCCCCAATAGACGCGCATTCTTCCATCATCTCGACGCATGCTTCACGCTCGCCAAGGCCGAAAAGCACCGGCTGGCGGTGGGCGCGATCGATCTCGACGGCTTCAAGCCCGTCAACGACCTTTACGGTCACTCCGCCGGCGACCGGCTCTTGAAAGAAGTCGGCAAGAGGCTGCAGGACGTATGTAGCGCACAAGGCATCTTCCTGTCCCGCCTGGGTGGCGATGAGTTCGCCTTCATCATCTCCGGTCAAGTCAACGAGAATACTGTGCTTGCCGCTGCCAACATGATGGGCGCTAAACTCCGCATCCCCTTCGAAACGCCGGATGCCAAGATCATGATTTCCGCTTCGATCGGCATCGCCATCTATCCCGATGTCGCCTCGACGCCCGAAGAACTCTTCGACCGCGCCGACTATGCACTTTACCAGAGCAAGCGGGAGCATCGCGGGAACAGCACGCTCTTCACCACCAAGCATATCGTCGAAATCCACCGCGATGCGCGCGTCGAGCAGACGCTGCGACAGGCCGATCTCGCCAAAGAATTGTCGGTGGTCTATCAGCCGATCCTCGACGTCACATCCGGCAAGACGGTCGGCTTCGAGGCGCTCGCACGCTGGGAGAGCAGAGTTCTCGGAACGGTCGGGCCTGCACAATTCATCCCGATTGCCGAGCGCGCCGGCATCATCAGCATGCTGACGAAACCGCTATTGAAACAGGCACTCGCTGCGGCAAAGACCTGGCCGAAGGATGTGCGCCTGTCCTTCAATCTCTCAGCCCAGGATGTCAACAGCACGGAAGCCACGCTTGGCATCATCGCCATCATCGCCACCAGCGGCTTCGACCCTCAGCGGCTCGACCTGGAGATCACCGAAACAGCGATCATTCACGACACCCGAAAGGCACGCAATTCCGTCGAGATGCTCCGAAAGATCGGCTGCGGCATTTCGCTCGACGATTTCGGCACCGGCTATTCGAGCCTGACCTCTCTGCACTCACTCCCGCTGACCAAGCTCAAGATCGACCGCAGCTTCGTGAGAAACATTCAGGACAGTGCCGCAAGCTACAACATCGTCCGCTCGCTCCTGACCCTCAGCCGCGAGATGGGCCTGCACACGATTGTCGAAGGCGTCGAAACCCAGGCCGAACTCGACGTCATCAAGACGCTCGGCGGCACGCTGGTGCAGGGCTACGTCTTCTCCCGACCGATCCAGACGGAGAAGGTGCACGCATTTCTAAACGGGGACTTGGAGGGGAGCCTTCAGAAGCGGGCGTGACGGGTGTCAGTGCAGACATCACTCGCGTGCGACCCAACTGACGCCTCAGCCCATGATCCGCTATCCGACGTTGAAGCAAAGGTGAAAGGGCGTCCCGTCGGATGCGAGCGCCCTCTGCGGATATGTCAAGCCGCCGACTTCACACTGCCGATCACGCCGACCAGATCATTCACGATCCGCTCGACCTGCGCGCTGTCATCCCCTTCGGCCATGACGCGGATCAGCGGTTCGGTGCCCGATGGGCGAATAACGAGACGACCCTTGTCGGCGAGCGCGCTTTCAGCATCGGCGATCGCCTGCTTGACCACCGGGTTTTCCAGCGGTTTGCCGCCGGAAATGCGGACATTCTTCAACAGTTGCGGCACAGGCTCGAACTTGCGGCAAACCTCGCTCACCGTCTTGCCCGACCGCTTGACGCGCGCCAGAACCTGAAGCGCTGCCACAAGACCATCGCCCGTGGTGCCGTAATCGGACAGCACGATATGGCCGGACTGCTCGCCGCCGACATTGAAGTCGTGGTTGCGCATATGCTCCACCACGTAACGGTCGCCCACCTTGGTGCGCGCCAGCGTCAGACCCTTGTCGCCAAGGAACCGTTCCAGGCCCAGATTGGACATGACGGTTGCGACGATGCCGCCGCCTCGCAGGAGGTTGTCCTCGGCCCAGCTATGGGCAATGGTTGCCATCAATTGGTCGCCATCGACGATCTGGCCGCGTTCATCGACGATGATCACGCGGTCGGCGTCGCCATCGAGCGCAATGCCGATATCGGCGCGCACTTCATGAACCTTTTTCTGCAAGGCTTCCGGATGGGTCGAGCCGCATTCAAAATTGATGTTGGTGCCGTTCGGCTCGTTGCCAATGGTCACAAGCTCGGCACCCAGTTCCCAAAGCGCGGTGGGAGCAACCTTATAGGCTGCGCCGTTGGCGCAATCGATGGCAATTCTGAGCCCGTTCAGCGTCACATCGCGCGGCAGGGTGCGCTTGACGAATTCGATGTAACGATAAATGTCGCCATCGACGCGCTTGGCGCGACCGATCTCGTGCGGCTTGGCAAGCTGGGCGTAGATGTCCTTGTCGAGCAGGTCTTCGATCTCCAGCTCCAGCTCGTCGGAAAGCTTGTAGCCATCCGGGCCGAAAAGCTTGATGCCGTTATCGGCGAACGGATTGTGCGAAGCGGAAATCATCACGCCGATATCGGCACGAAGCGAACGCGTCAGCATGGCAACCGCAGGTGTGGGGATCGGGCCAAGCAGGAAGACATCGAGACCGGCAGCGGTAAAACCAGCGACCAGGGCGTTTTCCAGCATATAGCCGGACAGGCGGGTATCCTTGCCGATCACGACGCGATGACGGTGATGGCCACGACGGAAGATCGTGCCGACAGCAATCCCCACCCGCATCGCCAGATCCGGCGTCATGGGGAAAACGTTGGACTGCCCGCGAATGCCATCAGTTCCGAAATAGCGACGTGTCATGTGAACTCCAAATATTGAGGACGACCACTGGTCGAGTCCAAGCGCCCTTTGTCGCTAGATGCCACAAAGCGAGTCTGGCGGCACGTAAATTACCGCAAAAACGGAATATATGTCGTGAGTGGTCGGGTTTCTCCCCAGGAAAGCATTGGGTTTTTCAGGGGAAGCGCCAGCAACGGGAAAGGCTAGCCCACCGCATGGGAGCGGTGCAAGCACCCAGCAAAAAGGCCGCCCTGTCGGAGCGGCCTTCCTGTCGTAAACTTGTGTAGCAACCTCAGTGCGGCTGGGGCTCCATGCCACCTTCCGCTTCGCCGTCGCCTTTCGCCTCGTTCGGGCCGTCCTTCTTGGCGCCCGCCTTTGGCACGGCAGAGCCGCGGCTGTTTGGCGAATCGTCGCCCATATCGCGGGCAGGCTTTTCACCCTTCAGGAGCGCCTTGATCTCTTCGCCAGACAGCGTCTCATATTCGAGCAGGCCTTCGGCAAGAGCGACGAACTCGTCGTGCTTTTCGGTGAGGATGCGGCGGGCTTCGCTATACGCCTCGTCGATCAAACGACGAACTTCGCTATCGATCGTCCGCGCTGTTGCCTCGGAAACATTCTTCGACTGCGAGACGGAGTGACCCAGGAAAACCTCCTGCTGGTTCTCGCCATAGGCAACCTGACCGAGTTCGTCGGAGAAGCCCCACTGCGTCACCATGGCACGCGCAAGCTTGGTTGCCTGCTCGATATCGGAAGACGCACCGGAGGTGATGTTTTCCTTGCCGAAGGTCAGTTCTTCGGCCACGCGGCCACCCATCATGATGACGAGGCGCGACACCATCCACTTGTAGCTCATCGAGTAGCGGTCGCCTTCCGGCAGCTGCATGACCATGCCGAGTGCGCGACCGCGGGGAATGATCGTCGCCTTGTGCAGCGGATCGGCCACCGGCACGTTCAGCGCCGTAATGGCGTGGCCTGCCTCGTGGTAAGCGGTCAGCTTCTTTTCGGCCTCGGTCATGGCGGTCGTGCGGCGTTCCGCACCCATCATGATCTTGTCCTTGGCGTCTTCGAATTCCTGCATGGTGACGACGCGCTTGTTGCGACGCGCGGCCATAAGGGCTGCTTCGTTGACGAGGTTCATCAGATCCGCGCCGGAGAAACCGGGCGTACCACGGGCCAGCACCTTGAGATCTACATTCGGTGCCAGCGGCACATTGCGCGCATGAACCTTGAGGATGCGTTCGCGGCCGACGATATCCGGGTTCGGCACCACGACCTGACGGTCGAAACGGCCTGGACGCAAGAGTGCCGGGTCGAGAACATCCGGACGGTTGGTCGCGGCAATCAGGATGATGCCTTCATTGGCCTCAAAGCCGTCCATTTCAACCAGAAGCTGGTTGAGCGTCTGTTCGCGCTCATCGTTACCGCCGCCAAGACCGGCACCACGGTGGCGACCGACGGCGTCGATTTCGTCGATGAAGATGATGCAGGGTGCGTTCTTCTTCGCCTGTTCGAACATGTCGCGGACACGGGACGCACCCACACCGACGAACATTTCGACGAAGTCCGAACCGGAAATGGTGAAGAACGGCACATTGGCTTCACCGGCAACCGAACGCGCCAGAAGCGTCTTACCCGTACCGGGAGGACCGACAAGCAGCACGCCGCGCGGGATCTTGCCGCCCAGACGCTGGAACTTCTGCGGGTCGCGCAGGAATTCGACGATTTCTTCCAGATCCTGCTTGGCTTCGTCGACACCGGCCACATCGTCAAAAGTGACGCGGCCATGTGCTTCCGTCAGAAGCTTCGCCTTGGATTTGCCAAAGCCCATCGCGCCGCGCGATCCACCCTGCATTTGCCGCATGAAGAACAGCCAGACGCCAAGGATCAGGAACATCGGCAAGAGCGTGCCGAGATAGCTCAGGAAACCGGAAGACCCATCGCTTTCAGGACGCGCAACGATGGTGACGTTCTTCTGCTGAAGACGGTCCATCAGCGAGTCGTCAATGACCGGCGAATAGGTCTGGAAGGTCGTTCCATTCTCGGTATAGGTGCCAAGAACGCGGTTGCCCGTTACCGTCACTTCACGGACACGGCCTGCATCGACATCACGAATAAATTGCGAATATGGAATTTCGCGCGAGCCGGATTGAGACGGCGATGTCTGGAACATGCTGAAAAGCGCAATCAGCAGAAGAGCAATCACCGCCCACAGGGCGAAATTTCTAAAATTTGGGTTCATTGAACTCCCCGAACTCCAACGGACGGAGGACCGCCCGCCATTATGTTGCCCCTAACATAAGGAGGACAGGTGCGGTTGCCAAGGCGAAGGGAGAAAGGAGATGTGTTTTGCGGTAAAAACTCTGCGAATTTTACCGCACTATTATACCGGAAGCTGCGGATAGACGCCGCGCTCAAGGCTGAGCGCAATGGCATTTGCCAGTTCAAGATCGAAGCGGGGCAGAAACAGGTCATAAGGCGCAAGCAAGGGACGGATCGTTACCAATCCAATATCAGCACTGCCCTGCCCTGTACCCTCTGGTCTAACAAGCGGCTGTGAAAGCTTCGCCCGTTTGAGCACGCCGGTCGGAACTGTGGTGTGCGCGGCATCTTCTTCATATGCAGCCGCCCCGCCGGAAACGC
This sequence comes from Agrobacterium sp. SORGH_AS 787, assembly GCF_030819035.1. Classification (NCBI taxonomy): domain Bacteria; kingdom Pseudomonadati; phylum Pseudomonadota; class Alphaproteobacteria; order Hyphomicrobiales; family Rhizobiaceae; genus Agrobacterium; species Agrobacterium sp. SORGH_AS 787. Next base: position 330,971 of record NZ_JAUTBG010000002.1, read on the forward strand.
TTACCGCGACCTTGGAACTGTTGACGATCTCGAACCGCTCATCCCACAGGCCGGTTTCACCGGGAACAACGGTGATCGTCGGCACGTCCCGGTTTTCACGCATCAGGTAGAGCCATTCCTTGCGCCTGTCGAAGATGACACGCCCCGCTGTCAGCCTGCCTGGCTCTCCACCGGCAACGAAGGCCATCACCCGATCCATACTCTCCGCCGCAAGCGGATAGGCCCTGCCGCCCGCGACACCAGCGAGGGCTGCGAGGGCATAGCGGATGACGCTAGGATCATCGATAAGGCAATCAGCGTTGAGCTTGATCAAGCCCCCCGGATAAGCCTGCGCAGCAGCAGACACAAGAGCGGCGGCTCTGGATGCGAGCTCTACCCTGTCGAGCAGCGGCTCGCTGGACGGAACATCGGCGTCCGTGGAGCGCTTGCGCACCCGCACACGCTCATATTTGTCGTCTTCATTGCTGGGGTCGTCGACCCAGCCCTGCCCTCTGGCCAGGAGATAGCGGCGGACATCCTCGCGCCTCACGCCCAGGAACGGACGCAACACCCAGTGGCGGGCATTGTAGAGAACCGCATCTGCCATGCCGGAAAGTCCGGGTCTGTCCGCTTGCGCGCTTCGGTGACTGCGCATGGCAATCGTCTCGCGCTGGTCGTCAAGCGTGTGCCCGACCACGATGGCGGTCGCGCCGATCTTGGCGGCGACCTCTCCGATCAGCCGATACCGCGCCAAGCGTGCTGCGGCGGAGATGCCGGTTTCCGGTTTCTCGTCGGTCCAGCGACGAATGTAATGAGGAAGGGAGAGTGTGCGACACAGCGACTTGACGGCTTCTGCCTCATCCGCCGCTTCTAGCCGCAAAGCGTGGTCGATGGTCACGGCGTGAAGCTGGACATCGTCTCGACTGGAGGCAAGCAAAACCTCGTGAAGCGCCAGAAGCAGGCCGGTGGAGTCGCTTCCGCCTGATACAGCGACCAGAAGAAGGGCAGGTTTTTGAATTTGTTCGAGAAAATTCCGCGCTGCCTCGATTGGCGCTAGCGGAGAAGAAGGGATCGCCATAGCGGGGGCTGCGAGCAGGCTCAGCAGCCGATGCGCTTCTGTTCGCTGGTGACTTTGCCGAGAACGGTCTTGGAGGCGCTGGGGTAGCGCTTCGGCACTTCGCGCAGCGTGGCGCAGGCCGTGTCCTTGTTGTCGAGTGCGGCAAGCGACATGCCGAGCTTCAGAAGCATTTCAGGCGCCTTGGGAGACTTGCCGTAATTCTTGTGGCCATCGAGAAAGGTCTTCGCGGCAGCGGTGAACTTACCCTGCGAGTACTGCGCTTCGCCAAGCCAGAAGCTGGCATCCGCCGCTTTCGAGCCATTGGGATAGCCCTGGATATATTGTTCGAAGCCCTGCTCCGCCTGCTTGTAATCGCCCGCCAGCACATGGCTGTAGGCCGCCTGATAGATGTCGTTTTCGCTGGTGAGTGCGGCGGTATTGACCGGATCAGTGCTGGTGGACTTGCCACCCGTGCTCACACCTGGAAGTGCGCCCGCAGAATTATTGGCGTTCGAATTCAACGTGCCGCCAATCGGCATGCCACGCGAATCGAGCTCGATCGAGCCAAGCGTCGTTTCGCCGGGCGCAGCATTGGACCGCGGACCGGTGGGCGCCACACCGCCGGACGCCGAAGCGCCGTTGGAAGACGGCTCTTCGATAATGGTTGCGACATCGTCAGACGGACCGGCGGAAGAGCCTGCAGGCGGAAGATCCGCCTCGGCCTTTTTCTTCGGTGCTGCTGCCGGTGCGGAGGACTTGCCGCCGCCTTCCAGTTCCTGGAAGCGGTACTCATTGTCTTCCTGCGCCTTGCGAATGGTTTCCTGCATCTGGAGAAGCTGGAAGCTCATCTCTTCGATACGACCGTTCAACTGACGGATCTGCTCTTCAAGCTGCTGTACGCGGTAAGTCTCGTTGGCCTGGACATTGACCACCGGAGCCCGCGAATTGGTCGTGCTAGCGTTCCCACCCCAGCCAAACAACGGCTGCGACACTGCAGTGCCGCTCAAGCCAAGCCCCAGCATTCCCGCCACGACAAGTTTCTTCATAGTGCTTCCTGTCTCATTGATTTGCGCCCCAGCGGCGCAACTCCAGATTTTTTCCATCTGCGATGAAAAAGCAACTTAACTTCGGCCAAACTATGAAAAAAACGAAAGGCGACCCGAGGGCCGCCTTTGCAAATTTCATCACGATTGCGCGAGGCAATTACATGCCAGCGCCACCGAGAACGGTAACCGCCCGGCGGTTCTGCGACCAGCAGGAAATGTCGTCGCAAACGGCGACCGGACGTTCCTTGCCGTAGGAGATCGTCTTCATGCGGTTTGCCGGAACGCCCTGGGAGGCCAGGAATTCCTTGGTGGCGGCTGCACGGCGTGCACCGAGCGCCAGGTTGTATTCGCGCGTGCCGCGTTCGTCGGCATGGCCTTCGATGGTGATGGCGTAGTTCGGGTAACGAGCAAGCCACTGAGCCTGGCGCTGGAGCGTCTGCTGTGCGTCGGCGCGGATCGAGGTGGAGTCGGTATCGAAGAAGATGCGGTCGCCGACATTGACGGTGAAGTCCTGCTGCGAACCAGGCGTCGCGGAACCGGCACCACCGCCGAGGCCAAGCTCGCCAGCGCTGTTCGGCATGTTCTTCTTGTTCGCGCAACCGGCAAGTGCCAGAGCGAGCGTCAGAGCGATGACAGCCGGATTGCGGGCGATTCTCTGCATTGGGCTAAGCGCCGAAGTTTGTGTACGGCTCATCGCCGGTCTCTCCTTAGGATTTCGATAACGTTGCCAGACGCTAACCGATTGAGGTTAACGGCCCCCGAACGCTTATGGTTAACAAAAAGGAAATGTCCCACTTTTTTGCTCCCTCACAGCACTTTGCGGCAAGAAAGAGGCGCATTCCCGGCATTCTCCACAAAACCGCCGCAACGCCCCGGTTTGGGACGCTGCGCCCGGAATTATCAGTCAAGCAGCGGCGACCAGGCCGGGTCCGAGGCATAGGTCGGGGTCTTGACCATCTGCTCGTTATACCCCGTCAGATCGATGGAATAGAGCTGCGGGCCACCGGCACCGGCATTCTGGCGGAAGAACATCAGCACGCGACCATTCGGCGCCCAGGTCGGTCCTTCATTGTGGAAGCCGGACGTCAGAATGCGCTCGCCCGAACCATCCGGCCTCATCACGCCGATGGAGAACTTGCCGCCCGACTGCTTGGTAAAGGCAATCAGATCGCCGCGCGGAGACCAGACCGGCGTGGAGTAGGAACCGTCGCCGAAGGAAATACGCGTCTGGCCGGAACCGTCGGCATTCATCACATAGATCTGCTGGCGTCCGCCGCGGTCGCTTTCAAAAGCGATGCGCTGGCCATCCGGCGAATAGGACGGTGCGGTGTCGATCGCACCGGTATTCGTCAGCCGTGTCGTGGTGCGCGAGCGCAGATCCATCGTGTAGATATTGGCATTGCCTTCCTGCTGAAGGCTCATGATCACCTTCTGACCATCCGGCGAGAAGCGCGGGGAGAAGGTCATGCCCGGGAAGTTACCGACGACTTCGCGCTGTCCGGTTTCCAGTTGCAGCAGATAGACGCGCGGCTGGTTGCCCTCGAACGACATGTAGGTGACTTCCTGACGGTTCGGCGAGAAGCGTGGCGTCAGCACGAGGTCGTTGGTGTTGGTCAGGTTGCGAACGTTGAAGCCGTCCTGATCCATGATCGACAGCTGGCGCTTGCGCTGCTGCTTCGGACCGCTTTCGGAAACGAAAACGACGCGGGTGTCAAAGTAACCCTTCTCGCCGGTGATACGCTCATAGATGGCGTCAGCGATGATATGCGCGACACGGCGCCAGTTTTCCGGCTGGGTGAAGAACTGCTGGCCCATCATCTGCTGGCCGGCAAAGGTGTCCCACAGACGGAACTCGGCACGAAGACGGCCATCGGCCTCCTTCGTTACCCGGCCCGTAACCAATGCCTGAGCGTTGATGACCTTCCAGTCTTCAAAGCGCGGCGGCTGGTCCGGATTGCTGATCTTTTCGATGAAGGCGCTCTTGTTGATCGGCGCAAAAAGGCCTGAGCGCTGCAAGTCCGCGGCAACCACAGCGGAAACCTGCGCGCCGATGCCGTCACCCGACATGAAATCGGTAATCGCAATCGGCAGCGGCTGCACATTGCCCTTGGTGATATTGAGCCGAACTTCCGCGTTGGCCGGAGTGATCGCAACGAACGACAGGATGAGGCCGGAGGCCACCATCATCGCGCGAAGGAAAGAGAACTTGATCATCGAGACAAGCCTTTCAGCTTTTTTTCATAAATTGCACATCGATTGGAATACGGATGCCTGGCGCCCGAAGCGGCGGCTTAGACACCGAAGTCTTCCGGCGTGAACGTCAACAACAAGGTGTTCCATCCTTTTTCACCGTCGTACTTATCCGGTGGGAGATTGGTAAAGGGCGCAGACCGGGTGACGGCGCGTCTTGCGCTGCCTTCCACCGCACGGCGCGTCCCGTCAGGGCCGCCTGTCGCCGAAACCTCAAGCTGGCCGACGATCTCACCCGACCGGTCGAGATGCACGCGGACTTCAACGACCACCTGCGCAACGTCGGTCAGGCCGGCGACCATCGACCAGTTCTTGGAGATCTGTCCGCGAAGAGCATCCATCTCGCTGGCGCTCAAGCCCGTGCCAATCGTCTTCTTCCCGCCAAGGGCCGCAGTCTGCGTGGAGCGCTTCGCCCCGCCGCCGGATGGTGCCTGCTTGTTGAGAAGGGCGGAAATCTCGTCGGCGTTGAACTCGCTCTGCTGCGTTGCTGCAGCCTTCGCCGTTTCCTGCTTGCGATCAGAGACCTTCTTGTCGGAAGGCTTTTCGTTGGCTTTTGCCTGGTCGGTCTTCTTTTCGGTCGGCTTTTCCGCGGGCTTCTGCTCAGCCGGCTTTTGCGCCTCGGGCTTTGGCGGCTCGGGCTTCTGCTCGGGCGGCTGCGGACGTGCATTCGGGCGCGGCACATTCTGCGGCACGGCAATTTCCGCTGGTTCCTGGCTCTGCGGCGGCGGCTCCTGAGCTTTCTGCTCGGCTGGCGGCGGCTCGGCAGGCTTCGGCGGCGTCGCGATCTCCGGCTTTGGCTGGGGAAGGGCTGCCATTTCCTGCGGCTTCGGTGCGGTCTCTTCCTTCACGATGTCCTTGACGTCGTTCGGATTGGTATCGACCACCGGTGCCGGATGCTCCTGCTTTGGCGGAGCGGCAGCGCTGACATTGTTGTTTGGCTTTTCGGTCGGCGTTGGCGGCGCATCGAGGTCGGCACTGTTGTTGCCGATATTCTGTGCGTTGGGCACAGTGTCAGGACGCGTCGTCGGAACGGGGGCAGATTTCTCCGCCTTCGGCGCTTTCTTGTCACCCTGCTGGATCTGCGTCATTTCCTCGACGGACACGAGTTCGACAGGCATCGACTCGGCCTGAGACACCTCAAGCGGTGCAGGCGAGCCCAAGGACACAAGGGCAAAGGCCAGCAGCGAGGCGTGCACGATCGCAGATGTGGTGAGGCTGCCCTTCATCGCCGAGGTCAATTGTCCTGTTTCTGTTGTGTTACGAGGCCGATATTCTTGAAGCCTGCACCCTGTATACGCGCCATGACGTCCGCGACAACACCGTAAGCGGCGACGGAATCGGCGCGCACGAAGACGCGTTCATTGTATCCGGTGGTGGCGATCGCCTTCAGCTTGTCCGCCACTTCCGCCGCTTCGATCGGCGTTTCCTGCAAATGGATCTGGCCATTGGCATTGACCGAAATGGTGATCGGCTGCGTTTCCGAGTTCAGCGCCGAGGCAGAGGTCTGCGGCAGATCGACCGGAACGCCGACCGTCATCATCGGTGCTGCCACCATGAAGATGATGAGCAGCACGAGCATGACGTCCACGAGTGGCGTCACGTTGATCTCGCTGATCGCACCGCCGCCACGGCGACCGCGTCCACGGCCGCGACGACCGCCCGAACCACCACCGCTACCGCCTGCTGACATACCCATCGCGTTTTACTCCACTGGCTTTCGGCGTTGCGTTTTACTGCGCGGCCTGACGCGTCTGCAGCTTCTCGTCGATCTGGCGAGACAGGATCGCGGAAAACTCGTCGGCAAAACCTTCCATGCGCGAGGAAAGCTTGTGCGCGTCGCCCATGAACTTGTTGTAGGCCATAACGGCCGGAATAGCGGCCACAAGGCCGATTGCCGTTGCCAGAAGCGCTTCGGCAATACCGGGCGCCACGACCGCAAGGTTGGTGGACTTCGAGCCGGCAATCGCCTGGAACGAGGTCATGATGCCGACGACCGTACCGAAGAGACCGATGAACGGACCGGCAGAGCCGATCGTTGCCAGCGAAGCGAGGCGGGCTTCGAACTGCTCGCTCTCGCGCGCCATCGTCACATCCATCGCCCGGTCGATACGCATCTGCAGACCGATGGGAGACCGCGCGCCACGCTCGAAAGACTTCTTCCATTCGCGCATGGCAGCCACGAAGATCGCCGCAAGGCCGCCATTCTGGCGTTCGGCCAGTGTGCGGTACAGCTCTTCAAGCGACTGGCCCGACCAGAACACCTGCTCGAACTGGTCGAACTGGCGCCGCGCCTTGGTGAAGCTCATATATTTGTCGATGACGATGGCCCATGTCCAAACCGAGGCGGCCAGGAGGCCGATCATCACCAGCTTGACGATGAATCCGGCCTGCATGAACAGTGCCCAAAGACTCACATCATGCGTTGCCGCTGCCAAACCTGCCTGTTCCATAAATATTCCAATCCCCGAATCCAAACGCCCGGTGCATGACCGGGCGATTCAAACACGCATTGATGCGTTAAGCCTCGGGGTTGAAACTCCGCCAGCCCGTCGCCTTTGCCCCGATAAGTGCCAGTACGCCTTATTCGCCGCTAAATTTGGTAAAAGGAAGGCGCATAGCCCACAAATACCGGGCGTTTTAGTAAGACTACATTATGGTTAAGGGAGTGTTACGAAACATCGGGCCGCGGGCGGGTTTTCTGTCCCGCCTTCGGGTTTACTTCAAAAACTTCTCGGCAACGGTCTCCGGCAGACGTCTTGGTCTTCCCTTGCCGTTGATCACGGCAATGATCACTTTGGCCGCAACCAGCAGCGTCTCGCCCCGTCGGATCTCCTGGTTCAGCACCATCTTTGCCCCACCCGCCTTCTCGGTGACGGTGGTGATGGTCAGCACATCGTCCATCCGCGCTGGCGTCTTGAAGTCGATCTCCATGCGGTGAACCACGAAGACCAGCCCTTCCTCATCGGCCGTCAGGAGCGCGCTCTGCTCGCAGCCAAGGCAGCGCAGATAATCTGTGCGGCCGCGCTCGAGGAAGTGCAGATAGCGCGCATGATAGACAAGGCCGGAAAAATCCGTGTCCTCGTAATAGACCCGCTGCACCAGCCTGTGGCCGTGCTCGATCAACTCGCCGGAAAGGGAAACGGTGATGTCAGTCATTGTCTGTCCTATTATTTGCCTTCGCGCACGATCACATGCTCATGGCGCTGCGGCAGCGTCTCGATACTGTCGGCAATGAAGGCCGGACGCAGATCGTTCTCGCGCAAGGCCTTGACCGTTGCAGGCAACCAGCGGAACTCCACCTCGCCCCCGTCGGCAACGCGGTGGATGATATCATTCTCATGAAACGGAAAAGCTTCTTCCAACCGGACCTGATAATAGAAGGCCATCTCATGCGCCTGGTAGTCGCCGTAAGCAAAGAAGTTTTCCGCAGACCAGACAAGACGCTCGATACTCGCCTTCACATGCAGTTCTTCCTCAATTTCGCGCAGAATCGTCTCTTCGGTGCTTTCCCCGATTTCGGCGCGACCACCCGGCAGCGCCCAGTAACGATCGACCACACTCCGGTTCACCAGAAGATAGGCTTCATGGAAGATCAGGGCTGCCACGCGAAAGCTGAAGAGCTGCGGCTTGTGGTCCAGCCGGATCATGTGGCGCGGTTGAGAAGTGCTCATTTGTCGTCCAGATTGCCGTCGTCCCAGACCACGTGACGCGTGGAGGCGGGCAGATTTTCGATCTCTGCGGCGATGAAATAGGGCGGGATGTCGAGCGCGGTCAATGCCTCCGTCGTCGCCTTGGCCCAGCGAAATTCCAGCGCATTCTTTCCATCCTGAACACGATGGACAATCTTTTGCTCATCGAAGGGAAAGTTTTCGGGTAGCTCCATCAGGTAGTAGAAGCCAAGCTCGTGCCAGTCCCTGCCCTCGTAATGGAAGAAGTTCTCGACCACCCAGAGCAGCCGCCCAACCGAAACCTCGGCCCCCAGTTCTTCCACCATTTCGCGCGCCAGCGTCTCTTCCGATCGCTCGCCCATTTCCGCCCGTCCGCCGGGAAAGGTCCAGAATTTTTCATGGGTGGCGCGATGCACCAGCACATGGCCGTTGCGAAAGGCGATACCGGCGACGCGCATCTGGAAAATGCGCTTCGGCTTGAATTTCATACGAATGCGGGTGTCTTCGACCATCAGGCGTCCAAAGGATTAAACAGGAAACATCAAATCAGTTTCCGTCCATCCTAATGCCTGTAATTCCGTTTTGCGAACAGGCGCATCGTCTCCGACGATAAATTCATCAAGCTGTGGCGGCTTGAGGCGCGTGCCGGACAGCATCGCATGGACTTGGCCGCGATGATGCGTCTGGTGCTGGAGGAGATGCGAGAGAATATCGTCGCAACGATCTTCCTGCACCCGATGACCCCGATGAACATGAACCGTAGCAGCAAGTCCTGCCGCGTCGAGACCGTCGACGAAAGCAATCAAATCCATGTCGAGTGCTGCTTGCGCCTCTGCAAGCGCCGCCATCTCCCTATAGGGCTCGCTCTCACCGAAAACACTATGCCCCAGGGATCCGCCCTTCATCGCATCGAGATAGAACACATCCACCAGGTAAATATGGTTGAGCGTTTCACGGATCGTCGGAAAGAAGCTGGTGCGTGGTGCCACCAACTCCTCATCGGTCAATTGAAGACAGGTCTGGTGAAGACGAAAATTAGCCAGTCTGTTGTTACGCGCCAGCTTTTTGAACACCCGCGTCGGATCATAGGTCATCTCGCCATTCCTCTCGCACATAAGTCATGAAGCCCGACGCGATCAGCCTATCGAGCGTCCATTTGACGAGCGACGGCGACCTGCCGGTTCAACTCGCCTTATCAAGCTCCGAATGGCTCTTCAGAACTTTGCCGCCATCTTCCTGCTCGATCAGATAGGCAGGCTCATCCTTGCTTGCCTTCCGCTTGATCGTCGAGCCGTCGATCTTGCGCTCGACATCGTCGGTAAAGCTCTCGGCCACCTTGCCCTCGCCCTTGCCGTTGCCCCACTTCCAGCTCACCTTGGTGCCTTTGCGATATGTCGTCATGCAGCTTCTCCCATTGAAAGAACGGGAAAGCGCGGCAGCGGTAGTCTGGTTCCGTCAGCCGACGAGATCGATCACAACGATTTCCGGTGGCGACATGAAGCGGATCGGCGCGCCCGAACAGCCAAGCCCTCCCGACACAACGAGGTGGCGATTGTTCTCCACCTTGTGACCATAGGCATAGCGCTCGCCGAAGATGGACGGAACGACAGGCCTCCAGCCGAAGAGGTTGACCTGTCCACCATGAGTGTGACCCGACAAGGTCAGCGACACACGATCCGGCACCATTGGAAAAATGTCCGGCTCATGCGCCATCATAATGATCGGCGCATTGTCGGTGATCTGCGCCAGCGCACTAGGGAGATCGTCAAGGCCGACCGTCTCGCCGCGCTCACGATAGGCCCACTGATCTTCAAGTCCGGCAATCCAGAAGGGATGCTCCTCGCTTCCCGTTCGGATCGCAGTATTGGAATGAACCGTAATACCGACAGCACGCAGCGCCCTGTGAGATATCGTTTCCTTCAGCCGTAACCTCTGCGCCTCAGGGTCCTGTGCCCAATCGTGATTGCCGCAGACGGCATGAACGCCATAGGGTGCCGTCAAACCCGAAAGCGCCTGCGCCCATTCCTGTGGGGGGACGATATCGGTGATGAAGTGTTGCATGCCAGTGACGTAGTCACCGAGGAGCAGCATAATATCGCCGCCAAGCGTATTGGCGTAGTTGGAGATGCGCGCAATCCGCTCCGGTGACATCCACGGTTCGCAAGCATGGACATCGGCGAGGACGATGATGCGCAGGTTTTGCCCTTCCGGCCAATTGGGTGGGGTGATCCGGTAGCGCGTCGTGGTAAGACGCAGCATGGGCTCGACCCCGCCTGCATAGGCGCCAAGAGAAAAGAACGCCGCGCTTGCGGTCGCAGCCATTTTAAGAAGCGCACGGCGCGTGATCAAATTTATTCGTCCTCGAGAGAAAGGCGGAATTGCGCCGCTTCCAGATCCTTAGGCGGCTGCATACCGAGATGCTTCCACGCCGTCGCGGTCAAAATACGGCCACGTGGCGTTCTCTGGATAAATCCCTGCTGGATCATATAGGGCTCGATGATGTCTTCGATGGCATCGCGGGGCTCTGAAAGACCTGCTGCGATGGTTTCGATACCCACAGGCCCGCCGCCGAAATTCATCGCGATCATCGTCAGATAGCGCATGTCCAACTGGTCGAGACCCATATTGTCGACCAGAAGCCGGGTCAGCGCTTCGTCGGCAATCTCCCGCGTCACCGCCTCGGCACGCGCAACTTCAGCAAAGTCGCGCACGCGGCGCAACAGGCGCCCGGCAATACGTGGCGTCCCGCGGGCGCGACGGGCGATTTCCCGCGCACCCTCATCCGTCATCGGCAGGCCCATCAGGCGCGCACCACGCCGCACGATCAGTTCCAGCTCATCCACCGTATAGAAGGAAAGCCGCACCGGAATGCCGAAACGATCGCGCAACGGCGTGGTCAGGAGACCAAGGCGCGTGGTGGCGGCAACGAGGGTAAACTTCGACAGATCGATCTTCACAGACCGCGCCGCGGGCCCCTCGCCGATAATCAGATCAAGCTGAAAATCTTCCATGGCCGGATAGAGGATTTCCTCGACGGCCGGATTGAGGCGGTGGATTTCATCGATGAACAGCACATCGCGCTCTTCGAGGTTGGTCAGCAACGCCGCCAGATCGCCCGCCTTGGCGATGACCGGACCGGAGGTGGACTTGAAGTTCACCCCAAGCTCCTTGGCCATGATCTGCGCCAGCGTCGTCTTGCCGAGGCCGGGCGGACCGACGAAGAGCACATGGTCCAGCGCCTCGCCGCGGTTCTTCGCCGCCTCGATGAAAATCTTCAGATTGGCGCGCGCCTCCGCCTGGCCGGTAAAATCATCCAGCGTCTGCGGGCGCAGCGTGGTGTCGATATCCTCGCCGCGCTTCTCAGAAGAAATCAGCCGTGCAGCCTCACTCATGTCAAAAGTTCCATTCCGGGTACCTTGGTTGCAGCGCCCCTATCGAAAGTCATCGTCTGGCTACATCCAGTCGTGCGGTTTTTAAAAGCAATGAAAATGTCGGTGAACTCTTCGGATGATCTGTCCATCTCATCCAGAACGAGCTCGATGACATCTTCGTCCTGAAGGACGATATTGTCAGAATCGAGCAGGCCGGACAAAATCATCTTGAGCTCAGTCTTCGTCATCTTCGCGTGCCGACGCGCTGTCCAGATGAACTCCATCAGAACGGTCGTATTGATAAAGCCCGGACTTTCGGACGACAGCCGCTCAAACAGTGTCACAGCCTGCCCTGACTGAACCTCGTCATCCTTCAGCACCAATCTCAGCAGAACATTGGTATCGATACCGATCATTGTCGCTCTGCTGACTGATTGACGACAGCATCACTGACGATGTCGTCTATGTCTTCGATTGCGAGAGGATCAATATCAGACCTGAAGAGAACACCTGCCAGATCGGCAGCTTTCTTGTTCTTGGCCTTGAGGATGACAGTACCGTTCTTGACGACATAGCGGAGCTTGTCGCCGGATTTCAGGTTCAGCAACTCACGAACTTCCGCTGGCACCGTCGTTTGCCCCTTTGAGGTCATCGTTCCATAGAACACGTTCATAAGCCATCTCCTTACTTTTTGATAATAGTAAGGAATAAGGTAGATGGCAAGGATTACCGAGCAAGCTCCTTCAAACCCAGCCTAATCAGCTTGGCGCTATCGCCACCCTCACCACCATTCTTCAAAGCGGCAGCCACCGCATTGGCGGCCTGGTCGCGGGAGTAACCGAGATTGGTCAAAGCCGAGACGGCATCGGCCACAGGTGCGGGTGCCGCGCCTTCGCCGATCTCCTGCTTGAGACCGATGGCACCTGCCGCCTCTCCGGCAAAAACAGGGGCCTTGTTGCGCAATTCGGTGATGATGCGGATCGCAACCTTCGGGCCAACGCCCGGCGCGCGGGAGACAACAGCCTTGTCCTGCAGTGCGATGGCGTTTGCGAGTTCGGACGGCGAGAGGGTGGAGAGAACCGCAAGCGCCACTTTGGAGCCCACACCCTGCACGCTCTGCAACAGGTTGAACCACTCGCGCTCCAGCGCACTCATGAAGCCGAAGAGCTTCAACTGATCCTCGCGTACATAGGTCTCGATGAACAGCACCACGGCCTCGCCGACCGAACCCAGCCTGGACAGCGTCCGCGCCGAACAATGCGCCACATAGCAAACGCCATGAACATCAACGAGAACATAGTCGTCGCCGATTTCCTCTATGGTGCCTTTGAGTTTGCCGATCATCGTCGCGTCCGTAACATTTGAGAGAGAGGTGAGAAGCCGAAGTTAACCCGCTTAGCCCGCAGCAAGGAGCCGACGCATGCGGTCGCCCCCGCGGTTATGGGCATGGCAGATGGCAATCGCCAGCGCATCGGCGGCGTCGTTGCCCTTGAACTCGGCCTTCGGCATCAGGATCTTCAGCATCATGTGGATCTGCTGCTTTTCGCCATGACCGACGCCGATGACCGCCTTCTTCACTGCATTCGGCGCGTATTCGGACACGTGGAGACCGGCGCGGGCGGGAACGAGCATGGCAATGCCGCGCGCCTGGCCAAGTTTCAGGGTCGCCACCGCATCCTTGTTGACGAAGGTCTGCTCCACAGCCGCCTCATCCGGCTGATAGGAATGAACGACATCCGCCAGCCCGTCGTGCAATTGGCAAAGACGGGAGGCGAGATCCATGTCGCCATCCGACGTGACGGTGCCGGACGCCACGAAACGCAGGCTGTTGCCGATCGTCTCGATGATGCCCCAGCCCGTGCGCCTCAGCCCCGGATCAATGCCGATAATTCGAATCGCGTTCTGCATGTCTCAAACCCTATCCTGTGGCCTTGAAACCTGCCAGCCATAAGTGAACAAAACAAAAACATTCAACGGGAAAATACGTCCCGTATGCGGATCGCCATCCCTTCGGGGGCCGTCAGTTTTTTTGAACCATGAATCAATTCGCTGCGACGACTATCGCAAATGCCGCGCTGCACATTACATTCCCTTATAAAGAAATGCCGTAAGGAGCATGCCATGATTCCCTTTTCCATTCTCGATCTGTCGCCGATTGGCGATGGGGAGAACGCAAGCCAGGCGCTCGACAATTCCCGCCGGATGGCGATCAAGGCGGAAGAACACGGCTATGAGCGTTTCTGGCTTGCCGAGCATCACGGCATGCCGGGTATTGCCAGCGCCGCCACATCGATCGTTATCGCCCATGTAGGTGCGGCGACCTCGCGCATCCGCGTCGGGTCCGGCGGCATCATGCTGCCGAACCATTCTCCGCTCGTCATTGCCGAACAGTTCGGCACGCTGGCAGCGCTTCTGCCGGGCCGTGTCGATCTTGGCCTTGGCCGCGCCCCAGGTACGGATATGCGCACCGCGCGTGCGCTCCGCCGCAATCTCGATGCCGGTGCCGAAAACTTCCCGCATGACATTGTCGAGCTTCAGCGCTACCTCGGCGCGCCGGAACCGGATCAGGCGATCCTCGCCGTTCCGGGTGTCAATTCCAACGTGCCGATCTGGCTTTTGGGCTCCAGCATCTATAGCGCGCATCTGGCCGCAGCGCTTGGCCTGCCCTATTCCTTTGCCTCGCACTTCGCCCCGGACATGCTCATGGATGCGATCGCCATTTATCGCGAGCGCTTTCAGCCGTCTGCGACGCTAGCGGAACCGCATGTCATGGTGGGCATCATGGGCGTCGGCGCGGATACGGACGAAGAAGCACGCCATCTCTTCACCTCGGCCCAGCAGCAATTCGTCAATCTGCGCAAGAACGTCCGCACGCCCTTCCCGCGTCCGGTGGAGAGCATGGACGGCTACTGGAACGACATGGAGCGCATCACCGTCGAGCACACGCTGCGCTATGCCGCTGTCGGCTCACACGCGACTATCGAGAACAAACTCCAGCAGTTCCTGGGCGAGACCGGCGCAGACGAATTGATCGTCTCCATGCCGATCCACGATATCAACAAGCGGCTGCGTTCGGTCGAGATTTTTGCAGACGTGCGCAATGGCGTGAGGAAGGCGGCGTAGAGGCCAGGATACAATCCCGTCCTTGCCTTGATAGAAGCGACCGTTTGTCTCTGCTTCATCATCAGGTCGATGGAGCAGGCTCGTGCCCCTCTCCACCGTCATCCTCGCCCTTGAGGCGAGGATCCATATTTTCGGCGCGTCACGAGCGGGTTAGATCCTCGCCTCAAGGGCGAGGATGACGTCGCGGAATGGTCGAAACCGATATCAGGCAGACAGCTTCGCCATAACCTCTTCAGACACTTCGAAGTTCGAATAGACGTTCTGCACGTCGTCATCGTCTTCGAGGTTGTCGATGAGCTTCATCAGCGACTGGGCCTTTTCCTCGTCCACCGGAACGGTGTTCTGCGGACGCCAGACGGCCTTGACGCTGTCGGCTTCGCCGAGCGTAGCTTCGAGCGCCTTGGACACTTCGTTGATATCTTCGAAACCGCAGATGATCGTGTGGCCGTCTTCACCGCTTTCCACGTCTTCGGCACCGGCTTCGATCGCCGCTTCCATGACCTTGTCGGCATCGCCAACGGATGCCTTGTAGGTGATTTCGCCAACCCGGTCGAAGGAGAAGGAAACCGAACCGGTTTCACCCAGCGCACCGCCAGCCTTGGTGAAGATCGAGCGAATGTTGGAAGCCGTGCGGTTGCGGTTATCCGTCAGCGCTTCGACGATGACCGCCGTGCCGCCCGGGCCATAACCTTCGTAGCGAACGGAATCATAGTTTTCCGCATCCGCGCCCGACGCCTTCTTGATGGCGCGGTCGATATTGTCCTTCGGCATGGACTGCGCCTTGGCGTTCTGCACGGCCAGGCGAAGAGCAGCATTCATGGTCGGGTCCGGAAGACCGGACTTGGCTGCAACGGTGATTTCACGAGCAAGCTTGGAGAACATCTTCGAACGGATCGAATCCTGTTTCCCCTTGCGATGCATGATGTTCTTGAACTGTGAATGGCCAGCCATGGCACCCCTGATCGGATCGTTTGTTTGGATTGGGGGCCTTATAAGTGCGATGGCGCGGCTGTTCAAGCCCGTAGGCCTTTCTTCTCACATCCAGATCATAGAGCGCCGTGCGTCTTTTTAGACGCACAAAGGACGCTCTATCTTCTTTCAATCTACGCATCGTGCTTTCCGAAAATCGATTCCGATTTTCGGGCCGATGCTGTGGCGTTCAAAGGAACGGAAATCCTCTCCCGCCGTTCTGATCACAGATGGCGCGATCGCAATCAGATCGTCGCCGACAGGAACAGGAACCGGAAGGAGATCACTGAATGGTAAGTCTGACTGAAGCACGCGAACAACCCGCCCGTCAGCTTTGGGACGAGATCAACTCCGTCCATGCAGGCATGTTGGGTCTGGAAGGTCTACACAGCCACATGCAGCCCATGGCACCGCATGCGGACCCGAAGACCAACACCATCTGGTTCTTCTCCAAGAAGGATACCGACCTTGTTCAGTCGCTGAAGTCCGGCTCGCGTGCGCATTTCTGCGTTATCGGCAAGGATCATGATTACCACGCCTGCCTGTCCGGCAAACTCGAAGTGCGCGACGACAAGGCCAAGCTCGACGAATATTGGAACTCCGTGACCGCCGCCTGGTACGAGCACGGCAAGAGCGACCCGCAGCTCGTCATGCTGGCCCTCCATGTGGACGATGCCGATATCTGGGCCTCCACCGACAGCACGCTGAAGTTTGGCTGGGAAATCGCCAAGGCCAACATGTCCGACGAAAAGATGCCGGATGTCGGCGTTCGTCAGCACCTGGCCTTTGCCTGACCTTAGTCTTTTATTGATCTGCGAGCGCCGCGCATCCCTGAGATGCGCGGCGCTTTCGCGTTGAAAATGAAGGGTCTCAAAAATTGCCCACGCGCAATTGTCACATCCCTTGCGGCACGAGGATCTGCGGCTGCTTGGGAAGATTGCGCATCGAAACGCGGATGACCGGATCGCTGGCATAGGCGATTTTGAACTGCGGGCCGAAGGCGACGAGAAACCGCTCAAGGGCGCTCGGCTGGTGCATGGGCAGGATGAGCGCGGAGCGTAACCGTTTGACGATCCGGCTCATGCTGTCGGCGCCCATCGTTAACCCACCATCCACCGGCACCATCAGCACATCCAGCCTACCAATCTCCGCATATTGCGTTTCCGTCAGCTCATAATGCAGGTGTCCGAGATGGCCGATGCAAAGGCCCGCGACCTCGAAAATGAAGATCGAATTGCCGTCCTTCGTCAGCAGGCCACCGCCACCCCAGCGATTGCGGATATCCGAGGTGACATTGCGGATATAGACGTCGCCCACTTCCAGCTTATGCACGGCCTTTTCGCCCGGAACATCGCTCCAGCCATGCAGCACATATTTGATCTCAGGCTCCGGCGAGAGCGTGTAATGCGTGGTGTGCGCATTGTTCATCGTCGCCACGGTGGGCATGACAGGCGGGCGGTAGACCCCGTTGTAATCAGTCGCAATCACCACGCCCCCGGGCGACTCGATGGTGTAGGTGGAATGCCCGATATACTGGATCTTCACCTCTTCCCGTTCGCTGAGCTGCGCCTTTTTCACGTCTGACGGCTTGAAGCTCGCGAAAGTGACGCGGGGAAGCGCCTGCGCAATCGCCTGGCACTGGCTGACGGGAGGTCGATGGGGAGGCTCCTGCGCGGCTACGGAAGCGGCGCTGAACAGCATGGCGATCAATGCAGGCATGAACATGCGAGGCATGGCACCACTCCCCGGAAAGGCGAATGGAGGAAAAGATGCGGCAAGGATAGGGGTTCGTCTAGGCGTAAGCGCTGGGGGGCGCTCACATTGTTGTCATCTGGCATTGGTGGGTGGGGCTTTACCCCCTCTGCCCAGCCGGGCATCTCCCCCTCAAGGGGGGAGATTGGCTATACGAGGGCTCCCCGCTTCATCCGCAACATGGAAGATATACGAGCGAGCGCCACAAATCGATCTCCCCCTTGAAGGGGAGATGTCCGGCAGGGCAGAGGGGGGTTAGCACCACAACCGCGAACCCCACCAAAAAATCACGCCCAAAACGCCGGAACAGTCTCCGCCAGTCTCGGCCCGATCCGCAAAGGCGCGATCTTCTCCGCCAAGCCGGTGCTATCGGAAATCTCAACCCCAACGCCGCACAGCGTCGCCGGGCCACTGGCCGCCTCAAAGCGACCCTTCGGCATTTTCGAGATAAACCGATTGATCGGCTCTTCCTTTTCCATGCCGAGCGAGGAATCGTAATCGCCGCACATGCCCGCATCCGACATATAGGCCGTTCCGCCGTTCAGGATCTGTGCATCCGCAGTCGGCACATGCGTATGGGTGCCGACGACGAAGCTGGCGCGGCCATCGACGAAATGGCCGAAGCACTGCTTCTCGCTGGTCGCTTCCGCATGAAAATCGAAGATGATCGCATCCGCCTGCTCCTTCAGCGGGCAGGCCGCCAAGATGTTCTCCGCCGAGCTGAAGGGATCGTCCAGCTCAGGATGCATGAAGACGCGGCCCATGATGTTGGCGACCAGCACACGCGCGCCATTGCGGGCATAGAACAGGCCGGAACCCTTGCCGGGCGTGCCCTTCGGGTAATTGGCCGGACGCAGGAACTGGTCGTGGCGCTCGCAGAAGGAGACGGCCTCTTTCTGGTCCCAGACATGGTTGCCGGTGGTGACGACGTCCGCGCCGGCATTGATCGTTTCCAGATAGATTTCTTCGGTAATTCCGAAGCCGCCAGCGGCGTTCTCGCCATTGACGATGACGAAATCCAGTTTCAGGTCGGAGATCAGCCCCGGCAATTTTTCCCAGACGGCCGTGCGTCCGGTCTTGCCCACCATATCTCCGAGAAAAAGTAGTCTCATGCCCCTGCCCTGCCAGAAAAATGCCGCAAGCCGCTTTCGGTCAAAATTGCGTCCAGCGCAACGTCATGCGCTTCCGCCGGCACTGATGGCACTTCCTGGCAGTCGAATGCAATGCCTATCAGCAAGGGTTCCAGCCCTTTTGCGTGCAGGCGGGCGATAGCCCGGTCATAATGCCCGGCCCCATAGCCGATCCTCTGTCCTTTGCCATCGAAGGCAGACAGCGGAACGAGCAGGATTTGCGGGTCGAGCACGGCAGCGTTCTCATCCGGCCCCTTGGTGCCGAAACCGGTCTTAACCAGTCCCGTGCCGCGGGTGAATGCGCGAAAGACGATGGTCTCGCGGTCGAGCATCACCGGCAGGCAAAGCGTGGCGCCCTTGTCGCGAAGGGCTTCCATCAGCGGCCGGGTATCGGCTTCGGAGCGGATCGGCATGAAGCCGGAAATCACCGTGCCGGAAGCGAAGGACAAAGCGTCCGCGCCCTTCTCAGCCATGGCAAGGCTTTTTGCCTGGCGTTCTTCAACGGAAAGAGCGTCCCGCAGGGCGAGACGCTCGATACGCAATTGCGCTTTTGTCAGAGAACCGGCTTCCTTCATCAGGCAGCCCGGCTGACCAGGACCTTGTCGATGCGATGGCCATCGAGATCGATGACCTCGAAGCGCCAGCCGTTGCGCGTTATGTGCTCGCCCAGTTCCGGCAGGCGACGGAACTCATCCAGCACCAGACCGGCGACGGTTTCGAATTCGGCATCCTCATCAATCTGGAAGCCCATGCGATCGGCAAACTCATCGGCCGCCATCCAGCCCGCCACCAGGAAGCTGCCATCCTCGCGCTCCACCATGGCAGGCTCTTCACCATCGTCCTCCTGAAAGGCGCCGGTAATGGCCTCCAGAATGTCGCCGGAGCTGATGATGCCTTCGAAATGGCCATATTCGTCATAGACGAGGACCATATGCACCGTGGAACGGCGCAGAGACTGGATTACGTCGACCGCGCTGGTGAGGTCGGAGACAACCGGCACTTCACGCAGCAACTCGCGAATGTTGAGCTCCTTACCGGACGCCAGCGCATCGAAGGCATCCTTGGCGAAGAGAACGCCGAGGATCTCATCCGAAGCCCCGTTGCGCACCGGCAGGCGCGAACGCTGGGTGCCGCGAAGCTGCTCGCGGATTTCCTCAGCCGTGTCTTCGATATCCACGACCTCGACGTCACGGCGCGGCGTCATCAGGCCGCGGGCGTTACGGTCGGCAAGGCGCATGACGCCGGTGATCATCGCCGATTCTTCGGTTTCGATCACGCCGGCACTATGCGCTTCGGCCAGAACCGTGCGGATTTCGTCATCGGTGACGGAAGCGCTCGATTCACCGCTGTGGCCAAGCAGGGCCAGCACGATCTTGCCCGACTTGTCGAGAAGCCAGACGACCGGCGCACCGATCTTCGACAGGAACACCATGGCCGGTGCCACGCGGGCTGCAACCTTCTCAGCGTCGCGCAGCGCGATCTGCTTGGGCACAAGTTCGCCGACGATCAGCGAAAGATAGGTAATGGCCACGACCACGACACCGACGCCAATCGCATCGGCGGCACGGTCCGGCACGCCCTGTTCGGCAAGCCAAAGCGTGAAGCGGGCACCGAGTGTGGCGCCGGAAAAGGCACCGGAGAGAACGCCGACCAGCGTAATGCCGATCTGCACAGTGGACAAAAACCGTCCGGGATTTTCAGAAAGATTGAGCGCCATCTTCGCGCCCTTGCTGCCTTGCGCGGCCAGCACTTTAAGTCTCGCCGGTCTGGAAGAGACGACAGCAAGCTCGGACATGGCGAGCACCCCGTTCAATACGGTGAGCAGGACCACGATCATAATTTCAGTAAACAAGTTTAGCTCTTTGGGCTGTTGAACGGCACGTCGCGGTTGCAACCGCATTCGCCTTTAGGACAGGCTGAACGGACATACCAATCCGAATAATAAAGAATTGTTCCACCAATGCAATGACAAGATCGTGCCATGGCAGAGCTTTCATCGTAAACCGAATAAAATAATCGTGGGCGTCACGTGCGAGGCAAAAGGACGCAATTTAAAACCGATGGTTTGTTGCCACGCCACAAAGGTGGCGAAATCGCCTAAGCTAAAAAAGTAAAGTGCGTCCGCGACGACCGATGGAGATTTACGATCCTGGGTGCCTACAAAAGTAGGTGGGCACCGTGTGTCCAGCCCCACGAGGCCGGACAGGGACAGCTCCCTTTGGATCGAGTATGGCCCCAGGGATTGTGGTTCCTGTCGAGAAGCGCAGAACGCACTCTCTATATATGATGGATCGGCGCGTTTCGAAAGAGGCTGTCGAGGATATTCTTGATGGCACCGCTTATGTGAGGCGCAGGCTCAATTGACCGAAGGCTTCGGCCTCTCAACCAGCTTTTCGGTAATGCCGTTCAACCGCATGGCGAGATCGGAGATGGCGAGCACGATCTGCTCGTCGGCCTTCGCCTTGCTTTCGGCCATGCCGTCGCGGTTCTGCTGCAAGGACGCCACCTGGTTTTCCAGCGCTTCGATCTTGCGCGACAGCTCGGACATCTCGTCGGTGATCATGATGCCGGCCATGACGGTCAATCTCAAATCGCCGATCTCGCCGAACTGGCTTTTCAGATGGCCGACATAGCGGTCGAAACGGGCGGCGAGATCGGTGAGGTGGTCTTCCTGCCCGGCTTCGCAGGCCATGCGGTAGGCCTTGCCGTCGATCATCACGGTGACTTGAGCCATGGGGGCCTCCTCTTATCTGTCCAGCACGGCGCGGATGGTTTCCATGGCCGTGACAAGACGGCGCGAGACCTCGCGGTTCACCTCTTCCAGGCGATTGGCGCGGAACTGCGACTGGTCGAGCTCCTGGGCAAGACGGGCACGATCCACGTGCACGCGCTTGACCTCACCCTCCACCTCGGCACTTTCCCGCTGGCGCTCGAGGCGCATGTCGAGGGCGTTTTCCAGGCTGGTGATTGCGGAGCTGAGCTCCGACAGCGCGACTTGTATTGTTTTTTCCGCCGTCATCGTTTCTTCCAAACCGCGTCAGCGGCAAGCCGAATCGTTGCCGCCCGATATCACTCAAGGCCAAGACACGATATTACCCGTTTTGCGCCCGCGTCAATCAAACCAATACATTCAAGCACTTTGCGCTGTGGATGAATGCAGCTTGCCAACGATCCCGTGAAGTCGCCCTGCCCGATTATGGCCACAGCTTGGGAGGAGGATTGGTCGAATGCATGGCAGGCGGATGCGAAACGATTTTTGTTGCCGAACGAACCGCAACAAAGGCCGCATTTGTTGACAGAGCCGCCCTACCTGCTATGGATCAACCCGCTTTTTGGATAGTTAGAACGACTATCTCCTTTCACCCGGAACAGACGGAAAAGCCATGATTTCTCGCGACAAACACGACCGGATGGCCAATGCAATCCGATTTCTTGCCATGGATGCTGTGGAGAAGGCCAATTCCGGCCACCCTGGCTTGCCGATGGGTGCAGCGGATGTCGCCACGGTCCTCTTTACCCGCTATCTGAAATTCGACCCCAAGGCGCCGCATTGGCCCGACCGCGACCGTTTCGTGCTGTCCGCTGGCCACGGCTCCATGCTGCTCTACTCGTGCCTGTACCTCACCGGCTACGAGGACATGACGATCGACGAGATCAAGCGCTTCCGTCAGCTCGGCTCCAAGACCGCCGGCCACCCGGAATACGGCCATGCCACCGGCATCGAGACCACCACCGGCCCACTCGGCCAGGGCATTGCCAATGCCGTCGGCATGGCAATTGCCGAGCGCAAGCTGGAAGAAGAATTCGGCTCCGATCTGCAGAGCCATTACACCTATGCGCTGTGCGGCGACGGTTGCCTGATGGAAGGCATCAGCCATGAGGCGATCGCGCTTGCAGGCCATCTGCGCCTGAACAAACTCGTCCTCTTCTGGGACAACAACAACATCACCATCGACGGCGAAGTCGGCCTGTCCGATTCCACCAACCAGATCGAACGCTTCAAGGCGGTTCACTGGCACACGATCGAGATCGACGGCCACGATCCGGAAGCGATTGCCGCAGCCATCGAAGAAGCCCACAAGTCCGACCGCCCGACCTTCATCGCCGCCAAGACCACCATCGGCTTCGGCGCACCGAACAAGGCTGGCACCCACAAGGTTCACGGCTCGCCGCTTGGCGCAGAAGAAATTGCCGCAACCCGCAAGCACCTGAACTGGGAAGCCGAACCCTTCGTCATTCCCGAAGACGTGCTCGATGCATGGCGTCTGGCAGGCCTGCGCTCCACCAAGACCCGCCAGGAGTGGGAAGCCCGTCTGGAAGCGGTAGAAGGTGAGAAGAAGGCCGAGTTCAAGCGCCGTTTCGCCGGCGATCTGCCCGGCAATTTCGACAGCTCCATCGACGCCTTCAAGAAGAAGGTTGCGGCCAACAACCCGACGGTTGCCACCCGCAAGGCATCCGAAGATACGCTCGAAGTCATCAACGGCGTGGTGCCGGAAATGCTCGGCGGCTCCGCCGACCTGACGCCTTCCAACAACACCAAGACCAGCCAGATGGTGTCGATCACGCCGACGGACTTCTCCGGTCGCTATATGCATTACGGCATTCGCGAACACGGCATGGCTGCAGCCATGAACGGCATTTCGCTGCATGGCGGCCTGATCCCCTACTCCGGCGGCTTCCTGATCTTCTCGGACTATTGCCGTCCGTCGATCCGCCTTGCCGCACTTATGGGCATCCGCGTCGTTCACGTCCTGACGCATGACTCGATCGGCGTTGGTGAAGACGGCCCGACCCACCAGCCGGTGGAGCAGATTGCAGCGCTGCGCGCCATTCCGAACCTCCTGGTCTTCCGCCCGGCAGACGAGACGGAAACGGCAGAAGCCTGGCAGCTTGCCCTGCATGAAAAGCATCGTCCGTCTGCACTGGCGCTCACACGCCAGAACCTGACGCCCGCTCGCAAAGACTATGAGGAGAAGAACCTCGTTGCCTATGGTGCCTACGAACTGGTTTCGGCAAGCGACGCGAAGGTCTCGATCTTCGCCTCCGGCTCGGAAGTGGAGCTTGCGCTGAAGGCCGCCGCCACGCTGAAGGACAAGGGCATTTCCGCCCGCGTCGTTTCCGTGCCCTGCTTCGAACTCTTCAAGGAGCAGCCGGAGAGCTATCGTCAGGCCATCATCGGCAACGCGCCGGTCAAGATCGCCGTCGAAGCGGCAATCCGCCAGGGCTGGGATTACTTCATCGGCAATGACGGCGCTTTTGTCGGCATGCAGTCCTTCGGTGCTTCTGCACCGGCCAAGGACCTCTTCCCGCACTTCGGCATCACCGCAGAAGCGGTTGTCGCCGCAGCCGAAGAAAAGCTCGGCTGATCCCATTGGCCGGAGGAAAGGTGCTTTCCGCGCCCCACCTTCGGCTGTCGACCGCCGCAAGCGGTGGAGGCCCCAAGCCTTCGCCGCTTCGCGTTCATGTTATCCATTGAGAACCAGACTTATTGATCGGGAGACTGCAAATGACTGTAAAAGTAGCCATTAACGGCTTCGGCCGTATCGGCCGTAACGTCCTTCGTGCCATCGTTGAATCCGGCCGCACCGACATTGAAGTCGTTGCCATCAACGACCTCGGCCCTGTTGAGACCAATGCGCACCTGCTGCGTTACGACTCCATTCACGGCAAGTTCCCGGCCGATGTGAAGGTCGAAGGTGACTCGATCATCGTCGGCGGCGGCAAGCCGATCAAGGTGACCGCCGTTCGCGATCCGGCAACGCTTCCGCATGGCGAACTCGGCGTCGACATCGCGCTGGAATGCACAGGCATCTTCACCGCCCGCGACAAGGCTGCCGCTCACCTGACGGCTGGCGCAAAGCGCGTCATCGTTTCGGCTCCGGCTGACGGCGCTGATCTCACCGTTGTTTTCGGCGTCAACCACGACCAGCTGACGAAGGATCACCTCGTCATCTCCAACGCATCCTGCACCACCAACTGCCTCGTGCCGGTCGTCAAGGTTCTCGATGACCTGATCGGCATCGACCATGGCTTCATGACGACGATCCACTCCTACACCGGCGACCAGCCGACGCTGGACACCATGCACAAGGATCTGTACCGCGCCCGCGCCGCAGCACTTTCGATGATCCCGACCTCGACGGGCGCTGCCAAGGCCGTCGGCCTGGTTCTGCCGCACCTCAAGGGTCGCCTCGACGGCACGTCCATCCGCGTTCCGACGCCGAATGTCTCGGTCGTCGATTTCAAGTTCGTCGCCAAGAAGAACACGTCCGTTGCCGAAATCAACGACGCCATCAAGGCTGCCTCGAATGGCGCGCTGAAGGGCGTTCTCGGCTACACCGACGAGCCGCTGGTATCGCGTGACTTCAACCACGACAGCCACTCCTCGATCTTTGCCACCGACCAGACCAAGGTCATGGAAGGCAACTTCGTGCGCGTTCTCTCCTGGTACGACAACGAATGGGGCTTCTCCAACCGCATGTCCGACACGGCCGTGGCTTTCGCCAAGACCATCTGATCCGGCAGTCAGTACCGATCCAAAGAACCGGTGGGAGCGATCCCGCCGGTTTTTGTTTTTGCGCCCGGCGAAAGGCCGGCATTGGCTCCAATGAACAGCTCGCTTGAGACGGCAACCATAAGTAATCAAAATTTGGAAATCATCGCTTCTTTACCGTCTTTATGATGCGAATATATACGTTTAAGTTGAGCAATCTATTTTCCACTAATTTTATGGAATACCATTTCTTCATTCTTGCCGCCGCCTGGATCATCTTCAGCCATCGCCGCAATCGACAGGCCAAAGGAGAGATCATGTCGGGTTTGAAGGGGTATTCCGCAATTGCCACAGCAACGCTTTTATCGCTCGCCGCAGCGACGGGCGCGAGCGCATCGGACGCGCTGGTCAGCGCGCAATGGGTCCAGGACAATCTGAAGAACCCCAAGGTAAAGATCTTTGAAGTCAGCGTCGATCCGGGCGTCTTCGAGCGTGGCCATATACCGGGCGCACAGAACCTCAACTGGCACACTGATCTTGTCGATCCGACCCGACGCGATATCGCCAGCCGCGAAGCTTTCGAGAAGCTTCTGCGCCAGGCGGGCGTCGACAAGGACAGCACCATTGTTCTCTACGGCGACAACAACAACTGGTTCGCCGCCTGGGGCGCCTGGGTCTTCGAAACCTATGGTCTCGGCGACCGTGTGAAGCTTCTGGATGGTGGGCGCAAATTATGGGAAGCGGAAGGGCTGCCGCTCGACACCGCAGCCATCGAGACGAAGGGCAGCAACATCGAGTTGCCGGATCGCGATCCGGCCATCCGTGCCCGCTTTTCAGAGGTCGTGGCCGTGGCCGAAGGCAAGCACGATATCAAGCTCATCGATATCCGCTCCGCCGACGAATATAACGGCAAGATCTTCGCGCCCGATGGCGTGAAGGAGCTTTCGGTGCGCGCTGGCCACATACCAGGCGCGGTCAACGTGCCCTGGGGCACCATCGTCAATAAGGATGGCACCTTCAAATCGGCGGACGAGATCAAGGCTATCTATGCGGAGAAGGGCATCGACGGCTCCAAACCCATCATCACCTATTGCCGCATAGGCGAGCGGTCCAGTCACACATGGTTCGCGCTGAAGAAAATCCTCGACTACGACGTCAAGAACTATGACGGCTCCTGGACCGAGTACGGCAATGCCGTCGGCGTGCCGGTGAAGAACCCCGCCGGCACCGTCTGGAACGGCAAGTAATCCCCAATTCACGTTCCTCCCCGTCCGGTGGGTGCCTCGGCACCTGCCGGATGTCCCATACTTGGTCGCGACATGACAATCCGGATTGCCCCTCTCATCTCCGTCGCCCTCCTCCTGCTGATCGGCATCTGGGGTTGGTTTCTCTCGCAGGAAAGCGGCGGTCGGATCCTTGCCCTCTCGCTTCTGGCAGGTGCCGCCTTCGGCATTGTGTTGCAGCGCGGCCGCTTCTGCTTTCTCTGCAATTTTCGCGACCTGGTGGAAAAGCGCGAGGCTGGTGGCGTGATCGCTATTCTGGTGGCGCTTGCAGCCGGTGCGGTCTTCTACCAGATCGTTATGACCGCATGGGCGCCGGTACCGCAGCCAGGGCGCCTGCCGCCCGGCGCGCATATCGGCCCGGTCGGCTGGGTGCTGGCGCTCGCCGCCGCCATCTTCGGTCTCGGCGCCGCCCTTTCCGGCTCCTGCCTCTCGGCGCATTTCTACCGGCTCGGAGAAGGCGCCTTTGGCTCGCTGGTGGCGCTCGCCGGTGCAGGCCTCGGCTTCATTGCCGGTTTTGCCAGCTGGAACAGCCTCTACACAGCCACTGTTTTCGATGACGCGCCGCTCTGGTTGCCTCACAGCCTCGGCTATACCGGCGCTCTGCTTCTCAGCCTTGCTCTTCTTTTTCTCCTCGTGGTCGCAGCCCTCTGGTGGAGCAAGGGACGACTGCATGCGGCGGATCGCGAGCGACGATCACCCTCAACCCTGCCAGAGATTTCTCGCGCTCTTTTCATCGACCGCTGGCCGCCCGTCCTCACTGGCATCCTCATAGCCTTGATCAGCGCTTTTGCCTATTTTCGTATTGCCCCACTTGGTGTGACCCAGGAACTTGGAAGCGTGGTGCGCACCGGCGGCCTCAGGCTTGGACTGGTGCCGGAGACACTGGCCGGTCTCGACACCGCACGCGGCTGCATCAGCGCCATCAAGACAGCCCTTCTTTCGCCCAACGGCCTCTTCGTCAGCGGCCTCATTCTGGCAAGCTTCGCCTCGGCGCTCTTTGCCGGTCAGTTCAAACCGGTCTGGCCGAACGGGCGAGGCCTTGCACTGCGCTTCATTGGCGGTCTCCTGATGGGCTGGGGCGGCATGACCGCGCTTGGCTGCACCGTTGGCGTGCTGCTCTCAGGCATCCATGCCGGTGCTGTGTCTGGCTGGGTGTTTTTGCTGTTCTGCGCGCTGGGAACGCTCGTTGGACTGCGACTGGTGAAGGCGATCAGCGGCTGATGTGCGTTATCGACACAGTGCCCGGGCAGTGGAGACCACGGGCCAGCCACCTCTCCGCGCTCATGCTCGGACTAGACCCACTCCTGTCAGGTTTAAATTGGGGAGAGGTGTTTGGGCGAAAGGTTTTCTCTTTCCGTCACCTTGCCAAGAGGTCCCCCCTCTGTCTCGCAGCGCAGAGGGGGGATGCCACGCATTCAGGGCTGTCGTGACAGTTCCGGCCCCATAAACCGGTCAGCGGCGGGCCACGCCCAAGGATGACGACGGAGAGGTTTGCAGGTCCGCGTCACAAACCACAATCGGCGCAAGCAATTCCACGCAGTCTTCCTTCAGCCTCCTATCCACACATCCTCCATCTTTCCTCACATCCGCCTTGCTCTGGTCCATTTTGCGACAGAACAATCGCTCACAAGATTCGGCACCGGCAGATGTGGCACTGCGCGCCGGATTCACGGGCGCGGGTGCAAAGGGTAGAGCATTGGAATCATTTTATCTGTTGCTGCTGGTTGCCAACGTTCTTGTTCTTGCAGCCGCCTTTTCCAGCCTGATTGCCTACCGCTTCGGCGCGCCACTGCTCCTTCTCTTCCTGATGATCGGGCTTGCCGCGGGCAAGGATGGTCTCGGCATCGAATTCACCAATAGCGCGCTCGCCTATATGCTCGGCTCGCTGGTGCTCGCCGTCATCCTCTTCGATTCCGGCTTCAGCACGCCCTTGCAGACTTTTCGGCTGTCCTCCCGGCCCGCGCTCACGCTCGCGACAGTCGGTGTCGTCCTGACGGCTGTGTTCTTCGCTGGCGCCGCAGCGCTTCTGCTCGGCTTCTCCTGGCTTGAAGGACTGCTCCTTGGCTCCATCGTTGCTTCCACCGATGCGGCTGCCGTGTTCTTCCTGCTGCGCATCGGCGGCATTCACATCCGCGATCAGGTGCGCTCGACGCTGGAAGTCGAATCCGGCACCAACGATCCGATGGCAATCTTCTTGACCATCGCGCTGGTGGAAGTCGTCAGCCGTGGCAAGGGGCTGGCAGGCTTCGACAGCAGCTTCATCCTGATGTTCCTTGAAGAGATGGGGCTTGGCCTGATCTTCGGCCTGCTTGGCGGCCTGATGATCGTCAACATCGTCAACCGCTTCACCATGGATCGCGGCCTGGCCCCCATTCTCGTTCTGGCGCTGGCGCTTCTCGTCTTCTCCTTTACCGGCGCGCTGCATGGCAGCGGCTTCCTCGCCGTCTATGTCGCCGGCATCGTCGCGGGCAATCGCAAGATTTTCGCCAAGGGCGCGATCCGCCGCTTCCATGAGGGCATGACGTGGCTGGCGCAGATCATCATGTTCCTCATGCTCGGCCTGCTGGCCACGCCCTCGCAGTTTCCGGCCATCATCATTCCCGCTGTTCTGCTGGCGCTCTTCCTGATCTTCGTCGCAAGGCCGCTTGCCGTGTGGCTCAGCCTCATGCCTTTCAACTACACCCAGCAGGAAACCAGCTTCGTCGCTTGGGTGGGTCTGCGCGGCGCCGTCTCGATTCTGCTTGCCATTCTGCCGGCACTGGGCGGGCTCAACAATGCCGAGATCTACTTCAACGCCGCCTTCATCATCGTGCTGGTCTCGCTTCTGGTGCAGGGCTGGACGATCAAGCCCGTCGCAACCCGCCTCGGCCTCGTCGTGCCACCGCGGATGGGTGAAGTGGACAAGCTGGAAGTGGACCTCCCCGGCACAGCAACCCATGAACTGATCTCCTATCGTGTTGCCAAGGGCAGCGCGATTTTGCAGGGCGAGCGCATTCCCCGCTGGGCGATGCCGTCTCTCGTGGTGCGCGACGGTAAATCCATCCGCTATCAATATGCCGGCAGGCTTCGGGAAAACGATCTCGTCTATCTCTTCGTCATTCCCAGCAATGCGAAGCTGCTCGACCGGCTCTTTGCCAGCGCCAAGCCGGTGACCACCGATGACGAGGACATCTTCGGCACCTTCGCCATTTCGCCACAGCGCCCGGCCAAAGAGCTCGATGCATCCTATGGCCCGGGGCTGATCACCGCGCAGGAGCAGTCGCTGACCGTTGGCGAATTGATCGAATTCCGCCTTGGCGGAAAGGCGGAATATGCCGACCGTATCCGCCTCGGTTCGCTGATCCTGATCGTCCGCGATCTCGATGAAAATCACGCAATCTCCAGCATCGGCATTTCGCTGGAACCGGTGGAGCCCGCCACCACCTTGCCGATCTTCATCAGCCTGAAAGACATCATCCACCGCGCCCGCGAGCATCGCAGAGAGAAGCGCCGCGCCCGCAGCCAGAGCCTTTGAGCGCGAAGTGAGAAAGCGTCACCGCATCGTGATGAAAACGCCTTGCACCGTCGGTCAGGCATAGTATGGTCGCGCCCGAAGACATTGTTTCAAACACGTTTTACAGGATCGATCTATGCCCGCCTTCAAGACCCTTGACGACCTCACCGACATTTCCGGAAAGCGCGTTCTCGTTCGTGTCGATCTCAATGTGCCGGTTGCTGATGGCAAGGTGACGGACAAGACCCGCCTTGAGCGCGTGGCACCCACCATTCTGGAACTCTCGAAAAAGGGTGCCAAGGTCATTCTGTTGGCACATTTCGGCCGCCCGAAGGGTGAGCCGGTTGCCGACATGTCGCTCTCGCTCATCGCTCCCGCCCTCGAAGAGGTTCTGGACCACGCCGTGCTTTTTGCCAGCGATTGCATTGGCTCGGCTGCGGCCGAGGCCATTGCGAAGATGAGTGATGGCGATATCCTGCTTCTGGAAAACACCCGCTTCCACAAGGGCGAGGAAAAGAACGATCCGGCTTTTGTCACGGAGCTTGCCAAGAACGGCGATATCTTCGTCAACGACGCCTTCTCCGCCGCCCACCGCGCCCACGCCTCCACCGAAGGTCTCGCCCGCCATCTGCCGGCCTATGCTGGCCGCACCATGCAGGCAGAACTGGAAGCGCTGGAAAAGGGTCTCGGCGCCCCTGCCCGCCCGGTCGTTGCCATTGTCGGCGGCGCGAAAGTCTCCACCAAGATCGATCTCCTGATGAACCTCGTCAAGAAGGTCGATGCGCTGGTGATCGGCGGCGGCATGGCCAACACCTTCCTTGCTGCACGCGGCACACAGGTCGGCAAGTCGCTCTGCGAGCATGATCTTGCCGAAACTGCAAAGCAGATCATGATCGAGGCTGCGACGGCTGGCTGCGCCATCGTCCTGCCGGATGACGGCGTTGTGGCCCGCGAGTTCAAGGCCAATGCCGCCAATGAGGTGGTCGATATCAACGCCATCCCCGAAGACGCCATGGTGCTGGATGTCGGCCCGAAGTCGGTCGAAGCGATCAAGGGCTGGATCTCGCGCGCTGAAACGCTCGTCTGGAACGGCCCGCTCGGCGCCTTCGAAATCGAACCATTCGACACCGCAACCGTCGCTGCCGCCCGCCATGCCGCCGAATGCACCAAGTCCGGCAAACTCGTCTCCGTCGCAGGCGGCGGTGATACGGTGGCCGCGCTGAACCATGCAGGTGTGGCCGAAGACTTCACTTACATCTCGACCGCTGGCGGCGCCTTCCTCGAATGGATGGAAGGCAAGGTGCTTCCGGGCGTCGCTATTCTGCAAGAGCAGAAGTAATTCACCTCTGCCAAAACACATCCGAGTAAAAACGAACGACCGACGCCACAACCGGCGTCGGTCGTTTTATTTCTTGAGCAAGCGCCTCACTCTTCGGAACCAAACAGCGCATAAAGCGTCTTCTTCTTCGGCAATTTCAAGCGCCGCACATACTCGGAAACACATTCGTTGACTAAAACTATTTCAAACGATTCAAGGCCTTAACCTGCCATCTTTCTGCCTCTGTCTGGCATCTGAGTATGATTATGTATTGGGAGAACTGGAAATGACCGAACGTCTTCAAGATATTGCATTTAAAATGATGTCGAACGGCAAGGGACTGCTGGCGGCGGATGAATCCACCGGCACCATCAAGAAGCGCTTCGACACGATCGGTCTGGAATCGACAGAAACCAGCCGCCGTGATTATCGCGAAATGCTGTTCCGCACCGACGAGGCGATGACGAAGTGCATCTCCGGCGTCATTCTCTATGAGGAGACGCTGTTCCAGAAGGCGGCTGATGGCACGCCCTTCGTCGAGATCATCAAGGCAGCGGGCGCCGTTCCCGGCATCAAGGTGGACAAGGGCGCCAAGCCGCAGGCCTTCTTTCCCGGCGAGACGGTGACCGAGGGCCTCGACGGCCTGGCGGATCGACTGAAGACCTATTACGAAGCCGGTGCGCGCTTCGCCAAATGGCGCGGCGTCATCGCGATCGGCGATGGACTTCCGACATGGGGCTCGATCAAGGCGAATGCCCAGGCGCTGGCCCGCTATGCGGCACTTTGCCAGCAGGCCGGCATCGTGCCGATCGTCGAGCCGGAGGTGTTGATGGACGGCAAACCCGGCACACACAGCATCGATCGTTGCGCCGAGGTGACTGAATGGGTGCTGCGCACCGTGTTCACCGATCTTTACGATGCCCGCGTCGATCTGGAAGGCATGATCCTGAAACCCAACATGGTCATCGACGGCAAGAATGCCCGCAAGGCAGGCGTCGAAGAAGTCGCCGAAAAGACCGTGAAGGTGCTGAAGGCCACCGTGCCATCCGCTGTACCCGGCATCGCCTTCCTCTCCGGCGGCCAGTCGTCGGAAGAGGCCACCGCCCACCTCTCGGCCATCAATGCGAGCTATGACCTGCCATGGTCCGTCACCTTTTCCTATGGCCGCGCATTGCAGGAAACGGCACTCCATGCCTGGGGCGGCAAGCAGGAAAATGTCGCCGCCGGCCAGCGCGCCTTCCGCCACCGCGCCGAGATGAATTCTCTGGCAGCGCGCGGCAACTGGAAGCAGGAGCTTGAGAAGGCGGCGTGACGTCGCTTCTCTCTACGTAAGCCCTATCTGAGACTGTACCGGAAAGCCGCTCTCCTCGAGCGGCTTTTTCTTTTCACGGCGGCTCGCCACTCTTCAAATTCCCACTCGCCCGGCGCAGTATGCCGCCATGACAAGCCCGTCACCTTCCCGACAGCAACCCGACAGTCGGGCGGATGACGTGGTGATCGATGGCGGTTTGCGGAAATGTCGGTCGCGTCGAACCTTGGAGAGAATGATGCTGGTACAGAAACTCAGGCTACAGCGCGGCTGGTCGCAGGAGCAGTTGGCAACCGTCAGCGGGCTGAGCGTGCGCACCATTCAGCGTATCGAGCGGGGTCAATCCGCGAGCCTGGAAACGCTCGCAACCCTGGCATCCGTCTTCGAGATCGACGTGTCGCAACTGACCGTAGAAAAGGAAACGGATATGCAAAGCATTGCTGTCGACTCCAGAGAAGCCGAAGAAGCCATCGCGTTCGAGCGCGTGCGAAAGATCAAGAAGTTCTACCTGCATGTCGCGCAATATGTCTTGGTCATCGCCATGCTGGTCGTCATCAACCTCGTTACCAGCCCGCATTACTTCTGGGCCATATGGCCAGCCCTCGGCTGGGGTGTCGCCCTAGCGATGAACGGCATGACCACCTTCGACCTCGTGCCCTTCCTCAATGCCACATGGGAGCGCAAGAAGGTCGAGGATTATCTCGGGCGCAAGCTCTGATCGTCTAAAGCGCCGTGCGTTTTGTTAAACGCACAAAGGACGCTTTAGCTTTTTGAAGCTACGCATCGTGCTTTCCGAAAATCGAGACCGATTTTCGGGCCGATGCTGTAGGCGCTTCCGTCATCGATGGGAGCGCCAAAATTCATGGCCGCAGGAGCAACACCAGCGTCCACAGCACGAAGGCCACCACGGCGATCTTCCAGAAATCGGCGCGTCGTCTGAAACCCGGAAATCCGAGCGGGCGGATGAGCTGTATCCCCATGGCCAGAAGTAGCAAAAGGCCGATCGCCTTCGTCATCACGCAACCTTTTGGCTCAATCGGGCAAGCTGTGTGCCACCGTTTCTGCCATCTTCTTCGGGAACCCTTGGCAGCCGCCGCCGGTTCAACTGCAAATGTCTATTTAGGGGCTTGCCGCATCCGTGAGCCAAATGTCAAACTCATTCTACATCGTCACAGGGTGGACATTTTTATGCTCACCATGGCGGCGTCTTATTCGCACCATCTTCCACATGATACCGGCAATAGCATCAGCATGAGAGAGACTTTATGAGCAGAAATATTCTACCCGTATTCGCTCTTCTCACCAGCACCCTTTTCCTCTTCCTTGGCAACGGACTGCAGGGCTTGCTTCTGCCGGTGCGCGGTTCGGAAGAAGGTTACTCCAACGAAGTGCTCGGTTTTCTCGGCACCTCCTGGGCGGCGGGCTTCGTCATCGGCTGTTTCGTCGCCCCTGCCATCGTGCGTCGCGCCGGCCATATCCGCGCCTTTGGCAGCTTCGTTGCCGTAATCTGCCTTACCGTTCTCCTGACCGGCCTCTTCATCGATGACGTGTCCTGGGTGGCCTTGCGCGCGCTGACCGGCTTCTGCACCGCCGGAACATCGATGATCATCGAAAGCTGGCTGAACGAACGCGCCACCAATGAAAGCCGCGGCGCAATCTTCTCGCTCTATATTGCCATCACCCTTTTCGGCGTCGTGGCTGGCCAGCTCGTCATCCCCTTCGGCCATGTTGGCAACACATCGCTCTTCATGGTCTGCGCCATCATCTATTGCGTCGCGATCCTTCCTGCCATGCTTTCCAAGGCGGAAAGCCCGCAGCCGCTAAAGAAGGTCAAGCTCGATCTGCCGGCGCTCTACCGCAATTCACCCGTGTCCTTCGTCGGCATCCTGCTGGTCGGTATTGCCAATGGCGCCTATGGCACGCTGGCTGCCGTCTTCGGCGCGCGTGCGGGTCTTGACCCCACCACCATCGCCATCATGGTCAGCTCCACCATCTTCGTCGGCGCACTCGCCCAGTTTCCAGCGGGCAAGCTGTCCGACCGCATCGACCGTCGTTTCGTGCTGGCAGGCCTCTCGGCGCTCGCCGCCGTTGCAGGCCTTGCGATCGCGATCATCCACCCGACACATGTCTATGTGCTGATCGGAATGATCTGCGTTTATGGTGCCGCCGCCAATGCGCTCTACCCGATTGCGGTCGCACATGCCAACGACTTCGCCTCCTCGGAAGATTTCGTCAAAGTCTCAGGCGGCCTGCTCCTGCTTTACGGCATCGGCACGATCATCGGCCCAACGCTGGGTGGACCGATCATGACATCCTTCGGTCCTTACGCATTGTTTCTGGTCACGGCGGTTTCGCATCTTCTGATTACGGCCTACTCTATCTTCCGCTCAAGGCAGCGCGCTGCACTCACCACTGCGGAGAAGGACAACTTCTCCACCATGCCGACGGCCCCCGCGCCGCTCTTGACACCGGAGAGTGCTTCGCTTGACCCCAGAGCACCGCAATATCCTGAAGAGGAAGCAGATTTGCAGAAGGGAGCAGGAATATGAGTATCTTTGACGACGATCTTCCGCAAAAGCAGAACATCACCCACATTATCGGTGCCGATCTGACGCTGCTTTCCGTGGATGATCTGACCGCTCGCATCAATATTCTGACGGCCGAGATAGAGCGGCTGGACGGCGAGAGGGAGAAGAAATTGGCGGGCCGCAAGGCGGCTGAAAACCTGTTTCGCACGAGATGAGCTCGGCAGCGCCGAACAAACGTTACCCCCGCGGCACAGTTTTTCATTTACCATTAACCAAATATTAAGCTTTCTAAGAGATTACTATACATGTTCAGTTTTGCTGAACCTCAGGCAGTTTCTCCTATCGGCGAATTGGTCTGATTTTTCTCCCTGTTTTACCTTGAGAGCCGCTTTTGCGGCTCTTTTTTTATTCTGTTGGAAAACCCGTAAAACTGTGGGTATTAACCTTTCTTTAATAATCAGCTTGCGCATTTGCGGTATTGGTATCATCCTGAAAATACAAAGGCCGGAACAATTCACCCGCTAACTCCGTTGCCTCACCGTATCATGCGTAAGCAGGGATTAAAGAAATGTCGGAACAGGTTTTGAATACCATCAGCTTCGCCGGCCGCGCCGCAGCCTCGAACCAGTTCAAGACTCTCTATGCCGAAGGCATGGGCCTTGTGGAAGAAACGGCAAGCTACCTCGATGGCTCCGGTCGCGCTGCATCGAAGGTGCTGCCACGTATGGCCTCGGTTCTGTATGCCGCAGAATCCATGCGCCTCACCACGCGCCTGATGCAGATGGCCTCGTGGCTGCTTCTGCAGCGCGCCGTCAACAATGGCGAGATGACCCGCGATCAGGTTCTCAGCGAAAAGAACAAGGTTCGCCTCGACAACTTCAACGTTGATCGCAACGCTCCCGGCTGGAATGACCTGCCGGAATCCTTCCGTGACCTCGTCGAGCGCTCGCTCCGCCTCCAGAACCGCGTTGCCCTTCTCGACCGCGAAATTTACCGCCCGTCGGAAGCAAAGGTTCCCGACAACGAGAACAGCGTTCAGGCTCAGCTCAACCTGCTGCGCACGGCTTTCAACAGCAACTGATCTGGCTTTACCCTACGCATGATTTTGAAGAAGCAGGCTCAGGCCTGCTTTTTTGTTTCTGGGGTATGATGCGTCATCAAGCCAGCACGTTCCGAAAGCACTTGGAAAGCAAACGCTGCTTCACATCAACGGTACGCCGGACACCGATCCTTCGTACATGAAGCCGAACTCCGCTCCGCCATCCAGACAACAAAAAACCCCGGATCGCTCCGAGGTTCTTTTGCAGTCCATGATCAAACGAATTAGAGGCCGAGGCCGCCGAAACGCTTGTTGAACTTGGAAACGCGACCGCCGCGGTCCATCAGCTGCTGGTTGCCACCAGTCCAGGCCGGATGGGATCTGGGATCGATTTCGAGGTTCATAACTGCGCCCTCGGAACCCCAGGTCGAACGGGTTTCGTATTCGGTACCATCGGTCATGACAACTTTGATCATGTGATAGTCGGGATGGATTTCAGCCTTCATGACAATCTTCCTGCGTAAGTGGGTGCGGACCATTTGCCGCAATTGCGTCAACTGAGCCGATTCAATAAATGAAACCTGAGCCCTTTAGGCCATGGCTTCCCAATTTGATGCGGAGCCTATACATGAAGGGCGCCCAGATAACAAGTGCCTGCCGCTCACGGTAAGACACATATGAAGACGCGAAAAATGCGTCGCCGCAAGGAGCTTTTTACGCCCCGCGGTATGAAGGAGTGATGCACGTGGCAGACATTGAGGGACAGAAGGCAGCCGAGCGCAGGACATTGAAACCTCTGGCGAGCCTCTTCCCCTATCTCAAGCGCTATCGTGGCCTTGTCGCCGCCGCCCTCTTCGCCCTCGTGCTGTCGTCGGCCACGACGCTGGCGCTCCCGCTTGCCGTGCGCCGCATCATCGATCACGGCTTTGAAGCGACCGACGGCGCGATGATCAACAACTATTTCGCCATGCTGCTGGCCATTGCCGTGGTTCTCGCGCTCGCCAGCGCCATGCGCTATTATTATGTGATGATCATCGGCGAGCGTGTGGTGACCGATCTGCGCCGCGATGTCTTCGCGCATCTGACCTCGTTGTCACAAGCATTCTTCGATACCAACCATTCCGGTGAACTGACCTCGCGGCTGACCGCCGATACGGTGCAGATCCGCTCCGCCTTCGGCTCGTCTGCTTCCGTTGCGCTGCGCAACACACTGCTCTGTCTGGGTGCGGTGGCGATGATGGTCTATACCAGCCCAAGCCTTGCGGGCCTTGCGCTTCTCGCCATTCCCTTCATCGTCTTTCCGCTGATCGCCTTCGGCCGGTCGGTGCGCTCCCGCTCCAGAACCACGCAGGACACGCTTGCCGCCTCTTCCGCCTTCGCCTCGGAAACGATTTCCGCCAGCCGCACCATCCAGTCCTTCAATGCCGAAACACTGGCGAACAGCCGCTACGACGCCGCAGTCGAGAAAGCCTATCATGGCGCCCGCGCGGCCATCAGCGCTCGCGCCATTCTGACCGCCGTTGCCATCAGCCTGGTCTTCGGCAGCGTCGTTGCCATCCTCTGGTACGGCGCACATAGCGTGCTGAGCGGCACGATCTCCGGCGGCACGCTCAGCCAGTTCGTTCTCTACTCGGTCATCGCCGCAAGCTCGCTCGGCCAACTCTCCGAAGTCTGGGGCGAGTTGTCTCAGGCTGGCGGCGCGGCCGAACGCCTCTCCGAATTGCTGGCGGAAAAGTCACCCGTCGAAGAACCGGCCTCGCCTGTTTTGCTTCCCGTCCCGCCGCGGGGCGAGGCAAGCTTCGAGCATGTGGCCTTCCATTATCCGAAGGGTGCAGGAAAACCGATCCTCTCCGACCTCTCCTTCCACGTCGCCGCTGGCGAAACGGTGGCGATCGTCGGCCCATCGGGTGCCGGAAAAAGCACCGTCTTCTCGCTTCTGATGCGCTTTTACGATCCGCAATCCGGCCGTATCACCATCGACGGCACCGATATCCGCTCCGTCGCTCTGAAGGAGCTGCGCTCCAGGCTTGCTATCGTCCCGCAGGACGTAGCGATCTTCGCCTCCTCCATCCACGACAACATCGCCTTCGGTAGACCCGATGCTACGCGCGAGCAGGTTCAGGCCGCAGCGATGGCCGCGCAGGCTGACGGCTTTATTGCAAGATTGCCGGAAGGGTATGACACCGTGGTCGGCGAGCGAGGCGTCACGCTGTCCGGTGGCCAGCGTCAGCGCATCGCCATTGCCCGCGCAATTCTACGCGATGCGCCGATCCTGCTCCTGGATGAAGCAACCTCAGCGCTGGACGCCGAAAGCGAAACGCTGGTGCAGAAGGCGCTGGACGA
The DNA here is from genome assembly GCF_030819035.1 of Agrobacterium sp. SORGH_AS 787. Lineage (NCBI taxonomy): Bacteria > Pseudomonadati > Pseudomonadota > Alphaproteobacteria > Hyphomicrobiales > Rhizobiaceae > Agrobacterium > Agrobacterium sp. SORGH_AS 787. The sequence goes on from NZ_JAUTBG010000002.1 coordinate 369,122, forward strand.
GCTGATCGCCAAGCGCACCACCATCGTCATTGCCCATCGCCTCGCCACCGTTCTGAAGGCCGACCGTATTCTGGTGATGGATGAAGGCCGGATCATCGAGGAAGGCACGCATCAAAGCCTGATCCGCCAGGGCGGCCTCTATGCCAAGCTTGCGAGACTGCAATTCAATACGGACGCCAACGACGCGGCCTAAACGAGTTTGGTCGATAAGGGAGGCGAATGCTCCGCCCATCTTACACGCATCAGCGCTCCGTCAGCTTCAACTCGATACGGCGGTTTTGCGAGCGCGCTTCCGGGGTATCGCCTTCCGCCAGTGGCTGATATTCACCAAAACCGGCTGCCACCAGACGGTTGGCGGGCACTCCCTTGGAGATCAGGAATTTGACGACCGAGGTGGCGCGAGCCGACGATAGCTCCCAGTTGTCGCGGAAACGGCCTGAGCCGGACAGCGGCACATTGTCGGTGTGACCGTCCACACGCAGCACCCAGTTGATTTCCGGTGGAATTTCCTTGGCAAGATCGATCAGCGCGGTGGCAAGCTTGGCCATCTCCACCTGCCCTTCGGGATTAAGATCCGTGCCGCCGGACGGAAACAGAACTTCCGACTGGAAGACGAAGCGGTCGCCGACAATGCGGATATTTTCGCGATCCGAGAGAATTTCGCGCAAACGTCCGAAGAAGTCGGAGCGATAGCGGTTCAACTCCTGCACACGCTGCGCCAGCGCCACGTTCAGACGGCGACCGAGATCGGCGATCTTGACCTGCGACGATGCGTCCTTGGCTTCCGAGGCCTGCAGTGCCGCCTCGACGGAAGCGATCTGGGCTCTGAGTGCCGCGATCTGCTGATTCAGCAATTCGATCTGCGTCGAGGCTCTGGCACCGGCCTCGCGCGCATCATCAAGCTCACTGGTCAACTGGCCGACACGCGCATTGGCGGCGGAACTGTTGCCCGCACCGGAATCGAGCAGTGCCTGCAGGCGCGAGCGTTCGTTTTCAGATTGCGCAAGGGTCGATTGCAGATTGGCGAGCGTATCTTCGATATCCTGCTTGCTGCCCTTTTCCAGCGCCAGCAATTCGGTGAGCTCGGCGATCTGGTTGTTGAGGCGTGTCATGACCTCATCCTTGCCGGAAATCTCCCGCGACAGCACGAACTGCGCCAGCACGAAGACCGTGAGCAGAAACATGATCGCCATAAGCAGCGTCGACAGCGCATCGACGAAGCCCGGCCAATAATCGACGCCTCTGTCGCGACGACGGTTGCGCGCAAGCGCCATGGCTACTCGCTCCCGTTATCGTGGGGCACGGAACGCTTGGCAGCCGCTTTCTGATCGGCATCGATGCGAGCGGTCAGCCGATCGAGTGTACGGCGCAACGCCTTGGACTCCTCCTGTTGCGCTTCGATCCAGTCACGCAGCATCTGCTGCTCGCCGCGCATATTCTTCACCAGCCCCTGAATGCCTTCCGCCAGATTATGCATGGCGGCAAGCGAGCGCTCCGTGCCAACGGCACCGGCGGCCGCAACAGGCTTGCCGTCAACGGACAGATCGACGCCGGGATCGGTGACGGACGACAGCCAGTTTTCCAGCTGGGTGTAGAAGCGGTTCTGCGCACGCCCTGCCTGGAGATCGAGGAAGCCGAGGATCAGTGAGCCGGAAAGACCGAGCAGCGAGGACGAGAACGCCGTTCCCATGCCCGACAGCGGCGCGGTCAGGCCGGATTTCAGCGACGAAAGAATATCGCTGCTATCGCCCGATGTCGGATCGAGGCCCTGGATAACGTCGCTGATGGCGCCGATCGTGCCGATCAGACCCCAGAAGGTGCCGAGCAGGCCGAGAAAGACCAGGAGGCCGATGAGATAGCGTGACGTATCGCGCGATTCATCCAGACGCGTAGCAATGGAGTCGAGAATCGAACGTTGCGTGACAGTCGAGACCCGCACCTCGCCGCGCTTGCCGATCAATGCGCGCATGGGCGCCAACAGCTTCGGTGGGCGTCCGGCCTTGTCGACGCTACCGGCGGCCTGGAAATTATTGAACCATCGCACTTCCGGGCGCAGGCTCAAGATCTGCGTAAACACCAGAACGATACCGATGGCGAGAACGCCGAGAATGAAGCCATTCAGCCCCGGATTGGTCATGAAGGCCGATTGCGCCTGCCGAAACAGAATGGCGGCAAGGAAGGCGACGATGATGAGAAAGATCATCATCGTCCATAAGAACGGCGTCGGGCTGGATAGCTTGTGGTGATATTCTTTCGTCAGCGGTTTCTCGACGCCGACATCGAGCAGTTCCGTATCCGCCATAGGGCCCGTTCCTCTAATGCTGCCATGACCTTGCCCTCAAGACTGGGACATCAGCATGGTTCGGAGCGGAAGCTAGAGTAAAATTACGACGAATTGAAGTGAAAAGCCTTTTGAGAACAAAGCTTTTTCGAGGGGCCGAAGGAGGCAAAAGCCAGAACCCGGCGACAGAGGCTTAAAACCTCTAGGGCGTCATGGTCGGACTTGATCCGACCATCGATGAACCCCGACGCCGTGGGGACCTCGCGGTAGGCCCCAAGACAAAACCGCGTGTGCCGGGATGCGTTAGCGGCCGGGAACGGGACGGTTGACCACTTCCAGCAGTGCCTTCTGGATATATTCGTTACCTGCAACCACGCTGCGGCTTTCAAACATGCTGTTGGCGCCGCCCATATCGGAGACGAAGCCGCCGGCTTCCCGGATCAGCACGATGCCTGCGGCAATATCCCAAGGGGACAGTTCCGCTTCCCAGAAGCCGTCGAAGCGGCCGGCTGCGACATAGGCGAGATCGAGAGCGGCAGCCCCCATGCGGCGCACGCCTGCGGTTTCGCCCATCACATGGCGAAGCTCGACGAGGAACTTGCCGTGGTTGCCGCGGCCAAGATGCGGAACGCCGCAGCACACGACGCTGTCGGAAAGCTGCTTGCGGGCCGCAACGCGGATGCGGCGATCATTGAGAAACGCGCCGCCGCCACGCTCTGCGGTGTAGAGTTCGTCCGTTGCCGGGTTGAAGATGACGCCAGCGACGATTTCGCCACTGCGCTCCAGGCCGATGGAAACGGCAAATTGCGGAATGCCGTGCAGGAAGTTGGTGGTGCCGTCCAGCGGATCGACGATCCAGCGATGCGCGCCATCGGTGCCGATTTCCTCGCCGCCCTCTTCACCCAGGAAGCCATAGGTCGGACGGGCCTTCATCAACTCGTCTCGAACGATCTTTTCGGCCTTCAGATCGGCCTGGGACACGAAGTCGCTCGGTCCCTTGACCGAAACCTGCAGGTTCTGCACTTCACCGAAGTCACGCGCCAAAGACTTTCCCGCCTTCAAGGCGGCCTGAACCATGACATTGAGAAGGGCTGAACGGGCCATGAAAACATTCCTGGAAGGTGGCTGAACCAGCCGCGTAGGACACGGGCAGGCAGGCATATTGGTTTCTATTTTAGGTTTGCGGGTTCAAGACCACAAAACGCACTGAAATTCAAGGCTAAAGCATAGTCGCGCAAAAGTGTGCAGCGGTTTTGCGATAACGACATGCGATCGTAAGACGCACGGTCGGGCAAAAGTGTGGAGTGGTTTTGCCGTCAGTTGGGCCGATATTTGTTGGCCGCATCGATGGCTTGCTTCTGCTGGGCGTCCTCGATGCCGAGATAGAAGTCTTCCAGTGCCGGGTCCTTCAAGCCAGCGCGGCGCGACAGCACATACCACTTTGCCGCCTCGATCGGATCGGGCCGCGTTCCCAGCGCCTGGATGTAAAGATGTGCGACCTTGTTCTGCGCCACGACATTGCCGCGCTGGGCCGCACCGTTCAGCCAGCGAAAGCCTTCTTCCAGATCGCGATCGCCGCCTGTGCCATTGACCAGCCAGATGCCGAGATCGACCTGCGCGGTATCGAAGCCCGCCTTCGCCGCCCGCGTCAGCCATTCCCGCGCCTTGGCCTTCTTTTCCTTCGGTACCTCCGGCACGTTCAAATAGATCTGCGACACGGCATATTGGGCATCCGCAATCCCTTTTTCCGCCGATCTCTCATAGAAGGGCAGCGCCGCCAACAGGCCCTTTGGCCCAGGCGTTTGCGAAACGAGGATCTGCGCCCAATTGAATTCCGCTTCCGGATTGCCTGCTTCTGCCGCGCGGCGCATGTAGTCGTCGGCGAGCGTCTTGTCGTGCTTGACGAGCCGGCCTTCCATCAGGATCAGTGCGTATTTGAACATGGCGACCGGGTCGCCATTCTTGGCGGCCTGCTCGTACCAGAAGGCGGCGGTCTTATCGTCGCGGGCAATGCCGAGGCCACGGCTCATCATTTCGGCGACAAGTGTCTGCGCCGCCGCATCGCCGTCCTGCGCACGGGTCAAAGCCTTGTCCAGCGCCTGGACATACTCGCCGCGCTGATAATGGCCGTAGGCCTCGTCGATCTTGCCCTTGAATTCCTTTTCCTTCGGCAGCGGCGGAAGCTCGGCCCCCATGCGCTGATAGACGGTCACGCCCTCCGAAGGCTGCAAATCCTTCTGATCCCCGCCGGTCACCCGACCTTTTCGCAGCGGATCGGCATCCTGATCGGTCGGTCGCGACAGAACGTCAGGACCCTGTTTCACCGCCGGTCCGAAATCGGTGTCTTCCTCATCCGCGCCGTCTGCACCTTGCGCCTGCGGCTGAAGGCCCGGCAGAAGGTCGGAGTTCCCCTGCGGCTCAGCCTGCTGCGGCGCGGGCTGATGGCCAGCGGCTGGCGCCTGGCCTTGCGCCAAGGCGGGCGCCGCAATCAGGGCGGAAGCGAAGGCCAGAAGCGAGGCCGATGGGGAGAGGCGGAGAAAGCGAAGGATCATCGCCCGTATCAACCGTCAAACCGTGGCGCTTTTTCGTCAAGCAATGCATTGGCTTCGGCAACGGCCTGAGCCGCGCCGCCCGCATGGGCAAAGACGGCCTGACGCAGTGCGACGAATTCCACGCCGCTTTCGGCAACGGGAACCACCGAGGCGACATCCGAGCCACCCATGACAATGGCCGGAATTTCGATCATCGAGGCCCACCACTCGCCGAGTGCGACGTTCTTCGGGTGCGGCTCCGGTTTGATATCGCCTTCCAGCTTGCCGAAGAAGATATAGTCTGGGCTGGCTTCACCCTGCTCCAGCGCCTTGTGCCGGTCATCGGCATTGCCGCCGCCGACGATCAGCTTTGGCGTGAATTTCTCCACCGCTTCCGCCAAGGGCTCCAAGCCGCCGACAACGTGCAGACCGTCAGCCTTGACCCGGCCTGCAACACGGCTGTCGCCAGCAACGAGTGCTGCGGCACCTGCCGCCTGCACGATCGGCACCAGCACCTCCGCACGTTTCTGGAAGCTGTCATCATCGAGCGCATATTGGGGAATGATGACGGAGGCGACATCACCGCCCCTTAGCGCATCCTCCAGCGTCTTGGCTTGCAGGCTAGCATCTTCAGCTTGCGGCACGATCAGAACCAGACGGCAGCGATCTTCAGGAGAACCCATGATTTTTCCATTTCCCGCAGAAAGAACGCTTCATCGCCAATCTGCACTCGTTTTCATATACTGTTTCCGATAAACCGGACTGCACGAAGGATCAACAGTCCATAGCTGGACTCTTTGTCGTCCTTTTCCTTCGCGGCCTGTTCCAACGGCCGTCTCACACGCTCATATCAAGTCCTGATCATGTCGCTCGATCTCCATTTCTTTCTCGTTGCCATTCCCGCAGTCATTCTGGTCGGCCTGTCCAAAGGCGGGCTTGGGGGCGCCTTGGCCCTGATGGGTGTGCCGCTGATGGCGCTCGCCGTGCCGCCGGTGCAGGCCGCAGCCATCTTCCTCCCCATCCTGATCGTCATGGATCTCGTGGCGCTGTGGGCATGGCGCCATCACAACCACCGGGAAACGCTGCTTTTGATGCTGCCGGGCGCCATTGCCGGCATCGCGCTCGGCTGGGCCACATCGACGCTGATTTCTCCTGACGCCATGCGCCTTGTCGTCGCAACCGTCACCATCATTTTCGTGCTGCGCTACTTCTATGAGAGCTTCCGCACGCGCCGTGGACAGGAGATTGCGCCAAAACCGCAAAGACCGGCCGCCGCAACCCTCTGGTCGTCACTTTCGGGCTATGCAAGCTTTGTGGCACATGCGGGCGGCCCGCCCTTCCAGATCTATGTGCTGCCGCTGAAACTCGACCCGAAGACCTATACGGGCATGAGCGTGCGCTTCTTCGCCATTATGAATGCGATCAAGCTCATTCCCTATTTTGCGTTGGGCGCGCTCGATTCCACCAACCTTACAACCTCCGCCACACTGCTGCCGGTGGCGATGATTGCCACATTTGCCGGTGCCAAGGTGGTGAAGTACATGAAGCCCGCCGTCTTCTATCCTCTGATGTACGGCATGGCCTTTCTTGCGGCGCTGAAACTGCTCTGGGATGGCCTGCCGGTGTAACGGCAAACCGCTGACAAGCACCCTTTTCGCACCCTTCCACAGACCCAATGAAAAGGCCCTGATCGCGCTTTGCAACCAGGGCCCTGAACTTTTACCGCTTCTCAGGCGATGTCTCGCCCTGCGGTCTCAATAGTCGTTGAAAATCAATGTTTCGTGGTCGCTTTCAGTCTCTGCAACTCGTCCTTAAGGCGCAGCTTCCTGCGTTTGATATTGGCAATCTCCCGGTCATCGGAAGATGGGGAAGCAAGAATACTCTCGAGCTCTTCCTCCAGAGCACCGTGTTTCTTTTCGAGCGATGCAATATGAGCCTGAATGGTCATGCGGCACGTCCTTCCTTGTTGAACCTACCTCCAGCTCTCCATCGCTGGAGTTTCAGGTTTACGACACCAATGTGACATGGAAAGCGAGGTTTGTCGAAGGCGAAATAGAGGCAATAGTGCGGCAAAAATGGCCTTAAGGAAAACTTCCCGTTACCGCCATTTGATGGTACAGGCACCAAGACCGATAACAAACATGCCGGATGGCGGTCCGGTTCATTAGAATGGGGATGACGAGATGGCCGACCAGGAACAGGCGGACGTCCGGCTTACGCTGGCAAGGCTGAGGCAGGAGCACGAGGATTACGACGCGGCCATCAACGCGATGATCCAGACCAATTGCGAAGCGCTCAGAATTCAACGGATGAAGAAGAAGAAGCTGGCCATCAAGGACAAGATGACCCAGATCGAAGATCAGATCATCCCGGATATCATTGCCTGACAACCTCTGGACCGTGACAACCTCTGGACAAGGAGAGGCCGCTTGACCACCGAAACTCCGCCCGTCGCCATCATCATGGGAAGCCAGTCGGACTGGGAAACCATGAAAAACGCCGCCGATACGCTGGATGCGCTCGATATCGAATATGAGGCGCGCATCGTTTCCGCCCACCGCACGCCGGAGCGCATGTTCGATTTCGCCACAAATGCGAAGGACGAAGGCTTCAAGGTCATCATTGCCGGTGCAGGCGGTGCGGCCCATCTTCCGGGCATGACGGCAGCGCTCACCCCTCTCCCCGTCTTCGGCGTTCCGGTTCAGTCGAAAACCATGTCCGGCCAGGACAGCCTCTATTCCATCGTTCAGATGCCGGCGGGCATTCCGGTCGGCACGCTTGCCATCGGCAAGGCAGGCGCCATCAATGCCGCCCTTCTTGCCGCAGCCGTGCTGGCGCTTTCCGATGAGGATCTGGCCGACCGGCTGGATAATTACCGCGCCCGCCAGACGGCCATCGTTGCCGAATACCCCATGGACGCGCCGCAATGAAATCCTCCACTATCGGTATCATCGGCGGCGGCCAGCTTGGCCGCATGCTGGCCATGGCAGCCGCCCGCCTCAACTTCCGCACCGTGGTGCTGGAACCGCAGGCCGATTGTCCCGCAGCCCAGGTCTGCAACCGCCAGATCGTCGCGGCTTACGATGACGAGACGGCTCTGGCCGAACTCGCAAGCCTCTGCGATGTCGTGACCTATGAATTCGAAAACGTGCCCGTCGTCGCCGCCGAAACGCTGGCCGCTTCCGTGCCGGTCTATCCCCCGGCTGAGGCGCTGAGCGCCTCGCAGGACCGCTTGACGGAAAAGCGTTTCCTCAATGGCTGCGGCATCCCGACCGCCGATTTCCGCGCCGTGGACGATCAGGCGGGCCTGGAAGAAGCACTCGCCGCATTCGGCGGCAAGGGTGTGCTCAAGACCCGCCGCATGGGCTATGATGGCAAGGGGCAGCGCGTCTTCAAGGGTGGCGAGGATCTGACGGGCGCTTTCGATGCGCTTGGCAAGGTGCCCCTGATTCTGGAAAGCTTCGTGCCCTTCGAGCGGGAGATTTCCATCATCGCCGCACGTTTTCAGGATGGCACCGTTACCTGCTACGATCCGGCCGAAAATGTTCACCTGAACGGCATTCTCCACACCTCGACCATTCCCGCCGCTCTCTCTGACGCTGCGAGAGCCGTCGCGGTGGAATCGGCTGAGAAGCTGCTGGCCGCGCTGAACTATGTCGGCGTCGTCGGCATCGAGTTCTTCGTGCTGCCGGACGGCTCGCTGGTGGCCAATGAAATGGCGCCCCGCGTCCACAATACCGGCCACTGGACGGAAGCGGCCTGTGTCGTCTCGCAGTTCGAGCAGCATATCCGCGCAGTCGCGGGCCTGGCGCCCGGCAGCACGGCGCGTCACTCCGATTGCGTGATGACCAATCTGATTGGTGACGACATCGACAGCGTGCCGGACTGGCTCCGACAAAAAGACTGCCTCGTGCATCTTTACGGCAAGACAGAGGCCCGTCCGGGCCGAAAGATGGGCCATGTGACGCAACTCACCAACGCTGGAAAGCCGGGCTTTTCCCCGCAAAAGCTTGCGTAGCGTGTTGACAGGTGGGTGCCGAAAGGGTATCTGCCTGCCAACCGAAAAAGGCGCGCCCCGTTGCGCGCTTTTGATTGTTTAGATTATGCGTGCGAAAGCCCGCCAAACTGCGGACCAGAAAAATGAAGATCAAGAACTCGCTCAAAGCGCTTAAGGCTCGTCACCGCGACAACCGTCTGGTTCGCCGCAAGGGCCGCGTCTACATCATCAACAAGCAGAACCCACGCTTCAAGGCTCGTCAGGGCTGATTGCGTTTCTCAAGTGTTCCGTCTGAAAAAGCGGATCACTTTGTTGATAGCCGACAGAATTCGATTTCCTAATTGGCGCATACGGATTATCGTGATCCGCATGCGCCAATTTCCTTTTTGTGCCCTCCTCCTCGCCTCGCTCAGCCCGCTTGCCCCGGCCACGGCCCTTATCGCCCATGCGGCAGAGCCCGTAGCGGCAACACAGCAGCCCCCGCAACCTTCCGCCAAGGACCCGGTGGGCGATCTCTTCAACAATCTGAAGAAGGAGCGCGATGCCAAGAAGGCCCGCATCATTGCCACCGAAATCGTCGGCCAGTGGAGCGATTCCGGTAGCCCTACCATCAATCTCCTGATGAAATGGGCCGAAGAAGCCAGCGAAGAAAAGCGCAGCGCCGCAGCCTATGACTTCCTCGACCAGGCCATCTTCCTCGACCCCGACTACGCCGGTGCCTGGTACCGCCGCGCCATGGTGCATCTGGCCGATGGCGATCCCCGCAAGGCCATGGCCGACCTCAACAGCACGCTCGAAAAAGAACCCCGCTTCTTCCCCGCCCTTGCGGGCCTTGCCAATATTCTCGAAAGCTCCGAGCGCAATGAGACCGCGATGAAGGTGTGGGAGCGCTACCTGACGCTCTATCCCGCGGACAAGGAAGCGCAGAAGGAAATGAGCGAGCTTTCAGAGAAGCTGGCTGGGACGCGGAGCTGATCCCTTTTGCCCTGCGAGATCGGCCGTCGTTGAGACCCATTCCGTACTGTCACATCAGTGGTGACGGTGTTGCTGGAAGCGGCCCGACACCTTCAAGACACGCATAAGTGCTTGGGTGCGAATGCTAACATAGGCCCTATACTCGCAGCGGCGTCTCTACGCTCTGCCGTCATCCTTGGGCTTCACCCGAGGATCCAAACCCGTCGAAGTGGATGCAAGGGCGATGAATGCTCGGGTCAAGCCCGAGCATGACGACGGAGAGGTTGGCGCCGCAGCAATCCATGCGCCTTCCAAAAGCAAAATCGCCGCAGAAGCGGCGATTTAACAGATCACTCATCGAGCGAGCCAGAGGCTCATTCCATGCCGAGCGCAGCCATGTAAGTCTGCAGGATCGTCTCTTCCTCGATGCGCTCGTTCGCATCCTTCTTGCGCAGGCGGATGATGGTGCGGATCGCCTTGGTGTCGTATCCGCGACCCTTGGCTTCACCCATGACATCCTTGATGTCACCCTGGATTGCCGCCTTCTCTTCTTCGAGGCGTTCGACGCGCTCGATGAACTGGCGAAGTTCGGCGGCGGCGACGGTTTCGGTTGTGGCTGTTTCGTCCATTCCATGGTCCTTCAATAGTTCGGCTCGTTTCGAGCCCGTTTTCCGTAAGGCGAAATCTTCGCCTGCTGCTCATCAAAGGCAGCCAAAATTCCCGGCTGGTGAACTGCCCGTGGAAAGGCCTCACGTCAAGCCTAATCGGGTGGGAGGCAGCTATTCCTTCGGGCGGTTTTCTTCGAAGGCGGCTTTCTGGCCATCGCTCGCTTCGCTCTGGTGCAGGCGCTTCCAGTCCTCGTAGGGCATGCCGTAGATGATCTCGCGTGCCTCGTCCTTGCTGAGATCGGCACCGGCATCCTTTGCCGCATCCTGGTACCAGTTGGACAGGCAGTTGCGGCAGAAGCCTGCAAGGTTCATCAGGTCGATATTCTGCACCTCCGGGCGATTGCGCAGATGGTTGACCAGCCGGCGGAAGGCGGCGGCCTCGAACTCGGTTCTCTGCTTCTCGTCAAGCTCGCTCATATCGATGTCGCCTTTCAATAAGGACCAGTTCGCGAGGCGAACTGCTGATAGCCGTGGAGGTTGGGATCGTCATTCATTGCGGCAAAAATGGGAGCGAGGCGCTCCGTCCAGGCGGCAATGCCGGCCTCGTCGCCGATCAGGTCCTGGCGCACTTCGAGGAGCGCATGCGGGATGCCCTTCACCATGCAGTGGCGATACATGGTGTCGCCCTTCAGCGCGCCATCATAGGGCTCGTTATCTCCCACCAGAATATCGCCGCTCGCCATGAGATGCTCAATCAGCGGGTGAACGGCACGGTGGTCCGTGTCCCACAGAACCGCCGCGTGCCAAGGACGCGGAACGGACTTCCAGAAGGGCGTGTAGGAATGCAGCGAAAACACCAATGGCGCCTTGCCAGACGTCTCCGCGGCTTTGGTTAGCACAGCATCCACGGCATTGTGATAGGGCCGGTGATAGGTCTCAAGACGCCTCTGCCACTCCTCGTCCGTAATCGGGTGGTTGCCGGGCACGATCGCGCCATCGGAAATCTTCATGATCAGCGTCGGATCGTCCTCGCCGCGATTGGGATCGATCAGCAGACGCGAAAAACGCCCGAGCACGGCAGGCACGCCGAGGCGGCTCGCAAGCCTTCTCGTCAAGCCTTCCACACCAATGTCATAAGCGATATGGCGCTCGAAAGCGGCTTGCGGTAGACCGAGATTACCGTAAGCTTGTGGAAGAAGGTTCATGGCGTGGTCTGCAAGCAAAACCATGCCTTTGTCATAATCGCCTTCTATGATTTCGTATGGCTGAAAGTCTGGCATAATTGATTTCTGGGGCAGCTAAGGGAGAGACGCTTGATGGCATGGCTTGACGCCACGCGCAAGTTTGCACGGATAGACGGCCATCGACAGCACCGCAGCAGAGACCCGACCTGACAATATAATCGATTAAACTCGCGTTGACATTCTTGGGCCTCCGCGCCTAGAAGTGTTTTCACTATAACCATGGAATCCGGATGGACGCCGTGACATACACATTCTCCGCTCTCCTCGAGAAACATCGGCACGCGATCCGCACTCTTACCGCAGCCGCCGTCCTCTCCTCTCCCCTTTTCGTAGCGCAGCCGGCATGGGCGGATTTCCGCGTCTGCAACAGCACGCAGAACCTTGTGGGCGTTGCCATCGGCTATCGCGCAAAGGAAGGCTGGGTCAGCGAAGGCTGGTGGCAGGTGCCCGCCTCCACCTGCGCCACGCTGATCGAGGGTGAGCTGCAATCGCGCTATTATTATCTCTATGCCGAGGACGCCGCTCGTGGCGGCCGTTGGACAGGCGACGTCAACATGTGCGTGGCCGAAAACGAGTTCAAGATCACCGGCGTCGATGATTGCTATGCCCGCAGCTTCCAGCGCATGGGCTTCAAAGAATACGATACTGGAAGGCAGGGAAGCTGGATGGTCCAGCTTTCGGACACGCCAGGAACACAGGAAAGTCAGAACTGATGAAGCGTAACCGCAAAGTCAAAATCCTTGCAACTCTTGGCCCCGCTTCGGCAGAAGAGGCGATGATCGAGAAGCTTCATCAGGCCGGTGCCGATCTCTTCCGCATCAATATGAGCCATGCCAGCCATGACGTGATGCGCACGCTGATCCAGCGCATCCGCGCCGTCGAAAGCCGTAACGGCCGCCCGATCGGCATTCTGGCGGACTTGCAGGGACCGAAGCTGCGCGTCGGCAAGTTTGCCGATACCAAGGTCGATCTCGTCGCTGGCCAGACCTTTACGCTCGACAACAACGAAGCCCCCGGCGACAAGAACCGCGTGTTCCTGCCCCATCCGGAAATCCTCGAATCCGTCAAGCCGGGCGATCGCCTGCTGATCGACGACGGCAAGCTGCATCTGCGCGCCGAGAAGTGCGACGGCAAGAGCATCGTCACCACCGTCGTTTCGGGCACCAAGATTTCCGACCGCAAGGGCATCAGCCTGCCGGACACGCTGCTCGGCGTTGGCGTTTTGACCGACAAGGACCGCTCCGACCTGGCCGCCGTTCTCGCGACTGAAGAAGTCGACTGGGTCGCCCTTTCCTTCGTTCAGCGTCCGGAAGACCTGGCGGAAGTCCGCAAGATTGCCGGTAACCGCGTCGGCCTGATGTCGAAGATCGAAAAGCCGCAGGCGCTTGAACGCATCGAAGAGATCATCGAACTCTCCGACGCCCTGATGGTGGCCCGTGGCGACCTTGGCGTAGAAATGCCACTCGAAGCCGTTCCCGGCATCCAGAAGCAGCTGACCCGCGCCTGCCGTCGCGCCGGCAAGCCGGTCGTCGTTGCAACGCAGATGCTGGAATCGATGATTTCCGCGCCTGTTCCCACACGCGCCGAAGTCTCCGACGTCGCAACCGCCGTCTTCGAAGGTGCGGACGCGATCATGCTGTCTGCCGAATCCGCCTCCGGCGACTATCCGGTCGAAGCCGTCTCCACCATGGCCTCCATTGCCAGCACCGTGGAACAGGATCCGCACTACTCCAACATCATCTACGCGCAGCGCGCCCAGCCGGAAGCGACCGGCGCCGACGCCATCTCACTCGCTGCCCGCCAGATTGCCGAGACGCTGCGCCTTGCCGCGATCGTCACCTACACCTCGTCCGGCACCACCGGTCTTCGTGCCGCCCGTGAACGTCCGCAGGTTCCGATCATTGCCCTGTCTCCGATCATCCAGACAGCCCGCCGTCTGTCCGTGGTCTGGGGCCTGCACTGCGTGGTCACGAGCGATGCGAGCGACCTGGACGACATGGTCAACCGCGCATGTCGCATCGTCGTGGCCGAAGGCTTCGGCAAGCCCGGCGACCGCATCATCATCTCCGCTGGCGTCCCCCTCGGCACGCCCGGCGCCACCAACATGGTCCGCATCGCCTATATCGGCCAGGACGGCCAGAGCGGCGTTTGATCGCAATCGCGAGAGGGCGAGAGCAAAGCTCCGCCCTCTTTTGCTTCATCACTCGCGCTTGATCCGCGGTGATGCGACCCAATCCACTCAGAGTGCTTTTGGTGAAAACCTCTCTCCGGGCTTCATGCTTAAGACCCCGCACCGAAGACCAGCCGCCTCATCGATACAAGTGAAAACGTCTACTGTGGTCGGAGAATCGATCACGCTTCTGCTGGAAATGCTCTAGACGACACGCCGCATTGAAGATGTGGGGCTGGTGCCGCTTCCCGGCAATCCAGCCCTTCTGCTCATCACTCAATCACACACTCTGGTAGGCGGCAATCACGATATTGACTTGCGCGGTGCTCATGCCGTCCATCTGATTGGACGAAAAGGCAGAGCGGTGGCTGGCGTCGAGGCCGCTGAGGGCACTCGTGCTGAGCCCGGTGATTGCACTCTTCTTGATAGCGGCGATTTCCGCGGTGGTGAAGCTGTTGAGTTCAGCACCGGAGAGCGTTGCCAACTGCTTGCTGTTGAGCGCCGCGACCTGGGTTTCGGTCAGGGCTGCGATACCGGCTGAGCTCAGCGCATCGGACTGTACGGTCGTCAAGGACGCAATCTGCCGGGTGCTCATGCCGGCAAGTGTCGCCGTGCCGAGATTGGCGATGGTGGCAGTGGAAAGCGTGGCGATCTGGCTGCTGGAGAGCGCGCCAAACTGGCTGGGCGTCAGCGCTGAGAGCTGGGTAGAGGTCAAGGCATTGATCTGTGCGCTCGAAAGAGCAGCGATCTGGCTCGTGGTCATCGCGGACAAGAGGTTCGTCGAGAGACCGGCAATCGTCGCCGTCGGCAGGCCGCTCAACACGTTCTTCTTCAGGCTCGCGATCTCCGTCGTGGTGAAGCTGTTGAGTTCATCGGCAGAAAGGGTGGATAGCTGCGCCGAGGTCAATCCCGCCACCTGCGTTGCATTGAGGAGTGCGATATCAGCGCTGTCGAGGGACTGGAACTGTGCCGTCGTCAGTGCGCCGATCTGGCGTGTGGTCAGCGCCGAAAGGGTTGCGTCGCTCAGACCAGCGATCACCGCGGTTGACAGATTGGCGATCTGCTGTGGTTTGAGTGCGGAGATCTGCGCGGCAGTCAGAGACGAAATCTGGGATGACGTCAGCGCCTGAAACTGCGAAGAACTCAAGGCTGAGATCTGAGCCGTCGTCATGGCCGCCACCAAAGTGGTGGAGAGATTAGACATTGCAGCCGTCGACAGTCCTATCAAAGCACCCTTCTTCAGCGCGGCGATTTCTGCCGCGGTAAAGCGGTTGATCTCCGCGGAGGAGAGCGTGGCAAGTTGGGCAGAGGTCAGTCCGGCGACCTGACTTTCGTTAAGCTGCGCAATATCGTCGGAGCTCAGCGCATCGAACTGCGCAGTGGTCAGCGCGGAGATCTGGCGCGTGGTCAGCGCCGAAAGGGTCGCATCATTCAAGGCGGCGATCGCGTCGGTCGTCAGGCTGGCGATCTGTTCCGGTTTGAGGGCAGCGATCTGTCCGGTCGAAAGCGTTGCAAGCTGCGCGGCGGTCAGGGCCTTCAACTGGGTAGAGGTAAGAGCAGCGATCTGCGCCGTGGTGATGGCCGGGACCAGGCTCGTGGCAAGGCCTGCAATTGCAGCCGTGCTGATGCCCGCGACCGCGTTCTTCTTGATCGCCGCAATCTCATCTGCCGAGAAGCTGTTGAGTTCTGCGGCCGTCAGCGTTGCGGCCTGTGCGGCCGTCAAACCGGCCACCTGCTGCGTGCCGAGTGCGGTCAATCCGGCACTGCTCAGCGCATCGAACTGCGTGGGGGTAAGCGCCGACATCTGCCGCGTTGTCAGGCCGGAAACCTGCGAGGAACTGAGATTATGAAGGACGTCGGTCGATAGCCCGGCGATCTGCTTCGGTGTCAAGGCACCCATCTGAGCCGGTGTCAGTGCCGCGAACTGTGCACTACTCAAGGCGCTCATTTGGGACGAGCTGAAAGCCGCAAGCTGTACAGGCGTCAAGGCGGCAAGCTTGGTCGTCGAGAGCCCGGCAATGGCAGCGCTCGACAATCCGCCCATGTTGGCTTTCTTGATGGCGGCAAGCTCATCACTCGTAAAACTATTGATCTCGGCAGAAGAGAGCGTTGCCAGTTGCGCGCTGCTCAAGGCACCCACCTGCTTTGCGTCCAGCGCTTCGATCAATGCGCTGGACAGTCCATCGATCTGGCTGCTGTAGAGCGATGCGACTTGCGCTGTCGTCAGTCCCGATACCTGCGTCGTGCCGATGGCTTGCAATTGCGAAAGGGTCAGACCGATAATCGACTTCGGTGCGATCGCGCCGACATCACCGGAGGAGAGCGACGAAATCACCGAGGTCTTCAGCGCACCGATCTGGCTGCTGGTCAGCGCCTTGATCTGCGCGGTGCTCAGCGCGTCGACATCGGCGCTCGTCAACCCGGCAATCACGGCGGTGGAGAGCATGGCGATCTGGCGTGTGGCGAGCAAGGAAATCGTGGTCATGGCGCGTATACCGTCGAGTGGCATGCCCATGTGACGACGAACCAGCCTCAACGCGCTTCGTGCCCGAGACAGAAGGAAAGAGCGTTGAGACGAGATTGAAAACGGCCTTACGGCGCGTCTTTTATCGACACAGGAACACGGAATTCATCAGGGACATGGTTCGTCAGAACCGGCGCATTGAAAGAGCTTCATGCGTGCAGCGTCTCTCAAGACCACTGCCTTTGCGCGACCTAAAACAAATGACGTGCGGCGATACACGCATAACTTTCGCCGCGACAAACAAAGCAATGAAGAAAGCGTTAACAGCGCCGTCAAAGCCCGTCAAGGTGACAGCGTGGCTGACGAAAGCTCCGCGCACGCTTCGGGAAGGAACAGACATTGTCCCAATCGCCTGAGGCGCCCTCTCCGTGGACGACTCTCTACAGCATCGGGGCCCGCATGGCGGACCCGATTTTCGCAAAGCACGATGCGTCAATTCAAAATGGGAGAGCGTCCTTTGTGCGTCCAGTAGGACGCCCGGCGCTTTGGTGACACACAGCGTGGTCGCCTGAAGAGCAACGCTGCCAAAATGCCAAATCTCAGAGTGCCTGCAAAAACAAACGACCCGAAAATCGATGTCGATTTCCGGGCCGTTCATTTATCTTATGCGCTGCAGAGGCTGATTAAGGCATTCTGATCGGCGAGCTGAATCGGCTGGAGTCGATCGCCTTTGCACCCTGGCGGAAGGTGGCATTGGCCGCAGAGGCAGACATATCATGGCTCAGCATGCGGTTGCTGACCCGTGGTGCCTTGACCGCACGGACAGTTGCACCCTTGTTCTGGCTGAGCGCCCAATCGGAAATCGCTTCCTGCGTCAGGCGTCCACCGCTGACCATGGCCTGCTGCGATACGACGGCATCCTGCTTGCTTGGGCGACCGCCCTTGGTCGGCAGGCCGGCAGTGAGGCCACTCGTGCTGGAAGCTGCGGGCTTCGGATCGAACTCGTCACCAAAGGTCTCGGCCTTCGGCGTCGCCATCGGATCAAGCTTGGCAACTTGGCGCGGCGCTTCAACCGGTGTCGGTGCGGCATAGGCAGCAACCGAAGACGGGAACGGCGCAGCCGAGGGCATCGCAGCGGCGGTCACGGCAGAGCGTGCATCCTGTCCACTCTGCTCAAGCGCGGCAATCACCGTCGGAGAGAGCGATGCCTGGCTGTCGGCTTCATCATCCTGGCCCTCGATATCGGTATTGGCCGAGGCAAGCAGGGCTTCGGCAACAGCAGGACGGTTGGCCGGAACCGGCACATGGGCGAGCAGCGCATCGGCTGGGGCGTTTTCAGAATCGAGCGATGCCGTCATGACCGAGCCCTGAGCATCGCCACGCATACCGCGCGGTCCGAGAAGGGTCGGAACGGGAACGGAGACTTCAGCCAGATCGGCAAACTTCTGTTCAGCCGGTGCGGCTGTCGGTGTCGGCGTGGTCGCAGCCTGGAGCGCATCCTGCGCAGCATTGCGACCTGGCGAATAAAGCGCCGTCGCAAGGCCAGTCGAAGCTTCTTCGCCACGGAAGGCCGGGCGTGCGGTCGGCAGCGGCGCATTGACGGCACTCGGCACGGGCGCCGCAGAGGCCACCGCGACCGGGGCTTCTTCCGCCTCTTCCGCTACAGGAGCAGGAGCTGGCGAACGACCGGCAGGGGCGGGTGTTGCGATTTCTTCGGAATCCTCGTCCTCGTCGCCACCGCCAAAGAGGGCTGCAAGAAGCGTCTTGCGCTTGCCACCGGAGGAGGATGTCGCAGGTCCCGAACCAGCCGTGCTGGCAACCTGAATGGACGAGGAGCTGACGCGCTTCTTGTAATCGGCCAGAGCCTGGTCGTAACCCGGCAGCGGCTTGCCGTCGGCAGGCAGGTGAATGGTGTTGCCATTCGGGAAGATGCGAACGAGTTCCTGGCGGCTCATGCGCGGCCACGCACGGACATTGCCAACATCCATATGGACGAAGGGCGAGCCGGATGTCGGGTAGAAGCCGACGCCGCCGATCTGCATCTGCATGCCGATTTCACGCAAGCGGGCGAGCTTCACGCCGGGAATGAAAAAGTCCATCGCCTTGCCGAGCGTGTGCTGGCTGTGCTTGGCAACACCCTTGGTGCGCGAACGCAGCATGCCATTGGTCTCAGGCGAGCGGAAAGCGGAAACGACGTTGATATACTCGGTGGCACCGGAGCGGCGATACACTTCCCAGACCAGATCGAAAAGGCGCGGATCCATCTTGGTGGGCTGGTTGCGGCGCCAGTCGCGCAGGAAGCGATTGAGTTCCTGCAAGCCCTTCTGATCGTACTTGCCGTTTCTCTTGAATGTGATGACGGCTTTTTCTTTGGTGTGGATATAATAGAGCTTCAAACTGCGTGTCTCGGCGGCGGCTTCCGTCGCTGAAACGCTGAAGATGGGCATTGCGGCTAGGATCAGGCACGCAACGGTGACAACGCGTGCCGACAGCTTCGTGCATATATCTTTGATCAAGCCGCGCGCAGACTTGCCCGCAAGCGCGTTATTCCGATTCAGATATGGCAATTCGATCCCCGCCTGGCAGACAATTTGTCACATTGTCCCACTTGAACCTCAATTACGGTGACACGATGGCAAATTTGCCACACACATACAACCTTCCTCTACATAGTGAACAGATAACTAACAAGAGGTTTATGAAGCGTAAGGGAATATCCTTGCTCAGGGGTTAACAAAAATGCCAACGGCTAATATAGGCCTCCGTAGCGACGCTTAAGCCGCGTCCTCCATCGGATTATCGGGATCAATGCCATAATCCTTCAACTTCCGGTAGAGCGTGGAGCGTCCAATACCGAGTTTTCGGGCAACCTGGCTCATCTGCCCGCGGTAGAATCGCAGCGCAAACCGGATCAGTTCTTCTTCGATCTCAGCAATGGTGCGCACATTGCCTGTTTCATCCGTGCTGGCAATCAGGCTGCCACCGGGGAAAATGCCATCACCTGCCACGTCTGCCTCCTCGCTCGCAGCCATATGCGTCACCGGTGCCTCAGATGCCTTGACCTCCACAAGCGAAGGCGCGGCGGCGGTCACGGATCGATCTGAACCATGGGTACCTCTGTCTCGCGCATCGCCCTCGAAGCCCGGAACCTGTGTCGCGATCTGGACGAAGTCGCTCGGCGCCAGCTCACGGCCCTGCGCCAGAACGGCTGCACGGAAGACAGCATTTTCCAGCTGACGGACATTCCCCGGCCAGTCATAGGCAGTCAGCAATGCAAGCGCGGCAGCACTGACACCAACCGTCGACGGCAATTTCTGCTCGATGAAGAAGCGCTCGACAAAGGCGCGCGCGAGGAAAGGAATATCTTCCTTGCGGCGACGCAAAGCCGGAATGGTGATGGGGAAGACGTTGAGCCGGTAATAGAGATCTTCGCGGAAGCGACCTTCCTTCACCTCTTCGATCAGGTTCTTGGCGGTAGCGGAAATCAGCCGCACATTGACCTTGCGTCTTTTGGCCGATCCGGATGCCTCGACCTCACCGCTCTGGACAGCGCGCAGAAGCCTCACCTGCACCTCAAGCGGTAGGTCGCCAAGCTCATCGATAAAGAGCGTCCCGCCATCGGCCTCCAGGACCTTGGCCTGCTGGCGCTCGCCAGCATCATCGCCGTCTGCGGCCTTCCCGCCAAACAGCGTGCTCTCGATCAGTTCGGGGGCAATCGCGCTGCAATTCAAGATGACGAAGGGCTTTGTCGCCCGGTCGCTGCCCGCATGGATGGCGCGCGCGATCATCTCCTTGCCGACACCTGCCTCACCTTCCAGCACCACGGGAATGGTGGAGTGGCTGGCGCGCTTTGCCAGATCCAGTACGCGTGCCATGGCAGGACTGGCCGAAACGATATCGGCCAATCCAACCGGCTGATGGCGCATGCGCCGAAGGGCGCGGCCCTTTGGCTCGTCGGATTTCAGCGCTCCGGCAATCGCCGTTCCAAGACGCTCCGCCGTAACCGGCTTGACGATGAAATCGAAAGCACCCGCCCGCATGGCTTCGACCACGACGTCGATGCCGCCCTGCCCTGTTTGAACGACAACGGGAATATCCAGACCGAGATCGTGAACCGCTTGAATGAAGGAGAGACCGTCGAGTTCCCGCATCGTCAGATCGATGATGACGACGCCGATCTCGGCCCCGCGTGTTTTCAAAAGCCCAAGGCCCGCCTTACCGCTCTCGGCCAACAGGCACGCATGCCCATTCTGCTCGACGGTCTGTTTCAGCACACGGCGCTGGACGGGATCATCTTCGACAATGAGAACGTGGACGGTCATTTCGAGCTCCGGTTTCCGGTATATGAACCTGCCTCATGCAGGCTCCTTGGCTCGACTTTGCCACGCAAGACTTCAACATCGGGTTTTGAGAATTGCTTGCATTTTAAGCATTGCCGCGGGAAACAGAGGCACCCATATGCTTCGATGCGAAGACAAAAAGGACGCGTTTCATGACCTTGAAGACATCGACCCCCACGCCCGCTTTCTCTCCTGCCGAAGGCGCAAGTGCTGCCCTTGGCGATCTGCCGGTCTGGAAACTCTCCGATCTTTACCCCTCAGTCGATTCCGCCGAATACAAAGGCGACCTGAAGAAAGCGGAGACGGACGCCAAGGCATTCGAGACGAAATGGAAGGGCAAGCTCGAAGCTGCCGCCAGCCGTTCGGGCGACGAGGGCATCGGTGCGGCACTCAAGGAATATGAAGCGCTGGACGATATTCTCGGCCGCATCGGCTCCTTTGCGGGCCTCACCTATTTTTCCGATACCTCCAACCCCGCCAACGGCAAGCTTTACGGCGATGCGCAGGCCAAACTCACCGATATCGCGTCGCACCTGCTGTTCTTCCCGCTGGAACTGAACCGCATCGACGATGCGCTGATCGACGCCGCGTTTGAAAGGGATGCGCTTGCCGCCCATTACAAGCCGTGGCTCGTGGACCTGCGCAAGGACAAGCCGCATCAGCTGGATGACAGCCTGGAGCAGCTGTTCCTCGAAAAATCCATGACGAGTGCGGCTGCCTTCAACCGCCTCTTCGACGAGACGATGACCGAGCTGCGCTTCGAGATCGACGGCGAAAGCTTGGCCCTCGAACCGACGCTCAACATGCTGCAGGAGCCGGACCCGGAAACGCGCCGCAAGGCAGCCGACGCACTCAGCGCAACCTTTAAGGAAAACTTACGCGTCTTCACGCTCATCACCAACACGCTCGCCAAGGACAAGGAACTCTCCGACCGCTGGCGCAAGTTCGAAGACATTGCCGACAGCCGGCATCTGGCGAACCGCGTTGAACGAGACGTGGTCGATGCGCTGGCCGCTGCCGTGCGCGAGGCCTATCCGCGCTTGTCGCATCGCTATTACAAGATGAAGGCGAACTGGCTTGGCATGGAGCAGATGAACTACTGGGATCGCAACGCGCCGCTCCCGGACACGTCCAACGCCATCATCCCCTGGGGTGAAGCAAAGGATATGGTGCTCTCTGCCTATGGCGCCTTTGCCCCGGAAATGGCCGATATCGCTCGCCGCTTCTTCGATGAGGAGTGGATCGATGCGCCAGCCCGCCCCGGCAAGGCACCCGGCGCCTTCGCCCATCCGACCGTGCCCTCCGCGCACCCTTATGTTCTGGTCAATTATCTCGGCAAGCCGCGCGACGTCATGACGCTTGCCCATGAGCTTGGTCACGGTGTGCACCAGGTTCTGGCCGGTGAGCAGGGTGCGCTGATGTGCGCCACGCCGCTGACCCTTGCCGAGACGGCCTCGGTCTTCGGCGAGATGCTGACCTTCCGAAAACTGCTGGAAGCCACCACCGATCCGCGTGAGCGCAAGGCCATGCTGGCGCGCAAGGTGGAAGACATGATCAACACCGTCGTTCGCCAGATCGCCTTCTACGAATTCGAGCGCAAGGTTCACACCGCCCGCAAAGACGGCGAACTGACATCCGAACAGATCGGCGAATTGTGGCTTTCGGTGCAGGAGGAAAGCCTCGGGCCCGCGATCCGCATTTCGGAAGGCTATGAGACGTGGTGGACCTATATCCCCCACTTCATCCACTCGCCCTTCTATGTCTATGCCTATGCCTTTGGCGACTGCCTGGTGAACTCGCTCTATGCCGTCTATCAGAATGCCGACGAGGGCTTTCAGGAGAAGTACTTCGATCTGCTGAAAGCCGGCGGCACCAAGCATCATTCGGAGCTTTTGAAACCCTTCGGCCTCGATGCGACCGATCCATCCTTCTGGAGCAAGGGCCTGTCGATGATCGAAGGTCTGATCGACGAGTTGGAAGCCCTCGACGCGCCGTCAAAATGAGGCGGTGACAACAAAAATCGGCGACGCTCCCATTTCGGACAAGCTTCGCCGGTTTTTATATCCCGTCGGAACAGATGCAGAAGACGGACCATGAGCATGAAGCGCAAGCCCGCAGACCTTACCTTGAGGGAAACATTGCGATGGGAGCCGCAAAGCGGCTTCCAACGGTTGGAACAGCATCTGCGCCGTCTGCTGCGGTCTGCCGATGCGCTGGGATTTCGGGCCCCAAACGACCCGGCCTCTGCCTTGAAGACCACCGTGAACGGCGACGGCCCGATGAAGGTCGCCTTGGTGATGAACTACAAGGGCGATCTGGAGATAGCCGCCGAGCCCTTTAAGCCGCTCGCGCCGGATGCGGTATGGCGGCTGAAGATCGCGGAAAAGACCAGGCTCGATTCCAGCGACACATTCTACCGGCACAAATCCTCGCGGCGCGAACCCTATGATGCCGCGCGCGCTGAGTTTTCACCCAAGGAGGCCGACGAGGTCTTGCTTCTCAACGAGCGCGGCGAAATCTGCGAAGGCTCCGTCACCAGCCTCTTCGTCGAAGGCCTCGATGGCCAGTTGCTGACGCCGCCGCTCGACAGCGGCATTCTGCCCGGCGTCCTTCGTGCCGATCTCATCCGCAAACGCAAGGCGCGCGGACAGGCGCTGAAGCCGGAGGACTTGAAAGGCCGAAAGATTTTTGTCGGCAATTCGCTGCACGGGTTGGTGCCGGCAGAACTGGTCTAATTCGAGCAGGATGATCGACCGAATCTGAATAAGGCCCGGTCGACGATCCCTGAACCCTCACTCTCATTTGGCGCGGAAGGGGTTCTTCGACTTCGGCGGAACCTTGCCGTCGAACATACGGAACAATGTCCATTCCTCAACGATCTTGTTTTTCGTCAGGTAGCACAAACCGATTTCGTCACCGGAGGACAATGTGGCATTGACGGAGCGGCCACCCATCTTCGCGCAGAAATCTGAAGCAGGATTGCTCATAGCCATTGCGCTCGAACCAAGGGCGAAAATCGTTGCACTGATGGAAATTGAGACCAATATCGTTTTCATTACATTTTCCCTCTTGAATGACCGCTGATGCGGCATTCGGGAATATCACGTCAATATGGACCGATCTATGACTAAGCCACTGATTTAGAAAAGACTTTAATTCTTCTAGCTAATTGACAATCCACTCCAGCCGGGCGCGGCCATTCTGCTTGGCCAGATAAAGCGCACGGTCGGCACGGTGGTAAAGTTCGTTGCTGCCCTCACCCGCCTTGTAGAGCGCAATGCCGGCGGAACAGCTATAGGAAAATTCGGGGTGGTCGGCGAAGGGTCGTGACTCTGCCGCTTTTTCTAGAATGCGACCGACGATCGCGGCGCATTCCTCCAGCCCCGTTCGTGGCATCACGAGCATGAACTCTTCGCCGCCGACACGGCCAAAATAATCCGGCCGGCGAATGGTCGAGTGGGCAAGCTTGACGAAGTCACGCAGCACCGCATCGCCACCCTGATGACCGAAGCGGTCGTTGATCGCCTTGAAGAGATCGATATCGATGATGCAGATACCGAAGGGCGTTTCGATGTCCTTGTCGACGTTTTCGGCATGATCCGCGAGCCGGGCGAAAACGAAGCGGCGATTGGAGGTTCCGGTCAACTCATCGGTCTGCGCAGCGCGCAGCGCAAGGTCGCGATCCTGCCGCAGGCGTCGCTCGTTCTGACGAAGGGCGGTGATGTCTGTGCCGACGCACAGCATCCAGCCGTCAGTCTCCACCGTCTCCGTCATCCAGATCCAGCGCCCATCATGCATGTCGAGTTCAAGCCCGCGAAAAGCCTGCTTGCCGCGCCGGGATTGGGCAGAGAGAAGCCAGGCCTCGAAATCCCGCGTGTTGATGATCAGGCCTTGACGGTTCTGATAATTCAAACGGATGATTTCGGCCCATGTGGGGAAGCTGTCTTCGGAAAGATGGAAGGCTTCGCGAAAGGCGCGGTTGGCATAACGAACGCGGTCTTGCGTATCGTAGAGCGCGATCAGAACGGGCGTTATGTCTTGCAACGCCGCTACCCGCTCCAGAAGACTGCCCATGTAAGACTGTTCATCATGACGGAACATTCGCCACCTGAAATCCGGCCAGCGTCCCTCATGGCCGCTTATTGAGCGGATGATTATATAGGCTGGTGTCAAAATTGCGATTGCGAGAAAGGATGCATCATTCTCCATAGTAAGGAGAGAATGAAGATGTGCTTCATATTCGCGTCATGTGGTTGTACTTTATTGATACGAATGGATAATCTGGTTTTTACCGTGGTTCACGAAGGGAATTGAAATGACGGAAGCAGCATACCCGATCTACGGGGAGATCAACGGCCCCATCATCATGATCGGTTTTGGCTCCATCGGCCGTGGCACGCTTCCGCTGATCGAAAGGCACTTTACCTTCGACCGGGCCAAACTTGTGGTCATCGACCCGCGCGAGGACATCGCCGATTATCTGGCTGAGAAAGACATCCGCCACATCCGCACCCATCTGACCAGGGATAATTATAAGGACGTGATGACGCCGCTGATCGAAGGCGGAAAAGGCGGCTTCTGCGTCAACCTGTCGGTGGATGCGTCCTCCGTCGATCTGATGAAGCTCTGCCGCAAGCATGATGTGCTCTATATCGACACCGTCGTCGAACCATGGCTGGGCTTTTACTTCGACGACAAGGCCGACAACGCCGCCCGCACCAATTACCGGCTGCGCCAGACCATGTTGAAAGCCAAGGAAAAACACCCCGGCGGCACGACGGCGGTTTCCACCTGCGGCGCCAATCCCGGCATGGTCTCCTGGTTCGTCAAGCAGGCGCTGGTCAATCTGGCGAGTGATATGGGCGTTAAGATCGAGGAGCCAAAGGCCGGCGACCGCGAGGGCTGGGCGAAGCTGATGCAGAGCCTCGGCGTCAAAGGCGTGCATGTGGCAGAACGCGACACGCAACGCGCCCGCGAACCCAAGCCCTTCGGCACCTTCTGGAACACATGGTCGGTGGAAGGCTTCATCGCCGAAGGCTTGCAGCCCGCCGAACTTGGCTGGGGCACCCATGAAAAGTGGAAGCCAAAAAACGCCAAGAAGCACAAGAAGGGCTCAAAGGCCGCCATCTATCTGGAGCAGCCGGGTGCCGATACCCGCGTGCGCACTTGGTGTCCGACGCATGGCGCGCAATATGGTCTGCTCGTCACCCATAACGAAGCGATTTCGATTGCCGATTACTTCACCGTGCGGGACGAGGATGACAAGGTCGCCTTCCG
Organism: Agrobacterium sp. SORGH_AS 787; assembly: GCF_030819035.1. Classification (NCBI taxonomy): domain Bacteria; kingdom Pseudomonadati; phylum Pseudomonadota; class Alphaproteobacteria; order Hyphomicrobiales; family Rhizobiaceae; genus Agrobacterium; species Agrobacterium sp. SORGH_AS 787. Next base: position 394,988 of record NZ_JAUTBG010000002.1, read on the forward strand.
CCCCACCTGTCACTATGCCTATCACCCCTGCAACGACGCGGTTCTGTCGCTCTATGAAATGTTCGGCAATGGCGGACAGGCGCAAAGCGTGCAGCATGTGCTGACGGAAGAAGAACTGGTGGATGGCGCGGACGAACTCGGCGTCCTGCTCTACGGCCACGACAAGAACGCCTATTGGTATGGCTCGCGCCTGACGCTAGAAGAGGCCCGCAATCTTGCTCCCAACCAGAATGCGACCGGCCTTCAGGTGAGCTCCGCGGTTCTGGCCGGAATGGTCTGGGCGCTGGAGAACCCGCAGGCCGGCATCGTCGAAGCCGACGAGATGGATTACCGCCGGTGCCTGGAAATCCAGACGCCCTATCTCGGCCCGGTCGAAGGCCATTATACCGACTGGACACCGCTGCAAGGTCGTCCCGGCTTCTTCCCGGACGATATCGACAAGGACGACCCCTGGCAGTTCCGCAACATTCTGGTGCGCTAAACCGGGTCAAACCAAGGGCTCAGCTTTCATCTGAGCCCTTTGCGACACGCGCATTGATGCAGTTTTGCCACGTTTGCGGTTTTGTGGTGCGATGTCGGAACCGGTGTGTATCGCCTGTCGTTCGCTTGCAATAAATCGGAACTCGCGCCATGGTCATTAACCATTGGAACCATTGGCTGAAGAATCGCAGGAGATAAGAATAATGCATTTCAAGACAAGTGTTGCCTTGCTGTTGGCTGCAGTTGCCGTTTCTTCTTGTGCTCCAGCATCCAGCCCCGTGCGGCCCATGCCGTCGATTTCGCAGCGCCCCGCCGTGGATGGCCGCTGGATCGATCGTAACGGCATCGTCTCCACCTTCCAGAACGGTTCCTTCTCCACCCGTTCCTCCGACACCAACACGCTGTTGGCATCCGGAACCTATGTGGCGATCTCCCCCACCCTTTACGAGATCAACATGACCTCGCTGGTGCGCAACACCCAGTCGCGCGTCAATTGCGCCTTGATCTCCCCCGGTCAGTTGAACTGCACGACCGATACCAACAGCCAGTTCACGCTCAATCGTCAGGGCTGAGCCGTAGGGCTTGATCCGAAAGCAGAGCGATCTCTTATTCAACGCGCGCGTGTAGCGCGCGTTTTTTATTGTGTCTCCACCACAACAATTCTACTTGCGGCAGATGCCTCAAGATGGAAACATGCCTTCGAATGGCTGTCACAGTCTTGAATTACCTATGGCTATTGACGGTCTGAAACGAAAAGCAAGACATCAACAGGAGAGAGACTGATGAACAGGATTTTGAGATTTGGCCTGATGACCGCATCCGTGGTCGCTCTTTCGGCAGGCGCCGCACTTGCCGATTATCAACTCAACATCCTGCATATCAACGATCTTCATTCCCGCATCGAGCCGATCAACAAATATGATTCCACCTGCTCGGCTGCCGAGACGGAGAAGAAGGAATGCTTCGGCGGTATCGCCCGCGTGAAGGGCGCAATCGATGCGCGCCGCGCCGAGCTTGGGCCGAACGCCAATATCCTCGTTCTCGATGCCGGCGACGAGTTTCAGGGCTCGCTCTTCTACACGCAGTACAAGAGCGGCCCGGTCGCCGAATTCATGAACGGTATCGGCTTCGATGCCATGGCAATCGGCAACCATGAGTTCGATGATGGCCCGGCCGAGCTTCTGAAGCTGATCAACGCCGCCAAGTTCCCGATCATTTCCGGAAACACCAAGATTGCCGACGGCTCCGAGCTGAAAGACAAGTTCAAGGGCTATGTCGTCAAGGAGATCGGCGGCCAGAAGGTCGGCGTGGTGTCCGTTCTTGCCACCGATACGGGGGAAACCTCTTCTCCTGGCGACAAGGTGTCCTTCGAAGATGAGGTCGCCTACCTCAAGGGCGCGGTGAAGGAGCTTCAGGACCAGGGCGTCAACAAGATCGTGCTGCTCTCGCATGTCGGCTATGTGCGCGATCAGGAAATCGCAAGGGAAGTGGATGGCATCGACGTGATCGTCGGCGGCCATAGCCACACGCTGCTTTCCAGTACCGACCCGAAGGCCGCTGGCCCCTACCCGACGCTGGTCAAAAATCCGTCCGGCGTCGATGTTCCGGTCGTGACCGCTTATGCCTACTCCAAATATCTCGGCGATCTGACGGTCACTTTCGACGACAATGGCGTGGTGAAGTCCGCAACCGGCGCGCCGAAGCTGCTGGATTCCGCCGTGGCGCAGGATGAAGGCTTCAACAAGCGCGTGGCGGAACTTGCCGCACCGCTGGAAGAAATGAAGAAGAAGGAAATCGGCGTCAGCGAAGCCCCGATCGATGGCTCGCGCGAGGTCTGCCGCGCCAAGGAATGCTCCATGGGCAACCTCGTTGCCGACGCGCTGCTCGACCGCGTGAAGGATCAGGGCATCACCATCGCCATCCAGAACGGCGGCGGTCTTCGCGCCTCCATCGATGCTGGCCCGGTGACCATGGGTGAAGTTCTGACGGTGCTGCCCTTCCAGAACTCCATCGCCACCTTCCAGATCAAGGGCTCCGACCTTCTCGCCGCGCTCGAAAACGGCGCAAGCCAGATCGAGGAAGGTGCAGGCCGCTTCGTCCAGGCGTCCGGCCTGAAATACACCTTCGACCGCTCCAAGCCAGCCGGAAGCCGTATCGTCTCCGTCGAGGTCAAGGAAGGCGACACCTTCGTCAAGCTCGACCCGGAAAAGACCTACGGCGTCGTGACCAACAACTACACCCGCACCGGCGGCGACGGCTTCAAGACCTTCGCCACCAAGGCGATCAACCCTTATGACTTCGGACCAAGCCTGGAAGATGCGGTCGCCGCCTATATCGGCGCGCACAGCCCTTACAAGCCCTACACCGATGGCCGTATCGTAGACGCAACGCCTGCCGGTTACGTCGCCCCGCCAAAGCAGCCCGCCGCACCGGCACCGGCAGCACCCGCTCCGGCAACCACCGCTCAGGCTCCTGCTGCACCGGCGCCTGCCGCTCCAGCACCTGCAACGCCAGCCCCTGCGACACCGGCTCCCGCCACGCCAGCGCCTTCCGCGCCAGCACCGGCCACTCCGGCGCCTGCAACTCCGGCTGCTCCCTCCACCACAACGCCATCAGCACCGGCAGCCGCCACCGCGGCGGCCAAGTATGTCGTCACCAAGGGCGACTCGCTGTGGAAGATTGCCGAGGAGAAATATGGCAACGGCATCGAGTGGAAGAAGATCGCCGAAGCCAACGAACTGCGTCGCCCGAACCATATCGAGATCGGCGAAGAACTGACCATTCCGGCCAACTGATATTGATGCGAGAATGACAATAGGAAGCCGGTTCGCCTTGCGGGCCGGCTTTCGGACTTCCGTAGGATCCGTCTGAGGATGGCACAACCACCCATAAGCCGTTGAAAAGATGGATCCTCGGGTCGAGCCCGAGGATGACGCGGAGGAGAGGTCGGAGACCCGTCAGCGAGGTTGGCGAAGCAGGCACCCTTCCTGGAAGCGTTAAATCGTCGATTGGCTGCTTGTGGATCTCCAACAGCAAAGACCTCTCTGCCGTCATCCTCGGGCTTGACCCGAGGATCCATCTTTTCAACGGCGTGCGAGCGACGGACGATGGCAGGACCCGCGTCTTGGCCCCCGCAACCATCCGTAAGACCTTCAACCACCCCTAACGCGCTCAAATGCCGCGTAGCCTTTGTCAAAAATCAATTCAGATCAGGGCAGTGATGCATTACATATTGATCCAAGATGCGCGCGCGGACGTAGTCTTCCGCGATTCATGAGAATTCAGGACAAGTTAATGGCCGCAGATATCACCGCCTTCCCCGCAAGCCACCTTCCCAAGGACCATCCGACGGTCTCCTTCGGCAAGGTCGGCGTTCTTCTCGTCAATCTCGGCACGCCGGATGGCACGGATTACAAGTCCATGCGCCGCTACCTCGCGGAGTTTTTGAGCGACAAGCGCGTGATCGAATGGTCGCGCCTCTTCTGGTATCCGATCCTCTACGGCATCGTGCTGAACAAGCGCCCGCAGAAGGTCGGCAAGGCTTATGAGGAAATCTGGAACCACGAGAAGAACGAAAGCTATCTGCGCACCTATACGCGCAACCAGTCCGACCTCATGGCGCAGGCCCTCACCGACCTGCCGAATGTGGTCGTCGATTGGGGCATGCGCTATGGCCAGCCCTCGATCGCGTCCAAGATCGATGCGCTGAAAGAACAGGGTTGCGAGAAGATCCTTCTCTTCCCGCTCTATCCGCAATATGCGGCCGCGACCACCGCCACCGTCAACGACAAGGCGTTCGAGCATCTGATGAAGATGCGCTGGCAGCCCGCGCTTCGCACCGTGCCGCCCTATCACGATGACGAAACCTATATCGATGCGCTGGCGAGTTCGGTGAAAGCCCATCTGGCGACGCTGGACTGGGAGCCGGAAAAGCTGATCGCGTCCTTCCACGGCATTCCGCAATCCTACTTCAAGAAGGGCGATCCCTATCACTGCCAATGCATGAAGACCGGCCGCCTGCTGCGCGAGAAACTCGGGCTTGAGAAGGACCGCTTCATCATCGCCTTCCAGTCGCGCTTCGGGCCGGAAGAATGGCTGCAGCCCTATACCGACAAGACGGTGGAAAAGCTGGCAAGCGAAGGCGTGAAGCGCATTGCCGTGATGAACCCGGGCTTCGTTTCGGATTGTCTTGAGACGCTGGAAGAAATTGCCGGTGAAGCGGGCGAGAGCTTCCTGCACCACGGAGGCGAGAAGTTCACCCATATTCCTTGCCTCAACGATAGTGCGGATGGTATGCGGGTTCTCGAAAAAGTTGTGCGCAAGGAGTTGCAGGGCTGGGTCTGATAAGGCCGTGTTTTCTGCCAGGCTTGCCGAACAGAAGAGATGAGGAATGGATTTGAGCGGTTTCGATATTTTTGTCATAGCGGCAGTCATTCTTGTTATCCTGACGCTGGTTGCCGGTATCAAGACCGTGCCGCAGGGCTACCGCTATACGGTGGAGCGCTTCGGGCGCTACACCCGCACGCTGGAGCCCGGCCTCAACATCATCACGCCCTTCATCGAGCGCATCGGCGCGCGGATGAATGTGATGGAGCAGGTGCTCGATATCCCCACGCAGGAAGTCATCACCAAGGACAATGCCAGCGTCTCAGCCGATGCGGTGGCCTTCTACCAGGTGCTGAATGCCGCCCAGGCCGCTTATCAGATCGCCAATCTGGAATTCGCCATCCAGAACCTGACCATGACCAACATCCGTTCCGTCATGGGCTCGATGGATCTCGACGAGCTTCTTTCCAACCGTGATGCGATCAATGATCGCCTGCTGCGCGTCGTCGACGAAGCCGTCGGCCCTTGGGGCATCAAGGTGACGCGCATCGAAATCAAGGATATCGCGCCGCCCAAGGATCTCGTCGCCTCCATGGCCCGCCAGATGAAGGCCGAGCGCGAGAAGCGCGCCCAGGTTCTGGAAGCCGAAGGTTCGCGTAACGCACAGATCCTGCGTGCCGAAGGAGCCAAGCAATCGGCCATCCTCGAGGCCGAAGGCCAGCGCGAAGCGGCCTTCCGCGATGCCGAGGCACGCGAGCGTCTGGCAGAGGCCGAAGCCAATGCAACCCGCATGGTCTCCGAAGCAATTGCCGCTGGCGACATCCACGCCATCAACTACTTCATCGCCCAGAAATACACCGAGGCGCTGGCCGATATCGGCAAGGCGACCAATTCCAAGATCGTGCTGATGCCGATGGAAGCCTCCTCGCTGATCGGATCGCTCGGCGGCATTGGCGCGATTGCCCGCGAGGTCTTCGGCAAGGACAGTGACGGCACCACGCCGCCTTCCGCGCCACGCAGCACGGCAAGCCGTTCCTCCGTTCCGCCATCCAGCCGCCCAAGCGGCCAGGCGATCAACGTAACCGTGCCCAACCCATTCGCTGCCCGGACGGATAAGTGACATGATCCAGACACTCGTCGCCGATCTCGGTCCCTGGAGCTGGTGGCTGCTGGCCGCCATCCTGCTGGTGGCGGAACTGGCGGCCCCCGGCGTCTTCCTGATCTGGATCGGTGCGGCGGCCCTTGTGGTCGGCGCGCTGTCTCTGGCGCTTTGGGATGCGAGCGTCTGGGGATGGCAGATCCAGCTTCTGCTCTTTGCAGCACTCTCCGTGGTTTTCGCCATTGCCGGTCGCCGCTACTATGACCGCAAGCGCGCGGCAACCGACGAGCCCTTCCTCAATCAACGCGAAGCAAGCCTCGTCGGCCGCACGGCGACCCTTCAGGAACCGATCACCGAAGGCCGCGGTCGCATTCGCCTGGATGACACCTGGTGGCCGGTGCAAGGCGCCGACCAGCCCGCCGGCACGCGGGTGCGCATCGCCTCGGCTCATGGCCGCACTTTGACTGTCGAGAAGGCGTAAGCGCCGGAAACGCTCAAAGAAGTTGAGCCATCAAGACGATGAACCAGATCGATGACAGTCGGTCCACCGCCCTTGGGTGGGTCTGAAGCATCGGCCCGAAAATCGCACTCGATTTTCGCAAAGCACGATGCGGAGATTCAAAAGTCTAAAGCGGTGTGCGTCCAATAGAACGCGCGGCGCTTTAGGCTTCAGACCTGCTCACCGCCGCTACGCCCCAATTTCGCAAGCGCAAGTTTTCGAAAACGAGCAAAGGCTTCCAGATCGTCGTTCAGCTTGACGCGGATGATCGCACCTTCATAAGCGTCGATCAGTTCAATCGCAGCCATTTGCGGATCGACGCCCGCCCTCAACTCTCCGGCCTTCTCCGCCTCCTGAAGGAGACGCGCGACGCTGCTTTCCCAGGCACGGTAAGCCTCAGCGAGTTTCGCACGCAGCATGGCGCTTCGGCCTGAAATGGTCTGTCCCAACGTGCCGAGCAGACAACCGCCTGCTGGATGCTCTTCGCGGAGCTTCTCTTCCAGCACCTCAAGATAGGCATCGAGCCGCTCCAGCGGGCTTCGCCTCGCATCGGCAAAAATGTCGTTGCGGCGCCCATCCCAAATCTCGGCGTAATACCCGATGATTGCGCCGACGAAATCGTCCTTGCTTTTGAAGAAGTGATAGAAGGAGCCCTTGGGCACATCCACACTGGCAAGGATCGGCCCGATACCCACCCCCTCATAGCCATGCGCAATCAGGCCTTTCAGCCCTTCGCAAATAAGCTTGTGTCGTGTCGCATTTTCTCGTGCCATTACTAGACGACCGGTCTACTATCTGATTCACACTGAGGCATTAAGGGGTTTGTGGCCAGCCAATGTCAAATGAAACCATCATACCCATCACCTCCTGCGAGGGTCCTGCCGCACCTCCATGTCTGCATTTGCGCGAAGAAAACTCCGCGACGCCAGCGGTGACCAGCCGCGAGAAAACAGCACTGGGCATCATTCTGGTTTGCGGCTGCTACATGATGTACTCCCTGCACTATGCCACCATGAAGTGGATGGGAGACCTGTTCGGCATATGGCAACTCATCTTCATCCGCAGCGTCGTGACGGTGTTTGCCACCGTCGTGGTAAAGCCAGCCGCGTGCCGTGAGGTCATCGTGAGCCCCTATAAGTGGGCGACAGCGTTAAGGGCGCTGTTCCAAGTCGCCTGCACTTTCTGTTTCTTTGCGGCAGCCAAGCTTATGCCGCTTGGCCAGGTCACGACGATTTACGCCGCAGCACCACTGATCATCGTCGTCCTCTCCATACCGATCCTCGGCGAAAAGGTGGGAAGGGCAAGCTGGGCAGCGGTTGTCATAGGCATGATCGGCACGGTGATAGCCGCCAATCCAGCTGGCTCCCTCAACCTCGCTCCGACCGTGCTTGCCTTTGCGTCCGGCATTTTCTGGGCTCTTGCAGTTGTCTACACCCGCAAGGCCGTGACGAGAGAAAGCACGCAGGCGCAGTTGCTGACGACGGGTTGCGTCTTTTGTCTGGTCAGCGGCCTGCTGATGGACTGGACCATGCCGGCAAGCTGGTTCGAAATCGGCATGTTCGCCGTTCTCGGGATCGAGATATTGCTGGCGCAGATGTTGTTCTTCGAAGGCTATCGCTTTGCACCGGCGTCCGTGTTGGCACCTTTGGAATATCAAAGCCTCGTCTGGGTCAGCATTCTCGGCTTCATGATGTTTGGGGATGTGCCCACCCTCCACACCATGATAGGCGCGACGCTGAGCGTCGCGGCGGGTCTTCTGCTCACTCTGTATGGCAACAGACGTAAGTCCGCGATAATGTGTAATTAGGCGACGCCGATGCGAAGCAGATCGTGGAAGTGAACGAGGCCGATCGGCCGCTTCTCTCCATCGATGACGATCAGCGCGCCGATATGATGCTTTTCCAGCGTCGCCAAAGCCGCTGTCGCCAAGACCTCTTTCGTCACGGTCTTCGGCGTCCGCGTCATGATGTCGTCCACCCTCAACTCGGCGAGATTGCGCGTGAGATTGCGCGCCATGTCGCCCTCGGTGACGATACCACAAAGGCGTCCGTCCTCATCGAGCACAGCAACGCAGCCGAAAAGCTTCTGCGCCAGCACCCGGATGGCATCCGCCACCGGCGTGCCCTGCGCGACAAGGGGCAAACGCTCGCCGGTATGCATGATATCGCCGACGAGGGTCAGGCTGGCACCGAGTTTTCCACCCGGATGGAACACGCGGAAATCGCCTGCGGTAAACTTGCGGGCTTCTAGCAGGGCAATCGCGAGCGCATCGCCAACGGCAAGCTGCATCAAGGTGGACGTGGTGGGCGCCAGCCGGTGTGGGCAGGCTTCTTCCTCATCCGGAATCAGAAGGACGATATCGGAGGCCTTGGCCAGGGATCCACCCTTGGCGCAGGTCAGCGCGATCAACGGAATGGCGAAGCGGCGGGTGTAATTGATGATGCTGCGAAGCTCGGCACTCTCTCCACTCTTGGAAATCGCCAGCACCGCATCATTGCCGCCGATCATGCCCAGATCGCCATGATTAGCCTCCGCCGCATGCACGAAGAAGGCGGGCGTGCCGGTGGAGGCAAAGGTGGCCGCAAGCTTAGCACCGATATGGCCGCTCTTGCCAACACCCGTGATGATCAGACGCCCGGTGATGTTGCCGATCACATCGACGGCTTTGGCAAAGGCGTCGCCGAGCTCACCGGCAAGCGCAGTCTCCAGCGCCGCCAGCCCGTTCCGCTCGATCGAAACGGTTCTGAGCGCAGACTCGATGGCGTTGTTTTCGGTCAGGGCAGCAGATCTCGTGGTCATGGCGGGACTGTTACTCTTTTCGAGTTTGCCTGTCCATTGCCGAAATCCGCTCTCGCCTCTGCCTGAGAGCCGAAAGAGACCGCGTAATCAACCAGATATTAACCATGCGATTTTACCTTTGGGTAACCAAGATACCGAACCCGGGTGAAACGCATGACCTGTCACAGCACCGCGCCGCGTCTGAAGACGTTGCGCAGAGCAGCCGTCGCTCTGCCGGCCGGCCTGTCGCTGTGCCTTTCGCTGTCTTCGCCCGCGCATGCCCAGACGACCGGACAAAATAGAGGCCAGAATACCGGACAAAACACAGGTCGGAATATGCCGGTTCAGCCTGCCGGGCTGCAAAGCGCCGATCCCTATGCCAATGATCCGGCCTCCGGCCAGGACCCGACGCCTGCCGTCACCGTCGTTCCCACGCCGCGGCCGACCACCGGCACCACGACCACGAACGGTCCGCGCACAAGCGTCGATCCTGGCAGCGCCGTGGCGGAGCCTGTCGATGGAGCGATTGAGCCGGTTGACCGGCGGGAAAACACCTATGAGACGACGGTCGATGGCGGAGAGAAGGCGGCCATCGATGATGGCACGGCGCCCGGCATACGCATCGGCACGCTGACGCTTCGCCCGTCCATCAGCCAGACAATCAACCACGAGAACAAGACATTCTCCACAGGGTCGACCAACCGCACCTATCTGGCCACCGGCATTCGCGGCACCTTGACGAGCGACTGGTCGCGCCACGCGCTGACCGTCACCGGCGAAGGGATCTATGAGCGCAATATCAGCGGTGGCAGTGCAGGAGAAAATCCGAGCGCCAATGTGCAGGCCGAATTGAGGCTCGATCTGGCCGACCAGACCACCGCCAGGCTGAAGGCCGGCTACACCTTCAGCCGCGAGGACACCACCGATCCCAACGCCATCACCGGTGCTGCGGTGCAGGGCGGCGAGCACCTCTTCACCACAGGCGCCTCGGTCGAGCATAATATCGCCCTCGTCAAGACGCTTGCCGCACTCGATCTGTCCCGGACCGTCTATACCGACGCCAAGGGGGTGAACGGCCAGTCGATCAGCCTGTCCGATCGCGACCGTTCAGGTGCTGCCATCCGCGGCCGCGTCGGCTATGAAGTGTCGCCCGCCCTTATTCCCTTCCTGGAAGCGACCGGCGCGCTGAGTTCCTACGACCAGAAAACGGACAGAACCGGCTACCAGCGCTCCTCCACCTCCTATGGCGCGAAGGTCGGAACGCAGATCGATCTTGGCGAGAAGTGGCGTGGCGAAGTCGCGGTCGGGCTTCTGCGGCGCGACTATGACGATAGCCGCCTGGCATCCATCAACGCGCTCACCACCGATGGCACCCTCACCTGGTCGCCGATGCGCGGAACGGACGTCAATTTCGGCCTGAAGACGGACATCGAGGACTTCGCCGGCGGCCCAGAGGGCGGCTGGGTCACCCGCCAGTTGACCGTCGGCCTGATCCAGCAATTGCGCTACGACCTCGTGGCGAGGCTGACCACGGGCCTGGAGCGCCGCAACTTCCAGACCTCCAGCATCAGGGACGAGACGAAATACACGCTTGGCGCCGGTCTGACCTGGAACATCAACCGCTACCTCGATTTCACCACCGACGTCAGCTACGAGACCACGCCCGTGACCCACAACAACAATTGGCGGATCGGTGCTGGCCTGACGTTGAAGCGATAGGACGTTGATCCTGTGGCCCTGTGTCACCCTTGGGCTTGACCCATTGGCGTCCGGCTTAAAGGGAGATAGCTCGTCTGTGACGCTTTCTCATCCACCCTCATTCCTGGGCTTGTCACCAGGAATCTAGCCGACGCGCATCTGAGCGGCGAGAAAAGCCCTTCATACCAAAGACTTGGTCTGACTGAGTGGGTCGAGGCCGAGGTTTCCTGTCTCAAGCTTTCAAGCCTTATGGATGGTGAGATCGGGCCCGACCATGGCACCGGGCAGCTGTGGGCCGTTGCCACAAAAACAAATCCCGGCACGAGGCCGGGATTGAAGTTTCATAACCGATGCATCACCCCCCTCCACACCAAGTCCGGCGTGGCAGGGCGAGAGCGATCCGGTCATCAGCCCATCTTGGCGATGATGTCCTTCAGCGGACCTTCGATCAGCGGACGGATGTCCTCGCGCTGCAGGGCGAAAGCGAGGTTGGCAAGAATGAAGCCATCCTTGGCGCCGGTGTCGTAGGTCTCGCCGCGGAACGGATAGGCTGTGAAGTCCTGCTGCTTGAGAAGCTTCAGCATGCTGTCCGTCAGCTGGATTTCGTTGCCGGCACCACGTTCCTGCGTTTCCAGCAGCTGGAAGATTTCCGGCTGGAGAATGTAGCGACCGTTGATGAAGTAGTTCGACGGCTGCGTGCCCTTGGCAGGCTTTTCCACCATGTCGGTAATGCGGAAACCGTTGCCGATTTCTTCGCCAGGCGCGACGATGCCATAACGATGGGCGAGTTCCGGTGCGCATTCTTCAACCGCAAGAACGTTGCCGCCGCTCTGATCGTAGAGCTCGACCATGCCCTTGAGGCAGGACTTGTTGTCGCCGGTCATGATCATGTCGGGCAAAAGAACCGCGAAAGGCTCGTCGCCGACGATGTCACGGGCGCACCAGACCGCATGGCCGAGACCGAGCGGAACCTGCTGGCGGGTGAAGCTCGCCATGCCGGCCTTGGGCAGAATATTGGACAGTAGCGTGAGTTCGGCGTTCTTGTTGCGCTCGCGCAGCATCTGCTCCAGTTCGAACTGGATATCGAAATAGTCTTCGATGACACCCTTGCCGCGTCCGGTCACGAATACAAAATGCTCGATACCAGCCTCAGCCGCTTCGTCCACCACATATTGGATGACTGGCTTGTCAACGACAGTGAGCATTTCCTTCGGAACAGCTTTGGTTGCCGGAAGGAACCGAGTGCCAAGGCCAGCCACCGGAAAGACCGCTTTCCGAATTTTCTTTTTTTCTACCACACATCCCTCCTCAGAGATTTCAACGGCATTTAAGTAACGCACACGAACCTGTTATGACAAAAGTGGCAAGTTTTTGCAAAGCGTGACCTTACCTGTCGTTAATGGTAAAGAATTTGTTGACTTTAATTTGGTACCCCATCGTGAAGCCCGATGCGTGTCTCGCAATCGAACTGACATTCGAGAGAAACGAAAGACTGACGATGAAAAAGATGATCCTTTCCGGCGTCCGTAAATTTGGCTGCGTGGCACTCGCAGGCCTGACCATTGCTCTGACGCCCGTCACTGCCAATGCAGATGCAGGTTTCAAGCAATGGATCAACCAGTTCTATGCCACAGCCGCCAAGGAAGGCATTTCGCGCGCGACCTATCAAAAGGCCTTCGCAGGCGTCACTGAGCCAGACCCGGACGCACTGCGCAAGGCAACCTACCAGCCAGAATTCACCACCCAGATCTGGGATTATCTCGACAGCCGCGTGAACCCCTACACGGTGCGGATCGGCCGCGAGATGAAGATGAAGCACGCCACGACGCTCAACTGGATCGAGCGCAATTTCGGCGTCGACAAGCACGTCATCCTCGCCATCTGGTCGATGGAATCCAATTACGGCGCGGTGCTGGAAAAGCCCGAGCGCTTGCACAATATTCCCCAGGCACTGGCAACGCTTGCCTATTCCGATCCCAAGCGTGCCAAGTTCGCGCGCACGCAGCTGATTGCGGCACTCAAGATCCTGCAGTCCGGTGACGTGACGCCGAAGCAGCTGACCGGATCCTGGGCAGGCGCCATGGGCCACACCCAGTTCATTCCGACAAGCTACCTGCTTTATGCGGTCGACGCGGACGGCAACGGCAAGCGCGACATCTGGCATTCCGTGCCGGACGCGCTGGCAACGGCCGCCAACCTTCTGGCCAAGAACGGCTGGGAGCCTGGCCGCACCTGGGGCTACGAGACGGCCGTGCCTGCGGGCGGCGCGCGCTATGCGGACCAGACGAAGAGCCTGGCCGAGTGGCAGAAGCTAGGCTTCTTGCGCCCGAACGGCAAAGGTTTCCCGCGCGGTTCAGATCGCGCAACGCTGAAGCTCGAAGGCGGTTCGAACGGTCCAGGCTTCCTGATGACCAAGAACTTCTTCACCATCAAGCGTTACAACGCCTCGGACAGCTATGCGCTGGCCGTTGGCCTTCTGGCAGACGAGATTGCCGGTTACGGCGGCATGCAGCAGAAGTGGCCGCGCCCGAATGGCACGCTCGACATCAAGGAGAAGTTCGAGCTTCAGACGCGCATGAAGGAACTCGGCTATTATGACGGTGAGATCGACGGCAATTTCGGCTCCGGCTCGAAGGCGGCGATCAGCGCCATCCAAAAGCGCATGGGCCTGCAAAATGATGGCGAGCCATCGCAGACCCTGCTGAGAGCGCTTCGTAACTGATGGGCAACGGATATAAGTCCTGACGGGCCGCGAATATTAGCATATAGTCAATGGGACCGTCTCGGGAACATCACGCCATGACCACCAGAGAAACAGGACCCTTTGCAAGGACCATGAAGCGCGGCAGCGTCGCGCTTCTTGTCGTCACACTCAGCTTGCCATCTTGGACGGTACCTGCCATCGCGCAGGAATATCGCGAACGCCGCACGCTGATGGAAATGCTCTTCGGCGGCCCCAACCAATATAATGATCGTCTCTATGCGCCCGAACGCCGCGAGCAGCGCAGGCAGGCAGCGCCGCAGCGGCAAAATCCCAGCCGCTCCGTCACGCGCCCTTCGGCGCCTCGCAGCACACCATCGGTCGTGCAGATGCGCACCTCAAAGCCGGCACCGGTTGAGAAGCAGGAGAATGCCCGGCGCGTCCTCGTCGTCGGCGATTTTCTTGCAGGTGCCATGGGCGAAGCGCTGGTCTCCACTTTCGAGAGTTCCGCAGGCATTGCCATCGATGTGCGCGCCAACGGCTCCTCCGGCCTCGTGCGCTCGGATTATTACGACTGGTTCGCCAACCTTCCGCAATTCATCAAGGACACCAAACCCGCCACCATCGTCATCATGATGGGTTCCAACGACCGCCAGGCGATGGACATTGGCGGCACGAAGGAGAAATACGGTACCGAGATCTGGTTCAAGGAATATGAGCGGCGCATCGACGCGCTGATCATGCTTGCCAAGCGCCAGCAGGTGCCGGTGCTTTGGGTCGGCCTGCCCGCCTTCCAGTCGCCATCGCTGACCGCCGATTTTGTCGGCTTCAACAGGCTTTACCGCAGCCACATCGAAAAGCTCGGCGGCGAGTTCGTGGACGTTTGGGATGGCTTCGTCGATGAGGGCGGCAAATACGTGACCACCGGCTATGATGTGAACGGCCAGCAGGCGCGTCTGCGCGAAGCGGATGGCATCGGCATGACCCAGGCCGGCAAGCAGAAGCTCGCTTTCTATGTGGAGAAATTCGTCCGCCGTCATCTGGATGGTGCCGAGCCCGGTCTCGGCACGTTGGATGGCAGCAACTTGCCCTCACTCACCTCGCTGCCCGCTCTCGGCATCGATGCGCAGCAGGTCCGTACCCAACCGATCAGCCTGACCGATCCGGATCTTGACGGCGGCGACACGCTGTTGGGCGGCAAGCAGGCGCCTGCCAAGTTCTCCGTCGTCGAAACGCCGCGCGAAAGACTGACGAAGCGGGGGCTGATGGAAGACGCACCCCTTGGCCGAGTGGACGACTATCGCATGCCGCCCACAGGCGAAACGGCTGCAAATTGAACGCCTTGAGGGAAAAAGGGTAGCCAGCTACCCGGACGACGGTATTTTTGATCACGAAATATTAAAACCGGAACGATCCTCCCTGGGCTCGTGTTAACGCCCGGCAAGGCATGAGGCCTTGCTTAAAAAAGATGGATATGAGGAGTATACCGTCATGGCCAACCAAGGTGGCACGCACGAACAGCACGTTAAAGCTGGCAAGCAGTCGCACAAGAACAGCGACGACAAGTCAACTCGCAGCGCATCTTCCAAGTCCTCCACGGACAGCAAGAGCAGCGGCAAGCAGGGTGGCTCGTCCGAGCAGCACATGAAGGCCGGCCAGCAGAGCCACAAGAACAAGCACTGATTTCTACCCACGTGGGAAAACGGCCCTCGCGCAGATGCACGGGGGCCGTTTTTTTGTGGGAATGCGCTGGTAAGCCACCGCTATTGAGCGATCTGGCCGACCAACTGTTCTCGCTCCTGGCGCGAGCGCGCGATCCGACCTTTCGCCTGTTGCAGAACATCGGCAGGCGCTTCCTGCGGGGTACCCGAACGGAATGGCGGTGCCGGTGCATATTCCAGCGACAGTTGCACGATCTTCGCTTCCTCCTCGCCCATCAATTCTGAGAGAAGCGAAAGACCGAAATCGATACCGGAGGTCACGCCGCCGGCAGTGATCAGATTGCCATCCTTGACCACACGCTCATAAACCGGCGTCGCGCCAAAATGCGGCAGAAAATCCATGGCGTTCCAATGCGTAGCAGCCCGCTTGCCCTTCAGCAATCCGGCCGCCCCAAGCACCAACGAGCCCGTGCAGACCGAGGTTATGAAGCGCGCTTTTTCCCCTTGGTTACGGATGAAGGCGAGAACCTCCTCGTCGCGAAGCAGCGCGTTGACGCCCGCGCCGCCTGGAATGCACAGCACGTCGAATTGCGGGCTCTCTTCGAAATCGACATCCGGCGTGAAGTTGATCCCGGTCACGGAGCGAACCGGGTTCTTGTCCTTCCACACCAGATGCACAGCACTGTCTTTCGCCGATGCGAAAACCTCATAAGGACCCGTCAAATCAAGCTGCTGGAGATTGGGAAAGACGAGAAAGCCGAAGCGGTAGGTCATGTGAACTCTCCTGTTGACGCTCTCATCATAGGCGCGCATGGTTTGGCACAAATGCCAATCAGCCCACACTTCAGGCCAAAATGACCCGCCCTATCGAGATCCTCGCTTTCCCCGATATCCAGCTGCTCGACGTGGCAGGTCCCTTGCAGGTCTTTGCCTCAACCAACGACTTTTTCGTCCAGTCCGGAAAGCCCGCCCCTTACAGGCCTCTCGTCGTCGGCGCGCAGAACCCGATCGTCACATCCTCAGCGCTGCCGATCGGCACATCGCCTTTGTCCAGGATCAGCGAAGCGGTCGATACGCTGATCGTTCCGGGCGGCTGGGGTGTCTATCGAGCCTGTGAGGATCGCGCGCTTCTTGGCTGGATTGCTGAACGCTCCAAAGTGGCGCGACGAACGGCGTCGGTATGCAGCGGCGCTTTTCTTTTGGCCAGCACCGGCCTGCTGGATGGCAGGCGGGCAGTCACCCACTGGCAGCGATGCGCCGAGTTCCGAAAGCGCTTTCCCAAGGTGCGGCTCGAGCCGGACCCGATCTTCATTCAGGATGGCAGTATCTGGACATCGGCAGGCGTTACCGCTGGCATCGACCTGGCGCTTGCCCTCGTTGAAAACGATCTTGGCCGCGATGTCGCACTTGCCGTCGCCCGCCAGCTCGTCGTCTTCCTCAAGCGCCCCGGCGGCCAGTCGCAATTCAGCGCCGCCCTGACGCTTCAGGATGAAGGTGGCCGTTTCGACGGTCTGCATGCCTGGATGATGGAAAACATCACGCAGGATCTTTCCCTGAATGATCTCGCCGACAAGGCTGGCATGAGCCTGCGCAGCTTTTCACGCCACTATCGCGAACAGACCGGCGTGACACCCACAAAGGCGCTGGAGGAAATGCGCCTCGAAACCGCAAGGCGTCTTCTGGAACAGGCCCAGCCGGTCTCCCGCGCCGCCCGACGCGCCGGCTTCGGCAGCGAGGAGACACTACGCCGCCTCTTCCAACGCCGCTTCGGAGTGAGCCCACAAGCCTATCGCGAACGCTTCATGGCGGTGGAGTAAAACAAAACGCCCGGAACAATGTCCGGGCGTGTCTTCATGAAACAGAGGATCAGCCACTTAGCGCGGCAGAACCGAGCTTCCCATTAGCGCTTCGTCGATGGCGCGGGCGGCCTGACGGCCTTCGCGGATGGCCCAGACGACCAGCGACTGGCCACGGCGCACGTCGCCGGCGGCCCACAGCTTGTCAATCGAGGTCTTGTAGTCGCGATCATTGGCAACGACGTTGGTCGAGCCACGACGGTCGGTATTGAGCGTCAGCTTGCCGTCCAGTTCCTTCAGAACGCTGTCGGTGAAGGGGCCGGAGAAGCCGATGGCGATGAAGGCGAGATCGGCCTTGATGATGAATTCCGTGCCGGCAATCGGCTTGCGGCGCTCATCCACCTGGCAGCACTTCACGCCGGTCAGCACGCCGTCCTCGTCACCGACGAATTCGAGCGTTGCCACCTGGAACTCACGCACCGCACCTTCAGCCTGAGACGACGAGGTGCGCATCTTGGTTGCCCAATAGGGCCAGACGGCAAGCTTGTCTTCCTTTTCCGGCGGCATCGGGCGGATGTCGAGCTGGGTGACCTTGACCGCACCCTGACGGAAGGCGGTTCCGACGCAGTCGGACGCCGTATCGCCACCGCCGACGACGACGACATGCTTGCCGCCAGCAAGGATCGGATCGGCAGGCCAGCCGACGCTGTCGATGTTTTCGCGGCCAACGCGACGGTTCTGCTGCACCAGATAGGGCATGGCATCATGAACGCCATGGAATTCGGTGCCGCCAATACCGGCAGGACGCGGGGTTTCCGAACCGCCGCAATAAAGCACGGCATCATGCTCGGCCATCAGCTGTTCGACCGTCATGTCGACACCGACATTGACGCCGTAATGGAAGGTGACGCCTTCGCCCTTGATCTGCTCGACGCGGCGATCGATGAAGTTCTTCTCCATCTTGAAGTCGGGAATGCCATAGCGCAGCAGGCCACCGGCCTTTGTCTCGCGCTCATAGACATGCACCTCATGACCGGCGCGGCCAAGCTGCTGGGCAGCTGCAAGTCCAGATGGGCCGGAACCGATGATCGCAACCTTCTTGCCGGTGTGAACCGTGGCAGGCTTCGGCACGATGAAGCCAAGCTCGTAGGCCTTGTCGGCGATCGCCTGTTCCACCGTCTTGATCGCAACCGGCGTATCTTCCAGGTTCAGCGTGCAGGCTTCCTCGCACGGTGCGGGACAGACACGGCCGGTAAACTCCGGGAAGTTGTTGGTGGAATGGAGGTTGCGGATCGCCTCTTCCCAGTTGTTGTTATAGATCAGATCGTTCCAGTCGGGGATCTGGTTGTGCACCGGGCAGCCGGTCGGGCCGTGGCAATAGGGAATGCCACAGTCCATGCAGCGCGCCGCCTGCTTTTGCACCTCGGCATCCGACATGGGAATGGTGAATTCCCGGAAATGGCGAATACGATCCGACGCCGGCTGATACTTGCCAACCTGACGATCGATTTCCAGAAAACCTGTAACCTTGCCCATGTTACTTTCCTCACATCAAAGCAGGGTCCCGCTCGGACCCCAGTACCAGTCAGCGATGCCCAAGATCGCCCCCAGCACGATAAACTCAAATCTGATTTCGCCGCTGGCTGCCCATGTCGCCGCAGGTGCGGCGAGTGAGATGAGCAGCGAAATCAGTCGATGAACCGTTGCCACGCGGCGGATTTACTCCGCCGCAACACCCATTTTCAGCCGTTCCATTTCCTCCAGCGCACGGCGGTACTCGACCGGCATGACCTTGCGGAACTTCGGGCGGAACTCGCTCCAGCGATCAAGGATATCCTTGGCGCGGGTGGAGTTGGTGTAGTGGAAGTGGTTGGAGATCATCTGGTAGAGGCGCTCCTCGTCGTGGCGTGTCATGTCCTCGGAAACGTCCACACGTCCCTTGTGCATGAGGTCGCCGCCGTGATGGTGCAGCTTTTCCAGCATGTCGTCTTCTTCCGGAACCGGCTCCAGCTCGACCATCGCCATGTTGCAGCGCTTGGCGAAGTCGCCGGTCTCATCGAGAACATAGGCCACGCCACCGGACATGCCAGCTGCGAAGTTGCGGCCGGTTTCACCCAGAACCACGACGATGCCGCCCGTCATATATTCGCAGCCATGGTCACCCACGCCTTCGACAACGGCAATCGCACCCGAGTTGCGCACGGCAAAACGCTCGCCGGCCACGCCGCGGAAGTAGCATTCGCCGGTGATCGCGCCGTAAAGCACGGTATTGCCGACGATGATCGAGTTTTCCGCAACGATGCGGGCATTTTCCGGCGGACGCACGATGATGCGACCACCAGACAGACCCTTGCCGACATAGTCGTTGCCATCACCCACCAGATCGAAGGTGATGCCGCGTGCCAGGAACGCACCGAAGGACTGACCCGCAGTGCCGCGCAACGTCACGTGGATCGTGTCGTCCTTCAGGCCCTTATGGCCCCAACGCTTGGCAAGCGCGCCGGACAGCATCGCACCAGCGGAACGGTCGACGTTCTTGATCGGCACTTCGAAGACCACCGGCTCGCGGTTTTCCAGCGACGGCATGGACTTCTCGATCAGCTTGCGGTCGAGAATGTCGTCGATCGGGTGCTTCTGGCGCTCGGTCCAGTAGGTCGCTTCCTTCGGCGCTTCCACCTTGTGGAAGATGCGGCTGAAATCGAGCCCGCGTGCCTTCCAATGCGCCAGCATCTCATCCTTCTCGAGAAGCTCCGAAGCGCCGATGATCTCGTCCAGCCTGGAAACGCCAAGCGAAGCGAGGATTTCACGCACTTCTTCGGCAACGAAGAAGAAGTAGTTGATGACATGTTCCGGCGTGCCCTTGAAGCGCTTGCGCAGAACCGGGTCCTGCGTGGCAACGCCGACAGGGCAGGTGTTCAGGTGACACTTGCGCATCATGATGCAGCCCGCCGCAATCAGCGGCGCGGTGGCGAAGCCGAACTCGTCGGCACCGAGAAGCGCACCGATGATGACGTCGCGACCGGTCTTAAGACCGCCATCCACCTGCAGCGCGATGCGCGAACGAAGACCGTTCAGCACCAGCGTCTGCTGGGTTTCGGCAAGACCGATTTCCCATGGGCTACCGGCATGCTTCAGCGAGGTGAGCGGCGAGGCACCCGTGCCGCCATCGAAGCCGGACACGGTGATATGGTCGGCGCGCGCCTTGGCGACACCGGCAGCAACCGTACCCACACCCACTTCGGAGACGAGCTTGACGGAAACATCGGCTTCCGGGTTGACGTTCTTCAGGTCGTAGATCAGCTGCGCCAGATCTTCGATCGAGTAGATGTCATGGTGCGGCGGCGGCGAAATCAGGCCGACACCCGGCGTGGAGTGGCGGGTCTTGGCAACCGTCGCATCCACCTTGTGGCCGGGCAGCTGACCGCCTTCGCCGGGCTTGGCACCCTGCGCGACCTTGATCTGCAGCATGTCGGCATTGACGAGATATTCCGTCGTCACGCCGAAGCGGCCGGAGGCGATCTGCTTGATGGCGGAGCGTTCCGGGTTCGGCTGGCCGTTGAGAAGCGGCATGTAACGATCCGCCTCTTCGCCGCCCTCGCCCGTGTTGGACTTACCGCCGATGCGGTTCATCGCGATTGCAAGCGTGGTGTGCGCCTCGCGGCTGATCGAGCCGAAGGACATGGCACCGGTCGAGAAGCGCTTGACGATCTCGACTGCCGGCTCCACCTCATCGACGGAGATCGGCTGGCGACCGATCTGCTCGGCGCTCTTCAGCTTGAACAGGCCACGAATGGTGTTCATGCGCAGGTTGCTGTCATTCACCATCTCGGCGAATTCACGGTAGCGCTCCTGGCTGTTGCCGCGCACGGCATGCTGCAGGGTCGCAACCGAATCCGGGCTCCAGGCGTGGCTTTCGCCGCGCATGCGATAAGCATATTCGCCGCCGATATCGAGCGTGTTGGCAAGGATCGGGTCCTTGCCGAAAGCGGCCGTGTGGCGTGCGACGGTTTCTTCGGCAATTTCCTTCAGGCCGACACCTTCGATAGTGGTGGCGGTGCCGAAGAAATACTGCTCGACGAAGTCCGACGACAGGCCGATGGCGTCGAAGATCTGCGCGCCGCAATAGGACTGGTAGGTGGAGATGCCCATCTTGGACATGACCTTGAGAATGCCCTTACCCACCGCCTTGATGTAGCGATAGACCACTTCATCGTCGGAGACTTCCTTCGGAAACGCGCCATGCTTGTGCATGTCGAGCAGCGTGTCGAAAGCCAGATAGGGGTTGATCGCTTCCGCACCATAACCGGCCAGCAGGCAGAAATGGTGGATTTCGCGCGGCTCACCGGTTTCGACAACGAGACCGACCGAGGTGCGCAGACCCTTGCGGATCAGGTGGTGGTGAACGGCAGCCGTTGCCAGCAGAGCCGGGATCGCGATGCGGTCCGGACCGACCTGACGGTCGGAAAGCACGATGATGTTGTACCCGCCGCGCACGGCCGATTCCGCCCGCTCGCACAGACGGTCGAGCATTTCCGGCATGCCTTCGGCGCCACGCTCCACATCATAGGTGAAGTCGAGCGTCTTGGTGTCGAAACGGTCTTCCGTGTGGCCAATGGAGCGGATCTTTTCGAGATCGCCATTGGTCAGGATCGGCTGACGCACTTCCAGACGCTTGGCACGCGCCGCACCCTGATGGTCCAGAATGTTCGGACGCGGGCCGATGAAGGAGACGAGGCTCATCACCAGCTCTTCGCGGATCGGGTCGATCGGAGGGTTGGTGACCTGCGCGAAGTTCTGCTTGAAATAGGTGTAAAGCAGCTTGGACTTTTCCGACATAGCCGAGATCGGCGTATCGGTGCCCATGGAGCCGACGGCTTCCTGGCCGGTGGTCGCCATCGGAGACATCAGAAGCTTGGTGTCTTCGCTGGTGTAACCGAAGGCCTGCTGACGATCGAGCAGCGACACGTCGCGACGCAGCGCGCGCGGCTCCACAGGCTTCAGGTCTTCCAGGATCAGCTGGGTGCGGTCGAGCCACGTGCGGTACGGATGCTTGGCGGCAAGCTCGTGCTTGACGTCTTCATCCGAGATGATCTCGCCCTTTTCCATGTCGATCAGCAGCATCTTGCCGGGCTGCAGACGCCACTTCTTGACGATGCGCTCTTCCGGCACCGGCAGCGTGCCGGCTTCGGATGCCATGATGATGCGGTCGTCATCGGTGACGAGGTAGCGGGCAGGACGCAGACCGTTACGGTCGAGCGTGGCACCGATCTGCTTGCCATCGGTGAAGGCAACGGCTGCCGGGCCATCCCATGGCTCCATCAGGGCCGCGTGATACTCGTAGAACGCCTTGCGTTCGGCGGTCATGGACTGGTTGCCAGCCCATGCTTCCGGGATCAGCATCATGACGGCATGCGCCATGGAGTAGCCACCACGCACCAGGAATTCCAGCGCGTTGTCGAAGCAGGCGGTGTCAGACTGACCCTCATAGGAGATCGGCCAGAGCTTGGAGATATCGTCACCGAAAAGCTCGGACGAGACCGAGGCCTGACGCGCCGCCATCCAGTTGACGTTGCCGCGCAGCGTGTTGATTTCGCCGTTATGGGCAACCATGCGGTATGGGTGGGCCAGCTTCCAGGACGGGAAGGTGTTGGTGGAGAAGCGCTGGTGAACGAGCGCCACGGCACTTTCGAAGCGTGGATCGGACAGGTCCTTGTAATATTCGCCGACCTGATAGGCCAGGAACATACCCTTGTAGACGATGGTCGAGGAGGAGAGCGAGACGGGATAGAAATCCTGCGCTTCCTTGCCGCCGCCGGCATCATAGATGCGGTTGGACAGAACCTTGCGGATCAAGAACAGACGGCGTTCGAATTCGGCATTGGTCGCAGCTTCCCGACCCGCGCCGATGAAGACCTGCACGTGGTGCGGCTCGGTCGCGGCAATATCCGGCGCCTTGGAGAGCGAAGCATTGTCGACGGGCACATCGCGGAAGCCGAGGAACTGCTGGCCCTCTTCGCCGATCACATCGACGATGACCTTCTTATAGTGCTCGATCCGCTCTGCATCGCGCGGGAAGAAGATGTGGCCGACAGCATATTCGCCAGCCTTCGGCAGCGTCACACCCTGCTTTGCCATTTCCTCGCGGAAGAAGCGGTCAGGGATCTGCACGAGAATGCCAGCACCATCGCCCATCAGCGGATCCGCGCCAACGGCGCCGCGATGCGTAAGGTTCTCAAGGATGAAGAGACCGTCCTTGACGATCTGGTGCGACTTCTGACCCTTCATATGCGCGACGAAGCCGACGCCGCAGGCATCGTGCTCATTGCGCGGATCGTACAGACCCTGCTTGGCCGGAAGACCGCCAATCGTGGCGCGAGGCGCGGTCGCCTCCGCCGCGTCGCTCGGACAGTCATTCATTAGAAGCGCCTGGGCGTTTTCGCCTTCCAGCCGTATGGTCATTTTCATCCCTCCTGCAATCGTGTTGCATGGTGTCACGCAGAGAGGCGGAGGCCGATCCGGCCCCAATCTGGAAAGCCAAACCCGTCTCCGCATTTCAATTTAGGACAGCAATGCTGTCTTAATTCTGTCTGAACAATGACAGAAACACCCACCTTCCGCAAGGGGATGCCGTTAATTTATAGAGAACCATTGTGACGTGAAATTTCAACAGAAGAAAGCAACGCGTAATTTTCTTCTCCGCTGGCATCGAAATAATTGCTTTCATTACCGGATTTGCCTTGGCTGAAATATGCTCGTAAAACCACAGGCGTAATCCTGCTCACCATCCCGACCGCGCGACATTCCTGCCCGCAACATGCTTGAAAGTGCTGACGATGATTTTTGCCTCTGACAACTGGGCTGGCGCCCATCCGGCCATCAACGAGCGGCTGATGAAGGAATCCACCCGCTTTGCCGCCGCTTACGGTACCAGCGAATTGGACCAGGCGATTGAGAAGAAGTTCAACGAAATCTTCGAGCGCGAGGTCGCCGTCTTCTTCGTCGGCACGGGTACAGCCGCGAACTCGCTGGCACTCGCCAGCGTCGCCCGCCCCGGCGGCATCGCCTTCTGCCACTCCGAAGCCCACGTGATCGAAGACGAATGCGGTGCGCCGATCTACTTCTCCAACGCCTCGCGGCTGATGCCGGTGGCTGGAGCCAACGGCAAGATGGCGCCGAAGAACCTGAAGGCCGCTATCGATCGCTTCCCTCCGGGCTCCATCCACCAGGGCCAGCCGATGCTGGTAACCATGACCCAGGCGACCGAGCAGGGCACGATTTACGATCTCGATGAAATTTCCGCGATCTCGGACATCGCCAAGGGTGCTGGCGTGCCACTGCATATGGATGGTGCGCGTTTTGCCAATGCGCTGACCGCACTCGACACCACGCCCGCCGAAATGACCTGGAAACGCGGCGTCGATATCCTCTCCTTCGGCGCGACGAAAAACGGCTGCTGGTGCGCGGAAGCCATCGTCTATATGGATCCGAAAATGGCAGAGGACCTGCCCTTCATTCGCAAACGTTCGGCCCAGCTTTTCTCCAAGACCCGCTTCATGGCCGCTCAGTTCGAGGCCTATTTCCAGAACGATCTGTGGCTCGATCTCGCCGCCCACGCCAACGCCATGGCCAACCGCCTGCGCGACGGCCTCTCCGCCTCCAACAGCGCCCGCCTCGCCTGGCCCACACAGTCCAACGAACTCTTCGTTGTCTTGGACAAGCAGTCTGCCAAGAGCGCCCGCGATGCCGGTGCCAGTTTTTACGACTGGCCGGTCCCGCACGACATGCAGCAGCCGGTCGGTGAGAACGAACAGCTGATCCGCCTCGTGACCAGCTTTGCGACGGAAGAGAGCGACGTCGACGCGTTCTTGCGGATTTGCGGTCGGGCGTAGGGCGCTACCAACTCACGCATAACTTCCCGGTACCATGCCCTTGGCGGTGACGAGCGACGACAGCGCCCGCACCAGCTCTGCATCCGCGCCCTTGCGCGGCTGAAGCACGAATTCGACGTCTTCCAGCGAGGGCAAACTGCCTTGCGGCAACTCCCGCAAACCCGACGGCGCCATGCTGCGGGGCTGAACGAGAACACCCATACCGGCGCGGGCGGCGGCTGTCAGCCCGCTGAGACTTCCGCAGGTGCAGACGATGCGCCAGGCAACGCCTGCCCGATCGAGCGCTTCTTGCGCGGCTTTGCGGGTGATGCTCGGCGGCGGGAAGGCGATGAGCGGCAGCGCTTCCTTGCGGGCAAGGATCGCATCCGGGTCCTTGGCGAGCCACACCAGCGGCTCGCGATAGAGGAAATGGCCGAGCTGATCGCCAAGCCGGCGCTTGGCTAGCACGACATCGAGCTCTCCATTGTCCTGCATCTGATAGAGCATGCCGGAGAGCGATACCGTCAGCTCCAGATCGACCAGCGGATAAAGCCTCGTGAACTCCTCCAGAATGACGGTGAGACGGCTCGCGACGAAATCCTCCGAGACACCGAGACGCAGGCGACCGCGCAGCCTGCTCTCACCGAAAAGCGCCGCCACCTTGTTGTTGAGATCCAGCATATTGCGGGCATAACCAAGAAGCGCCTCACCTTCCGGCGTCAAGCGCACCCGATGGGTATCGCGGGCGATCAGCCGCTGACCGAGCGACGCTTCCAGCCTCTGAATATGCTGGCTGACGGTCGATTGACCGATCCCCAACCGCTCGGCGGCTAGGGTGAAACTCATCGTCTGCTCCAGCGTGACGAAGCTGGCGAGATGTTGCAGGTTCAGCATGGCTATCTCAAAATATGATAACTGTTAGTTTTTGCATCTGGTTTCATGATGAGCGATAGTGCGCCCGATTACAATCCGCAAACCGGCTGGGAGGCTGCGGGATCTTTCACGGTCTTGACGCTTTAGGTCGGTTACGACGGATTTCGCAATTGCAGAGCGCCAAGACCCTCTGTGCACCACATTCTAGAAAGGCCGCATCATGAGCCGCTTCCTGCCAGACCGCTTCACCATGATGCTGGTCGCCACCGTCATCCTCGCGTCACTGCTGCCGATCAGCGGAGAGCCGGCACATTACTTTTCCATCGCGACGAAATGCGCCATCGCGCTGCTCTTCTTCCTGCATGGCGCGCGGCTCTCGCGGGACGTCGTGGTGGCGGGCATGCTGCATTGGCGCCTGCACATTGTCATCCTTCTCGTCACCTTTGGCATCTTCCCGCTTCTCGGACTTGCGGCGGGCTATATTCCAGACAGCATATTGCCGCAGCCGCTCTATATGGGCGTGCTTTTTCTCTGTGTCCTTCCCTCCACCGTGCAGTCGTCCATTGCATTTACTTCGATGGCCGGCGGCAACGTACCCGCCGCGATCTGCGCCGCATCCGCCTCCAACATTTTCGGCATGTTCCTGACGCCGCTCCTCGTCGGCTTCCTTTTTACCGTTGGCGGCCATGGCGGCGGTTTCTCGCTCGATGCGTTCGGCCAGATTTTCCTCCAACTTCTGCTGCCCTTCATCGCCGGCCAGGCCTTGCAGCCCTGGATCGGCCACTGGATACGCGCCCGCAAAACGCTGCTGGCCCCTGTCGATCGCGGCTCGATCCTGATGGTCGTCTATCTCGCCTTCAGCGATGCGGTGGTGGAAGGCATCTGGCATCAATTCACGCTGCGCGATATCGCCGTGGTGATCGGCATCAACATGCTTCTGCTGACGCTCGTCCTGTGTCTCACCATGTTTGGCAGCCGTCTGCTCGGCTTCAAGAAGGAGGATGAGATCACCATCACCTTCTGCGGATCGAAGAAGAGCCTTGCCAGCGGCGTGCCGATGGCAGGCGCCATCTTCGCCGGCCAAAGCATCGGCGCCATCGTGTTGCCCATCATGCTCTTCCACCAGATCCAGTTGATGGCCTGTGCGGTGATTGCACAACGCTACGCGAAGAAGGCAAAGGAAGCGGAAGCCGCAAAGATCGCAGCTCCTGCGGTCGATGCACCGGAGGCTACCGCGATCGCTGCCAAGACGGCATCGTAAGCCTCTTTATCGTCCGCTCAAGACAATGGGTCCTCAGGTCAATCACGAGGATCCTATGAGAGTGACCTCCCCCACTATAAACGCAAAAAAAAGACGGCCCCCTTGCGGGAGCCGTCTTCTTATTCACGCGCTAACCTCGAGGTTTAGTTCACCTGGGTTGGCGTTACCTGTGCCTCGATCTGCTTCGGTGCGTCCGATACGTCGGTCGCAATCGCGATGCGGCGGGGCTTCATGGCTTCGGGAATGTTGCGAAGAAGGTCGATATGGAGAAGACCGTTCTTCAGCGAAGCATTCTGTA
This sequence comes from Agrobacterium sp. SORGH_AS 787, assembly GCF_030819035.1. NCBI lineage: Bacteria > Pseudomonadati > Pseudomonadota > Alphaproteobacteria > Hyphomicrobiales > Rhizobiaceae > Agrobacterium > Agrobacterium sp. SORGH_AS 787. The sequence continues at coordinate 422,326 of NZ_JAUTBG010000002.1, forward strand.
CTTCCACATGGTCGGCAAGCTGGAAGCGGCGCTCGAAGGCGCGCGTGGCAATGCCGCGATAGAGGAAGTCGCCCTCGGATGCCTTGGTGTCTTCAGCCTTCTCGGCCTTGACAGTCAGCACATTGGCGCGGGATTCGATGCTGAGTTCATTCTCATCGAAGCCGGCAACCGCCATGGTGATGCGATAGGCGTTCTCGCCGGTGCGCTCGATATTATAGGGCGGATAAGCCTGGGCCTGCTCCGGCTGGCCGATGCTATCGAGCATCGAGAACAGACGGTCGAAGCCGACCGTGGAGCGATAAAGGGGGGAAAAATCAACGTGACGCATGGTGTCCTCCTTAGAAGCGACTGTTTGCGAGTGCGGCTCTCCATCCCGTTCTGGCGATGAAAGAAACCTTGATACGGCCCCGTTCTGGCGACCGTGAGCAATAGGTGGGAATGGTGTTTTGGCAGTTCAAGAGGGAAAAATGCATTCGATTCACCTGAACGATTTCTGAATAACAAGTTCCGGATGCGTTCATTTCGCCCCCGCTAAAACGGCTCTATCGGAGGCAACTCCGGGGCAAGGAAGCATCGTCCCTTCTTCCTTGCCGATTAGCCGGAACCGCGACTGCTAACACCGACGGTTCCGGCAATTTTTCCCGTCCCGTCCGTTTGTGCATGTTTTCCTTTGACGCACACAGTCGCTCAACCTATCCCCTTCTGAAGCATGGTCTAAGCAAAACTGTGTAGCGGTTTTGCGATAACGACATGCGGATAAAGCAAGGACCTAAAGCGCATGAGCGAATCTGAAAGATCGCGACACGCTTTAGACTGTCGTATAGACACACTGTTTGCCGAGCAGGATATCGATGACCGAAGCCATTCTCCATGAGACCAAAGGCAACCCCGTGCCCGACAACCACCATGTCGGAACCTTTGAGGGCCACGGCAAGAAGAGCCTGCGCTATGCAATCTTCCGTTCCGAAAGACCGGTTGCACGCGGCACCATCGTGCTGCTGCACGGCCGCAATGAAACGATCGAGAAATACTTCGAGACGATCCGCGATCTGACGGCCAAAGGCTTCTGGGTCGCCACTTTCGACACGCGCGGCCAAGGCGGCTCGGCGCGGCTGTTGAAGAAGGCGGAGGCCGGCTATGTGCGCCGCTTTTCCGATTACCAGAAGGATGTATCGCTGTTCCTGGAACAGGTGGTGCTGCCCGACACGCGCCTGCCGTTCTTCATGGTCGCACACTCCACTGGTGGGCTGATCGCGCTCTCCATGGCGCCGGAACTCTCCAACCGCATCGAGCGCATGGCGCTCTGCTCGCCCTTCGTCGGGCTTGGGGGCCAATCCGTTTCGCCTCGCTGGATCAAGACCGTTGCCACCACCCTGACCTGGACGGGTTTGGGCGGCAAGCAACTGGGCAGGGACAATCGCGAACGGGATTTCGACGGCAACCCACTGACCTCCGACCCTGAGCGCTTCGCCCGCAACATGACGATCGCCAACAGCCATCCGGAGCTGTTCATCGGCAGGCCGACTGCGCGCTGGCTCTACGAGGTGATGAAGCTGATGCCCAAGGTGACGCGACAGGATCATTTGACCCGCATCACCATTCCCACCCTGTTGCTGGCCCCGGTTCTCGACACCATCACGCCCTATGCGGTGCAGGAGGAATTGTCGCGCAATTTCCGGGCCGCGCAGCTGATCCCGGTCATCGGCGCGCGCCATGAATTGTTCCAGGAGCGCGATATCTACCGCGCCCAGGCGCTTGCGGCGCTGGATGCCTTCTTTGCCCCAACTGAATGACGCGCTCGCTTGCTTGCTTTGTTGAGCAAACTCGCAAGCTACCGCGAGACTAATTGCTTTTTCTCGAGGTCTTGGCAAACACTAACATGCAATCAAGGTGATACGAATTAACAAGTACATCATTAGCTGCACCCAGAGCTCAATTCAGCAAATGATACGGATGTGACCACAAACGCGGCTGGGAGCGTAATGATTATACACCATCTCGTTCTTGCTGCCCGCGCATTGAAACAGAGATTTTCGATCTCTGCTCCAAAGCGCCACTTTGGCATTTTGATACTCAGCAATATCAAGCTGACGGCATTGGACGCGGCAAGAGGCAGTTGGATGATATCGGATGCTCGAAAGAGAAATGATAGCAAGCTGAAGACTGCGAAGTAAGCGACCGTGTTCATTACATAAAAAAACACCGAGTAAATGAATATTGAGTCCAGAGTGACAAGCGAATGAGCGTATCGTTCACCCAGCACAAACTTCGGCATCGCAACTCCATTTCTGTATTTTTTCGAAACCCCGCTACGCCACTGAAATCGTCATCTGGCCTCTGCCGTGGTGCATTCGATTAGAGGGCGCCGGAGCTATTCGGCCGCCGCATTCGTCGCAAAAGAATCTTATCGTCGGCTTTCACTCAATCTCGCAAAGCGCCGTCCTAAGAGAGCAGCGCCAGCGCCTCCTCATGCACGGCCTTGCTGCCGGCAGCGACGATCCTGCCCGCCCCTTCCGGTCGCCCACCATCCCAGGTGGTGATGATGCCGCCTGCCTGCTCGATGATCGGGATCAGCGCACCGACATCATAGGGCTTTAGGCCGGATTCGATGACGAGATCCACATGGCCAGCGGCCAGCAGCGCGTAGGCATAGCAATCCACACCATATCGGAAGAGCCGCACCTTGTCCTGAATCTGGCCGTAAAGCTTCGCCTCTTCAGCCGTGAAGATATGCGGGGAAGTGGTGAAGAGCACGGCGTCGGATAGCGACTGGCACGCCCGTGTCTTGATCTGCTTCTCACCCTCCGGCCCCTTGTACCAGGCCTTGTTCCCATCGGCGAAATAGCGCTCGCCGGTAAAGGGCTGATCCATCAGGCCCATCTTGGCGCGCCCGCCCGACTGAAAGCCGATCAGCGTTCCCCAAACCGGCACGCCGGAAATGAAGGCGCGGGTGCCATCGATCGGGTCGATCACCCAGACATGCTCACGGTCAAGGCCGATGCTGCCATGCTCTTCGCCAAGAATGCCGTGCTCGGGAAAATGCTCGGTGATCAGCGCGCGGATCGCCGCTTCCGCCGCCTGGTCACCTTCCGTCACCGGATCGTAGCCGCCCGCCTGCTTGTTATCGACAGCGATGCCGGTGCGAAACCGGGGCAGCGTCTCAGCCTTGGCGGCATCGGCAAGGCGGAAGAAGAAATTGCGATCTGGCAGCATGGTCGACCCCGGCATCTTTTGTAGAGGAGAAGATGACATAGCGCGCTGACCCGTGTCTCGTCCACTCCCGTACAGAAGGAGAAATTGCCCCGTGCCGGGCATATTTTCCAAGAATTGGCACAGCAGAAAAGCAAACGCCTCTTTACTGTGCATTTTTTAGTCAAAAATAAAAATGATTGACAATTAAGCAGATTTCTCTACTCTGATGGTCACAGTCTTTGACTGTAAATACCCTCCTTGGGTGTTTCCTCCCTAGACTTAACCGCGCGCAGGCGCGGTTTTTTTTGCCCATGCGACAGCCGCAGGGAAGGACCAGTGGAACGTTCAGAGGGTGGGGAGCGCGTTATTCGGCGGCAAGCGCCATGTCGATCGCATATTCGGAAACGAAAGCCGCCAACTGGCGCATGAAGATGTCCAGGGCCGATTGCATCGCCGGAAAACCCGCCGCTTTCAAAAAGGTCTTCTCATCCACATAGAGCGCGCGATTGACCTCGATCTGCAAAGCATGCAGCGAGCGGATCGGCCGACCATAATGCTCGGTGATGAAACCGCCAGCATAGGGCTTGTTGCAAACGGCGGTGAAGCCAAGCTCTTCGAGGAAATGCAGCGCGGCACGGGAAATCTCCGCCGACGCGCTGGTGCCGTAACGATCGCCGATAATGATATCGGGGCGGATATTCGAGCCCGCGAGACGGATATTGCCGGGCATCGAATGGCAATCTATCAGCACCGCCATCCCGTGATTGGCATGGGTGCGCGAGACCAGCCGCCGCAGACACGCATGATAGGGCTTGTAGATACCTTCGATCCGCGACAGCCCCTCGTCCACCGAAAGCCGGTGGGCGTAGATATCCATATTCTCCGCCACGATGCGCGGCACGGTGCCGAGACCGCCAGCAACGCGCATGGAGCCGATATTGGCATAGGAGGGCAGCGCACCATCGAACATGCGCGGATCGAGCTCATAGGGCTCACGATTGACATCGAGATAGGCGCGCGGAAAATTCGCCTTCAGCAGCGGCGCGCCGATATCCGGAGCGCCTGCAAAGAGCTCATCGACGAAGCAATCTTCGGAACGGCGAATTTCATAGGAATCAAGCCGCGAGGCTTCGAGGAAAGAGATCGGGTAACAGCGCCCGCTATGGGGGGAATTATAGACGAAGGGAATGCTGTGCACCGCGGGTTCGCGCACCTCGAACAATTCATATTCGCCCGTCACCCAGTCCATGCCGTCCCGTTTACCATGTCATAATTCTGCCAGACGCATCATGTTGCCAGTTGCGCCAGTGCAAGTCCATACTGGCAGGCAGTCACCCTCTCGTGATTCTACCATTCACATGATATTTACTCCGACAATGGTACAATCGCGATAGGGTATCCCAATAATTCTGTAGTTACGGTCACTTATATGGTTCAGAAAATTCTTCTCGCCGAAGACGACAACGATATGCGCCGCTTCCTCGTGAAGGCGCTCGAAAAGGCCGGATATAAGGTCTCGTCCTTCGACAATGGTGCCAGCGCTTACGATCGACTTCGCGAAGAGCCTTTCTCGCTGCTTTTGACCGATATCGTCATGCCGGAAATGGATGGCATCGAACTGGCGCGCCGCGCGACGGAACTCGATCCGGACCTCAAGGTCATGTTCATCACCGGTTTTGCAGCGGTCGCGCTCAACGCTGATTCGAAGGCGCCGAAGGATGCCAAGGTGCTTTCCAAGCCTTTCCACCTTCGCGACCTCGTCGACGAAGTCAACAAACTCCTTGTGGCGTAAGGGTTTCAAAAAAAACCTGTCACAAAATCGAAAAAGGCAGTTGACGCTTCATTCGGTTATGTGATTTATGCGCCGCAACGGAGGGCGTGTAGCTCAGCGGGAGAGCACTACGTTGACATCGTAGGGGTCACAGGTTCAATCCCTGTCACGCCCACCATCCGAATTCAAAGAAATCAAGGCCTTGCGAAATATCGCGAGGCCTTTTTCTTTTGGGCCATACCCTGACTGAAGGGAGACGTCGAGGCATAGTCTCGCGCCTATCGAAGGCGATGTCTTGAGGTGAGATCTTTCCAGACAGCGAGACGTGATGGGTTGGTTTCCGACGCAGAAAACCGGCGCCGCGAACATCCTTTTCAAATATCAGAAAGCGCGATACAAATCCGAAATTCTGTAATGTAAAAGCGCCATGACGAAAAAATTCCTCATTATCGATCCTGAGACCGACCATGCCGTGTTGAAGGGAATTGCCTCGCCAACGCGGGCGACCATGCTGAAAATGCTGCATGATCGCGGACCGATGAATGTCAACGACATGGCGGCGGCTTTGGAACTGCCGCAATCGACGGTCTCCACCCATATCCAGATTCTCGAAGATGCCGGCCTGCTGCAAAGCGAGACGCAGAAAGCGCGCAAGGGCAATCAGAAGATCTGTCGCGCCACGGTGGAAGAGGTCGTTATCGTCTTCAAGAGCGAGGTGCGTGAGCCGCGCAAGGACGTCATCGAGGTGTCTATGCCGGTCGGCCTCTACACCGGTTTCGATGTCACAGCCCCCTGCGGTCTCTGTTCGCCAGACGGCATTATCGGGCTTCTCGATGTGCCGAATGCGCTGCTCGACCCTGATAGAATGAAGGCGGGATTGATCTGGTTTACCCGCGGCTATGTGGAATATCAGTTTCCCAACAATGCCAAGCTCTCCAACGCGGCCATCCGCGAGCTGGAAGTGGCGGTGGAGCTCAGCTCCGAAGTGCCTGGCACAAGTGCCGACTGGCCGTCGGACATTACCTTGACCATCAACGGCAAGAAGGTCGGCGTCTGGACCTCCCCTGGAGACTTCGGCGACAAGCGCGGCGTCTATACGCCGGACTGGTGGAAGCTGAAGGGCTCGCAATATGGCAAGCTGAAGAACTGGCGCGTAGGGCCTGACGGCACATTCGTCGATGGCGTGCAGATTTCGAATGTCACGCTGGCCGATCTCGATCTTGCCAGCCATCACTCCATCCGTGTGCGCATCGGCATCGAAGACGACGCCAAGCATCCAGGCGGCATCAATATCTTCGGCAAGGGCTTCGGCAATTACGATCAGGACATCGTGCTGCGCCTGAAAATCGAATAGTATCAATAATTCCGATATTTAAAATAAGCGCGTGACATCAAGCTGTTAGAAATTACCGATAGCTTCTTCACGCAACGTTACAGCTCTTCCAGTTGACCCTTACCGGATTTTCCGATTTAGTATCCGTAATAGCGATATATATCGCTTTTCATGATACTAATGGGAGGAATGCATGAAGGTATCGGTTGTGGCGCATCCGCAATTTGTCGTGGCGGATATTGATCCCAGGCTCTACGGGTCCTTCATCGAACATCTCGGCCGCGCCGTCTATACCGGTATCTACGAGCCGGATCACAGCACAGCCGATCAGAGCGGCATGCGTCAGGACGTCATTGATCTCGTCAAGGAACTGGACGTTCCGATCGTGCGCTATCCCGGCGGCAACTTCGTCTCCGCCTACAATTGGGAAGATGGCGTGGGGCCGAAGGAAGAGCGGCCTGTTCGTCTCGATCTGGCGTGGCACACCTCAGAAAGCAACGAGGTCGGCCTGCATGAATTTGCCGATTGGTGCGTCTCTGCCAACACCGAAATGATGCTGGCGGTTAATCTCGGCTCGCGCGGACTGGATGAAGCGCGCAATCTGCTGGAATATGCCAACCACCCCGGCGGCAGCGAGTGGAGCGACAAGCGCATCGCCAATGGCCGCAAGGAGCCCTTCGACGTCAAGCTCTGGTGCCTTGGCAACGAGATGGACGGCCCCTGGCAGATCGGCCACAAGACGGCGGATGAATATGGCCGCTTGGCGCACGAAACCGCAAAGGCCATGCGCGCCTTCGACAGCTCGCTCGAACTCGTCGTCTGCGGCTCTTCCAATGCCAAGATGCCGACCTATCCGGAGTGGGAAGCAACCGTTCTCGACCACACCTATAACGAGGTCGATTACATCTCGCTGCATATGTATTTCGACAATCACGCCAATGATGTCGGAAACTATCTGGCGATGAACCAGAAGCTCGACGACTACATCATGTCGGTCGCAGGCGTCATTGATTACATCAAGGCCAAGAAGCGCTCGTCGCGTCAGGTCTATATATCGTTCGACGAATGGAACGTCTGGTATCATTCGAAGGAACAGGACAAGAAGACGCTTGCCGGTGCCGATGGCTGGCCCTTCGCCCCACCGCTTCTGGAAGACATCTACAACTTCGAGGATGTGCTGCAGGTCGGCCTGATCCTCAACACCTTCATCCGTCGCTCGCATGTGGTGCGCATTGCCTGCCTGGCGCAGCTCGTCAACGTCATTGCGCCAATCATGACCGCGCCGAATGGCCCAGCCTGGCGCCAGACGATCTTCTATCCCTTCCTCTTTGCCTCGCGCTATGGCCGCGGCAAAGCGCTGGACCTGAAGGTCAACAGCCCCACCTACAAGAGCGATACGGCAGGTGACGTCTCCTGCCTCGACGTGTCCGCGGTCCATGATGAGGAAGGCGGCTTCGTCAGCTTCTTTGTCGTCAATCGCTCCGACAAGGAGATCGAAGCCGATTTCGATGTCGCAGCCTTCGGCAGCGCCAGCAACATCGCCGATCACCAGGTCATGACCCATGCCGATCTGAAGGCGGTCAACACGCAAGCGCATATGGACAATGTCGTGCCGAAAAAGGTGGAGAGCGCCACACTTTCAAACGGTCGCCTGTCGGCGACATTCGCCCCCTACTCCTACCAGATGGTGCGCATCAAGGTCTGACAAGGCCTTGCGACATCGCCATAAGGGTCACGGGAGGAGACACTATGACGGCAAGTATCGATATCAACAATGTGAGCAAGCACTTCGGCGGGCTGACGGTTTTTGAAGGACTGTCGCTCTCCATACCGGCGCATGAATTCGTCGTGTTCCTCGGCCCCTCGGGCTGCGGCAAGACCACGCTTCTGCGCATGATTGCGGGCCTCGAAAGTGTCGATGACGGAGAAATCCGCATCAATGGCGAGCGCATCGACGACCAGCCACCCGGCAAGCGCGGCGTCGCCATGGTCTTCCAGTCCTATGCGCTCTATCCGCATATGACGGTGCGCGACAACATGGCCTTCGGGCTGAAGAACATCGCCGTCGAGCGCTCCGTCATCGATGCGCGCATCGCCGAAGCCGCACGCATGCTGGAAATCGGCCATCTGCTGGAGCGCAAGCCCGGGCAATTGTCCGGCGGCCAACGCCAGCGTGTCGCCATCGGTCGCGCCGTTGTAAAGGAACCGAAGGCCTTTCTCTTTGACGAGCCGTTGTCCAACCTCGATGCCGCGCTGCGGACCCGTACGCGCATCGAACTGGCACAGCTGCATCAGCGGCTGAAGTCCACCATGATCTTCGTCACCCATGACCAGATCGAGGCGATGACGCTCGCCGATCGCATCGTCGTCATGAACAATCGGCAGATCGAGCAGATCGGCACGCCGATGGAGATCTATAACCGCCCGGCAAGCCGCTTCGTCGCGGGCTTCGTCGGTGCACCGGCGATGAATTTCCTTCCCGTCACGCTCGGCACGGCTGCCAGCCTTGTCACGGTCGAGACGGCTTCGGGCATCGAGATGGCCACCGCCATTCCAGCCACCGGCATCGCGCCCGGCGCATTCGAACTTGGCCTGCGCTCGGAGGACCTGCGCATCACATCGCCCGGCAGCGGCAACGCGGAAGGCGTGGTGGATGTGGTGGAGCGGCTGGGTGAACGCACGTTGGTCTATGTGCGCCTTGCCGATGGTCAGCAGCTTGTCGGCTCCGATAGCGGCGATAGCCGTGTCTCGGTCAGGGACCGCGTCGGCCTGTCCTTCGACAGCACCAAGGCGCATCTTTTCGATGCGTCGGGCCGCGCCTGGCACGCGCGGGAGGTGGGTCATGGCTGAACCACTGACCGCCGCCACCGCCCATCAAGGTCCAGGCACAGCCTCGGTCAAGCATGCGAAGAGCGTCGATATCTATGCGCCGCAATGGCGAAACTTTCTCTTCGTCGCGCCCTATCTCGTCTTCTTCATCACGCTGCTTGTCGTGCCGCTGTTCTGGGGTATCTGGCTGTCCTTCCACAAGGCGGATACCTTCTCCTCAGGCCGCTTCATCGGCTTCGGCAATTACGTCCGTCTGTTCAATGACAAGATCTTTCTGCAGTCGATCTGGAACACCTTCTACTTCGTTCTGCTGACGGTTCCGTCGCTCGCCCTGCTTGGCCTGTTTCTGGCACTTTGCCTCAACCGGCGCACACGCAGCGCCGCCGCCCTTCGTGGCCTGTTCTTCTCCTCGTCGGTCTTGTCAGTGACCATCGTCACGCTGATCTGGCGCATCGTCTACATTCCCGATATCGGCCTCCTGTCGATGATCTTCGGCCTTTTCGGTGCTCGCGCCCCGGCCTTCCTGTCGGACCCGAGCCTTGCGATGATCGGCATTGCGATCGCCACCGTCTGGTGGTGCATCGGCCTGCCGATGATGCTGTTTCTCTCCGCACTTCAACAGATCCCGCAGGATATTTATGAGGCCGCCGCACTCGACAATGCCAATCGCTGGCAGACGCTGCGGTCCATCACCCTGCCCTCGATCAAGCGCACCTTCGTGCTGGTCGTCATCATCCAGATCGTCTTTCAGTTCCAGCTTTTCGGCCAGGCATTGCTGATGACGCGCGGTGGGCCGAACAACCTCACCAAGCCGATCGTCTTCTACATTTACGAAACGGCCTTCCGCCGCTGGGATCTCGGCCTCGGTGCCGCCGCATCCGAAATCCTGTTCGTGCTGATCCTGGTCGCGGCCATGGTGCAATTCCTGGTGTCCCGCAGAAAGGCAGATGTGTGATGGCTTCGCAGAACTCCAACATCATCGGCAGATCCTTCGGCGACCGCGTGCTCTATGGCCTCGTCATCCTTCTGGCGATCGTCATGGCAGCCCCCGTCCTTTACGTCATCGCGCTGTCTTTGAAGGACAACAACGCACTGATGGTCGATCCGCATTCGGTCTTCCAGCTGCCCTATACGATCAAGAACTATATCGACACGATCGGCACATCGAATGTGTTTCTCTGGGTGTTCAACAGCATCGTGGTGGCGGGCGGCATGACGATCATGACGCTGATCCTGTCATCACTTGCGGGTTATGGCTTCGCCCGGCTGAACTTTCCCGGTCGCGACGTCCTCTTCGTCCTCGTGCTTCTGGGTCTTGCCGTGCCGGAACAGGCGGTGCTGATTGCCCGCCATCAGATTTTCAGCTGGCTTGGCCTGCACAATTCCTATCCGGGCCTGATCCTGCCCGGTCTGTCGTCCGCCTTCGGCGTGTTCCTGATGACGCAATACTTCCGCGCCATTCCGAAGGAGCTGGATGAAGCCGCGATCCTCGACAATGCCAGCCGCTTCCGCGTCTTCTGGAAGGTGCTTCTGCCACTCACCGTCCCGGCCCAGGCGACGCTTGGCATCTTCACCTTTCTCGGCGCCTGGAACGATTACTTCTGGCCGCTGATCTCCGCCACGAAGAAGGAGATGTTCACGCTCACCGTCGGCATCGCCTCGACGCAGATGAATTTTGCCCAGTCGCAGGGCATCGGCTTCCTGATGGCGCAGGCGGTGTTCGCCGGTGCACCGATCCTGATCATCTATCTGTTTTTCCAGAAATATATCGTCACTGCCGTATCTGGGGCGGCGGTGCGCTGATGCATGGCATTCGGGCCAAGATGAAAGGCCCGCGCGAATGAGGAAAAGACGCCGCTCGCATTGCGACGGCGAAACCTGAGGAGGAGGAGACTATCATGACTTTGAGGACACTGTTTCTCGCCACCATATCCGCAGCAGCGGTGCTGGTCGCATCACCAAGCCTCGCCAAGACCGAATTGCAGGTGCAGCGCTTCTTCGGCGCCTGCGACGCAGATTTCGGCAAGAACACCGATATCAGCAAGGCGGTAGGCGAATGCGGCATCATCACATCGATGATCAACAAGTTCGCGGCCGACAATCCCGATATCAAGATCAATGTCACGACGGTGGAATGGCCGGGCTACGACCAGCTGACGGCGCAGTTCGCCTCGGGCGATGCACCGGACATCGTCACGATCCATGAATCGGTCCTGTCCGACTATCAGTCCAAGGACCTGCTGGTCCCGCTCGACGACATGTTGAAGACCGTCGGCGTGACGCCGGACAAATTCACCGACGCGGCCAAGGAAGGCGTGACCAAGAACGGCAAGATCTACGGCCTGCCGATAGACAACTGGACCATGCTCTACCACATCAACATGGACCTCTTCAAAACCGCAGGCCTCGTCAATGCCGATGGCACGCCGATCCTGCCGAAATCACCGGAAGAGTTGCTGGCCCAGGCCGAGCAGTTCAAGCAGAAGACCGGCAAGCCCTATTTCGTCCAGAACCTTGCCAACGAGACGGCGCTCTATGCCCGCAATCTCTACACCTACCTCTTCCAGCAGAATTCCGATTTCTTCGCCGATCCGAAGAAGGTGAAGTTCAACACGCCGGAAGCACGCAAGATCGTGGAGATGTACAAGACCATCTTCGAAAAGGACGACACGACGAAGGACCTCGATTACGGCGGCTCCATTAACGCGTTTCTCGGCGGTGAAGGCGGCGTACACCTGAACGGCACGTGGATGGTCGGCGACTACAATGCCCAATCCGAAAAGCCGGGCACTGCGCTCAACAAGGGCGGCTATGCGGTCTATCCCTATCCGCAGCTCTTCCCTGGCGCCAAGGCGCAATATGCCGATGGCCACAGCTGGGCGGTTTCCAAGAAGGATCGCACGCCGGAGCAGGACGCGGCCATCGCCAAGTTCCTGAAATTCTTTGCCGATAATGATTTCGAATGGTCGCGCACCGGTCACCTGCCGGCTTACAAGGCGGTCATCGACTCCGCCGAGTTCAAGGCGCTGCCGCATCGCGACACGATTGCGCCGATTGCCACGCTTGGCAAGCCGCTGCCCTCTGCCGTCCAGCGTCAATTCGCCATTCAGGACATTGTCGGCGAGGAAATGAGCGCGGCCATCACCGGCCAGAAGGACGTCGATTCCGCGCTTGCCGACATGGAAAGCCGCGTCAACGAGCTTCTCGCCAACCTCTAATCGGTCGACAGCAGCCCCTTTTCTGCGGCCTCTCGCGTCTCGCCTGCCCTCCCGGGGGCGAGGCGCGAGATTTTGTTTGGGGGAAGCGCGGCCTCTTTTTCACCCTTGTGGTCGATATGATTTGGAAAAGACCAATCTTGGTCCTATGGGTGAAGCCCACTTCATCGTCCGAGACTGTCAACGACCGTGCCTAGAATGCAAAGCGATACCCGCCAGACCATCGTGCGTCTTCTCTCCACCATGGCAAGCGCCAAGGAGATCGACCAGTATCTGAAACGCTTCTCCCAACTCGACGCCAAGCGCTTCGCGATCGTCAATATCGACGGCGCTATTCTGCGCGACACCCACGAGGCTGAGGCGACCGCCTCATCGCTGTCATTTCTACAGCAAGTCGGTCTCACGCCGATTGTTCTGTTGGGAAGCAGCGCTGCGTCCGGGATGGGAGGCAAGGCCGCAAGCGAGCGGCACGAAAACGCGGCAAGCGCGGCGTTCCGGGATCTGAACCTGAAGCTTGTCGAATTGCTTCAGCAACAGGGCACGCGTGCCACCTCGATTACGGCAGGCGTATTTGCGACCGAAGCTTCAAAGGGTGATGCCACCAATGGCCTCGCAGCGGTCGGCGCAGTCAGACTGACTCCGATCGAAGCCAGCCTGGAAGCTGGATCGATCCCTGTCATCAGCAGCGTCGGCGAAACGACATCCGGCCAGATCGTCGAAATCGGCAGCGATGACGCGACCAGCGAAATGGTCCGGGCGCTACAACCTTTCAAAGTCATATTCCTCACAAGCCAGGGCGGCTTGCGCCATGACAATGGCCGCCGGGTCGACTCGATCAACCTCTCCACCGAGTACGACCAGTTCGTCGGCAAGGCTTACGCGGATGGCGGCTTCAGCTTCAAAATCGAGCAGATGAAAGAGTTGCTGGATGGTCTGCCGATGGAATCCTCGATCTCGATCACCAACCCGGCCAACCTGGCGCAAGAGCTTTTCACCCATAAGGGCTCGGGCACGCTGATCCGTCGCGGCGAACGCGTGATGCGCGCCACATCCTGGGAGGAGCTCGACCTCACCCGGCTCAGAGCATTGATTGAATCAAGCTTCGGACGCCGCATCGTCGATGATTATTTTGAGCGCACCCGGCTGCTGCGTGCTTACATCAGCGAGCACTACCGCGCCGCCATCATCATGACGGAAGAAGACGGCGTGCCCTATCTCGACAAGTTCGCCGTGCTGGACGAAGCGCAAGGAGAAGGCCTCGGCCGTGCGGTCTGGAAGGTGATGCGTGAGGAGACACCGCAACTCTTCTGGCGCTCCCGCCACAACAATCAGGTCAACATCTTCTACTACGCCCAGTCCGATGGCTGCTTCAAACAGGAACGGTGGAAGGTGTTCTGGTGCGGCCTGACGGATTTCTCGCAGATCGAAAAATGCGTCGCCCATTGCGCAGTTCGCCCGACGACCTTGATCGACACTGAGACGAAAACTGATAGTAGGAACAACTAAGTTTGGTATTGCCTAATGGCGCCGTTATCAAATGTCTTGATGCATGTCGGCTAGAATTTCTTTCGCCATTTCGATTGCTTCCTTGTATCGCGTAGGCGGTTCATGCGACAGGACGCACGCAGCAGCTTCCTCAGGTCTGATCCTCACTGAGGTCTTGTAGGTCTCAGCGCTTATAGAGTGCTCTTCATCGATCAAGCGCACATGAGATAGAATGCTATCTTTCCAAGCCGCATCGCTGTCGCGGTTTTCCCAAGATGCAATATCCGCAATAAAGAATCCCATTGAATGAAATATCTCCAGAACAAATGTCGCGCAAGTTAGGCCCATGCCGGAGCAGGGAAAACCTATGAACTCCCCCTGCGAGCTAAATGAAGGCTTATCACCAGAGCAAAATCCGTAAGCTATCATTCCCCCCTGCTTCTGGAGGGCAATTAGCCTAGCGGCTAGAACCATTTCGTTTTCATCATCTTCGTTAAAAACCTTTGATGAGGCCCAATAGTAGTCAGTCCTAGCTGCTTCGAATCTGAGATCATGGTGGAAGGCCAAATGACAAAATTGGACACCGATGGAATCTCTGTACAAAAGGCCGACATGGTTCTGGTCAGAGGTAATAGCCTTGATTGCCACACCTATAAACCCAGTCATTGTATTAGGGTTTACCAGTTCCCCGTGCGAAAGCATTAATCAAAGAGCCCCCGCAGGACTTTCTCACTGTCGCGGCCTTCCAGTTCGATAATGCCTTTGGCAGCCATCAGAAGCTTCGACCAAGATGTTATCAAGTCACGACATGGGAATGTAATTCGGAGCAAGCCAATCAGGTAAACGACGGGAATATTTTGCGTGTTTATACTAGCGAAAAGGACGCTTACTTCGTCATGCTTACTAACTATGAGTTGAGATTCAACTGAGCTTATGATATCAGCAATATCTTCCACTCGTTTTATATTATTGCCTATCTCCAATTTTGACCGAGTAGATCGAACCCAAGCGCTTTCTTGTGAGGAAGAATCTTCTTCAGCTGCATCACCAACTTCGAGAATGAATTGCGGGGCGTCTCCACAATAAATTGCTATTTTCTTTCGTTGGTTAGTAGCAACATTAGCTGACATGGTTAAGGGAACAACAAATCCTGCCAATTGATCTTCTAGCTTTTCTAGAAACATCCTCAAAGAAGCAGAATCATAATCCCTCGATGAACGCTGATCAAGCAGGTGATTATACGAGTAGACGAAATTGTGCTTTCTAATTCGCTGTGTTCCACGTACTCCTACGAGCAGATGCTCAAGCAAACTTTCAAACGGATTCGTTGCGGCAAGATCACTAGTACCTACCAGCCAACCGATGCAAGTTTCGCGCTGATTATCAGACAGGCTCTGGCCCGAGGGCATGGTGTAGTTTTTCAGTGATACAGAACCTGAAGACTGGTCCCGAGTACTGGTGTAGGCGACTGAGGACGCCGAGTGCATTATCAACTCCTGCTGGGCTGCTGACCGTTTGATAGAAGTCAGAATCTATAAGAAACGCTTTTTGCTTGTTTTGGTTGACTAAGAAGCTTGTCTGTAAGTTAATCCGGAAATCATCGACCGCAAAAGTTGCGGCGGACGCCGTGTGATCCACAACCGTGTCACTAAGTGCAGGGTCGTCATAGATTCCGAGTAGTACTGGCTTTATGAGTTCGCCCCAAGCAAACTCTCCGAGGTTTATCTCTTGTGGGTCTATTATATCTCGATATCTCAGACCAATTCGAGAAAAATTACTAATCTTGTAACACTTTAAAAGCGCAGCTAAAATAGGTCGCCATCTTTCGGAGAATTCCTCCCAACGAATATAATCAAACGTTGAAAGGGCGACAGAGTCGGGTCCAAGCGTAACGCTCCAGCGATCATCAGCTGATTTGAACAGATATTGATTGCTCATAACGGCGTTAGGACTTGATCCATCAAGATCAAAATGAAGCGCACCCTGCGGCTCAAGCACAGGATACAATTCAACTAACTCTTCTTGAAATGCGGACGGGGCATTGGATGCAATGAGCAGGTAAGTTGGAAACTTCAGTTGCGCCACAACTTCCACTAGAGGGTTTTTTTTATAGATCACCCGCTCATAGTTCTCGAGAAGTTTCACACTAAGCCCCTGTGAAAATTTATCTTTTGGACCGGTCGTTGCCGCCCCGGGAAAAACGGATAACTTAGGGATAAGTGCATTGTATGGCTAACACAAGATGTCCGACGACAGTTTTGAGGAAATCCTACTGTCTCGCCTATCTCATTTCGCTTCGCGGCACCGCTGGGAGCAGAATTTCACATTCTCCCAGTCTTTCGCCCATTTCTTCCGCCAGACGAAGGGACGCCCGCAGACGGGGCATATCTTGGACGGCAGTTCGGATTTCTTGCGTTGTTTCGGCATTGAATCGCCTCTGATCTTTCTCCAGCTTACGGCAACGACCGCGTTCCAGATCTTGCGACGACCAAATCACACGGGCCACATAAGAATTTCGGTATGATCAATACTTGACGGCAACCAATTATGCCTCATGACAGTCTTACAACCGGTCGATCATCTGGAAGACATCATGGCTTTTGAACAATTCGTCACCGATTACGGCATCGCGGCCGTATTGATTGGCTCCGGGGTCGAAGGAGAGACCGTGGCATTCCTGGGCGGCGTGCTTGCCCACAAAGGCATGTTTCCATACTGGCAGGTGGCCGTTGCCGCCGCGCTGGGCTCATTCCTGGCGGACCAAATTCTTTTTTATCTCGGGCGCTATGCCAGCGGCGTCAACGCCGTCAAACGCCTGACCGCAAAACCCGCCATGACGCGGGTCACGTCATGGCTCGAAGAGCACCCAAACGCCTTCATCTTCTTTTTCCGCTTCGTCTACGGCATTCGCACGATCAGCCCGGTCGCGATCGGCCTCTCTTCCATTTCGCCTCTTCGCTTCTTTGCCATCAACCTGGTCTCCGCTGCCACCTGGGGCGCCCTCATCACCGCCGTTGGCTATGGACTGGGGCAGGCAATCGAGACACTGATCGGAAGGCTCGGGCTTGGCCACCACATGGCCGTCGCCATCATTCCTGCCCTTGCCATCATCGCCGCCATCGCATTCGGTGCCCATCATTACTTGCGGTCCTCGGAGAAGACATAAGCGGCGCGCGTCGGCGCAAGAATCGCAACAGCGTGAAGGACCATCAGCGCACAGGCGCCTCGAGAGTGCCAATTTGTCGACGCTGGTCGTCAATCTGCCGCTGCTGGTCTTGGAAGCGTTGATCATATCCGGCAAAGGCGCGGTCGAGTTCGGGCCGGGGAACCTGCGCATCGCGCAAGTCCTTGACCTCGGCTTCCATACGGATCCTGTCTTCAGAGCTTCGCTGCTGACGCCACTCCATCTCCTGCCGCGTCACCATCCGCTCCGTCATCGCAATGATGCTCTGCTGTGTGGTGTCCGCCAGCTTCGCGACTGCTGTCTGCGCCAGCTCGGAGTTCTTCAAAATCGCGGAATCGAGTCGGCTCTGATCCTTGCTCAGCGTGCCATAGACGAAGGCGCTCAGCGCCGCCAAGATCGTGAAGGATACGCCGACCGCCGACCAGACGACCGGCCATTGCGTGCGGCTGCGCTCCGCAAGGCTGGCGGACAGGCCCGAGATCGACGTGCGCATCTCATTGGCGATCGCCGACATGGTGTTTTCCACCTGCTTGAAACCGGAGCGCATCTCGGTTTCAAGATCGCTTTGCCGGCGCCCGAGATTGGTCACGCGCTCGCCGAGCTGCGCCGTGGCAGCATCGCTATAGGCGCGGTGGGCTTCGTGGTCATTCATCTCTTCAAGTCCTGTCATTGCCTGATGCTTCGTTGCGCAGCTTGCGGCTTCGTCGCGTCGAAGCGCGTCTTCACACCGTCATAAAAGGAAGCGCAGCGCCCTGTGCGCCTGTCGGTGAGATCGGCGGCAACCTCCCAACGCAACTGCGTATTGCGCGGCTTCTCGACCCCGTATTTCGGGATCACCCGCTCCATCGGCTGGCGGCATTCCTCAGGCAGATCCGGCAGGTGCACACCGGCAGCCATACTGCCCTTCGCATCAGCGGCGGCAATCAGCCGCGCCTCTTTGCTGGCACAGCCAGAGACGGTCAGCATCGCTCCAGCGGTAATCGCCATCATCCATTGTCTTATTGTCATTGCGGATTGCCTCTTCGAGTTCAGCCTGGCGTTTCTGTTGCGTGAGAGCATCGGCCACCGCGCGCCTCCGGTAATCCTCCAGCGCCTGTGCCGCTGCATTGCGCTGCCGCTCAAGCTCCGCCGCCCTGGCTTCGGCAGCAGTCTTTTCCGAAAGCAGCACATACCCTTTCAGCAGTGCCGCATCATGCGAGGAAAGCCAAAGCCGAAAGCCGCCGAAGACAAGCAAGACGGCGATGATGAGCATTGCGATACGCCCCAAAAGCGAAGTCGGGAAAAGCATACTCATAGGCCGCTCACACAAAGCTCGGCTTCACCGACACGCCGCGCATCCCCCATCTCACGGCGATTGACGAGCCCGCGCACAATCCGCCCACCCGCCCGATTAAACGCCGTCTGCGCCTCACACGCCGCCCGCCACTGCCCAGCCTCAATCCGAGCCTTCGCCGTCGACCGGCACCAGGCCCCGACACCAAAATTATAGGATCCCGAAATCATCGACGCGCGAACGCTGACAGGTGCAGCCGCAAGCTTCGGCGAACACTGCATGATCGGCTGATAATAATCATCATGCACGCGGCGCAAGAGCATATCGCGACACTGCGCCTTCGTCTTCGTCATGCCCGGGCCAATGCCCTGCGTCTCGCCATAACAAATATCCCAGATCTTCGCGAAGGGATCCCAATGGGACGTCAGCACAAGCCCCTCCCAGGGAATGATGGCCTTCTCCACGGCCAAAATGACGGCAGGGTCCATCCTCCCGGCAACAGCGTAACGGTCATAAGCGGCATATCCACCGGCTGCGATCGTGGCCAAGACACCAGCTACGGCCGCCTTACCGCGCCTCGTCGGCACGATCTTGTTTATCGGCATCGATTATACCTTTCTGGACGAGTATTCGGGAAATAAAGGCCGCGCAGGTCGCGGCTCCGGAGAGGGCGGCGAACAGGCCGCGAGGGATATCGAGATAGCCGTCGATAATGGGGAGAAGGACTTCAAGCCCGGACAGCATACCGGCGAGCACGATCCATCGAATGGACCAGGCGCGCTTCAGCACCTGCCACCAGTTCGTGATGAGCATGGGATTTCCTGACTGTTAGATGATGCCGTTACCGGCGAAGGTCTACGAGGCGTTTGCCAATGCCTGCTGATCTGCCTTGAAGGCAGTGATAAGATCGTCGCGCTCGGCTGGCGGCATGCTGGCAGGAATGGAAAGCGTGTTGCCGTCATCCAGGATGACGAACACGGTGAGGTTTCCGGCAGCGTCATACCGCAAACTAGAGATCGATTTCGTTTTCCACGATCAAGCTGCCCTGAAAAAGATGCCAGCATATGCGGAAGATGCAATTCATCGGTTAAAGCTCTGTCCGGTCAAGTCGGGACACGTGCCGAAGGCTTGAGCGATGGTCAGATATGTAACCGAATACAAGGTTCCAGATGACATTGGGGCGGCAGTGCCGCCGAGCAATGAGGGGCCGACGGTCGAATTTGCGCCATAAGCTTGAAACACAGCGGTCCGATGTATCGGTCTTAAAAGCCCCAAATACATCCCGGGATTAAGTATAATGCTTCCGCCTGAAAAGACCGCAGTCATGACGCCGGTCGTCACGGCAGACAAGCAGGCAGTGGCGCCGAGAAGGTTGGCGGTGGGAAGCTTGTTCGCGGGATCGGCTGCATATGCACCCAGCTGGAAGCTCTTGCCGATCTCAGACGTGGTTACACGAGCACCAGTTCCGAAAGTGTCACGCGCTCTGTTACGATGATAGGGTGAAGCTGGACATTACCGCCGCTTATAACGGCACCCGTCGAAACGACGGCATTTAGGCTGCGGTAGTTAGACACCCGACACATGTCCGAAGAAGTCGGCGTTATTCTGGCTCACCCTGACTGACGCCCCGGTCGTCGCGTCCCGGCAAATAAATCCAATCCCGGTTGCGGAATTGAGCCGTGTGGAGTTGACTGAAAAGCCTTCAAATCTGCCGTTGGCGACGGTCGGCACTGTCAGCGCTACAGCATCTTTTAGTTACCGGGGTTTAGGCGAAGTACTGGCCAGATGCGTAAGTGATGTGCTCATTCGAAAGAGACCTTCAGGTTAGGAGCGGTCACATTAGAAAGCGAAACGAACACATTGCCAGCGCTGGCAAACACAACCAGCTGAATAGCATCACCATTTCGCCCACATTAAGCGCAGAAAGTTTTGCGTCTGGTACCGGCACCATCGCCGCAACATACACGCATTGCATGTGGATCCAACAAGATGTCGCCGCCAAGATCGCCCGAGTATGGCATGACGCGATAGCCCGCATCACTCTTCACCTAGATGCCCATGTCCTCTGTCCGTTTTGCGTTAAAGTCTTTGTAGGCATATTTCACCCCTAACATTCTTGCCGCTCTCCGTTGCCGTCGTTTCCGATGACGGCGGCGATCAGCGCCACCGTCCCACCGTTTCTGCCGGGGCTATGGTTATTGTTCTGAAATCCGCTCAATTGCTCGCAGGTATCGATCCGCATCCCGTTGCCACGCACGCAGAGCACACACAGATCATAGTCGCCATGGTTTTTTAAGACTTGCATCGTCGCCTCAAGCAGGGATCATCTCGGAGGGTGCGAGTATCTGCGCGGCGCGCTCTGCACCGAAAAGCTGCGTGGCGATCTGCTGAAGAAGCGGCCAAAGCTCATGATCCGAGCGGTACGAGGAAGCGGTTGCGAATATCTGTCGCGTCCGGAAATCCTGCTGCTCCATCACCGCGCCGACAGCATCTGCTTCCGGCTTTGTCATCCGCTCCCAAAGATGAACGGGATGAAGGACGGAGACCATTTCCGGCAACGGCTCTACAGGCGGCTCTGCATATTCCCAGCCGCCATCCTTAGGAATGTAATTGTCGCTTGGCTTTAACGGGTATGGAATTGTGCCCTCTGGATATAGGTCTTGAATGGCCTCGGATGGCTCTGACGTAGTTTGCCAGTAACCGACACTTGGATGGTAAAATCCATGTTCTTCGCTCATTGATGATTTCCTATCTCAGTTCGAGCCACGCCTGTGTGCCAAGGAAATTGTTGCCTTGCGTCAGACGATAGTAATGGCCTGGCGGAACCACAAACATCGGATAGGCAAAGTAGTAAGTCGTGTCCGAGTTCACGATCTTCTCCGGTCGTGGCGGGGTGATCCAATTGCTGTTATCCGTAGAAACCTGCCCTTCGCAAAAGGAGTAGCGCGCCCATCCTTGAGGAGCGACCATGATCGGCTTCCCAGAGGTGTTCTGGTATACAGTCCCAGCAGATCGATTTGCCAACACATTTTGCCAACTTTGACCTATACCCAAACTGCCTTTTGCAGCTCGCAGTGCGACAGAAAGGCCAGCACCGAACTCAGTACCCATGGACCCGCCAAAAGAGATGTCGCCAGTCTCGTAGTATCTCGACCACACCCCATCCTTTTCCAACTGCAAATAATGTGTAATGAGAGTGGGTCCCGCTGGGCCGAATACATAACGCGCACCGTCCCATCCGAAGTAGGCATTTGGGGCATTCCATGTGTTGTACCCGGTGTTGTCGCCGCGATTAAGCTGAACGTCCCCATTCGCTTGGATCTTGGAATATTTCCCACCGGTGCCTGGCCCAAACAGCACATCACCCGTGAGTATGCCGCCGACCTTTTCAAGAAAGCCCTGCGAGACCGTTTGATAAATCCCATAGGCTTTACGGTACCAGTGAAACGCTGAGAAAAGCCCGCCCGCCACAGGGACGTTTTCGGCCTCGCTTGCCCAGCGACTTGCCAGCGCCGCCGATCCCGATGCATTCGATGCGCTACTGGCCGCCGCGGTAGCGAACCCGGCAGACTCATCGCGGCTCTGTTTCGCGCCCTGCGCAAACCCTTGCGCCGCCGCAATCTGCGTCATCGAAGGCTTTTCCTGGCCGGGTTCGACAGTCAGCGATCGTTCCGTCGCCTCCTTCACCGACTGGATCTGCATCACCATCTGGTCCAGACGGCGCTCCACCACTTCGGGATAATAGGCTCCCTGGTTTTCCAGCGAGGTCTCCTGCGTCAACGGCAGCCGGCGGACCAACGTCAGGGTCTGGCCCGTGAGAAGAGGTGTTGCCTTGACGACGTCGCCGCCGGTCTCGCTGCCGACGCCCGTCACGCTGTAGTCGCCATTGTCGAGAGAGAGATCGGATACGTCGCCCGATGCTGAAATCAGCACGGCGCGGATATGCCTGGCATCGAGAATTTTGAAACTATAAGGAAAAGTCTTCGTCGTGCCGTTGCCGTAGAACGGCCCGGCTACGCTGACTTCGCTTGAAACCGTCATTGTTCACTCCATAAAAAAGCGCCCTGAAGGCGCTTGTCGGTGTGGGTTTTGTGGGGCATAAAATTGGATAGATTCGCCCAATATCGCTGCGGCGTAGGGAGTACCGGATCTCCGCCATCGTTTCGGACGTCGGGATTGGTGGTTCTGGCAAGGCCAGGGCAACCAGTCGTGGCGGCCGCTCCGCGACAGCATCGGCTAGAAAATCAGAATCGGTTTTCGGAAATCCGATGAGTTAAACGTCGCTTGGCATTCTAAACCAAGCGAGCGGCTCTACGAAATCAATCTCGAAGAGGCACTTCAGGTCGATCAGGCTGGCTTTGTGCCGCCCCACCGAATGCCGCAGCAGATGAAACTGTCGGAACTGTATCCAAAGCACTGTTCGGATCAGCCTCGACGTCGACGTCGCCAAGGCCCGCAGCCTGGACCAACCCTTCGAGAGAAATCCCCAGCACCATGGCAAGGGCAGCCAATCCATCTCCTGCCGGTCCATCTGCACGAGCCGATCGTCTGGGGGCTGCGGACGTCTCGTTCCACGTCGCCGTGAAGGCATTGAAATTCTGCTCGGCTATCGGCTCTATCCCGGCGCCTCGTTCGCTGTGCGTGCCGAAGAAAAGTCCTGCCAATTCGCCGATAGAGCTTCCATCCGAGAACTGATCGGGAGCGGTAGTGATCACCTTCGCGACCACCGCAGGAATAGCAACCCCTGCCAGATAGACGGCAAACAGGCGCGGCGCGCCCCCATAACCGTAGCTCTGCATGATCGGCTGAAGATTTCCGCCCGAGAGACGGGCCTGGCTGTTGAAGTAACTGTAGAGCAACGTGAACAGGCGGGAAAAGGTAGAGCCGTTCTCTCCCCAGTGGTTCTGCTTATCATCGCGCATGACAAGAAGAGCGTCCGCCTTCGCCACAGCCTCTCTATGCAGGATGCCCTCAGCGATTGCCTGGTCATACGCCGCGTGCCAGATAACCAGATCAAGGATATTCCCGGTCCCCTTCAGCAAAATCTCCCCATAGAGAACGCTTTTCTCAGCGATCAATCCACGATCACCCGGCTTGGCGATCGCGCGCCGAATACACGCCTCCATATCCCGGCTGCTCCGCTTCATCCGCGAGTTCATCACGAGGGATAGCCTTGCCACATCCTCGCGCATGGCCGCCCCTTCGCCCTGATTGGCAAAACGAACCAACGCGGCCTCCAACCGCCCCGTCGAAATCTGGGCCGAGACAGAGGATGTCTCCCACGTCGATGCCGTAGCGCTAACGATGTCGAGCATCATATTGCGAACGCCCGCACGTCCACGGATCGCCCGCGTGACATAAGACAGCGCCCGCCCCTCCGCCGTCGTCGGCTGCACCTCAGCCACCGGTTGCCGCACCATTCGCAGCCAAGGCACAATCACCGTGTCCATCATGGCGGGCGAGACATCGTCCAGCGCCACCGAAAATTCCGGCCTGTTCACGATCCGCCCTATCTGCTGCACGACAGGCTCGATATGGATAAACCGCAAAAGCTGATCCATATGCGCAGCAAGCATTGAACACTCCAGCACCAGCGGCCGCGCGTCATTCTCTTTCCCCTGCGCTGTGAAGGCAGGGGCAACCGTCGGAAACATCTCCGCCGGGTTCCTCCCTTCCTGATTAGCAATGCCGAAGCCCCGTTCAAACACAGCGGGCACGAAGCCGCCGGCATAAGTGCCAAACGGCGTCTTGAGGGCGGCAGGCATCATCTCTCTGAAGGAGAAGCCGCAGATCTTGCGGTGTGCCTCCTGCCCTCTTCGCTTCAACCCCTCCATCACATCCCAGATGGCCTGCGCCGCATCATAATCGGCTTTGGTCAAAATGCCTTCGCGCCACATCCGCGCGATAAAACGCTCCCATCCGGCCTGCCACCCGCGCCCGGCCAGAAGCTTGCGTTGATTGCTGTCATTGCCGGTGTGCAAAAGCGCATGGAACAGCTGCCCCTTGTTCTCGAATGTAAATCCAAGCTCCGGAGCGCCGATCGCCGGCCCCAGCAGTTCCGCAGTGCGCGGCTCGATAATGGCGTGAAGCGAACGAAGATAAGCGGCCTTTTCTTCTTCATAATGCTCAAATGCCTGCCGCACCGGCGCGACGATAAGGCGAGAACAAATCCCTGCCTCGCCCCCATCCATATCCTGTGCCCAAAGCTCAACCGGCCGCTGCGCCGCCTCAAGAGAAAGCGGCATAACGGCCCCCGCGCCAAGCGCCGTCAGCCGGCGTCGCAAGTCCGCGTTCTGGCTCTCGCTACGCTGCTCCACAGCCGCCAGAACCAAGCCAAGAACAGCGTCCAGATCCTGCCACTCGCCATCGATCTGGATGCCCCTCGCGCTCCGGCCAACTTCCGTCACATTGTCAATCGCATCGTGAACGGCATCGAATTCCGCAACCGTCAGATCGCCAAATACCTTTGAATCGGCGCGGGTATAAACCTCAGCTGCCTGTGAAAGCACATTATAGGACAAGATCGTCCTCCTTCATTTGCTCAAGCCAGCCGCCCATATCAAAACGGGCAGGCTTGCTCGCCAAACCAAATTCAGCGGCCAGCGCACGCACCGCCCCGCGGTTTTCCGCCTCTGCATCCATTGCCCACTCATCATCCGTCGCATCCAGCGTCGCCATGCGGTCAATCAGGGCCTCA
This sequence comes from Agrobacterium sp. SORGH_AS 787, assembly GCF_030819035.1. NCBI lineage: Bacteria > Pseudomonadati > Pseudomonadota > Alphaproteobacteria > Hyphomicrobiales > Rhizobiaceae > Agrobacterium > Agrobacterium sp. SORGH_AS 787. The sequence continues at coordinate 447,305 of NZ_JAUTBG010000002.1, forward strand.
AGTTCGTCAGCCTTGGCAGAGGCCGCCATATAGAAATGGCAGGCCATCAGCTGTCGCCGCTTCGCCTCCATCGCTTCTTTGAGATCGTCCTTGGCAAAGGCGCTGGCCGCCTCACCGGCCGTCTTGCGCTCTGCCGCAAGGTGGCGATCGGAATCCGTCGCACTGGACACTTTCAGCGCGCTGAACAGCCGGTGGACATTCCCCTCCACCTCCTGATGCGTCGTCGCCTCACCGCCCGAAAGCTTGCTCAGCACATTCAGCTCCGCCAGCAGAAACGCCCGGCGTTTGTCCCCATGCAGCGCCTTCAGCGCCTCTTCTTCCAACTGGCCGTCAAGCAAAAGATCGCCATGACGCTCAACCATCGTCCTCTCGGTCAGAAGCTCGATGGCAAGTTCGATAGGACGCGCCCGCACCAGCGCCTGCAGAAACGCCCGACCACTGTCAAACCCATACATGCCGGCTGCAATATCGGGGTGAATACCGTCACGTCCGGCAAAGGCATTGGCGTGGTCCAGATCGTCCTCACCTCCCTCCGCCTTGGAAGAAAGAGGCCTCAAGCCAAAGTCCCGTTCCAGAATGCCCCTGTCGAGCTTGATCCGCCCCACCGGCTTGCCCTCAAAATCCATGCCGAAGCGCAATGCCTGAATGGCCTGGTAAATCGGCACAGCCTGCAAGGTCCGCGTCGAGATCTCCTTCACCGTCTCGCGCTCCTTGCGATACCAGTCCTGGCGCGCGAGAAAGATCGGCTTCATCACCTGACGCCGCAGTTTTTGATGCGCCTCGTCGTCTGCCTCTTCATGAAGCCGACGCAGGCGCCGGTGCTCATCAGCGGAAAGCCCCGCCGTCTTCCCACCCGTAAACAACATGCCCGCAGACATGTCGTCGCGCGCCTCTTCAATTGCCGCATGGGTTGCCAGCATGCGCAAAAGCACATCGCGAATGTCGGGCGAAAGCGAAAGGTCAAGACCGCGCAATGCTCCATAGACATGCAGAAGCCACTCGGCGAAATGCTCGAAAACAGTGCGAAGAGCCACCGAAGGCGCCTCACCCTCCAGCAGATACACCTCGAAGGCCTGGGCAAAATGCGCGTGGATCGCGCTTTCGTCAGCACCAGAAACCTTCCGTCCCCAGTCGCGCAGGGTCTCACCCATCTCCCGCACATCGGCATCCGCCCGGCCAATTTCAGGAAGCGTTTCCAGAAAATACCGGCTCGTTCCGCGAAGAAAGGCGGAAAGCTCAACACTTTCAAAAAGCCGAATGAGGGATAGGTTTTCATCGGGTTCAACGGCGTCCATCGAATCCCTCCTTGGATTTATCGTCCGTTACGTTCCAGCTTGTCCCGGCGCGCAGACCAGGGCGTGTCCGTCGGAACTGCGGGGCCTTGCTGATCGAGGATCTTGGGTGACGGGCCGGGCGGTTCCAGCCGGGAAGCAGGCGCGGTGGATGACTGTAGCATCCTCTTGAGCTGTTCCGTCGGCATGCTGCCACCAATACTCTCGGGAACTGAGCCCAATCGTGGTCCCTTCTGGCCCAGAGTCGCTCCAGGTACCCGGGCATTAGATGCAGCACCTGTCGCGGGGAAAACACTAGCACCTTTATCGCCGGGGGCGCGAACAGGAGCGATGTTGCCGTTAGCGCCATCCTCAACACGGGAAGGCGGCTGCTGTGCTGGCCCTGCACCTTCACTCACTGCACGCGATTGACCCTGGTTCGTTGAAGACGCATCAGCTGACGATGTATTGTCCCGCACAAAGTCATCGGGGGTTCGACCACTCTTGCCAATTCTCACGGTTCGCATCGTAGTGACGGCCAAAGCGCCAGAATGCGCCTGCTCCGGAGAAGCGCCAGAAGCCTGCCGACTCTCAACGTCTCGCTGATATTCTGCTTGCGAAACAGCCCTGTTCTGTTCTTGTGTTACTAGCGCAGCCTTCGCGTCCTTCTCCGCTTGAGCGATAAGATCAGACTCCCTGCCCTTAAACTCTAACCCTTCGGCATGCGTCTTGGCACTTGGGTCGAGGCTTATGTGCGGACGAAGGTCTAAGTCATACTCGCCTCCTGCTACGTAGGTTTCATAATCCTCGATTGAAAATTTTACGGATCCGCGGGTCTGATGTGCTGTCTCCCAATCGGCTTTGTCGACATGCCATGCTTCAAGAACTTTTGCCGGGTTTCCACCACGGCGTTGAACAATCTCGTCGATCTTATCGACCGGGATATAAACCTGTCGGACGTTCGTCCCTTTCGTCATCTTAGCAACAAACTCCCTAAACGCTTCGGGGTGTTGCGTGCGCAGGCCGGAGTTTGCCGCAGCATCGCTCATCTGATCCATAGCGTTTTTCGTGTCAGCGGCCTCTGACGCTTTGAACCGTTCAGACCTCCACCGTCTTGCTGCACGTAATAGACTTTCGGTCGCGCCTTTGAAAATGTGTTCACCGCCCCCAACCACGGCACCGCTGAGCAACTTGTTAATCAGGCGGTCGGAAGCCTCTTTGTCCTCGTACCGGGCGCCTAGAGCAGCAGGGCCTCCCATAGTAACGCCTTCTTTGATCAATTCGTTGGCGCCACCTTCCGCTCCGCTTTTAATCGTCCCCCCAACAACCCCCCCTATCCTGCGTAACGTCGTAGGCTTCGCAGCGTCCAAGACGATGTCGGTGGCTCCTAGCTTGCCACCCTTTGCGAATTTCCCAAGTAGAAACGGGACATTGTCCCACGCGGTCAACAACCCTCCAACGCCAGTTGCTACGGCCACTCGTCTTTCCAGAGGCATGTCCGGCAACTTTTCTTTCAACTCTTTGTTGACGGATGCAGCGTTGTCGGCAGTGGTAAAGATGATGCTGAAGAGACCTGACGCCATCGACGTCAAAATCTTCGGCGTCTCCTTCGCCACATTTTCCCCAATGTACATTAGCGCTGAATCAAAACCATCGACATCATCATAGGATTTGACTTTGAACCCGTCCTTTTCCATCTTTGCGAGGCGATCTTTTGAGCTGTAGTATAACGGGCTGTACCCGCGTTTTTTTATGGCGGCTACTCGCTGTTCAATCGTGACGTCTGCGCCACCGACTTGTTCGCGTGGGAATTGATCCCCCGCCGAAGCGTTCTTTCGCACATAGTTTGTGAATCGACCAAAAAGGTTCGGCGTTCCGTCGTCGTTCGTTAGGAGGCTTTCGTCGAGTTTTCGACCTGCATCGTCGAATAGCCTGTTAAGCGCGCTTGATTCCAACGCGATTGATAGATCCTGAAAGTACTCGTTCCCCTGTACAGTTGCCTCATCATCGCCCTGCTGGAAAGCCGTGGTTAAACGCTCCCACCGAGATAGATTTTTCACCTCATCTGTTTCGTTTTCTTTATTTTCTTGGCGCTGAAGCGAAGGAGCAGTCGTAACTGATTGTGGCAGCGGCTCAGAAACTGAGGTTTTCTTAAGCGAACTGTCGTAGGCATCTTCTTGTTGGACACGCTGTAGCGCTTGCTCAAAAAGCGCGAGACTTGCCAAATCTTTTACGGTTAGGCCTGCGTGTCCAGGCGCTTTCAGTGCCTCATGGAGCCTAGGATTTTGCTCTAAAATAAGTTCAATCTGCTTCTGAGCCGATTCTTGAGCCGTCAGCTTGCTTTGCAAATCGATGACAGACCTGCGTCCGCTCAAGAAAAACGGAATGTCGCCTACACGAACATATTCAAGGAGCTCCGGATCACTCCCCATCTCATACGCCGTCTGCTTGACAGAAGACCCCGCCTGTGCACGGGTCCTGTCTCGATTTTCTTCTGGGGACATGGGGGTCTCGCTTGAAAAAGATGTTTTTCGCAGCACTCTGCACGACGGTCGTCGCTGCGCTGGTCACGGCACCGCTTGATTGGGATCCGTCTCGATTGTCTCAAAGGCCTGGCCGGATTTTGGGAGAGTGGGTCGGAGGAATGCTCCCCACATTCGCAGCAGGCGCGATCGTTGGCTCGATCGTCTATTTCATCCGACGACGTTCAAATAATCCTTGGAAAGGCGCGCTTTCAGCGGTCATCGCTTGCGTCATTTTTGAAGCGCTCGCGGTTGTGGGAAAAATGAACTGAAAGCTCCGGCTGAAGATCCGAATCTGACCGTCCAAAGGCGCCACGTGCCGGTTCAAACAGTCACAGCGCCATTCGCCCTAGGGAAATGGCGCTCACAGGTGTTTGAAGCTTAGAGGCACCGCCTCAACGATAGGGCACGAACCTGGCAAGAACAGCATCAATCCACCCCAATGGTTTCCATCGCCTCGACGCTGTACTCCGCTTCGATCTCGGCTCGTGACGGCGCCTTGCCGTTCTTCTTCATCAGCACCTTGAAAAGCCGCGCCCGTTCGTTTGGCGGGATCTTGCCATAGCGCGCCGTAAGCCTGACGTCAGATCCTTCCGGCCTGTCGTCATTGTCGAACATATTGCCGCTGCCCACTTGATCTTCACCGTCGTCGATCAGCCTCATGGGTGAAAGGCGCGCACGTTTTTCCGTGTAGATGACTTCCATGACCAGCATGTTGATCATCGACTGCCTGTCGGCAAAATTCGGATATTCGCCCTTGCGCTCCACCCACTGATCGATCTCGCGCTGCAACCGCGCATTATAGCGTAGCGTCTGGCGGGGTGTATTGATCCCCGCCTCCTCCAGCGTCAACGCGGCTTCCTGGAATGCCTGTTTGTAGAATGTCCCATCGCGGTCGGCCTTCGTCTCATCGGCCCTGATGGAGCCTTGCTTGTCCGCCAGACCCTTCCATTGTTCCCGAGAAAGCCTGTTGATGATCTCCGGCCCGGTAAGGTCCATCTTCAGAAACTGACGGGGATTGCTCGCACTCATGATTGAGAGCTGATTGTAGAGATCGGGATCGGCTTTTATCCTGTCGCCCTGCGCCTCGCGCTGCTTGACGCCATCGACAGTATCTGGCCCGGCCGCGAGTTTCAGGTCGAGCGGGATCTGGGACAACGGCATGTTGTCCATGATCATCCGGCACATCTGCATCTTCGCAGCGTTGGCAGCCGCACTCTCGGCTCTGCCACTTTCCCGGAACATCCCGTTCACATATCGAAGCGTCGAAGACCGCAACTCTGGGTCTTCAATCAGGCGCACCTTTGCCATCGCCTGCGAAAAGGGCAGCATTTGACTGCGCGCCGCAACCCCATCCTGCGCCGCAACAAGAGTGCTGCCGCCACGTCCGAACGCCTCTGGCGCGGTGGAGGATGGAGCGGTCTCATAGAGAAACCGCAGACCATATTGTTCGGCATTCTCGTGAAGCCAGTCGAGAACCTGAGCCGGAGCCTGATCCAGCGGCCGCCCCTCATAGGTCAACTGGATGCTGCGCCCACTTGAAACGGAAGACGCTGAGGCAACAGAGGCGCGTGATTTCGGGTCTACAAAGCTCACCCCCAACCCATTACGAATGTTCTTCGGCGCATCCTCGATTAAGGCCTTGGTATTTTCCGCAAATGCGTTTTCGAGTGGGAGCGCGTCGTCAGGTCGATCAGGCTTTGCCGAGATTGAAACGAGAAACGCTTTCGCCCGCGTTGGTCCGCCGCGGTGCGGTTCTTCCTCCGCGGCACGGTTCACGCCACCTGTGGATGTCTGACCCGGCTGGGCCTTCGCGTCCGCACCCTCGGGAGGATTGCTCCTGTCCGTTCCGACAACCGTATCCTTGTCGACATCAGCGGTTGGATTCTGACCGGCATTGGCATCGCCTCGCGTGCCCGCATCCTTACCAGCACCAGTCTCTTCCTTGCTGGACGGGGTCTTATCCACAGCGCCCGTCACAACATCGTCAGCCGCACCGGCGGGTGTCCGTTTCTCCGAAACGATCTCCAGGGCAATCTGTTTGCCCTTCTCGTCGATGGCCAAGGGCCTGATCTTGTTCTCCAGGTCCGCCCGCGCGTTCGGGTCCACCTGGGCACTGTTGGCCTTCAGATACTCCATCGCCGCGGTCGCCCCACCAGGCTTTCCGGCCATCGTCATGGCGACCCCGGTGTGAAGTCCCGTTATGAAGTCCATGGCCTTGGCCACTATCACCTCCGGCGTCCAGCCGTTCAGCTTACCGAGACTGTAAATTTCATTGACGCCGGAGGCCACGGCGGAATTGATCTGCTCGGGCTTGTTGTACCCGGCGATCGCCTGGTCCTTGGCAAGAGAAAGCCTGCCTTCAGCCGCCTTGCCCACCCACTCCTTCTGCCCCTGCGCCTTGTGCTTGATGGCGGCTTCCAGGCTGGTCGTCACCACAGGAGCGACCATCGCCTCATATCGTCCCGCCGCCAGTGGGTCTTTCGGTTCAAAGGTCTTTTGAAGCTTGGCAAGCGCCTCTTCATAGCCGGGATAGCCTTCGACAGCGCCTTGGCCGCTTGTGTTGAGATAGCCGTTTTCGCCATGCTCCAACGCAAGCTTTGCCCACTCGAAGGCGGTCTTGCTGTCCTTGGCGGTGGTGTCGGCCTGAAGGTCGCGCAGCTTGCTGGCAGCCTCGGCCATTTTGCCAAGCCCTTCGCCAAGAGACTGCATGCCCTTGCCCACCTGCGCACCAAAATCATTCTCCGTTGCCTTCACCGTCAGTGGCTGCTGGAGGATCGGCCGCGGGACAACGCTGCCCTGATAAACAGGCACGGCAGCCTGGCGAAAATATTGTTTGACCGGAACCTCAGCCATGGCTCACTCCATAAAAAAGGCGCCCCGAAGAACGCCTGGCAACATCTAATCTCGTGATTTTGTCAGAGCAGGTCGCAGCCAATGGCCGAGCCCTCACCCGCGGCAGGTCTGCGCATTCTCACCTGTGAGAACACACGCCTAAGCATGTCGCGCAAAAGTGGTCACCGGTTTTGCGATAACGACATGCGACAAAAACAAAGATCTAAAGCGTATGAGCGAATCTGAAAGATCGCGAGACGCTTTAGCTCGAAGAAACGACTCGACAGCCTTTTCAACTCCTGCGCAAATATCCAGGTCTCAACCCAATACCGCACCCGAACAGCAGGCCCGCACATGAAACTGGCAACCGCCGCCCTTCTTCTGGCCTGCATGCCTTTTGCAGCTTCAGCAGAGGACGCCTTCTCGAAGGATACCATCCTGTGGGGCACATTCGGTGAATGGGGCGTTCGTGTCGATACGACCGCCGGCAATGCTTGTTATTTGGGTCGTGTGTACGAGGCGGACGTCGTGCTTCGGTTTGGGCGCTACAGCAAGCAGGGCAACTCCGGCCTGTATTTTTCGGTCAACAATCCAAAGTGGAAGTCGCTCAAGCATGGGCAAGAGTATCTCATCGACCTTCAGTTTGGGGATAATGATCCTTGGTCCGCAAGCGCTATGGGAGTCGTGGAGGACGACGATGTAACGCGCTCGCTCTTGGTCTCCGGTGCAGATGAAAAGTTCCTCGAAGAGTTCGAGACAAGCGACACAGCCAAAGTTTACTATGATGACAAGGAAATCATCAACCTGTCGCTAAAAGGCGTCACCAAGGCCGTGAGCGAGATGAACGCCTGCCAGAAGAAGACCGACGAGGTTTTGAAGAAACTAAACCCGAAGCCTGAAGAGGCTGAACCTTTCGCCAAAAAATCTCCTGTCGGAGCAGTGGACCGTCCGCGCGAGCTGTAACGGCGATGGACTGCGCCACCGCTGAGGACAAGCGGCAGCTTTCGAACTCGATGATAGAAGCAATGCAGACTAGGTAGACAAATGCCGCCACCAATGAGAAACCAGTGATTTTTCAATCGATATTGTCTGAGAAAGCGGTTTTGCTCAGAACCGCGCAAACGGCCATTGCACTCGCATTCCTCGCATGCTCACCAACCACCACACGTGCAGAGACCGAATTGTGGGGACAGGTCGGCGAATGGTCCGTTTTCAATGACCGTCGAGCGACGCACGGTTGCTCGCTGTACAGGTCGTTTGGCACAGACGCCTCCATCACCCTCGGCGTCTTACCCCTGGAAGAAGCGCGAGGCGTTTACTTCTCGGTCACACACAACAAATGGACTGTACTTAAACCCAACAGGAACCTCGATGTGCGTCTTCAGTTCGGTTCATCGGCGCCCATAAAGGCGAAAGCCGATTTCATGGACGATAGCCACATGCTATTTATTGTGGTGCCGCAGGATACTCAACTTTTCGAAGAGTTCGCAAAGAATAAGGTGCTTCACGTCAAACCTGTGAGCGGAGCGGCCATTGCATTGAAGTTCGATCGCGCTGCCGAGGCGATTTCTGCCAATGCTTGACTGCTTGGCAATGGTTACAGAAGACCTTAAAAGCTCGCCGGAAGAGTTTGGTAATCCATTCGCCAAGACGCCAGAGACTGAGACACCGGATGATCCATTCGCCAAGCCTCCAGCGGAGAGCACCACGGAGGATCCTTTTGCCAAGCCGCCGGCAACAAGCGCAACGGATGACCCATTCGCGCCCAAACCATGAACCAGCTTAGCGTCAATGGCGGCGGTGCACCGAGCACGATCTCACCGACACGGCGAAACGCCTGGACAGACATTTCAACCCGTGCGCAAATGAATGACCTTCAACCTGGTTCTGATCAACAAGTCCCGCATGAAACAGACAATTGCCGCTTTTCTTGTCGTCCTCGCGCCATTTGTTGCTGTCGCAGAGGACGCGCCCCCGAAAGACTCCACCGTCTGGGGCACCTTCGGTGGATGGCACGTCTTTATGGACCCTACCCGCGGAAATGCTTGTTACGTGGCCCGCATCTATGGTGAAGGCGTCGTAATGCGATTTGGACGCTTTCGTCAAAAGGACGGCTCTGGCCTGTACTTGTCCGTCAATAACCCAAGGTGGAAATCTCTGAAGGATGATGAGAGATATGCCTTGGAAGTTCAGCTTGGCGATCATGGAATCTGGAAGACGAACGCATGGGCAACAGTGGAAGATGATTTCCAGCGCAGGCTCTTGATCGCCACAGATAATGAGATGTTCCTCGAACACTTCCAGACCAGCGACACCGCCACGATCTCCTACGAAGGCAGACAGATCGCTAACCTCTCCTTGACAGGCGTCGCCAAGGCAGTAACCGAGATGAACGCCTGCCAGCAAAAGACCGACGAGATTTTGAACGCCCGAGAACCGAAGTCCAGGGAGGCCGATCCCTTTGCCAGGGCCCCCTCCTTAGAACCATCAGGCGATCCCCGTAAACTGTAACACTTGCTGTCTTCGCCCTTATGTCGAGGTCTGATGCGCCTGCGGACGACCCCGGGGTCGGGAGGTCAGCCCCTCGACGCTGGCCTCAGCACAATCTGACCGGCCAAGTAGCCCGGTCAATATTGATCTAACGGACTAAAGCATCCTCTGCGCAACCCATCAGGCGCACCCCGTTTCCAAAGCAAAACCACTCGACAGACATCTCAACTCATGCGCAAATGAGCAAGTATCGCCACTACTCCTGATGACCCTTACGAAGCAGGCCCTAACATGAAACAGGCAATCGCCGCCCTCCTCCTGGCCTGCATGCCTTTCGCCGCCGCCGCGCGAGACGCACCGGAGATAAAAGACCCAGTCCTTTGGGGCAAATTCGGGACCTGGAGGGTTCAGATGCAACCGAACCTCGACAATACGTGTGTCGTCATGTCTGCGTTTGAAACCGGTCATGACCTGATGTTTTGGCGCTATTTCAAAAAGGGAAAGCCAGGCTTTTTTCTCTCTGTTGGGAATGAAAAATGGAAATCGCTGGTCCACAAGAAAGTCTATTCCGTCAACTTCGAGTTCGATGAGGGCATCAACTGGGATGTAGAGACTACAGCCTACGTTCAAGGAACCAACCGTAGACTCATGATGAAATCGAGTTTGCAGGACTTTCTCGACGGGTTCAAGTCCAGCAAAGCCGTCAAGATGTTCTATGAGAAGAAGGAGATAGCCCACCTTTCCCTAAGTGGCGTCGAAGAGGCTATAGAAGAAATGGATGCCTGTCAGAAGACGACCGACGAATTCTTCAAAATCTCCAGAACAAAGCCCGACACGTCCGATCCCTTCGCCAGAAAATCTTCCACGCAAGCCTCGGACGACCCCTTTAAACCGTGATCGAGGTAACAGTAGCCTCGATGTGCAGTCGATAAGAGCGATGGTCGAACAGAGCTGTCACAACCGTATCCGGAACGATAACCATCCAGCATGATCAGGCAAAAGACATGGATAGGCTCCTGAAACGCACCCTCCTCGCCGCATGCCTTCTCTACATGCCGTTCGGAGCCAATGCTGCTCCTGTTGAATGGGGAAACTTTGGTAACTGGTCGGTGGCCGTGGAGCCCGATCGCAATTTTGGCTGCTATGTGGCGCTTCGCTCCAAGGGCGATACGATCCTGCATTTTGGCATGGACCTCGCTACGGAGTTTCCGAGGTTCTATCTTCTGTTGAGGAACGAGAAGTGGAAATCATTGGAAGACGAAAAGGTCTACCCGCTGCTTTTCACCTTCGATTCAAAGAAGCCCTTGGAGGTGGAAGCAATCGCATCGGTCAGCGAGACATCGCAGGATCTGGCAATCGGGAAACTGGGGGGCAAGTTCATCGTGGAAGCCCAGAAAAGCAGTCAGTTGCGTATCACCTACGCCGACAAGGAGGTTGCAAACCTTCCGCTTGAAGGTGCAGCCACGGCATTCTACGAAATGCGCGCCTGCCAGGACAAGACCGAAGAAACGCTTCGCAAAAGCCGAGATGAAGCAAAGCAGCAGGACCCCTTCGCCAAAAAACCATGACGGTTGGACGCGTTAGCGAATCCCGATGCCGAAAAAACTCATTTCCCCGATTTCGGCTTGAACAACGGACTATCGCCAAACGTCTTGCTCGCTCCGGTCAGCAGCGTGCCAAGCGCTTTCAGGTTGCCGCCCTTTCGGGTGTTCTTGGCATTCGCCCGCGCAAGGCTCGCCTCCGCCCTACCATTGGCCGCCGCCACGTCGAAGTCATAGGCCTCGTTTGCGGCATTGCGGCGAATGGTCAGCGCGTCGATCTCGCCAAGCGTTGCAGTATCGACCAACAGATCGAGCGGGGAGCCGAATGTCAGGTCCACGCCATTGGCGGCCATCGCTGCCCTTTGCTGGCCGGTAATCTGCGCCGTCTCCTGGCGCTTTTTCTGCTCTTCCAGCTTGCCGCGGTCCAGCGCGTCACGCGCCCGCCTTTCGGAAAGCCGCACATTCATGTCCGTGACTTTCGCGTTATATTCGGATGCGGCGGCATTTGCCTCCGCCTCCTGTTTTGCGCCAGCCGCACCGATCACGGTCGAGGCGGCGCCAAGGATCAGACCAAAATCACACATGCCTCAAGCCTTCATCTCAAAAATACGAAAAGGGCGCTGCTCATAGCCAAAGGGCTGCGGCTCGGAAAGCGTGAAGCCCAGCCATTGCAGCCAGCGTTTGGAAACCGTGTTCCGGTCATCCACCACATTCTGCAGCAGTTGGTAGCGCTGCCGCATCTCGGCCACCCAGTGGAGAGAGCCCCGCAGAAAGTCGCGCGCATGCCGCTCCAGCGCATCGGTCCCCAGCAGCCACGGCGCACCGGTCCGGGTCAGCATATTCGTCGTGCCGCAGCCGAACATCAGCTCCGGCACATCGTCAAACAGCACGGTGTGGGCAAAATCGGATCGCTCCAGCGAGTGCAAAAGCGCAGAGGCCGGTCCGCGTCCCACGGCGGCGAACACCTCCTCGCGGTCGGCTTCGCGCATCCGTGGCGCAATCACATCCACATGCTCGGGCCGCGCTTCGATCACGCGAACCGTCACGATGCCACCCTGAGATCCGGCATGATGGCGAGAACCGTCATCGGCAGCGGATCGAACTGCTTGATGATCATCGTCCCACCCTTCGTCCAGTCCGCCGTCGGCGTCAGCTCCACATCGCCGGTCGCAAGGCGGATCGCCTCGCTCCAGTTCTCGAACTCACGCTGCTTCAGCTCCACCAGCGCATCGTCTGCGGGCCCGGCCCAGATGCCACGGGTCTTTTCCACCCTAAGCGTAATATTGGCGATCGCCTTGTTTCTGGCCTGCACCGTGCCAAGCTCGCCCACATTGCCGAGATCGATATCGAGCGTCCTCAACTCCGCTTCGTAGGGCAGGCCCACATGCACCTTGGAAGCGGCAATCGGCAACGTCACCGTGCCATTCGTCACCACCAGATCGCGCACCACATTGCCATCCGCCAGCGCCACCAGCGTCTTGCCTTCAAGGTGGTAAAGCCCGCGCATCGTCTTCGTGGCTGAACCCTCATAGGAAAGCCCGCTATCGACGAAGAACGCATCCGCCGACACCGCAAAGAGGCGCGAATGCATGCGCTCGATGTAGCGCTGCGGCTTGCCATCCACCGTCCGGCGAATGACGAAGTAGACCGCGTCCTCATCACCTTCGGCCACCACATTTACCGCCTCGAACACGCCATCCGTCTCGTGTCGCGTCCAGGCCCACACCTCATGCTCGCGCATATAGGTCAGGCTCACGCACATACCATTGTCCAGCACCACCCAGACGATCGAGTAAGGCGATTGCGCAAAGGCCCAGGAGACCACCTGCCGCCCCTCGAACAGATGGCGCGACATGATCGTCAGATCCTTGCCGGTGAAGTTGTCGTTGGAAAATTCATAGGAATAGTCGCGAATGACCCCGCCCCGCGCCAGCGCAAACAGCATCACATCGCCCACCGCAATCGGCTGCAACCAGGATGACCCGCGGTTGCTCTGCTTCTTCACCACCATATTGGTCGGCGTCATGATCTCTTCGCCACTGCCAGCCACGTTGAACTCATTCGCAGTGGTGAAGACCGCCATGCCGCGAGACTCGCTGATCGCCCGGATCTGGTTCTTCTCCTTGGAACGGATGCGCAGCGTGATGGCGTCACTCGCCTTCACCGGCGAGGCCGCGCCGAAGTTCTCATAGTTCGCAGACTGCCCAAGCCACAAACCCGCCGGCACATTCGCCGTGCCGCCCATGGCAAGGCGCTGCTCGTAGAAATTCACGCAGGCCGGATAATTCCCAACACTGTTGAAAGGATTGTTCCCCTCCTGCGGACCGCTCGCCAGATCCGGCGTGATATTCTCATCGGTAAAGCTCGTCGTCTCGGTCTTGCCGATATAGCCATAGCGGCCATTGTCCAAACGATAGACCGCATAGCTTCCGGCCCCCGGCGTCGCCGTCCAGAACAGCAGATTGCGGTTGCCGCGATAGACCATGTCGTTGCGCAGCGTCGCAGGCTCTGATGGCAGGCTTTCTTCCCCCGTCTCATCGGAGATGGCCGCCACCACATATTTCATCTCCTTGCCGTAGACGATCGATCCAGTCACGCCCGTCGGCACCGGCGGCGCGCCAGCGGCAGAGCTTGCTGGAGGTTGCTTGCCGCTGCCGCTATTTTCCGTCTGGCCGAATTCGGCTTCGAGAACTGGCGTCTCCGCCAGCAAGCCGTCGCCGCTGTCGGTGCGGTACACCCTGTAGAGGCTGGCACCAGTCGCGGCGTTCCACGTCAACCGGATGCGCCGGCCATCCTCGTTCTCATACTGCACGTTGACCGTCACCGTGGCAGACGGCGCGCTCTCCGCCCCCGAGGCGCTGACCGATGTAATCCGATAGGACACGTTTGCGGTTGCCCCACCTTTCCTTTTGAACACCGCATTGCCAGTCACCCCCGTGGGCTTGGCAATCTGCGGCACGAAGGTCAGCGACGAGAACATCCAGTTGGCATCGCCAAGCCGTGAAAGCTTCATCGGCGGATGCGCCTGGTGCGTCAGATACATCACGTCGTTTTCCTGGGCGAAAACCACCCGCCGCAACTCTTCCGCCGTATAAGGCGAGGCGATCTCGTAGACCCGCCGCGCCGTGCCGCCACCCGCATAAGCCGGCATCCCAAGCGTGGAGACAGCCACCCCCAGCAGATCTTCCAGCTGATACGTATTGGTCGTCACATTGCGGATGATGAAATTGCGGTTGTTCAGCGCGCTAATGCCCGAAAGTCCGGCAATGAACACCTCATCGCCATCGGCAAAACCATGCGCTGCGCACGTCACCACACCCTTTGCCGCAACCGAAACGCCGGTAATCCCCTTTGCCGCTTCCAGCACCGGACTTCCGGCGCGGTAGACACGCATCTTAAGGTGAGAAAATTCCAGATTGTAGGTCTGATCCGTCTCCGCATCGAAGATGAAGGGCAGCAGAATGGCAAAGCCGGAGCCTCGCGTCCGGCCAACGAATTCCAGCCCGCTGCGATTGGAGGCCCCGCCATGCGGATGAATGAAAATGTTCTTCGCCACCTTCAGCCCTGACCGGTATTTTTCCACATCGACCCGCGCCCACAGCGCCGGGCTCAACTCGCCGGAGGTAAAGGCCGGCTGCATCACGCGCAAAATTGCCATGGTCTCAGCCTCGTGCCGTCATCAGTGTGGAACTGTCGGTCCAGCTCGATCGATTCTCATCTGCATCCGCCTCCTTCGCCGCCTCGAAAGACGAGGCCGCAATCTGGTAGGCATCCTTGCGGGTGGACTGGTCGGATGTCAGCGGAATAGCGATCTTGGCCGACAGCGCCCAGCTCAACGCTTCTTCAAACAGCGGCGGATAGCGCGCCGGGTCATCGAACTGCCGCACGAATTCCAGCTTCGCCGGAGACTGATCGCAAAAGATCAGCCCTTCGGTCGCATGATAGGCGACGTCGTCGCTATCGCCTGGCAAAAGCACGGCCGGCACGATGCGCAGCGGCTTCAGACAATTTTGCGGCCGCGCATAGGCATGGCGCCAGCGCTCAGGCCGCGGATTGGCAACTTCCGCCAGATCGACCATGGTCTTGGCAAATTCCCATTCATAGGATTGCAGCAACCGGTCGCGCGTCAGCGCATAATGAAGCTTGCAGGTGCGCGCCTCGGTCGATGGCTCGTCTATGTCGGAAATGGTCTTCTTGCCGATATTGGACAGCGCAATGTTGCAGATGCTGGTAACGGATGACATTCGCTTCTCCAAAATAGAAAACCCGGCTCTGGATTGAGCCGGGTTCAGCGTCATAAGTTTGATCGACAGGGATCAACCCTGGCTCACCTTGTCCTCAAGTGCGGCAATAATCTCCGCCTTGGTCGAAGGCGTCGCCTCGCCCAGAAGCCTGCGCGCCGCCGCCTTGAAGGTCATGAACTCGACGCCCGGATCGCTCGCCATCTTTACCACCTCCGCCGCGGTCTTCTCGGCAGAAGCAACGGGCGCATTGCGCGTCAGCCGCTCGATTTCGGCGTCCTTCTGCGCAATCTCGGCCCGAAGAGCCTCGATCTCGGCATTGTCGACATGGGCGGTGCCGATCCCCTGGCGCTGATCCTCCGCACGCTTGCGTGCCGCCACTTGCAGCGCCAGTGCCTCTTCCGGCGAAATCTCGCTCATCCAGAAGGGCGAGAAATGCGCCTCTGTCGCGATCTCGAAAACCGCGCCCTCATCACGAAAATGCCCGTAGACACCGGCCCGGGTCGCCATCACGGTCTTAGTCATAATTATTGTCCTCCGAGGCGGCCACCACACCGGCGGTGATCTTGCCTGCCGTCAACGGGCCGGTCGCAACCGTATAGGCAAGACGGGCAAAGCGCTCATCCGCACCGCGTGGAAAGAACTCCAGCGGAAACACATAGCCAGCCACAAGCGACGCCTTGGGGATCGCGCCGGATGTCCAGGCCACACGCGGCGAGGAGAACGCCTCATTGTCGTCGGTCTGCAGATCGACGGTCAGCGTCGCCGCACCGGAGGCAAGTGCTGTCTCCACCATCTGCAGGCGAAGATCGACCTTCTTGCCGCGGCCAAGATCCTTGCGGATTGCGGCAGCGGCACCCACGGGTTTGCCCGATGCGCCGAAGTCGATGACATTGGTGGATACGGTCGAGGCGGTGATCGCCTGCGCATCCGAGAAGAGATTCTGTGCGTCAAAAATCATGGAGTGTCACCTGTTCCAGACCGTCCTCAGACGATCTGCCCTTCTGTTTCGAGAATATTGTCGTCGCGGCGGATCGGCACGCCCAGGAAGGAGACGATCGGCTTGCCCTGGCTCTGGTCGAGCGTCAGGTTCACATTGGTGCGGTTCATCGCCTGCTTGTGCAGGAAGGTCTGCACCGTCTTGCTGGCATAGATCACCGTCTTGCCGTTTGGCTGGTTCGGGTTCTGCAGCGCGTAATAGCCGTCGATCATCAGGTTGATGAGATCGGCACCGCCCGCCGTGGGGTTGGCGCGCAGATCAGAAACGTCGATATTGGCGATACGCGCAACACCGCGCCAGTCGCGCACCGAAAGGCCGATATCCTGCTGGAACTTCTCGCGATACACGTCATAGAGCGAGCCATCCGGCAGTTCCTTGGTGGTCTTGCCCTTGTCGTCGCGCTGCAGACCGGCCTTCGATCCTTCCGGATAAAGCAGGTGCACGGAATCCTCACCCCAGGTCACGAACCAGATGGAGGTGTTGTCCGAGCCCGTGCCGCCGGCATCGACGATCTGGCGGCCATTGGCGGCGGATTTGGAATTGAAGCGGGCATGCAGGCCGGTAAAGCGCTCCGGGTTCACGTCGATATCGCCGTAATAGACGGTCGAGCCCAGCATGTTCGCCATGCCCGCAATATGGGCCTTGGCTTCATTGAGCCGGAAACGAGCCGGGTTCTTGGCGATTTCGACCAGCTTGGCGTCGACTTCGGACCAGTCTTCCAGCATGCCGGTCGCGTCCTTCACCTGCGCCGTCGTGCCCTTGGTCGGCAGAACGCCCTTGTAGAGCTTGCGCCAGGTGGGAACGGGAAGGCCGGTGCGCACCGTCGTCAGATGCGACGAGCCCATGTTGCATTCGAAGATCGGCGCGTCTTCATACATCGCGTTGAACTGCACCAGCATGTCGATGATGGTGGAAATGTCGTCGCCCCAGCCCTGCTTCTTCAGGTCGGAAAGGGTGGGATACATATTGCCGATAGTGGCCATGTGTTAACCTCGTGTCGTTGATGTTGTCGCTCCGTACATCGCCTGTTCGGGCGAGGTTGGAGGGGCTGCTGCGGTTTCCGACGATGCGGGCTTGTCATCACTGAGAGCGTTGCCGACACGGGCCAATAGCCGGAAAAGTCCGGGATGGTTGCCAATCCCGATTTCGACGAGATCGCGGCGGAGAGCATCGTCTCCAAACGTCGCGATCACGCGGTTTGCGTTGTTGAGGCTGGTCGCGAGATTGTCGCCGCCAAAGTCCCGGTCGGCACGGATTTCCTGCTGCCAGTCGGAGGTAATCTTCTGGTGGCGCTCGCTCAGCGCGTCATATTCAAGCTTGCGCTGCTCGGCGATCACGCCGGCCAGACGGCTCGCCTGGCCATTCGTCAGGCCAAGCTCCTTCATCACCGGAGAAGCGCGGTCCAGCAGCGCCCGGTCGAGTTCAATGCCGCCATCGAGCTTGATGTCGTACTCGCCATTCTCCGGCACGAGATCGGCGGCGTCGTCCGGCTCGGAGGCAGGCTTGTCGCCCTCTCCCGCGCTGCCCTCTCGACCTGCTCCATTCTGGCCGGCGACAAGCGGCTCCGCCGCCCCGTTCAGAAGCGGCGCATCGGCACTCTCATTGGCGTTGGCATTGCCGCCGGCATCGGGGCTCACGCCCCAATCTGTATGGCCTTCCGGCGCAAAGGCGGCGTTATTCATCCACTGTCTCAGCATGCTCTTCCCTCTTGCGCTTTTCCGCGCGTCTGTGGGCCTCGATCATCATCTCGGCATAGGCGGTGGGTTTGATCTGGTTCAGCTGGTCGATGATGGTGACGCCGATGATCCGGCGACCGATGTGAATGCCGGTCTCGCCATTCACCACATGCGGCGCGCCATAGACGTTGCACTGGCAAAGCACCCACCAGAGAAATTCGCGCGCACGCGGCTCCGCCAGCACGAACTCGGTTGCGAGATCGAGCGCCTGTTCCTGCACTGTTTTGGCTGTCATCCGGCAATCCCAAGCTTGCGCAGCAGTTCCACCGGCCCGCCATTATCGTCGGTGGCGGAAAGCGCCTGTGCCGCCTGCGCACCATCCTTCAGTGCAGGCGCCAGCTTGGCGGCGGCTTCCGTCGCCTGCGCCGCCTGTTGCTGTTGCACCCGCTCGTCGCGGATCGCCTTCACCTTGTCGTCGGAGCGCACGATGGTGGACACCACACCGATCGCATCGCCATACTCGTCGATCGCCTGGTCGACATCGAGCTTGTCCACGGCGTCAGGTCGCGCACCGGCAAGATTGCCGACGAAACTCACCATCCGCTCGATAGAGCCGGTCGAAACCGCAAGCTGCGCCTGGTAGAGCGTCGAGATATTGTCGACATTCAGCTCCTCGCCCTGCAGATCCTGCGGCGCGTCCGGCAGCTCGTCGTCATCGTCCAGCTGGTAGAACACCCAGTCGGCCAAGGGCTGGATCAGCTCGTGATGCTGTCGCTCCACCGTCGGTCCCAGCTGCTGAAGCTGCTCTTCCTTGCGCTGCGTCAGCTCGAACTGGTTGCGCGGCTGAACCCCCTCCATGGTGCTGATCGCCATGAACAGATCGGCGTAAAAGGCCCGGTCCACCCGGCGCTTCGCCTCATCGATATCGGCGGCCAGATCACCAAGTGGCACATTCACCTCGAAGGCGCGGCGATAAGCGGCGGTTCCGACACTCTGCTCGTCCACGAAAGTCACGGTACCAGGCAGCGAAGAGTTGCGCTTGTTGCGCAGTGACGTTGGCGCCACCAGCGGCGGGCGCACCTGGTGCTCGATACCCATGCCCTTCCAGCGCTGTTCGGTCTGCAGCATCTTCACATCCGGCAGCGCATCCATACCGGGGCATGTGGCAGCATAGACATCTTCGCCCACCACATCCCAGCGCGGCGCAATCAGCGGATTGCGGTCGAAGCCGCTCACCTCCAGCATCTTGTCGCGGTCCTGGCCCGCTTCCCAATAGTTGGACATGAAGGGCTTGTTGGCCTTCGTCGGGCGGGCGGGATCGCGGGCGGAACGCGGCTCGATGGCGTTGAACACCTCCACCACCTCGTCGTAATTGCCCCGGTCCCACAGGTTCTTGATGGTGGAGGAGACGTTGGACCAGTCCATCTCGCGGGAATTGGGCTTTGCCACCCAGCGCCCGACAATCTGCTCCACCGTCATCCACACGCGCCGGTAACAGGTATCCACCCGCATGCCATACTGGCTCTGCGCCAGCCAATATTGCCCGACCGGCGGCAAGATGCCGTGCAGGCGGCGCCCGGCGCGCGTCAGGATCAGGCAGAATTGCCCGAACAGAAGCTCGTCGCCATAACCGGAATGAAGACAATTATATATATTCGAGACGGCCAGCCGCTCGCGCGCCCGGCGTGTCGCCTCATAAAGATAGTCTTTGACAGGCCCGAACTCGCGCAGGTCCTTGTCGGCAATGCTGTAGCGCATCCAGGGCCGCGTGGGAGATGTCAGCCCCGCCTGCATGCCCGATTGCGCCACGCGATGCGCAAGCTTCGGCGAGTTGTCGATGATCTTCTTGTTGCCGTTGATCCCCTTCGGGTCACGGGCATCCCCCTTGCGGTAACGGCCGGGAACGATGAAATCGTTCAGCTCCTGCCACTGCGCTTCATAGGGGTTGCGCTCCTTCTGCAACGCCTTCAGGCGCCGCTCATGCCGTTCGCGGATCGTATCGGCCATATCAGCCTCCCAACAGGTTTTTCTTGCCGCTGCTATCCAGCGCACCCACACCCTGAACCCCGGTCAGCATGGTCGATGTCGCAGCCCGCAACCGATCCCGCACCCGCCGCCCGGCTCCATTCACCGTCTGACTGTCCGGCTCACGCTGCGCCGCATACTCGATCGGCAACTTCGGATCCTCCGGCTTCGCCACCTTGGGAGACTTGAAAACACACATCGCAAAACCTCGAATTGAAGACAGACAGAGCCAGCCCGCACCGCAGGCTGTTCGGCTTAAATTTCATGGAAACAATGAGTTGGGTAGAAGACCCCCCCTCTGCCCTGCCGGGCATCTCCCCCTCAAGTGGGGAGATCGGACTGTTGCACCGTCTTGGCTCAAACTACGGTCAGATGTGAAACGCGAAGAGCGCCTTTTGCCGATCTCCACCCTTGAGGGGGGAGATGCCCGGCAGGGCAGAGGGGGGTGAACGGCAGATCCAGAACGTAAAAGGGGTCGCCTCCATCATTCCTACCGCCGGACATCACAGCGCATCAGATGGCGCATCCCTCACCCAAACGGATTATACCCATCCCCATCACCACCATACCCGGTCTCCCGGCTATGATTATACCGCTCATCCCCCCGCCCCTTAGGAACGACAGGCCGGGCAAAGGTCAGTCCAAGCGCATCCGCACGGTTGGGAGAAGGAAGCCCCCGCGCCTTCATGTCTTCCTTGCTCTCGATCTGCAGCTTGCCATCCACGCGGGCCACAAGCTCAGGCCCGATCAGGTCGTGATAGAGAATGTCGTCGCGCGCATCGAGCGCGCCGCCCTGTTTCAGCCAGTCGCGCATGCCCTTCCACATTTCGGCACGCTTGTTGAGACAGCCGCGATCGATGCTCTTTTCGGCAAAGCTGACGAGCTGCCATGTACGCCCCAGCGTCACGCCGGCGGAATAGATGCCGGTACCGTGACCAAGGTCGATGAACACCGCATCGGCCTGCAATTCGTCCTCGAAGCGCGCCACATGGTTTGCCACCAGAATGTCGTTGTCATTCTTCGGCATTGTCATCAAAAGCCGGGCATAGAGCCCCTGGCGCAGATAGATCACCAGCTCGTCGTCACCGGTCCAGGCCGGATCGACGCCGATAATCTTCGGCGCGAAATCATATTGCTCCTTGCGCAGATGCACCTTCTGGGCAGCGTCCACATCTTCGGTGGAGATGAACTGCTTTGCCGATGTCGATGGAAACATGCCACGCACTCGCACTTTGACGAAATCGCTGTCCTCGCCGTAGTCGCTGACCCATTCGGCAAGTTTCTTCTTGTTGGTGCCGGGCACCGAGCGGCTGTCGATCTGCCGCCTGATCCAGCGCCGGCGATGCCGGCGGAAACACTCGCGAAACCGCCCGGTATTCTGCGTCGGATTGCCGAAGACGATCCAGATGATGATGGTGTTTTCGTCGGTCAGCGCGCCTTCGGCCACTTCCCAGACACTGTCGGTAATCTTCGACGCCTCGTCGAACATCAGAACGATGATCCGGTCCTTGTTGTGCAGACCGGCAAAAGCCTCGGTATTGTTGGCAGACCAGGCCACGAAATCCAGCCGCCACAAATCGGCATGCCCGCGATCGCGCGACTTGATCGACATGGCCTGCGTCTCGAACCAGTGGCTGGTGATCGAGGAGCGGAACCACTTGCCCACTTCCGGCGATGTCTTGGTGCGCAGCTGCGTCTCGGTATTGGCCGTCACGACAATCTTGCAATCGGCAAAACAGGACATCGCCCAATTGGCCATCATCCCCATCTGCGCCGATTTCCCAATGCCATGCCCACTCGCCACCGCAATCTGCAAAGGCTGATAGCGGTTCTCGCTGTTCAGATGCTGACGGATCTCATCATTGATATCCGCCTGCCAATCCCGCGGCCCCGCAATGCCCTCAAGCTCGCCCTCACCCCAATCCCAGGCAAACCGCGCCCAGGCCTGCGGATCAAACTGAAACCGCGCCGCCGCCTCGATGATCTCCGCATCGAGATCGGCATCCACACGGCCCTTGCTCGCCTGCCTGGCATTGCCCATGAACAATCTCCCGGCAAAGCCTGCACTGTCTGGAATTGAATGCCACACGCGGCGCGCACTCGTCCGATTGAAGCGGGTCGCGATCTTTCCGATCACACGGCGCAGATAATCCGCGACAGCATCGCTAGATTCAAAAAAGGCAAAGCGTCCTTTGTGCGTCCAATAGGACGCCCGGCGGTTTAGCTGGAAACACAGCCATTCAGCCGTTCACTCTGTCACTTATCACGTCCGCACGACGTTGCGATGAGGTCAAACCTCTCCTCCTTCGTCATCCTCGGGCTCGACCCGAGGATCCATCAGCCGCACTCTTGACCGCGTGAAAAGATGGATCCTCGCCTCAAGGGCGAGGATGACTCCGAGAGGTTTTCCGCCTTCGGCCAAAGGGCTGTTCTCAACTGTCGTTCAAGACCCTATCCAAGGTCACGAGGCCAGAAAGTCAAAAAGCGTCGTGCAACGGAGCCGCAGACAATGCATCTCGA
This sequence comes from Agrobacterium sp. SORGH_AS 787, assembly GCF_030819035.1. Classification (NCBI taxonomy): domain Bacteria; kingdom Pseudomonadati; phylum Pseudomonadota; class Alphaproteobacteria; order Hyphomicrobiales; family Rhizobiaceae; genus Agrobacterium; species Agrobacterium sp. SORGH_AS 787. The sequence goes on from NZ_JAUTBG010000002.1 coordinate 469,426, forward strand.
CGCAGACGCCACCCACCAACACCCCGACCGACCGGCACCGTCAACCGCAGCAACAAAACCCGTCAGTCCAAAACCCGCGCCTTCGCCCGCGCCAACCGCTCAGCCAGCGACCCGCTAACCTCGACCTCGACCTTCTCCCGAAACGCCTGCACATCGATATGCTTGCCGATCAGCTCCAGCCGCTTGATCCGATCGCTGAGCTTCACCTGAGACACCCGACCGATCGCCTCGCGGCTCTCGCCGCGCCCTTCGAACAGTTCCTTGACCTCAACCGCCGCCACCAGCCCCTGCCGCCAGATCAACGGCCACTGATCGACCGGCTTCAGCCCGCCATTCTCATCATAAAGATCGGCAATATCCGCCAACGCCTCTTCGGCCAGCCGCGACAGCAACCAGTCGGCGTGGATTTGCGTGCGTTCGGAACGCTCTCGCTTGGCCTGCTCCACTGCTTCCATCACCTGAACCTTCTTCAGAAGTATTGATCCGAGCACTTTCGCCGTCTTGCAACTATACCCCGCCCGGATCGCGGCTTGGCTGGCGTTCAGATCGACCAGATATTCCTCAACGAAGGCCTGCTGCCTCGGGGTCAATGGCCGTGGTTTTGTCATGGGGGTCATTCCGTGCCAGCGGTCTACTGCGTTGTGTATCGAGGCTTAGATTTTCAGGCCGTGCCGCAGAAGCAACCTCAGCAACACACCGGCAACGCTGAGCTAACTGGCTAAAAAGCAAGATCCAAAACGAAAGCAGGAGCAAAGAGGCTTCGCGGCAAAAGCCGCCTATCGATACACGTGGCCCAGAATCGCAAAAAGCGACCCGAAGGCCGCTTCCAAATACAATTCTTCGAATATGAAGACATGTCACTTATCGCTGTTTCGGGTAGAAAAGTCAAACGATAAAATCTTCGAAACCAGAAAAACCGTCTAAATCGTTGAAACTATATATTTTAAAATGCCGCTCTTTCCTCATAGAGCAAAGCCACCTGTCACAATATGGCGTATTCCAACCACCCTTGACATGATATCATATAAGATATCATAATCCCGTAATGATCGTTGTTGATGCGAATGTCCTGCTTGCAGCGCTACGCTCGTCCAGAGGCGCATCGCATTGGCTTATAAGGGAAATGTTGAAGGGCGGCGTTCCCTTTGCAGTGTCACCTGCCGTCGCTTTGGAATACGAGGATGTTCTGAAGCGTGAGGGCATTCTCGGGCAAGAGCCTTGGATCCGCCCACACGAAATCGACATGCTGCTGGATGCGATCTTCAGCCAGGCGCAACTCGTGTCACCCTGGTTTCGCTTCAGACCATTCCTGCCGGATGCGAACGACGATATTTATATAGAATGCGCTTTGGCAGCTGGCGCGACCTATATTGTCAGTAGTGACCGGCATTTCGACCATCCCGCGGTCAAGGCGTTCGGCATATCGGTTATGAGAGCTGGAGATTTTGCGGCGGAATTGACGAGAAGGAGACAATCAACATGAGCACCTACCCTCTCAGATTGGCAGACCATGTCATGGAAGAGGCAAAGCAGGCGGCAGCGGAAGACAATGTTTCGCTCAACCAGCTGCTATCGGCTTTCATCGCCGATGGTATCGGCCACCGCCGCGCGATTCTCAGTCTGCAAAAACGTGCAGCACGCGGCGATGTGGATGCCGCGCTATCGATCCTTGATCGCGCACCGGACGCGGAGCCTGATCCAGGCGACGAGTTGGTTGAAGAAAAACAATCGTCCAAGGCACGCTGACCCCGACTTCGACCTCGTGAACGGCGGTCGAGTCGAAGCAGCGTCGCATGGAGCCGTGAGCCTCAAACCTCTCCGCCGTCATGGTCGGGCTCGACCCGACCATCCATGAGCCAATTACATCGCAGTCTCGGGCCACGCCCGAGACTGTCGGGAACCGTCGCGGCGCCATCACCGCAGACGTCTCCCACATCAAACCCCAAAAAACCGTGCCAACACATTACACACCACGCGAAGATCCCCCAGCATATGGTGGTGCCGCTCGCCCTTGATCACGCAGAAATCCAGCGCCGCCCAGAGATTTTGACGAAGCTCGTTCTGTGCGGTCTGGATGGTCTTGCGGCAGCCGTCATAGCGGGCAATCACCGCCTTGCACCATTTCTCGTAATCCTCGCTGATCGTCTGGCTCGGCGTGCTGCGCTCGCTTCTGTCGCGTTCGCCATCCGGCGCCTTGATCGCCATCATGTAGGATTGGCGCAGTTCCAGAAACCGCACCGCGCCCTCATACTGGTCGTCGCTCAGGCCATCGCGTTTGCCGAGCATGTTCAGCGTGCCGATATAGGTTGCCGCTCGCGGATCACGCGCTTCTTCGACCGTCACGCCCATGCGGCTTGCCCGCGCCTTCAGCGCCACGCTGTCTGCCGGCGCGTGGGCGCGGCCGGATCTTGAGATACGCCCATTGGGCTCACGCGCCACATTGATCACCTTACGCCGTCCGCGCTTCTGCTTCAGTTTTTCCGCCTTGCTGGTCATGCTGCTGGTCCTTTTTCCGTTGTTAATTGCGCGCCAGAATGCGCTTGATGTCGTCCATGCAGGCCGATGCACCGCGGCCTTGCTGATACTGGTCGAGAATGCGGTGGATCGCCGTTTCTCGCTTCTTGCGTTCCGATGCCGCCGCCTTTGCCTGGTGGATCGCCTGTGGAATTGCGCCGGTCACGCCCCGCCCTCCAAAGCTTGTGCCTTCGCCTTTCGGTAGAGATGCAGAATGGAGGTGTGGTCGCGGCGCATGAAACGGGCGATCTGCGGGTAGGTCTTGCCCAGCGCATCGCGAAAATGCACCACCATCTCCATCCGGATTCTCACCAGCCAGCGCGCCCGCACATCGCTGCGCACCAGATGCAGCGTGGCGTCGGGGTATTTCTGAAGAAGGTGGCGCGCCGCATCCGCCATGCTGTCGCGCGCCCGGTATTCCAGCGGGCTGACGAGGCGCAAAAATCCGTCCACGCGGCTCGTCTGGATCAGGGTCATAGTCAGTTCGGTTTGCGGATAGCTCATCGTCTGTCGTCCTTGCCGATGCGGGTCTTTGAAATTTTCGATGGGTGCTGCGGCGTCCTCTTCATCGCATCCAGCGTCGCCTGCACCTGCGGGTCGAGAGAGCCATGCAGGAACCCGACCCTCGCCGGCGCCCCTGCACGCGCCTCCGCCACAATCGCTCGCACCCGCGCCTTCACCGCCGGATCAGCCCGCTCGATGGCAATCATCGCTCGCCTTTTCTCATCCGCCGCACGGTCGAACAGCCGCGAGGCTTCAATGCGCAGCGCATAGCGTTCGGCATGAAAAGGCGCGATGATGGCTCTGGCCTGCTTGCCGAACTCCGCACAGGTCGGCACGAACTGGCCGGTGTGGTTGGCAATCCGCCCGGCAATGAAGTCATTGGCCGCCTCGCACACTGCCCATTCCGGCAGATCGGCGCAGACCCCGCGAAACTCGCGGCCAAACGCCGCCACATCCATGCCCGGCTGCGGGCGAAACTGGCCGATCAGCCGAAGCGCCGTATCGCGAATGGTCTCCGGCGAACCGGGCGCAAGCAGCCGGTCGATCTCCTGCACCCGCAGGGCAATCTGCCGTGCACGCTCACGGTACCGCTCCGGCAGCCGGTCGAACTGATCCTTAGCAATGAGGTCAAACATCCTGAAACGCCTCCATCAACAAATCGCGGGATGATTTTTTCGGCGCGCGAGCGCCTTTGGAAAAATCGCCAGATTTTTCTTCTATGGGTGTGACTCTGGAAGCAGAGCCTTCGCTCTGCGGTCGCAATGCCTTCGCATCGGTCTTTTCTTTGCCTTTCCAGCGGGTTACGGCGCTATCTCTGGCTTTCGCCTTGCGCTCCATGGCCTTTTCGCGCTCGATCCGCAGGCGCTTCTGCACCCATTTCTTCCGCCGCTTGTCGAGCTTCCAGAACGCCATCACCACCGGCTTCATCGCCCGCCACTTGGCCGGCGAAACCTTGGCCTGCAGCGCCAGCAACTCGTCGTCATCGGCGAGCGAACAATCGGGTGAACGCCACGCCTGGAAGAGCAGCAGCAGATAGGCGCCATGCTGCTCGGTGGTCAGATGCACCGTGTCGGCGAGATAGGCATCGGTCCAGAACGGCATGAAAGGCAGATTAGCCATTGGCATTCTCCGCGCGCATCGGCGGCGTGCCCCAGGCATCTTTGCCGGGATGATACTTGATCACCGCCACATTCGCCGCCCGGCTCTCTTCGCGAAGCCGCGCAAGCTCGTTGTAAACATCCGCTTCCGTGCGCCCCAGAATGTAGGCGATCTCGGCTGTGTCATAGCCGGAGCGAAAAAGTGTCAGTGCCTTGCTCATGCGTGTTCCCGCTTCCTCGCCATCAGGCGGCAAAGTTCGCCTGCCGTCTGACGCGCAGGCGCAGACATGAGGCTTGGTCTTGGCAATGGTGAGTTCCGCCGCGCTTCAAAGCGCGGTCGAGAGCTGTGAGGCCGAAAGCTCAGCGCTTCCGTCCAGGGTTGTATCCCGACAAGCACGTCCAACCGTCCCCTTGGGACGGCAAAGGCTTCGAGGAAGGGTGGGTTGGGCTGACGGCCCGGGGAGGACAAGCCGCCAGCCCGTTTTTGATCGCCAGGGAGGAGGAGCGATCAAAATCTTCGATCCGGCGGCAGAACCACCGAAACGTGGACCTCAGTCATGCGGCGACCCATCGCCCATCAGGCCGCCAGTCGCTCGCCATTGATGCGGTCTACCTCGCAAAGAAGCTCGGCTTCGAAAGCCTCGAAATCGAAGCTTGTATCCTCATCGTCATCCGTCGCTACGGGCAGCATGCTGCTGGTGCCGTTGGTCATAGCCGCGCTGCCTCCTCGATTGTCAGCAGCCCGGAAACCGGGCGGGCAAAGGTCACGGTGATCTTGACCAGCGTGTTCCAGTCCGGCCCGCGCTCGATCAGATCGTGAAGCTCGTCCAGCTCCTCGATCGCGTGCTCGACATCGACGATACCGGCTCGGCTTCGATACTCGGCCACCGCCTTCCAGCGCGCCACGCCAAAGCCGGGCTTTTCCAGAACATCAGTCATCCTTCTTTCCTTCCCGGATTTCGACCGGCGTCACCGCTCCGCAAGCATCGCAGAACCGCTCGATCTGGTGTTCGATAGACAGCGGACGCCGGCATTCGCGGCAGCCGATATAGCTTGTCTGAAACGCGGCGCGGCGCGCCTGCGAAGATGCTTCGATACGGACAGAACTCATGCGAAGAGATCCTCCTTCAAGGTCAAAAGCCGCCTTTGCCCCGCCCCGATGCCGGGAGCAGCCAGCGCGGCGAAGGACACATCGCTCCTCCGCTCCGCTGCCTGCCGCTCACCAAAGACATCGGGGCGCAGGTCCAGACGAGGGACAAACCCATCCCCCGCCATTCGCAAGACAAACGCCGTTTCAACCGCAACCGCTTGTGCCGCGCCACCCTGCCCGGCCTCGGATTGCCGCCAGGAAACGGGCTGCTCGAAGCAACCCCTTGCCCCTGCAAGCCTGGCCCGAAAGCCACCGGCCTCAGCGGCCCATTCGGTGTGATGACGAAATCTATCCATACAAGAAAACTAGTAAAAATTCTGACGTCCGTCAACTAGTTTCCTTGTGTGCTTTTCCACAAGCGTTCTGGTAAAAACTAAGCCATGGGAATTATTGGCGAAAATCTGAAATCGATCAGGAAGATCAAAAATCTTTCGCAGGCGAAAGTTGCGGAACTGTCGGGTGTGAGCCAGCAGCTCATCTCGCAGCTCGAGACCGGCTTGACTGAAAAGACCACCGAGCTTCCCGCCCTTGCCCAGGCGCTGGGCGTCGGCATCCATGAGCTCGACCCATCCTACACGCCGGATGCGGAGGGCGTTCCCACCCTGATCGTGCCCTATCTCGCCTGGGTCAGCGCTGGCGCCATGATCCGCGACGATATTGCCGATGAAGCCCTCGGCCTCATCCGCGTGGCGGATTTACCGGCCTCAGGGGACTGGATTGCCTTGAAAGTCAGCGGTGATTCCATGGACAGGATCTCTCCGCCCGACTCCATCATCTTCGTCGATCGCAACGACCGCAACCTCGTTCCCAATGGCTGCTACGTCATCTCGGACGTGGAAGGCAACGCCACCTACAAGCGCTATCGCTCCGGCCCCATGCGCTTCGAGCCCGTCTCCACCAACCCGCAGCATGAACCGATCTTCCCGGACAACGACCCCATCATCGTCGGCCGCGTCCGCCGCTCGATCATCAATATGTAACCCAAGCGGGCAAACGCTCTCCCCGACCAAGCGGGTCAACTGCGCCGCTTGACAGCCACCATCCCTCACAGCCAGCCTAGCATTAAAACTGATTCTTTCTTTGTTCTCATTTATACTAGTTTTCTTGTTGACCGTGATACTAGTATCATAGTAGAAATCGATCTGCGTTCGGGCACGCAATTGACGACCCAAACGGAGTAACCCGGCCCCGGGAAGGCAGCGAAGACGAGGATAATCTCCCATGACCGTGCCTGACGACATTATTGGAAGAGACGAAATATTGCTCATCGTCACCCGCTGGCACGATGGCGATACGGTTCTTCTGGAAATGCCGGTGCGCGTCTACAAGGCGCAGGAGATCCAGGCCCTGATCGACGAGACCACCTCCGAAAACTGCACGGTGATCGGCGTCGATCTCTATGACGTCACGGCCAAAAAGGGCATGTCCATCGCCGACGATTTCGATATCCGCCCTTTTGCCGAACGCGAGGAAGACCGCAAGGAACATGATGCGCGGCACGAGATGGCAGAGCAACGCCGCCTGCGGCACGGCACCGGCCTTTACAACACCCTGAACCACACGCAGCAGGGCATCCAGTCACGGGCATAGGCAGCCTTACCAAGCACGGGCCAACATCCCCGCGACACAGATACTCTCGCGGAAGCGAGCCAGGAGCCAAGAGCCAAGAGCCAAGAGCCAAGAGCCAAGAGCCAAGAGCCAAGAGCCAAGAGCCAAGAGCCAAGAGCCAAGAGCCAAGAGCCAAGAGCCAAGAGCCAGGATGTCGCTCCGGGTCGCAGCCGCGCAAGATGTCCCGATTGTTGCTCCGGGGCTACAGCATTTCGCCGCCAATACGCTATCGATAGCGGCATTAAAGCCCAGGATACTTCCGATGAAAACCACTGTCTTTGCCGCCGCCGCTTTTGTTCTTGCCGCAACCTCTGCAATTGCTGCGGATGCGGTCTCGGACGTTCCCGCAGCACCGGTGGCGATTGAAAACCCGGCCTTTTCCTGGACCGGCTTTGACGCAGGTATTCAGGTTGGATATGGCTGGAACAAACAGGACATCCTCGGCATCGCACCGTCCGGCACGGTGAGTGCCGATTTCAACACCGGCATGGCAGGCGGCTTCGCAGGCTATAACTACCAGTTCTCCAACAACTGGGTCGCAGGCATTGAAGGTGATTTCGAAGGCAATTGGGGCGATGGCAAGCTCACGGTTCTCGCGCCGGACTTCTATCAATATGGATTTGATTGGCAGGGTTCGGTCCGCGCCAAGGTCGGCTATGCGGTTGACCGGGCGATGGTTTACGGCACGGCAGGCTGGGCGATCGGCCGCGGCTATATGACGGTCCCCGGTGCTGGCACCGAAAAGGAAACCTTCAACGGCTTCACCGTCGGCGCTGGCGTCGATTACGCCTTCACCGACATGATCTTCGGCCGCGTCGAATATCGCTACACCAATTTCGGCGACCAGAATTACGACTACAACGCCGGCCCGCTGCTGAACTCCGATATCGACCAACACGGCGTCCGCCTCGGCCTCGGCGTAAAATTCTAAGCCATATCGTTATTCACGATGCGGGCCGGGTAACGGGCGCTCTCGGTGGAACCGCGGCACGCCAGAAGACGCGACACAATCTGGGCCTCATCTACGAGCTGGCCTATTGCGCGTCGTCTCTGCCCCACCCACTGCCGTCATCCTCGGGCTTGACCCGAGGATCCACCTTTTCAAAGACTTAACAGCAATCCGGCGCTGCGCCACCCGCACGACGGGCTCTCAAGGAAATGAATTCTCGGCTCTGGGCCGAGAATGACGGAGGAGAGTGTGACGCCCCCTCACCCCTTCACCGGCCGCGGGTTCCCCGCATCATCCACCGCCACCATGATGAACACGGCCTCCGTCACCTTGTCGCGGGATTGCTGCGAATAGTGGCGCGTCCAGGCTTCGATCTTCAGCGTGATCGATGTGCGACCCACCTTCTCGATGCGGGTATAGACGCACAGCGTATCGCCGATCTTCACCGGCTTCTTAAAGACGATCTCGTTGACGGCAACCGTCACGGTGCGGCCGCCCGCCACGTCATTGGCGCGCACGAAGGCGGCAAGGTCCATCTGCGACATCACCCAGCCGCCGAAAATATCCCCGGCAGGGTTGGCGTCGGCCGGCATGGCCAGCGTGCGCAGGGTCAGTTCCATATCGGGGGGCGGTTGGTTGTTCATCAGCATAAACCTCTTGATCGCGCGCCTCCCGGTGTCGCGATAGCCTATTCGCTGACCATTGGAAAAGAGCGATTTCGTCTTGGCTGGTCTTCATTTCCAGCATGTCGCCCAAAATCAGGAAACGGCGTTCGAAGTCCGCCCACACCAACAATAATTCACATTAAAATACAGTCAAAAACCAAAACACGACAATTTACCAAGCTTCGCTAAGGTTTCATTAACTATAACGGCTCAGCTTCTTAATTCATTAGGTTAATTTCATATACTTCCAGATGCAGGGCGAGGCTCGAAAATGGCATATGACTGGAGTGGGAATGACATCAAACAGAGGCATTACGACCGCCTGATCGTGGTCGCGTTGCTGGCCATCGTGTCGATTGCGGTGACGGCACCTTTCATGCTTCGCTTCGAAACACAGACACCGAATGGAGGGCGGATCGAAACCCGCTCCCCGGTCGTCATGGAAGACATGCGCTCTATTCAGCTCGCGCGGTCGTAACCAGATCTAGATGCAGAACGCGCGGTGACAGCACCTGCATCACCGCGTCCGAGCGGCCGATATAGACCACGGCAGTATCCTTCATGCCGCTCAGCACCTCCACCAGCCGGTCGATGGTGTGCTTCTCCAGACCTTCCAGCAGATCGTCGATGAAAAGCCAGCGCGGCTTCAACAGCAGCGCATTGGCGACCCGAATACAGGCCTGTTCGTCGGAATCGAACTTCTGGTCCCAGCGAATATTGTCGTTCATCCGCGGAATGATGTGGCCAAGGCCGCAGGCTTCCATGGCGGCCAGAAACTCTTCTTCGGTGAATTTCTGCGGCGCACGCGGATAGGAGAGAATTTCGCGCAATGGCGCCGCCGGCATATAGCCGTGCTGGGCAATGAACAGCGTCTCCTCGCGCGGCGGCATGGTGATCTTGCCGCTTCCCCAAGGCCACAGCCCGGCAATCGCCGCAAAGAACAGCCGCCGGTTCACACCATGCTCTGCGTCGATCATCACCCTCTCGCCAACGGTGATCTCGACAGGGGCCTCACGCAGCTTGAAACTGCGCGTCATATCCTTGCCCCCGGCTTCCGGGCTGATTTCCACGGATGACAGCCGCACGATCTCGGTTGCGGAGCGATCGAGCTCGATGGCGTTCTCGTGCCGCTCGATGCTGTCCATCTGGATCAGGGCGTTGCGGAAGATCGACACGCGTTGCAGCGTCGCCTTCCAGCTGGCAATCGGGCCGAAATTTTCGATATACCAGCGCAGCGCCGTATTCACCTGGTTGAAGGCGCCCACCGCCATCATCAGCCCGCCGAAGGTCAGGTTGCCGGAGAAGTAGACGGGCGCCGCGATCAGGATCGGCGCGACGATGGCAAGCCAGCCGTAACCGGCAGACACCCAGGTCAGATGCGTCAGCCCCATGGCGAGCCCCCGAATCACGGCAAGCACCGCGTCGATATCCTGGCGGATGCGGTGCCGCTCGTTCTTCTCGCCGCGCGAAAGGGTGATGGCCGTCAGATTTTCGCTCGCCCGCATCAATGAGAAGCGCAGCTCCGCTTCTTTAGAATAGCGCTCGGCGTTGAGCGGCACCAGCCGGTAGCCGACAATGTTGGAAAGCAGCGAGGCCGATCCCGCATAGAGAAGTGCCGCCCAAACCATATAGCCCGGAATCGCCACCATCTTGCCGCCGATCTCGATGGCAAAGCCGGCCGAGAGCCCCCAGAGAACGCCAATGAAGCTGACGAGAATAATGGTGGCGTTGACGAGACCAATGGCAAGTGCCGTGCTGCTTTCGGCCAGGTTGCGCACATCCTCATGCAGGCGCTGATCGGGGTTGATGGAAATGGTGCCGAAGCTTGCAAGCTTGGCGGCGCGGCCGGGCTTCAGCCACTGCTCCACCATGTCCTTGGCCAGCCCCTCGCGCATGCTCAGCGCCGTCATCTGGTTCAGCCATGTCTGGAAGACGTTGAGAAGCAGCAGGCACCCGGCGATGATGGTGAAGACTTCCAACTGATGGAGGAAGGCACCGAGATCGCGCCGCTCGAGCGAATTATAAAAGGGCGCGTTCCATTCGTTCAGCCTCACCTGGCCATAGGCTGTGACAAGGATAATGGTCAGTAGGCCGCAGGCCAGAAGGATCAGCCGTCCTCGCACCGGAGATGTCCAGAAGGCACTGCCCATCATCCGCATCTGCGCTCTGAAATTGAGATCGAAGCGCGCGTAAGCAGCCATCTCCTCCGGAGAATTTCCTTGCGTTTTCAACTCATTGCCACTTTCTAAAATCGTAGAATCGCGCAGGCTGACAGAGATGAAGTCTCCGCCCTTGCGATGACAGCAATATCACTAAGCCGATACTTGTCCACATAACCCCACGGACACCCCTGACGCGCCCTTTCAGATCCCGCGGCGACGAATGCGCGACAGCGCCGAAATGTTCCTTGCTTTATTCGCGTGCATTGCACAAAGTCGATGCAACAGAGGGGGCGGAACAATCCGCAAATGCCGGTAAATAAGGTTATACATGTCGATCAAGGCGAGCATCTATCATCTGACGCATTACAAATATGACCGGCCGGTCCGCCTTGGACCCCAGATTATCAGACTGAAACCGGCGCCGCATTCGCGCACCAAGGTCATCAGCCACTCGCTGAAGGTCACGCCCGCCAATCATTTCGTCAATCTGCAGCAGGATCCCTACGGCAACTTCCAGGCCCGATTCGTCTTTCCCGATCCGGTCACCGAGTTCAAGATCGAGGTCGATCTCGTTGCGGATATGACGGTCTATAATCCCTTCGATTTCTTCGTCGAGGAAAGCGCCACCAAATGGCCTTTCGATTATCCGGACACGCTGAAGGACGATCTTTCGATCTACAGGACGCCGGAGGAAACGGGACCGCTGTTCGATGCGCTGATGGCCACCATCGACAAGACCCCGGGCCAGACGACGGTCGATATGGTGGTCGGCATCAATGCACGGCTTCAGCAGGAAATCGGCTATGTCATCCGCATGGAGCCGGGCGTGCAGACGCCGGAAGAAACGCTCGCTTCTGGAAAGGGCTCCTGCCGCGATACCAGCTGGCTGCTGGTCCAGGTGCTGCGCCGCCTTGGCCTTGCCGCACGCTTCGTCTCCGGCTACCTCATCCAGCTGGCACCGGATCTGAAGGCGCTGGACGGTCCGTCCGGCACGGAGGTGGATTTCACCGATCTTCACGCCTGGGCGGAGGTCTATCTGCCGGGTGCCGGATGGGTCGGTTTCGACCCGACATCGGGGCTTCTGACCGGCGAAAGCCATATTCCGTTGTCCGCCACACCGCATTATCGCAACGCAGCGCCTATTTCCGGCGGTTATTTCGGCCAGGCCAATACGGAATTCGCCTTCGACATGAAGGTCTCCCGTGTTGCCGAACATCCGCGCATCACCAAGCCCTTTTCGGATGAAAGCTGGGAACAGCTGGATGCGCTGGGTGAGACGGTGGATCGGGTGCTGAAGGCGCAGGACGTGCGCCTCACCATGGGCGGCGAGCCGACTTTCGTTTCCATCGACGATTTCGAATCCGAAGAATGGAACACCGGTGCGGTCGGGCCCACCAAGCGGCAGAAGGCCGATATTCTGATTCGCAAGCTGCGTGAGCGCTTCGCGCCGAATGGCTTCCTGCATTACGGTCAGGGCAAGTGGTATCCGGGCGAGAGCCTGCCGCGCTGGACCTTCTCGCTCTATTGGCGCAAAGATGGCAAGCCGGTCTGGCGCAATGCAGATCTGGTGGCCCAGGAAGGGCACGATACCGGCGTCAGCTCCCCGGATGCCAATCGGCTTCTCACCTCCATTGCCGGCCATCTCGGCATAGAGCCCGATCTGGTGTTGCCGGCCTATGAAGATCCGGCGGAATGGCTGATCAAGGAAGCCAACCTTCCCGACAATGTCGATCCGTCCAACTCCAAACTCAAGGACCCGGAAGAGCGCAACCGCATCGCCCGCGTCTTCGAACGCGGCCTGACGGAACCGACCGGCTATATTCTGCCCGTCCAGGCATGGAACGCACAAAGCTCCGGTCAGAGGCGCTGGGTCAGCGAGCGGTGGAAGACACGGCGCGGCAAGATCTTCCTGGTGCCGGGCGATAGCGCCGTCGGTTACCGCCTGCCGCTTGGAACGCTCCCCTATATTCCGCCGTCGGCCTTCCCTTATATTCACGAGGCAGATCCCTCCATCCCGCGCGGCCCGCTGCCGGATGCCTTGCCGCCTTCGGCCCATGCCCCATCGCCTTCGGCACGCAGTATGCCGGAAGCCTCGTTCCAGGCGGGCGATGCGCCCAATCCCGGCCGCAACGAGCAAGTGATCAGCGATATTGCCGGCACGGTGCGCACCGCGCTTTCCGTCGAAGCACGCGATGGCAGGCTCTGCGTCTTCATGCCGCCGGTCGAACGCATCGAGGATTATCTCGATCTCATCGCATCCGCCGAGGCTGCCGCCACCGATCTCGGCCTGCCCGTCCATATCGAAGGCTATGCGCCGCCGCATGACGAGCGGATGAACGTCATTCGCGTCGCCCCCGATCCTGGCGTCATCGAGGTCAACATCCATCCGGCCGCAAGCTGGAAGGAATGCGTCGATATTACCACCGCTATCTATGAGGATGCCCGCCAGTCGCGGTTGGGCGCCGACAAGTTCATGATCGACGGTCGCCACACCGGCACCGGCGGCGGCAACCATGTGGTCGTCGGCGGGGCAAACCCCAATGACAGCCCGTTCCTGCGTCGTCCCGATCTGCTGAAGAGCCTCGTGCTGCATTGGCAGCGCCACCCCTCGCTCTCCTATCTCTTCTCCGGTCTCTTCATTGGCCCCACCAGCCAGGCGCCGCGTATCGACGAGGCGCGTCATGACAGCATGTACGAGCTGGAAATCGCCATGGCGCAGGTGCCGGCTCCGGGCGAAGGCGCGCCCCCCTTGCCCTGGCTGGTCGATCGCCTGTTCCGCAATCTGCTCGTCGATGTCACCGGCAACACCCACCGCTCCGAAATCTGCATCGACAAGCTGTTCTCGCCGGATGGCCCGACGGGTCGCCTTGGTCTTGTGGAGTTCCGCGGCTTCGAGATGCCGCCGAATGCGCGTATGTCGCTTGCCCAACAACTGCTGGTGCGCGCGCTGATCGCCCGCTTCTGGCAGAACCCGATCGGCGGCAAGTTCGTCCGTTGGGGCACGAGCCTTGCCGACCGCTTCATGCTGCCGCATTATGTCTGGGCGGATTTCCTCGATGTTCTGGCCGATCTTCGCCAGCACGGCTTCGATCTGAAACCGGAATGGTTTGCCGCCCAGCTTGAATTCCGCTTCCCCTTCTTCGGCGAGGTGGAATATGAGGGCTCGAAGCTTGAACTGCGCCAGGCGCTTGAGCCATGGCATGTGATGGGCGAACAGGGCGCCATTGGCGGCACGGTGCGCTATGTGGATTCCTCCGTCGAGCGCCTTCAGGTTCGCCTCGAAACGACCAATCCCAGCCGCTATACCGTCTCCTGCAATGGCCGCGCCGTGCCGTTGAAGCAAACGGAAACCTCCGGCGTCTCGGTCGCGGGCGTGCGCTTCAAGGCGTGGCAGCCAGCGGCCGGCCTGCATCCTGCCTTGCCGGTCAACACGCCTTTGACATTTGATATTTATGATACATGGTCGAACCGTTCGATCGGCGGCTGCATCTATCATGTTGCCCATCCGGGCGGGCGAAACTATGACACCTTTCCCGTCAATGGAAACGAGGCGGAAGCGCGGCGTCTTGCCCGTTTCGAGCCGTGGGGCCATACGGGCGGCCAGTTCACACTGTGGCCAGAAGCCGTGTCGCCGGAATTTCCGTTGACACTCGATCTGCGACGCCCGCAAGGAGTATAAGGTGGCGAAGACACCGGCAACGGAACGCAAGACCGGAGAAACCGGCATGGGCTCCATGCTGGCTTATCGCGCGCTGCCGGGTGTTGCCGATGAAATGCTCGACATAGATGGACATATCCGTCCCGTCTGGCAGCCCTTCGTCAATGCGCTTTCGCGCATGGACGAGCGCGAGTTGCACGACCGCTTCTCGCGTACCGACCGTTATCTGCGCGATGCTGGCGTCTTCTACCGCGATTACAGCGCGCAAAGCGGCGGCGGCAGCAGCGAACGCAACTGGCCGATCTCTCACGTGCCGGTGCTGATCGACGATGCTGAATGGCAAGTCGTCTCCAAGGGTCTGATCCAGCGCGCCAATCTTCTCGAAGCGGTGGTCGCCGATATCTATGGCGAAGGCCGCCTGGTGCAGCAGGGATACGTGCCGCCAGCGCTGATTGCCTCCAACCCGGAGTTTCTGCGCCCCATGGTGGGCGTCAAACCCGCGAGCGGCCATTACCTGCACTTCTGCTCCTTCGAGATCGGACGCGGGCCGGATGGCAACTGGTGGGTTCTGGCAGACCGTGCGCAGGCTCCCTCCGGCGCGGGCTTCGCACTGGAAAACCGCGTGGCGACCACGCGTGCCTTTTCCGATATCTATGCCGAGGCACATGTCCATCGCCTCGCCTCCTTCTTCGGCGCGTTTCGCGATACGTTGCAATCGCACCGGCAGCATGTGGATGACCGCATCGCGGTCCTGACGCCTGGCCCTGCCAGCGAAACCTATTTCGAACATGCCTATATCGCCCGCTATCTCGGCTTCATGCTGCTGGAAGGCGAAGACCTGACGGTCGTCAATAACCGCGTCATGGTGCGCACCGTTGCCGGTCTCAAACCCGTCGGCGTCTTGTGGCGGCGTCTCGATGCATCCTATGCCGATCCGCTGGAACTCGACCAGAACTCCCATATCGGAACGCCCGGCATGGTGCAGGCGCTGCGCGCCGGTTCGCTCAACATGGTCAATGCGCTCGGCAGCGGCATTCTTGAAACCCGCGCTCTGCTCGCCTTCATGCCCGCCATCTGTCGCCATATCCTTGGCGAAGATCTTGCCATGCCATCGATCGCCACATGGTGGTGCGGTCAGCCGACCGAGCGTGAGCAGGTGGCCCGCAATATAGAGCGCATGGTCATCGGCCCCGCCTATTCGCGGCTGCCCTTCTTCGACGATAACGGCCAGTCTGTGCTCGGCTCCACCTTGCGCGAAACCGCCAAGGATTCGATCAGCGACTGGTTGGCAACCGACGGCCACAAGCTCGTCGGTCAGGAAGTCGTGACACTTTCCACCACGCCCGCTTTCGTCGACGGCAAGCTGGTGCCACGGCCCATGAGCCTTCGCGTCTTCGTCGCCAGAACCCAGGATGGCTGGCAGGTGATGCCGGGCGGCTTTGCCCGCATCGGTCGCAGCAACGATGTCGCCGCCATCGCCATGCAGGCTGGTGGCCGCGCGGCCGACGTCTGGATCGTCAGCGACAAGCCGGTGGAGCGCACCACGCTTCTGCCGCCGGAGGAAAACTTCATCCGCAATATGCCGGGCAGCTTGCCAAGCCGTGCGGCTGATAATCTCTTCTGGCTTGGCCGTTATATCGAGCGGTCCGAAGGGGCGCTGCGGATCCTGCGCGCCTGGCATGCACGCTATGCCGAATCCGCCGATCCGAAGCAGCCGCTGCTCGCCCATGTCACGGACTATCTGGAAACCGTCGATATCGACGTGGAAGAGGCCATCCCTTCCAGCCTGATCGCCAATATCAACAGCTCCATCTATTCCGCCAGCAACATTCGCGACCGTTTCTCGCCGGATGGCTGGCTGGCGCTGAACGATCTGGCAAAGACCGCGCGCCGCTTCCAGAGCAAGATTCATGCAGGTGATGACGCCACCCATGCCATGACCATTCTGTTGCGCAAGGTCGCGGGCTTTGCCGGTCTGGTGCATGAAAACATGTATCGCTTCACCGGCTGGCGCTTCCTGGCCATCGGTCGCTATCTGGAGCGCGGCCTGCACATGACGCGGCTCCTGGCCCATATGGGCGGGCCCGACGCGCCGGATGGCTCCTTCGACATGCTGCTCGAAATCGGCGACAGCGTCATGACCCACCGGCGCCGTTACAATGTGAATACCGCCGCACTGACCGTCATGGATCTTCTGGCGCTCGATCCGCTCAACCCGCGCTCCATCCTCTTCCAGCTGAATGAAATCCGTGCCGAGGTGGAGCAATTGCCCAACGCCTTCGTCAACGGCCAGATGTCGCCTTTCTACCGGGAGGCGATGCGCATTCATTCCACCCTGGCGGTCATGACCTCGGAAAATCTCTCCGGCGATGTCTTCCGCCAGTTGGAGAAGGATCTCGAACGGCTTTCCGATATTCTCGCGCAAACCTATCTCGGATAGTCGATGCTTTACGATCTCTCGCTGCATATGGGCTATCTCTACGACACGCTGGCGTCCGGCGCACGCCACATCATCCGTGTCACCCCACTCTCGATTCCAGACAGACAGAGGCTCGTCGCCTCCGCTCTCACCGTCTCGCCGGTGCCCGAAGAGCGCACCGTCTTCAACGATTTCTTTCACCAGAGCGCCACCTCGATCTATCTCAGAGCTCCGCATGACAAGCTCGACATCCGCATGCAGGCCCGTGTTCAGGTGGATAGCCCGTCGCTGACGGCCGATCTCTCCCCGCAACTCGATAAGCTCCAGGCCGAGCTTTCCAGCATCAACTCGCTCGACCCGCAGGCCCCCCACCATCTGGCAGGGGCAAGTCCGCGCATCGGTGAAGATGCGGCGATTGCGGCCTATGCCCGCGAGACGGCAAAGCCCGGCATGACGGTGCGCGAAATCGCCTTCGCGCTGTGCAAGCGCATCTACAAGGATTTCAAATATGATGGCGAAGCCACGACGGTGGATACGACACCGGGCCAGGCCTTCAAGCTGAAGCGCGGGGTCTGCCAGGATTTCTCCCACATCATGATTTCGGCACTGCGCAGCCTCGGCATTCCGGCCGGCTATGTCAGCGGCTTCCTGCGCACCATTCCCCCACCCGGCAAGGAGCGGCTGGAGGGCGCAGACGCCATGCATGCCTGGGTGCGCGTGTGGTGCGGCGAAGCGGACGGCTATATCGAGCTCGACCCCACCAACGACATCGTTGCCGGCGGCGACCACATCGTCGTCGGCTACGGCCGCGACTATGCCGATGTCGCCCCCGTCATCGGCGTGTTGAAAAGCTACGGCAACCAGAAGATCACGCAAGCGGTCGACGTCGTTCCGGTTAAGGCATGAGGCGGTAACGAACGCTAAAGCTATCCGTTCAGGACGATTGGAAAGATGGGGGTGATCAAACTTTAGCTCGGCCCGGTATTCAAAATGGTGGCCCGCGTGTCTTCGATCCATCCCCCATCGCCGGCAAGGGTCCCTACCCGAGCCGGCGCTTCTTTTTCTCACAAGAAGAAAGAATAGTCATAAGACAAGCATGTCGTGCAAAAGTGGTCACCGGTTTTGCGATAACGGCATGCGACAAAACAACGACCTCAAGCTTAAAGCGCGAATCTAAGAGATCGCGACACGCTTTAAAGGGTAGATATCCTCGCGCAACCAGCCCATTGCGCGCAATTTACTTAAAATCCGGCAATCCCCATTACCTGATTGTCCATGAAGCCGAGGTAAACTCGCAGGCGGTGACACGGATTGTTGGGCTAGGCAATGAGATTGATCAGGGCGCTTCTTGCAAATCGGCAAGGCAATTTCGCGATGATGACAGCCATCATCGCGATCCCGCTTTTCTATGCGGCGGGCAGCGTAATCGACCTTGCCATGGCTCACAAGGAGAAGGAAGTCATTCAAAACATTGGCGATAGCGCGGCTCTTGCGGGTGGCGCGATCTATGACGGGACAAACTCGGCTGCCTCGATCGCCACGGCTAGGCAGTTCGTGGAAGCCGAGAAAGGTCGCCTTAGAGCGGGCACGAGTTTCGATGTGAAGATGGTCGGCCAGACGATCCAGGTGACGATCGAGAGCAAGCACGACAACAGCTTCATGCAAATGGCGGGGATCGCCACTATCGATCTCAGTACCAGATCGGAAGCGATCGCTCCCATGAAACCGAAGACCATCAACTTCAAGCCGAATAAATCGCAAGGATACTACTACAAGAAAGTCACGGTGCGGGTTGTAAGACCGGGAAGTACGGTCGAGACCATTCTGGGAACGATCGACTATCAGCCGACGACCCATGACAATGGCGGTCAGGGGATCATGACCGTCCGGCCCACACAGACATTCGATCTCGGCAAATACACCAAGCTCGTGCTTCAGATGGACATCAAATATGACGGATGCGCAATAGGGCAAAGAGCAACTGTCGTCGGATTAGCC
This sequence comes from Agrobacterium sp. SORGH_AS 787, assembly GCF_030819035.1. Taxonomy (NCBI): domain Bacteria; kingdom Pseudomonadati; phylum Pseudomonadota; class Alphaproteobacteria; order Hyphomicrobiales; family Rhizobiaceae; genus Agrobacterium; species Agrobacterium sp. SORGH_AS 787. The sequence goes on from NZ_JAUTBG010000002.1 coordinate 488,150, forward strand.
GTGAAATGCAGTCTGAGCGACGACCCGGCAGACGCGCGATACAATCTCGTCCTGCGCACGGACGAACCGTCCACGAGCTACTATCTCTTTGTGGAAGGAAAGCAGCTTCCTAAAGGGGTGGAAAGCCCGCTCTCATCCATTCTCGTCTGCGACAAAACCACCAATCACGCCTGGGAAGACGGCGGCGGCTTCGCACGTCAGGACTTTTTCTACACCGTCACCACGACATGCGCCCCTAATGGCAAGTTCGTCCGTCTGACGAAGTGAGTGGAACACTCTCACCCTTGAGGAACTGTAGAGACAGTTCTGGCGGTTCGGACGCTATCGAGGCAGTGCCCCCACCATCTGGCAGCGGCAAGTCCGCGCATCAGTGAAGATTCGGCGATTGCGGCCTATGCCCGCGAGACGGCAAAGCCCGGCATGACGGTGGATACGACACCGGGTCAGGCCTTCAAGCTGAAGCGCGGGGTCTGCCAGGATTTCTCCCACATCATGATTTCGGCACTGCGCAGCCTCGGCATTCCGGCCGGCTATGTCAGCGGCTTCCTGCGCACCATTCCCCCACCCGGCAAGGAGCGGCTGGAGGGCGCCGACGCCATGCATGCCTGGGTGCGCGTGTGGTGCGGCGAAGCGGACGGCTATATCGAGCTCGACCCCACCAACGACATCGTTGCCGGCGGCGACCACATCGTCGTCGGCTACGGCCGCGACTATGCCGATGTGGCGCCTGTCATCGGCGTGTTGAAAAATTACGGCAACCAGAAGATCACGCAGGCGGTCGACGTCGTTCCGGTCAGTTGATCGCCCTTAGGATCCGCTTGTAACGTTTCCTCGCAAAGGGGTAAACGCTACAAGATCTGCAATCAAGAGTTTCATGAAACAGAAAAACTGCAGGCAAAAAGCGTCAAAATCATAATTATTTTCAGATAAAATGCCTTTTTAACTCAAACCAAATTCACTGAATTAGGGAAGCATCAATAAAGCGGCAGTAAGGCTGTGCCTTTATAGATCAAGGCGGTAGTCTGGGGGATGGCCGAACGATGATTGCACGGGCATTTAAAACTTTACTCGCCGACAAGCGTGGTAATTTCGCAATTCTGACAGCACTTGGCCTGCCGCTGCTCTTCGGTGCGGCCGGTGCCGGCATGGAAGCAACACGCGTCATGCAGGTGAGAAACGACATGCAGACCGCGCTCGACAGCGCTACGCTCGCAGCAGCAACACATGCTCGTCTTGATGAGGGTCGCAAGACCGATCAGGAGTATGCGGACGAGGTCAAGAAGTTTGTCGAAGATTATATGAAGGGCAAGGATGACAAAGACTCAGAGGAAGACAAAGCCAAAATCGATGTGACTGCGAGCCGTAACGACAATAAAAAGGGGACAAGCTTCAAGATTTCCGGCTCGGTCAGCCGTCAGGTGCCTCTCAATCCGCTGATCGGCTTCATCGGTGTCGATACCGTCACGATCTCCGTCAGCAGCACGGCCGAAAGCAGCTTCAGCAAGGGTGCTGCTCTCTCCCTCTATCTGATCCTCGATCGCTCCGGCTCTATGTCCTTCATCACCGATACACTCGATAAGTCAAAGAAGTACTGCGACAATTATACGGAAAAATCCTGGCCGAAAGTGGCCTTCACCACGCCCTGCTACGTCAAGAAGATGGCGTCGCTGCAGGCAGCCGTCTCCTATCTGGTGGACACGCTCAACAAGGCGGATCCGTCCTATAAAGAGAAAGCCCACCCGGAATCGGAACTCATCCGCACCGGCGCCGTAGCTTATAATTCGGAGACCTTCCCTGCTCAGAAGCTCGACTGGGGCACCTCGGCCGCCAAGAACTATGTCGACTCCATTCCTCAGGTACCAACGGGAGGCACCAACGCCTACCCTTCATTGACGATCGCCTTCGATGCGCTCAAGAGCGCCAATCCGAACGAGCGCTCGCAGCATGACAGCAAGGGTAACAAGATGTTTGAGCGCTATATCTTGTTGATGACCGATGGTGAAATGAGCAGCTCGACCATCGACGGACAGGTGCGTTCCATTTGCTCTTCGATCAAGGCCGATGGCATCAAGATCTTCACCGTGGCCTTCATGGCACCGGACAAGGGCAAGTCTCTGCTGAAATATTGTGCCAGCAGCCCGGACAATTACTTCGAGCCGGATAATATGGAAGAGATCGTCTCAGCCTTCGGCGAGATCGCCCGCAAGGCCGCGAGTGTCCCCACCCGCCTGACGAACTGACATCCGATCCACTCGATAAATTTGCAAAGCGCGTGGCGAAAGCTGCGCGCTTTTTGCCTTTTCCAAGAGCGTTTTTGCCACCGCTCTGGCCCCTTTCTAGGCAATCGCTTCTCTTGCAAAAAGGGCTGTTGCCACAGCCGCTTATCGATGCATAAACTGCAATCGAAGCAGTGCAGCATGTCGTGTAACCGCAGGGCAATTTGCGATCGCGACATGTGACAATGAAAGGATCGAAAGCGTGACGAACCGCTCCCAAGGATCGCAACGCGCTTTGATCGACAGACGACATCAGGCCCTCTCCTCCCATCAAGGTGCTGACGACCCATGATCAATAAACTCGCCACCAACGATCTTCCTCGCCCCGCCCCGCGCAGTTCCGAACCGGATGTGCTTGCCTCCGAAATCATCGAGCGCCTGACCTACCGCATCGGCAAGGATGTAAAGGTGGCAAAGCCACATGACTGGTTGACGGCCACCATTCTCGTCGTTCGCGACCGCATCATCGACAAGTGGATGGAATCCACCCGCAAGGCCTATCAGAACGATTCCAAGCGGGTCTATTATCTGTCGCTGGAATTCCTCATCGGCCGGCTGATGCGCGACGCGATTTCCAATCTCGAACTCATGGAAGAAATCCGCCAGGCGCTGACCTCGCTTGGCGTCGAGTTCGACGTGATCGCCGCGTTGGAGCCGGATGCAGCCCTTGGCAATGGCGGCCTTGGCCGTCTCGCCGCCTGCTTCATGGAATCCATGGCCACTGTCGATATCGCCGCCTATGGCTATGGCATCCGTTATGTCCATGGCCTGTTCCGCCAGCAGATGGCCGATGGCTGGCAAGTGGAACTACCAGAGACCTGGCTTGCCCATGGCAACCCCTGGGAATTCGAGCGGCGCGAAAGCGCCTATGAAATCGGCTTCGGCGGCTCGGTGGACACGATCGGTGGCTATGAAGAGCCGCAGCGCTTCCTCTGGAAGCCTGCCGAGCGCATGATTGCCATGGCCTATGATACGCCCGTCGTCGGCTGGCGCGGCACCCGCGTCAATACGCTGCGCCTCTGGTCGGCCCAGCCGATCGACCCGATCCTGCTCGACGCCTTCAATGCCGGCGACCACATCGGCGCGCTGCGCGAAAGCAACAAGGCCGAAGCACTGACCCGCGTCCTCTACCCGGCGGATGCCAACCCGGCCGGCCAGGAACTGCGCCTGCGCCAGGAATATTTCTTCTCGTCCGCCTCGCTTCAGGACATTCTGCGCCGTCACCTGCAGCAATATCCGGATTTCACCAATCTACCGGACAAGGTCTCCATCCAGCTCAACGATACGCATCCGGCCATCTCCATCGCCGAGCTGATGCGCCTTCTGTGCGACGTGCATGGCCTGGATTTCGAACAGGCCTGGACGATCACGCGCGGCACCTTCTCCTACACCAACCACACGCTTTTGCCCGAGGCGCTAGAAAGCTGGCCGGTGCCGCTGCTCGAGCGGCTTCTCCCGCGCCACATGCAGATCATCTACGCGATCAATGCCAACACCCTGATCTTCGCTCGCAAGGAAAAGAAGCTGACGGACGGTCAGATCCGCTCGATTTCGCTGATCGACGAAGGCGGCGAGCGCCGGGTGCGCATGGGCAACCTCGCCTTTATCGGCTCGCACTCCATCAACGGCGTGTCGGCACTTCATACCGAGTTGATGAAGGAAACGGTCTTCTCCGACCTGCACATGCTGTTTCCAAGCCGCATCAACAACAAGACCAACGGCATTACCCCCCGCCGCTGGCTGATGCAGTGCAACCCAGGCCTGACAAGCCTGATCCGCGACGCGATTGGCGACGCTTTCATGGACGATGCCGAGAAACTTCTCGATCTCGACCGTTTCGCCGAAGATTCCAGCTTCCGCGACAAGTTTGCCGAGATCAAGCGGCAGAACAAGGTGCGCCTTGCCAGCACCATCGCGCAGCGCATGGGCATCCGCGTCGACCCGTCCGCGCTCTTCGATATCCAGATCAAGCGCATTCACGAATATAAGCGCCAACTCCTCAATCTGATCGAGGCGGTTGCTCTATACGACCAAATTCGTTCTCACCCGGAACTCGATTGGGTTCCACGCGTTAAGTTCTTTGCCGGTAAGGCCGCGCCGAGTTATCACAACGCCAAGCTTATCATTAAGCTCGCCAACGATATCGCCCGCGTCATCAATAACGATCCGGCAGTGCGTGGGCTTCTGAAAGTGGTATTTGTTCCGAATTACAATGTTTCGCTGGCGGAAATCATGGTTCCCGCGGCCGACCTCTCGGAGCAGATTTCCACCGCGGGCATGGAAGCATCCGGCACCGGCAACATGAAATTCGCACTCAATGGCGCGCTCACCATCGGTACCCTCGACGGCGCCAATGTCGAGATGCTCGAGCATGTCGGCGAAGACAATATCGTCATCTTCGGCAAGACCGCCGATGAAGTCGCGAAAGCCCGGGCCGAAGGCCACAACCCCCGCGCCATCATCGAAAATTCGGTCGAACTGTCCCAGGCTGTGTCATCGATCGCATCCGGTGTCTTCTCGCCGGATGATCGCTCGCGCTTCACCGGACTAATGGACGGTCTCTACAACAATGACTGGTTCATGGTTGCCGCCGATTTCGATGCCTATGCGCAAGCCCAGCGCGATGTCGACACCATCTGGAGCAACCCCTCCAGCTGGTATGAAAAAACCGTTCGCAATACTGCGCGCATGGGCTGGTTCTCGTCCGACCGGACGATCCGCCAATACGCCACCGAAATCTGGAGAGCCTGATGAAAAAACCGCTCAATTCGGCCGAAGATAAAACCTTCAATCCCATACCCACGGCCGAAATCGAGGCAATCAAGAGCGGTTTGCATTCCAATCCTTTTGCAGTGCTCGGCGTCCACCAGACGCCGGGCGGTCTTGTGGCGCGCTGCTTTATCCCAGGCGCCGACGAAGTGACGGTGATGACTTTAGACGGAAACGTTGCAGGCGAATTGACCCGCGTCGACGCCGACGGCTTCTTCGAAGGTCCGATCACGATTTCCAAACGCCAGCCCGTGCGGTATCGCGCGCTTCGCGATGATGCCGAATGGGCCGTCACCGACCCCTATAGTTTCGGCCCGGTTCTGGGTCCGATGGACGATTATCTGGTGCGCGAAGGGTCGCATCTGCGCCTCTTCGACAAGATGGGCGCACATCCCCTGAAGCTTGAAGGCGTCGAAGGTTTCCATTTCGCCGTCTGGGCGCCGAATGCGCGCCGTGTTTCCGTCGTCGGCGATTTCAACAATTGGGATGGCCGCCGCCATGTCATGCGCTTTCGCAAGGACACCGGCATCTGGGAAATCTTCGCACCCGATGTCTATGCCGGCTGCGCCTACAAATTCGAAATCATCGGCGCCCATGGCGAGCTTCTGCCGCTGAAGGCCGACCCTTATGCGCGCCGCGCCGAGCTTCGCCCGAAGAATGCCTCCGTCACCACGCCGGAACTCGTGCAGCAATGGGAAGACGAGGCGCACCGCAAGCATTGGGCCAGCATCGACCAGCGTCGCCAGCCGATCAGCATCTATGAGGTCCACGCGGCCTCCTGGCGCAAGCATCAGGACGGCTCCATGCTGACCTGGGACGAACTGGCGGCCCAGCTCATCCCCTATTGCGCCGACATGGGCTTCACCCATATCGAATTCCTGCCCATCACCGAACACCCCTACGACCCCTCATGGGGCTACCAGACCACCGGCCTTTATGCGCCGACCGCCCGCTTCGGTGAGCCGGAAGGCTTTGCCCGCTTCGTCAATGGCGCCCACAAGGTCGGCATCGGCGTCCTCCTCGATTGGGTGCCTGCCCACTTCCCGACCGACGAGCATGGCTTGAAATGGTTCGACGGCACCGCGCTCTATGAGCATGCCGATCCGCGCCAGGGCTTCCACCCGGATTGGAACACCGCGATCTACAATTTCGGTCGCGTCGAGGTCATGTCCTACCTCATCAACAACGCGCTCTACTGGGCGGAGAAATTCCATCTCGATGGCCTGCGCGTCGATGCGGTGGCCTCCATGCTCTATCTCGATTATTCCCGCAAGGAAGGCGAGTGGATCCCCAATGAATATGGCGGACGCGAGAACCTGGAATCGGTGCGCTTCCTGCAGAAGATGAACACGCTGGTCTATGGCAACCATCCGGGCGTCATGACCATTGCGGAAGAATCCACCTCCTGGCCAAAGGTCTCCCAGCCCGTGCATGAAGGCGGACTTGGCTTCGGCTTCAAGTGGAACATGGGCTTCATGCACGACACACTGAGCTATTTTGCCCGCGAACCCGTGCATCGCAAGTTCCACCATCAGGAACTGACCTTCGGTCTGCTCTATGCCTTTACCGAGAATTTCGTGCTGCCGATCTCGCATGACGAAGTGGTGCATGGCAAAGGCTCGATGATTGCCAAGATGCCGGGCGACGACTGGCAGAAATTCGCCAATCTCCGCGCCTATTACGCCTTCATGTGGGGCTATCCCGGCAAGAAGCTGCTGTTCATGGGCCAGGAATTTGCCCAGTGGAGCGAATGGAGCGAGAAGGTCTCGCTCGACTGGAACCTGCTGCAATATCACATGCATGAGGGCATGCGCCGCCTGGTGCGCGATCTCAACTTCACCTACCGCTCCAAGGCCGCTCTTCATGCGCGCGACTGCGAGCCGGAAGGCTTCGAATGGCTGATGGCCGACGATCACGACAATTCCGTGCTGGCATGGCTGCGCCGTACACCGGGCGAAAAGCCGGTGGCGGTGATCTCCAACCTGACGCCGGTCTATCGCGAGAATTTTTACGTGCCACTTCCGGCTGCCGGACGCTGGCGCGAAATTCTCAACACCGATGCCGAGATCTATGGCGGCACCGGCAAGGGCAATGGCGGGCGCGTTCAGGCAGTGGATGCCGGTGGCAACATCGGTGCGACGCTGACACTTCCGCCGCTCGCCGTCATCATGCTGGAGTTAGAGAACTGATTTCGCTTCCCGTCGCAGGGACGTGAGGCCGACAAGAATGAAGACGTGGTGGAAACCTTAAAAACTTCCTGCACGTGTAAGACACAGGGAACAGTGGTACTTTATGGGAGGACTCGAGCGATGAGTGAAAAGAGAATTCAGCCTCTGGCACGTGATGCAATGGCTTACGTCCTCGCAGGCGGGCGCGGCAGCCGCCTGAAGGAACTGACCGACCGCCGGGCAAAGCCTGCGGTCTATTTCGGCGGCAAGGCGCGCATCATCGATTTCGCGCTCTCGAACGCGCTGAACTCCGGCATTCGCCGCATCGGTGTCGCCACGCAGTACAAGGCGCATTCGCTGATCCGCCACCTGCAACGCGGCTGGGACTTCTTCCGTCCCGAGCGTAACGAAAGCTTCGATATTCTGCCCGCCTCCCAGCGCGTTTCGGAAACGCAATGGTATGAAGGCACCGCAGATGCCGTCTATCAGAACATCGACATCATCGAGGGCCACAATCCTGAGTATATGGTGATCCTCGCCGGCGACCATATCTACAAGATGGATTATGAATACATGCTGCAACAGCATGTGGATTCCGGCGCGGATGTGACGATCGGCTGCCTGGAAGTCCCGCGCATGGAAGCGACCGGCTTCGGCGTCATGCATGTCAACGAAAAGGACGAGATCATCGCCTTCATAGAAAAGCCCGCCGATCCTCCGGGCATTCCGGGCAATGAAGACTTTGCCCTTGCCTCCATGGGCATCTACGTCTTCCACACCAAGTTCCTGATGGAATGCCTGCGCCGCGATGCCAGCGACCCCAATTCCAGCCGCGATTTCGGCAAGGACATCATTCCCTATATCGTCGAACACGGTAAGGCCGTCGCCCACCGCTTCGCCTCCTCCTGCGTCCGCTCCGATTTCGAACACGGGCCCTACTGGCGCGATGTCGGCACCATCGATGCCTATTGGCAGGCCAATATCGACCTCACAGATATCGTTCCGGATCTGGACATCTACGACAAGTCCTGGCCGATCTGGACCTATGCCGAGATCACGCCACCGGCGAAATTCGTCCATGACGATGAAAACCGCAGAGGTTCGGCGGTCTCCTCCGTCGTCTCGGGCGACTGCATCATCTCCGGTGCCTCGTTGAACCGAAGCCTGCTGTTTACCGGGGTGCGCGCAAATTCCTATTCGCGCCTTGAGAATGCCGTCGTGTTGCCGAGTGTAAAGATCGGTCGTCACGCGCAGCTGAGCAACGTCGTCATCGACCACGGCGTCGTCATCCCGGAAGGGCTGATCGTCGGCGAAGACCCGGAACTCGATGCCAAGCGCTTCCGCCGCACGGACAACGGCATCTGCCTGATAACGCAATCGATGATCGACAAGCTGGACCTGTGAGCCTCATGAATGTTCTTTCGGTCACATCCGAAATCTATCCGCTGATCAAAACCGGCGGTCTTGCAGATGTTTCCGGCGCGCTTCCCATCGCGCTGAAAGCATGCGGTGTGCACACCCGCTCGCTGATCCCCGGCTACCCCGCCGTTAAATCCACGGTCAAGGATGCGCATAAGGTCGGGGAATTTCCCGATCTTCTGGGCGAACATGCCGATATTCTGGCAGGCGAGCATGAGGGTCTGGACCTCCTGATCCTCGACATTCCCTCGCTCTACGACCGCCCCTCCGGGCCCTATCTCGATTCCACCGGCAAGGATTTTGCCGACAACTGGAAGCGTTACGCGGCCCTTTCTCTTGCCGCTGCCGAAATCGCCGCAGGCAAGCTGCAGGGCTGGCAACCGGATCTTCTTCATGCACATGATTGGCAGGCCGCCATGGCACCGGTCTATATGCGCTATGCAGAGACGCCGGAAATTCCAAGCCTGCTGACAATCCATAATATTGCCTTTCAGGGTCAGTTCGGCGCCAATATCTTCTCCGAACTGCGCCTGCCCGCACACGCTTTCTCCACCGAGAGCATCGAATATTATAACGATATCAGCTTCCTGAAGGGTGGCTTGCAGACGGCGACGGCGCTCAGCACCGTCAGCCCGTCCTATGCCGAGGAAATCCTGACCCCGGATTACGGCATGGGGCTCGATGGCGTGATCCGCAGCCGCGCCCATGTGCTGCATGGCATCGTCAATGGCATCGATGCCGAGGTTTGGGATCCGGCGATCGACCACCTGATCCAGGAAAATTACTCAGCCGCCAACCTCAAACTGCGCGCCATCAACAAGGCCGCCGTTGCCAACCATTTCCGCGTGGACCACGATAGCGGCCCGCTCTTCTGCGTCATCTCCCGCCTCACCTGGCAAAAGGGCATCGACCTGATTGCCGAAGTCGCCGATGACATCGTCGAGATGGGCGGTCGTCTAGTGGTGCTCGGTGCAGGCGAAATCGCGCTGGAAGGCGCACTGATGGCGGCGGCCACCCGCCATCCGGGACGCGTCGGCGTCGCCGTTGGCTATAATGAGCCGCTCTCGCACCTCATGCAGGCCGGATGCGACGCCATCATCATTCCCTCCCGCTTCGAGCCCTGCGGCCTGACCCAGCTTTATGCGCTGCGCTATGGCTGCATTCCCGTCGTTGCGCGCAACGGGGGCTTGAACGATACCGTGATCGATGCCAATCACGCTGCTGTTTCCGCGAAGGTCGCGACCGGCGTCCAGTTCTCGTCCGTCACCGAGGACGGGCTGCGCCAGGCGCTCCGCCGCACTATGCGATATTACCGAGACCCGAAACTGTGGACGCAATTGCAGAAGCAGGGGATGAAATCGGATGTTTCCTGGGAAAAGAGCGCAGGACTTTACGCCGCGCTTTACACCCAACTTACGTCGAAAGGCCATTGAATGTCGATCAAGACCGTCCAGACCACGCCATTTCAGGATCAGAAACCCGGAACCTCCGGCCTTCGAAAGAAAGTGCCGGTTTTCGCGCAGGAGAACTACGCGGAAAACTTCATCCAGTCGATCTTCGACAGTCTCGAAGGCTTTGCCGGTGAGACGCTGGTGATCGGAGGCGATGGCCGCTATTACAACCGCGAGGTCATCCAGAAGGCGATCAAGATGGCCGCAGCCGCAGGCTTCGGCAAGGTTCTGGTCGGCCAGGGCGGCATTCTCTCCACGCCTGCCGCGTCCAACATCATCCGCAAATACAAAGCCTTCGGCGGCATCGTGCTCTCGGCCAGCCACAATCCCGGCGGCCCGAACGAAGATTTCGGCATCAAGTACAATATCGGCAATGGCGGCCCGGCCCCTGAAAAGATCACCGACGCCATCTTTGCCCGCACCAAGTCCATCGAGACCTACCGCATCGCCGAGGTCGCCGATATCGATCTCGACCGGATCGGCACCAGCGACGTTGCCGGCATGCAGGTGGAAGTCATCGATCCGGTGGCCGATTATGCCACGCTGATGGAAGAACTCTTCGATTTCGGCGCGATCCGCGATCTGATCGCTGGCGGCTTCAAGGTTGTGGTCGATTCCATGAGCGCGGTGACCGGCCCCTATGCGGTCGAAATCATCGAAAAGCGTCTTGGCGCACCGGCAGGCTCTGTCCGCAACTCCGTGCCGCTGCCGGACTTCGGCGGCCATCACCCGGACCCGAACCTCGTTCACGCCAAGGAACTCTATGACGACGTGATGAGCCCGGAAGGCCCGGATTTTGGCGCCGCCTCCGATGGCGATGGCGACCGCAACATGGTCGTCGGCAAGGGCATGTTCGTCACACCGTCGGACTCGCTTGCGATCATCGCCGCCAACGCCAAGCTCGCACCGGGCTATGCCTCCGGCATTTCCGGCATCGCCCGCTCCATGCCGACGAGTGCTGCCGCAGACCGCGTGGCGGAAAAGCTCGGCATCGGCATGTATGAAACGCCAACCGGCTGGAAGTTCTTCGGCAACCTGCTCGATGCGGGCAAGGTCACCGTCTGCGGCGAGGAAAGCTTCGGCACCGGCTCCAACCATGTGCGCGAGAAGGACGGTCTCTGGGCCGTGCTCTTCTGGCTGAACATCGTCGCTGCCCGCAAGGAAAGCGTCAAGGACATCGTCACCAAGCATTGGGCCGAATATGGCCGCAACTACTATTCGCGCCACGACTATGAAGAAGTCGACAGCGACGCCGCCAACACGCTGGTTGCAACGCTGCGCGAAAAGCTCGCGACGCTTCCCGGCACCACCTATGGCAATCTGAAGGTCGAAAAGGCCGACGATTTCGCCTATCACGATCCGGTCGATCAGTCGGTCAGCAAGAACCAGGGCATCCGCATCCTCTTCACCGGCGGCTCCCGCATCGTGCTGCGCCTCTCCGGCACCGGCACCTCGGGCGCCACGCTGCGCCTCTATGTCGAGCGCTATGAACCGGATGCGGCCCGCCACAATATCGAAACCCAGGAAGCGCTTGCCGACCTGATTGCCGCGGCGGATACGATTGCCGGGATCAAGAAGCATACGGGCCGCGACGCGCCGACGGTGATTACCTGATCTGCGGCTGGCGGGGTGGGTTATAGTCCGCCTCCCTTTTGCGGGTGGCCGCCCCCCTCTGCCCTGCCGGGCATCTCCCCCTCAAGGGGGGAGATCGGCCAAAGGCAAGCTCCCGCCTCATATCGAGCTTGGTGAGTGAAGAAACCTCCTCACGGAGGTAGCGAGAAAAGCGAGTGGCCAACCCCAACCCGATCTCCCCCCTTGAGGGGGAGATGTCCGGCAGGACAGAGGGGGTCCTAAAGAATCAGCCCCGACGCAACTGCCCCACCAACAAGACCGCGGCGCAAGCCCCCACCCACAAACCACCAAAGGGACCAGCCCATGCCAAACCAAGCCGCTTTCCCCCAAGGTGCAGTCCCCTTAACCGCAGGCACCGAGTTCTCCGTCTACTCCCAGCACGCCACCAAGATCGAGCTCTGCCTCTACGACGCGACAGGCAACACCGAAACCGCCCGCCTCCCCATGCAACGGGGCGAAGACGGCATCCACCGTCTCACCGTCCCACAGGCCCCAATCGGCACCCGCTACGGCTACCGCGCCCACGGCACCTATACCCCGGATCAGGGCCTCTGGTTCGACCCGGCCAAGCTGCTGCTCGATCCTTACGCAACCACGATCGATCGTCCGTTCCAGAACCACAAAAGCCTCTTCACCTTTGGCGAAGACACCGCCGCCGTCATGCCCAAGGCGATCGTCTCCAACGACATGCCCGTCACGCCGGAACCACCCCGCTTCACCCGCACCGGCCTCATCTACGAAGTCGCGGTCAAGCCCTTCACCATGCTGCATCCTGAGGTGCCGGAAGCGATCCGCGGCACGGTCGCAGCGCTTGCCCATCCCGCCATCATTGCGCATCTGCAAAAGATCGGCGTCAGCGCCGTCGAACTCATGCCGATCACCGCCTGGATTGACGAGCGGCACCTACCGCCGCTCGGTCTCACCAATGGCTGGGGTTACAATCCCGTCGGCTTCATGGCGCTCGACCCGCGGCTTTGCCCCGGCGGCATAGCGGAACTGCGTAATACGGTCGCCAAACTGCACGAGGCAGGCATCGGCACCATCCTCGATCTCGTCTTCAACCATACCGGAGAGAGCGACCGCTTCGGCTCGACGCTGTCGCTACGCGGCCTCGACAACCTGACCTATTATCGCCCTCTGCCGAACGATCCCGGCACGCTGATCAACGACACCGGCACCGGCAATACGCTCGCCTGCGATCACCCACAGGTCCGCCATCTCGTCATCGAAACGCTCCGCCATTTCGTCACCCATGCGGGCATCGACGGCTTCCGCTTCGATCTCGCTCCCGTGCTTGGCCGCACGGCGCAGGGCTTCGATCCGCAAAGTGAAACCTTGCGCCAGATGCACGAGGACCCGCTTCTTGCCGATCGCATATTGATCGCCGAACCCTGGGATATCGGCCCCGGCGGCTACCAGCTCGGCAACTTTCCCCCCTCCTTCCTCGAATGGAACGATCGGGCCCGTGACAATATCCGGCGTTATTGGCGAGGTGACGATCACACAATGGGGGCGCTTGCCGATGCGCTGGCCGGTTCCGCCCCGCTCTTTTCGCGCAACGGGCAAATGGAAACCCGCAGCGTCAACTTCATCGCCGCCCATGACGGCTTCACGCTTTTCGATCTCGTCTCCCACGCCCACAAGCACAACGAGGCAAATGGCGAGGAGAACCGCGACGGGCACAATGACAACCACTCCTGGAACAACGGCGTCGAAGGCCTGACCGACGACGCCTCAGTCAACGCCGCCCGCGTCGCGGACATCAAGGCGCTGCTCGCCACCCTCTTCGTGACGCGCGGCACGGTGATGCTGACGGCGGGTGACGAAGGCGGGCGCAGCCAGCGTGGCAACAACAATGCCTATGCCCAGGATAACGAGATCACCTGGGTGGATTGGGCGGCGATGTCGCCGGACCTGATTGATCACACTGCCTTTCTGGCGAAGCTTCGCCAGCGCTTCGCAGCCTTCAGCGAAAGCAGTTTCTTCTCGCCCGAAAGCGGCGAGATCGAATGGCTCTCCCCCTTGGGCGACCCCATGCGCGACGAGGACTGGAACCGCGCCGATGCCACGACCTTCGCCATGGTGCTGAAGACGCTTGACAGAGAGACCGGCAAGACGGTGCGCCTCGCCACCCTCTTCAACCGCAGCCGCAGCGCCATTCCCTTCACCCTCAAGGGTGACGGCTGGAAGCCGCTCGGCGTTGATTTCGGCGTGCCCGCCTGGCTGCCGCCCCGCTCCGTCGTCTTCTATCTTGGTGATTGATTGCCGCCTCAAGGCCGTCCTATAACGGAATTCGATTTTTAAAAGAAAGAGTTGCCGTGAAAGACGTATCGCTTGCTGAGGTAAAGGGTTTGGTCGGCACGGAAGTGGGCGTGTCGGACTGGATCACCGTCGACCAGGCCATGATCGATGCCTTTGCCCGGGCAACGCTGGATGACCAGTTCATCCACACAGACCCGGAACGCGCCAAGGCTGAAAGCCCCTTCGGCGGCACGATTGCCCATGGCTTCCTGACACTCTCGCTGCTCTCTGCCATGAATTACAGTGCCCTGCCGAATATCCGTGAGCAGACCATGGGCATCAATTACGGCTTCGAGAAAATCAACTTCGTCTCGCCGGTCAAGAGCGGCGCGCGTGTGCGTGGGCGCTTCACCCTGGCCGAGGCCCGCTTTCGCGGCGGCGCCATGCTGATGATGACCTATGACGTGGCGGTCGAGATCGAAAACGAAAAGAAGCCTGCACTCACCGCCCGCTGGATCACCATTTCCCAGTTCGACCCGAAGGACAGGCCGGAAGACTGACCAACACGTTCAACGGAGAAGTCATGCCCGAAGCAATCGTTCGAGCGGCGTTCCTGACCCAGGCAGACGCCTGCGACGGCCTGGGCTCACCCTTTACCGCAAGGCTGTGCCGGCTGCTCTCCGAAAAGCTGGAAACCACCCAGGGCGCCATCGCCCATACCCTCCTCACCTGGCCCGGCCCACCCGGCCCCAGTGACGATTCCGTGCCGCTGCGCATCGCAGGCGCGCTGCATGCGCTGGTGCTCTCAGAAAGAATAAGCCCGCTCACCGAACTCCCCGACAACGCCCTCTGGCCCGCCGTTCAGGAAGCGTTCCAGCAGCACGAGGCCTTCATCCTCGAGCGTCTGACATCGCCACCCCAGACCAACGAAGTCCGCCGTTCCGCCGCCCTGCTGCCCGGCCTCTTCATCGTCGCAGAGCGCATCGGCAAACCGCTGATCCTCTCCGAAGTCGGCGCAAGCGTCGGCCTCAATCTCCAGCTCGACCGCTATCGTTACCGCCTCGGCGAAACGGAATGGGGACCGGAAAGCGCCGTTGTCCTCTCTCCCGAATGGCGCGGTACGGTGCCATCGGCCCCGAGCAGTTTCACCGTCCTCGACCGCGCCGGCTGCGACCTCAACCCCTTGAACCCTTCGTCGCCCGACGACCGCCTGCGCCAGCTCTCCTATATCTGGGCCGACCAGAAAGACCGGCTTGAGCGCACGCAAAATGCGCTCAGCATCGCTGCGGAAAACCGCTTACAGGTGGAAAAGGCAGACGCCATCGACTGGCTGGCAAAGCGGCTGGAAACCCCAAAAACAGGTGCGGCCCACATCGTCTTCCACTCCGTCGCCTGGCAATATTTCCCCGACGCCCTCAAACAGAAGGGTGAAGCGCTGATCGCCGAGGCCGGAGCCCGCGCAACGACAGATGCCCCTCTCGCCCGCCTCCAGATGGAAGGCGACGGCCAACAGCGAGGTGCAGCCCTCACCTTGCAAATCTGGCCCACGGGTGAGAAGCAGGAGATCGGCCGAGCGGACTTTCACGGTCGCTGGGTGGAATGGCGCGGATGGGTGAAATGAGCGCTTCAGCTGGTAGCCGATGGAGGGACCGAAACAAGCCGCGGTTCATCTTGTAGCTGCAGTTGCGTTATGCGGCCACCACACCTGTGCGCCGACCATGCCGAGCATAAGCACTTGAAGTGATTTGTTCTTAGGGCCCCGGAACTCTCACGCCTTTCCTTGCGTTACCGCCATTATTGTTCGGGGGAACTCCATATGGCGCACAACGTCACGCAACCGGATGATGCAGGCGAGCAAAGCACGGAGCTCAAACGCGTCATGGGGCCGGGGCTGCTTCTTCTCTTCATCGTCGGCGATATCCTCGGGACCGGCATTTACGCACTGACCGGGCAGGTCGCGGCCGAAGTTGGCGGGGTCGTCTGGTTGCCCTTCCTCATTGCCTTTGGCGTCGCGCTGCTGACCGCCTGCAGCTATCTCGAACTGGTGACGAAATATCCACGCGCTGCAGGAGCTGCGCTTTATACGCACAAGGCCTTCGGCGTTCACTTCATCACCTTCCTCGTCGCCTTCACCGTCATGTCGTCCGGTGTCACCTCCGCCTCGACAGCCTCCCGCGCCTTCGCCGCCAACTTCGCCACCGTCACCGGCTTTGATTTCGGCGGCTTTGGCGTGACCGGCATTGCCATTGCTTTCATAGTGGCCGTCGCGCTGATCAATTTCCGCGGCGTCGGTGAAAGCGTGAAGATGAATGTGGTACTGACCGTCGTCGAACTGACGGGCCTGCTGCTGATCATCGGCATCGGTTTCTGGGCGATCGGCAATGGTCAGGGCGATGTGTCGCGCGCCTGGACCTTCCAGCCGGCGGGCGAGCATGGCGTCATCTGGTCGGTGGTGGCCGCAACGACGCTTGCCTTCTTCGCCATGGTCGGCTTCGAGGATTCCGTCAACATGGCGGAAGAGTGCAAGCAGCCCGCCCGCATCTTCCCGAAAGTGCTGCTCGGCGGCCTCGTCATCACCGGCGTCATCTATATTCTGGTTGCCATTTCCGCCATCACCCTCGTCCCCGCTGCCGAGCTCGGCGAAGGCGAAACGCCGCTGTTGAAAGTGGTGCAGGCGGGTGCGCCAAACTTCCCGATCGGCATCTTCGCCGTCGTCACCATGTTCGCGGTCGCCAATTCCGCCCTGATCAACATGATGATGGCAAGCCGCCTGATCTATGGCATGAGCCGCGAAGGCGTGCTTCCACCAGCGCTCGGCAAGGTCCATTCCGGCCGCCGCACACCCTTTGTGGCGATCATCTTCACCTCGCTGATCGCGGTTGGTCTCATCGCCTTTGCCGGTGGCATTCCGGCTCTCGGTGGTACAACGGCTCTCCTTTTGCTCGGCGTCTTCACCATCGTCAATGTCGCGGTGCTGGTGCTGCGTAAGGACAAGGTGGCGCACAAGCACTTCCGCACACCAACCATCCTGCCGGTGCTGGGCGCCATCAGCTGCTTCTTCCTCGTCGGCCCATGGACCGGACGCGATCCGGTGCAATATTCGATTGCGGCAGTGCTGCTCCTGATCGGCGTCGTTCTCTGGGCAGCAACGGTGGGCTTCATGCGGGCACAGGCGAAGTCGGCTTAGCGGCACAACAACGCTTGCTATCTGCGTCGCCCATGATAGATCGGAATTCCGGCCTCATTTTCAAAAGGAAAATACCATGCCGGAATTCCCCACCCTCATGCTCTTTGCCGCCGCAGCCCTGGTGCTGACGGCAACACCCGGTCCCGATATGCTGCTGATTGCCTCGCGCAGTGTCAGCCAGGGCCGCTCCGCAGGTTTTCTGACCTATGCCGGAATAGCCGCCGGGACCTATTGCCACGCGATTGCCGCGGCCTTGGGCCTCTCGCAATTGTTTCTGACGGTGCCGGTCGCCTATGAGATCGTCCGCTGGGCAGGTTGCGCCTACCTCTTCTATCTTGCTGTCAAAACCTTGCGCTCACAGGGCTCAGGCTTTTCGCCGACAGCAAGCTTGAAACGGCTGTCATCTAGACGGATTTTTCTGGAAGGTCTCGCCACCAACATCCTCAACCCGAAAATGGCGCTTTTCGTCCTGGCGCTCTTCCCGCAATTCATCAATCCGGATGGCAATGCGCTCGTCTTCCAGATGATGATCCTCGCCACCATCCTGAACGGCATCGGTTTTCTGGTGAATGGCACCGTGATCCTTCTCGGCAGCAATATCCGCCAGCGGCTTTCCGGTATCCGCCGCTTTCCCAGACTGCCACAATATCTGCTGGCAGGGGTCTTTGCCGGGCTCGCCTGCCGGCTGGCGCTTGGATCAAGGCAGTAGAAAAAACGGGAAAAGGCTGCTCGTCAGGACTAGAGCGTTTCCTTGTTAAATAGAAACAGTTCTGTTGGTTCAAACGGGATCGACTGATTGTCCGGAGGGCGCGCGCCGTAGCCAAAGCATACGGCCAAGCCGTCTGGGCAAGCAGGTGGCCCGTTTCAACCAACCCGAAGGGCCGGGCATTTTTCCGCCAGGCTCAAAGGCGATCGGCTCGACCGTACCTTTAGGTATGCCCTTCGCCAATCGCCTTTGCCCTGACGGAAACCTGCTCCGGCAGAACGTTTCTATTTAACAAGGAGACGCTCTAGGGGCAAAACCCAACCTGCGTCATCCTCGGGCTCGGCCCGAGGATCCATCTTTTCAACGACTTAGGGCGCTCTGAATGCCTCAGCGCGCGCCTCAAGCGTCCCGCGAACCCTCGTCCAGCAAACCGAACACATAGTCCGCAAAGGAGCGCCAGCATTCGACGCGGAACGTGTCATCCGTCACGCGCAGCAGCACCACCTCCGCCTTGCCGAAGACCGTGCGGGTGCAGGCACCCACCGGGAAGGCGGCGAGAGACAGGTCCTGCGGGCAGCCGGCATTGATCGTCGTTTCCGCACCGGGACCGGAGACGATGATGGCGAGGTTGCGGTGGGAGACGTCGGTTGCGGAAAACAGGCCGGTGGTGCCGGAAAGGGCTGCCATCAGGTCGGCCTCGCCCTGGTCGATCACCAGCCACTCATCCGGGCCGATCCACAAAGCGGAGCGGAGACCGGAGGTGACGGAGGTTTTCGGGCGGGTCGGCAGCGCAAGCTCGAGCGCCTGGGAGACCGCTTCCACCGCTTCTGGACGCGCACGCAGCACCAGCCGGTAGGCCGGGGCCGCGGGCTTGATGGAGGCTCCGGCGGAACCGCCATGGACGCCATCGAGAACGAATGTACGCTTTGCTGTTGCCAAATCAGCCATTGATCCGGCCTCCTTCCTTGTCGAAGAACACCATGTCCGTCACCTCGACTGCAATCGTCTTGTCGGCAAGCGGAATGTAGAGGGTCTCACCCATCCGCGCCCGACCATCGGCCACCAGACCGAAAGCAATCGCGCGGCCGAGATTTTCGGACCAGTAGGACGATGTGACGTGACCGAGCATCGTCATCGGCTTGGGTGCATTCGGATCGACGACGATCTGGCCGCCCTCTTCCGGCACCTCATGCGCGTTCTTCGGCAGAAGGCCGACGAGCTGCTTGCGGCCGCTGCGGGTCAGATCCGGGCGCCGCAGGCCGCGAATGCCGACGAAATCCGTCTTCTTCTTGGAGACGGCCCAGCCAAGGCCGGCATCGTCAGGCGTGACCGTACCGTCGGTATCCTGGCCGACGATGATGTAGCCCTTTTCGGCGCGCAGCACGTGCATCGTCTCGGTGCCGTAGAGGCAGCCGCCGACGGCCTTCGCCCGCTCGGCAATCGCCTGCCACACGGCCGGGCCGTAATCCGCCGGCACGTTGACTTCGAAGCCGAGTTCACCGGTAAACGACACGCGGAAAAGACGTGTCGGCACACCGCAGATCTTGCCTTCCGCCACCGCCATATGCGGGAAGGCTTCCGGCGACAGGTCGATACCTTCCACCAGCGGCGCAATCACCTCGCGCGCCTTCGGTCCCTGTACCGCAATCACCGCCCATTGTTCGGTGGCAGACGTCAGCCAGACATTCAGATGCGGGAATTCCGTCTGCAGATAGTCTTCCATGTGGTGCAGCACGCGTGGCGCGCCGCCCGTCGTCGTCGTCACGTGGAAGCGATCTTCCGCCATGCGACCGACAACGCCGTCGTCATAAACGAAGCCGTCTTCGCGGGTCATGATGCCATAGCGGCAGCGACCGGGCTTCAGCGTATCCCAGGCATTGGTGTAGAGCAGGTTGAGGAACGTCGCCGCATCCGGGCCGACAACCTCGATCTTGCCGAGCGTGGAGGCATCGAAGACGCCAACGCTTTCGCGCACCGTCTTGCATTCGCGGTTGACCGCCTCATGCATGTCTTCACCCGCACGCGGATAGTACCAGGCGCGCTTCCAGTTGCCGACATCCTCGAATGCGGCACCTTCTGCTTCTTCCAGAGCATGCATCGGCGTCTTGCGGGCCGGGTCGAACAGCTTGCCGCGCGAATGGCCGACCAGCGTACCGAAGGTCACCGGCGTATAGGGCGCGCGGAAGGTGGTGAGACCGACCTTCGGCAGATCGCGGCCCAGCGCTTCCGATGCGATAGCAAGACCATGCATGTTGGACATCTTGCCCTGGTCGGACGCCATGCCGTTGGTGGTGAAGCGCTTGATGTGCTCGATGGAGTGCATGCCTTCGCGCACGGCCAGACGGATATCCTTGGCACAGACATCGTGCTGGAAGTCGATGAAGGCCTTGACGCTGTGGTCGGCACCGGCACCTTCGGCCGCACCGATCATGCCGCCCGTCCAGGTGTTGGCGTTGCTGCCGGAGATGGCAACCTCGCCGCCGCCAGCCGCAGCCGCTTCGGAAAGCAGCGCGGAGAGATCGTCGGTGCCATTGCAGGCGCCGATGGACACGCCATCCTGCACATGCACGTCCGGCAGGAAGCGCTGGTTGGCAGCATCATATTTCAGCTTGCCGCGGGACTGCGAGAAGAGATGGACGGATGGCGTCCAGCCGGCCGACACGATCAGCGCATCGACAGCAATCTTGCGCTTGCCCGAACCGCCATTGCGGCCAACGGTCATGGAGGTGACGCGAAGGCGGCCTGTGGTGTCGTAAACGCTGTG
Organism: Agrobacterium sp. SORGH_AS 787; assembly: GCF_030819035.1. Classification (NCBI taxonomy): domain Bacteria; kingdom Pseudomonadati; phylum Pseudomonadota; class Alphaproteobacteria; order Hyphomicrobiales; family Rhizobiaceae; genus Agrobacterium; species Agrobacterium sp. SORGH_AS 787. Next base: position 508,763 of record NZ_JAUTBG010000002.1, read on the forward strand.
GCCAGCCAGAACCTCGATGCCAAGCGCGCGCGCCTCGTCCAGAAGCTTGGCGCTCGGGTTGGGACGGCAATCGACGATCGCCGCGATCTTCACACCGGCGCGCATCAGGTCGAAGGCGGCCTCATAGGCGCTGTCATGCGCGGTATAGACACCGACATTATGGCCGACAGCCACGCCATACTGGTTAAGATAGGTGCGTGCAGCGGACGCCAGCATGATGCCGGGGCGGTCGTTATTGGCAAACACCATGTGGCGCTCGATGGCGCCCGTCGCCATGATCATCTTCTTGGTGCGCACCTGCCATAGGCGCTCGCGCGGCTCATGCAGCGCAGGCGATGCAAGGTGGTCGGTGACGCGCTCGGCAAGGCCGATGAAGTTGTGGTTATAGTAACCGAAAACGGTGGTGCGGGTCAGAACCTCCACATTCGGCATGGCCTTCAATTCGGCAAGCACCGATTGCGCCCAGTCATAGCCATTCTTGCCATCGATCACGGTGCCGCTTTCGAAACGCAGCGCACCGCCAACCGTCGGGTTCTCATCGACCAGAATGACCTTCGCACCGGTCTTGGCTGCGGAGAGCGCCGCCGTCAGACCAGCAGCGCCGCCACCGGCCACCAGCACGTCACAATGGGCAAAGCGGCTGGCATATTGATCGGTGTCGCCCTGCTTCGGCGCACTGCCGAGACCGGCGGCGCGGCGGATGATCGGCTCATAAAGCTTGTGCCATGCCGCCTTCGGCCACATGAAGGTCTTGTAGTAAAAGCCCGCCGCAAAGAAGGGCGAGAAGAAATCGTTGATCGCGCCGACATCGAAGGACAGCGACGGATAGCGGTTCTGCGACGAGACGATCGCGCCGTCGAAAACTTCCTGCACCGTGGCGCGCACATTCGGCTGGCGGCGCGACGCATCGCGCGACACGTCGATCAGCGCATTCGGCTCTTCCGGACCGGCGGAGAGAAAGCCGCGCGGACGGTGATACTTGAACGAGCGGCCGATGAGGTGCACGCCATTGGCAAGCAGCGCCGAGGCAACGGTATCGCCCTGGAGCGCCGTATAGCTCTTGCCGTCGAAGTTGAAGCGGGCGGTGCGGGCAGGCGTCAGGCGGCCTGCACCCTTGATACGGTAAGCGCCGCTCATCGGGCTGCTCCTTCGCTGGCTTGCAGAAGCGAAGCCTCATCCGGCTTCGGCTCGCCTGCCTTATATGTCAGGTGGAACTTGTCGGTCACCGAATGGCGCGCCGCATTGAAGAAGCGGCCGCAGCCATGGATATGGCGCCAGCGCTCATAGACCATGCCCTTGTCGTTATCGCGCATGAAGAAATATTCGGCAAATTCCTCATCGGAAATGCCTGCGATGTTTTCCGGGCGGGCGATATGAGCCTCACCAGCCCAGCGGAACTCCAGTTCAGAGCGTTCTTCTTCGCAATATGGACAACGGATCAGCAGCATGATGGTCCCTCAAGGAGAGCTTGCCGGAACCATCGTTCCGGCGGGTTGGTCACACAGGCGCTTTCCCATGGTGATGTAGGGGGAGAGCCTGCTTGTCAGATATTCAAAATTCGCGGAGGGCCGAAGCGCGTCGCTTCGCCCCTTGACGCAACGTCGTCAATGGGCAACCGCCGCGGCTGCCGCCTCGTCGATCAACCGTCCGGTGCGGAACCGGTCGAGGTTCAGACCCGCCGCCAGCCGGTGCGGCTCGCCACGCGCAATCAGATGCGCGAAGAGATGCGCAGACCCTGGCGTGGCCTTGAAGCCGCCCGTGCCCCAGCCGCAATTGACGAAGAGATTCGGCACCGGCGTCACGCTCTGGATCGCCGAACGATCCGGTGTGTTGTCGGTAATCCCGCCCCACTGGCGCATCATCTTCACACGCCGGAAGATCGGGAAGAGTTCGCAGATGGCGTCCAGCGTATGGGTGATGATCTGCAAGCCGCCGGTCTGCGAATAGGAATTGTACTGGTCGGTACCGGCACCGATCACCAGCTCGCCCTTGTCGGACTGCGAGATATAGGCATGCACGGTGTTGGACATCACTACGCAAGGAAAGATCGGCTTCAACGGCTCGGAGACGAGCGCCTGCAACGGGTTGGAGGCAAGCGGCACGCGCACATCGGCCATTTTCATGATGACGGAGGAATGACCGGCAGCGGACACGCCGATCTTCTTCGCGCCGATGAAGCCGCGATTGGTTTCCACACCCGTCACCGCGCCATCGGGACCGCGACGGATCGCGGTAACTTCGCAGTTCTGGATGATGTGGACGCCGCGATCGGACGCCGCGCGGGCATAGCCCCAGGCCACCGCATCGTGACGCGCCGTGCCGCCACGGCGTTGAAGGGCCGCACCGTTGATGGCGTAGCGGGCGTTCGCGGAAATATCGAGCGGCGGACAGTAGGCCTTGGCCTCTTCCGGCGTCAGCCATTCATTATCGATGCCGTACAGGCGGTTGGCATTGATATGGCGCTTGAAGGACTGCTGGTCATGCACATTGTGCGACAGCATCATCACGCCGCGCGCCGAATACATGACGTTATAGTTCAGATCCTGGCTCAAGCCCTCCCACAATTTGAGTGAGTGCTCATACATATCCATACTCTCTTCATAGAGATAGTTGGAGCGGATGATGGTGGTGTTGCGGCCGGTATTGCCGCCGCCGAGCCAGCCCTTTTCCAGAACGGCAATATTGGTAATGCCATGTTCCTTGGCCAGATAATAAGCGGCACCAAGACCGTGGCCGCCGCCACCGATGATGATGACGTCATATTCCTTGCGCGGCTCGGGAGACGCCCATTGGGCATCCCATCCCTTGTGGGCGCGCATTGCCTCGCGAGCCACGGCAAAAACAGAAAATTTGCGCATTCGCAAGCAACTCCCTGAAGACACGCTGGATTATTCCGGCTGAGACCTATGAATGGCAAATATGCGCAGTGTGCAGTGTTCATTTTGCGACGCCGCAACATGATTGTTTTGACATGCGCCATAACTTTCTTGGCACCCCCCTCAGCACCCCTTGTATTTTCGCCAAGAGACACAGTTAACGGCTGGACTTCAGGGAAACGATCTGATATTGCACCACACCAATCGCGCGGCCAACCCGGCCACACGAACGATTTTTTGTTTGCCTGCGAATGCCTTTATTCGCAAGGCAAGATAACCAACCTAAAGGAACGGGATTCACGTGCAGGTACTAGTCCGCGATAACAACGTTGATCAGGCGCTTCGCGCTCTCAAGAAGAAGATGCAGCGCGAAGGTATCTTCCGCGAAATGAAGATGCGCGATTACTACGAGAAACCTTCGCAGAAGCGCGCTCGCGAAAAGGCTGAAGCCGTTCGCCGCGTTCGCAAGCTGGCTCGCAAGCGCATGCAGCGCGAAGGTCTGATTGCTGCTCCTCGCGCGAGCCGTTAATAGGCCGTCTTTTCGACGTTTTTGAATGCTTATGGGGCGGGGGCGATTTTTTCGCCGCCGCTCTTTGACTTTGCGCCTATCTGAATTCGCTTGCACGATCGGGCCTTGCATAATTGGCTCCGCATGATCAGCCTTGAGAGGGAACCCATATCGCATGAACGCTGTTGATACCCGTGAATCCAGACGTCCTTCCGCCCTCTCCCACGGCGTATCTCAGAGAAAAACCATGCGGCTTTCGTCCACCTTCATCCTCTGCGGCATGGTTGCGGCTCTTGCCGGCTGCGCCACCACCACCCAGACGAACGACGTGTTCCAGATCGACCGTGCCCAAGGATCCGAGCAGAACATCGCCTCGCTGACGTCGGTCATCAATGCCAACCCGCAGGATCCCGAAGGCTACAATGTCCGTGGCTCGGCCTACGGTCGCGCCGGTGACTCCAAGCGCGCCATTGCCGATTTCAATCAGGCCCTGAAGCTCAACCCGCGCTTCTACCAGGCCTACGCCAACCGCGCGCTCGTCTACCGCAACATGGGACAGCAGCAGCAGGCGCTTCAGGATTACAACAGCGCGCTGCAGATCAATCCGAATTACGACGTGGCGCTCATCGGCCGCGGCAACCTCTACCGCCAGACCGGCCGCACCAACGAAGCCTTCAACGACTTCACCGCCGCCATCAACACCGATACGACCGATGGCCGCGCCTATCACAATCGCGGTCTGATCTACCAGCTGCGCAACCAGCACAGCCAGGCGATCGAAGACTTCTCCAAGGCCATCTCGCTCTCGCCCAACTCGCCGGAGCCCTATAATGGCCGCGGCATTTCCTACGTGGCACTGAACGACGACGAAAACGCCTTCGCCGATTTCAACCACGCCATTGCGCTGGATGACAGCCGTGCCGAATCCTGGGCCAACCAGGCGCTGGTCTATGAGCGCCGCGGCGAACGCGACAAGGCGCTGAAGTCCTACAACCACGCCGCCCGCCTCGACCCCAAATACAAGCCCGCCGTCGACGGCCTCGCCCGCATGCGCGGCGCTGGCGCGTCGTAAACCTTCCTCCGAACGCCATCCGTCCTTCCGGACGCCACAGTCAAAGACGCGAATGGCTATTCTTCCGTGTACTCTGTCATATGAGGCAGGCGGGTTTCCTTCCGTGCGACGTTGATGCGAAGCTGAACCCCTCCTCCCCGTCATCCTCACCCTTGAGGCGAGGATCCACGACCCGACCGTTAAGCACTTGGAAGCATGGATCCTCGGGTCAAGCCCGAGGATGAAGATTGAGAGGTTTTCTCTTTCGGTCGCCCCACCTCTCTTCTTTCTGGTAGCTCTGCCCGAGAGGTTCTACACCCCCCTCTGTCCTGCCGGACATCTCCCCCTCAAGGGGGGAGATGTCCGGCAGGACAGAGGGGGGTAAGCCCCAGATTCAGAACTTAAAAGGGATCGCCCCCAGCTTGTTTTGTCATGCAGGCTTGGCATCGCCTTCGGCCTCGGCCTTCGCCTCTGGCTCAGACTTCTTTTCCTCCGGCTTGATCCGGAACCATGTCACGTAAAGCGCCGGCAGGAAAAGCAGCGTCAGCACCGTGCCAACCACGATACCGCCCATCATCGCATAGGCCATCGGGCCCCAGAAGACTTCGCGTGAAATCGGGATCAGTGCCAGTGTCGCCGCCGCCGCGGTCAGCATGATCGGGCGCATGCGGTGTTCGGTCGCCTCGATCACCGCATGCCAGGCGGGCATGCCTTCCTTGCGCAGATCCTCGATCTGCACGACGAGAATGACCGAGTTTCGGATGAGGATGCCGATCAGCGCCAGAATGCCGAGGATCGCCACGAAGCCCATTGGTGCTTTGCTGAGAAGCAGTGCCGCCACCACGCCGATCAACGCCGTAGGGGCCACGGCAAAGACCAGGAACAGACGGCTGAAGCTTTGCAGCTGGATCATCAGGATCGTCGCCATGGCAAAGAGCATCAGCGGTGCAACGGCGGCAATCGGCCCTTGCGCCTCGGCGCTCGATTCCACCGCGCCGCCGATCTCGATCTTGTAACCCACCGGCAGCGTCTTGATGAAGGCATCCACCTGCGGCTGAAGCTGGGTAACGATCGTCGCAGGCTGGGTCGGGCCCTTGATCGCGGCTTTCAGCGTGATGGTCGGGATGCGATCGCGCGATGCGATCATCGCCTGTTCCACATCATAACGCAGGTTTGCCACCGCCGAGAGCGGGATCAGCTTCCCGTCCGAGCCTGCAATCTGCAGGTTCTGCAGCGTCTCGATCGAACCGCGCTCATCGGCCGCTGCGCGCCCAATCACGTCGATGAGGTAGATATTGTCGCGCACCTGCGTGGCGCTCGATCCTTCCACGATGCTGTTCAGCACGGTGGCGATATCTTCCGAACTCACGCCAAGCTGGCGGGCCTTGTCCTGCAACACATCGACCTTCACCACGCGCGATGGCTCGTTCCAGTCATAGATCATGTTGGTCAAGAGCGGATGCTGGCCGACGACACCGGCAAAGCGCATGGAGATGTCCCGCACCTTCTGGATGTCCGGTCCGCTGATGCGGTACTGCACCGGCTTGCCGACCGGCGGGCCGATATCGAGCAGCTTCACGAAGGCATCGGTGCCGGGGAAGGTCTCGTTCAGATATTTCTGGAAATCACCGCGCACGCGGTCACGCGCTTCCAGGCTCTTCGGCACGATCACCGTCTGGCCGAAGAAGACGTTCTGGCTCTGCACGTCGAAGGACAGAATGAAGCGCGGCGCGCCCTGCCCCACATAGGTCGTCCAGTGGTCGATATCGGGATTATTGGCGAGCTTGTCCTGCTCGAACTTTGCCATCTGCCGGTTGGTCTCGGCAATCGAGCTGTTCTGCGGCAGGTTCCAGTCGATGATCAGTTCGGGACGGTCGGAGCTTGGGAAGAACTGCTGCTGCACCAGACCCATGCCCGCAACGGACACGCCGAAGACACCGATCGTCAACAGAATGGTCACCCAGCGCCAGCGCATGGCGGTCGTCAGCAGGCCCGAGAAGATGGTCGCAAACCGGCCCTTTTTGTCGTGATGCTTCTTCATCTGCTTGGGCAGCATCAAGACGCCGAGAAGCGGGGTGAAGAGCACCGCGACGATCCACGACACCAGTAGCGAAACCGCAATGACGACGAACAGCGTAAAGGTAAACTCGCCCGCCGCACTGCTGTTGAGACCGATCGGAATGAAGCCCGCGACGGTGACCAGCGTGCCGGTCAGCATAGGGAAGGCGGTGGACGTATAGACATAGGTCGCCGCCTTGCGCAGGTCGTCGCCCGCCTCCAGCCGCGCCACCATCATCTCCACCGCAATCATCGCGTCATCCACGAGAAGGCCGAGCGCGATGATCAGCGCGCCAAGCGAAATGCGCTGAAGCGAAATGCCGGAATATTCCATGTAGACGAAGGTGATGGCCAGCACGAGCGGAATGGAGACCGCCACCACCAGACCGGCGCGAAGCCCAAGGCTGATGAAGCTGATGATGAGAACGATCGCCACCGCCTCGAAAAGCGCGTGGGTGAAGCCGGAGACCGCCTCCTCCACCACCGCCGGCTGATCGGACACGCGGTTGACCTCGACGCCGATCGGCAGGTCGGCGACGACCGCCTTGATGTGCTCGTCGACGGCCTCACCGAACTCCAGCAGGTTGGCACCGGCCCGCATGCCGATGGCAAGACCGATGGCCGGCTTGCCGTTGTAACGGAAGAGTGCTGTCGGCGGATCGACATAGCCGCGATGGATCGTCGCCACATCCGTCAGCGGGAAGAAGCGATCATTGACGCGCAGATTGATCGATTCCAGGGCGTTTTCCGAGGCGAATTGCCCGCCCACACGGATGGCAATGCGCTCCGGCCCGGCAGTCACGAAACCGGATTGGGTGACCGCATTCTGCGCCTGCAAGGTGGCGATGATCGCCTGACGATCGATGCCGAGCGCTGCGATCTTGCGGGTGGAAAACTCCAGATAGATCGCCTCGTCCTGCGCCCCGATAATGTCGACCTTGCCGACATTCTCGATGGTCAGGATCTTGGAGCGCGCATCTTCCACCAGATCGCGCAGTTGCCGTTGGGAAAGCCCGTCGCTGGTGAAGGCAAAGATGTTGCCAAACACGTCACCGAAGCGATCGTTGAAGAACGGCCCCTGCACACCGGAGGGAAACTCACCCTTGATATCGGAAATCATGTTGCGGACGCGGCGCCATGTCGGCTCCACATCCCGCGCCTTGGTGGTGGGCAGAAGCTCGAGAAAGACGGTGGTCTTGCCGGCGGTGGTTTCGCTGCGGGTATAATCGAGCGATTCCAGCTCCTGCAACTTCTTCTCGATACGGTCCGTCACCTGACGGCTGACCTCTTCCGCCGTCGCGCCCGGCCAGGCGGCGGAGATCACCATGGTCTTGATGGTGAAGTTCGGATCTTCCTCACGCCCAAGATTGAGATAGGAAAAGACCCCGGCGATCAGGAAGACGATCATGAAATAGGAGACGAGCGAGCGGTGCGCCAATGCCCATTCGGAGAGATTGAACTTTTTCACTGTACGCGCTCCTGATCGATGCGAATGGACTGCCCGTCCTCAAGCGAGTTGACGCCTGCAATAACGACGCGCTCCCCCGGCTTCACGCCCTCCTTGATGACCACATAGCCATAGGCATTGGGCGGGCCTTCCAGCACGACCGGACGAAGCGTCACCTTGGCGGCGGCCTCATCGACGATCCACACGGCAGTGTCCTTGTCACGCGTGCGAATGGCCGTTGCGGGCAGCATCAGATTGGGTTTGGAGGCGATGCTGGCCGAGGCGCGGATCACCGCACCCAGCCGGAAGGCATCACCCGGATGGTCGAGCGCAATCTTCGTGCGGCGCGTGCGCGTGGCGGTATCGGCCTGCGGCGCGATCTCACGCACCGTGCCCGTTACCCGCACCTGCGGATCGAGTTGCAAGGCAACATCGAAAGGCGTGCCAAGCTTCAACTGCTCAGCAATGGACTGCGGCACGTCGATCACCGCATCGCGCTCATCGGGCTTGGCAATCGTCACCACCACCTGGCCGACGGTCACGACCTGGCCGAGTTCTGCCGAGGTTGCGGTCACCACGCCATCGAATTCGGCGGCAAGCTGGGCGTAACCGAGCTGCTCATTGGCCTTGTTGAGATTGGCCTGCGCCCGCGCCACAGAGGCGCTCGCGGTCTTCAGACCTTGTTCCGCCTCTTCCAATGCGGCCCGCGTGCCGGAGCGTGTTTCGGCAAGCTGCAACTGGCGTTGCTGCGTGCTCTGCGCATTGCGAAGCTGCGCCTGCGCATTGGAAAGATCCGACTGGGCGCTGCGAACCGCAAGCTCCAGCGATGTCGGATCGATGGTAGCAATGACCTGCCCCTTCTCCACGAGATCGCCGACGCTGACGGTGCGCGAGGTCAGCCGCCCCAGCGTGCGAAAACCAAGCTGCGCCTCAAAACGCGGAGTGACCGTGCCTGCAAAGCTCAGAGACTGGGTCGGCACTTCCTTCGCCACCACCGAGAGCACAGGGCGCGGTGGCGGCGGAGCCTCGGATTGATCCTCGCTGCAACCCGCAAGCAGCAGCCCCGACAGAAGGAGGGTCGCGATATGGGTTCTCATCATCGTGCTGCCACCTTCTCGAACGCGACCTTTTCATCCGGGCGGAGGAATTTGGCCCCCTCCGCCACGACGCTCTCACCGGGCTTCAGCCCCTGCTTGACGATGAAATGACCCGTTTCATAATCTTCGACCTCGATCACACGCAGCGCCACCTTGGACGAGGCCGGATCGACCACCCAGACGGCAGGCTTGCCATCCTTGGAAGACATCGCCGACCACGGCAGTACCATCGCGGCCTCCGGCTCATAGAGGAAGTTCCCCTGCACGGCTGCGCCGAGCGGCATCGGAACGTCAACGCCAAGCCCCACCTTCACCTTTACCGTTCCCGTGGAGGAATCGATGGTGGGCGAGATCTCGCGGACCTTCGCGGTCACCTGCCGCCCCGGATCGGTCAGAAGCGTGATCTTCACCTCGGGCTGAATCTCGCGGCCGAGGAAGAGCGTCTCCACCACCTCGAAGATCGCATCGCGCGGTCCGTCCTGCGCCAGCGTGAAAATGGCCGAGGCCGCCTGCGCCACCTGGCCCACTTCGGCATTGCGCGCAGTGATCACACCATCCTGATCGGCCTTGAGCTCCGTATAGGACAGCGCTTCCTTGGCGCTGCCAAGCTGGGCTTCCGCCGCCCGCTCGCTGCCTTGCGCGGTCGAAAGCGCCTCCTGCGCCTGATCCAGCGCCGAGCGTGGCGTGACCTGCGTTTCGAAAAGTTTCTGCTGACGGGCAAAGGCCAGTTCCGCCTGGATGCGCTGCGCCACGGCTGCCTCGAGATTGGCCTCAGCAACCGCCAGATCTGCCTGCTGCTCTTCGGCATCGATGCGCGCCAGAACTTGGCCCGCTCTCACATGGTCTCCGACATCGACCTGACGATCGATGATCTTGCCGCCCACCCGGAAAGAAAGATCGGTCTCGACGCGCGCGCGGATTTCACCGGTCACCGCCCCGCCGGAGACGACCTGGCTGTTCTCAACCGTCACCACCCGCACCTGTCTAAGGTCCGGCTCTCCTCCATCTTCCTTTTGACTGCACGCGGTCAAAAAACCGGCGCTCGCAATCAGGAGAACGCTCAAAATTTGCTTCATGGGTGGCTGCTTCATGGCTGGGCCTTATCATCGAGATGTCGGGAGTGCGTATATTTGACTGACCGGAAAGTCAATGATAACTTCTTGTCCACGGAACACAAAAAAGCTGTGCGTGGTTTTGCGATAACGATATGCGATAAAACAAATCCGGGAAGCGAATCTGGAAGATCGCAGTTTGCTTTAGAGCTATCGATGCCGAATGAATGGGATGCCGATCACCGATGTTTAAGCTGTGCCAATCCAAGGTGGGAAAGAAACTGACGCGCGCCGAGCAGAAGCAACTCCGCCCCGCTCAGATCCTGGACGCAGCCTTCACCGAATTCGTCAAGAACGGTTATGCCGCAACACGGGTCGAGGATATCGCCAAACATGTCGGCGTCACCAAGGGCACCGTCTATGTGTATTTCGAGACCAAGGAAATCCTCTTCGAAGCCACCATCCGCCACGCCTCGACGTCCTTCGCCGATATCGTCAAACATACCAACACCCACGAAGGCACACCCGCGGAGCGGCTGAGATCCTTGCTCGCAGCCCTGTACGCCCATCTGCGCAGCGACAGCGAAAACCGCGAGGTGCTGAAGCTGATCATCTCCGAAGGCCAGAAATTCCCCGACATCGTCGCGCGCCACGAACAGCACGTCTTCCAGCCGCTGATGGACAGGGTGACCGAACTCGTCAAGGAAGGTGCCGCCATCGGCGAACTGAGAGACGACTATCTGGCCTTTCCCGAACTGATCATCTCGCCGCTGATGACGCTCGCGGTTCTCAGGATCATCTTCGATGAGCGGCTGGAGATGGATATGGACGCCTATCTGAACGCCCATCTCGACCTGTTGATGAATGGTCTTTTGGTGAAGAAGGGCGGGGAAGGTTGAGGGCGGGTCGGCGAGCAGGGGTCGCGATAACGAAAGATGCACCGACGCTGACAGGGGAACTGACGCCAACGCAAGAGGCAGTCAGCTTCCTTGATCTCTTCTCTGGGACTGGTTTGCGCCAAAAGGAGACATGATCTGGATCGACGTTGACGGCTTAAATGTGGCCGGAAGCGGACTATCCGGTTCCGGCGTCTGCGATGAGTTAGCCGCCGTTGGGCGTCAGTGACCTCCGCGTCCGCCCCCACCCAATGTCCTCGGCTGGCTCGCACATTCCGTCGAAGGAAGCATCGGAATGCCGAGTTCTGGTTCAGGTACGAAGACATTGTCTTTAGTGGGTCTTTGAACAGTCTAATGAATTTCATTTCCCGCTAACACGTCTTCGATGCGAGTTCGCACGTCGTCGTTAACCTCAAATTGTTTCAATCGATTCAAGGCAGCTAAGGCTTCCTCAGGCCAGACTTTTCGATTCCACCTCGATAGGGCGCGAACAGACATATTGCGGTTTCTCACCACCGGGCTTTGCAGTCCCGCGGCAATAAAAGCCCAGCCCTTGCCAGGAAACTTCCCAAGCTCCTGTAAAATGAAGTCCAGAGAGGTATGTGCGGAGTATTCCGGGCCGAGGCCCAACTCGTTTCTCGGGCCTGTCGCAATTTCATCGAGTGGGATGCGTTTCAAGCCAAGCTCCAGCACTTGATCAATACGTTTCGAATCTGAGTTGCGCATCAAATCCCACCAATATTCGTCGCCAGATTCGGTTCGAGCATAGAAATAGGGAAATGGGTCGATTCCAAATTCTTGACATACGCTGCTTGCATTCCGAAACTGTCGCCTGTCCCCAAACTCCAGAGCGCTCGATATCTCCCGCTTCCAGTGGTCTTCGGCCAGTATGTCGGAGAGAGTTGCGAATATGCGATCGACACCGTCGGCAGGCCAATCTTGCTGCAGTTTCCTTTCACCCGACTGATGCTCATTGAGCCAATCTCGAAGGCGAAAAAGAAAAGAATAGTGCGAAACGGAAACAAATCTCCTTTTCCCGTGCTCCAAAAGTGCGCGCACGACCGCGTAACCGTGCTCGTAGTCAGACAACCCTTCAGCGGGTCCATTGTCGCCAACTATCATGGTATCGACGATTTCGGCGGCAGAATTGAGCAATTCGTCATCTATTCGATCAGCCTGAAGCGCGATGTGCAGGTCACCGGCCCTAGCGCAAATACAGGCTAAATATTCATACATAACCGCATTTATATAGCCTTCACGAACCAGCCAGTTCTTGATTTCCTCATCAGCTGTGCCCGCAAGCCGCTCTACAGCGTGAATTCGTCCCCATCCTTCGACGGTCTTGGCCAACTTCCAAAGTACTCTTTCGCCGTAGCTGACATTACCAGAGATTGCGACAGCGGCATAAAGCGTGAACTCGTCATGTCTGCCGAGCGTCAGGAAAATCTCGGAGTCATCGCTTCCCCGGAGCATGCCTAGCAATGCCATAGAAAACTTCACCGGCTCTCTGTGAGCGGCGTGCGTCGAAAACCAATGCACGATGTGGTACAGTCGGTCAGCGTCCAAAGCCCTGTCGGACCTGATTCTTTCCATAAGCTCATCAATGACCCCGAGGGCCGAGCCGTCTTTGATTAGAAAATATAAGGCTCTAATGTTGCTGTCCGATGCATTTTCTATAGCCCGCTTCAAGGCCCCATATAATTCGAAGACCCTCTGATCTTCCGAGTTGGAAGCACCGTGGTGGCTCATGACTCCGTCCATCGCCCCCGGTGCGAATGAGATTTTGTTGGAATCACTGACCTTTTCATCCGGCAGCTCATAGCCCTCTTCCGACAAGCCCGTCGGCCCGGTATGGGCAGCGATATGGCCATAGATTGACGAAGCGTTTCCCCAAGGCGGGTTTTGCTTGTTAGGAGGCCAGACCTTTTTCTTGAAGAAACCAAACATGAAAACCGTCTATGCAATTCGGGGTTATAAATTGCATACTTAATTCGTCAGGCGATAACAATGTAGCCCCGTCATCTGCATATCGCCTGTTGAGCTGAGGCTGGAGATGGCAACGCAAGACGCTGATCGATTGGATGCGCAGACGACATTGTCCGCGTCGCGGTGTGGTGAAATCATCGCTGGCATATATGAAGCGATCCGATCTTGCTTCGCGCACTCCCAGGCACTTGCCAGTTTCGACTTTGAGGCTGAGTTCAAGGCCTATGTCGAAGAGGCTTTCGAGGTGCCGAATCGCCTGGGTTTCGATCTTGCCACGATGCGGTTTATTGCGAAGCTGAGAAACGGGCATACCGCATTTTCCGATGAATGGCTCTGGCAGGAGCATGGTGCGCCCATAGGGCTGGAGGTAACGCACGACGAGGCTGGATGGTGCGTTACCAAATCAGCGTATGATGATATTGCTCCGGGAGCTCGAATTGTCAGGATCGACGACCGGCCAATCGATGAGGTGGCCTCGACGCTTTTGGCGTTCGTGCCGGGGTCTAGCACTCGTGAGCAACGGACCCGGCTTTTCTCGAAGCCGTTCTTGTTTCCACCTTCCTTCGAGATCGTGATGGAAGACGGCTCGAAGAAAACAATCGACCGTGGAAGGGAGCTACCCGGGGGCGGTACCGCAACGACCGGTCGCTGGCTGGAGAACGGCGAGAGATACCTCTTGACCATACCAAGCTTTGCTCAACCTCACTTCGAAACTGACGCTATCGAACTTCTGCAGTCGCTCAGCAGCACCGTTCGTCTGGTGATCGACGTTCGCGGCAACTCCGGCGGCAACACACCCGACAAACTCGTCGCCGCACTCATGCCTGATCGATATCGATTCTGGAGATATGTTACACCCGTCACGAACGCCCTTGTACGCGCTCAAGGGGCGCCGGCTTCCTTGCTTGTCTTCGAAGCAGAATGGATAGAGCCTATCGAGGAAGCATTCAAAGGACCGCTGACAATCCTCATCGATAGACGCACCTTCTCAGCTGCTGAGGATTTTGTCGTGCCTTTCAAAGACAACAAACGTGCCGAGATCGTGGGTGAGACAACGGGAGGAAGCAGCGGACAACCTTACCTATGCGACTTGGGCGACGGGATGCGGTTGTGGGTCAGCACCAAGAGGCAGATGTTTCCAAATGGCGCGCGATTCGAAGGTTTGGGGATTGAGCCCGACATTTATAGGAACTGGCCGCCGGGCGCGGATCCCGTGATGTCTTCTGCGTAGCCTTTCAACTCTATGCATACTCAGGCTTAGGCCCGATAGTCTCCATCCAGAAGGAGCCTACCACTCCTTCCGGCGACGCCGCCAGAGAGAGCAACGGAAACAATCCCGTCTTTGATATTCACCGGCCTGACTGCAAACCTTTCCCTGTATCCCTGCTCATTTGCCGCACAAAATCGATAAACGCCCGCAAAGGTGCAGGCACGAGCCTTCGTCCGGAATAATAAAGAAACGGGCCGGGAAACCGCAGCCACCATTCTTCCATCACCGGCACAAGATCGCCTCGCTCGAAGTGTGGCGTCAGCCAGTCCTCGAAAATATAAATCATACCGGACCCGGCGATGGCGGCGTCGATGCCGAGATCGGTGCCGCCACCCAGTTGAACGACGAGGCTGCCTTTCGGATTGATGACGACCTCTTCCCCGTTACTTTCGAACTCCCAGGGCGGAATGGCGCGGCCTGAAAACCGGCCGAGAATGCAGTCATGCGAGAGCAGGTCTTGCGGATGGTGCGGCGTGCCCTTTCTTGCAAGATACTCCGGCGACGCGGCAAGGGCGAAGCGCTGCTGGCGGGGGCCGATCGGCAAAGCCACCATATCCTGCTCAAGCCTTTCGTCATAACGGATACCGGCATCGCAGCCGCCCTGAATGATGTCGACGAAATTCTCATCGGTCACGATTTCCAGCCTGATGTCCGGGTAGGCCTTCAGAAACGGCGGCACGATGGAGGGCAAAACCAGCTTTGCCGCACTCATTGGCACATTGAGCCGAAGCTCGCCCGAGGTACGGCCGCGGCTGCTTTTCACTTCGTTCAATGCCGATGCCACCTCGGCAAATGCAGGTGCGGTGCGCTCCAGCAGAAGACGTCCCGCATCCGTCATCAGCACGCTTCGTGTGGTGCGATTGAACAGTCGTACCCCAAGGTCGTCTTCCAGGCGTTTCACCGCATCGCTCAAGGCCGAAGAGCTGATGCCGCTTTCGCGCGCCGCCTGCCGAAAGCCCTTGGACCGCGCCACCAGTAGAAACGCATTCAAATCCGTTAAATCCGGCACCCTGCTCTCCAACAACCGAAACCATTGTCCTTTGTGGCGGACAAGCTGTCCGGATTATAGCGTCTTGTCGCATATATGCCATCTGTCTATTTTCGAAGGACACAAGGAGATAGACCATGAACACGATTGCAAATTCAGGAACCTTCACGCTTGGCGATCACACCGTACGCAGGCTGGGCTATGGCGCGATGCAGCTGGCGGGCAAGGGCGTTTTCGGACCGCCGCGCGATCGTGCGGAGGCCATCGCCGTTCTGCGCGAGGCGGTGGAAAGCGGCGTCAATCACATCGATACCAGCGATTTCTATGGCCCGCATGTCACGAACGAGATCATCCGCGAAGCTCTCCATCCCTATGACAGCGACCTTCTGATCGTCACCAAGGTCGGCGCGACCAGAGGCCCGGACGCTTCCTGGAACCCGGCATTTTCACGCGCGGAACTGACGCAGGCCGTTCATGACAATCTCCGCAATCTCGGGCTTGACGTACTCGATGTGGTGAACCTGCGCGCCATGTTCGACGTGTTTGGCACCGCGGAGGGCTCATTGGACGAGCCACTTGAAGCGCTGGCGGATTTGAAACAACAGGGGCTGATCCGGCATATCGGCCTGTCCAATGTCACCGCGAAGCAGATCGAGGACGCCGGAAAGATCACCGACATCGTTGGTGTGCAGAACCAGTACAATCTGGCGCATCGGCAGGACGACGCCTTGATCGACACACTCGCCTCCCGTGGGGTCGCCTATGTGCCGTTCTTCCCGCTTGGCGGCTTCTCGCCGCTGCAATCCTCGACCCTGTCCAACGTGGCCGCAAGGCTCGACGCCACGCCGATGCAGGTGGCGCTGGCCTGGCTTCTCCAGCGATCGCCGAACATTCTCCTGATCCCTGGCACGTCGTCACGCGGACATCTGCGAGAAAACCTCGCAGCGGCGGCGATCGAGCTTCCCTCGGACGCATTATCGGAGCTGGATAATATGCAGGCCTGATGCCTGAGCCAACGGTCAGGCGCGATCAGTCGTGCCACAAGTGCTCGCGCGGCTAAACAGCCACGCGGGCCTTTGTCTTGAAATCCTCGGGCAACAGGTCGCTATGAAGTATCTGGTTGCGGCCTGATGATTTCGCCAGGTAAAGCGCCCTGTCGCAGGCGTTGAACAGATCCTCGAAGGACGCGTAGGATTCCTTGTCGGCGACCCCGCCAGACAGCGTGATGTGAACCAGTGTGTCTTTGATGTTCACCGGCCGGGCTGCCAGCATTTCGTTGCATCTTTGGGCCAGCGCGAGACGTTTTTGTGCGGTGAGCTGAACGGCCAGAACGGCGAACTCCTCGCCGCCAATTCTTGCAACCACATGGGGTTGTGGGAAAGCGGACATCAGGTGCCGTGCCACGGTCACGATCGCATGGTCTCCGACATCGTGGCCGAACTCGTCGTTGATCCGCTTGAAACGGTCGATATCGAACAGGATGAGCGAAGCATTACTGTCGGCTTTCGCGACCTCTTCCATGAAGGCGCGACGATTGAGGAGCCCCGACAGCATGTCGGTGCGGCTCAGCCGTTCGAATGTCGCGCGCGAGATGGACAGATGATGGATGGCAAGACCCACGAGATAGACGATGGAAAATGTCAGCGACGAGGCCACCACCGTCGATATGATCACGCCCACTGTCACGGCAGGCCAGACATCATAGGGCAGCAGGCCCAATGCATTCAGCAGATGATGGGCGACAAAATTCAATATGTCGGCGATCAGCGTGACGGCAAAAGCCATGCGAAAAGAAAAGGACAAGACCTTGTCCCTGGTCTCAAACCGGTCCGTGGCGCAAGCCTGCTTTATATGGCGTTCAACAAATGCAAGCATCGACCTTCAGGTTCCTCGTTTGAGCGATAGAGCGCCTCACGTCCCTTTGGACGCACAAAGGACGCTCTGCATTAAAATCTACAGAATTGGCCTTGCCGATGCTGTAGTCGCCCCCGACCGGATAGCACTGTTGCACGGGATGTTTTGACATCGCATGAAGAACGAAGGTGAATGTTTGATTGATATCTGCGTCGATTGCCCAATGCGGCCCCGTCATCATGGCTTAGAGCCCGCGAAGAGTTGACCGGGGTTGGGAAACACTCGTCAGAGGGTTTCCGTGGCTGAAGGCTGACACCACGGGCGCAATATCAGAAGAGGCAGCTTACTGCACCGCTTCCATCGTTCCTTCCGGAAACTCCACGGTGGCTAAGGAGGGATAGACAGCGCGCACGATATTGATCTGCTGGGCGTCGTCGATCCTCACCAGATACCACGTTCCATCATCGATCAGCGCCAGCGTCGCGGTCTTTGCCTCGATCTTCTGACCTTTCGTTTCCATCAGGCTGCGGGAAGGAATGAGCACAAAGGGCATGCCATCAGGAGCCTGTTTGTAGCTGGCCTTGTCGAAATCCATATCGAAATCGAGAAGCTTGACCGAGGCGAGCGCGATCTGCATCTGCGCCTGCATCGCGCTTCGCAGCTGCTCAACACCCACACCGGCCTTGGTGGCAACATGCCCGAGAACCTTGGGTGGAACGGATTCGGCAACAAGGTTGAAGTCGCCCTGCTTCAGCGCGGTTTCGAAACGCTCGATCTGCCCCCGAAGGTCGGCTTTTTCATCAGCCGTGAACTCACGCGCCGCGACGCCCTGCCAGCCGCAAACAACGAGGAAAAGCGCCAGGAAAAGAGCCTTCATGACACGCGCCTCTCTTCAGTCCTATGACGTAGAGTGAGATGAAGCGCGACGGATGCGGCGCTGTCGTGGATGAACGGCCGAGACGGCTCAGAGAATGAAGAAACCCGCAGCCGACAGGATGATGAAGACCAGCAATCCGCCGAAGAATCCACCTGTGGTGAAGAAACCGACAGCCATTGCGACCATCAGCATGCACACCAGCATCGTGCCATATTTCGAAGCCACCAGAAAATGATTGTAGGTCTTCTGATGCTCGGCAAAGTCCATCTTCGCACCGACTTCGACTGGACCGCTATGGTGTTCGCTCATGCTGTTTCCCCTCTATTGATCTGCGCTTGCTGTCATCATTCCATCTGAAGATGGCGTCTTCCCTGATAACGAAGCAAGCGACAGAACGCTCCGCGTCAAGACCTACACAAAATTTTGCCTCGACGCAACGCGGTCAAGTCGCTGTTTGCCCGGCAAAATCGCTGCGAATTCGGGCAAATTATCTCGGGCTCGCGCCGCTGGAAAACCTCGGCATTTGTCACATCGACGCCACCGGCGTGCAGGAAAGACCGGGATGGTGCATGATCGACCTTCTTCCTAGTTGCATTTGGCAAATCCTGCCCATAACGATGGACGCAGGGAGGATTTCTGGTGGGGACAACAGGCGTGGGAGGACGATCCGCCTGAAGGGTTTCCGCCATAAAAATTCCTCCTCGAAAACCCGCAAAGGGATCGAAAGGGGAAAACAATGCACGCGCTTTTGAAACTGAGCCGCGCCATCGACCTGTTGAGCGAGGCGCTGGGAAAATTCTCAGGCTATCTGGTTCTCATCTGCTGCCTTGTCAGCGCCGGCAACGCCATTGTGCGTTACCTGTTCAATTACAGCTCGAACGGCCTCCTGGAAATCCAGTGGTATATGTTCGCCTTCATCGTTCTCATCGGCGCGTCCTACACGCTGCGGATGAATGAGCATGTGCGCGTCGATATCATCTATGGCGCGATTGCGCCGCGCGCCCGCATCTGGGTGGATATTATCGGCATCGTTTTCTTTCTGCTTCCCGCCTGCTTCTATCTCGCCTGGCTCAGCTGGCCGATGTTCCAGCTGTCGTGGTCGCAAAACGAAATGTCCTCCAATGCCGGCGGCCTCGTCCGCTGGCCGGTCAAGCTCATCATCTTCGCGGGCTTTGCCCTCCTCGTCCTTCAGGGAATATCCGAACTGGTGAAGCGCATCGGCGCGCTGAACGGGCTCTATCAGCTCGACACCAAATACGAAAAACCGCTCCAGTAACGCCGGCGCTCTTGTAGGGATATTCTGATGTTCGAATACGGTTTTCTTCCGCCGGCGATGTTCCTAGGCATGATCATCTTCATGCTCTACGGTTTTCCGGTCGCTTTTTCGCTTGCCACTGTCGGCCTTCTCTTCGGCGTCATCGGCATCTTCACCGAGCATTTCTCGCCTGCCTTCATGCAGGCGCTGCCGCTGCGCATCTTCGGCATCATCTCCAACGATCTGCTGCTCGCCATTCCCTTCTTCACCTTCATGGGGGCAATCCTGGAACGATGCGGCCTTGCGGAGGATCTGCTAGAGGGCACCGGCAAGCTCTTCGGTGCCATCCCCGGTGGCCTTGCCTATGCGGTTATTCTGGTTGGCGCCATTCTCGGCGCGATCACCGGCACGGTGGCGGCATCCGTCATCACCATGGGCGTCATCTCCCTGCCGATCATGTTGAAATACGGCTATAATCCGCGCGTCGCCACCGGCGTCATCGCCGCATCCGGCACCATCACACAGGTCATTCCGCCGTCTCTCGTTCTCATCGTTCTGGCCGACCAGCTCGGCCGCTCCGTCGGCGACATGTATCTCGGCGCCATCGGCCCGTCCTTCCTGCAGGTCGCAATCTTCATGCTCTTCATCCTTTTCCTCTCGGTCTTCCGGCCGAAGGATGTTCCCGCACTTCCGCCGGAAGCACGCGGAGAGCTGAACCGGGCGCTGGTGCTGAAAGTGCTGGGCGGCATGATTCCGTCCATCGTGCTGATCTTCCTCGTTCTCGGCACCATCTTCCTCGGCCTTGCAACGCCGACGGAGGCTGGCGCACTCGGCGTCGTCGGCGCCATGGCACTCGCCGCAGCCCACCGTCGCCTCACCTGGGATCTCGTCAAGCAGGGCATGCACTCCACCATGCACATTACCTCCATGGTGGTCTTCATTCTGGTCGGTGCCACCTGCTTCTCCCTGGTGTTTCAGGGCATGGATGGATCGCTGTGGATCGAGCACATGCTGTCCGGCATTCCTGGCGGTCCCATCGGCTTCCTGATCTTCGTCAATATCTTCATCTTCTTCCTCGCCTTCTTCCTCGATTTCTTCGAAATCGCCTTCATCGTCGTGCCGATGCTGGCCCCGATCGCGCAATCGCTCGGTATCGATCTCATCTGGTTCGGCGTTCTGCTCTGCATCAACATGCAGACGAGCTTCATGCACCCGCCCTTCGGCTTCGCGCTCTTCTATCTGCGCTCCATCGCGCCGCGCACGGTCAAGACTTCGGACATCTACATGGGTGCCATCCCCTGGCTCGGCATGCAGCTGATCCTCGTTGCCATCGTCATCTTCTGGCCGGAATCGGTCACCTACTGGCTGGACAAGGCCCCGGAGGTCGACCTCAACACCATCAAGATCGAGGTCCCCGCCTTCGGCAACCAGGGCGGCAACACCATGCCGAATTTCGGCCTACCCCCCATGGACGGCATCCCCGGCCAAGGCGGCGGCAACGGTCTGCCCGGCATGCCGAACCTCAACGAGCCGCCGAAGATCAATCCCTGACGGCGAACGCTTGTTTGATAGGGATGAAAGCGTTATATTGGTGGAGTGGAAGGTAGGGTTGCACACCTACCTTCCGTTTATTTACTTCCTGAAGAATGTGAACCGGACAGTCATTGACCAGCCTGTCCGGTTTTTCTTCACGATAAACGTAATGCTCAGCGGTTTACGCATCGCACTACCTCCACAGTTGAACAGCAAGGCCTTTGCCAAGGTCGGCGTGGCCTATCCTCGCCGATATTCCGGCTGGTCCCCGGAATGTGCTGCTTCGCTGCTCAACGCTGCCGATCATAATCACGCGTCGTTACTTGTCCATAAACGCGCGAGAGCCCGGTTTAAGCTCAAACGAAAAAGCCCGGACCTTTCGATCCGGGCGTCCTATCAATCCTACGGATAACGTCACAGCTTGCCGTTGCGCTGCTGGATCATCATGAACGTATCATAGGTATATTCCGCCAGCTGCAGCCAGAGATAGCCTTCACGCTTAAAGGCGGTCTGGTCGTCATAGACCTTCTTGAAGTCCGGATTGACGGCGGAGATTTCCGCGTAGACTTCGAGCGCCGCCTTGTAGCAGGCATCCAGAATATCCTGGCTGAAGGGGCGCAGCGTGGCGCCCTCGGAAACCAGTTGCTTGATCGCCTTCGGGTTCCTGGCATCATATTTCGCCAGCATATTGGTGTTGGCAAACGAGCAGGCATCCTGCAGCACGGCCTGATAGTTCTTCGGCAGGCTGTTCCACTTGTCGAGATTGACGAAGGAGTGGATGACCGGACCGCCTTCCCAGAAGGCCGGGTAGTAATAATACTTCGCCACCTTCTGGAAGCCGAGCTTGTGATCGTCATAGGGACCGACCCATTCGGCCGCGTCGATCGTGCCCTTTTCCAGGGCGGGGTAAATATCGCCGCCAGCGATCTGCTGCGGCACGACACCGAGCTTTTCGACCACCTTGCCCGCGAGACCGGCAATGCGCATCTTCACGCCCTTGAGGTCGTCCACGGTGTTGATTTCCTTGCGGAACCAGCCGCCCATCTGTACGCCGGTATTGCCGGAGATCATGCCATAGAGCTGATGCTTGGCATAAAACTCGTTCATCAGCGTATTGCCATTGCCTTCATAGAACCACGAATTGGTGAGCCGCGCATTGAGGCCGAAGGGGATGGCAGTGCCGATGGCAAAGGTCGGGTCCTTGCCGACATAGTAATAGGAGCAGGTGTGGCACATTTCGACCGTGCCGGAGGACACGGCGTCCGCCGCCTGCAGTCCGGGAACGATTTCACCCGCGGCAAACACCTGAATGTTGAAATTGCCGTCGGTCGCGTTCTTCACGTGGTTGGCGATATCCTGCGCGCCGCCAAAGATCGTATCGAGCGATTTGGGGAACGAGGACGTCAACCTCCATGTGATCTTGGCATTGTCCTGCGCGATTGCCGGTGCGGCCAGAACCGTTGCTGCCGCAGCACCCGTGCCCGCAAACGCACCTTTTTTGATGAATGAACGTCGATCCATATTATCCTCCCAGATACGAACCTGTCATCGTGTCGCATCCCTCCACGCACACGACACGGAGTGAGAAAAGCATGGGCCATGGCAACTGACAAGCGGCGCACCAAAGAATAAATCGCCGGATATGCTTGGGACCGGCAAAATCGATCGCCATGAGGAAAAGTCGATTTTCCAATCGGCATTGTCTTATACTTTAGACCAATAGATTTCGTCACTGAGCCAGAGGTTTCTCCTCCCGCACAGTCGGATGAGCCTCCGGTGTTTTGAACAGGCCCGTCCTCGTTCCCCCATAGCGATCGCGGTTACCGGGAAGAGCTTTCAGCGAAGAGAACGCTTGACGAATCCACCCCTTCGGCTTCACTGACGACAATATATTTGAAGACCGCAGCCAAGTTCGGAGCCATCATGTCGAAGCCCATCATCGCGATCCCCGCCGATATCAAACAGGTGGACGGTGCCGAGTGGCATGCGGCGCAGACGCAATATCTCAAAGCCGCGCTGAAGGTGGCCGGCGTCATGTCATTGATCGTGCCGGCCTTCGAAAGCGGCAACGAGGTTGACGCCATTCTCGACCGGGTGGATGGGCTGCTCGTCTCGGGCTCTGCCAGCAATGTGCATCCCTCGCTCTATGGCAAGCAAGCAACCGAGGCCGATGGCCCCTTCGATGCCGGACGCGATGCGACGAGCCTAGACCTCATCCGCCGCGCGATCGATCGTGGCATTCCGATGCTTGCCATCTGCCGTGGCATTCAGGAGTTGAACGTGGCGCTCGGCGGCACGCTCGCCAGCGAAATCCAGGAACTGCCGGGACGCTGGGACCACCGCAAGCCTGACACCACCGAGCGCGATGTCATGTTCAGCATTCGCCAGCCGGTGCATGTGCGCGAAGACTCGTGCATCGCGCAGCATCTTGGCCTGTCTGGTGAGATCCAGATCAACTCCGTCCACCGCCAGGCCATTGCCGAGACGGCGCCACGGCTGCAGGTGGAAGCCACAGCCGAAGACGGCACCATTGAGGCCGTCTCGGTCATCGACGCCAAAGGCTTTGCCATCGGCGTCCAATGGCATCCGGAATACTGGGCCGAGACCGATGGTCCCTCACGCGCTCTGTTCGAAGCCTTCGGCAAGGCCGTGCGCGAATATCAGGCGAGCAAGGCTTAGAAAAGCCTCGCTCCCTTATCTTTTATCCCTTCACCGGTGTTTCCGGCACGGGTGTCAACACCTTCCGCTCCGCAAACCAGCCGAGAATATTATCCGCCACGAGATCCGCCATGGCATTGCGCGTCGGTACCGAGGCAGACGCGACATGCGGCAACAGCGAAACATTGTCGAAGGACAATAGCGCTTCGGGCACCTTTGGCTCCGAATAGAACACGTCGAGACCGGCGCCGCCGAGCGTGCCATCCTGCAACGCCTTGATCAGCGCATCTTCATCCACGCTGGAGCCACGGCCGACATTGATGAACACGCCGTTCGGGCCAAGTGCCGAGAGGATATCGGCATTGATCGCCTTATGGGTTTCCGGCGTGCCCGGCACGATACAGATCAGAATGTCGACAGCCGTCGCCATGTCCTTCAACGAGGCATAATAGGTGTAGGAAAGCTCATCGCGCTTGCTGCGCGTGTGATAGCCGATCTCCACCTTGAAGGGCTCGAGGCGCTTGGCGATTTCCTGGCCGATGCGGCCCATGCCGAAGAGGCCGACCTTCCGACCGCGCAGCGAAAAGGGCGAGAGCGCAAACGGCCCTTCCTTCACCCACTTGCCCTCGCGCAGATAGGTCTCGGCCTGATAGAGGCGGCGCACGGTGTTGATCAGAAGCGCAATCGTCGTATCGGCCACCTCGTCATTCAGCACATCCGGCGTGTTGGTGACGATGATACCGCGCTTGGCCGCATGCTTGGCATCGACGCCATCATAACCCACACCGAAATTGGATATGATCTCAAGGTTCGGCAGTCCATCGATCCAGGCCGCATTGACGCTGCCGGAGACGGCGACTGCGCGAACACGCTCTGCCACATCGGCAGAGATGGTGGGCGTTGCACCTACTGGCGCGGAAACGACCTCCACCTTGCCTTCAAAGCGCTCCAGCACGCGCGGATGGATTTTCCCCGGAACGAGAACGACGGGTTTCTGATCGGACATGGGCGGTCATTCCTCCTACAGACGCATTTCCAGAGAGGAGAGCCGGTCGCTCTCAAGACCCGGAAATGCAAAAAATGTCGAAGCGGCGGGACCGCTCCGTGATGCGGAAGGCAAAGCTAACCGATGCGAGACAAAACCGAAACCCGCGAAAAGACGAGATTGGTACTGTCGTGGATTACTGCCGCGGAATGCACGGACCCGTGGATTGGCGGATGCGCATTTCCGGCTTGATGAGGTGAATGCCGTCCGGCTCATGGCTACCCGCCAGCCTGTCGAGCAACGCACGGGCCGCAAGCCGTCCCACTTCCGCCTGACCGTTGGACACGGTCGTCAGCGAAGGCGTGGAAATCGATGCCTCTTCCAGATCGTCATAGCCGGTCACGGAAATATCCTTACCCGGCACGAAGCCTGCGCGCGAAACCCCGTTCATCAGGCCGATGGCGACGAGGTCGTTCCAGCAGACGGCGGCAGTCGGCTTTTGCGGCAAGGACAGAAAGTTCACCGCCGCCTCGAAGCCACCCTGCTTGGAGCGGGCGCCCGGAATGCGCAAATTCGGATCGACCTCGATACCAGCCTTGCGCAACGCATTCACATAGCCCTGATAGCGGTCGCGACCGGTGGATGTCTGGTCGGTGCCACCCACCATGGCAATGGTGCGGTGGCCAAGGCTGATCAGATGATTGGTGGCAAGCGAAATGCCGTAGCTGTCGTCGCCGCGAAAGGTCGGCATGTCGACACCATCCATGGAGCGCGCCACCAGAATGGCCGGCATGCCGTTTTCTTCCGCAAGCTTCAGATCTTCCGTCGGCGTGCCGATTGCCGGCGACATGATCACGCCGTCGCTGCCAAGCTGCAGCAGCGTTTCCAGGAAGGTGCGTTGCTTTTCCACCGAGTCGTAGTGGTTGGACAGAATGAAAGTCTGGCGGCTGCGGTCCAGTTCGCTTTCAATGGCCTTGAGAATTTCGCCATAGAACGGGTTCATCACGTCGTGAAAGACGACGCCGATAATACCGGAGCGCGAGGTGCGAAGGCTGGCGGCGCGACGGTTATAGATATAGCCGAGTGCTCGGGCCTGATCCTTGATCTTTTCGCGGGTGTCGGACGCCACCAACGGGCTGTCACGCAGCGCCAGAGAAATGGTCGCCGTGGAAAGCCCCAGGCTCTCGGCAATCGTTGAAAGCTTGACCTTTTGCGCCATGTCCCCTCCCCGAGATCGCGCGTCGCCATACTGCGACATTTAAATCGTGACTAAACAATTTAAACAACACGCGCAACTGGTTTAAGGGTTTTGCGAACTCTTGAAAGCTTTCACTTCAATTTTTTAATCGATTAAATCCAGGGACTGCAGATTGGCATCGATGGCGCGCAGGAGTTTGACGACGTTCTTAACGTCTTTGGCCGACAGTCCTTCCACTGCGCGAGCGCCACAGGTGGCAAGCGACGTGTTGATGTGATCGACGCTCTTCTGTCCGGCTTCGGTCAGCTTCACCATGGTGAGGCGACCGTCACCCTCGCCGGCACTGCGCTCGACAAAGCCCTGCGCTTCCATGCGACCGATGGTGCGGGTCATGGTCGGCGCCTTCACACCGAGCTTCTGGGCAATCTGCCCGGGCGTCATGCTGCCTTCCTGCGCAAGTGCCAGGATCACGCCATCCTGGCCCGCATAAAGACCGCTCGTTGCAAGATTATGGCTGAGCGCCGTGCGCATAGAGCGTGCGGCTTGCGTGAGGGATTGCGCCAACTCTTCCGGGCTGAAGGCGAAATCCTTCTTCTTCTGCGACTTGTCCTTCTTGGACGACTTGTCCTTTTTGGAGGCCTTGTCCTTGCTCATTCAGCCTGTGCCTTTTGCCAGATCGCGAAACGACTATATGATGTTGTAACTTCTAACGAATACAGGCGCGGATCGCCATATGCCACACACATACACGCAATTTGACGACGAAACGATAACAGCCGGATTTCAACCGTCGGAGATCATCGCAGTCCTGCCGCTTGGCGCCCATGAGCAGCATGGCCCGCATCTACCGTTTGAGACCGACACGCTGATTGCGACAGGCATCGTCTCGCGCCTGAAGGCCACCCTGCCGCAAAGCGTCCCCGCCACCTTCCTGCCGGTCGAACCGGTCGGCTATTCCATAGAACACATGGATGTGCCCGGCACGAAGACGCTTGCCTTCGATGAGGCGGTCAATCGCTGGCTGGATATTGCCCGCGTCCAGCATGAGAAAGGCATCCGCAAATTCGTCATGCTGAATGCCCATGGCGGCAACGCGCCGCTGATGACGATCGTCGCCACCGAAGCCCGCACGCGCTTCAACATGCTGGCGGTCGCCACCAGCTGGACGCGCTTTGGCCTGCCCGAGGGGCTGATTGCGCCGGAAGACAAGGCGATCGATATCCATGGCGGCGACATCGAAACCTCCGTCATGCTGGCGCTGAACCCCGACAAAGTTGCCATGGACAAGGCAGCAAGCTTCTCCTCCCGCCAGAGCGAATTTGCGAGCCGCTTTGCGCATCTGCGCGCCTATGGCCCCCACGCCTTTGGCTGGATGATGAGCGATCTCAACCCGCTCGGCGTCGCCGGAAACGCCGCCGCCGCAACCGCCGAGAAGGGCGAACAGATCATCGCCCATTCGGTGCGCGGCCTGATCGCGCTTCTGGAGGACGTTCGCGCCTTCGATGTAACGGCCTTCGATCGGCATTGAGCCGCAGCATCAAAATTCTTGAACAGAATTTCTTTGAACTGCCTTCTTCGCGAGCCTATATGAACGGCAACATTTTGTCTGTCGCGCCACCCGGCCGCCTATCGAGGTTTCCCATGACCGAAACAATCACCGAAGCAAACACCGCCGCTGCTGCAAAGCCCATTCCCGTCACCGTGCTGACCGGCTATCTGGGTGCCGGCAAGACCACGTTGCTCAACCGCATCCTGGCCGAGAACCATGGCAAGAAATATGCGGTGATCGTCAACGAGTTCGGCGAAATCGGCATCGACAACGACCTGATCGTGGAATCCGACGAGGAAATCTACGAGATGAACAATGGCTGCATTTGCTGCACGGTGCGCGGTGACCTGATCCGCGTCGTCGAAGGCCTGATGCGCCGTCCCGGTCGCTTCGATGGCATCATTGTCGAGACCACCGGCCTTGCCGATCCGGTTCCCGTCGCCCAGACCTTCTTCATGGATGACGATGTACGCGCCAAGACCGAGCTCGACGCCGTCGTCGCACTCGTCGATGCGAAGCACCTGCCGCTGCGTCTGAAGGACAGCCGCGAGGCCGAAGACCAGATCGCCTTTGCCGATGTCGTCGTCATCAACAAGAGCGACCTCGTCACCAAGGAAGAGCTGGCCCGCATCGAAGATATCGTGCGCGCCATCAACCCGTCTGCCCGCATCTACAAGACCGAACGCTCCGGCGTCGATCTCGCCCGTGTCCTGGATCAAGGCGCCTTCAATCTGGAACGCGCGCTCGAAAACGATCCGCATTTCCTTGAGCACGGCCATGAAGATCATGTCTGCGGCCCGGATTGCGACCATCACCACCACGATCATGATCATCACCATCATGGGCATGATCACGGCCACGATCACCACGGGCATGACCATGATCACCATCATCACGACCATGATCATGACCATGCAGCGCCATCGCCCATCCATGACGTAACGGTCCAGTCGGTTTCGCTGCGTGGCGGCGAGATGAACCCGGAGCGCTTCTTCCCCTGGATCCAGAAGGTGACGCAGACCGACGGTCCGAACATCCTGCGCCTCAAGGGCATCATCGCCTTCAAAGGCGATGCCGACCGTTACGTGGTGCAGGGCGTGCACATGATCATCGAGGGCGACCACCAACGCCCGTGGAAGGATGGCGAAAAGCGCGAAAGCCGCCTCGTCTTCATCGGCCGCGAACTCGACCGCGCCAAGCTGGAAGCCAGCTTCCATGCGTGTGAAGCGAAGGCTTGAGCATTCCCCTCCCCGCCGGTCCATTCTCCCTAGGCCAACCAAGGGAAGCTTGGGCTCCGCCCTCTCCTCCGCGTCATCCTCGGGCTTGACCCGAGGATCCACGCCGCACACTCTATACGGAACAGGCGGGATGGATGGTCGAGTCACCCTCGGGCGAGACCCGGGGGCCGACCATGACGACCGAGAGGCCTAGTCTCCACAACGCCCGCAGCCAAAACTCAAAAAGACGAAAGACTCATTGCCCATGCCCACCGTTGCTCCTCTTGACCTTGAAGGCCACGTCGTCGCGGCGCATTTTCTGGGCGATATCCCGCTATTTGCCACCGCCGCTGGCACCATTCATCGGCTCGATGGCGGGGAAAAGGTAACGGAGGCCCATGAGGGCCTGCTCACCTGCATTCGTGATCCCTACAGCGCCACGCTTCTGACGGGCGGCGAGGATGGCAAGGTGCTGCGCATCGGCCATG
Source organism: Agrobacterium sp. SORGH_AS 787 (assembly GCF_030819035.1). NCBI lineage: Bacteria > Pseudomonadati > Pseudomonadota > Alphaproteobacteria > Hyphomicrobiales > Rhizobiaceae > Agrobacterium > Agrobacterium sp. SORGH_AS 787. The sequence goes on from NZ_JAUTBG010000002.1 coordinate 537,606, forward strand.
ACGGCGCCGTCACGGAACTCGCTCACGTGCCGCGCAAGTGGATCAACGTCGTGGCGGGCGGCCCGCAGAAGGCCGTGGCCTATGCCGTCGGCAAATCAAGCTTCGTGCGGCTGCCTGACGGCACCACCAAGGAATTCAAGGAAGAGCGCACGGTCGAGGCGATTGCATTTGCGCCCAAGGGCCTGCGCATCGCCGCTGCCCGCTACAATGGCGTGACACTGCATTGGGTGGCAACCGCCGGAGATCCGGTCGATCTGGAATGGAAGGGTGCCCATACCGGCGTGACCTTCTCCCCCGATGGCCGCTTCCTTGTCACCGCCATGCAGGAAAATGCGCTGCATGGCTGGAAGCTCGACGCACCAAAGGGCGCCGACGCCCGTCATATGCGCATGACCGGCTATCCGGCCAAGGTCAAATCGCTCTCCTGGTCGCCCAAGGGCAAATGGCTTGCCTCCTCGGGTGCGCCTGCCGCCATCGTCTGGCCGTTCTCCGGCAAGGATGGCCCGATGGGCAAGCCACCGGAAGAGCTCGGCACGCGCGGCAACATCATGGCCACCCAGGTCGCCTTCCACCCCGCCGACGACGTGCTGGCTATCGGTTTCATCGATGGCATGATCCTCGGCGTGCGCATGGCGGACGGCAAGGAAGCGCTGCTGCGCCGCCCCGGCAAGGGCGCCATCTCCGGCCTCTCCTGGAGCGCCACCGGCAAACTGCTCGCCTTTGCCTCCGAAGCCGGCGATTGTGGCATCGTCGATATCTCGGTGTGAACGCAAGATATCTGTAGCAATGGCGCATCCGCACTGGATGCGCCGGTTTAAGCTTTCACCAAGTCAACTCGACCTGCGCCCGCCCATCGGAGGTGCGCTCCGTGGTGCGACCGCTCGCATCCACATTGCAATGAATCCGCTGGCGAAAGGCGGAAAAGCTGTCGAAGGTGACGACATCGACCGGATCGTCGAAATGCATCGTCAGACGAAAGCGCTCCGGATCGCCACCGAGCGACTGCACACCGAGGATGGCGCCGGTGAAAGGCTGGCCGAGATAATAGCCGCTGACTCGCGAGCCCAGCATATAGGGATTGAAGGGTGGCCGATTGCCGACGGCGGCGTGAAGCGTGTTCCAGTCGCGATAGCCATATTGCGCGGCGATCAGTTCCAGCGCGCGCGAGTGGCCAATCGCCGTGCCGTCTGCGGCAAGGCTGGCCCGAAGACGCTTCGCCTGATCTTTCAGCGTATCGAGACTGGGTAAAGGTGGTGTCGTATTCCGCATGGCGGTTCTCCTGCATCGGCATACATCATTGAGGAGGGGTCCGCATTGCCACCGTCTGCATGCCTGAAAAAGGAATGACCGTACCGGAGGTTTGACAGAGAGTTTCACCAAAGCATGGACGCTTGCGGACGGCAGGCACTCTCGGCCTGCCGCAGTGTTTAGCGGATTTGTGAGGAACGGTCAATTTGGGCTGAAGACAGCGCGTTGGAATGAAACGGTGAGACGCCATAGTCGCAGTGACGCCGATGGGGACAGACATGCTCGCCCCCTTCTCCGTCATCCTCGGGCTCGACCCGAGGATTCATAAACCATTGACGCCATTGGGAATAATTGGATCCTCGCCTCAGGGGCGAGGATGACGGAGAGGGGCGCGCATGAACGGCAAAAGGGGCCGCACCCTCTGGCGACACCCTCTCCTGAACCCTCAAAACCGGTAGGTCACACCTGCACCCACCAGCCACGGATCGAGCTTGGCCTTGCCGCTGATGTCACCGAACGCGTCGCTCGTTGCCGTCCACTTGGTATCGAGAAAGATCTTCTTCACGTCGAAGTTCACGCCCCAGTTCTTTGTCACCATATAGTCGAAGCCGACCTGTAAGGCAGCGCCGAAGTCGTTCTTGACGTCGAGATTGCTGAAGCCCGGCTTTTCGCTCTGGTGATAGAAGAGCGAGTAGTTCACGCCCGCACCCACGTAGGGCTTGAAGGCGCCGAAATCGGTAAAGTGATATTGCAGCGTCAGCGTCGGCGGCAAAAGCCAGGTCTTGCCGACATCGATCTCACCCAGCGTTCCCGTCGTGTTGATCTTGGAAAAGGTCGTACCGAGAATGAGTTCAGCGGCAATATTGTCGGTGAAGAAGTAGCTGATATCGAGTTCGGGGATCACCGTGTCCGAATAGGAGAGCCCCGCACCGGGCACGCCATTGATCGTGCCGCTGTCATGGGTCAGCACGCCAAGCGCGCGAACGCGGATCATCCATGGGCTTGCCGCAGCAATGGCGTCTTCCGCTGTGGGGGCCGGTGCAACGGGTGCCAGATCCGCCGCAAAGGCAGTGCCGGGCAGGACGCCGCACAGGATGGCAAGCGGAAGGGTAGCTTTTCGGATGGTCGCAAACACGTTTTCTCTCCTTGATCAGATCGATGAACACGCCTTTTCGCCCGCTCCATGCAGGGTCTACCCGCAGGACGGAGCAGCACAGGTGTTCGCACCATCCCTATCGGGTTGTGCCGAGGTGCTCTTTGAGGTGGATCAAATGCGGAGAAGATGCGCTTTTGCTGGGCAAAGCCATGGATTGGCCCGCACCCTGCGCAACGGAAAATTGCAAAAAAATTCAACAGCTCTAAAACACGATATACTTATTAACAATAATTAATTCAATCTACACTTATTGTCTCTAAGTATCTCTCAATAATAGAGAAATTGCCTCGGCGCTGCATCCGGCGTGCTCGGGGTGGGAGGATCATAGGGATGCGAATTTCGATTTCGGCCGCGGTGACGGCAACGGGGATTGCCCTGATTGCCGGTGTTCTCCTGACACTTGCGACGGGCGCCGGTGCGCTGAACCGATTGAAGGTCAACGGTCCGATCTATGAGAATATCATCTACAGCAAGGACCTGATCGCCGATATTCTGCCGCCGCCGCTCTATGTGATCGAAAGCTATGCGCTGGCCAATGAAAGCACGCTGCATCCCGACACGCTGGCCGTCAACGCGCCACGCATGAAGGTTCTGAAGGACCAATATGAGGAGCGCCGGGCCTACTGGAAAACGACGAGACTTCCCGATTTCTTGAAGACCAAGCTTCTCGACGATGTGTTGGTGAAGGGTGATGACTTCTGGCGCGAAATGCAAAGCGCCACGCTGCCTGCCCTTCAGGGCAGTGATCGCAATGCTATCGTCGCGTCATTGGGGGCGCTGCGCGTCAAGTTCCATCGCCATGAGGCCGCCGTCACCGAACTGGTGGAAATGGGCAACGTTTTCGGCAAGGAGCAGGAAGCCTATGCCGCTTCGCAGACAAGCCTGCTGCAGGGCGCAAGCTACGGGCTCGGCGTCTTCCTCATCCTGCTCTGCATTGCATCCACCCTCTTCACCAGACGCCGCGCCATTCGCCCGCTGGGAGATATGACCGAGACAATGACCAGAATGGCGGGCGGCGATCTGAAAGACGAGCCGCCCCACCTTGCCCGCCAGGACGAGATCGGCGCGATGGCCAAAGCACTCGCCGTGTTCCGCGATGCGGGCCTTGCCAAACGACGCCTGGAAACGGAAGCCGAAGAGGCGCGCCAGTTGAGCGATCGCGAACGCCACGAGCGTGAGCGTGAACGCCTGGCCGATGCCGATGCGCTGCGCTTTGCCGTGGAGCAACTGGGCGGCGGCCTCAGCCAGCTCGCCACCGGCGATCTGAGCCGCAGCCTCGATCAGCCTTTCCATCCGCGCTTCGAAACGCTCAGGCAGAATTTCAACGAGTCGATTTCCACCCTGCGCCTGACGCTTCGGGATGTGCTGTTAGAGACCGACCACCTGAACCGGCAGGGCCAGGACCTTCGTGGCGGTGCCGACAATCTGGCACGCCGCACCGAACAGCAGGCCGCGGCACTGGAAGAGACCGCCGCAGCCCTCGAGCAGGTCACCTCCACCGGCAAGGCGGCCGTCGCGCGCATCGAAGACGCCCGCAATCTGGTAAAGAATGCCCGCGACGCCGCTGTCCATTCCTCGACCGTCGTCGGAAAGGCCATTTCCGCCATGAACCGCATCGAGACCGCGTCAGGCGAAATCGGCTCGATCATCGGCACGATCGAAAACATTGCCTTCCAGACCAACCTTCTGGCTTTGAATGCAGGCGTCGAAGCCGCCCGTGCGGGGGAAGCCGGAAAGGGCTTTGCCGTGGTCGCCCAGGAGGTGCGCGAACTGGCGCAGCGCTCTGCCGCCGCCGCCAATGAGATCAAGCAGCTCGTCGCCAGATCCGGCCAGGAGGTGGCAGGCGGCGTCGATCTCGTGCAATCGACGGGCGCGGTTCTGGCAGAAATCGAAGCGCTCGTTTCGCGCATAGACCTCAACATCGACAGCATCGCCACCGCTGCGCGCGAACAGTCTGTCGGCCTGTCGGAGATCAATACCAGCGTCAACACGCTGGACCAGATGACCCAGCACAACGCCGCGATGGTGGAAGAAACCAACGCCGCCACCCAGAACCTTGCCGAAGCGGCCCGTAACCTGGCATCGCTCGCAGGCCGGTTCCATATCGGCGGCAACGGCCAGGCTGCCATCCGCCGCGCCGCGTGATCGCAGCGAGCAACCGAGACCTGAAGCATCTCGCGCAAAAGTGTGCAGCGGTTCTGCGATAACGACATGCGATAACAAGACCTGAAGCGCGCAGCGATCCAAAAGATCGTGGCGCGCTTCATACATTTGTCACCGAGCGCCCTCTTGCTCCCCACCTCATCGCAAAGTCAAATGCGATCAAGCGCAACGCCCTCCGATGCGGAATAAGGGAGGCGTGAAGCAAAGGGAGACACCATGGCCATTCTGGAAAGACTGATCTGGCAGATCGAGACGGACCTCAAATCCGACCTCTCGCTGCCGTCTCTCTCCAGGCGTTGTGCCGTCAATCTTCACCACATGTGCCGGGTGTTTCAACTCGCCACCGGCATGTCCATCATGACCTATGTCCGCGCCCGCAGACTATCCGTCGCGGCACGGGCCATCGCATGTGGTGAGGAGACCATCATCGCCATCGCGCTGGATGCCGGATACGGCTCCCACGAGGCCTTCACACGCGCCTTCGCCAGCTATTTCGGCACACCGCCAAGCAGGCTGAGATGCGAGCTGTCCATCGCAACCCTCAATCTTATGGAGCCTTTTGAAATGAACAAGGACATGATTGTTCCGCTTGCCGCACCACGCAGGGAAGACCGCGAAGCCTTCCGCGTGGTCGGTCTTGGCCTTGATTGCGCCTTTGACAAGACGGGCGAAATCCCAGCACTCTGGCGATCCTTCATGGAGCATGAGGAAGAGGTCCAGAACCTTGTGCCCGGCCCGGTTTACGGCGTCTGCTGCATGGGCGATGGCGCTGGCAACTTCCGCTACATTGCCGGTATCGAGGCAACAGGATCGACACCCGGCATGGAGCATATCGACATCCCCGCGCAGACCTATGCCGTCTTCACCCATAGCGGCCACATCTCGGATATCGGCAAGACGGTCTATACGATCTGGAACAAGGCACTGCCGGACGCTGGGCTTGAAAGCGCGAACGCACCGGACTTCGAGCGATACGACCACCGATTCGATGGCCGCACCGGTCGCGGCGAGGTGGAGATCTGGATTCCGATCGTTTCGTGAGGGGCCACTGACGTGCAGGGCGCCACACCTCCACTGTCATCCCGCAGGTCATCCGCTGCTGTCCGTTTTTAAGTTTTTGGACAATGGATGATTCGACTTTGTTTTGGACGTTTCACTGCGTTCTGGACAGCAAGTAGCGATCAATGTCGTAAGACACGACAATAGCGTCCTTCGTCAGCGTCAACAGAATATTCCGTGGTCTGTATCCAGATCTACGTCGCGCGGATTGCCAATATCCTTCTACGTTCCGGATCTGTCACATACCCCCCTCTGCCCTGCCGGGCATCTCCCCCTCAAGGGGGGAGATCGAACTGTCGTACCGTCTTGCCACAAATTGCGGTCAGACGTGACATGCGAAGAGCACCTCGTGCCGATCTCCCCCCTTGAGGGGGAGATGTCCGGCAGGACAGAGGGGGGTATGATGCCAAGCATTCAGAGCTGTCTTGGCAACTTTTCAATCTACATGACAGACCTCAAGGGTCCGCCCGCCCTCAGGAAAACCGGCGCCCGCTTGCGACCAGCATGCCAGCCGCACCATCCAGCCAGCCGGGCTTCAGCTCCAGCGCCAGGAAGCGGTTGCGCTCGAAGGGGCCGGGCATGACGAGGTGCTGGGTTTTGGTGGCGAAGAAGCCGAAGCGCTCGTAATAGGGCGCATCACCCACAAGCAGGATGGCGCCGTGGTCGCGGCGGGTTGCTTCAGCAATGGCGGCGCGCATCAGCGCCGAGCCGATGCCCTTGCCCTCATGCGCGGCATCGACGGCGAGCGGTCCGAGCAGCAGGGCTGCGACCGGGCTGCCTTCGCGGGTGACGCCAGCTTGGACGTTCCACAGGCGCACGGTGCCGATCACATGGCCGTCCTGATCGCGGGCGACCAGCGCCAAGCCTTCGGCCGGCACGCGGCCAGCGCGCAGCTTCTCGGAAGACTTGCGGCGGCGGCCGGGACCCATGGCGCGGTCCAGCAGGTTTTCGCGCGCGACGACATCGCCGGCGTTTTCGGTTTCGATAAAGAATGTCTGCGGCGTGAAGAATGCACGAACCGAATTGAGAACAGCGGCCATCCCGGCCTCCCGTTACCAAGCCGCCCACGAAAGCGGCACCTGCCAGAAACATGTCGCGCAAGCCTCTTGCAACGACAAGGATTGAACCGTTCCGGCCCGGCGCGCGCCGCAAGCTTTTCCCTCGGCTGGACAGAGGTTCGGCAAGCAGGGTTTGCGCCAGGCCCGGGCGTCAGCCGGGCCGGAACGGGAAGATCCGGGAGAACGCCGCCCGCCCCAACGGGCGGCGTCTCGCGCAGATCACATTGCTTTGGATCGATTTTGTCCCGAGAGGGACTTAGATCACATAGGCCTTCAAGGGCTCGAAGCCATTGAATGCGACCGCCGAATAGGTGGTCGTGTAGGCGCCCGTTCCTTCGATCAGAACTTCGTCGCCGATGGTCAGCGAGACCGGCAGCGGGTACATGTTCTTCTCATAGAGCACATCGGCGCTGTCGCAGGTCGGACCGGCCAGAACGCAAGGCTCCATCGTGTCCTCATCGCGCGTGGTGCGGATGGGGTAGCGAATGGCTTCGTCCATGGTTTCGGCCAGACCGCCGAACTTGCCGATGTCGAGGAACACCCAGCGATGGTTGTCATTGTCGGACTTGCGCGAGACGAGAACGACTTCCGCCTTGATCACGCCCGCATTGCCAACCATGCCTCGGCCCGGCTCGATGATGGTCTTCGGGATCTGGTTGCCGAAGTGCTTGCGCAGCGCCGTGTCGATTGCCTGGCCGTATTCTTCAGCGGCGGGAACGTCGCGAAGATACTTGGTCGGGAAACCGCCGCCCATGTTCACCATCTGCAGGTGGATGCCCTGCTTGGCAAGAGACGCGAAGACGCGCTTGGCATCGCCAACGGCTGCATCCCATGCGTCGAGGTTCATCATCTGCGAACCGACATGGAAGGACACGCCGTAGGATTCCAGACCCAGCTGGTGTGCATAGACCAGAACGTCGACAGCCATCTGCGGCACGCAGCCGAACTTGCGCGACAGCGGCCATTCGGCGCCTTCGCCATCGGTCAGAACACGGCAGAATACGCGGGCACCTGGGGCTGCACGGGCAACCTTCTCGACTTCCTCATGGCTGTCCACGGCGAAGAGATCGATGCCGAGCGCGTGAGCGCGTGCAACATCGCGTTCCTTCTTGATGGTGTTGCCGAAGGAGATACGGTCGGAGGTCGCACCGGCATCGAGCGCCATCTGGATTTCAGCCACGGAGGCGCAATCGAAGTTGGAGCCCATCGAAGCGAGCAGCTTGAGGATTTCAGGAGCCGGGTTCGCCTTGACGGCGTAATAGATGGCGCTGTTCGGCAGGGCATGCCGGAACGCGTGGAAATTATCGCGCACGACGTCGAGATCGACCACAAGGCAGGGACCTTCGGGACGGCGGGTATTGATGAAGTCGAGGATGCGTGCAGTCGTCATCTTTGTGTTCCCTAACTTGATCCGGCTCCGGAAAAATTCCGGAGGACAAAGAACGCTCGAGATATGCAGGACGAATCAGCCGGTGGAGGCGCAGATTCATTCGCATACGCTCAAGGCGCAAATGTGAACAACGCCCTGCCAGGAGCATTATTCGGCTTTGTCTGCCATGGGATTGGAGGGAATCATACCCAACCGCACTTACGGCAATGATGGTGTGCCTCTTCAGTACCCCGGCTGATGGAAAGCCGGCAGAGAACCAGAAAGGCCCGCACCGTCGTTGCTTCGTATGTCCTCGCATATCCGGTTGGCCGGAACAGCGACTGGAGGGGTTAATTCCAGGTACCTTACCGAACTCCTCACCACATCGAGGGTCGGCGGACACACATGGGCACGTGCGACTTTGGGCAGGGACGGAGATAAGAATATTCGCCGTCATAATCAAGAGGATTTTTTCACCATTTCGCGAATTTTTTCGGCAGTGCTTTTCTTGTTGGACAGTGGATTCCAATCGTTCAATTATATGGAACGAACAGGAGTTTATGGATGGATACGCTGACCCGCATTCGCGCCTTTATCGACGTGGTCGAAGCGGAGGGTTTTTCCGCCGCCGCGCGCAAGACCGGACGCTCCAAGGCGCTGCTGTCCAAATATGTGCGTGAGCTGGAAGACGATCTCGGCGCGCTACTTCTCAACCGCACCACGCGGCAGTTTTCGCTGACGGAAGCAGGCCATACCTATTACCGCACCGCCTCCGACATTCTGAAAGAGATCGACAATCTCGCCGACCTCGTGCGCGAGAAGAATTCCGACCTGAAAGGCAAGCTGCGCCTATCCGTGCCGCGCACCTTCATCGATGCCGATGTGGGCCAGAGCCTCATCGATTTCGCCCGCGAGAACCCGGAACTGTCCATGGAGATCGTGGCCGATGACCGCTTCGTCGATCTGATCGAGGAAGGTTTTGACCTCGCCATCCGCATCACCAAGCTGGAGGATTCCGGCCTTATTGCCCGAAAGCTGTCGGATTTCCGCGTCCATGCGGTGGCGACACCGGATTTCGTTGCCCGCCATGGACCGCTGGAAAACCCGCAGGACCTCGGAAAAGTCCCCTGCATCATCGACACCAATTCCCGCTTCCAGAATCACATCCGCTATTTCGAGCCGGGCGGTGGCACCAATTCCGTTGCGACCCGCGGGCCGATCGAAGTCAACAGCCCGCAGGCTACGCTACGCGCCGCCCGCTCAGGCCTTGGCGTCGCCATCGTGCCGGACTTCATCGCCCGCCCGCATATCCAGTCAGGCGAGCTGGTGACGCTGTTCGATGACTATAATTTCCCGCGATCGTGGCATTTACGCCGTCTATCCGCATCGCCGCTATCTGCCGGCCAAGGTGCGCAGCTTCGTCGATTATCTCTCCAACTGGTTCCGAAAGAACGGTTGATCGGCGCTGCCGCCGAAATTCAGTCCCAATTAGTTATAGAGTAACCCCAGATTCGCCTGAGGATAAACGCGGCCCATGAAAAAACTCATTCTGCCAATGGCCGCCTGCGCCGCTGCCTGTCTTGCGCCGCTCACCGCTTTCGCTCATCCGCACATCTTTGCCGAAGCGCGCATGGAAATCATCGAAGGCGCGGATGGCAATGTGCAGGAAGTGCGCAACATCTGGCGCTTCGACGAGATGTTTTCCGCAAGCGTGGTTCTCGATTACGACAAGAACAGCGACGCCAAGCTCGACAAGGAAGAACTCGCCGAAATCGGCAATACGGTGCACGAGTCCCTGGCGGAATATTCCTATTACACCTTCATCGCGGTGAACGGGAAGAACATCGACTTCAACAAGCCGGATGTCATCCACGTGGATTACAAGGACGGCCAGATCCTGATGTTCTTCTCGGTCAAGCCGAAAAACCCGCTGCCGGTCAAGGGCAAGCTCTCCTTCGGCGCCTGGGACCCGACCATGTATACGGCCATCGATTTCGCCAAGGATACCGACATCGTGGTGAAAGGCCCGCATCTGGCCGCCTGCAAGCACAAGGTTGTGCGCCCCGACCCGGATGAAATCATCGCCCAGAACCAGAGCAGCCTGACCGACGCCTTCTTCAACGACCCGACCGGCACCGACATGACCAAGCTCTTTGCGACAAGACTGGAACTGCAATGCTAGGGAACATTGTTTCGAAGATTCGCGCCAAAGCTGGCTCAAGCATAGTCGGCGAGCATTTTTCTCTCCCCTCATTTCTGTCCTCGGACTTGTTCCGGGGATCATCACAGGAATCCAGCTGGCGCGCGTCTGCGCGGCGAGAGGAGTCGTTTCAGCCCAGAGGCCTGGGCTGGCTGGATTCCTGTGACGATCCCCGGAACAAGTCTGAGGACAGGAATGAGGTCCGTACGGTGTGGCTCCTCGCGCTGACCACCCTCACCCTGCTCTTCGCCTCGCTCGGCATCGCCCATGCGCAATCGCCGCTCGGCATCGGCTCGGCCGAACCCTCCATTTCCGTCGGCGGGCCGCTTGCACCCTTCTTCCAGTGGATCAACGTCCACCAGCAGAGCTTCTACCGCGCACTGACCGGCGCGCTGAAAGCCATGCGCGAAGACCCCTGGGCGCTGACCTCGCTGATCGGCCTTTCCTTTGCCTATGGTGTGTTCCATGCGGCTGGCCCCGGCCACGGCAAGGCGGTCATCTCCTCCTATATGATCGCCAACGAAACACAGCTGAAACGCGGCATCCTGATCTCCTTCGTCTCGGCGCTGATCCAGGGCGCGGTCGCCATCCTGCTCGTCACCGCCGCTTACTTTCTGCTGCGCGGCACCTCCATCACCATGACGAAAGCCACGCAAGCCATGGAGATCGTAAGCTTCGCCATGGTCGCGCTCTTCGGCGCCTGGCTTCTGGTGCGCAAGATCTGGAGCATGCTGCACCAGCGCGCCGATCATCACGCCGTCGCATCCCCGCAAGCGCCCGCACCGGCCCTTGCCGCATCCCCATCCGCCTTACCTGTCGCGAGCGCTAGCCTGTCCAGAAGCCCCGCGCTCTCGTTCAAGGCAGCCGAAAACACCACGACGGGTTTCGCGGAGGCCGGAACCGCCGCACCCCGCCGCACCGGCATGGGAAGCGGTCTGCGCTTCCAGGGCCAGCCGGTCTTTGCCGATCACGCCCAAAGCGGCAGCGGCGAACTCTGCGATGCCTGCGGCAAGGCCCATGCGCCAGACCCCTCACTCTTCCAGTCCCGCACCTTCAGCCTCACCGAAGCCTGGTCGGCCATCGTCGCGGTGGGCCTGCGCCCCTGCTCCGGCGCCATCATCGTCATGAGCTTTTCGATGCTGAACGGCCTGCTCATCGGCGGCATGCTTTCGGTGCTCGCCATGTCCATCGGCACCGCCCTCACCGTCTCGCTACTCGCCATCCTCGCCGTCACCGCCAAGGACGCCGCCATCCGCTACGCCGGAACCGGCAGCCGCCGTGCGTCAAGGATCGCCAATGGCATCGAGATTGCGGGGGCGCTTGTGGTATTGCTGATGGGGCTGGCTTTGCTGGGGGCGTCGTTGCAGGCGTGAGCACCCTGCACTACAAACAGCGTACTGAGCGCTACATGCAGTAGGACACAAAATGCAAGTAGCCCTTCGATGTGTTGCAGCTGTGCTCGGATTTGGCATCCTGATCAGCGCTGGCTTGGTCGTAAAGGGGCTCCTTGACGCCAACGAACGTATTGACCGCTGCGCTGACGAAACCTCGGGAAAGTACATCTTCGACGATGAGGCTCGAGCTACCGCCTGCAAATGATCGGCGAAATGCGAACCCGAAAAATGCCGATTTTCATCCTTCTCGACCCTCAGTGAACAGCAAGGGTGACTTTTCTGAGCGAAATTTACCTTTCGGCGGGTTATCGGTCCTCGGCACCTCCGTGCGGAAAGGTGGCATTCAACAAAGGATATGCTAGATATCGGGGACTTGCCTCCGGGTTCCGCCAAGTACCGAGCCAGCTTCGCAGCGAAAGCGGCATCATGTATTCGTTAACGATTTTGTTCAAGCCAGCATTTAGGTGCCAGACATGTCTTGGAGTAGCAAGCTCATAAAGAGAACGCAGTCAAACATGCGTGACACAGAACTTGTACATCGCAGAACCTCCCGATTTCGGCTCCCCGAACCAGTACATTTCTTCTTTAGAACTCTGTCTTCTTATCTTTTCTTTAGTCGCCGTTCCCTGCTGTTTTATATTGCAATAGGAATAATGGTTGGCGCAACTATCGCCGAACGAACCGGATTTAGAGTATTATATTGTGTCGCTGCGGCCACGGTATTAGCAACTTTGTTTTGGTCAGCGATGCTCTCCCTAACGCGCGCGCGAAAACGTCATTACCGAGAATGATTTATGACAACAAAGATGAGACCTGCCGAACCAGCTGATGTCCCGGCACTATTTCACATCCGCACATCCGTACGCGAGAACCACCTCAGCCGCGAATAACTGGCCGGTCTCGGCATCAGCGAAACCTCGATTGCCGAGATGATTTCCTCTGCACCCTGCGCTTGGGTCGCCGTTTCGGGTGATGAGGTCGTTGGATTCTCGATAATCGATATTACCGAAGGGTCTCTCTTCGCTGCCTTCGTTCTTCCCTCACATGAGGGGATGGGGTTTGGCGCGGAGCTTGTGCGTGTTGCGGAGAACGAGTTGTTCCGACACCATTCTGAAATCTGGCTTGAAACGGCCGAGAACAGCCGCGCCGCTGGCTTTTATAAGCATCTTGGCTGGGGCAGCGAGATCAGGGGTGAGGACGATCAAATCAGGCTGACCAAGGCGCGCCCTTGAGGCCTTTTGTTGGCTGAAGAGGCGGCCATTGCTGTCTTCACCAGAGGGATTGGCGTCGCGGCACCCGACCCCTTCAAAGTCGGGCACCGCGTCTCACCCTAAGCCTTAAACCTGCCGCAACCCACCATCGACGCAGAGTTCCGCTCCTGCGATGTAGCTGGCATCATCGCTTAACAGAAAGAGTGTGGCCGCGGCCACTTCTGAGGGTTTTGCCATGCGCCCCAACGGGATCGGCGCGACGATGGAGGCCCGCACGTCGTCCGCGACGGCGGCCATCATGTCCGTATCCGTCGGGCCGGGGGCGACGACGTTGACGCGGATGCCTTTGGGGGCGAGTTCGGCGGTCCAGGTTCGGGCATAGGAGCGCACAGCCGCCTTGGTGGCGGCGTAGGTGCCATAGCCGGGGTAGCCGGCATGGGCACCGATCGAGCCGATCAGGACGACTGAGCTGCTTTCTGTCATCGCCGGTAGTGCGGCCTGAAGGCCGAAGACCATGCCGCGCACGTTGACGTCGAAGTGGCGGTCGAAGAATTCCGGGGTGATGTCGGCAATCTGTGCATGTTCGGCAAGACCGGCATTCAAAACCAGCGCGTCGATACGGCCATGGGCTTTGCGAACGGTTTCGACAGCTGCGAGCATATCGTCGGGAGAGCTTGCGTCCGCAGCGATACCGACGGCGCCATGGCCGATGCCTTGCGCCGCCTTTGCAGCCTCCTCGCCTTTGCGGCTGGTGAGAAAGACCGTTGCGCCTTCCGCAGCAAGCCGCTCCGCAATGGCGAGACCAATGCCCTTTGCGCCACCCACGACCAGAGCCACTTTGTTGTTCATGCGAGCCATCGTAGTTCCTTTCAGGAAAGCATTTCCAGCAAAAGTGTGCTCGGTTTTGCGTCCGGAAATGCGTCAAACAAAAACGAGAGCACTTCAGGGGAACGCGTGTTCACCAAAATTGCTCTCAATGGTCTCACCATGATATACAGTGGATATCTGATATCAATTACGCACCTGGAATAGCCTAGATATGGACGAGTATACCGACCTGGAAACCCTCTCTCAGCAGGCGCTCTGCGATATGCCCAAGGTGCGCCCGGTGCTGGACAAGATCGCCGACAAATGGACGATCCTGATCCTGACGGTGATCTGCCCCAAGCCTTCGCGCTTCAACGAAATCAAGCGGCGTCTGGACGGCATCACCCACAAAGCATTGGCCGATGCCTTGAAGAGACTGGAGCGCAATGGCCTTGTCACGAGGACGGTTCTGCCGACGCAGCCCATTGGCGTGGAATATGCCATCACGCCGCTCGGGCATTCCCTGCGCGAGCCCTTCGAGGCTCTATGTGCCTGGGCTGCGGCCAATGGCGACAAGATCGAGGCGGCGATGAAAACCTATGATGGTGCGAAAGAGCGTCGGTGACGGCGTCTCGGGCCACACTGAGTTCCCCCTTTGACCTCGCATCGCACGTCTCGGCAGGCAGGCCTTCGACACAAAAACATTGAAGCTTGCGGCCCGACCCCATAAAGCCTGCTCGCAAAAGGTCTCGATGCTGCGATAGCCGATCCCGGATCAGGGAAGCGCGTCGCGAGCATGGAAGCGAACAAAGGAACTGAGATGTCGATCACGGTACAGAAGACAATCCCCGCACAGCGCATGCGCCAGTTCGACCAGATGGTCGATCGCTGGCTGGCAGAAGGCCCGATCAAGCTGGCAACGAATGCGACGATCACCGCGATGGACAACGCCGGCATCCCGAAGGAGGAACAGGCCGCGATCATCGAGGACCGCGACATCATCATGCGATACAATATGCGCCTCGGCGTCATCAGCGAAGTTTTCGCGCCCGCCATCGAGAAGGCGGTGGGTTCATCCCGCTCGGGAAGCGAAGCGCAGGACGAGATCGCAAGGTTGATCGTCACGGCCATCGGCATCCGTCAGAGCGATGACAGCGAATTGGTGACATTCACATTCGCAAGTCAGGCTGAAGCGGATCTGTTCGATCAGTCTGTCTGAGTCCATTGGTGAGGGAGGCTACCGGGTCCGCATTCGGCGCCCATTCACCGCTTACCACCTGCGGCCCCGACCGAATGACTGCCGCGATTCCTTGGCGGAATCCGCAAAGCCCGGTGGCTTGTTTTTGACCCAGGCGACGAAGGTCTGCACCGCCGGGTCTTCCAGAATGGCCTTGATCGTTGAAAATTTCTTGGCGAGTTGGGCATCGGTGAAGATCGAATGGATCTGGTCGTGGCAGATCCGATGCAGACAGACGGTTTTCTTTCCGCCCTTGCTCTTGGGAACAAGATGATGCTCGTCTTTCTGGTCGTCCGGAATGACGCGCTCGCACAGCGGACAGATCACCGGCTCCGGCGTCGGCTCATCCCATGACGCGAACTCATCCCTGTTCTTGCGGGCCATGACTTGGTCTTTCCTGCTATGGATTCGGATGCTGCCTGCTCAGGCACCTTGCGTCAGTTTTGACGCACCGAGCTTTCCGATGCGAATATGACGACATGCCTATGACTAGCACAAAATCGTCAACATCGCATCGCCTGTTTTGGCGCGTCTGATCCGTCCTGCCATCAGTCGAAATCCGCCGGCATTGCAGATCACGCGCGCGGCGTATCCGCAACCGGAGCATTGGCATAACCATGGCCCAGGCCGCGCTCATGCTTCCGTATATGAACACACATAAATGTGATCGAGACCGCACAGGCAACCTGCTCCAGACAGTGTATGCAACCCATTGGCGAAGCCAATATCATGATTTTAAACGGCTTCAGGGGGAATGTGTGGGACTGCCATGGAGACAATGCAGAGGCGCTTGGTCAAAAATCTGTTGGAAGGCGGGGGATTTTATTCCTGGTCATTGGCAACGAACCTGCTGACGGGTGATCTGGCCTTCGCGCAGATATACGAGATCGATCAGGACGACCTCGCCAAGGGTATTCCGGTTGAGTCCATACTCGAAAGAATCGTCGAGGAAGACCGTCCGCGCCTCGCCGCCCGTATCCATGATGTCATCCTTGGCGGCACACCCTTTGTCTCGCCCTATCGGATCTATTGTGCCGATGGACAGGTGAAGTCTCTTTTGAGCATGGGTTCCTGCGCCAGGGACGCCGATGGCGTGCCTTCGGTCTATTCGGGTGTCGTGCTTGTCGAAAGGGAGATTGGGGCGAATTCCGGGGCTGAAGGGCTCGAATTGCACATCGGCGCTGCAATCGATCTGGCGAAGGCGAAGAAATTTGAGCTGACGGAACGATACCTGTCCTCTGCGCTCAGATCTCTCTCGCCCGGCGGCTCATAAGACCACTACGAAGCCTACGCGGACGCGTGATGATCGTCCAGGCGGCTGGGTCAGCCCTGATCCTTACCTGGGGTGCAGCACTTCACGTCGAGAGTTTGAAGAGAGACGAAAGGACTTCCCGCTCCGAATATGGCTTGCCGACGAACCCAACCGGCTTGGATGCCTGCGCAAGCGCGCGGGTTCTTTCGTCGAGGTTCGCGCTGACGAAGAGAGACGGGACATCCCAGCGATTGCGGAGCACCGCAGCCGTCTCGACGCCGTTCGTTCCCCGGGCAAGATTGACATCCATAATGGCGACATCGACGGCGCCTTCGACCTTCTCGGCGAGCGCAATGGCCTGGAGCATGTCGGATGCCTGACCGACGACGGTGTGCCCCGCGTCGACCAGCATGTCCTCAAGGTCCAGGGCAAGAAGCATTTCATCCTCGACGATCATCACGCGCAGCGGCATTGAGGAGCCTCCACCGGGAATGTTATCGTCCATGAACTCCGACCGTCTGTGCGCGAGATGGTGCCATCGATCTGGCTCGCCATGCTGGCGATCAGGCGTTCTGACAATTCGCTCGATGATGAAGAAATCTCATCGCCGATAATGCTCAACACGTACCGGTCCGGCGAACTCCGTTTCAAGGCCACGCGAATCCGGCCGCCACCGCCGCGGTGCTGCGGCACATCATGGATAAGCTCGCTGACGATCACGGAGACGGGAATCGCGCGTTCGGGGGGAAGGCTGATCTCATCGACGTCGATTTCAATCTGCTCTCCTCCGGCAACGGTCATGTCTCTGCAAAGCTTGTCGAGATGTTCGGCCATGTTTACGGCCAGCGAGTTCTGATCCCGATAGAGACCTTCGTGCACGGATATGATGGCACGGACACGCGAAATGGCACGATCGAAAGCCTGGGCAACCGCAGGCTCCTCCAGGCGCCGGGCCTGAAGCCGCAATGTGCTGATCACCAGTTGCAAACTGTTCTTGACGCGGTGGTTCACCTCGGCAAGCAAGAGATCCTTCTGCGCGACGAGATCGCTCTTCTCTTCAAGCGCCGATGAGAGCGCCGCCTCGCGTTCCCGGTCGGCGGTCACATCCATCAGGACGCCGATCATCCTGATCTTGCCCGTCGATGTCCGAAGAACTTCGCCGCGCGAAGCGACGTGCCTCACAGCATCTCCATTGATAATGCGATAGTCGAAGTTGATAACGGTATGGTCGGGCGATGCGATGGCTGAAGCAATTTTCTCACGAACACGCTCCAGATCCTCTGGATGCATCTTTGCGAAGAATGGTGCCGCGACTGGTCCACCCTCTCCCGGTTCGAAGCCGAACATCACATCGGCAGCGCCACTGCGACGCCAGAGGTCTGTCTCGGGCTCGTATTCCCACGAGGCTAGATCGGCAGCGTGGAGGGCAACGCGCAGACGCGCATCCGCTTCCCGCGTCTTCAGCACGCTTTCTGTCACGTCCACCGGACTCTGGATGATGAAGGCCGGCTTACCATCGACGCCCGCGACGGGCGTGTGGACAGGTGTCCAGAACCTCTGCATGAACCCGCCGCCCGGCTGCGGGATGTCATATTGAATGACCGCCATCTCATGCGGATTTCCAGTTGCAAGCACGTGACGGAGAGACACTTCCAGAGGGCCTTGCTCGACCGTTCCGGCGGCATCGGGATTTTCCGGAAACGCCTCCAGGATGGACCGTCCCACAATGTCCTCGAGCGTACGGTCCGTCAGCGCCAGATAGGCGTTGCTGGCCGCAACGATGACGAGATCAGCATCGAGTATGAGATAGGGTTGAGGCATCCCTTGCACTATCGCGACAAGATCAGTGGAGGTCAGGATATGCAAGAGGGATGGTTCTCCAAGATGGTAGCAGTATGGTCGTAACGATAATCGAAAGTCTTTCAGTCGAGGGACCGACTAAGAACCAACACCGACAACGGCCGGCAGGCGAAAAAGTTTCATCAGGATCCGCTTTTTATTTGGTCGACTTCCGCCGTTTCGATGCCTCGCCTTTGCACGGATCTGATCAGGTTCCCATCACCGAACGCTTGTGACCCGAAAGGACGCTCGCCATCATCGCTTAGATCATCAAACGAACCAATCGCGTTGGTTACTTGAACACAAGTCCCAGGCTGCAAGATGTCGCCCACCAGAATAGGGTCTAGGATTCTTGTTTTCGCGCTTCTAAATGAGGCCCCGGTAAAATAAGCCGTAACCTGAGGTGCCCTTGAAGAAGATCAAATCGTCCTTCGTCGCGAAGACCTTTCTCGTTTGCTTCGTCAGCGTCCACGTGCCGCTGATTGCGCTTGCAGTCTATCTGGCGTTGGGGTTCCAGCCAGGCACGTTGTCGGTCCTTCTTCTCATCCTCGGCGCCACTCTGGTCGGCACGACCCTATGTCTTTTCGCGATCTGGCGGCTGATACGGCCGCTCAACCTCCTGGCGGACGCCATGAAGCGGTATCCGGAGGACAAGGGAATCCTGAGGCTCTATCCGAAATCCCGTGACGAAATCGGCACCGTGACGGATATTGCGCGTTCGACGCTCTTGCAGGTCGAGAATTTGACCAAGCAACTGAAGCATCAGGCGATGACGGATTTTCTAACAGGGCTCGGCAACCGCAGAGCGCTGATGGAGCAGATGCCGATCATTCGCGCCAAGGCCGCGCGCCCGGAAGAAGCGGTGTCGCTCATCCTCTTCGATCTCGATCACTTCAAGCGCATCAATGACGAATACGGACACGATGCTGGCGACAGCGTTTTGATGGCAATCGGCGAAGCGGTGAAGGATCACCTGCGGCCCTACGACTACGCCGCAAGAATGGGTGGCGAAGAGTTCTGCATCGTCCTGCCAGGCGCCGACCTTGCAGCCGCCGAAACGGTTGCGGAACGCCTGCGCCGCGCCGTGGAAGGCCGCGTCGTCGAACCATTGCCAGAAGGACGCATCACCTGCAGTTTCGGCGTCGCACAGGCCCGCCCGAATGAGAGACTGCAAGAGCTGCTTCTGCGCGCCGACGCGGCGTTGTACACGGCCAAAGACCAGGGCCGGAACGTCGTGGTTCGGGCGGAGCCTTAAAGGAAACTTCCGCTGATCGGCGCATGCCAACGATCTCGACCTTCAGTTGGATAGGCTAGAAACCGCCTGCACCGTCCCCGCCTGCCGACGAACGTACACCTGCGTCTCACCTTCCTTTGAAGCAACACGCAAACCATCACCAGACACCATCGTTTCCATCTCCGCTGCATCGATACGCGAGGCGATGCCGAGGCATTTGGCGTGGGCTTCTTTTGCTGTCCAGCGGGTGACGAGCGTGTGAGGAGAGGCACCGTGAAGGGCCAGCCATTCGCTGCGCGTAAAGCTGTCCTCCGGTGGCGGCTCGGCATCGATAGGTTCGATGTCCACGCCGATGGGGGACCGGCTGAGACCGATCAGGCAATGGGGGAAACGGCCCGCAAGGCTGATATGCCAGCCGGGTGGGTGGAGGATTTGCGGCGCACCGAGCTCGGTTCTGCCGATAATGATCTCATCCGGATGCAAGCCTGTGAGCCGCGCCAGAAGAACCTTTGCCAGACGCCGGCGCAACGCCCGCATGCCGGCCTCCGGCCTGGCTGCCAGATCCTGCCTGTCGGCGGCAGAGAGTGCAGCACCGCCCGCCAATGTCCCTGTTTCGGAGCTGTCGAGGCGCAGATACCACGCCACCGGCGCATCGCCGGTGGGTGTTGTCAGATCGTCTGCGCCGGAAAGCCAGACGATCTCGCTCATGCGCTGCGCACGGGCTGGGCGGGAGACCCTTCCCAGGAAGTACCGGTCGGCAGCGTTTCGCCCTTCATGACGACGGAAAGGTCGCCGAGTTGGGCATCGTCGCCGATTTCCGCATCGTAGAGCACGATGGCGTAGGAGCCGATCACCGCGCGGTCGCCCACCGTGACGCTGCTGACCTTCATCACCCGGTCTTCGAAGAGGTGGGTCTGCAGGCCGGAGAACTCGTTCAGCGCCACCTCGTCGCCGATGCGCACCAGATCGTGCTCGGTGACGTCGGTCGTGTCGATGAAGCAGTCGCGACCGATCTTGCAGCCGAGCAGGCGCAGATAGGCCGAGATCCACGGCGTGCCGCGCAAGGGCTGCAAAAGGTTTGGTACCGCGAGGTTCTCATACGTGGCCGTCACCAGTTCGGTGCGCCAGACGAAGGTGCTCCACAGCGGCTTGGTCGTCGGCTTGTAGCGGCCCATCACCAGCCATTTCAGCGCCACGACCGAGAGACCAGAGGCCAGCGCGAAGCCGATATAGAGGAAGGGGAAGACGGCTGCGATCAGCGCCTGGCTATCATCGTAATCCTGAATATCCCCGACGATGGAGAAGAGGATGCTGAAGAAGGCCAGGAACAAGGTGAGCGGCAGGATCACGCGGATCGCCTCGATCGACAGGCGCATGGCGACGAGTCTTGGCCGTGGGTTAAAACGCGCACCCTCATCGAACAGGCCGACGGCCTGGCGCACGGGCAGCGAAATCGGCGGCGAGCCGAACCATGTGCCATCCGGCTTTTCCGCTCCGCCATCCGATGGCGGCTTGGAAAGAACGCCGATCAGCGTACCATCGGCAATCTTGGCACCCGTCGGCAGCACGGCGGAATTGCCGATGAAGGAACGGCGGCCAATGCGCGTATGGGCAAGCTCGATGATGCCCGGCTCATGGCGCGCCGCACCGAAGACCACGCCATCGGCAATGAAGCTTTCCGGCCCGATATCGACAAGATCGGGCACGATCTTTGCGGCGGTGGAAATCTCGGCGCGTTTGCCAATCCGCACGCCAAGCGCGCGATACCAAGGCAGCACGTAAAGCGTGGCATAGATCGGATGAAGCAGTGCCAGCGCCAGATCCGTGACCTGCTGGACGAACCAGAAACGCAGATAGAACCAGCTATGGATCGAGTAGCGTCCGGGCCGCACCGGCCCGAGGATCAGGCGCTTGGCGAAGACGGTCAGAACGCACATCAACACGATATAGGTGAGCGCCAGGAAGGGCGAGATCAGCAGGTAGGAATAGCCATCCGTGTTCCAGTCGATTTCGATCATCGCAATCAGACCCGGCGCAATCGGCAGGATGGCGACCACGGGAAGAAGGGCAGCGGCGACAAACAGCCCCACGCCGACCAGGAAGCGGCGCAGGAAGCCCGCCTCGTCATCACGCCGGGCAACACGGCCCGTGGCGGCGCATTTGGCGGGAGAGCCGTTCCAGCTTTCGCCTGCCGGGATCGACTGGTTCATCGGCAGCGAAGACAGGTCTTCAAGCGCTGCGGCATCGCCCACCACGCAATTGCGCCCTATCACCGCCATGGTACCGATGGAGGCGCTGCGGCCGATCTTGACCGGGCCAAGGCGCAGCAGACCGCGCTCGACGGAGCTGGTGGCAAGCATCGCATAATCGCTGACGATCGCATCGTCGCCGATGCTGACGAGATCGGCGGTGTCGATGGCAACGGTGCCGATAAAGGCACGGCGACCGATCCTGGCTCCCAGCAGCCGGTAATAGAAACGGATCATCGGCGTGCCGCTGAGATAGGGTGTCGCGATGATATCGGAGAGGCGGCGCACAAACCACCAGCGCAGATAATAGCTGCCCCATAGCGGATAATCGCCCGCCTTGTAGCGACCGATCACCAGCCATTTGACCAGGATGGCGAAGACCATGCCGAGCGGTGGAATGAGAATGAAACTCAAACCGCTCAGCAGCAGCGCCGAGACGCGGCCGAAGTCTTCGACGAGATAGGTATAGGCCAGATAGGGGAAGAACCATTGCAGCCCCGCCACCGCATAGATCGGCACCAGCGCGATGGTCTGCAGCGTCCAGCAGAGACGCTTCTGGAACGTGCTGACACGGTGGAACGGCTCGAGGGCTGCGCTTTCCGCCATCACCCGTTCGCCAAGGCGTGCGGCAAGCCGGCGGATCGTCGGCGCGGCATAAAGATCCTGAATGGACACGCCGGAGAGGCCGGGCGCCTTGCGCATGGCCGACGCCAGACGCGCGGCTTTCAGCGAATGGCCGCCCAGATCCTCAAACAGATCGTCTTCGACAGACACCTTTTGCGGCGCGAAAGCCTCCGACCAGATGGCATGCAGCTGGATTTCGAGCGGCGTTTCAGGCGCGACAGCCGCGCGATCCGAGGAGGCAACCACCACTGGGCGCTGAAGCGCCTTGCGGTCTACCTTGCCGGAGGCGGGCAGCGTCGGCAGCGCATCGAGGATCTGGTAAGCGGCGGGCCGCATATAGTTCGGCAGGCGGTCGGCCACCCGCTTGCGGGCGGCGTCGATATCGATCACCGCACTGCCACGCGCCACGAGGAAGGCGGCGAGAAGCTCCGAGCCATCGTCATCGCGGAAGAGATGCACCACGGCCTGCGCCACAGCGGAATCCTCGGCAATCACCGCTTCGATCTCGGCAAGCTCGACGCGGAAACCACGGATCTTCACCTGCGTATCGATGCGGCCCATGAATTCGATATCGCCG
Source organism: Agrobacterium sp. SORGH_AS 787 (assembly GCF_030819035.1). Taxonomy (NCBI): domain Bacteria; kingdom Pseudomonadati; phylum Pseudomonadota; class Alphaproteobacteria; order Hyphomicrobiales; family Rhizobiaceae; genus Agrobacterium; species Agrobacterium sp. SORGH_AS 787. The sequence continues at coordinate 560,283 of NZ_JAUTBG010000002.1, forward strand.
ACCGCATCGAGGCGCACGAGATCGCCGGAGCGATAGATCCGGGCGGGAAACCCATCCGGCCCGTCGAAGGGCGTCATGACGAATTTGTCTGCGGTGAGATCGGGACGGTTCACATAGCCGGAACTGACCCCCGGCCCGCCGATGACGAGCTCGCCTTCGGCACCGGCATTCACCGGCCAGAGCTTGTCGTCGACGATCCAGGCGGTATAGCCCGGCAGCGGACGACCGATGGTGACGCGGCGGCCCGGCTGCACCTCCGTCCATGTGGCCGTGACCGTCGTTTCGGTGGGGCCATAGGTGTTGAGAATGCGAAGACCGGGGCGCGCCCAGCGGTTTACCAGATCCGGCGGGCAGGCTTCGCCGCCGAGATTGACGATCCGCAGCGTCGGAAGCTCGGTTTCCACGAGCGTGAAGAGCGATGGCACCACGTGCCAGACGGTAACGCCTTCCTCGGCCAGCGTAATCGCCACATCCGGGCCCGCCTTGTGCAGGGCTTCATTGGCGACCAGCAACTCGGCACCGGCGGAAAAGGCGCTCCACATGGTCTCGATCGACATGTCGAAGGCGACGCTGAAGCCGCCGAACACCTTGTCCGTATCTTCGACCGCCAGGATCGCGCCTTCGGCCCGCAGAAAATGGCAGGCACTGCGATGCGAGATCATCACCCCCTTCGGGCGACCGGTCGTTCCGGATGTGTAGATGATATAGGCGAGATCGTCGGGAGACGCGCCGATTTCGGCCCGGGTGATCGGCAGCGCATCCTGTGCTGCGAGATCGCCGAGCGTCTCGTTGACCACCAAGGTCTGCACCCGCATGGCACCGGCGCGTTCCGCATCGGTCACGATCAGTGTGGCGCCACTATCCTCGGCAATGAAGTCGATACGGTCCTGCGGGTAGGTCCAGTCCACCGGCACATAGCAGGCGCCGGCCCAGAGCGTACCGAGGATCGCCATATATTGATCGAGACCGCGCGGCAGGCAGATCACGACGCGGTCGCCGCGCCTCACCCCCATGGTCTGAAGCGTGCGGGCAAAGCGAATGGCGCGTTCAGCCAGCTGCCCATAGGTCAGCTCGGTCCGGCGGCTATATTCAGGATCGTTTCCCAGAAGCCGAAGCGCGCGTTTGGACGGATAGCGCTTGGCCGTCTGCTCAAAAATTTCCTGCAACATCTCGTCGCGGGCGTAAGGTTCATCCTCTCGGACGGGAAGCGACGGGGCAATCGGCGCAAAGACGGTCAATTCCAACGGCCTTTCGGCCACATTCCGATCCATGAAGTCACCAAAATATGTGAAGCGGCATCTCAATGCCGCCGCTATACATCATTTGGAATTGCGCCGAAAGAAGGGGCAATAAAAGGCCGAATGCAGAATTTTTGGGCAGGCAAGATCGCTCTCGCGATTTGCTCTCAACCCCGCCGCTGGTGGCGCGCTCTCAGCCAGAATACCAGGAAGAAAGCCAGCACCGCCGCAACATCGAAAGCCGCTGCGAGCCAGACCGAATAGGTATTGGCAAGCCACAGCGTTACCGTCGGCACGATGTAGAACAGAAACCCGAAGCCGAGAATGATGACGATGGCGGCAATGGCGGCCGACTTCGTGTCCTTGCTGCTCATGCGGCAGCCCCGGCGGAAAGACCGGCTCGGATGTCTTCCAGCTTGCGCTTTTGCGTACCGTCTTCCTTGAAGTTGTCCGGCGATAGCCACGTCTCAAAGGCCTCGCGGATCACCGGCCATTCGCTGTCGATGATCGAGAACCAGGCCGTATCGCGGTTCTTGCCCTTGGAAATCATGTGCTGGCGGAAGACGCCCTCGAAGGTGAAGCCATAGCGCTTGGCCGTCGCCTTCGACGGCTCGTTCTCATTATGGCACTTCCACTCGTAGCGGCGATAACCGAGATCGTCGAAGACATGCCGCGCCATCAAATAATGGGCTTCGGTGGAAAGCGGCGAACGCTTCATCTTCGGCCCATGGGCAACCGACCCCACTTCGACCACGCCATTCTTCGGATCGGGCCGCATATAGGTCGCCATGCCGACGACGTCGCTGCTGACATTTTCGATGAAAACCAGCGTCACCCATTGAAGGCTCGTCGCCATGCCTTCGATCCAGTCGCTGAAGGCGGCCGCATCCGGGAAGGGATCGTTGGGAAAATACTTGATCAGATCATTGGTGCCGAGCCCGCCAAGGGCATCCCAGATCGCCTGCTGGTGCGCCGCCCGATCAAAGGGAACGGCGGTCACGAACCGGCCTTCAAGCGTCACCGGCTGCGGTGCTGGACATCCTTTGAACTGGCTGAGATCGCGCATCTTGCCTCCTGAGCTTTGTGACGCTCAGGAATAAGTCAGCCATCGATCAAAGACAACCGACCTCTGATATGGAATAAATTGATCGATCAGACCTTGGCGGCGGAAACGGTGGCTTCGATATGCTCCACCAGCGCATCCGGCAGGCCGAGGCGACCGGCAAGAAGATCGAGATAGCCGCGCTCAGCCCGGCTGTCCGGCTCGATGGTGAGGCGCGAGGCGGTGTAGATTTCCACCTTCTGCTCTTCGGTCTTTGCCGCGGCCACCAGCGCGTCGATATCGAGCGGGTCGGCCAGTTCCTTCTCGATGAAGGCTTCCGCCTCATGGTCGAGACCGGAGATCTTGACCTTCTCCATGATATGCGCGCGCTCGGCCGCATCGATATGGCCGTCAGCTTTTGCCGCGGCAATCATCGCCTGCACCAGCGTCAAGGCGAAGCTGTTGGACAGCGCGGGAGACTGCGGGTGAAACGGGGAATCGACCGGCGGCGGCAAAAGCTCCTGCGTCGGCTGCGGCTGGGTCGCTGCCTGCGGCGACTTGCCGGACTGGTAGTTGCGATAAGCCAGATAGCCAAGACCGGCGATGGCGGCGATACCGCCCACGGCGGCCGCATTGCCCGCAAGTTTACGGCCCGTCTTGGTGCCAAGAATGGCGGCGGCAAGTGCGCCAGCCTTCATCGGATTGTTCTTCGCGATTTCCGCCGCCTGCCCTGCCCGGTCCCGCACGCTTCCTGACAGCCCAGGCACCTGCGAACCCAAAAACTGGTCGAGAAGCTTCTTCGCGTCGAACATCAAAATCTCCTGTTTCGGTCAATGTCGAAACAGGAGATAGGAAGTGTCCGGGCCAATACAATTGGCTGTAGCCATCACGCCGTCGTGAACGGCTTGGGCGTTTCGTCAGCCCCGAAGCGCTGCGGCTTCTGCCGCAAGCTTGGTGATGCCAGCCCAATCGCCCGCCGCAATCAGTTCCTTCGGCGCAACCCAGGAGCCGCCGACGCAGACGACGTTCGGCAGCGACAGGTAGTCCTTGGCGTTCTTCAGCGAGACGCTGCCGGTCGGGCAGAACACGGTGCCGGCGAGCGGCGAAGAGAGCGCTTTCAGGTAGGGCGCGCCACCGGCCTGTTCGGCGGGGAAGAACTTCAGGACCTTGTAGCCCGCATCGCGCAGCACCATGACTTCGCTGGCTGTCGCAGCACCGGGAAGCAGCGGCACATCCGAGCCTTCGGCAGCATCCAGCACGCTCTTGTTGACGCCGGGGCTGACGATGAAGGTGGAGCCCGCCTTGACAGCGGCGTCGAAATCCTTCGCATTCAAAATGGTGCCGGCACCCACATGTGCGCCTTCCACCTCTGCGGCAACGGCGCGGATGGCATCGAGTGCCACAGGCGTGCGCATGGTGATCTCGATGGCTTTCAGACCGCCTTCCACCAGGGCGCGGGCCAGCGGCACGGCGGACGCCAGATCGTCCACGATCAGCACAGGCACCACAGGTTGAAGTTTCAAGATGGGAAGAAGCTTTTCGGAATCCTGGGCCACGGTGATATCTCCCGCTTTTGTATCGATTGAAATTGCGCATTCAAATACCGCGCCCACTGCGCCATGTCGAGGCCGAGGCAACGTTTTCTCATTTATTGCTTTTTCATGACAACCACTTGGTTTACCGTCCGGCAAAACAGCACAGGGTGTTGAATGGCAAAAGAAATCGAACGCAAGTTTCTGGTCCGCAGCGATGAGTGGCAGCGAGAAACGACGTCTCGGAAGTCCTTCCAGCAAGCCTATATCGCCTCGATGGAAGACCGCTCGGTGCGCGTCAGGATCATGGACGACGCCGACGCCCGGCTGACCATCAAGATCGGCACCGGTGCACTTGTGCGCGACGAATACGAATACCCCATCGCTATCGAAGATGCCCGCGAATTGATGACCACCGCACTTGGCATCGTCATCGAAAAGACCCGCTACACGGTGGATCACGAAGGCTTCGTCTGGGAGGTGGATGTGTTCGACGGCATCTATCGTGGTCTCGTCGTTGCGGAAGTCGAGATGCGCGAAGAGACCGACCGCCCCGCGCTTCCCGCATGGCTTGGCACCGAAGTGACCGGCGACCGGCGCTATTCCAACCAGCACATGGCCATGGAAGATCTGAGCTTGGAGCTGCGCCATGTCCTTCAAGATTGATCCCGCCCGCTCCTTCGTCGAGGAGATCAGGCGAAAGGCTCTTCAACTCATACACGACGCCATCGCTCTTTTGAAGGATCAGCCGGACGGCACGGACCGTGCGGTGCATGATGCGCGAAAGAAGTTCAAGCGCATCCGGGCGCTCTATCGCTTCCTGGAAAAGGAGGCGCCGGATTTCCGCAAGATGGAAAACGCCCGCTTCCGCGATATCGCCCGCTCCCTGTCAGCCGCGCGCGATGCCGCAGCGCTGGTGGAAACGATCACCTATCTGCAAGGCTTCGCCCGCTCCGACGCCGAGCGCGACGCATTGGCAACCGTTCATGACGTGCTGAGCAAGCGCCGCGACGACGCAACCCATGAGGACGGCGACCTGCCAAAGCGGATCGAAGCGGCCATCCAGTCCTGCGAGGAAGGCAGGCACGCACTCTCGGCCCTGTCGCTCTCCCACGGCGAAAAGACCGCGCTGAAGATGATCCGCAAGACCTGGGAAAAGCAACGCCGCAAGGCGCTCGATGCGCTCGGCCTCTGCCACGGGCAAGCCCATGACGAGTATTTTCACGACCTGCGCAAGAGCGGCCAGATCTACTGGATGCATCTGGCGCTCCTCCAAAAGCTCTGGCCGTCCGCCATGCGCGCCAAGAGGAAGGACGCCAAACAACTGGTCAAACTCCTCGGCCACGAACACGACCTCTCCGTACTCGCCGCCTTCGCCGACCGCGAACCGGACAGCTTCGCAGGCGGCGAAACCCTCGCTTTGCTGCTCGACGCCATCATCGACCGACAGCAGGCACTACGTGAAGAGAGCCTGAAACTCGCCGACCATGTCTTCGCCGAGACGGCCGCCCGCGAGGCGGAGATGGTTGCGCTTTTATGGAAGCATGCGGCACGGTGAGATTGAGAAGCGTAGGGTTTACTGCGTTATTGAAGTGTCGTTCGTGCGCCTGACATCCGAACGAATTGAGTGAGGTCGAAGGGCGGGGCATATCTTACTTGCCGGGCGTAGAGCCCATTGCCTTTGTCACAAGCTCCGTGAAGTTTGGCGGATCAACGTTATCGCCATGTCCGGGGCCGGGACGGAAGAGCGCATTAAGCACCAGCGCGCGATCCTCTTTCACCGCTCCTTCTTTCTCGATCAAATGGAAGAAGGTGTCGAGCATGGTCAGCCTCAACCTCGCGTCATCCAACAACATCAAGGACCGGGAGTTGAAGCGCACCACCAGGCGAATGGCCCAGATGTATAGAAAGACAGGAACGGTGACGATGACCAGCCTACCAATGGCAGCGATTGTGATCTGCGTGTCGTTGGGCGCGGGCAAAACTTGTCCGGTCGCGTCGGTGGTGGGCAGGCTCGATGCCGCTACGATCTGCGCGAGATAATGCAGGACCTCGGTCGTGAAACAGATGGCGCCGATAATCGGCGCGGCAATCAGACAAAATATGGCAATAGAAGAAGCGATCAGCGCGAAACGGCTCTGCTTTTCACGTTCGCCCCATAGTTTTCTAGCCGCCTCAGTGCCAAACTTGGCAACTTGAGCGTCTAGGTCGGCACGAAGTTGCCGGATGTCGGCGTCTATTTCCTGGCTGCGATCTTCCATTTCAAGCGCTTTTTGCTCGAATATGTGACCAGCGGCAATCAATTGCTTCTCTGCTCTCACAGTAGCTTCAGCGGCTTGTGAGTGGAGAAGCTGCTGGTCGCTGAACAGCGCGCGATGTTCCGAGACTACTGAAGCAAGCTCTTCCGCCCTAGCCTTCACATCCCTTTCAAATATTTCAAGCTTTGGCTGGATGATCGAGTGGATGGACTCTGGACCGGAACTCATCGTTTTCCAACTAATGAGGCTAATAAGTTCTTCCAGAACACGTGGCTGTTCACCACTTGCAAAATCTCTGCACTCTAGCCGATATCCCGCGATGATCGGGTTAAAGTAATCGGAAAGCGTCGATCCGTCCGCTTCTTCAAGCATATCCAGGCGATCTGCAGCTAACGCAACCACATAGTAAATCCCATCAATTGGGCTGAATTGTCTGTATTGTTCTACTATACGATTTACAGCCGAGGCGATGCCCCGTGCGCTTTGAAAATGTTCTCCATTTTTCTTAAGGGCTTCTTCTACGATGTGTTTCAGTCTTACGTGAGACGCGATTGCTTTTTCAAGCACATCATCGCCGCCAGCAACGACCAAAAACAGATCGTCAACGAAGCGATACGTTCTGTAATCCATTATCGTGTCACTTCGCCTCCGCTAAAACCTGCTGTCGGTTGGAAACAGGGTTTGTACAAGCACACCTCCGCATTGAACTTGCCACCCGCGTCCTCCCGGTATCGATTTGGTCGACTCAGATGACAATACACGTGGACTAGAGAAGCTGCCGCAAGATGTGGAAAGCCACAAGATTTTTGAATTTTCCACCGCTGCCAAGACCAGCGCTTGTGATTCTACGTTGACGGAAACAAGTGCATATTCTCTCTGCGCGAGACCAGTGGCAGTCCGCCCATTAGCTTTATCAAAGCCAAAACCCACTAGAACTGCGGCCAAGCGCTCTCATGCCTGGGACAAGTACCCATTCAAATCCAGCGTCAACAGGATTGCAAGCGAACGCATCTGGCTGTATTTCAGCGGCCATGACCGACAACACGACATCCTTCCGCCCGGACGCCACTGCCGAGGCGACGTCTTCCAGTTCCACCCTCTCCGGTGCCGCTGGCGATTTCCTCGTGGCTGCGCTGTACCACTTCGCCCGCTTCCCGCGGTTCGAGAGCGTGCGCGATCCGCTGTTCAAGCTCTGTCAGGAACAGGGCGTCAAGGGCACGCTGCTTCTGGCGGCGGAAGGCATCAATGGGACGATTGCCGGAACCGATGCCGGCGTGCAGACCGTGCTCTCCTATCTGCGTGCGCAGCCGGAATTTGCGAGCCTTGAGCACAAGGAAAGCCGCGCGTCGAAGATGCCCTTCGTGCGCATGAAGGTGAAGCTGAAGAAGGAAATCGTCACCATGGGCGTGCCGGATATCGATCCCAACCGGATCGTCGGCACCTATGTCGATCCGAAGGACTGGAATGCGCTGATCTCCGATCCGGACACCATCGTCATCGATACCCGCAACGATTACGAAACGGCAATCGGCCTCTTCAAAGGCGCGGTCGATCCGCAGACCAAGACCTTCCGCGAGTTCCCCGAGTGGGTGAAGAACAATCCCGGCCTGCACAACAAGCCGAAGATCGCCATGTATTGCACCGGCGGTATTCGCTGCGAAAAGGCCACGGCCTTCATGAAGGAACAGGGCTTTGAAGATGTCTTCCACCTGAAGGGCGGCATTCTGAAATATCTGGAAGAAGTGCCGGAAGAAGAGAGCCTGTGGGAAGGCGCCTGCTTCGTCTTCGACGAGCGCGTCTCCGTGGTCCATGGTCTTGCCGAGGGCGATCACCAACTTTGCCACGCCTGCCGCAACCCGATCACCGAAGAGGTGCGCCTGTCGCCGCTCTTCGAAGAGGGCGTCTCCTGCCCAAGCTGTTACGACGACCGGACCGAAGAAGACCGCCAACGCTTCCGCGACCGCCAGAAGCAGATCGAGATCGCCAAGAAACGCGGCGAGAAGCATCTGGGGCGCTAAAGCGGTGAGCCTCCTACTGGACGCACAAAGGACGCTTTCCCTTTTTTGAATCGACGCATCGTGCTTTGCGAAAATCGAGTCCGATTTTCGGGCCGATGCTGTAATCGCGCTTAGTCGTTATGAAGCCTTCAACTGCTCCATCGGCGCATCTTGCTGCGTCAGCAACTCGTGAATGCCTGCCGCATCCAGAGGCTTGGAGAAGAGATAGCCCTGCAGCTCATCGCAGCCGCAGATCTGGAGGATCACGGCCTGGTCTTCGGTTTCGATACCCTCCGCCGTCACCGGCATGCCAAGCGAGCGGGCAAGTGCGACGGTGGCGGTCAGCATTTCCAGTGAGCGGCCGCCCTCTTCCAGCGCCACGACCAGCGACTTATCGATCTTCATGCGGTCGAAACCGAAGCGGCGCAGATAGCCGGTGCTGGCAAAGCCGGAGCCGAAATCGTCGAGCGCGATACTAAGCCCGATCTGCTGCAGCTTTTCGATGGCCGCCTGGGCGCGCTCTGGATGGTGGATGAAGTAACCTTCTGTCATTTCCAGCATGACGCGGTCCGGCGCAATTCCGGTCTCCTCCAGAACCTGCACTACATGGCCGGCAAAGGCGGGGTTGCGGAACTGGACGGGCGAGATGTTGATGGCGACCTTCAGGTCCGGCCAGGCGGCCGCTTCCTTCAGCGCCGTGCGCATGACCTGCATACCGAGCTTGTCGATCAGGCCACTCGATTCTGCTGCGGCAATGAAGACATCCGGTGAGACCGGACCGTAGCCCGGGCGGTCCCAGCGGGCCAGCGCTTCGACCCCGATGATACGGCGCGTCAGCGTGTTGACGACTGGCTGGAAGGCCACGCGGATTTCATTGTTGTCGATGCCGTATTTCAGGTCGGCTTCCAGCTGCTTGCGTTCTTCGCGGCGCGCATCGAGGTCGGCCTGATAGGCGAAATAGCGTCCGCCGCCCCCTTCTTTCGCCTCATACATGGCCATATCCGCCCGCCGCAGCAGTTCCTCGCCATGGATATCACCGCCCTTGGAAACGGCCATGCCAATGCTGCAGCCGATTGCGGCAACGCGGTCGCCCAGCATGAAGGGTTCGGAAACCAGTTCCAGCAGCGCATCGCAGAACTTGCGGCCCTCAATGCGGGCATCGGGTCCTTGCAGGGCAACGGCGAATTCGTCGCCACCGAGGCGTGCCAGCAAGGCATCCTTCGGCGCGAGAACCTTGAGTGCCGCGGCCATGGCCTTGATCAAGAGATCGCCCACCTCATGGCCAAAGGAATCGTTCACATCCTTGAAACCGTCGAGATCGAGATAGATGAGCTCCACATAGGAGCCGTCTGCACTGGCCGTCTCCGTCATGCGCTTCAGGCCACGAAACAGACCAGGGCGATTGTAGAGACCGCTCAAGCGATCGACCAGAAGCTCTTCGCGCATGACCGCTTCCTCACGTTTGAGCTTGCGGATCACGGCAAGTCCGAAGATGAAGAGCACAAGGAAAAAGACGCCGACAATGGCAAAGGCGCTGAGAACCCGCGGGCGGACTTCGTTGAGGCTGACATCGCCCGGCATGGTCGACGTCCAGGTCAGCTTCCCAAGGATCTCGCCATTCGGATCGACGATATCGACATAATAGGGCGTGGTTGCAAAGCCGTTATTGAGCGACAGCCCGTTGACCAGATAGGTCTGGCCGAGCTTGCCGACCTTTTCATCGGTCAGATGGCGAACGAAGACCAGATAGCGTTTGCCAAGCGAGGGATCGAGTTCGCCGGATTTCTTGCGCACCAGTGCGACACCGGCGGCGGCAACGCCGTCACGCGTGCGGATGAAGCCGGTCATTTCGGGATTGGTCTCCGGTCCGGCATTGCGGATGCGGTTGATCATTTCAGAAATGCTGCCGCCGAAATAGGAGCCGACGCTCCAGGGTGCCGGCGCGCCATTCTGATAGGCAAGCAGCACACCCTCCTGATCGTCCAGAACGACGGCGGTATCGAAGAGCTCGCTATTGACGGTCATGTCGCCGTAATTGCTGATGATCCAGCCGGTGCCATCCTCGGCATAGACGAAACGGGCGGCATCGTCCCAGGCGGCGTAATCATTCAGTGTCGCGCCCAGTTGATGCTGGAAGGTGGAAAGCGCCCCGCGCGTCGTCTGGAGAGAACGCTCCTCATCCAGCCGGTTGGCCATCTGCGTGACATTGGTCAGCGCCGAAAGAACAAGCGCCGTGATCAGAGCGACGATAAGCGCAAAGGCGAAAAGCACACCTGCAACCGCAGATCTCCTGCCAATCATCCTCATTCTGCTCTGCCCCACGCTGAACGCAACTATACACCTCTACAAAGCGCCATGGTGCGGGGGAAACATTCAAAAGAGATTAAAAATACGCGCAGAAATCTGGTACGAAACGTACAATTCTGCCACTTTTGCAAGAAAAAGCCCCTGCCGCGGTTGCGGAAGGGGCGCGTTTTCCAGACCGGGTGCCGGTCGATTACCAAGACGGGATGACGGTGCCGTTGTACTTTTCCAGAATGAAATTCTTCACTTCCGGGCTGTGGTAAGACTCCACCAGCGTCTTGACCCAAGGCTTGTCCTTGTCTTCCGAGCGAACCGCAATCACATTCGCATAGGGAGACTTTTCGCTTTCGATGGCGATCGAATCCTTCTTCGGGTTGAGACCGGCGGCGGTTGCATAATTGGTGTTGATCACCGACGCGTCGGTATCGTCCAGCGAACGCGGCAGTTGTGCGGCGTCGAGTTCGACGATCTGGATGTTCTTCGGGTTCTCGGTGATGTCGGCTGGCGTGACCTTGAGGCCGACAGCTTCGTTCACCTTGATCAGGCCCTTGGAAGCCAGAACCAGAAGCGCGCGGCCACCATTGGTCGGGTCGTTCGGGATGCCGACGGTTGCGCCATCCTTCAACTCGTCAAGGCTCTTCACCTTCTTGGAGTAGACGCCCATCGGCGTGGTGATGGTGGTGCCGACGCTGACGAGATCGAACTTGCGGTCGGCGATCTGGTTGTCGAGATAGGGCTGGTGCTGGAAGGAGTTGGCCTGCAACTCGCCATCGGCCAGCGCCTGGTTCGGCACGACGTAGTCGGAGAATTCGAGGATCTCGATGTCGAGGCCCTTGGTGGCTGCAATCTTCTTCACCTGCTCCATGATCTGCGCATGTTCGGCAGGGGTCACGCCGACCTTGATGGTTTCAGCCAGCGCGCTGCCTGCAAAAAGAGCTGCGAGAGAAGCAGCGATAATAAGCTTTTTCATATGTGGTCTCCTTGGGTTCATGGTTTGGTCTCGGTGAGCGCCGGTTGCCCCGATGCTTCGTTTTTCAGGTCTTGCGGTTGCGCTTGTCGAAGCTGCGGGCAAGCGCGTCACCTGCGCTTTGCACCAGCTGAACCAGCACGATGAGGACGATGACCACCGCCAGCATCACATCCGGCATGAAGCGCTGGTAGCCATAGCGAATGCCGAGGTCTCCAAGGCCGCCGCCGCCGACAGCGCCCACCATCGCCGAATAGCCGATCAGGCTGACGAGCGTGAGTGTCAGCGCGAGCGTAATGCCGGGCTTGGCTTCGGCCAGAAGCACCTTGGTGACGATCTGAAGCGGCGTTGCACCCATGGCGCGCGCCGCCTCGATCAGTCCCTTATCCACCTCGCGGATCGCCGCTTCCACCAGCCTTGCAATGAAGGGCACAGTGGCGACGGTGAGGGGCACGATGGCGGCATTGGTGCCGATCGATGTGCCGGCAACCAGCCGGGTGAAGGGAATGATCGCCACCACCAGAATGATGAAGGGCGTGGAGCGCGCCGCATTGACGATGAAGCCGATAATGCGGTTCGTCATCGGCGCTTCGAACAGCTCGCCCTTGCCGCTGGTGGCGAGAAAGATGCCGATCGGCAGTCCGAGCACGGACCCGACGATGCCGGAAACCGCCACCATATGCAGCGTCTGGATCAGGCCTTTGAGGAGAATGTTGAACAGCATATCAGGCGACATAGCCAAGCACCTCCGTCGTCAGACCCGTTTCGTCATAGAAGTGTTTCGCCCGTGCCAGAACCTCGGGCGTTGCCGGGTAGGACACGACCAGCGAGCCGAAGGGCGCCCCGGCAATCTCTTCGATGGTGCCCGCCAGAATATTCACATCCGGGCCGATCTCGGCGACAAGACGTGCAGTCAGCGGCTGGAACGCCGTATCGCCGAAGAAGACGAGACGCACCAGAATGCGGTCGCCAACAGCCGCTTCACTCTTCAGGCCGGACGTGACCCAATGCGGCAGCTTGACGCCGACGGCGGACGACAACAGGCTGCGTGTCGTCTCGTGGCGCGGATGGGTGAAGATATCGAAGGTGGAGCCCTGCTCGACGATCAACCCCTTGTCGATGACGGCAACCTGCGAAGCGATGGTCTTCACCACCTCCATCTCGTGGGTGATGAGCAGCACGGTCAGGCCAAGCTCGGCATTGATGCGCTTCAACAGTTCGAGGATCGATTGCGTGGTTTCCGGATCGAGCGCCGAGGTCGCCTCGTCGGAGAGCAGCAGCTTCGGCTCAGTCGCAAGCGCACGTGCGATGCCCACACGCTGCTTCTGGCCGCCGGAAAGCTCCGCCGGATAGCGCTTGGCTTTGTCACCGAGACCGACGAGATCGAGCAACGGCCCGACCTTGCGCTGGATCTCTTGCCTCGAGACGCCGGAAATTTCCAGCGGCAGCGCCACATTGTCGTAAGCGGTGCGCGACGATAGCAGATTGAAGTGCTGGAAGATCATGCCGACCGAGCGGCGAAGGCCACGCAAGCCGCCCTCGTCCAGCGCGCCGACATCGACGCCATCCACCACCACCTTGCCGGATGTCGGCCGTTCCAGCCCGTTGACGAGGCGGATCATGGTGGACTTGCCGGCACCCGAACGGCCGATAATGCCGGAAATGCCGCCACGCGGGACGACGAAATCCACGCCTGCAAGCGCGGTGAAGGCGGGCTGTTTGCCGTTGCCGCCAAAGGTTTTCGTCACAGCCTCGAACGCCACCATCGGGTCGGCTGTCGAGGTCGGGATAGGACGCGCTGCGCCCTTACTGATGTCGGAATTCATGCCATTGCTCTTGAGGAAACTGTCTCTTCATTCCGGCGGACGGCCCATCAGGCCACAACCGTTTACGCCGCCATAAGGCACATTCGACAATGAAAGACATCTGAGAGCATGGTCAACTTTCTGAAGTCGATGACTTTCACGCCGAACCTGCGAAGGCTTTAGCGTTTCGGCCATCTGTGTATCGCATACATGCCGGTATGCGATACCGATTTATAGGCAGAATATTTCAATTATCCGCGAATGACGGAAAAATCTGCCCGAAAGACACAGAGGTGGCTCAGTCGACCTTGGTCACGAACTGATCCAGCGGACGGCGGATCTTCTTCAGATTGACCAGCCAGTCGCCCTCTTCCTGACGATAGCCGAGCGGCAGGATCGTCACCGAGCGCAGGCCCTTCTCACGAAGGCCAAGGATCTCGTCCAGCTTGGCAGGCTCGAAACCTTCCATCGGCGTTGCATCCACGCCTTCGAAGGCGGCTTGGGCAACAGCCATGCCGAAGGCGATATAGGCCTGGCGGGCAGCGTGCTCGAAGTTTGACTCCGGATCGCGATCCGGATACATGCCAAGCAGGAACTGGCGGTACTTTTCCCAGCCTTCGTTCTTGAAGCCGCGCTCCTCATTGGTGAGGTCGAACATGTGGTTGATGCGCTCGGGCGTGTAATTGTCCCAGGCGGCGAATACGAGGAGATGCGAACCATCGGTGATCTGCGCCTGGTTCCAGGCAATCTCCTGGATCTTGGCGCGAACCTCAGGATTGGTCACGACGATGATTTCGAAGGGCTGCAGGCCGCTTGAGGTCGGAGCCAGACGCGCCGCCTCGATGATGCGGTCCACCTTGTCTTCGGACACAGACTTTGCGGGGTCCATCTTCTTCGTGGCATAGCGCCAGTTCAATTTATCAATCAGCATAGAAACTCCTTCGCGGGCCAGCCTTTGAGCGTCGACGCGACGGATCCGGCCCTTGTGAAACGAAGCACAGATAGGCGCTATTGCAGCGCACACAAGAAGGCACGGAAATGTAACCATGCGACATGGTGAGCAGTTGCAGCGCAGAAAGCCTCATCGCGCAGGATCTTCAATGGGCGGAGCTTTTGGACAACAGGTTGAGGACGAGCACACCGGCAAGGATTAGCGCCATGCCGACGAAGCCCCAGAAATCCACCCGCTGACCGAAGACGAACCATCCAAGTGTCGCCGTCAAGACGATGCCGCCGCCAGCCCAGATTGCATAGGCAACACCCACCGGAATGCGATCAAGGATCATCGACAGGAAGAAGAAAGCGGCACCATAGCCGATGACGACGGCGATGGAGGGGATAAGGACGGTGAACCCTTTCGATGCCTTGAGCGACATGGTCGCGACGACTTCGCTGATCACAGCAAGAGCGAGAATGGCATAGGCGGGCATGGGCGATCTCCAATTGTAGAGACCGCTAAACATCAGAAATTGCAGCGCCCGTCACCATCACAGTTTCGTGATATATCCGGCTTGAAGTAAAGGCCGCCGGCAGAGCGTTTGCACCAGCCAGCGGCCTTTTGCGTTGTCTTACTTCTTGGCGAAGGCCAGAAGATCGGCGTTCAGCACATCGGCGTTCACCGTCAGCATGCCGTGGGAGAAGCCCGGATAGGTCTTCAACTCACCGTTCTTCAGAAGCTTGATCGACTTGTGCGCGGAGTCCGCAATCGGAACGATCTGATCGTCTTCGCCGTGCAGCACCAGCGTCGGAACGCCGATCGCCTTCAGGTCTTCCGTCTGGTCCGTCTCGGAAAACGCCTTGATGCCATCATAATGGGCCTTTGCGCCGCCCATCATGCCCTGGCGCCACCAATTCTGGATCACGCCCTCATGCACAGTCGCGCCGTCACGGTTGAAGCCGTAGAAGGGGCCAGCCGGAACATCGCGGAAGAACTGCGCGCGGTTGGCGGCAAGAGCCGAACGGAAACCGTCGAAGACCTCGATCGGCAGACCTTCTGGATTGACCTCGGTCTTCAGCATCAGCGGCGGAACGGCGGACACCAGAACCGCCTTGGCAACGCGGCCTGCCGGTTCGCCGTGCTTGGCCACATAGCGGGCAACTTCACCGCCGCCGGTGGAATGACCGATATGGATGGCGTTTTTCAGGTCCAGCGCTTCGACAACGGCAAAGGCATCGGCTGCGTAATGGTCCATGTCGTGACCTTCCGAGACCTGTTCGGAGCGGCCGTGACCGCGCCGGTCATGGGCAACAACGCGGTAGCCGTTGGCAAGGAAGAACAGCATCTGCGCGTCCCAGTCGTCGGAAGACAGCGGCCAGCCGTGGTGGAAGACAACCGGCTGCGCGTTCTTTGGACCCCAGTCCTTGTAGAAGATCTGCACGCCGTCTTTGGTGGTAACGTATGCCATGGTGATATCTCCTTGTGGTGAATTGGTTGCTGCATAGGCGGATGAAAAATCGAGTGGCGAGAGTGCGGCTCCGGCCAGTGCCGCGCCGCCGATCAAGACGGTGCGTCTCGACATAAAAAAGCGGTTGGCATCATTGGTTGTCCCTGATTCCGTCATCGCGCTCTCCTGTCAGGTCATGCCTGGTTGCTGTTGACTTGAACAAGCTAGCGCCTTGCTCTACACAAAACACGTGGCGCAAATGACTTTATAGAAGGCAAAAGTGACAATGGTGCAAATGCAGGAGAACAGCCAGCAGCCCGATGCCCAGAAGACCGTAACGGTGGCGATGGATGCGACTGATGCTACGAATATCAGCATAATCGAAATTGCGCTACTCATCTATCCGGACTGTCAGCTGGCGGCGATCTACGGGCTGACCGATCTCTTCGGCATCGCTTCCAGCTGGGCCATGAGGCTGGAAGGGCGCAGCGGCGAAAGCAGCATCCGCATCAGCCACTGGAAGATGGAAGGCAGCACAGTCGCTTGCATCTGGGACTCGCATCCGGACCAGCCCCACGCGCTGCGCTATGTCATCGCGCCACCTAGCATCATCATGCCCGAGAAGATGCAGAGCATGACACCAGCGTCGGAATGGCTCTCAGAGCAGCACGCGGAGGGCGTGACCGTCTGCTCGGTCTGTGCGGGCGCTTTCGTGCTGGCTGAAACCGGCCTCATCAACGGACGGCGCGCCACCACCCACTGGGCCTTTGCCGACAGGCTGTCGGAACGCTTCCCCGGCATCGATGTGGCGCCCGACAATATGATCATCGACGATGGCGACGTGATCACCGCTGGCGGCATTCTCGCCTGGGCCGATCTCGGCCTGCTGCTCGTCGAAAAGCTTCTCGGCCAATCGGTGATGCTGGAGACCGCCCGCTTCCTGATCGTCGATCCGCCGCGCACCAGCCAGGCCCGCTACAAGGCCTTCCTGCCGCGCTTCGACCATGGCGACCGCGAGGTGCTGCAAATCCAGCACCAGTTCCACGCCACCCCGGAACTGCAAAAAAGCGTCGGCGAACTGGCAGACAGCGTCAACCTCTCGGAGCGCACCCTGCAACGCCGCTTCTTCCGCGCCACGAAACTGAAGCTCACCGAATATCACCAGAATGTCCGCATCATGAAGGCGCGGCAACTGCTGGAAACCACCAACGGCTCCATCGAATCCATCGCCTGGTCCGTCGGCTACACCGACCCCGCCGCGTTTCGAAAGATTTTCGGGCGACTGACGGGGACAACGCCGAATGTGTATCGGGGAGATGTGCGGGGGTGAGCTGAACTCCGTACATGCTAAAAAATCGCAAGCCTTAGGCGACGACATCATTACGCGCATCATTCTCTAATAGAGCTGCCGACAAGATTATCCCTTGAGAAACAGAAGCCGTTCATCGACGCGACCTGGCGTCACCTCATGGATCTCGGCCTGCACCACCCGCTCCGCCACAAACGGATCTTCCTGAAGGAGCGCCTCAAGGCGTTCCTCATCGATATTGTGGGCAAGAAGCGTTCCGCCCGCGTTCGGCTGAAGGCTGCCTGCAAGCAGGAATATACCGCTATCGAAACCTTTTCTAATCCAGGCATTGTGCTGCTCCAGCAACTGAGAAGCCTTCGCCTTGTTGTCGGAGAATCTGAGAAAGACAATGAACATGACGTTTCCTGTTGTTTGAACTGGATTGGAAAGGAGACAGGAGACAATCGCACTACGATGCGACATCCATATGCTTAGAGCGAGCTTTCGAGACGTTCGGTTTCGATATGCTTCAACCATTCCTTCATCTGGGCAACCTCGCGCTCAACGAAGTCCTGATCCTGGAATGCGTTGAAAAGGGTCGCTGCGCCCTGGCTTCGAGAAAGGAGATGCATGGCCAGGATATCGGCATCGTCTTCCCGACCGAGCGCGACAAACTGACGACGCAGCCACATGCGGAACAGTGTAAATAGTCGTCCCGCATCCGGCTGGGCCGGATGATTCAGCTTCGCCAATTCGCTCGTCAAAGTGCCGATGGGGCAGCCATATAGTTTGATCTTATCCCCATTGACGATCAGAATATCGATGAAACTGTTGATCCGGTCCGCCGGTGTCCTGCCCTCTATCTCCCATCGTGTCAGCATGGCGCCGCGATCAGCCAGACGTTTTTCAATCACCGCTTCGAGGATATCGTCCTTGGTTTTGAAGTGATGATAGAAGTTGCCGCGAGAAATCTTCACCAGTCCGGCAATGTCGGCGAAAGATGTATGGTCAAAGCCTTTTCGATAGAAAAGGTCATCCGCCACCTTGACGATCTCCTCGCGTGTCGTCGAACTCATCGCAGCCCCCAGACTTAAAGAACTCAATGATTAGGTCATTTGTCCTAATCACCATTAGGACAAATGACCTAAACTTGTCAACGCAATGCGGGTAAAACACATCACCCCGGATTTGACCCCGGGGTGATGCTCTCATTTTGAACGACTAGTTCGCAAACCTTAAACGTAGCGATTGACCACGTTTTCGAGATATTCCTGACGGCCAGACTTGGGCTCGGGGTTGATGTTTTCCCGCTCCACCTTGGCCGCGATCTCTTCCAGCTTCATCTCGCCGCGCAGCATCTTCTGGGCTTCCGGCTGGTCCCACTTGGCGTAGCGCTCAGCAAGCGGCTTGGAGAGCGCGCCGTCTTCCACCATCTTCGCCGCAGCCTTGAGGCCGCGGGCGCAGCAATCCATGCCGCCGATATGGCCGATCAGCAGATCTTCCGGGTCGAGCGACTGGCGGCGCAGCTTGGAATCGAAGTTCGTGCCACCGGTGGTGAAGCCGCCGGCCTGCAGGACCTGGTAGTAAGCAAGCGCCATTTCCGGCACGTTGTTGGGGAACTGGTCGGTATCCCAGCCGGACTGGTAGTCGTTGCGGTTCATATCGATGGAGCCGAAGATGCCGAGCGTGTTGGCAAGCGCCAGCTCATGCTCGAAGGTATGGCCTGCAAGGATCGCGTGGCCCTGTTCGATGTTCATCTTCACTTCGTTTTCGAGGCCGTACTTCTTCAGGAAGCCGTAGACGGTCGCGACATCGTAATCATATTGATGCTTGGTCGGCTCCTGCGGCTTCGGCTCGACGAGGATCGTGCCCTTGAAACCGATCTTGTATTTGTACTCCACGACCATGTGCAGCATGCGCGCCATCTGGTCGAATTCACGCGACAGGTCGGTGTTGAGCAGCGTCTCATAACCTTCGCGACCGCCCCACAGAACATAGTTCTCGCCGCCGAGCTTCATCGTGGCGTCCATGCAGGTCTTGATGGTGGCTGCCGAATAGGCAAACACATCCGGATCTGGATTGGTGGAGGCACCGGCCATGAAGCGGCGGTTGGAGAAGAGGTTCGCCGTGCCCCAGAGAAGCTTGACGCCGGTCTCTTCCTGCTTCTTCTGCAGGTAGTCGACGATCTCGTTGAGGTTCTTGGTGCTCTCGGCAAAGGTCTTGCCTTCAGGACGCGCATCCGCATCGTGGAAGCAATAGTAAGGCGCGCCGAGCAGGCTGAACATTTCGAACGCCACATCGGCCTTCAGCTTGGCCTTCTGCATGTCATCGCCAAACCAGGGACGATCAAAGGTGCGTCCGCCGAAGGGATCGCTGCCCTCCCAGGCGAAGGAGTGCCAGTAGGCGACCGCAAAGCGCAGATGGTCTTCCATGCGCTTGCCGAGAACAACCTCGTCCGGGTTGTAGTGGCGAAACGCCAACGGATTGGTGCTGTCGGGGCCTTCATATTTGACCTTGGCGATATTGCCGAAAAATCCAGTGCTCATTGTTGCTTCTCCCTTGGTGGTGCGTGGTGTGTCGGTAGAGGGTGTGGTTCACCCCCTCTGCCCTGCCGGGCATCTCCCCCTCACGGGGGGAGATCGATTCGTGGTGGGCGCTCGACCCCATCGTGATCGCTATCGATCCCAGCGAGGCCGTAATGGACGTGGCGCCGGTGAACCCAGCCGATCTCCCCCCTTGAGGGGGAGATGTCCGGCAGGACAGAGGCGGGGTAAACCCCACCCTCAACCCCGCCTAATGCGAAAGCGGCTTGATCGCAGGATAAAGCGCCCGATATCGCCCATAAGCCTCTTCGTAAGCGCCTGATAGCGATGTGACCGGCTCGATCGTCTCCTCCGTCTCCGGCTGGCTGCAGACCGCAAGCGGATCGGCCCCCGTCGCGGCAATCAGGCCGAGACGCGCCGCCCCGAAGGCCGCACCGAAATCGCCTTCCGCCGGAATATCGACCGGCACGCCGAGCGAGGTGGCAATCGAGGCCAGCCAGTAGCGCGAACGCGATCCGCCGCCGATGGCGGTCACACGCGAGATCGAGGTACCAGCCGATTTCAGCGCCTCGAGATTGTCGCGGATCGCAAAGGTCACGCCTTCCAGCACGGCCTGCGTCAGCGCCTTGCGGTCGCTTTCATGCGAAAGACCGATGAAGGAGCCGCGAATGGCCGCGTCATTGTGCGGCGTGCGTTCGCCGGAAAGATAGGGCGCGAAGGTGACGCCGGTTGGCGCTTGCAGGTCGTCGCCCAACTCGCTGGAAAGTTCGGACGCCGATTTGCCGGCAATGCCGGAATACCAGTTGAGCGCATCGGTGGCCGACAGGATCACGCCCATCTGGTGCCAGGTGTTGGGCAGCGCGTGGCAGAAGGCGTGAACCGCGCTCTCCGGCTTCGGCAGATAGGAGGCATTGGCGGCAAAGAGTACGCCGGACGTGCCAAGCGACACGAAGGCATGGCCTTCGGCAACCGTGCCCATGCCGCAGGCGGATGCGGCATTGTCGCCGGCGCCACCGGCCACGACGACCTTGCCGGAAATGCCCCAGGCAGCGGCCAGCTCGGAGCGCAGAACACCCGCCTCATCCGTGCCTTCCACCAGAGACGGCATATGAGTCTCATCAAGATCGGTTGCCGCAAGCAGCTCGGAAGACCACTTGCGCGCGCCCGTATCGAGCCACGAGGTACCGGCGGAATCGGACATTTCGGAGATGTATTCGCCTGTCAGCCACAGCCGCAGATAATCCTTCGGCAGCAGAACCTTGGCGACCTTGGCAAAAATCTCAGGCTCGTTGTTCTTCACCCAAACGAGCTTCGGCGCAGTAAAGCCGGGGAAGACGATATTGCCGGTGATCTGGCGAAAGCGCGGGTCCGCGTCGAGCTTCGCAGCTTCCGCATAGGATCGCGTATCGTTCCACAGGATCGAGGGGCGAAGAACGTCGCCGCTCGCATCGACCAGCGTGGCGCCATGCATCTGGCCGGAGAGGCCGATGCCCTTGACCGCCGAAAGCTCGGCCGGAAACTTCGCTTTCAGCCCGGCAACCGCCGTTTCGGTCGCCTTGATCCAATGGGCCGGATCCTGCTCCGACCAGCCGTGATGCGGACGCGAGACATCCAGCGCGCCATTGGCCGAACCGATGACCGTCTGATCGCCATCGATCAGCAGCGCCTTCACGCCGGATGTGCCAAGATCAAGACCGAGATACATATCGTCCTCCAAGATTGGATGTGAATGTGCTGGAGCAGTTCCAGCCGGGCCGTGCCCGAAATGGGTTGAAACGAGGGTCGCTCAAGGCAGATTGTCCCTCAGGAATATGTCGATACGGATACGCTCCTGCGCCTCGATGACGGCAAGCCCATCGGCGCGGGCCTTGAGGACGCGAATGGCGCTGCGCACCTCATGACCTGCATCCTGGTTCAGCACCGCATCCAGCGTGCCATCGCGAAGTGCTGCGGCGGTCGTGTCGTTCAGTTCGTGGGCAATGACGCAAGGTCTCAAACCGTCATGCGCCTTCAGCGCCCGGATCAGACCGCGATTGCCCGCGCCAAGGCTATAGAGCCCGGCAAGCGTGAGATTGTCGCGCAGAGTGTCTCCGACCAGCGCTTCCACCCTCTCGGCATCGTCGCGCCCTTCCAGAACCGGACGGATGGAGAGATGTGGAAACTCCGCCTCGATCACACCTTCGAAGCCGGCCAGACGCTCGCGGTGATCCTTCACCAGCATGGAGCCCGCCAGAACCGCGATCTCGGCCTCCTCCTTGGGCAGGAACCGCCCCATCAGGCTCGCCGCCGTGCGGCCCGCTGCGGCGTTATCGACGCCTGCAAAATGATCGCGCTTCGAGCCCGTCAGATCCGACACCAGCGTCACCACGGCAATGCCGCTGTCAGCGAGCCGATCCGTCGCCTCCACCACATCCTCGGAATCGATCGCGACAAAGGCAACGCCCGACGGCTTTTCCAGCCGCGCCACATCCAGCGCCTGGGTCAGTGCCGCCGCATCGAAGGGCGGCACCTCGATGATGCGGATCGACGTGCGCTCCACATAGGAGCGAGAGGCCGCACACCTCACCTCGTTGCGAAGCCCGGCCATGAAGGAATTGTCATTGTTGGGAAGAATGAAGACCAGCGCATAACTGCGCCCCTTGGCGAGGTTGGCGGCGGCGATATCGCGCACATAGCCAAGCTCGGAAATCGCCGCTTCCACCTTGGCGCGGGTCAGCTGATGCACGCCCGGACGCAGATTGATCACCCGGTCGACGGTGGCGAGACTGACCCCTGCCTTTGACGCAATATCGTGAACTGTCGGCTTCATGCTTCCTCCCGGCGCAACGTCATAGAGGAGTTTCTGAGGTACGTAAATCAGAAAATGATGTACGTACCTCATGAAGAGCCTCACGCGCCGGGGCGGCCACTCTTACCGATCATGTCAAGGTTTGCAGATAGTCCTCGAAACGCTTTCCCTTTTCCGGACGGAAGTGTTTTCCCGTCCGCTCGACGCCTTCGATCCGGTCGACACGCAAATTGCGGAAGTCATTCTTCGTTTCGCACCAGATCGTCAAAAGCCACACCTCGTCGAAGACAGTCAGGCCCAAAGGGCGGGCAAGACGCTGGCTTCTGGCCTCCTTCAGATCGAGGTATCGAATATCGAGGAAGGCTTTTTCTCTGATGGCTTTTCGCAGGAAACCGAGATGGACGCCGGTTTTCGTATCCCCGGGGGCATGCTGCGAAACGGCGCGAAACGGCAAACGCGCATATGCCTCGCCAGCTTCGCCATCCATGACGGCGCTGACCTTGGCCGACACACGCCTTGCGGCGTCAGACAATTCCCCGTCTGCCCGCGCCGCGATCAGCCAGGTGCCCAGCATAATCGCCTCCAACTCGTCCGCATCGAATTGCAGCGGCGGCAGAAAATATCCGCGTTCCATGCAATAGCCGATACCAGCCTCCCCGCGCACGGGGGCGCCCATGGCCTGTAGGGTTGCCATATCCCTGTAGATCGTTCGAAGCGAGACATTGAGGTCAACGGCCAATGTTTCGGCTGAAACCGGGCTCAGCCGACCGCGAAGATTATCCAGCAATGCGAAGAGTCGAAGCGTGCGCATATCTCGTCAATCGCATATCACTCCTGCCGGAAACTGTCAGGATGAAAACCGTATGACCCGGCTCCAAACTCAAAGGAGCTGTCATGACCACGTTACTTTATGAAATCGTCACCTACACGGTCACGGATGAGAACGAAGCAGATGCCGCACGCGACGCGGCGCGGGAACGGCTTGCGACCTTTCCCGGCTTCATTCACTGGTCTCCATTCACGCGGGTGGACGGCGCGCGCACCCGCGTCGATCTGGTGGCGTGGCGCAGCCTGGAAGAAGCCAATTCGGCGGCGAGAATGGTTGCGAGCGCTGCCGAATTCGCTGGCTTCCGGGCATCTGTCTCCAGTTGTATCAGTATGCAGCATTACCGGCTGCCGCCGGTCTCTCAACACCCTATCGCCAACGGGAGCGGTGTGGAAATCGGACGCTTCCGCCTGAAACAGGGGGTAGACGAAGCCGACATGCGCAAGGCCCATGCTGCGATGGTGGAGAACCACCTCTCGCGACAGACGGGCTGGCGCCGCCAGCATCTGGTCAAGCTCGATGACGGGGTGTTTCTGGATCTCGCCTTTGCGGATGCGCGCCTGAGCGCGGAAAAAATTTGTTCGAGCTGGCGCGGGCAGTTGGACTGCGATGCATTTCTTGCATTGATCGAACCTCAGAGCATGGAGTTCGGCACCATGCTGTAGGCGTCGTGAAAATAGCCCCCCCAAAAAAGGGGCCACCGTTTCCGGTGACCCCACATGCGCTGCGGTGGATAGGTAAACCTCAATGCGCCGCGTCGGGCGGCGGGGCCGCCTTCGGCTTTTTGATCAGCACCGTCAGGAAGATGAGGCCGGTGAACAGGAAGGTCAGCAGCAGGAAGACATCGGCAAAGGCCAGGATCCAGGCCTGTTGCGATACCACGCCGACGAGCTTCTTGATCGCCACCGAGGAGCCGTCGAGGCCATAGGAGTCGTAATTGCCGCCGACGCTGCTCAGCCAATCCAGCGCTGCCGGATTGCCGTAATTCACATGCTCGGCAATGCGGACATAGTGGTCGTCGGTGCGCTGGCTGAGCAAGGTGTTGATGATGGCAAGACCGACCGCGCCGCCCAAGTTACGCGTGAGGTTGAAGAGACCGGATGCGTTCTTGATGCGGGCGGGCGGAAGCGTGCCGAGCGCGATGTTGTTGATCGGCACCATGCACATCATGAGACCGAAACCGCGCAGGATCTGCGGGATCAGAAGCTCGTTGAAGTCCCAATCGGCCGTGACATGCGTCATGATCCAGGTCCCGGCGGCAAAGCTGATGAAGCCGATCGCCATCATCACCCGCGGATCGAGCTTGGCTGAAAGCCGCCCTGCAATCGGCGCGGTGAAGAACATGGTCAGACCCGAAACGAACATCGTCTCACCGATCATCAGCGCATCATAGCCGCGCACACGCCCCAGATAGAGCGGGTAGAGATAGGTCAGGCCATAAAGACCGATACCCATGACGAAGGAAAACAGCGAGCCGATGGAGAAATTTCGGTCGGCAAAGGCGCGCAGATCCACCACCGGGAAATCCACCTTGAAGGCCCGCCAGAAGAACACAACTGCCCCGATCGTCATGGCAATCGCGGCAATGACGATATTCTCGTCATTGAACCAGTCGTTGTTGTTGCCCTCTTCCAGCACATATTCCAGCGATCCGAGGAACACGCCCATGGAGAGCAAGCCCCACCAGTCGAACTTCTTCCACAGCGAGGTTTCCGGCTTGTCGAAATCGATCAGGCTCCAGGTCAGAATGGTGACGATGATGCCGGGAATGATGTTGACGAGGAACAGCCAGTGCCAGGAAAAGGCATTGGAGAGATAACCGCCGACCGTCGGGCCGATGGTGGGCGCAAGCGTTGCGACAAGACCGATGATCGGCGAAACGATGGGGCGCTTGGAGGGCGGGAAAATGGTGAAGGCCGCGGCAAAGACCGACGGGATCATGCCGCCACCGATGAAGCCCTGGATCGCGCGATAGACGATCATCTGGTCGATATTCGTCGCGGTGGCGCAAAGCGCGCTGGAAATGGTGAAGCCCGCCGCACAGGTGGCAAACAGCACGCGGGTAGAGAGGATGCGCGCCAGCGTGCCCGACAACGGAATCATGATGACTTCCGCAATCAGGTAGGAGGTCTGCACCCAGGCGATCTCATCCGAACCGGCACCGAGACCGGCCTGGATCTCGGCCAGCGAGGCCGAAACGATCTGAATGTCGAGGATCGACATGAACATGCCGAAGACCATGGCGAAGAACGCGATCAGGCGTCTTCGATCCATCGGCGGGTCGACGGCGGCCGTGGTGCCGCCGCTCATGCTGGCTGTAGCCGCCATAATGCTTGTCCCTACCTTGATCCGGGCCGCCGGTTACTTGGACTGGTTCTGCGCTGCCTGGGTGTCGGCCTGCTTTGGCGCCGTGCGCGTATCGACATCGACAACGACGCTCAAGCCCGCACGCAGGTGGTGCTTGTCGATGTCTTCCTTGGAAAGAACGATACGCACCGGTACGCGCTGGATCACCTTGGTGAAGTTGCCCGTGGCGTTTTCCGGCGGCAGCATGGAGAAGACCGAGCCGGATGCCGGCGAGATCGACTGCACCGTGCCTTCGATCGCGTCGTCATCGAAGGCATCCACATGCACCTTCACCTTGGAACCGGGCACGACTTCAGCGAGCTGCGTTTCCTTGAAATTGGCATCGACATAAAGCTGGTTCATCGGCACCAGTGAAGCCAGGCGCTTGCCAGCAGAGACGAGATCGCCCGTCTGGACCGAAAGATTGCCGATCACGCCATCATAGGGCGCGCGAAGCACGGTGAAGGAGAGATCGCGGGCTGCCTTGTCACGCGCCAGCTCCAGCGATTTGATCGAGCCTTCGGCCTCTTTACGCTGCGCCTTCAGGAGCGCGATATTGGCCTCAGCTGCAACCACATTTGCCTGACCGGCAGCGAGATTCGCCTTGGCCTGTTCGAGTGCGATGCGGGCATTGTCGGCGGATGCGGCGGTGCCGACATCCTTGGACTGCAACTCGGTGGCACGCTTATTGTTGATCTCGGCACCCTGAAGGGCTGCGTCAAGCGCGCCCTTCTGGGCAACGGCCTGTGCCAATGCTGCCTCACCGCCTGCGATCTGCGCGTCGATGCGGTTCAAGGACAACTGCTGCGTGGCAAGCTGCGCCTCGGCCTGTTCCAGTGCAAGGCGATAGTCGCCATCATCCAGCGTCACCAGCGGATCGCCAGCCTTGACCTGCTGGTTGGCGACAATATCCACCTTCGCCACATAGCCGGAAACCTTCGGCGAAATCACCGCGATGTCGCCATGCACATAGGCGTCGTCGGTCGACACCATGAAGCGGCCCGTCGTCCAGTAGTCATAGCCATACCAGGCAGCGCCTGCGAGCAACGCAAGACCGATGATCGGCAGAAGGAAGGGCTTACGCTTCTTTTTCTGAACAGGCGGCTGTACGGGCGCTGCGGCCTTCGCGGCCTCTGCCGGACGGTTTTCCTCAGTGCGGGCCTCAGCCTGGACTCTGGTCTGGGCTTCTGCTTCTTCAGACGAATTGATCGCCCGGACTGCGCCACTCTTTTGAGACGACATGGTAGACACCTGGTTATACGAAATTTGTTGAACTGAACCGTTCGGTTCGATTGACATAATCGGTTTTAACCCACATATCAAGTGGCATCGAACCACTCGGTTCGATATATTGAATCGGGTGTTAACCGCGATCGGACGGAAGACGATGACAGAGAAGGTAATCGAGGACGCATGTTCGACCGCCGCATCGGGTGGACGCTTTGCGGCGGGCGAAGACCCCTCCAAGCGCGAACAGATCCTCGATGGCGCGTGGCGCATGTTCAGGCAAAAGGGCTTCGATGCCGCCAGCATGAACGATATCACCCGGGAAGCCGGGGTTTCCAAGGGTACGATCTATGTCTACTTCGCCAATAAGGAAGAGTTGTTCGCCGCTTTGATAGACCGGCACCGGCGCGAATTTGCCGAATCCATGCGCGATATTCTGGCCGGCACAGAAGAGGTCCACGAAGGTCTTCGCCAGTTCGGCACCGCCTTTGCCACACGGTTGGTTTGCACGGACATGATACCTGCCATGCGCTCACTGCTTGGCGTGATCGACCGTATGCCCAACCTGTCGCGCCGTTTCTTCTCCTCCGCGCCGAACAATGTCCGCATCGTTCTGGAAGAATTCATTCGCCATCACATTGAAAATGGCAGCCTCCAAGTCGACGACATCGAGTTGGCAGCCCGCCAGTTCATCGAACTCTCCACCGGCACCTTCTTCAAATTCCGCCTTTTTGGCGAACTCGAAGGCCCCGTGCCCGATGATGAACTGGAACGCGTGATCTCCAGCGCCATCCGCGTCTTCATGGCCGCTTACGGAACAAAAGCCGCCTGAAGCCATTGACCCTTCCGAGTCAGTCTGAAGCGCCGCCGGGAACCTCTCCTGACGGCGCTTTTGACATGCTTGCGTCGCAACTTATTCGTTATAGATTGCCCATTATCTGCGTTATCACCGTCGAATAATAACCTTCAGTTGAAAGGAAGTCCGGCCCGATGGAGTCCATCGTCCCTCTTTTGTCAGATCCCACCGCATGGGTGGCGCTCGTCACCCTCATCGTCATGGAAGTGGTGCTGGGTATCGACAACCTGATCTTCATCTCGATCCTGACCAACAAGCTGCCGGAAAACCAGCGTGAAAAGGCAAGGCGCATCGGCATCGGGCTGGCGCTCATCATGCGCCTTGGCCTGCTCGGCACTGTCGCCTGGATCGTGCAGCTGACGGAACCCGTCTTCGAAGTCTTCGGCCAGCCCTTCTCGTGGAAGGATATCATCCTCATCGTCGGCGGTCTCTTCCTTGTCTGGAAGGCCACCAAGGAAATCCACCACAATGTCGACCCGATCGACCACAAGGAAGACATGGTCGGCGGCAAGGCGGCGATTACCAGCTTCTCGTCGGCCATCGTCCAGATCCTGCTTCTCGATCTCGTCTTCTCGGTGGACAGCATCATCACCGCGGTCGGCATGACCCCGCACGTTCCGATCATGGTGGTTGCCGTCATCGTCGCCGTCACCGTCATGCTGCTCGCCGCAACCCCGCTTGCCAACTTCATCGAGCGTAACCCAACCGTCGTCATGCTGGCGCTCGCCTTCCTGCTGATGATCGGCACGACGCTGATCGCAGAGGGCATGGGCTTCCATGTGCCGAAAGGCTACGTCTATGCCGCCATGGCGTTTTCGGCGCTGGTGGAGGTGCTCAACATCGTCTCGCGCAATTCCAAGCGCAAGAAGAGCAGCACCCTGCATTGACGCTTCAAAGACAGGCTGGAGCCCGTAACTGCTGCGGGCTCCGGCAAAAGCTGGGATTCTCACCCGCCGCTACGCTAGAGCGTTTCCTTGTTAAATAGAAACGCTCTAGGGCTGAGGGATAAGCAATCTCAAAGACTTGACCCGGCACCGGCCCGGACACCGCCTGCACCAGTCGCTCCGCAAAACCCGCTATGATGTCAGGAACAAGTGGCACGGCGCCCGCGTTCTCGATGCACCCCTTCCCGGGTCATCCCGGCATTGCGCACCCGCAATGCCCTCCTGAAAGTGCCCCCGCATGACCACAGAGCAGATCCTCGCCTTCACCGTGATCGCTGGGATGATGGTCGCTTTCATGTGGGACAGGTTCCGCTACGATGTGGTGGCGTGCAGCGCGCTTCTGGTGGCTGTCGCCGTCGGCGTCGTGCCCTTCGATAAGGCCTTTTCCGGCTTCTCCGACGATATCGTCATCATCGTCGGCAGTGCGTTGATCGTCAGCTCTGCCGTCGCGCGCTCCGGCATCGTCGATTTTGCCATCAAGCGCTACCTGCCGGAAATGCGCTCCAAGGGTTTGCAGCTTGCCTTCCTGATGGTTGCGGTTGCCGTGATGTCGGCCTTCATCAAGAATATCGGCGCGCTCGCCATCATGATACCGGTCGCCTTCCAGTTCGCCCGCAAATCCGGAAGCCCCGTCTCCTTCTATCTGATGCCGATGGCCTTTTCCGCGCTGCTCGGCGGCTTGATGACCCAGATCGGCACCTCGCCCAACATCGTCGTATCCCGCCTTCGCGAAGAGATGACCGGACAAAGCTTCACCATGTTCGATTTCACGCCCGTTGGCCTTGCGCTGACGGTCGTCGGCATTCTCTTCCTCACTGTCGGCTATCGTCTGCTGCCCGTGCGGGCAAAGCAGCAGGCATCGCTTGAAGATATTCTCGACAAGGCAAGCTACACTGCTGAAGCGACACTTGCGCCCGACAGCATGCTCGCAGACAAGCCGCTGCGCGAGCTGCTGAAGCTTGGGGATGGCGATGTGATTGCCAGAACCATTCTGCGCGGTCCACGCCGCATCTCGCCCTTCCCCGATGTGACGTTGAAGAGCGGCGATACGGTGATGCTGGAAGGTAGCCCGGAAGGCCTCGACCGGATGGTGTCCCAGGCAAAGCTCATCCTCTCGGGCAAGCCGCTGACCGACAAGGGCGAGAAGGTCGTCGATCTCGTCTCCATGGAAGCCGTTGTCAGCAATGATTCCCACCTGAACGGCATGTCGGCGCGCGAACTGGCGCTCTCCTATACGCGCGGCGTCAATCTGATTGCCGTCTCAAGACGCGGCCAGCGGGTCAGCGAACGCCTGAGCGATCTCACCCTACAAGCTGGCGACGTGCTGTTGTTGCAGGGCAGCCGCAAAAACGTGCCGCTGATGCTGCAGGAATTTTCGCTGCTGCCGCTTGCCCAGCGTGAAATCCTGCTTGGGGTGCAGCGCCGCGCCTTCATGCCGCTGATCGTGCTGGCCGCTGCAATGATTGCAGCCGGCAGCGGCCTGGTCCCGGTCTCGGTCGCCTTCTTCGCTGCCGCCTTCCTGATGATCGTGGTCGGGGCCATTCCTCTGACGGACGTCTACAAGTCCGTCGATGGCCCGATCCTGGTCATGCTGGCGGCTCTCATTCCCGTGAGCGACAGTCTGAGAACCACAGGGGCAAGCGAGTTGATCTCCCATTGGCTTGGTAGCGTCGCGCAAGGCCTGCCCCCCTTCGCCGCACTCGGGTTGATCCTGCTCACCGCCATGGCCGTCACGCCCTTCCTCAACAATGCCGCCACCGTTCTGGTCATGGCGCCGATTGCCGCGGGATTTGCCACGACACTCGGCTTCAAGCCCGAAGCCTTCCTGATGGCGGTGGCCATCGGTGCGGGTTGCGATTTCCTCACCCCCATCGGCCACCAGTGCAACACGCTGGTCATGGGACCGGGCGGCTATCGTTTCAGCGATTACCCGCGCCTTGGCTTGCCCCTCTCCTTCATCATCGTCATCGTCAGCATTCCCATGCTGCTTTACGTCTGGCCGGTTTCCTGAGCAGCCCGCCCCCATTCCAGCGGCCAGACAGTCTTTTCTTGACGTCTGCGGCGTAATATGGCCTAAGCCATGCCCAATGGGATGGTGTGAAATGGCGCTTGATCTTGCGCCTGTTTTTGCCAATCCTGCCGCATCCAACGTCAATTTCCGTGACAACAGGCTGATAACGCCTTGCGTCGCTGCAACGTCACGACGAGTGAATTTCAATGACCACTTCCGGCGTCCGCGTCCGTATTGCCCCTTCCCCCACCGGCGAGCCGCATGTCGGCACGGCCTATATCGCGCTCTTCAACTATCTCTTTGCCAAGAAGCATGGCGGCGAGTTCATTTTGCGCATCGAAGATACCGATGCCACGCGCTCCACGCGCGAATATGAAGAGAAGGTTCTGGAAGCGCTGAAATGGACCGGCCTCAAATGGTCGGAAGGCCCGGATGTCGGCGGCCCTTACGGCCCCTACCGCCAGTCCGAGCGCAAGGACATGTATTGGCCTTACGCTGAGGAACTGCTCGACAAGGGCCACGCCTTCCGCTGTTTCTGCACGCCGCAGCGCCTGGAAGAAATGCGCGAGGCACAGCGCGCCGCCGGCAAGCCCCCGGGCTATGACGGTCTTTGCCTTCACCTGAAGGCGGAAGAAGTCGCCGCCAAGATGGCGGCGGGCGAAGCGTCTGTCGTGCGCATGAAGATCCCGACCGAAGGCTCCTGCGATTTCCATGACGGCGTCTATGGCGATGTCTCGATCCCTTGGGAATCGGTCGACATGCAGGTGCTGATCAAGGCCGACGGCATGCCGACCTATCACATGGCGAACGTCATCGATGACCATCTGATGAAGATCACCCATGTGGCGCGCGGCGAAGAGTGGCTGGCATCGGTGCCGAAGCACATCCTGCTCTATCGCTACTTCGGCTGGCAGGAGCCGGTGTTCATGCATCTCTCTTTGATGCGCAACGCCGACAAGTCTAAGCTTTCCAAGCGCAAGAACCCGACCTCGATCTCCTATTATTCGGCACTCGGCTATCTGCCGGAAGCGCTGATGAATTTCCTCGGCCTGTTCTTCATCCAGATCGCTGAAGGCGAAGAGCTGCTGTCGATGGACGAGCTTGCGGAAAAATTCGATCCGGAAGCCCTCTCCAAGGCCGGCGCGATCTTCGACATTCAGAAGCTCGACTGGCTGAACGGCCGCTGGCTGCGTGAGAAGCTTTCGCCGGAAGAATTCATTGCTCGCACGCTGGAATGGGCGATGGAAAACCAGCGCCTGACCGAAGGCCTGAAGCTGTCGCAGAGCCGCGTCTCCAAGCTTGGCGAATTGCCGAACCTGGCAGGCTTCCTTCTCTCTGGCGACGTGGGCCTCACACCTGCCTCCTTTGCCGGGCTGAAGAGCAAGCCGGACGAGGTCCTAGAGATCCTGACGACGGTCGCCACCGATCTGGAAAAGATGCCCGACTGGAACGTCGAGGCCATCGAAGCGGAGCTGCGCGATGTGGCCGAACGCACCGGCAAAAAGCTGCGCGTCGTCACGCCGCCGCTATTCGTCGCCATGTCCGGCTCCTCGCGCTCGCTGCCGCTTTTCGATTCCATGGCGCTGCTTGGCCGCTCCGTCGTGCGCCAGCGCCTGAAGGCAGCCATCGCCGTCGTGACCACGATGGTTGGCGCTGCGGGCTGATAGGACAGTGCGGGCACAAGACGTGGCCGCCACAGACACAAGAACAACTCGCCCGAAAAAGGCTTCAAGACCATGACCGACACCAAGACGACCGAAACGACTGCCCTGTCCTCCGACGCCACCGAAGTGCGCCGCCAGAAGCTGGCGCTTTTGCGCGACAAGATCGGCGACGTTTATCCGGCGCACTTCCACCGCACGCTGACCAATGCTGAGCTTGCGGAAAAATATGCCGATATCGAGCCGGACGTCGAAACGGGCGATACGGTCACGGTTGCCGGTCGCGTCTACTCCTCGCGCAATTCCGGCATGTTCATGGATATCCATGATGCCTCCGGCAAGGTGCAGATCTTCTCCCACAAGGATACGACTCCGGAAGCGGCACGCGAGATGCTGCCGATGATCGACATTGGCGACATCATTGGCGTCACCGGCAAGGTGCGCCGCACCAAGCGCGGCGAGCTGACTATCAACGCTGAAGAGATCACCATGCTGACGAAGTCGCTTCTGCCGATGCCGGAGAAGTGGAACGGTATTTCCGACGTCGAAATCCGCTATCGCAAGCGCCACCTGGACATCCTCTCCAACGAGGAATCCAAGCTGCGCTTCCAGCAGCGCTCCAAAATCATTTCCGGCATCCGCCGCTTCATGGAGGCCGAAGGCTTCCTCGAAGTCGAAACCCCGATGCTGCAGACGGTCTATGGCGGCGCGACTGCCGACCCGTTCAAGACCTTCCACAACACGCTGAAGATGGACATGTATCTGCGCATCGCGCCGGAGCTGTTCCTGAAGCGCACGCTGGTATCCGGTCTTTCCGACAAGGTTTTCGAGGTCAACCGCAACTTCCGCAATGAGGGCGTGTCGACGCGGCACAATCCCGAATTCACCATGCTGGAATGCTATTGGGCCTATGCCGACTACGAGGACATTATGAGCCTCGTGGAGCGCATGTTCGAGACGCTGGCAATCGCCATCCACGGCACCACCGAGCTGGACTTCCAGGGTCAGAAGATTTCCTTCAAGGGTCCGTTCAAGCGTGTGCCGATGCCCGATGCCGTCAAGGAAGCAACCGGCATTGACTTCCTCGCGATCAAGACCGACGAAGAAGCCCGCGCTGCCGCCAAGGCTGCCGGTTTCGAAGTCGAAAAGGACTGGACCTGGGGCGAATGCCTCGCCTTCATCTTCGAAGAGAAGGTCGAAGGCACGCTGATCCAGCCAAGCCACGTGACGCATTTCCCCAAGGACATCTCGCCCTTCGCCAAGGAAGTGCCGGGCGAGCCGCGCCTCGTCGAGCGTTTCGAAAGCTATTGCAATGCCTGGGAAGTGGGCAACGCCTTCTCCGAGTTGAACGACCCGGAAGAACAGCGCCGCCGCATGGTGGAGCAGCTGGAACAGGCCCATGCCCGCGGCGAGAAGGACAAGCAGCTGGACGACGAGTTCCTCGACGCCATCGACCAGGGCATGCCGCCCGCCGGTGGCCTCGGCATCGGCGTCGACCGTCTGGTCATGCTGCTGACCAACGCCCCATCCATCCGCGACGTCATCCTCTTCCCAGCCCGCCGCCAGAAGGCCGACTGAGTTTCAGAGGCGCGAAGGACCGTCGCGATGCGGCGGTCCGAGGAGAGAAATGAGGACGGTGAAAGGTTCGTGCCTTCCATGGCAACCTTCGATCTCGCTGCTCTCATTCTTGCAGAGTTGACTAATGACTTAAGAGCATGAGGCGATGAGACAGCCTCATCTCACTCCAACACCCCAATCAATGCTCGGGCTTCGGAGCCTCTGCGGCGTGGTCGCCACCAGCGGCAGCCTCATGTTCAGCCGGTGCCTGTGCCGCAGGCGCATTGTGACCACCAGCCGCCTCACCGGAAGCGGCATCGTCCTGTGCTGCAGGCTCTTCCGCCACGGCTGGCGCGCTATGACCCTCTGCCTCGCCATGGTTCTCCGAAGCCGGAGCATCGCCGTGTCCTTCAGCCGCTGCTGGCTCGCCATGGCCTTCTGCTGCTGGCTGCTCGGCCGCCACCGCAGTCGTCTCGCCCTTGCCGAAAAGCAGCGATTTGATGTAGCCGAAGCTGAACATGCTTTCGCTTTTGCCTTCAGGCGTCGAGGTCAGGAGCGGTTCGGCAGAACCGTGGCCGCTACCCCCTGCATTGGCAGGCGCATCATGTCCGCCTTCGGCCGGTTTTTCACCACCACCGTGACCATCGCCTTCAGCGCCATGCCCGTCCGAAGCCTTGGCGTCGGCGCCGTGGCCATCCGATCCCTTGCTGTCACCGTGTCCGCCAGCCTCAGCACCGTGACCGGCAGGCTCTCCATGGCCACCAACCGGAGCACCATGGCCGTCGCCAGCAGGGGCAACGACCGGATCGACGCAATCGGCAAATTCGGTCAGTGATGCGGTTATCGCCTTTGCGTCTTCAACCGGCAGATCGATGCGCAGGCCATAAAACTGGCCGTCATCGGCAACGGCGCCATCGTAATAATAGGCGGAATAATTCTGTGAAGCCGCGCCTTCCGGCAGCTTGCTGAGATCGGCAATATAGACCGCCTGCGCGGCAATCGATCGGCCGCGCATGTCGGCGCGCATCTGTGGGCCCTTGGTATCCAGCACCGAGACCTGAACGAGATCGGGATGGTCCTTGTCGTAAATGGCCTTGGCTACGCGCAACGCCGTCTTCATGCGCTCGGGGCCATCGCCGCCGTCGGTGCGGACGAATTTTCGAATCCAGACCGAACCGTTCTTCTTGATCTTGACCGTCTGCGCCGTCTTGCATTCCAGGCCGTTCTGCACGACCTCGTCGGGGCCGAAGAGCTGATCCCTGCCGACGACAATGGCAGCAACGCCGGAGGCACCACCGAGAAGGAGGATACCGCCGCCAATCAACACCACTTTGCGGGAAAACCGTATTCTTTTGAACACTGCTTTCACGTCAAACGTCCCGACATAGACAACCTCGTCTAACGCCCTTTTCTCCCGTCGCGCTTCGTTACGCAACCGGAGCGAAAAGGCCGGATGGTGATACGCCACATCCGTGCAGCCACTGATCTTGATGGCTTCTCATTGAAGAAGACTTAATCGGACAGCACAAACCGCTCAAAACCGGAGTTTTTTGGCTGGACCACCGTCATGCTCAGAGCAGTATCTGCCCAAAGTGCCGCTCGAACCTCATCGCAAACGCACCGGCGTCCCTCCCCGGCGTGATACGCGATGAAATGCGCTCGCGGATTGGCAGTCCCTGCTTGGTCCAGCTGGACGCACAGTGGTCCGTGCCGGCTATGCTTTGCCACCGCCAAGCGGGCGCCTGCTCAACCTCGGAGCCTAGCGCTAACCCCGGCCTTTGCACCATCTGAACGGAACAATAGCAGGCCCCAGCCGTTCATAATGCGAATGATTTGCAATAGCATTGACAATCTTTGCGATGCCTCCCACATTGCTATTGCGAATTAATCGCAAAAAAGGTTTGATCATCGTCATGAAGTTGACCCGCTCGACGTTTCTCGCTTTCTGTGCCGTCGCATGTCTGCCTTTCTCCGCCGTCGCGGCGGAAAAGCCAAAGGTGATCACCACCTTCACCATCATTGCCGATATGGCCCGCAACGTTGCGGGCGACGCAGCCGACGTCGAGAGCATCACCAAGCCGGGTGCGGAGATCCATAACTACCAGCCCACCCCGCGCGATATTCTCAAAGCCCGCGATGCCAACCTGGTCTTATGGAACGGCCTTAATCTCGAACTCTGGTTTCAGAAGTTTCTCGCCAATCTCTCCGGCGTTCCGAATGTCGTCGTCAGTGACGGCGTGACGCCGATTTCGATCAGCGGCGGCGCCTATAATGGCAAGCCCAACCCGCATGCCTGGATGTCGCCGGACAACGCGCTGATCTATGTCGAGAATATCCGTAAAGCCCTGACTGGGATCGATCCCGACCATGCGGATGTCTATGCCGCCAATGCCAAGGCCTATTCGGACAAGATCAAACAGGAAATCCAGCCGATGCGCGATGCCATCGCTGCACTGCCGGAAAACAAGCGCTGGCTGGTGACGAGTGAAGGTGCCTTCTCCTATCTGGCGCGTGATTTCGGCCTGAAGGAGCTGTTCCTCTGGCCGGTCAATGCCGATAGCCAAGGCACGCCGCAGCAGGTGCGCGGCGTGATCGACGCGATGCGTGCCAACACTATCCACGTCATCTTCAGCGAAAGCACCGTGTCACCCGATCCGGCAAAGCAGGTGGCGAAGGAAACGGGCGCGGCCTATGGCGGCATTCTCTATGTGGATTCCTTGAGCGAGGCGAACGGCGCTGTGCCGACCTATCTCGATCTTCTGCGCACCACCACAGCCACGATCGTGAAAGGTCTCAGTCAATGATAATGGGGAAACCGAGACGTGCCGCAAAGCGTCAGTCTGGTCACGATGGACTGACCGTCGACGATGTGACGGTCACCTATCGCAACGGCCATACGGCGTTGCGCCACGCAAGCTTCTCGATTCCCAAAGGCACCATCACTGCCCTTGTCGGCGTCAATGGCGCGGGCAAATCCACCATCTTCAAGGCCATCATGGGCTTCGTGCCGCTGTCCGCCGGTACCGTCTCCATCTTCGGCGAGCCGGCCTCCGCCGCGCTGAAAAAGAACCTCGTCGCCTATGTGCCACAGGCCGAAGAGGTGGATTGGAGCTTCCCCGTTCTGGTGGAGGACGTGGTGATGATGGGCCGTTACGGCCACATGAACTTCTTCCGCATCCCCACCAAGCGCGACCACCGCATGGTGGAAGAGGCGCTCGCACGCGTCAACATGCTGGATTACCGCAAGCGACAGATCGGCGAGCTTTCCGGCGGCCAGAGGAAGCGCGTCTTTCTGGCGCGCGCACTGGCACAGGAAGGCAAGGTCATCCTCCTCGACGAGCCTTTCACCGGCGTCGATGTGACGACCGAAGAGCAGATCATCGCGCTGTTGAAATCGCTGCGCGACGAAGGCCGCATCATGCTGGTCTCCACCCACAATCTCGGCAGCGTTCCGAATTTCTGCGACCGCGCCGTTTTCGTCAAAGGCACGGTCATTGCCTCGGGTAAGACGAAAGACACCTTCACCGAAGCCAATCTTCAGGCGGCCTTTGGCGGAAGCCTCCGCCACTTCATCCTGGGTGGTGCTGATCTGCATAACGATGCCGACCCGCGGCATCTGAAAGTCATCACCGATGACGAGCGCCCCTTCGTCATCTACGGCCAGAACGGTCAGGAGACGAGAAGCGATCCGGCGAAGGTGGGAGACTCGGAGCGATGATCTCCATCCTGCTTGAGCCCTTCACCTACTCCTATATGCTGAATGCCATCTGGGTCAGCGCATTGGTCGGTGGCGTCTGCGGCTTTCTCTCCGCCTATCTGATGCTGAAAGGCTGGTCGCTGATCGGCGATGCCCTCTCCCACGCCATCGTTCCAGGCGTGGCGGGCGCTTACATGGTGGGCCTGCCTTTTGCGCTCGGCGCGTTCTTCTCCGGCGGCCTTGCGGCGGCAGCGATGCTGTTTCTCAACCAGAAGACAAGGTTGAAGGAAGACGCCATCATCGGCCTGATCTTCACTTCCTTCTTTGGTCTCGGCCTTTTCATGGTGTCGCTCTCGCCCACCTCCATCAACATTCAAACCATCGTTCTCGGCAACATTCTTGCCATCACCACGCAAGATACCATCCAGCTGGCGCTGATCGGCGGCATCAGTCTGCTGGTCCTGTCGCTGAAATGGCGGGACTTCATGGTCGTCTTCTTCGATGAGAACCACGCCCGCACCATCGGCCTGAAGCCGGACGTGCTGAAGGTCATCTTCTTCACCCTGCTCGCCGCCTCCACCGTCGCGGCTCTTCAGACGGTCGGCGCCTTCCTCGTCGTCGCCATGGTGGTGACGCCCGGTGCCACCGCCTACCTTTTGACCGACCGTTTCGAGCGGCTGATCGGCATGAGCTTCGGCATTGGCGCCGCGACGAGCTTCATCGGCGCTTACCTGAGCTACTTCCTCGATGGCGCCACCGGCGGTATCATCGTCGTGCTACAGACGCTGATCTTCCTCACCGCCTTCCTGTTTGCACCGAAGCACGGCTATCTCGCCTCCCGCGCCAAGGCCCGCGCCGCACTTGAGGAGCCCGCATGAGCGAATATCTCGAACTGGCGCTTTTGCCCTTCCAGCTTCCCTTCATGCAATATGCATTCATCATCACGCTGATGATCGCGGTGCCGATGGCGATGCTCTCCTGTCTGCTGGTTTTGAAAGGCTGGTCGCTGATGGGCGATGCGGTCTCGCATGCGGTGCTGCCCGGCGTCGTCATTGCCTACATCATCAACATCCCCTTCTCCATCGGCGCCTTCATCGCCGGCATGATCTGCGCGCTCGGCACCGGCTTTCTGAAGGAAAACAGCCGCATCAAGGAAGACACGGTACTGGGCATCGTCTTTTCCGGCATGTTCGGCCTGGGGCTGGTGCTTTACGTCAAGGTGCAGAGCGATGTGCATCTGGATCATATTCTCTTCGGCGATATGCTCGGCGTATCGGTCGACGATATCATCGAGACCGGCCTGATTGCGCTTGCCGCCACGCTGTTCCTCGTGATCCTGCGCAAGGATCTGCTGGTGCACGCCTTCGATCCGCAACACGCCAAGGCCATCGGCCTGCCGGTCCGCATCCTGCATTACGGCCTGCTCGCCGTCCTGTCTCTCACCGTCGTCGGCGCGCTTCAGGCAATCGGCATCATCCTGTCCGTCGCCATGCTGGTGGCACCCGGCGCCATCGCGTTTCTCGTCACACGGCGTTTCTCCGCCATGCTGATTGCCGCCGTTTGCGTGGCGCTCTTCTCTTCCACGCTCGGGATCTGTCTCAGCTTCCTGATCGACAGCGCACCCGCCCCCACCATCGTACTCATCATGAGCGGTCTTTTCATTCTCGCGTTCATCCGCACGACGACGAAGGCCAAGAAAACATCCGCCACCGCGAACGCATGAACCGTCGCATGGGCAGGGTCTCGAAAAAGATTTTCGGTACCCTGGAACCTCTTCCCTCACTTTTGCGTCATTAGTGCATGCCCGCGCACGTGAAGATCACTGTGTGACAAGGGCTTGGCTAAACAAAGACTGAGAGACAAACGAGTGGGTCCCGGACCTTAAGCGTTTGCCCGTTTCAAATCTGACGCAAGAGGAACGACCATGCTGAAGTGGGCCCTAATATTTTTCGTGATCTCGATCATCGCCGGCGTTTTCGGCTTCACAGGCATTTCCGCGGCAGCCTCCGGCATCGCCCGAATCCTGTTCTTCATCGCCGTGGTCGTGTTCCTCATCTTCCTGGTGCTGGCGCTCATGGCCGGACAGGCGATCCTGTAGGGATGAGGCAGTCCTGAAATGCAAAAACGGTCGGGTCGCCCCGGCCGTTTTTTTTGGTCACATCGATGGCCCGTGTGGCATAGACGAAGACGAGTTTAACCCCTTCGCCATCATCCTTGGTTCAAGGCTGACGATAAGGCGATACAGAACTTATGCCGTCCAGCCACCATCGATCACATGGATCTGACCCGTGGTAAATCCAGCCTCGTCAGAGGCAAGATAGGTCACCAGCGCTGCAATCTCTTCCGGCTTGGCAATGCGGCCCATGGGCTGGCGGGCGATAAAGTCGGAGAGCGCCTTTTCGTAATCGCCGGTGGCGCGCAGGCGGTCATGCAGCGAAGGGCTGTCCACCGTGCCCGGGCAGATGGCGTTGCAGCGAATACCCTTGGTGACGAAATCCGAGGCGATGGACTTCGTCAGGCCGACGACGGCGGCCTTCGACGCCGTATAGGCAAAGCGGTTCGGCACGCCTTTGACGCTGGAAGCCACTGACGACATGTTGACGATGGCGCCCTTGCCCTTTTCCAGCATGGCGGGCAAAAAGGCGCGGCAGGTGCGGTACATGGCTTTGGCGTTGAGATCGAAGGAGAAATCCCAGTCCTTTTCCTCGCAGTCGAGAATGGTGCCGGCATGCACGAAGCCAGCGCAGTTGAAGAGCACATCGGCAGAACCGATCTCGGCGGCAAAGGCCTGAACGGCAGCGCCATCGAGAACGTTCAGAACGCGGGTCTCAGCATTCTCAAGTGTCGCGAGAGCCGCTTCGTTGATGTCGGTCGCGATCACGCGCGCGCCCAGTGCGATGAAGCGTTCCGCCGTCGCCCGGCCGATGCCCTGCGCGGCTGCGGTGATGACCACGGTCTGTCCTGAAAAGTCTTGGCCCATAATGGCTCTCCTCCCGCGCCCTCGGGCGCAATATCTCAAATATGCATCGACAATTCATATGTAAACGGTGTATTCATAGACCGTCAAGCCAGCTTGCAATCAATAGAGGCCCGATGACGGAAGACGACAGCGATAGATACCGCGCACCGGCGCTCGACAAGGGGCTGGATATTCTCGAGCTTCTGGCCCGCACCGATGGCGGGCTGACCCAGGTGGAAATCGCCAAGGCGCTCGGCAAGAGCCCGAATGAGTTCTATCGCATGCTGGATCGCCTGGTCCGCCGCGGCTATGTCCAGCGCCAGGATGGCGACCGCTTTACCCTGACCCTGAAGATGTTCGGGCTCGCCCACTTCCACCAGCCGGTCCGGCGTCTCGTCTCCTTCGCCGCACCGATGATGCGGGATTTTTCCGCCAAAGCGCAGCAGGCCTGTCATCTAGCCGTTTATGATCGCGGCTCGGTGGTCGTCATCGCGCAACAGGAATCGTCCACCTACTGGGCGCTCTCCATCCGCGTCGGCGCGCAGATGAGTCTCTTCAACACCGGCTCCGGTCACGTCCTTCTGGCCTTCCAGAACGAGACCCACCAAGAGTTGATGATTGCCGAACAGCTGCGTGGCGA
Source organism: Agrobacterium sp. SORGH_AS 787 (assembly GCF_030819035.1). NCBI lineage: Bacteria > Pseudomonadati > Pseudomonadota > Alphaproteobacteria > Hyphomicrobiales > Rhizobiaceae > Agrobacterium > Agrobacterium sp. SORGH_AS 787. The sequence continues at coordinate 601,153 of NZ_JAUTBG010000002.1, forward strand.
TGAAAAAGAGCTGCCCGCAAACCTGCGTGAACGGCTGCAACAGGTAAAGGCCCAAGGGTATGAAAGCATGAACAGCCTGCAAACGGCCGGCGTGCGCAACATTTCCGCCCCGATCCTGACCCTCGACGGAACGGCGCTCGCCGTCGTCACCTGTCCCTATATCGGCTCGCTCAACGAAGCGGCACCCAAGGAGGGGGAGTGTCTGACCCTGATCCGCGAAACGGCCCGAGCGATCTCGGAAGTGGTCGCCGGACAGTAAGACACTGGATGCTCTCCACCGAATGTCCTTACGCAAGAAGCGTCCACCCGCGTCGCCGTAGCGGGCGGCAACCACTTGCGCCCTGCCTGATGTCTTCGTCAGAGAAAGCGCCTTATCAGCGCGCGCGGTGACAACATTCAATATAACGTCTATGACGCGCGGCCCTCAATTCCCCAGCATCCACCATAGTCATACCGCTTTGATCCGTATCTGAGCCGCTGGACAACGCCGCGCCTTGTCATCTCCTGAATAATCTCACGCGGAGGACGCAAAGAAAAAGCGCGACTGCCAGGGGAACAGCCGCGCTTCAAGACTGGAGATCTTATACGAATAAAACGACCGGGCGCCGATTCGGTTCCCGGTCCTTTGCCATCACGCGGCGGCCAGTTCCTTGCGGACGATTTCGCGCAGGGACACCAGATCCTTGGCAAACAGGCGAATGCCTTCGGAAAGCTTCTCAGTCGCCATGGCGTCTTCGTTGAGCTGCCAGCGGAAGGTCTTCTCGTCCAGCGACTGAAGCGGCTCAGCCTTGGCGTTGTCGGGAGACAGCTTGCGCTCCAGCGTACCGGTGTCCTTGTCCAGCTCTTCCAGAAGGGCCGGGCTGATGGTCAGGCGGTCGCAACCGGCCAGCGCTTCGATTTCGCCGACATTGCGGAAGGAGGCGCCCATAACGACGGTCGAGATGCCATTGGCCTTGTAGTAATTGTAGATCTGGCGCACCGAAAGCACGCCCGGATCGGTCTCGGCGGTGTAGGTCTCACCGGTCGACTTCTTGTACCAGTCGAGAATACGGCCGACGAAGGGCGAGATGAGGAAAGCTTTCGCTTCGGCGCAGGCAATTGCCTGGGCCTGCGAGAAGAGAAGCGTCAGATTGCAATCGATGCCTTCCGCCTGCAGCACTTCCGCCGCCTTGATGCCTTCCCAGGTGGAGGCCAGCTTGATGAGGATGCGCTCGCGCTCGATGCCGCGCTCCTTGTAGGCGGCAATGATGCTGTGCGCCTTGGCGATCGACGCCTGCGTGTCGAAGGAGAGATCGGCATCCACCTCGGTGGAGACGCGGCCCGGAACGAGATCGACAAGGGCTGCACCGACGGAAATCGCCAGACGATCGGCCACTGCGGCAATCACGCCATCGGCGCTGCCGCCCTGCTTGCGACCCCAGGCAACCGCTTCCTTCACAGTCTCCGCAAAGGCTGGCGTACCGAGCGCCTTCAGAACGATGGACGGGTTGGTGGTGCAATCCACCGGCTTCAGACGGGCCACCGCATCGATATCACCGGTATCGGCAACCACGGTGGTGATGGCGCGAAGTTGATCAAGCTTGGAAGTCATGCCGTATAATCCTTGTGAATGTCTCGGAAACCATCGCTATCGAATTTCGTTCCGCACGGATGAACGTACAGACGGCGACAAGGGAACTCTGTTCGCGAGGAGTATCGCGCAGTCCAAGGCAGGAAGTCAAGACATTTGCCCATCGCAATTGACATAAGTTTCATGTCTGCAATACTGCACCCAAGAAAAGTTTGTGGCCGCGAGTGGCACAGCCGGAGATCGCAACCCTTTTGCAGCATGGGCGATCACTGCACGCGCAAGACTGCGCCCAAACGGACGATGGCTTAGAACATGGCGAGAGACAGTGGCAAAACTGCGTAGAGAGACCCATACGGCCTTTTCCGAAGCACCATCGCTGAGACTGAGAGCCGCATGGCTCTATTATAATCAGGGCATGACGCAGAAGGATGTGGCTGAGAAACTCGGAATCAGCCGCTCCACTGTCATACGCTTGCTCGACGAGGCGATGAAGCGCTCCGACGTGCAGATCTGGATCAATGAAGGCATCGAAGATTTCGTCGCGCTTTCCATCCATTTGGAGAAAGCCTATGGCCTGGATGAGGCGGTGATCATCCCGACCGGCTCGGACAAGGCGGAAGACGTTGCCAAGGGCGTGGGGTTGGCGCTCGGGCAGTTTCTCTCCGAAGTCGTGCCGGACAATGCCACGATCGGCGTCGGCTGGGGCCGCACCATGACTGCCTCGCTGTCCAGCTTTCGCCCGCCGCGGCGCGAAAACTGCAAGGTGGTCTCGCTGCTCGGCGGTATCGTTGCCGTGCACCAGACAAACCCGCTCGATTACACCTGGCGTCTGGCAAGTGCCTTGGGAGCCGAATGCTACATGTTCCTGGCACCGCTTCTGGTCGATTCCATCGAAACCAAGCGGGCGCTGATCGAAAAATGTGGCCTCAACACCCTTTATGCGCTTGCCGAAAATCTCGATCTTGCCATCGTCAGTTGCGGCGATATCGGCCCGCATTCAACCTCGCTGTCGGAAGGTTTCATTTCAAAACAGACGCTGGATGAGCTGGTGGCGGCGGGCTGCGTTTGCGACACCATGTTCAACTTCATCGATGCCGAGGGGCGCTCCGTCGATCATCCGATCAACAATCACGCCATGGCGATCGATCTCGATACGCTGAAAAAGGCCAGGCACATCGTACTCGCCTCCGGCGGCGCCCACCGCGCCACCGCCATCCGCGCCACCATCAAACGCATCGGCTGCAACACGCTGATCACCGACGAGGCGGCGGCGCGGGCGTTGATGGAGTTGGCGACGCCTGAAACTGCTGCTGAAGGGGCGTAATCACAGCCGCCCCGTTTCCCAGCCCAGCATCGCTCGCTTGCGGGTAATGCCCCAATGATAGCCGGTGAGTGCGCCGCTCTTGCCAAGCGCCCGGTGACAGGGAACGACGAAAGAGATGGGGTTGGCGCCGATCGCTGCACCCACGGCGCGCGACGCCGTCGGCTGGCCGATATCCTGCGCGACATGCGAATAGGTGACGGCCCTGCCCATCGGGATTTTCAACAGGCTCTGCCAGACACGCACCTGAAAATCCGTGCCCAGCAGCACGACACGCAGCGGCTGGTCGCTGTTCCAGCGGGTAGGATCGAAGATCCGCTCGGCATAGGGTGCTGTCGCGGCGCTGTCTTCCACATAAATGGCGTTGGGCCAGCGCCGCGCCATATCCTCGAAACATTCCGTCTCCTCACCCGCATCGGCAAAGGCGCAGCCGGCCAGCCCACGATCGGTGATCATCACCAGCGCCAGACCGAATGGCGACGGGTGAAAGGCATAGCGGATCTGCAGTCCGCTGCCCTTCACCTTCCACTCGCCGGGCGACATGGCCTCATGCGTCACGAAGAGATCGTGAAGACGGCTTGGGCCCGACATGCCGACTTCGATGGACGTTTCCAAAAGCGGCAGATTTTCCTCCCGCAACAGCCGCTTGGCATGATCCAGCGTCACGGCCTGCAGAAAGGCTTTCGGCGACAATCCAGCCCAGCGCGTAAAGGTCTTCTGCAATTGCGTGGGTGACTGGTTGAGCCTTGCGGCGATATCGTCCAATGACGGTTGGTCGCGATAATCCAGTGTCAGAATCTCGATGACCTGGCGCACAATGTCATAATCGCTGCCGACCGGCGTGATGTCTTCTTTCAGCATGATATTGGCATTCATGGCATGTCTCCTTAGCGATCAGAAGACCACGACCTGTCGTCTGCCTCCACCCGTTTCTTGCCAAGACCTATCAGATTTTGAGCTTCACCGTCGCCAGCGCATTGCGAAATGCCTTGGCAAAGCTTTCCCGATCATCCGAGTTGAGGAAGGAGCCGATATCCGTCACCCGGCCTTCGCCCGACACATGCATGGAAAGAATACCGAATTCCTCGTGACGGCGCACCCGAAACCGCGCCCAGAACGGATTGAACCGATGTTCAACCACCTCTCCCTTCGGCGAAAATTTACGGATGGAGAGGTTGGCGCGAGACACCACCACCTGCTCCTTAACCTTGGCGGCACGGTAGTTTGCGCGAAAGGCAATATAGAGAAGCAAGAAATCAAGCCCCAGAAAGAAGCCGATTGGCCACGCACCGGTAACGAGGAAGAAGCCGCCATAGAGGACTGCAACGAGCGCGCAGATCACCAGCAGGACACGAAACCCCTTGCGCCCCAGCGAGCGATAGGGAATGAGTTCGGCAGAAAAAACCGGCTGATCGTTGAGCATTTCCATCTGCCTTCCTCGATACGGCTGACCAACGCGCATGTAGATCCGTTATGACAATCGACAAGAAACGATCCAGCACCCAAACAGCAAAAAAGTCAATTTCGACGGCGAAGCCCAGGCAAAAACGGGTGAAGACGGCCTATTCGCAAGAGCAACTGAACGAGATTTTCCGCCGCTTCTCCATCCAGCGGCCGGAGCCGAAGGGCGAGCTCGAGCACACCAATCCCTTCACGCTGGTGGTGGCCGTCGCACTGTCCGCCCAGGCCACCGATGTCGGCGTCAACCGGGCAACGAGAGCGCTGTTTGAAATTGCCGATACGCCACAAAAGATGCTGGCGCTCGGGGAAGAGCGGCTGATCGATTACATCAAGACCATCGGGCTTTACCGCAACAAGGCCAAGAACGTCATTGCGCTGTCGCAGATGCTGATCGACAATTTCGGTGGTGAGGTGCCGAAGTCCCGCGAGGAGTTGATGATGCTGCCGGGGGTCGGCCGCAAGACCGCCAATGTGGTCATGTCCATGGCTTTCGGCGTTCCCACGCTCGCCGTCGATACCCATGTCTTCCGCATCGCCAACCGCATTCTGCTGGCGCCGGGCAAGACCCCCGATGAGGTGGAAGACAGGCTGGTCAGGATCATTCCCGAGCCCTACCTCTTCCACGCCCATCACTGGCTCATTCTGCACGGGCGCTATTGCTGCAAAGCACGCAAGCCGGAATGCGAGCGCTGCATCATCGCCGATATCTGTCAATCGCCGGAAAAGACCTGGGACATCCCCGCGCCGCTGGTCGAATTACCGCCCCAGCTGATCGGTGCCTGAGTGAGACCCGGCCCATTGAAGCGTAAATGACGGGTCCTTCCGGCTGATAGACTTGTGCAGATGCACCATGAAGGATGCTGCAAAAAGCGGTGTCAGCAGGTTGAGGAAGGGCACCGCCAGAAAGGCTGCGATCACCAGGCCCGCCATGAACACGGTCGATGCGTGTTTTGAGCGAAAGGCCCGCGCCTCCTCTGGAGAGCGGAAGCGCATGGCGGCGAATTCGAAGAACTCCCGGCCCAGCAAATAGCCGTTGACCATGAAGAAGGCGATCAGGTTCACGCCCGGCACCAGCAGCAAGAGAAGCGCGATGGCATTGCCGAGAATGACGATGCCGAAAAACTTGATGGAGGAGACCATAGCTTCGCCCAGCGGCATGGCGCGGCCGATGGGCTCACCGGCATAATCCTCCCTCTCGATCACCTCCGCCACATCGTCGAGAAACAGACCGGCAATTACCGCGGTGACGGGTGAGATCAACAGCGCAAGCGCGAGCGCCAGGCCGATGCCTGCAAGAATCGCAAGGACGAAACTCATCCATCCAGCCCAGTCCGGCATGCCGGGAACAAGCGAATCGAGCCATGGCAATGCAAGCCAGATGAACAGGCCGCGAATGGCGAACCATAAACCGATCAGTACGAGAATGGTGAGGCCGAGAACCTTCCAGAAGACCGAGCGCGTCTCTGAAGCAAACAGGTTCTCAAAGGCGCGTCTTGCTGCATCGAGGATCAAACCACTCTCCATCTTATGGGTGTTACCTGCATGCACAGATAAGGAGGCTGCCTTTGCTCCACAAGAATACCGAGGCATGAGCGGTTACTTGAATGAAGGCTGCGCAATTATCTTTCTCTTGAATAGAAGGCGCGCCTAAACTATGAAAAACAACGGGGAAAAAATAGTATTTTTCTTTCGAAGCGGATAGGATGTGTCACGAAGCACTGGCTCCACCATTCAACCCGCGAAGCACTGAATGGTCATCCGATAGAAACGTGATGAGGCGTTGTTGGAAAAGTTATTGATCGATCTGTCCCGGTTGATGAAGTCCGGTACACCCGCGGAGCGGCGTATCGCAAAATATCTCATGGAGCATCTGAACGAGCTTCCGTTCGAGACGGCTGCGACGCTGGCAGAAAAGCTGGGCTTGAGCCCGATGACGGTCGGCAGATTTTTGCGATCTCTCGGCTACCGGCAGCTCAGCGACATTCGCGAACACCTGCGTGAGCGCGTCACAGCATCGGCCGCCGCCTCTCCTGCCGAGAGCAAGGAGCCACGGCAGACACCGCTTTCGGGCCTGATGATGCAGCAGATTCAGGCCGTGCAGGCCGTTTACGATCTCGCCGGTCAGCCCGTATGGAAGACTGCACTCGACGCTATCAACGAAAGCCGCAACGTCTTCATCGCCTCGTCGGCGGAAAGCTTCGGTCTTTGTCGGTATTTCTACATGAAGCTGCTCGAATGTCGGGAGCGAGTGCACTATCTCCAGAGCGACGGCTCTACCTATATCGAACTGATGGATGAGGAGCCTGAGGATACGCTCCTGATCCTGATCGACTGCGGCGGCAACCTCCCCGCCATCCAGCGCCTTGCCAAAATAGCCGCAAGCGGCGGCTACAAGACAGTTCTGATCACCACGCGCTTCTACGAGTGGGGTCCGGAAAGCGCGGACATCTGTTTAACGATCCCGCTCCATCAGAATAGCAGTGACAGCATGCTCCAACTCGTCGCCATGAGCGAGTTCATGCTGCAGTCCCTCACCCATAACAACGGTTCCAACCGCAAACAGCGCGTCAAGCGCATCGGTGATTTGCAAAGGGCGCTTCATCAAGGATGAAGACGTCCGTGTGCAAAGGCCTGTGCGCCGTCTGGACATGAACATGCGCGCCACTCGCCAGGATGTTTCAGCTTGGAGGGAGCGCGCCTTCATCAAACTCTTGTTGGTTTTTTGGTCAAGGCATGCGACGAACCATGGGGAGTTGTCGTGCATCTGAAAGGTCGCGAGGCGCTTTGGAAGTTGCGCGCGCACTCTGACCAGACACTGGCCGCCGCGCGGATCCACAAACGGAGCCTTTGAGAATGCTCATCGTCGCCCTCTTATCCTTCGTCGGTATAACGATGGGCGATACCCGAACGGCGCAAGTGGTGGATTCCGCGCCTTTTCAGCAGGTTGCCGCAAAGGAAGGTCGGATGTCGATCCGCAATTTCGATGCGGCGCGCTGTAAGGCCCTTGCGGACTTGTCGCAAAAGGAGGCTCCGACTTTCACCCAGATGCCCAGCGGCGAATGGGAATGCAATTCCTTGCTGGAGTTTCCAGAGACTGGGCGCACCCCTTCGCTCTTCATCCAGATTCGCGGCAACAAGGACGGCCGGTGGACCTATTTCCGCTTGAAGCTCAACTTCGGCTCTTCCCTCTCCCGCCAAACCCTCAGCGAGAGGGCCGTGTCCATCATCCATCTGCTGATCGGCGAGCGGACATCGACAACAGATCTCGCCACAAGCCTCGCGGCTGGTCAGGAATTTGAGTCCACCATCGCCGGTGCCAAGGTCAGGTACAAGCAGGAAGGCATGGACAAGTCACGCTTCAATTTCTTCGGCACCAACTCGCCGGGTTATTCGAAGGGCATTGCCGAATAACGGATATCGCTCCGAACGCGTGGGCAACATCCCAGCACCGCTTGATGAAGCGCACCTCCCTTAAACGTCAAAACCCCGCAGCATTTGGCTACGGGGTTTTGATGGTGACTTAGATATTTGGTTGCGGGGGCAGGATTTGAACCTGCGGCCTTCAGGTTATGAGCCTGACGAGCTACCGGGCTGCTCCACCCCGCGTTGATTGTGAGCGACCGTGGCTTATACGCCCGGTTGTTTTGTTTTGCCGGTCCTCGAAGGCTTCTTGCCTTCTGCGGTCCGGCGGGGGCTGCTCCACCCCGCGTTGACTGCGATCGACTTAGATGTCGAGTAATCTTTAGAACTGCAAAAGGCCGCTTTGGATGCGGCCTTTGGTATCGGCCTTGGCCGGAGGAGTGTGATTTGAGAAGATTTTTTTGTTGCGTTTAGCAGACCTGGCAGCGACCTACTCTCCCGCGTCTTAAGACGAAGTACCATTGGCGCTGGGGCGTTTCACGGCCGTGTTCGGAATGGGAACGGGTGCAGCCGCCCCGCGATAACCACCAGGTCGGCGAAACGCAACTGACACATGCTTTTGCATGTGCTGTTGTATCGAGAAGCTGGAGAGCGTTTTGCTCTATTTGATTTGAACACGTCTTTCTCCGACCTGTCTGTGTGTTGCCTTTCTCGAGTTTGAGTTGGGCAGCCATACAGACCAGCGGTCGTCGCGCCTTGTGGCGCGGCCCGTCCGGAGCGCTAAGCGCGTCAGGACAGAAGAGATGATGCTCATCTTCGATGAGCATGAACAATGGGAACGAAGAAGTCGCTCGAGCTATTAGTAACGGTAAGCTTCATGCATTACTGCACTTCCACACCCGTCCTATCGACGTGGTCGTCTTCCACGGCTCTGATAGGGAACACTCGTTTTCAGGTTGGTTTCCCGCTTAGATGCCTTCAGCGGTTATCCATTCCGTATATAGCTACTCTGCTATGCCCTTGGCAGGACAACAGATCCACCAGAGATACGTCCATCCCGGTCCTCTCGTACTAGGGACAGATCCTGTCAATATTCCTACACCCACGGCAGATAGGGACCGAACTGTCTCACGACGTTCTGAACCCAACTCACGTACCGCTTTAAATGGCGAACAGCCATACCCTTGGGACCTGCTCCAGCCCCAGGATGCGATGAGTCGACATCGAGGTGCCAAACAACCCCGTCGATATGGACTCTTGGGGGTCATCAGCCTGTTATCCCCGGCGTACCTTTTATCCGTTGAGCGATGGCCCTTCCACACGGGACCACCGGATCACTATGACCGACTTTCGTCTCTGCTCGACTTGTCAGTCTCGCAGTCAGGCTAGCTTATGCCATTGCACTCGACGACCGATTTCCGACCGGTCTGAGCTAACCATCGCGCGCCTCCGTTACTCTTTCGGAGGCGACCGCCCCAGTCAAACTACCCACCATACACTGTCCCGGATCCGGATAACGGACCGCGGTTAGACATCCACGAAGATAAGGGTGGTATTTCAAGGATGGCTCCACAGGAACTGGCGTCCCTGCTTCAAAGCCTACCACCTATCCTACACATGCCTTGGCGAATGCCAGTGTAAAGCTATAGTAAAGGTGCACGGGGTCTTTCCGTCTGACCGCAGGAACCCCGCATCTTCACGGGGAATTCAATTTCACTGAGTCTATGTTGGAGACAGCGGGGAAGTCGTTACGCCATTCGTGCAGGTCGGAACTTACCCGACAAGGAATTTCGCTACCTTAGGACCGTTATAGTTACGGCCGCCGTTTACTGGGGCTTCAGTTCAAAGCTTGCACCTCTCCCTTTAACCTTCCAGCACCGGGCAGGCGTCAGACCCTATACGTCGTATTGCTACTTCGCAGAGCCCTGTGTTTTTGATAAACAGTCGCTACCCCCTGGTCTGTGCCACCCCATCACACTTGCGTGCAAAAGGGTCACGCTTCTTCCGAAGTTACGCGTGCAATTTGCCGAGTTCCTTCAACATAGTTCTCTCAAGCGCCTTGGTATACTCTACCTGACCACCTGTGTCGGTTTCGGGTACGGTCTATACGGTGGAGCTATTTCCTGGAACCTCTTCGCCGCCCAACCAATCCAATAAGGTTGAACAACACACAAGATCCGTCACTACCACCAGGCCCACGAATATTAACGTGGTTCCCATCGACTACGCGTGTCCGCCTCGTCTTAGGGGCCGGCTAACCCTGCTCAGATTAACTTTAAGCAGGAACCCTTGGTCTTTCGGCGAGGGAGTCTCTCACTCCCTTTATCGTTACTCATGTCAACATTCGCACTTCCGATATCTCCAGCAGCCCTCACGGGTCCGCCTTCACAGACTTACGGAACGCTCCGCTACCACACAACTTACGTTGTATCCTCAGCTTCGGTGCATGGCTTTAGCCCCGTTACATTTTCGGCGCAAAGACCCTTATTTAGACCAGTGAGCTGTTACGCTTTCTTTAAATGATGGCTGCTTCTAAGCCAACATCCTGGTTGTTTTGGGATCCTCACATCCTTTCCCACTTAGCCATGACTTGGGGACCTTAGCTGGAGGTCAGGGTTGTTGCCCTCTTCACGACGGACGTTAGCACCCGCCGTGTGTCTGCCGACTAGTACTCCTCGGTATTCGGAGTTTGGTTAGGATCAGTAAGACGGTGAGTCCCCATAGCCCATCCAGTGCTCTACCCCCGAGGGTATTCGGTCGACGCTCTACCTAAATAGATTTCGCGGAGAACCAGCTATTTCCGAGTTTGATTGGCCTTTCACCCCTAGCCACAAGTCATCCCGAACTATTGCAACAGTTATGGGTTCGGCCCTCCAGTTGGTGTTACCCAACCTTCAGCCTGCTCATGGCTAGATCACTCGGTTTCGGGTCTAATGCAACGAACTGAACGCCCTATTCAGACTCGCTTTCGCTACGCCTACACCTACCGGCTTAAGCTTGCTCGTTACACTAAGTCGTTGACCCATTATACAAAAGGTACGCCGTCACCCTTGCGGGCTCCGACTGTTTGTAGGCATCCGGTTTCAGGTTCTATTTCACTCCCCTCGTCGGGGTGCTTTTCACCTTTCCCTCACGGTACTTGTTCGCTATCGGTCATGCACGAGTACTTAGGCTTGGAGAGTGGTCTCCCCATGTTCAGACAGGATTTCACGTGTCCCGCCCTACTCAAGGACAATGACTGTTCTACGCGTACGGGGCTATCACCCGCTATGGCCGACCTTTCCAAATCGTTCCGCTTTATTCATCATTGCCACTGGCCTGGTCCGCGTTCGCTCGCCACTACTTACGGAGTCTCGGTTGATGTCCTTTCCTGCAGGTACTTAGATGTTTCAGTTCCCTGCGTTCGCTTCTTACACCCTATGTATTCAGATGCAGATACCTCATTGCGATATCTAGAAACCTCTTTCGCTGAACCCTTGAACCCGATCTCCCGGGTGTCCTCTGTCCTCACGGCCGAAGGCCTGCGGACGGCGCGCCAAACGATTGGCGACGACCTGAAGGTCTGTATGGGAAGTCCCATGCAAACCAGTAAGAAGATTATTCAAGTGTGCAGCAAAACAGATTTTCTAGATATCT